>NZ_PREZ01000009.1 GCF_002926065.1 Jeotgalibacillus proteolyticus | reverse complement strand
TGGGGGATGGGCCGAAGGCAAAGGGATCAGGAACCTACGGTCTGTAGGCGCAAGCCGTACAGCGCGTGGTTATCGAGTCCTTTAATGCCACAGCGACACTTACGGACTGACAAAAACTAGCCTTTGTTTTTT
This sequence comes from Jeotgalibacillus proteolyticus, assembly GCF_002926065.1. Classification (GTDB taxonomy): domain Bacteria; phylum Bacillota; class Bacilli; order Bacillales; family Jeotgalibacillaceae; genus Jeotgalibacillus; species Jeotgalibacillus proteolyticus. Next base: position 157,938 of record NZ_PREZ01000009.1, on the reverse strand, counting down.
GCTCAAACCGTTAGTGCTGCCGTCTTAAGGTATGAAAGGGTGGCCTTTGGGGTTTATCTTACTTTCAGGGGTTTTATTAATGGAGCACAAGTATATGGCGAAATTCTTTCAGAAATTCTTATGCAACAAAAAAAAGACCATTCAAAAGCCTTAAATAGCTTAAAAATGATCTCTTTTTTCAATTAATACCAAACATTAAAACATATGTTAATAGTAACAACATGATTATTGTTAACATATATCCTATTCAAAGGATAAGTGTTAGTTAGTCGTATCGAGAAATGATCGTATCTTTCACATGCCCGGCCAGCTTTATTAGGATCCACCTTAGGCTAATAAGCAACAAGATTTTAATATCCTCAATTTTTCAAGAGCATTTCCTAATAATGAGATGCTCTTTTTGTTATGTTAAGAAATGAAAATAATATTGATTTAGAATAAAAGATAAATATAAAATAATAAATATTTATTGTAAAACGATAAATAACGTGGTAAATTTTTAAATACAATAAATTAGTGAGGTGTTATTTATGAAACGAGGATCAACATTCTTCTTGAGGACAGCTGTTATTCTTATGGGAATTCCTGTTCTAGCTTTGTGTGTTTTTGGGTTGCCGCAGGTAATAAAAGAAGCCATTGGGCATATACAACCGGGCGCAGAGCTTGCTTATATGATTTTAGGCGTACTAACCGTGATGTATGTATCGACCATTCCTTTTTACTTTGCGCTATATCAAGCTTTAGTGCTGCTGCGTTATATTGACAATAGTCAGGCGTTCACAGAGCTCTCCGTGATATCTCTCAAGAAGATCAAAATTTGTGCCCTCATCATCAGTGGGTTGTATGTAGTGGTCCTTCCATTCATTTTTATCATAGCGGAATGGGATGATGCACCAGGTCTCGTACTTATGGGATTGGTCATTGTGGGTGCTTCATTAGTCATTGCCGTCTTTGCTGCAGTTCTCGAAAGACTTTTACAAGAAGCAATTACCATAAAATCGGAAAATGATTTAACGGTCTGAGGTGAATAAAATGGCGATTATAATTCATATTGATGTGATGCTGGCTAAAAGGAAAATGAGTGTAACAGAACTCTCCGAGAAAGTTGGAATCACGATGGCTAATCTTTCAATATTAAAAAATGGGAAAGCGAAAGCGATCAGGCTATCAACTTTAGAGGCTATTTGTAAAGCATTGGAGTGTCAGCCTGGAGATCTTCTGGAATACAAAAGTGATGACAAAAGTTAATACAAGAGATTTCAAAACGGACGAAGGCTTCGATAGTATTAAGGGAGTACAGCTATGAGGGGTTCGGGTATCCTGCCGGCTGGAAACGTAGAGCCCTTGCTCAGTCTTACGTTCACGAAAGGAAAAAGGGCAACTATTTTTCAGAAGCAGCTTTCCGACTGGAATTGGGTTTTTGGGTTTTAGGGTTTTAAATTTGAAACTGGGCTTCACAGCTCGTACAGGATGAGCCGGTGGCAGAGGGATAAGACCATTAGTGTTGCCACCTGGCTAAGGATTAAATGTTTGAGGGTATTGTGAATGAATTAGTTTTCTCTAGGTTGATCTATTTCTCCAACAGACGCTGAATCCCTTTCTTCAGGATACTTAAATCACTTGGAATTTTGAAAAAGGTAACGGGATCATTTTAGGGAAACATGAAGTCTAGGTACAAGGAAACGCCCATCAGATTTAATAATTGAACAGTTAGAGAAATAAACTTCCCAATATAGCTGTATTCGACACTTGACATACCTATCCAATAGATTCCATTAGCAATGGGCGATTGGATGTATTAGTAAAAAAGGTATCATGGAAGTGTTATAAAATTAAACATACAAGCAACAAAGACCTGTAAGAACTAATAACGATAGAATTCCTGGTCTCCAGAGGGATACAGCCCTTTTGATAATTTCACTATTTTTCCGTCGTTTATGATACTTTTTCCTTTACTTTTTAATAAATTTTTATCGTGCTTGTAGACTCGATGCTGCAGTGATTTGATTAGCAAAAAACATATGTTAACAACAACAATAACAACGTTGTTATTGTTAACATTAAAATTAATGTTAATCACCTCAACTAAAGATCCCAAGTCCAATATTAGGAATAAAAATATGTAACGAATAAAGCCCCTCTTCAATACTAAAAGGGGGCTACGCATAATTAAAACAGGTTTAAAAGAAGATACAAAGGTGTGATCGTCTTCACTAGTTAACAATCCATTAATTAAAACTCAAGAGAGAAATAATCAATGGACCTCTCTTTCCCTTTTCACTCTAAGTAAGCCACCCTGCTGCATTGAGAATGAATGATCTCCTCTATTTCTTCGATTTTCTTCTATCGACCTAATTTAAGAGTGCACTTTTTATTGGTGTACTTTTCATGAGGAACGCTTGACCCTCACAACTACTGTAATTAGACTATGTACTATTTTCATAGAATTTTTCCTGATTTGTTTAATTTATCGTTTAGCTAATCTCGTAACTATGTCCAGAAACTCTAAGCCAGAAAAAATGTATAAATAAAGTGTATCCTGGACATACTATACTTAACAGCAAGTGTAACGTTTTTATATATATTATATATAAATATGGTATACTGTAATCAGGAGGTGAAGCAAAATGGATTTATTGAGTTATTTACTTGATAACTACGGGTATAATGAACCCATTTTCCCTGAAGATCTCCGCAATAAAATGATGGGGAAAGATACAACCCTACGGCAAAATCTAAAACGACTGACAGATCGTGAACAGATTATCCGTTTTGATAAAGGGATCTACTTTATCCCAAGACCTGACTCTTTACTTAAAAAGAAATCATTAAGTGTTAATAAAATTATTAAGAAAAAATACTTGTATAAGGAAGATCAACTGATTGGGTATCGAACAGGACTCGCTTTTGCGAATGATTTACAGTTAACGACTCAAACACCTGGCATGATTGAAATCATCACCAATAAAGAAACGAATATCAAAAGAGTGGTTAATTTAAAAAACAGACGGGTCATCTTGAGGAAACCGCGCATTACCGTAACGGAAAATAATTATAAGCTTCTTCAAGTCCTGGACTTACTCACGAATTACGATAAGTACAGTGAAAAACCACTGGAATCCGCCAAACAACGAATCATCGATTATCTGGCCCCAGGGGACATGGATCAACAGGAAATCCAAGCCTGTATCCAAAGCTATCCGCAAAAAACCAAATTAGCGTTATATGAAAGTGGGTTATGGGATGAACTTACACGAAGATAAAGAAGCATTGATTCGTTTTTTTGTCCACACGTATCCCCTCTAAATGAACTTGAGATGAACATGGCAGCTACTGCAGGAAACAAATAACACATCTGCTTATATGGAACTACCCTTGACCTTCTAGTCAGCTGTTAGGCTACACCTAAAAACGAGTTTCTTCCGGCTAAAAGATTTCTATTTTTAAGATAAAAAACGGGTCGTCTGGAACTTAGTGAGTTCCAAACGACCCGTTTGATTAAATAATACTTTCTTTATAAACGATTTCCTATTAGCGAAAGAAATCTCTAAAATTATAATGGATCCTTTAAAGGATGAATGAATGCTTCCAGTTCTTCTTTTAGAAAATGGATACAGTCATTATCTTTAAATCGGTCATCATTCGCTACATACACGGTAAAATCTTCTGCTTGTTGTTCGCTCCAGATGAGCTCTAACCCGTTAATATTTAAAAACGTTTCCAGTACCGTAAGAGCGGTCCGCTTATTTCCGTTTTGAAAAATATGGCCGCCTCTAGCGATTGAATGATAATAGCAACAAGCCTTTTCAATCACAGTCGGAAAGGTTTCGACTCCATATAAGGTGGTCTTTGGTCTTGCGACCATTCCTTCAAAACGGTCCTGATTTTTAATCCCTGCCTGGTCGCTATCCTCATAAAAATCCATCATGGTGTAGTGGATAAAGAGAATTTCCTCTGCAGATAAATAATTCACCGACAATGCATTTCACTCCCCATGACTAGCGATCTCGTAGATTTCGTAATGCATTATCGTATTTGGTAATGGTTCGATTCATGGCTTTTAAGACGTCTGGCCGAATGCCTTTTGGAATGGAACGATTTGCTTTTCTCATGACAATTTCGCCTCTTTCCTCATCATAAAAAATCTCCATCTCATCGCCTTTATTCATCTGCATCTCAACCACAATTTCTTTTGGAATCACCGTTGATAAACTATTGCCGACCTGACTTAAGCGTCGTGTATGGCGTTTTTCTCTACCCATCATCGCATTCACGCTCATTTCTCCTTATTCTCCTTTCAGTTTGTACAGAAATGATCCATTCCAAACTCTGTACATATATATTATTATTATTATTAGTACAATTATAATATTCATTCTTATTCTTAGCAAGAGATCCAGACAGAAACCATAGCTTTCATTACAACTGGATACAACTCAATAAAAAGATAGTTTAGGAACGTTTATCGCCGATCTTGTATTACAAATTCTTTCCTGGATGGCTGAAGAAGAAAGAGAACGTATTCGAAAACGTCAGCCGAGAAGGAATTGATGTGGCCTTAAAGAACGGAACTACATTTGGGAGACCGAAAGCAGTGCTTACAGAAGAATTTAAATTGTTCTATGATCGTTGGAAGTCTGGAGAGTTGACTGCAGTCAAAGCAATGGAGGAATTGAACATTAAGAAGACTACTTTTTATAAGTTGGTTAGGGAGTACGAAAGAGAGTTACTCAAATAGGTATATATAATAGAAGAAACTCGACAAAGGATGAAAGTTCAAATTTATTTATAAATTATAATCAAAATATGGAACTACACTATTTCTCGTACAAGTATTACGAATTAGAAGTTTACAAATGAGCGTTTTTCTACCTCAACAAGAAACTGTATAGATCCTTGAATTTGAGTTTCATCAAAATAATCAAAAAAACCTTCATTCCCACAAGTATGAAGGTCTCTTCTGTATTATAAATCTCTCCCGTAGGCTGCATTGACCAGTGTTATTAATTCCTGATAGTCTTCCTCAGCCTGTTCATACATATTATGTTTAACATAGTTTTGAATGTCTATTGATTTTAATAAAGCAATAGCAGCTTTCGCCTTTAAATCATCATTCCAGAAAGGAATAGCAGACATCCCTTCAAATTCTACTTTAAAATTTGTTTTTCCTGTTTTAAAATCTGTTTTAGAAATATCATCTTTTATTTTTTTAGAATTTGTCATTGTTAGAATCCTCCCTTTTTATTTCAATTTTAATTTGCGCTCAGTATCCCTGTAAGTTTGTTTAAGTTCTTTTAAATCTAGTTTAAGTCGAAGCTCTTTACCAATCACTTTGACAATCTTCCATGCTCCTTCTTTAAAATGCGGGTATGCATCCATATATTTTACAAAAGGAGTATTTAAAACTTTTTTTGCATCTCGATCAAATCCACTAGGAGAAGGGGATCCATAAACCCTATTATGCGGATGGCCCGTAGATAGATTGTATCCTCCGTAAACTGGGGCATTTCTAGACTCGTCTAAGGTATGTTGTATTGCAATATCAAAAACTTTTCCTCCAATTTCAATCCATGAATGGTCAAAGTATTTATCGCCTGTCTTAACTTCTCCAATACATAAATCATTGTCTATCCCTTGTTCATTTAAAAGAACATAAAAAACACTAGAGATTAGGTGACAAGCTCCGGGATTAGGATATTTTTTATAATAATCGGTGATAGCGAAATAAGCACTGAAAATTTTATCTTTTTGTTCATGCTCAAATGGAGTCTCACTAGCAACTATTCGGAGTGATTTCCTTTGTATTACTTCTTTTTTCACATGATTTCTCCCCTTTGCAACTCTCACTTACCGCCAAAAAACGCGGTGATTGTATATAAGTATATTATACTATTTTTTTTGATAAAAAAGGTAAGACAAAAAGAGATTTATCCCTTTTTGCAAAGATTACGAAAGACGAGCATAGGCAGGCGGTCAAGGGATAAGCATAAAAAAGGTTTTGCTTCCTCCAGAAGGATAGAAAAAGCAAAAAGTTTTTTGCCCCTTTACTGTCTGCCTAGGGCTCTTAGTTTCCTGCCGGAAAGGTTCGGGTGTCCTACCGGCTGGAAAAGTAGAGCCCTTGCTCTGTCTTACGATTCGGAAGACAAAAGGGCAACTATTCTTCAATAGCAGCCGTCAGGCTGGTTTCCGATTGGGTTTGATGGGATTTAATCTTGAATTGACGGTTTTCGGCTGGTGGGGGATGGGCCGAAGGCAAAGGGATCAGGAACCAACGGACTGTAGGCATAAGCCGTACAGCCCTTGGTTATCGAGCCCTTTAATACCACAGCGACGCTTACGGACTGACAAAAAGCGCTTTTTGCTTTTAGATCAGACCGTTAGTGCTGCCGTCTTAAGGAATGGAGGGTTTGGTCTTTGGAGTTTATCTTTACTTACAGTCGATTAATTAATGGGGCACAAGTTTATAGAGAAATTCTTTTCAAGTAATTTTTATGTAAAAAAAAGAGACAATTCAGAAGCCTTAAATAGCTTAAGAATTATCTCTTTTTTAAATTAATATTTAACATTAAAACATATGTTAATAATAACAACATAATTATTGTTAACATACGTAGTATCCAAAGGACGTATTAATCGTTTACGTCGAGAAATGATATTATCTTTCACACGCCCAGCCATCTTTATCACGATCCATTTTAGGCTGATAAGCTGGGTGATCAGATGCAACTCCGTTTGGATAAACCGTTCTTAATTCTGTGCAATTTTGAAAATACTCTTGTTCTTGAGCTGGAGGTGGAGAAGATTCAGCTGGTGCCTCCTCTTCGACTGGTTCTTCTACAACTACCACATCACTATTGAAACCTTCTGAAGTCGCATAATTTTCTACTGACCATATTCCTCGACCTGCTGCTTTCGCTTCTGCTTCGGCAGCTTTATAAGCGTCTAAGTGTCGAGTATTGGGAGGATAAACATACGCTACACGGCCTAAACCTTCCCTTATTAATGTTTCTTGAACAGAAACTCCATCGACGTAAACGTAGGTAAGTAGCCTATCATATTTATCTGTACGCTCACCTACATCAAATTCAATGGAAAGTTGGCCTGAATTAATTAACTGTTTATTTCGATCTGACGCTTCAGGTCCAAAAGGCTGCACACCCATTTGCGGATGCTTTGTTTCAGGGGTGTCAATTAACAGGTATCTAACTGTAAGTTCCTGTCCCTCATAATTGACCACTGCGGTGTCCCCGTCGACTGTTCGAACAAGGGTGACTGGAATTAAGTCGGTCGTACCTGCAGTTTTTAGAGCTTCTTTTTCCTCTTCTTCCTTTTTAGCTGCTTCAGCCTCTTCTTTGGCTTTTTGTTCTGCAGCTTTTCGCTCTTCTTCTTTCTTGGCTTTTTCTTCAGCAGCCTTTTGCTCTTCCTCTTTCTTGGCTTTTTCTTCAGCAGCTTTTTGTTCTTCCTCTTTCTTTGCAGCTACTGCTTTCGCTTCTTCCTCTTTTTTCTTTTCTTCTTCTAAGCGTTCAGCTTCCTGTTTAGCCTCTTCTTCTTGTTCATCCACAGCATTTGCTACTTCAGCTGAGGCTTCAGTGGTTTCAAGGTCAGTGCTGGCTATGTCCTCGACCGGTTCAGTAACCGTCATGATACATCCGGTTAAAGCCATGACAAGCCCAAAGGATAGGATGGCTGCCGGTTTCTTTGATTTTGCTTGTAGCTTTTTATTGACGTTCCACTCATATGCCGCCCAAATTGCAATTCCTACACCAATAATGAAGAGTGGATATTGAAACAAAAGAATGAGCAACACGATTGCACCAATAATTAACACCCATGTCATGGCAAATGAACCTCCTGTACTAATTTGAAGCCTTTTGTTTTTAAGAATTTCATGTTGTGTTCAAATCTTTCTACTGTATCAGAACAGTCAATACGTTCCCATTCAATGTTTTCTACTTCTCCTCTTTGTACTTTCATGGAGAGAAGACAACCATATTCAGCCGGCTCTGTAGCCTGGCTATAACCATACGTATGAACGATCACCGTTTCTACAGGAAGGAGGGCAAAGAATTCTCGGGCAATTCTTAGCATTCCACTAGCAACAAAATCCTGATAGAGTTGCAGGTATTTACCCTTAGCCATTTTCTTTTCTGATAATTTCCCAGTTTTCGTTAAGCTCAATACATGTTGAGGAACGGTCTCTTCAGATTCAATCTCTAAATTTGCCACTATGATTCCTGGTTTTATGACTTGATACGTCACTTTGCCATGTAATTTCTCAATATCCTCAAACGGCTGATGAACGTTTATAATATGAGACCATTCATTCGGATCATTTGCTAAAACTCTTTTAGCTTGTCCAATCACTTGATGATGATTGTCTAGGCTCTTTTGATCTTCAGCTGCAGCTCCAAGTAAAAGAGCTTGAAGAGCTTCTTTTCTTTGTTCAATTCTGTTAAACAAGCGATCTCGTACGGTTGGTTTGTATTGTTTAATGGTTTCAAGGGCTTTTGTATAAGAAGGTCCAGATTCTTTTTCAGAAAACGGAAGAGGAGAAAGAGCTCGTTTTTCCCAGTCAATTGGCTCGGTAGAATCAATATGCATAGAGGTAAGCATGTTCACGTGGGCCTGATATTCCTCAACTTGAAGCCTTGCATGGTCGGCGACAGCTGCTTTTTCTTTTTGTGCTTGAATACGATCATACTCTGCTCGCTGTGGTCTTGTGGTTTTCTTCCCCATAATCCTATGAGAACTGGATAGACCAGTCCCCGGAATACCAACGTTAAGGTTTGTGCCTCTTGCACTTGTACTTACGCTGGCACCTTTTACTCCTGTAGAGAAGCCCACACCTTTCTTTCCAATGTTCATACGCACGCCAGGCGCTAATTTTACACTCTTTCTAAAACGTATGGCCAATAGTATTCCCCCTAAATTTTAATGAGTTAGTACTCTTTCCCATGACTTGTTTTGAGTAAGTTTATTTTCATTTCTTAGTGAACTAACGAGAAATAATAGCCTTTCGAAGTCGTGGTCTGATAAGTTTTGATAATTATCTAGTTGTCCTTTCACATAATCCACCGTTGGATTAGGATTAGGGGGCTGTATCTCCTTAGAATCGTTCGTTTTTATAAAGTAGGTAGCAATCGAACTCGTCACCATACCGATCAGACCAATACCAAAAATCATTAATAAAACCGCTATAACTCTTCCGGTTGTAGTAATAGGCGATATATCACCATAACCCACCGTCGTTGCAGTCACTACAGCCCACCATATGCCATCTGTAAAGGTTTGAATGCCAGGTTCGAGAACTGTAATTGGGATAGCTGAAAAAATGATCAAGATAACCATCATCGTAATAACCTTATTTAACCCATTCGTTTGTAAAATATGAAATACAGGTGTCTTTTTGAAGAGGACCGTTAGGCGAAGCACTTTTAAAAATCGAGCAAATTGAAAAACGGAGTCCAGAGGAATGATGGCAATAAAATCAAATGGATTATTTTTTATATATTTTTTCTTATTCTTTAAAAAGAGGAGTCGTAGAAGAACATCAAAAAAAGGACCCCCCATACGAGTTGGTCGAATACTTTATAGTCAATGTTGACAACTACAAGAATAGTAGAGGTAACAATAAGGGCAAGCAGAAAAATTTCATAATAAATTCTTACTTTAGAAAACATACATCACCAACTAATTCCCAGATTATTTTCTTTATGAACTAGTTATATTATAACAATTTAAAGTAATACTTTACCATCTATTTTTGTTTATTCCATTAAATCTTCCTTTGTAATCGCCTTTATTAACCGCTGCATTTTTATTTTCTAAAAGTAAATAAAGTATGACAAAAAGCGATACTTCAATAAGCTGAAATTAGCTAATGAAATATCGCTTTCAAAACAATAATTAAATAGGTATCCATGATATTTTATAAATTAGAAAGGTAAATCGTCTTCTTTAATCTCTACTTTTATATTAGATAATCTAGCATCTATGTTATCTAACACAATTTTTCTCTTATATGAATTTAAGCTGTCCATCAGACGGTAAAAATTTACAATTACTGTTACTTCAATATCCATTTTGTTACTGTATCTGTATCCGTTATTAACAAAACAACTTATTAATTGTGCATTGTCTTGAATAATCCTCTCTAACGAACTTATTCTTATTAAATTGGCAAGATTACCTAATACTTCGTTATCGTCACGGATTGGAAAATAGTTTTCCTGAAAAAACAAAATAGACCAAGAAAGTGCGTTCGCGAAGTTTACATATATTTCTTTTTGTTCTTCTGTAAAGTCAATCTCCCCAAGAACACCTTGAGAAATCTCAATAGATATATCTTCGAATGAATCATATCTATTGTTAGGATCCAGTTGAATCATTTTTTCAATAATGTGTTCAAATTTGAAATCAGTTATACTCCGGTCAATTACATTGTCAAGCAATTTACCAACAAAGTAAATTTCAGTTTTATGATTATATATACTTTCATCTGCTGTTTCATTTGGCAATTGAGTTACGGGCCAATTTAAAAGAACACTCTTAGCATCTTGAGATAACCCTTCCAACTTTTTACCAAACCCAAAATCAATAACCTTAACATTCTCATCTTTATCTATCATAATATTTGCAGGCCGAATATCCCTATGTAGGACTTGATTTAATTCTAAATACTCAAAAGCAGCTATTGTTTCAATGAAAATTTCTGACCATGTTTTGCCGCCAAATGGGTCTGGTGCAAATTCATCAATTGATTGTCCTTCTATAAATTCCATTTGAAGATAGCCTGACTTCTTTTGAGGATACAGATAATAATTATAAACTCGAACTACATTAGGGTGAGATAGACTGAATAATATTTTTATCTCATCAACAAAGCGTTCATAATATTCATCTATATAATTCGAATCCTTAGGAACATATTTTTTAAATGCAAAAAGCATTTCGGTTGTTTCATCTTTTAAAAGAAATGTATCCCCAGTACCGCCACTTCCCAAAGACTTAACAAGTATAAATTGTTTTCTAATTGCTTCAAACTCAACAAGGTTTGCCATTAACGATTCTCCTAATAAATATATTTAAATTTATATTTTAGTAATGTTAAATGAGAATGGTTGTTTCATTCTGAATATACAGTAAATCGCTCAGATATTTGTAATGTGATAGGCAAATCAGAAGTGTGTTATTGGTTTTTCGGCCAGCAAAATTCGTTTGTAATCTTTATTTAAACAGATTGAAGTTTCATTAATTTTTCACCTATAATTAAATCAAAATCCTTTGGTAACAATGCCGCCTTACACACGTATGAAGCAATCATTATGGCGAATTTACCAGATTGACTATATTTATTGGCTAATTGTCTAGACAATTCATAAGTACTTTTATCTGTAGCCATTGTTTCAAAGGCTAATTCTCTGAGTAACAAAGGGACTCTTGAAGTTGAATAAGGTTCTTCTAAGAATTGCCTAATTAATTGGACAAATACCTCCCATTCTGGAAGTTCAATTTCATCATCATTCCCTTTATTGCTAGCTATTTGGTATAGCTTATTCCAATATAAATATTGATCCATCCCTCCCCATAGCCATATTTTTAATTCTCTCGATAAGTTCTCCTTAGTTTCCGGAAGAAGGTATTGATTAAAAATATCCAAAGTAACCCTATTTAAAGCTATTGAAAATAGAGAAATCAAATCAATGAGAAGGGCTACATGCTCAGAATTATCTGGATTAAGTTCTCTTCGAATCTCCCTAATCTTGTACAGTGTCTTTCTAAGTTTTAATTTGTCATCTGAAATATTCCAAAACTCATTTTTCACAAATTTTATTGCTTTTTCTAGATTTGGGTACCTCTTATGTAAATCAAAATATTTATCCCAAATATCACCATCACATAAGGCACTGTTTACTAATTTATAATTTGGAGATGTTTTATTTGAAAGAATTTCAAAATCCTTTTCGGACAGTAAATTCACATTCATATTAGAAGATAATTGTTTATGGTCTCTTTCAATTTCTTTAGTGAGAAGAACTATCCCTTTTTCGGCATTTAGTAATCCCATAAGTCCACTTAGCCAAAGAGACCTAGTAATAGGAGATTGATTTTTAAGTGTTTTACAATCTCCTATTAAAAAACTAAGTTCTCCAAAGTTAGATGGTATTAATGCCACTGTATCGAGATCAGTTACTACCTTCCTTTTGAAAGATACACCCTCTTCAAAATAAATTTCTGCTTCCATATGAGGGAACCATTCATTTGCTACATAGTACTTTAACAATTTCAGTTTCAAACCCTTGTCTTTAATAATTTTAAACACCACCTAAAAATATATTATCTACTTCTTCCTGATGTTCTTCAGAAAGTGCTACATTCGTACTTTCTTTTAATTTAACTGCACTTATTAATGATTCAACATATGTCTGACCTTGATTTATTGCCAGCCTCATTTGATCATCAACTTCTAGTCCTTGGCCTTCACCCACAGATACTAGCTCTAAAGCCAAATTTATAGCTTCAATATTTTCTTCTGTATCAATTAATTTAAATTTGTGCCATCCAGATGGGGTAGTTACAAGTTTTCCTACTCTTAATACAGTTAATTGTCTATATTGTTCAAGCGCTTCAGTACTTGCACCAATTTCATAATCATTTTTTAATTTCCTGAGTATAGCAGGAGGGTTTCTAATAGCAAATTTCTTTGGTAGGTATTGTCCTTGTCTTACTGCTGACACAAGTGCCATTGCTCTTTCGTAGACTTCTCTTTTTGTTGGACTTAAACGAGCATTCCCCGGCTTAGGAGTAAACAGGAAATAATTCTGACCTGCATGAGAAGTTTTTATCGATGGTGGCTTTATAATACTATCGTGAGCCAAACTCTTTAAAAGATTTATTTCAGCTTCAGTAAGTTTAACTCCTTGTATTTCTTTCTGCTGTTCAACAATATGTAAAGGAATTCCCTGGGCCTGTTTAATTAATTTTAATATCTTTTGGACACTCTTCGCACCGGATTTTGCAACAAGATCAGAGAATAAATCGGCATTTTCCGAAAAATATACGGGGCTTAATAATATATCCTTTCCTCTACTTCTCTTATTAATGATATAGTTTCCTTGTTCACCAATATATAAATTACGTTGCACTAACTTTCTCTCAGCGCCAAGTTCATAAATTGTAGAAGAGCTCACTGGAGAGGTTGTTAGCTTCTCAAGTATAGTTACTGCGAGTTGTTCTGTTTCATTAATTTTTTTTGTTTCAGCAAATTCGCCCACGCCCTCATATATATCATCATAAAAAGGGACAGTAGGTAAAACGCCTTTAATTTCTTTTCCTTCTGAAGATATCTTTACAAACTCAATCTCTCCTAGATTCTCCACTATACTCTTACACATATGAGGAGTAATATCTAAAAAATGGTATGCCGCCATTTTTAGAGTCTCGTAAGGGATCATTGGAAGCCCCCGTATATTTAATGCCAGTTTAATCATATTTCCTATCTCTGTTATTATTTCAAACTCAGGAACTTGTTTGTTGCCTAAACCAATTGTTATATCATGACTTCTGAGTGCTAATTTTTCACGTTTATTCATAATTTTTAATCACCTCTAGGAATAAATTATTTTTATGTGTCTAAGGATCTACTACATAGTTAATTATACTCTTTATGTGTATTGAATACATAAAAATAATTACATTATATTCCTCTTAATGATTATTACCATCTAGCTTAATAGTAATCGAAATTAGTTTATCAAAAACGATGGTTTCTGATTTTAAATCGAAGAAGGTGAAAACCTTCTTCTTTTTAATTAATTTTTCTATCAAAACTTATTTCAAAAACTATATATCTTAAACGTACATTACTAACACATAAGACAAAAACAACATCAACATATATGTTAATGTTGTTCTAATAATGATGTTAAGGTTTTACCAAAATATACTCATTAGCATTTAATCCTTTTTTTGAATAAATTTCGGGTATTTCATGACCTTCAATTCCTTCCAAGCTTAGAGCAAGTTTACCCTGTTCAAAAGATTTTTGGACAGAATACCCAAATCCAAGAGCAGAATAGAATTGTGCTGCAAATGCTTCAGCTGCTTTATCGAGGATCGCCTCATTCATTCCAATAGCAAAATCTACATGCTCTGTCACCATTTCAGCCTGTCCATTAGAAAAGCAATTATTAAAAACCACTAATTTAATTGAGGCAGACATAGTTTTCATCAATAGAGCTACCTTTTCTTTAGATAAGAAACTCAGCCCACCCTCAGTTGTCTCTAAAATGATGTCATGATCCGGTGACCCATGCCCACTAAAATGTATAATATGAGGCTTTACTTCATTAATTGCTTGAAGAAGATCACTAGACCTTACAGCCCAACGAGAATGTAAAGTAATTGAGTCACGGTATTGAGAAGCACGAATTTTCTCTTGAATCGAACGTATTTCTACATCTAATCTTAGCTGCCCTTCACCGACAGGGTTTGAAGCTAAGAAAAGAACATTAATCTGTTCGGGTACATCCTGAAAATTGACATTTATAGTGTTATTCAAACTTTGTCCTATTCTTTCTTGTTTAGAGAGCTCAGAGGTAATAGCCTTAACGTGTTTTAGTTCTTCACGGTTCACCTTTTTCTTCTCTCTTTTTTCAAGAGTCTGCAAATTCCCTAAAGTGACATTATAAGCTTTCATTGCTTTAGCTTTATCATCTCTCAAGTCACCAATCTTTTTTTGGGCTTTTAAAACAGCTTTCTGTTTAATCCTTATAGTACTTTGATTCTTGGTCCTACTGATGGCTTTCATAGCATCACTTATATTTTTCTGTTCTTTACTTATTCCTTTATCAAAATCAGCCAAAACTTTTTCTAAATTTTGAATCTTTTTTCTGTACATTGAAATACTCATTTCCTCTCCCCCCTAAAAGAACACTTGTTCCTTTAATTTTAACATGTATATCAAAATCCTCAAATATATTTTGAATATTATTACATTTGAACTTTTCAATTAAAATTAACGTTCATAAAAGTGTACTTTTACGAACTATTTAATTTTATACTAATTAATCTTTTTTTCAGTTCGCAAAAACACTAAATCATTTTACGAACGTTCAACTTTTTGTTAATACTTTTACGAACTATTTTGGTAGAATAAAAGAAAGAACAATAAAACGAGGAGTAAATAAATGGATAATAAAAAATTTGGATATATTAGAGTCAGCAGCAAAGATCAAAATGAAGGCCGTCAACTTGAAGCGATGAAAAAAATGGGAATTCATGAACGAGATATCTTCATGGATAAACAAAGTGGTAAAAATTTTGAACGCGTTCATTATCAGTTGCTAAAAAGAATTATCCGAAAAGGGGATATTCTTTATATCCATTCACTTGATCGATTTGGGCGAAATAAAGAAGAAATCCTCCAGGAGTGGAACGATCTGACGAAAAATATTCAAGCTGATATCGTCGTAATGGATATGCCTTTACTAGATACAACTCAATACAAAGATAGTTTAGGAACATTTATCGCGGATCTTGTATTACAGATTCTTTCCTGGATGGCCGAAGAGGAAAGAGAACGCATTCGAAAGAGGCAGCGTGAAGGAATTGATATGGCATTAAAGAACGGGGTTGCCTTTGGAAGACCAAAAGCCATAATCACAGAAGAGTTTAAGCATATATATGATCGTTGGAAGACTGGAGAATTGACTGCAGTCAAAGCGATGGATGAATTAAACCTGAAGAAAACTACTTTTTATAAGTTGGTTAGGAAATATGAGAAAGAAGGATTAAAATAAGTTTATTTATAATAGAAGAAACTCGGTAAAAAACCCACTTATTATAGATAAATAAGATAAAAAATAAATGTTTTTAAGAACAGTTATAATTTGTATTATCTCTGTTCAAGAAATTTTCCCGTGAGGCTCCTAGATTATCAAACAAGAGTAAGAAAAGATTTATAAAATACAAAAGAGCAGCACCTTGACGTGTTGCTCTTTTGTATATTCCTTCACAACCAAAAAGGATCAACAGCGCTTTGAAAAATATCTAACTAGTTAGATATTTTTATGCAACCCTTGAGGATTAGCGGTCGAAAACCGATTAAAGTTCTCGGACTGTTGATTAGGAAAGGAAATTATAGTATTGTATAATTCCTTTAAGTGGGATGATACTCAAGATGTTCCTGAACTTCATCTCTTAAACCTTTTCCGAAAAATTTCTCCGCAAAATATAGCCTAAGTCAATTGAAAAAGTAACTCCCCCAACAGTCACGACATTACCATCTTCAACTATCTTTTCATTTGAAACCACTTTACAATATGGTGTAAGGCTACTGAGGTGCTTATAGTGAGTGGTTGCTTTCTTATCAATTAAGAATCCTGCTTCTCCCAACAATAATGATCCAGTACAAGCAGAAAATTTGTAGGTGACCTCCTTTCCGGTACGAAGCCAATTAATAAAGGTTTCATCCTGCTTAAGAGAGCAAACCACTGTGCTACCAGGTACATATAATAAATCGAATTTATCCAACCTATCGATTGTCTTGTCTATTCTGATAGTTATGTTAGAAGTCTTACAGATTTTTTCACGACTGCATATTTCATAATGATCAAGAATCCTTTTTCTTTAATTCGAAGAAGAATGTCATGAAATCCTATAAAGTTTAAACAGTAATACCAGAAAAAGCAATTATTCCAATTTTCATTAAGCAGCTCCCTTCGGGTTTTGCGTTTCTAAATTTAATATAACAACTGCTAATGCTGTTTCCTTAGTATGTGATATACTCAAGTCCAAATTTTTGATTAAAATATTTTTTTGTTTTAATGACATTAGAGTAGATTTATCTAAACTAATATAAGGTTTTCCGCTTACTGTAGATAAGACTTCTATATTTTTAAGAGGAATACCACTCATAATTCCAATCTCTATAGCTTTTAGAAATGCCTCCTTTGCCGAAAATCTACCGGCTAGTAGCTCTAACTTCCTTTGGGGATTACCTTGACTATAAATATTTTTGAGTTCTTGGTTAGAGTAAACCTTTTCTAAAAACAATCTATTGTTTAAAAGAGATTCAAACCTTTTAATATTAACAATATCTGTACCGATCTTCATGATTACACACCAACAATGTTAAAACCATGATCAACGTAAATTGTTTGGCCAGTTATCCCCTTAGAAAGGTCACTTATTAAAAATAAAGCTGTATTTCCAACTTCTTCAGGATCTACAGATCGACCAAGAATGGTTTGATCTTCTACAGCTTTAATAAATGTATTAAAACCTGCTATACCTTTACCTGATAAAGTGCGAATTGGACCGGAAGAAATCGAATTTACTCGTATATCAAATTCGCCTAGATCTTTTGCTAAGTAACGAACATTAGCCTCTAATGATGCTTTTGCAATTCCCATGACATTATAATTTTTCACTACTCGCTGTGATCCAATGTAGGTCATGGCTACAATACTCCCACCTTCCGACATAAGTGGGTATATTCTTTGCGTAACGGCTAAAAGAGAATAGGCACTAACATGTTGAGCGAGATCGTACCCTGATTTTTTAGTTTCAACATACCGCCCATCTAAATCTTCACGATTTGCAAATGCTATACTATGAACTATCCCATGGACAGTCCCATAATTATCTTCCATATAATTTTTAAGATTATCTAAATCTATTTCTTCAGTAACATTACACTGAAACAGATTGACATTATCCATCTCTTTTGTAAGTTTTAATATTCTATTTTTAATCTTTTCATTTTCATAAGTTAAAATAAAATTTACTTGCCCATGATCATTTAATGACTTTACAATCGCCCAAGCAATACTTCGCTCATTAGCAACCCCCATTACTAAAATGTTTTTCCCGTTGATAAGGTTCATTTAAATTCCTCCTTTATTTTGTGTGACCAATTAATTCGAAAACTCCAGCCGTTACTATTTTATTATCTACTTTGACTACTCCTTTAAATCTTTCCGCGCTTTTTAACCTTTCAAGAGATGTAACAGTAATTAATAATTGATCTCCCGGTTTTACTTTTTCTTTGAACTTAATATCGACCACTTTTTTTAGATGACTGTAATATCCTTTTTTTGAATCGTCTCTTATCAAAATTAATAGATTCGCCAGTTGGATCATTGATTCTAAGATTAAAACTCCGGGCATCATTGATTCATTGGGAAAGTGTCCCTCCAAAAAATGCTCAGTCATCGCAACATTTTTAATCCCCTGAATACTTTCTGTGTTTACCTGACAAATTACGTCTACTAAGACCATATTGTCCGCTTGAGGTAATAAATTTTTGATCTCCTCTGAATTTATCAAACTTATAGTATTTTCACTCATTATCTCTCCACCTTTTAAAAATTAATGAGGTATTAAATCCGCTTAGATCAATCGTATTGTTTAATACATATTCTAAACTTTCAGATATTTCTTGATCTAAAATAAGTGAATCAATTGATTCATATGAAGGATATACGTCACAAGGAATTAAATCGTGATGAAGAGTGTTTATTGATATGATTGAATCAATAGCGCCTGACGCTCCCATAAAGTTTCCAATCACTGATTTTAGGGAGGAGATATGTAAATCATGTTCATACTTCTCTAAAAGACTCTTCAGACTATCTAATTCACGAGAATCTAAGCTTGCCACACCAATACCGGAAGCGTTTATATATTGTATTGATTTGAAATCCAATTGAGCGTCCATTAATGCTGACTCAACAGAGGTGACCATTCCCTTGACAGAAGGAGTAGCAGATTCCTTATCTAAACCAATTGAGGATCCATACCCAACAATTTCACAATAAATATCTGCATTCCTTTCTTTTGCATGGTCCAATGACTCTAAAAGTAAAACCCCTGATCCTTCAGACATAACGAACCCACTTGATTCCTCAGTAAATGGTTGACAAATATAGTTGCCATTCTCTTTATTAGAAACCAAACCTTGACTCATGTATCCTCCCAATAATGGGGAGGATATAGCAGCATCACTTCCACCACATAACATAATATCTGCACTATTATTTAAAATTTGATTATAAGCATCACCGATGGCATTTGAACCTGAACACATGCCAGTAACCGGAGTGTTATTAGGACCTTTCGCACCAAAATTCATGGAAACTTGTCCCGTTGCCATATTAACTATCATCATTGGAATAAAAAAGGGACTAACTTTTTTAGGTCCTCTATCATAGAGTAGATGCATTTGTTCTTCCCACGTATGAACACCACCAAATTGGGAACCTATTATTACCCCAAACCTATGATTGTCTATACTATCGAGATTTAATTTAGCATCTTTAATTGCTTGAGTAGATGCGATCATCGCGTATTGGACAAATTTATCCATCTTCCTTGCTTCTCTTTTGGAGAAATATTCTTCCGTATTTAACTCTGGTATTTCTCCTGCTAATGAAATACTGGTTTCTTTAGCTCTCTTCGAATCAAGTTTTGAAAAAAGATGATCGCCATTAATTATCTTATCCCATACTTTTTCAACACTATCGCCACAAGGAGATACCATTCCCATACCTGTTACTACAACCCTTTTTTTATCCATTAAAATTCACCTCATCTTTTCAGCTCTAAATAAAACCTATTCCCAAAAATGAATCATTTCACCTTGTGCGATTAAAACACCATTCACACTGGCTGTTCCAATTCCTAAACCTGAGGTTTCTCGCTTTTTTATTACCTCGTAAGTTAATTCCACTTGGTCGCCTGGGTACACATGATTGAAAAATTCGAAATCTTTTATTTTTGCTAATACAGTACTTTTCCCTCTATTTTCCGGATGGATTAAATGGATAAAAACGCCAAGTTGACCTATTGTTTCTGCAAGCATTGCTTCAGGATAATTTGGCTTTGTTCTTTTATCTCCTTTGAATGGTAATTCAGTGATTGTAATATTTTTTATGCCTCTTCCCATCTTTCCTGGTTCCACTTCAGTGACTCTATCTAGTAATATTGCTTCTCTACCCATGGGTAATACTTCGGTAATTACATCTGAATTGTACATAAGAGTTCACCCTTTGCTTATTAAATTTTTGCTAATACACGAAGAAATTTCAGCTAATTTATCTTCTTCTTGTATTCTAATTTCATTAATTTTAGCTACTAGCTTCTTTAGTACTCTTTCTGGATGCTTTGTATAAAAGACTTTCATCATCAGATTGCTTAGATAATCCCAATCAGTTCCCAATTTATGAACTTCCTTAGATAAAATATTAAATTTTTCATTTCTAGTTTGAAGATACGTTCTATATAAGAGTTTAGAAAACTTTTTTCTGCCCATACCAATAAGCTTTAATTGATACATGATAGGAGATAAACCTGGCCGATCCTCAAAACCTTTTGATTCCAACACCAAATCTAAATTTGAAATTTCTTTTGTAAGAGTTGTTAATTGGTCGAAGAATTTACTTGTTAATGATTTATTAACACCGTATCTTGTAACTTCCAACCAGTTACAATCAATTTCTGTATAGATATTTTTGGTAAAAGAAACTG
The DNA here is from genome assembly GCF_002926065.1 of Jeotgalibacillus proteolyticus. Classification (GTDB taxonomy): domain Bacteria; phylum Bacillota; class Bacilli; order Bacillales; family Jeotgalibacillaceae; genus Jeotgalibacillus; species Jeotgalibacillus proteolyticus. Next base: position 137,409 of record NZ_PREZ01000009.1, on the reverse strand, counting down.
TTCTGTACCCTTCATAGCCTTTAATAAAATGATTAAACGGGAGGTACTCTACATTGGTACTAAAAAGGGGGTCTATACACATGAAACCTTCATTTTCGATACTTGATAACAAGATAGTATGAGACAACCCTCCACCGCCACCATGATATTTATAATAGAATTCCTTACTCCAAGGACAATAATAGTAATCAAAAGCTATTATTAGTGGTAATTCAAGGGATCTATCTTTTATTCTTTGTAGTAGTTCTTTTGCAGAAAACCTATTTTGTTGATCAGATATCTTAACCCCATGGTAGATGGAGAGAAGTTTATCCCATTCTTTATTTCCAGTTCCAATTCTTTTAGCTAAAGAAAGAGGGCTTTTGCTGTCAAATGGATCTAAGTCGAAATTCCAAGAAGAGGCGAACATAGCATGAAAATCGTTATCTTTCCAAACACATAATGAATATATTAAATCCTCCAAACAAGAATAAGCATCATCATGTACAGGTACAATACTCGTGTTCATATTTATTTCACCTCGGTTTTATTAAACTTCTTTAAAATTAGAGTAGAATTGTGCCCCCCAAAACCAAAAGAATTAGATAAAGAAAAATTAACTTCCCTTTCACGTGCTTTGTTTGGCGTATAATCCAAATCACATTCTGGATCTTGGTTATCAATATTAATAGTTGGTGGTACTATTTGTTTATTGAGTACCATAGTAGAAATGATGGCTTCTACTCCACCGGCTGCTGCCACTAAGTGACCAGTCATTGATTTAGATGAATTTATTGAAGCCTTATATGCATGGGCTCCTAGAGCTTTTTTAATAGCATTACTTTCCGCTATATCTCCTAAGGGTGTGGAAGTACCATGAGTGTTTACATAGTCTATCTGATTTGACTCGATGTTAGCATCCAACATTGCACTTATTATTGATTGCTTAGCCCCTTCCCCATCTGGTCTAGGTTCAGTGATATGATAAGCATCCCCACTCATACCGAAGCCAACTACTTCTGCGTAAATACGAGCTTTTCGATTTAACGCATGTTCTAAAGATTCTAGTATTAATATCCCTGAACCTTCTGCCATAACAAAACCGTCACGGTCTCTATCAAAGGGCCTACTAGCTTGTTGTGGGTCGGAATTTCTGGTAGACATTGCTCGGAGTGAAGTAAAACCACCAAAACCTGCTGGATTTATAGATGCTTCCGTCCCACCACATATCATGATATCTGCCTTATTATTTTTAATTATCTGGTATGCTTCTCCTATAGAATGATTTCCTGCTGCGCAGGCGGTAACCATAGTACCAGACGGGCCATTCACACCTAAATATTGAGCAATCGCACTTGTACAGTGGGATATTTGAAACTTTGTCATAAAAGTCTTATTAGAACCGTATGAAATTTTTTTTCTAAAATTATAAATTTCTTGGTTCCATGTAATAGCACCACCGATTCCTGAACCTACTAAAACGCCTATACGATTTGGATCAATTGCACTTAGTGTGTCAAAACCCGCGTCCTTAAGTGCTTTTTTGGTTCCTGCTAAACCAAATTGAGTAAACCTATCATAATTTGAAGACTCTTCCTCACTCATATAATTCAAAGGATTAAAATCTTTTATCTCCCCTGCAATTTTTGTCGTATAATTTGTCGTATCAAATGATTCTACAAGTGAGATACCTGATTGCCCCGAAACTATGTTATTCCAAAATTCGTTTAACTCCTCCCCTAATGCAGTTACTACTCCCATCCCTGTAATTACAACGCGCTTTTTCTCCATTCCTCTCAACCTTGATTCACTTTATTTTTTTGATCAATATACTCCACTAAATCCTGTACTGTTTTTAAATTTTCAGAGTCTTCATCTGCAATTTCAATTTCAAAAATATCTTCTATTTCCATAACCATCTCTACTACATCCAGAGAATCTGCGCCTAAATCATTCTTAAATGATGATTCTTTTTTAATGCTTAATTTATCAATGTCCAATCTCTCTGCTATAAGATTCTGAACCTCTTCAAAAGTATTTTTCATTAATATTCCCTCCTAGTTTTATTAAATGTACATGCCTCCATCAACTTGTAGAACTTGTCCTGTTATATAGGCTGCTTTATCCGTACTTAAAAATGCTACGGCCTCTGCTACATCAACTCCAGTACCTGCTCTTCCTAAAGGTATCTCACTTAGCATTTTTGCTTTTGATTCTTCGCTCATCTTCTGTGTCATGGATGTATCAATATAACCTGGAGCGACAGCATTGAATGTAATGTTCTTTGATGAGAATTCTTTTGCTGCTGATTTGGTAACCGCAATTAATCCAGCTTTTGAAGCTGCATAATTTGATTGTCCTTGATTACCCGAAAGGCCAACTACCGAGGCTATATTTACAACTCGCCCATAACGATTTTTCAACATAGGTTTAACACTGTACTTAATGCAGTTCATAGCCCCTATCAAATTTACGTTTAAGACCGACATAATATCTTGTGTAGTCATTTGAATAATAAGCTTGTCATTCGTTATACCAGCATTATTCACTAAGACATCAAGTTTTCCATATTCTCGAATAATGTCACTTATCATATTCTTTACTTCTTTTTCATGTTGAATATTTGCTTTTATTGCCGTAGCACGCTTTCCGGAATCCTTTATTTCTTCACAAAGAAGATCAGCTTCCCTAAAACTTTCAGAGTAATTTACTACAACGTCCATGCCAGATCTTGAAAGCCCAAGACAAATCTCTCGACCTATCCCTTTAGCGCCTCCAGTTACTAAAGCAACTCTATTCGTCACAATTTTCCTCCTTTTTAAATTTTTGTTGAAAATAATAACAATGTTAATTATACTGTAAATTATAATAATTTCTACAATTTTTTGAATTTTTTGTGAAAGGAGGGTGGAAATTGAAGGAGATTATAAAGGAATTACTGCTTGAAGCATCGGAAGATAATGTTACAGAAGAAGATTTAATTGAGGTTGGAGATAATATTGGAAACTTAGGTCTTGACTCATTGGTTCAGATAAATTTAATCGTACTGATTGAAGAAAAATTTGATATTGACTTAGAAATTGAAGAGATAGAACCTCAAGTGTTTGATTCTTTAACTACGCTGAGTCAATTCGTTATCAGGAAGCAGGAACAATTGGAAGGAGTTTGATGACTTTGAATTCAATTGAAGAGATTAATGCTACTGTTTTAAAAGATTTAACTTACGGATCAAAAACTCTCTTTTTAGAAGGACACAATGATATCAACAATGGCCAAATTTCATATCGCATAACAGAAAATACTATTTTGATACGAAGAGCTTTTCTAGGTTGGGAGGAAACAACGGAAAACGATTTCATATTAATTGATTTAGAAGGGAATCGTTTGGTTGGTGAGGGTGCTATACCTTCTGAATGGCCACTCCATACAGAAATCTATAAGAGTAGAAAGGATGTAAATTGTCTAATACACTCCCACCCCCCTTATTCTATGCTTTTTGGCGCTACAAACCTGGAGCTTAAACCAGTAACTCACGATGCCACGCCAGTAATGAATACAAAAAAGTTTGACTTAACTACAAACACTGTAACTAATCAGAAAATAGGGAGTAAGGTTGCCGATTCCTTTTCTGTAGGAAATACGCTGTTTCTGAAGAATCATGGAATAGTAGCTGTAGGAAAATCTATTCCTGAAACCATTTGTTGGGCGATTGTTTTAGAAAACGCTTGTAAATTTCAATTAATGGCTGAATCATTTAATACCCCCTATACATTTACAGAAGGAGCAGAAGTAAAAGTAAAGAGTAAGATTATCTTTGGTAAGACCGCCATTGAAGAATATTGGAAATACTGGTGCAGAAGGGTCGACCATTATTTTAGTAATGGAGGAATTCCTTATGTTAAGTGATAATTTGAAAACAACTGGTAGTCAGGAGCTACTAGAGTTTGTCAAAAATGTACGCGGGCGTGAATACGTGGGAAGTAGATTTAACGAATTTGATCGACCAGAACGCAATAAAAAATATAAAGGCTATAGTATAAGATTAAAAACAAGTTACGCGAAGCAAAAACCCAAAAATGACCCTATTGATCGATTGGAGCGTCTTCTTTTAAGTGGTTTTGGAATGAACTCTATTAAATTTTATGACCACCAACCAGAAATGTTATGGTCGTACCCGTCAGCTGGTGCATGTTACCCCATTGAACTATATGTTGTTATTAATAATGCTCCTCCCCTAGAGAAAGGGGTATTTTATTATTCCCCTCATGATATGGCCTTATATAAGATTAACAACGAGAATATTCACCTTCATGATAACTTACTCGAACAAGATTCAGACGATGATATATATATTGTATTTACAGCAGCTCTTTGGAAGAGTTGTTGGAAATATTCTTACAGAGGATATCAATTTTGTCATCTAGATGCGGGACACGTGATAACCAATATGCGACTTTTAGCAAATACTCTAGGCATGGATACAAGCACTTATACGATTTGTAACAATAGAAGTATAAGTAAACTATTGAATTTAGATGCCATTGAAGAAGCCGTAGGTTTAATATCAATTAAAAACTTTAATCAAAGTAGAGAAATTAGTAATTCTAAGGTTGTAGGTAAAGATCATCTAAGCAACTCTTATACAAATGACCCTGATCAAAGTAATCAGTTTAATTGGGAACCAATTAGTAGCTTCCAAAAGGAAGTATATGCCAAAAACCTTATCCCAAAAGCTTCTTGGCTTTCTGAATCACGGTTAGGTTATGAAAACCAAAATTTTGATAAACTATTAAATCTTATTAAATACAGAAGATCCGCCTCTACTTTCAACAAAGAAAAGATAGCCTTATCAGACTTCGATAAGATTGTTGAATTCATCTCTCATTGTGATTTTCCGTTAGAAACAACTTTTGTAATTAATAATGTAAATTCACTGGAATCAGGAATTTATAAATTAGAAAGCGGCCATCTAAAAAAAGAAAAAATTGGTGATTTTAATGTCAAAGTAAAGGAACTATGTATCAATCAAGAAATTCTTGAAAATGCTTCGGTTGCTTTATTTTTTAGTGCTAATTTAGGAATGGAAGATGAGGATTTACATTGGAAAAAATCTCTTATTGAATCTGGAATGTTGGCCCAAGAGATCCATTTAAAAGTTAACGAAATAGGATTAGGTTATTCATGCATCGGTGGCTATTATGACGAAGAAGTCAAAGAGTTTTTAAATCTTCATCCGTTGGATGAAATACTCTATGCAGGAGTGATTGGAGTGGACAAAACTAATGGTTTGAAAAGAGATAGATATTTTTTAAATCGATAAAAGGAGTAATAAGATGATTATTGAGGAAATAAAGGAAAGCTCCGAATTATATAATAAACGCCCAGCAATACGTTATGGTAACCAAACTTATTCTTATTCTCAAATGTGGGAAGAAATTGAAAGGCATGAAAAAATATTAAATATGAAATTATCTTCAAAAGGTCCAGTTGGAATTCAAATGAAAAACCATCCAACATATATATTTATCTATTACGCTTTAATTAAAGCTGGTTCTATTCCAATGTTAATCGATTACACTTTTACTGATACCGAAGTTAATACTTTGTGCGAAAAGTATAGTATCAATTATGTAATTAAGCTTGGTTTAGGCGATCAAATTATTTTTAAAGAATTTAAAGTAGAAAGCATAGAAGATAACAATGATTTGAAGAATACTATGACATGTAGGTTTTCATCAGGTACGACAGGCGTACCAAAATGTTTAATGTTTACTGAGAGTGCAGTATTAAATGCAGGGCGTAACTGGGCAGAAGCTTCAAGTTTAATAAAAGAGGACAAGATATTATGTACCGCTTCCTTTCATAATGGTCTTGCTTTTAATACTTCGTTTATTTCAACATTTTTGAGCGGTGCTTGTATTATTATTTGCAAAAAAATATTAACTCCAAAATATATTTGGAAAGTAATTGAAGAAGAAAATGTGTCTATCATTACTGCTTTTCCATTTGTATATGACAGTTTACTTTCAACAAGTTATCAGCCAAAAATTAAGAATCTAAGACTTTGTCTTTCTTCCTCTGCACCCCTGCATAATTCAACTAAGTCAGAATTTAAAATTAGATTTCATCTACCCATCTGTGATTACTATGGGATTGTTGAAGCTGGTCCGGCTACCTTTAATGATGGTACCATTCCCAATTCACTAGGTAAATTAATTGAAGGGGTAAGTGTAAGAATTATAAACGAATCTGGAAAGTTATGTAGGGACGGAGAAAAAGGAATCATTCAAATTAAATCTACTTCAATGAGCACAGGTTATTATAAGGATTTAAATAAATTCAATTCCTTACTTACTGAGGATGGATATTATCATACTTATGACATAGCAGAAATGAGGAAAGGGTTTCTTTATGTGTACGGAAGGCAAGATGACAGTATCAATGTAGGGGGCAAGAAAGTGGACCCTGTAGAAATAGAAAACGTTTTAAAGAAACATCTTGATATACGAGATGCAGCAGTAGTCGGCTATAAGAGTCCAGGAAGTATTTCAGAGTATCCAGTAGCTTTTTATGTGACGAATAATAATGTTGAGAAAACAGATTTAATCCCTTTAGTAAAAGAACAATTAGCATCCTTTAAAATACCGCAAAAATTCGTAAAAATTAATCAAATACCTAGAAGTGGGGTAGGAAAAGTAAAACGTAATTTGTTGTTAAAAGAATTAGAAACGATGACTTTAAAGGAGGAAAAAAGATGAAGAGCTCAATTTTAAGTGAATACAATATAAATAATCTGTTTTCAGACCGTATTGGAGGAGCAACATTTGGCCAAGAAAATAAAGACTATAAATTTGGTAAGATCAAAGAAGCAAAAGAAGAAGCTTTAAAAAATAACCCCGATAAGCTATTAATAGACATGGGATTAGGCGAACCAGACTGGATGGCCGAAAGTGAAGTTATCGATATTTTATACATGGAAGCTAAAAAAAGTAAAAACCGTGGTTATTCTGACAATGGGATTGAGGATTTCAAATTCGCCGCTGCAGAATATTTAGAAAAAGAATTTAGATTACATTCTAAACTTGATCCTCAAGAAGAAATTGTACACTGTATTGGAGCGAAATCTGCACTAAGTTTGCTTCCTTATGCTTTTATTAATCCAGGCGATGTTGCTCTAGTAACAGTACCTGGCTACCCGGTCCTAGCTACCCATACATCTTGGCTTCGTGGTGATGTGGTGGGTTTACCTTTAAAGGAAGAGAATGAATTCTACCCAGACTTAGATAATATAGATGAAGAAGTATTAGATAGAGCAAAGTTACTTTATATCAACTACCCCAATAATCCTACAGGTGCACCTGCTACAAGGAAATTTTATGAGACAGTAGTTAAGTTTGCAAAAAAGAATAATATTCTTGTAATTTCGGACGAAGCTTATGCACCCCTCACCGCTAATGAAAATAGACTATCTTTTCTATCCGTACCAGGCGCCAAGGACGTTGGTCTCTCCCTGCATTCGTTATCTAAAGCTTTTAATATGACTGGTTGGAGAATTGGATTCTTGGCAGGCAACAAAAAAGCCATCAAAGCTTTTTCAAGTGTGAAAAACAATTCCGATTCTGGTCAATTCATTCCTATACAAAAAGCAGCTATTCATTGTTTAAGAAATCCCGAAATTACTTATCGCACTTGGAAAAAGTACGATAGACGTCATAAAATGTTAACAGATGTATTATTGGGGTTAGGTTTTAAGGTGAGAAAGCCTCAAGCATCTTTTTATTTGTATGTGGAAGCACCTATAGGAACAACAGATGGGGAAACATTTAATTCTGGCGAAGACTTCTCACAATATTTAATAAAAAAGAAACTTATCTCAACTGTACCTTGGGATGATGCAGGAAATTTTATACGCTTTTCTGTAACATTTGAAGCGGATAGTGAAGAAAAAGAATTTAAAGTAATAAATACCTTAAAGGAAAGATTATCTACTGATAAATATATATGGAATGAGAAGGGATGAAAGGGTTGAAAAAGTTACTATTTTTCATAATAAGTAGCATAGGTGTATTTGGCGGCGTTTTTTTGTTTTTTTGGAATATGGCAAAAAAAATTCAACAGCCCTTAAGACGACAAATAACTTCCGTTCCTTCAGTTCCTTATGAAAACATCGAATTTCCTAGCAAGGAAGGTATTGTAAGAGGTTGGTTTATACCCTCTAAATTCGAAGAAACCCCTCCTTTAATAATTTTATGCCATGGGTGGGGTTCCAGCCGAGATACAGTTTATAGATATGTCGATCGATTGCATGAAGAAGGATATTCTCTTCTACTATTCGATGTTCGGGGCCATGGTGAAAGCAGTAGCGTAAAAGCATTGACCGTAAAAACGTTTCGAGATGATATAATCTCAGCCGTGAAATTCGCCAAATCTCGCAAAGATATAGACACAAACAACATTGGTCTGCTTGGACATTCATTTGGTGGTTTTGGCAGCATTCTATCTTTATCAAAAGGAAATACGGCAAAGGCAATTGTCATTGATTCTAGCCCGATAAAATTCACTACTATAATGGAATCATTTCTAAAACAGAAAAAACTTCCCACATATCCTTTAGTTCCCATTCTAACTAAGTTTATTTTTATGAGAGCTAATATTACAACGCGCGAAACGAAAGAAGATTTAGATTGCATAAAAGCATTAGAGAATACTCGAACTCCAATTTTAATGACCCATTCAATCAATGATAACTTTGTACCTTCAAGTGAACTTGAATATATTAAAAGCAGAGTAAAAATAAATAGTTTCTATGTAAAAAGTGACGGGCATAGAGACTCACAGAGTGATCCTGACTTTTGGGAGAATGTTATCCCATTTTTTAATGCTCACCTTTCAATGCGGAGTAAAAATTTCATCAGCGAGGAAAAAAATGGGTGAAATAATTTGTCATGTATGTCAAAAGGAATGTAATGAACAACACGATGGTGGATATAGTACTGTACCAAAAATTAAACATTATCAAGTAACGAGATGTTCACGTGACAAAGAAAAACCAGAGAGAGATAAAGGAACTTTTAATCATTCTCCTATGTTAGCCTACATTTTTAATAAATTTTATTTATCTTATATCAATAACCCGATTAGTGAAACTATCCCCCCTTCTAGAACCCTATTAAAGACATCGATAGATGGGGAAAAATGGAGTTCAGCCATTGAATTGTTTCCACCTTATAAAGTCTCTTTTAATAAATATTGTTTATATGCAAATATGCATCATCGTATGGGCTTTTTTATATCTAAAAGACGTAAACTTTATGGTTTAGGATTCTATGGATTAAGTCTTAATACTGAGGAATTCCCGAATAACGGGAAAGGTATTGGAAGGGTTATTAGAGAAATTCAGCCTAATGGGCAATTAGGCGAAATTTATTTTATTCGTTATAACCTTCATGCAGGATGGGATGAGAAAAATACAATTTACCCTTATTATTTGAATTCTAAAGATCTGGAATTCATTAATGATTGCGAAGAATTATTAAGCAATAAACTTCTTACACAAAAATGGTGGGAGGAAGATCGAAGTAAAGATGGGTTTTACTCTATAGAAGATGGGAAAGCATTTACTTATTATCAAGTTTCTGATTTAGAAACCATCGGATTTTGGAAATGGGGAAAAGCTTCTATCAGCCAAGATAAAGGTTTAACCTGGGCGCCATTAACTAAGCAACCTTCTATCGTTACAGCTGGTGGGAAATGTTGGGCTGAGAAAATAACAAATACAAAGTATGCTCTTGTATATAATCCAACGAATGATAATACTCATAGATGGCCATTAGCAGTAACAACTAGTAATGATGGAAAAAATTATTATGGGATGAATTGTCTGACAAACTGGGTCTCTCCACGAAAATATTTCGGGCTACATAAATATTATGGCCCTAGCTATCCCACCGGATTAACGGCTGGGAGTGATCCCCCTCCTGGCCATTACACATGGATTGTGTATAGTATGAATAAAGAAGATATATGGCTAAGTAAAGTCGATTTATATAATAATCATTCTTTTGAATCTGCAAATAGAGATGAATTTGAAAATTGGGGGTTTATTCAGCCAAAATGGGGAGAGATAAAGTTAATTGATAATCATAAAGGAACTATTTCCGCAATAAATCGAGATCCATACGAAATGCTGATGCTTCAAAGATGGGAATGTGGAAGAAATAAAGGTAAGATTCAGTTTGAATTTTACGTGAAAAATTACAATAAAAGAAATGTACAATTAGAATTGTTAGATACAAACAATCAAACATTAGTCTGTTTATATTATAGTCCTGAGGGTACTTTAGTTATCAAAGATAATTTAGAACTTGAATCTTTAAAAACCATCCGGTACAGGGTTGATGCCTGGGAATCTTACTCTATAGGATGGAATGATAATAAAGCCAGTATTAAATTGATTAAATCTGAATTTGAATTTTCTTTTGGGTTGGGAGATAAATTAATCGGTAGCATAGTTTTTAAAATTAACTATACCAACTTACCGATTACGAAAAAAACGAAAATAAATTCAAGCGATCTGATCAATGCAGATTACCCAACTGAACCTACTTCTTTTTTAGTTAGAAATTTTAGCAGGGTTGAATAATAACTGAAGATAAATTTTTATAGAGAATGAACTGTGAGAGTAAAGTACTTACACAGTTCATTTTTTATTTTGGAGTACTTCCTATTCTTCCTGTAATATATATCTCATACACCAAGAAGTGTGATGAAGAAAGATATGATGGTCTCCCCCTGTAACAGTAAATATCTCCCATTCCTTGTGAAGGTTCATTAAAGAATGAAGATTAGAAACTGGAGCAGTTTTATCGTTAGTTCCATGCAAACAAACAATCGGTATTTTACTGTCTACTTGTTCAGATATTTTTTTTACATCCCCTCGGTAAACCACTTCCCACAGACTCGATGTGAATGATTTCCAAGTGTGCATCAACATTTCATCAATCATTGTTGGGCTCCACAAAGGTGAAAATTTTTTCCTTTTCTTTAATAATGGGGAAATTCCGGAAAGAATTCCACGAGAAAACAGACATGATAGGGCTGCTAAATAATTATATGTGATAGAACCTCTCATCCGACTTCGAAAATAAACCTTGGCCTCATTCTCATCAGAAAAGACTGGCAATCCAATAACTATCACTTTTTTTACGAGGTCTGGATATCGACTTGCTAATTTTAGAGCGAGAATCCCCCCCATGGAGTGCCCCACTAGTACAAAGGGACCTTCAAGTTTAATTCTCTGATAAATAGCATTAATATGCTCATCAACCGTATAGATAATGTTGGGTTTTGGAGACCGTCCAAATCCTAGAGGGTCCACAAATATAAATTCTCCTTTTGAGAAATAAGGTTTTAAGCTTTCAATCCAGTAATTTATCGTTCCTACAACTCCAGGAAGAAATAAATACTTCTCGCCTTTTCCATGCTTCTCCATATGTAGCTTATAATTATTTTCCATTTGTCTTAGTCCTTTTTAAAAATTTTATTACACCATACAAAACTCTATGTAAATAAACCTGTTTGATGTTTAATTATATGGTATGATAATGAATAAATTGATTATAAATGATATCTATTATATCGTGGCAAGCATCTGGCCATATAGGATCTGAAAGCATTAAAAGCTTTATCATCTAAACATAGGTCCCTCCCTGCATTGAATTTTTTGAATAATCAAATTTCTATTACCACAATTATACTATAATTATGTAAAATAGCAATATAATTTACACATAAAACGCATTAGTGTTTATTGTTATAAATAATATAACAACTTTTGTATGCTGAAAGGATTTTTTTTGATGGATTTAGGGAAAAATATAAGAAATTATAGGACTGCCTTAGGGATTACGCAAGAAGAACTTGCAAAACCGAACCTTAATCGTAGTGTGATTAGCCAAATCGAAAGTGGAAAGATTGATCCCTCATTGAAAACTCTTAAGCAAATTGCTACGAGTTTAGGGGTGAAAATATCTGATTTAATAGAAGAAGTTGAAGATATAGAAGTAAGCCAAGTTATTTTGTTAAACCGTTCAAAAAATTTTATCGTGAAAAAGAAATACTTAAAAGCTAAGGAAACACTTGAACTCGTAAGTTTTACGGATTTGACTCCAGAGCATAAAGGGATGTACCACAAAATATACGGCATACTTTTTTACTCGATGAAAAATCATGAGGCAGCAATTCAAGAACTTGTAAAGGCATTAGAGTACATTACCCCTACCAACATAAACGATTATATAGAAGTGTATTCATATTTAGTATTTAGTTATCGATATACAGGAAAATTCATGGAGAGTATCAATGGCTCTGTTTATGGGGTTTTTTTGCTGGAGAAATTTAATTTATCTGATCATAATATTCTCTTATATATTAAGTTCACATACAATCTTGCCGTTTGTTATTGTCGCATTAATCAGTTTGAAGATGGATTATTAATGATTGAAAAAGTAAATAAAGTATCCGCAGAATATGATTTATATTTATATGGAGGCTCTCTAGATATGTTGGAGGGTATAGCTCATTTGTATTTAGGGAATTACAGAAAAAGTATAGCTGTAAGTACTAATGCATTAAATCATTTTGAAGCAAAACAGGATTATGCGAATATAGTTGCTTGTCTAACCAACTTAGCAATATGTTACAGAAAGATTGATAATTTCGATAAATCTATTGAATATTTACAGGAAGCAATTAAGATATGCAATGAACATGAACTAAATGATTATAAAAACAATGCTACTTTCGAGATGGCACTTAATTTGTTTAATAAACAAAACTTTAGAATGCTCCTAGATTATGTAGAAAAAGATATTAATAAAGAAGATGACTTTATACAGGCTAAGCTTAAATATATTTTAGCGAAGGTATATCTTGAAAAGAAGGAATTTAGCAAAGCAATACAAGAGTTAGAATTGGCTATTTCATTCTTCAAAGAAAAAAACCCATACTGGCTTTCAGAATGTTATCTTTTAAAAGGCACCATATTGGTTGATCAAGGTAATCTTTTAAACGCCATCACTTATTTCGAGGATGGACATAAAATTTTATTGAAAAAAACAGGAGAATTTTTATTTTGATGAAAGGAATTGCTAAATTAAACTCTTGGTCTGTTTATGGCACAGTCTTATAATGTACAATCCCTAATAAAAACAAGGACCCGATTAAATCGGTCCTTGTTTTTATTATTATTTTGACGTGTATCCCTGCAGCTGTTCTCTTAAAACATCTTTAAAAAAACACCTGCAATTAGAAAACTATTTTGAATTTCGGTGTAAATTGAATTAGACCGTTGTTATCATTAACAACGCTCTAATTTTTTTATTACAGCAAAACAGACAACGTTAGGGGTGACCATAGAAGTATCGCTAATCGTGTTGCCTTCCCATTGAACAAAGTAGAATATCTCACTGTCTAAATATGAAATTCTCTATATACATAGGTTTAATATTTAAATTCAAATTCTAAAGAATATTTTCTAACAATGGAGTTCCATTCAGGAAGATTTCCTACCTTTTGGCTCACATAATAAGCAATATCTCTTTGGCTTTCCGGAGTGTTTTCTTTAGATGAAAAAGCTTTCCTATATAATTCTAAACCTTTCTTTGTTTCACCCATTGAGAAATGGGCATCTCCCTGAAGTAAATTGAATTTTATTGTGATATTAGGTGGGAAACCTCCGTAAAGTTTGGCGTTAAAATCTTTAGCTAGCAAGAGAACCTTATTAAAATTATTTTTATAATACTGAGTTACTGCCATTTCATATATTAAGTTCAGAAGGCCAAACCCGTCATTTAATTCTTTGTAGATTTGTTGAGATTCCGCAAAATAATTTTGGGAATTGTCAAAACTTTTTTCGTACCTATGCAAAATTCCAATATTGGTCAAAGTGTTTGCTAGATTTAATTTGTCAGAAACGCCTTTAAAATAATGTACTGCCTTCTCGTATGACGACAGAGCTAGTTTATATTCTTGAACTCTTTTATAACACAACCCTAGTACCATATGTGCTTGACCGGTCATTACATATACTTTCATGCCGTCACTGAGATCAATAGCGGATTGCAAAAATCTAATTGAAGACCGATACTCACCAATTTTGGCGTGAGCAATACCTAGATTAGTCAAAAACTTGATGCGTTCAATACCGCCAACATTTTGAATAAGTAGTTCTTTATATGAGGTATCTAAGTAATCAAAAGCTTCACTTAAGTTATTATGTTCGACGTAAATATCAACTAATTCATTTACACTGCGAATTTTCTCTTGGTGTAAACTGCTTTTTTTATATAAATCAATGCTCTTTATCAAGTATTCAGTTGCATCTTTTCTATTCTTTTTATAATGTTTTTCATACTTTCCTCTACAAAAATAATATAATGCCAAATCCAAATTGTTTAGGGATTCAATATTATCTTCTACAATTTTAATGTCTTCTTTTAATCCATCAATGGCTTCACCGTGTATTACATAGTTTTCAATTGATGACAATTTATTCTTTATATCCAATGTAATGACGTTTGATTCCTGATCAGCAAAAAGGGCATCTACCTCACAATTCAAGCGCTCACATAACTTCCTTAAAAGTTTTATTGAGGGTTTCACCATGCCTTTTTCAATCTGGCTAATATAACTGCGATTGGTAATGCCTTCAGCTAATGCTCCTTGCGTAATGTTTTGATCTTTTCTTATTTGTTTTAATTTGACCCCAACTGAGTTCATTCTAGTCACTCCTAAATCTTTTATTGACAAAAAGTTCAAAAAAACTATATATTTGTTATGTATTATTAATTATATAACATTATTAATAATAAGTGATATGTTATATAAACCATAAGGTGGTGAATCACATTGAAAAAGCTAGTAATTGCTATTATGGCTATTATTATTCTCTCATCGCCATTTTATTTTAGCAATCAAGTAGAAGTCGGCGACGATACCTGGCCAAGAACAAAATCAGTGATAGTTGAAAGCTAACGATGAACTAAAAAATGTTATTTTATGAGATTAATCATGCACTTTATTGATTTTTCATCATTAACAAAAGCTGGCTAGTATGTAACTGGTTTAAACCAGTTACATACTAGCCAGCTTTGCTGCTTAAAAAAACTCTTACTTTTATTAGAATTCCATTGTGAGTTAAGTACATCATAATAAGAATGGATGCTTTTTCGGTTCACTATGATAACATACACTACGCAGAAAACTGCCATAAGCATTCTTTCTACATATTAAAATCTTCTGAAAGAGTAATTTTTCATCTTCCAGGAGAATAAAAGCCTTGTATTTAGATCCCTAGTTGTTCCAAGTTTCTTTAAAAATTAACTTAAAACCATCTTTCGGCATTCCTCAGCACATTGACGACACGCATCCGCACATTGTTGACAATGATCATGATTATGCTTTGCACACTCCTCTGCACATGATTCACAAATTTTTGCACATAACTCGCATATTTCGTGTACGTGTGGGCTGTTAGTCTGCATCGCAGTGATCGCCAGCGCACATGCATCTGCACATTCACGGTCTAAACGGACACAATGTGCCATCATCTTTACATCCTCTTCATTAAGACAGGCATCAAAACAATGGTTACACGCCTCCAAACATCTCTTACAAGCTTCCAAACAATCCTGGTATTGTTGGTTCATGTTTACTTCCTCCTTTAAGTATGTTCTAGTCAATTTTTCCCGATGGGTTTTCTGGTAAACAAAATTCATGATATTCATAAAAAAACCCGTATTTCTGCATATTTTCTGCACAAAATGATCGTATACTCTTTATATGAGATGGGGTGCGGGTATGAGTAAGTTATCTTTAAAGATCAGTCTCTATTATTTATTCGGCATTACGATCATTCTGGTCGTGTGTTTATTTATCATGCACAATCTACTTGTAGATCAACAAGTGAATAATAAGCTTGAAAACCTTCACCAGCGTGGTGATAGCCATCGTGATGTCCTGTCTGAAAGCATGGATCAGCAAACAATCGATCATGTTGTCATGATGGAAGAAAAAGCGATGACTGATGTCGTTATTATTAATAAAAATGGACAAGTTGCAGGTGCTTCCAATCAGGCAGATGAACATCTATCTGAGGGATGGGAAATCACAGAAGAAGGAGTGGCAGAAGACGATTGGCGAAACGAACCCTTCCTCGCCAGTATCAGTCTGATTGATGGGGGCGGAAGTGTCATTATGCTCGAACCGACTGCTCAAGTTCAATCCCTGATTAGTAAATTAAATCGACACTTTTTGATTGCAGCATTGCTGTTAGGTTGTTTTTTAGTCCTTAGCCTTTATTTTCTGAGTCATTTGATTATAAAACCACTTCTCTCGATCAGACTGGCCGCTGGAAAATTGAGTGAAGGGTTAGTCATCACCGTACCAGAGACAAAAAGAAGTGATGAAATTGGAGAACTCGCTCGAGCGATTACAAAAATATCCGGAGACCTGCATCAGATACAAAGAACAAGAAAAGCATTTTTAACCTCAATTGCTCACGAATTAAGAACACCCATTACGTATATCAAGGGGTACGCTGGACTTTTTAAAAAAGAAGATTCAGCATATGGAGAGATTATCTATGACGAATCACAACGGCTTCATAAGCTAATTGAGGATCTATTTGAACTTGCCCGACTGGAAGAGCATAGCTTTACAATAGAACCTGAACGAACGGAAATGACATCATTTATCATGGGAATTACAGAGAGGTTGCAGCTTGTCTTTAATGAAAAACAAATTCACCTTCTAATACATGCATCTATCCCCTTCTACAAACAGATAGATCAACGTCGATTTGAACAGGTTATTACTAACTTAATGGACAATTCTTTAAAATACACCCCTTCAGGAAAAAAAGTTCAAATTGCAGTTACTAAAGAACAGATCGTACTTACAGATGAAGGTCCCGGAGTTAAAGAAGATGCGTTGCCTTTTCTGTTCGATCGCTTCTACAGGGTTGATACATCTAGAAATAGAAAAACGGGTGGGACTGGAATTGGTCTTGCAATCGCTAAAGAAATTACTGAAGCACATGGGGGAAAGATTTGGGCTGAAAATACTGGTTCCGGCTTAAGTATCGTCATTGATTTGAAAGGAGTTTCCTCATGAAAAGAATAGCACTTGTAGATGACGAACAGCGAATGCTTGATTTACTTGAACTCTACTTAAAACCCCTCGGCTATGACTGCATTAAACTTCGTAGTGGGGAGGATGCGATTAGACTGGTAAAGGATGAAGAGCCAGACCTTATTTTACTAGATGTCATGATGCCTAGTATGGACGGTTTCGAGGCATGTCGGATTATTCGAAGATTCTCAGATGTTCCGATTATCCTTTTAACTGCACTTTATGAAAAAGAAGATATTATTAGAGGATTGCAGGACGGTGCAGATGATTACATCGTCAAGCCATTTGACGAGGAAGAGCTAGTAGCAAGGATTCATGCTATTTTCAGACGTACTTCTGATGATTTCTCCAGAAGAATTGAACATAAGGGACTGGTCTGGGACGAGTTTTCTCATGAATTATCTTATAATGAAATGACTGTAAACGTTACACCAAAAGAATTTTCGATTCTTGGCCATTTGCTAAAGAATCCAGGACGGGCTTATTCAAGAGAGCAGCTGCTATCCATCATCTGGGGATATGAGGCCTGGACAGATGGGCGAACAGTGGATTCACATGTAAGAAATCTTCGGGACAAGCTTAGAAAGATAGGTTTTCCTATCGAAAAACATTTGCATACAATTTGGGGAGTAGGTTATAAATGGATAAAATAAAAGTAAGTCTTGTAAGTGCTATTTTACTTTTAACAGCATGTTCAACAGAAGAAGAAGCATTTTACGAAGAAGTAAATACAGATACAGCTCACGCCCACGTACATGGAATGGGCTTCGTTGATGAAGACCTTTTAATCGCAACACATTACGGTCTTTTAAAAAAAGAAGGTGAGCAATGGCTCCATTCCACTTCAAACAACCATGATTATATGGGGTTTACCGCAACTAAGGAAGGGTTTTATGCAAGCGGTCATCCCGAACCATCAAGTGACCTTGAAAATCCACTCGGTCTGATTAAAAGTACAGATCAAGGCGAAACGCTTGAACAACTTGTTTTCTCTGGTGAAACCGACTATCACTATATGTCAGCCAGCAAAAACACCGGACGTCTCTACACCATCCTGATGGAGAGCAATAGTGAACTTGATGCTGGCTTTTATTATACAGAGAATGAGGGTCGTGACTGGGTACCTACCCAACTTTCAGGACTGGAGGCAGAATCCGTTTTTGGACTGACTGTTCACCCTGAAAATCAGGATCAGCTAGCCATTCTGACTAATCGTGGAATTTTTGAATCGAACGATGCGGGCGACACCGTCACCTTATTAGAGAAAACAGAAGGTACTAGTGCCGCTTTATATACAGAGAATCAATTTTACCACGTCAAAAACCAAATTTTTTTCTCCCATGAGGGGGAACTTGGAGGTATCCCTTTAGAGGAATCAGTGCTTTATCTTGCAGTGAATCCTTCAAACCCTGATCAGATTTATGCAGTAACTGGTGACGGAACGGCTGCTGTTACTGAAGATGGCGGAATGAACTGGTTGACAGAAGAAATCATTCCATCAGAATAACAAAAATAACTGAACACTAAATAAAGCTGAGAGTTTCACTCTCAGCTTTTGATTATTCAGCAGACAATTCTCTTTCTGTCACCCATTTATGATTCGTCACTTCTTCGCCTGATTCCAAAGTGAAATCGATCATATATACAGTGGTTTCTTCTACAGAGTCAATGGTAGCAGTTGCCCCGTCCATTCCCTCCATATGATCAGCTTCTACTTGCACTTCATCACCTTCTACATAAGGCTCATCTGCAGCGTCTGTAATTTCTTCATGAATGATCCACTTGTGATCCTCTACACGTTCACCTCCATTAGTCGGATCATATGAAATACTGTAAGTAACCGTATCATATGCACCTACAATCGTTGCTTCAGCGCCCTCCATCCCTTCCATGTGAGCTTCAGTGATAATGGCCGTATCCCCTACTTCAAAAGTTGGGTTTTCTGCTTCTTCTAACCCTTCAGGTATTTCACCTGATCCAGACATCTCCATGCCTGAATGGTCCATTCCCTCCATTGAGTCACTTTCGTCCATATGATCCATATCATCCATGTTCTCTTCCATGTTTTCATCCATGTTCTCATTCATGTCACCTGAACCCATTTCATCGTCGTTGCCGCCACATGCTGCAAGCATTGCGCTAAGAGTAAAAGCCAGGGCGCCCATTAATAACTTATTTTTCTTCACAATCATCCCTCCAAAATTTTGATTCACGTTTAATCTACCCAAATAATGTGCAGAAACTTTGCAGAAAGGACTTTTCGGTAAGACAAAAATATAACCCCCACTGATTAAATCAATGGGGGTTTGGACTTATAGTCCGTTAATTTTTTGATGGGTTCAAGACCCGTTAATATTGTTTGTATTTATAATATACAACACTTTAGGAGTTGGTTCAAGGGGTAACTATTAATGAGCTTTCTCTAACTCCAAAATTTTCTCCGATTTTAACCGAAGTTCCTCTTCAAGCAGAACCTTTTCCTCTTTTAAAGCTCTTATTTCTTGTTCCTTCCAATGCAAGATATCATTATTACTTTCTGTATCTTTTAAAATTTCGCTATAGAAGAAAGGCATTAGCTCTTTAGTTAACTTTAAATTTATTTCCATAAGTTTAGCATTGTCAGATACTCGCTTAAATTTCTTTAAGACTCTACTCTTAGAGATAAATCTCGTTTGTTCTAACTTTATTCCACTAGCATATGGCAAATCACCCATCGTAGGAACACCTTGCGGAAGATCAATGTGAGATGATACACCATCCTGATAACTCTTAGAACTTATAGGACAAATTACTATTCCACCATAAACTTCAGTTAAAACTATAGCAGGATGTTCAAAAGTAAGTTCCGTCCCCATATGTCCATAAAAATCACATAAAACAATTGTTCCGGGGGGTAAGGTTTGATTAATAAATGGGGCATTTAATTGAGATTTTTTATCCAAAATATAACGATCATATCCTAAAATCCACTTAATTCCTTCATCTAATTTCCACCCTCGGATAAACGTATCAAACTCTGTATTTCTACTCAAATAATCCAAAATCAATTGAGGATCATCTGTTACACTTTTACCATCACATGGTCTCGATTTGGTTCTTTTATTAAATCTAAGCTGCGACTCATAATGATTTCTAGACCTCAAACAAATTCCTCCTTATACAAATAAAGTCAATTATACCATTTAATATTTTCATAGTATATTCTTCAGCGAGCCACTATTTTGCTACTTTACAAATACGGTCCCGGTACACACAAGAAAAACACTTATTTTTTTCGCATGCACCTTTAATTGTTCTCCTTCTTCCGCACGTTCCATTAACTGAATGGTCTTCAGTAATTCCCTCTTTAAAAACCAATTCCACCGGACATAAAAGGATCGATTCTTATACGAAACGTAACCGCCTTTTACTCTCCCGAAATGACGTTCAGCAAGTTTCATACTAGCTGCAAGCTGCATACGATCTCCCGGGTAGGGAGATCGTTGATTTTTTGGAATGAACTTTGACTTTACCTCAATAACCATAGCGTATCTTCAATTTTTCAGTACCTGATCTGGCTTCCCTTTGATTCTGAACTCATCATCAATCAAGATTTCAGCTCCATTAAGATCCTCATACACAACAAGATTTTTCCCGTTACGAAAAAGAAAATAAAGGAGAACGGCTGCAGCTGCAGCTGCAACTAGAACCAGTAATGTTGTACTATCCAAAGGATCACCACCAATACAAAGACATAGAGTAGGACACGGCCAACGCTTGAGGATTTCGGTTGATAAGCACGTTTTGCATGGTATTCTTTGTGATGCTCATTTCCTTTTCTGAAGCGATTATTGAGGATTTGATAATCCTGATCTCGCAAACGAATTTTCCCTTCTTTTTTGAGCTTTGTTAAACGCCAACTTTCCTTACAAAAAGTAAACTGGTTAATCTCACTGGCGGTAAAATAACGTCGCTTTGTTTCCATTCTCAACCTCCTAGCTGAAGCTAAAAGAAAGGGAAGCGTTAAACTTCCCAAGTCTGTAACATCAAAGAGTAATTTAAAGACGCTTCACACGACCATTAAAATGCTGTAGCCAATACCCTTGTGATAGATCAGCAATTGCTACACCCGTATTCGTTTGGGCTCCTATGAATTTTCCGTCACCCACGTAAATCCCAACATGGCCATCGATCTTGTACGTATCAAAAAATACAAGGTCCCCTGGCTGCATATCATTCGGAGAAACCGGCTGCCCAAGGTGCTTGAGCGTTTCCGTACTGGTAGAAGTAAGAGGACCTAAGTCCATACCTACTTGAGCAAATGCCCAATGAACAAAACTGGAACAGTCGAAACGCCCTGCCGCAATATCAGCTTGATTTCTTCCACCGCCAAAAACATAAACGGAATTGCCGATCCACTGATTACCTACGTCTACAACCTCAACACCTGTGTTTCCACCGGTGCCGCCACCAATGGCCACATAGCCTTCCACATAGGAATCCGCAAAGCCTAACACTTCTTCTACGTACCAATCAGCCCGATTGTAAGCAAAGATGGCATCCCGGATACGTCCATCAGCTGCGCCACTTGCAGCTAAATAGTTTGCTGCAGAATAAATCGCATCTTCTATGTCCCAAGGATCAGCTTTTCCATCACCATTAGCATCAACCCCGTACCCTCCGTATCGTGCAATGACTGCCGGATCCATTTTTTCACCATCAGGGATGTTTCCGGCTCCTAATCCTCCACATGTCGGATGATTCCAACCGGTCCACGTACACGGCATAAATTGCATATGTCCTTCAGCTCCAACAGGGGAAACCATCGGATCAATCGTTGAAAAAACCGTTTCTACTCTGTGATGCGCTGCAATCAAATTCCACGGGACTCCGTATTCTTCTTCAGCTGCTTTGTAAATGGGAATGAAGGCTGCAGGAATTTCATTTGCGCCAATTTCAGAAATTTCACCGCCCCAAAACCCTAAACCACCTTCATAACTGGTTTCCTCTGAAGTAGAAGTGGAAGCCACAATCATGACAAGGGAAACAGCTAAACCAACAGCAATAATGCCTACTGCAGCTACCCCTAAAATCACGGGCCAACCTATACTGATTCCAGCTTTTGCAGCTGCTGCCTTTGCTGCTTTTTTCGCTACCTTTTCCCCTACATGTTTAGCTGCCTTTCCAGTGGCCGACTTCTTAGGGGTGGGTTCCTGTTCATAATCGTTCGGATCATAGTTAGTTTGGGACATTAATTCTCACATCCTCTACTAGCCATTCTCCTTCTCTTTCCCTCAATCCGACTAAATACCAATCCTCTGTATCTGTCTTGCTGCCATCAATGGATTGAGCTTCACCCGTAACCATGACATTCCAACGGACAACAATACTACTAGGATTCACGACTTCTGTCACCTGCGTATCGTTAACCGTTAAAATCGAACGCTCTAACACTTCTCTCCGGCCATCTTCTTTTAATGATCCATATAAAGAATCGGTTATATGTGGTTTTGCCGTTTCAAGATATTCGGTTGGTTCCTCGGCATTATAGGGGTGATAAGCATGAACAAACTCAACAGCTGCTTCTTTTGATTCGGCTAATTGTTCCTCTGTAAAATGCTCGGTTTGATTATATTTGTTGGTTTCATCCTCCAAAGACGCTTCACTTTCAACTTCATCAGAAGAAACAAAAGCCTCGGTTTCTTCAGGTGTTTCCTCTGACTGGTTGACTGTATCGGCTTCTTCGCTTCCAATGCTGCGCAATACATAGGTGGTGGAGAAGCCAATGACGAGGAAGATCACAAGGATGAATAGAAAAAGTTTAATTCGATCACTTTTACTGTTCTCAAAATCCCATCCAAACATGATCTTCCCTCCTATCCTCGTCTTTGGTTAACATCATTCGTTTTATCCGATTTTTTGACGTTATTTCGATTGGTGGTTTCATTTCTTTCTTCCCGATTAACGTTGTTAATCGTGTTCACATTCTCTTTCACATTCTGCTCTCTACGTTTGGTAATATCACGAGAAACATTTTCCGTTTCAGTGAAGCTGTCCTGGACGTTTCGATTGTTCTCTGTCTTGTTATGGTTGCGCTCTGTAACATGATTAACCGTTCTTTCAGTGTTTTCATTGGAGACGTTATTTCGATTAACCGTCTCATTACTATGCTTTTCTTGGCCTTCATTCGTGGTAACGTTCCGGGTCGTCCGATCGACAAGATTAGTTTGGTTGGTGCTTTCATTGGTCTGTTCCCGATTACTAGAATCAGTAGATATATCACGGTCTACATCTTTTTCAAGCGTCCTTCTTTCTGCAAGATTGTTAGTCTGTTTTTCGTTAATTTTATCTTGATGATCTTGGCGATTAACCATATTGATATTGCGTTCGCTCTGTTGCTGGTTAATACTCTCATGATCCTTGCTGTTAGGATGCTCTTTGGAATGTTGCTCTAGGTCTCGTACCGTGTCATTAAGGTCGTTCTTAAAGGTTTCTCGCTCCGCAAGGGGCGCTTTTGCTAATTCGCCTTTTCCCATTCGTCTCTCACGCAAAGAATTAATATGCGTAACATTTGATGGAGCCTCTTTTTTCTCGTCTGTTCGTTCAGTATCTTTACCGTCTTCACGTTTCCGATCCATTAATTTTTCTGAATCAGTAGTAGGGGCATTTTCGACATTCGCCCGATTCTGAACCTTTTTAGCATTATCTTCTTGAGCTTTTACTTTAGCTTCTTCCTCCTGCCCACGATTCATGAGGGCGATGTTAGTTGCATCGGCTTTTGCATGACTGATCTTTTGATTTTTACCTTTTTTCTTATTTACACCTTGGGTCTCCTGATTGACAGAATCGTTTGCAACCTGACGATTAGCCAAAGGCTGATCTCTCATAGAGCTATTTCTATTGGTAAGAAAGTTCTGTCCTTGCCTGACATTGTTCCGGGCATTGTTATATCTCATTCGATAGTTTTGTAGGGTCTGTCCTGTACTGCTTTGAATATTATTAGAAGCTGTTGAAACCATCGAAAACAGGTCTTTCCGTTTAGCCCATATACCAACAAAACAAATGATTTGTAATACCATCATCCCTACATATCCTAAATCTGTACCATCAGCTGCCCGGTAAAGAATAGCCGATACGCCAAAGAGAATGGTTAAAAGCAAGGCAATAGCGATTTTCATCAGCTGCGCATGGATAAGTTTGCTCGCCCATTCAACGGCTGTCTGCTGCCATCGAGGGACTAACGCCATTAACAAAGGAACCGGGGCAAAAAGTGCCAAAACCATGAAAATAATTTGGTATAAGATAATGGATCCAGATATGAGCAATAAAAATATTCCAATGATGGAATTCCCCAAAAATAACAACGGGACAAAAGCAGCTCGATCTGATACTCCACTGGTAGACATCATTGTATTGTTTTGATCTTCAACTTCTATCATTGCTACCCCTTGACGATCTTCAGCATCCGCAATTGGATCAATCGAAAGCAAATCGTTTACTCTATCGCTTTCAACATCAGTCGTACCGTATTGCATTAAAAGGTATGGTTTTTGAACCATGATTTCATGCATTTGATTTCGTATAGATGCAATGCCTTCGTCTTTTGAATAAGAAGCACCAGGAGTCACTATATTCGCTGTAACCGCAAGAATGTTTCCTTGCAGGTCGCTTGACCACTGATTAACGCCCCCTAGTATTTGACTCGCATTGGAGAAAAAACCTAGAGAAAAGACAAAAACGATTAAAGAGGATATCAACCCTCCCCATGCTCTGCTGCTTTCTCTTTTAACCATTCCTACATAAGCTGCCCAAGCACCAACTAAGCAAATGATAAATGTAATAAGCAACGGCCAAAGACCATTTCCCATAAATCCACCTTGGCCAAAACCGGCAATGTTTTGAATGGCTGCGCCTATTTCATCGACTACACCGGATACAAAATCTAATTCAAACGCTTCTTGAACAATAAGCATTGTAAAGTTGGCTAATAGAACGTTCATTTGCCACATGGCATTAACCATTTCCATTAATGCAACATACAGTTCGTTCCCAATCCCCTCTGCCCAATTCCAAGGAAGCCAATCACCTGAAGTATCTACATAAGTATCTAACTTGTAATGGTGCTGTGGGTATTCGTTATACGTTAATTCGACTTCTCCAACCGTGCTTCCCTCTCGATCTTGGGGAACTAAGTTGTCTTGAATATTTGCAGATGCCGGAATGTGCATAGACAATACTAGGACCATTGCAATGAGCAAAGTACGTCCTATTTTAGTCATCTTCATGCAACTCCCTTAAAACCGTTCCATCTAGCCCCTCAACTAAGGTATCAAAGTTTTTAAGGTTAAGAAGTTGAGTTCGTTTCCATCCCTCGTCTGTTCTTCTGATCTCCATAGTTTGAGTTCTGCCCTCATTACTAACGGGATCAGTAAATTTAATTTCGTAAAAGTATTTATCATCTGAAGCTTTCCATTCTTCCAGTCTATAATTTTGTAGTTCCTCATCATTTTGAGGACCTTCTGATAGATCCAAAGCCTCTGATGGGTTTTGAAGCAATTCAGCTCTTGTGGCCTGATCTCTTTGAATCATGGCATTTGCCCATTCTATTGGAATATCAGAAGGAGTTTGACCATTGATTTCATCGTTTCCGCAAGCAGCTGCAACAAAAAGAAGGACGGAAAAAGATATAAGGGTTATTAATTTTTTCATACATACACCCCCGATCGTGCTGTTTCTGGTTCTTCTTCGATTAAATCATCCACTTCTCCATCTGGAACAATTTCTTCCTCTGAAACTTCTAACCTCTCTGCAGGAGGACGGGAATCAAATGCATCGAATAAGTCTTTAAATAAAGCATTAATGGAAACAACCCCGACACGACCGGTTATATCTTGGAATAAACATTGGCCATTTTGAAGTTCTCGCAAGGTAGAAGCGTTATATTCGGTATGCTTCAGATTTAACAGAGAAAGGACATTTTCGATTTCTTTAGGATCGGTGCTTCTAAAAGCAAATTTCATCCCGATATTATTTTTCATTTTTTCGTCTAGTAGATCATCCGCATTTTGAGTAACAAAATAAATACCTGCGTTCATGGCTCGACCGGCACGAACAAGACGGGTCGCTAAATGGCTTCCCTGGCTAGTGTTAAGGACAGCCCAAGCTTCATCCAGTAAAACCGTTTTAAAGATGCTACGGTCGCTATGGATAAACTTTAAGGCGAAAGATGAGATAGGGAGCATCATGGCCACAGAAAGCATTTCAGATAAGTTATATTTATCCGGGTCTGTGTCCGGAGCTGGCAATTCAAGATTTTGAATCTGCAGCACGTTTAAGGCATTATCAAGGCTGATAGAAGATTGTTTTTCTCCGTCTCCAAACAAAAGCTGCGCAAAAGATAGTTCACTAAAGGACCGGATATGTTCGCCAAGCTGCTTGGAAACCGTATCGTCACTTTCAACTAAATACTCAAGAACCTTTGTTAAACAAGGCTTTTCTCCCTCTGCGACTTCACGTACAGCTTTCGTTAATTTAGGGAACCGTTCTGAATCACCTAAACGAACACCTGTTAAAAAGGTCAAAATATCAAGAGCTAATGTTTCGGCTTCTTTCACATCCTGATGGATAGCAAAAGGATCCAAACGCCCACGATCTGCCTCTTGTGTGGAAAGGGATACAATGTTGATTTCTTCCTTTAATTCGTATAGATCGTCACCCCAATTCCCACGCTCTCCTTTAGGGTCAACTACAAGAGCTTTACCACCTGAAAGAACCGAAAGGTATGTGATAAGGTTTGCGGTGAAGGATTTACCCCCACCTAGAGAACCAAGAAAGGCTGCAGATAAAGCATTGGTTTTCGTTCCTCGAATCCCTTGCGCTGCCCGGTTCGGCATAATGTAAACAGGTTGATCTAAAACACCAGTAGAACCGATAAAGAAACCTTCTCCATCACCTAATTGTTTTGTTGCTCCGAACATTCCTCCGGCTACTGTGGCCGGTTCCATGAAATGCACATAATCTTTCACATACCTTTTGGCTCCGGGAAGAAACTCATTAAAGGCTAACCATTGGTCTCCATAAGGCTGTTCTACCTGAAACATCATATCTTGGTACATATCCTTGACGGTATCACACCTACGTTTCAACTCATCTTCATCCTCTGCCGATACCGCAAGCACGATAGAGGTTTTAATTAACGGCATTCTAGACTTTTGCAAATGAGCTTCCAATTCATGCGCTTCTTGTTTTCCAGATAAAACATTCAAATTCGTTTCATTTCCGGTTTCCTGTGCATGGCGATCTTGATCTTTTAATTCTTTTCGCTTATTTCGAACAGCATTTAACGCTTTGCGATTATCCATTGTTTCAGTGCGGATACTAACTTCCACGGGAAAATCAAGATTTTGAATGATATATAACCACTCTTCTCCCGGAAACTCAATTTCATATGGAACGTTTGCAACGGTAAGAAAAGCAACATGACCTTCTACTTCATCACCCTCATACATCTGCTTTAGAACCAAGCTTCTTTTAGGCGAATCATCTACGAATCCCTCCGTTAAACGTAGAACGTCATGATACAAGGGTCTTCGCACCAATACTTCATTATCTTCAAACTCTTTATAATCAACGGAATAGGCCGGGCTCCAATTTTTAAGAATTGGAGCCTTCCCTATTCCTCGATACCAATTGCGACGGATCAGCCATTGAATGGCTTCTTCATTTACTGGATCAGCTTTTATACGAGAATGGACTTTATTGAAAATTCGTCTTTCGCTTCTTCTATAACGCTCTATTTCTTCTTCTAATATCTCCGGAGTATCTAGCCCACTTGCGGTATTAACGCCCCCTATAAACTCTTTCCATGCTTCTTTTAAATCCTTAAAGAACGAATTGTTTTTGT
This sequence comes from Jeotgalibacillus proteolyticus, assembly GCF_002926065.1. GTDB lineage: Bacteria > Bacillota > Bacilli > Bacillales > Jeotgalibacillaceae > Jeotgalibacillus > Jeotgalibacillus proteolyticus. Next base: position 109,358 of record NZ_PREZ01000009.1, on the reverse strand, counting down.
TCTTGTTTTCCGGTTTTGGGAGTTTAACACCTAGAAAGAAACGATACTCCGTACCTTCTTTACCAAGAATATTTTCAAGCTGCATGGCAGCATCATCAGTATGTTTCACAGCTGCATCCTTCAAGGGTCCACTCAATTTTTCTTTAAACCGTTCATGCTTTTCTTCTATAGATTGAAAATTCGGAACAACAAGCATATGAGTTTCTAAATTGATTTGCCAAAAGAAGGCTTTGATTTTGGTGAAAATGTAGTCTTTTTCGTCATCTGCTAGAAAATCATAGTTGTAACCGGCTAGTTGATAATATGCCCAACAGGATCCATCTTCAGAAAAGATTAAATTCCCTTCAAAATAGTTAATCGGAAATTCTATGTTCATCAGGTTTCCTCCTTTCATGGTAGCTCAACTGGCGATAGCCAACCTTACCAGTGTATTGATAAGGTTTTTTTACGTCTGACACTTCTTTATAACGATTTCTATAATTCGGAGACAGATGAAATTGAACAACACTTACTAAAAAACGATGCGGCTCTTTCCCATCTAATAATTGTTTGGTGAAAAACCATGCGAATAATCCCGGCAAAAAGATGTATTCAATTAAAGCTAAATCTATTAGACTTAAAGGTGGGAAGTGATTCAGCATCCAAACTAGAATTATGCCTCCCGCAAAGAATCCTAATTGCCGATACGATAAGGGTATCGGCAATGGGATGTCTTGAATACCGTACAAAACCTTCTCTACTTTCCAAACACTATTGTAAGTTCGCAATATCTTCGGCTTCATAATTTACCCCCCAAATACTGTTGACCACAATCTTTCTCCAAGTCCTACCACGTTATCAGGCGAGAATACAAACACTCCGACAATCATTGAAAATACAGCAAAACCGACAAATTTAGAAAACTCTCTTTTCATCAAGAAATAGATCGCAACTGCCCCGATAACCACTAACAATAACGCTCCAATTTGTACGCCAAACCAAGATTGAATATTTTCTCCAAAGTTCATAATTTTTTCTCTCCTTTTTAGTGTTATTTGTTTTTAATATCCCGTACAATCCAACGGCCATCTTCTTTAAAAATCCTTAATTCATATGGATAAGCCATTGATGCTTTTGTATGTTTTTCTTCAAAACCAATCAGGGTTTCGACTAAAAATTCTTCGTTCGTTTCGCCTTGTTTAACCACGACTTTTTGCACTTCTTTAAACGTCAATGCTCCGTCCATTGTTTGAAGATCATTGCTTTCAGTGTAATAAGACAATTCATTTTGTTCACCATTCGCATAAACTCTGAAAAATGTGTTCAAAAACCCTTCTACTTCTGAGTGCAACGCTGAATCGTTAACCCTTCCTTTATCATCTATCGAACTTTCGGCTGCTAGTTCCGGTTTTTCCGGAGCAGGGACAATATAAGGAGTTTGATTGACGACAAAAGATTGGCCATCTGTTTTTACTGGTACAGCAAAATATTTTTCATAGGGTCCTGCTTTTTCTTTGCCTTTTCTTAAGTCTTGCAACACACGTAAGGTAATAACCGCACTATCATTTCCTGTTTCTTCAACGCTCCAAATTTGCGTTTTGTTTATCCTGCTATCCCATTCCATGCCCTCAAATCCCAATCCAGCGTGAGAGTCTAATCCTGCAGCAAGGTACTCCGAAAGCCTATCTACCCGATCTTCCTTCCCTTCGTCTGTATTCTCCCAAATGAAGTAATTTTCAGCGAAATTTTGAGCAAAAGTCTGAGCGCCTACTCCGGTAGCATGATTGGTGCCTTCTTCTTCAACAACCGTTTCTTCATCTGCAGCTGCGCTGCCTTCAGTAGCATTGGCAACTCGGATAATCGAAACGACTGATAGGAACAATGCCAATGAAAATACGGTCCAAAAAGCTCCTTTGAAAACCTTTTTCCTGAATACGGTTTTTGGATATTCACGCTTCTTCATTTTTTACCTCCTTACTTCATCATTTCGTTCACGGCTTGCTTACGCCGATCTTTCTTCCGGGATTCTTCCCCGATGGCCCATACACCGATGCAAACAGCTGCAAATAGCCCAAGAGTAGCCCAAACACCATGCTCTGCATAAAAGACCTTGATCCACGCTAAAACATCATCAGCAGCTGCAGCAAAAGGAGAGAAACGATCGTATGCAAACTGAAAGGCAAAATAACCGGCTACAACGATCAAAGCGAAAATAACGAGAGTCACAATCAATCTTCTAAAAAAACCATGAAACATATCCTTAATGCCGCTATCAGTAGACGACGATCCTCGTTTCACCTTATAGCCCAAATTTTCACCCCCTTTCAAAATGCGTTCATTACTCGATGCGACTATGGAGTCTATATAGTCGGTTCGGTTCGCTTGAATGAGCTGCTTTCCATATCTCTCCGTATGGGTCTTCACACAATTCTTTATAGGTAGTAAATAACAAAGCTCCACCGATCTTTTCGATCTCTCGTGCATCAGCTTTTTTTGCATTTTCCATCAGTTTGTTTCGTTCGGTCTCATTGTTTGAGACAAACAAAATTCTTACCACTTTAATCGAATCTCCGAAAATAACATCTTCCGCAAAATGTTTTTTCCTGACATACTCGTTAAATCGTCTAACCTTATTCAACGTGACGTCTATCCGTTGTCTGCTTCGTTCCAATTCAACAAAATATAAGAACTGTACTTTTGTCTCTTTCAATTCTCTTTCCAGTACAAACGCCCCGTCCGGACGAATGACTGTAGCAGCTGATTGTCTACTTTTTCCTAACGTATCTTTGGTTACTTCACCATAATTTCGAAACGCCCGTCTTTCGGAAAAATATTCTTTAAAAGTGACTGATTCATCTTGTTTGGTTGCATAAGTTGAAAGAATATGTGACATGCGTAATGAATGAAAAACATAAGTAGGCGTACGCTGCGCCCACCTTGTATCCCAATCAGCATCTCCAAGTATCTCTTTGACTTCCTGAACACCTTTTGAATCCAATGTATAAACTAAGCGATCACCGCCTCGTACAGTTGCTTTTGCAACTGGAAAGGACTTTATATACCCTTCTGATTCCAACGCTCTCATTTGCCTTGATATCCAATATCTGCTGTATGGCTTTCCATCAGGATGTACATACAGATATTTTTCTAAATACTCTACATCCACAAACACCAGGTCATGTAATGCAACAAATAATCCTTCTTCGATCTCGCCAATTCTTTTTGGCATTTAAAATCCCCCTAAACCAAGAAATCATCAATAGACATGTCTTCTTCACGCTTCTTTTTCTCATCTTTCTCGTCCTCCCTGAAAGATTCTTCAGAATCTTGACACGTGACTTCAGCTGCATGATGCTCCTGTTTTTCTTTAAATTCTTCTACATCAATCGGAAAAAAATCTTCTTCCTTACTTTCATTTGTTGCTGAATGTTCCTCATCATCTGATGGATCTAATGAAGCAGCTGCTTCATCAAAAAAAGAATCGACAGCTTGATCTACGTGAGGTTTATCCTGGTCAGCAGCAACCGGTCCTTCAATATCTTCGGTTGAATCAATTTCAGGATCATCAAAATAAGCATCATTTTCTTGAACTTCAGCTTCCTTTTTCTGTGATTCAGCCACTGAAAGGCTCGAAATGGCTTGTTCTTCAAGTTGAATCGCTTCAGAAACCGTTTTTTCCTTGATGGAAGGAATAGCATCTTGAAATGCAGCCGGTCCTGGCTCTTTCATCCGGACTAAAAATGGTCTCGATCTTTCATTTCCTGCTTGCATCCTTACATAAGCGTGATAGGGTTCTACATTCAAAAAATCATTTTCCGTTAACACTTCAGATGGCAATGATTTATTGACCAATTGAGCATCTTCATAATTTCCTAACCGGAAAGAAACAAAAGTCCCAAAATTCCGAAAAATCGAGTCAGACACGTTCATTGGCACCTGACCTTTTAACCCCTGCATCCCTAATACAATAGATGTTCGATATTTCCGTAATTCAGATGAAAAAGATTCAATGGCATCTGTACTGTGTTCCATAAAGGTTGGCGACTCATCCACTATCACCACATGGTAAGGCAGCTTATGACGTTCAGAAGCTGGCGTATCAGCTCTGCTTTTACCGGCAAGCTCACAATAAGTAAGACACATGGAGCCAATCAGCTTCTTTTCATCACTTGTTAATTCGGATAAATCTAATAGGTTGATCCTTCCCTGATCCATACTCTCTCTAAAACGTAACCCGTTTGTTTTGGCACGAAGCATTTTCCCCATAACACCGGACAACGTTATTTTTCGAAGTTTGTTTAGTGTTGAATTGGTTTTTTGCTGTAATTCACGATCCTTCAGCTCATGAAGATTAGCAAAATATAAATATAAATCATTTTCTATGGGGTCTTGCCGGTCTAATCGTTCTAGGACACTTTCACGGTAGTCAATATCGCTCAATAACCGTTGTAGATTCGGCAAACTCGCCTCACCTATTCGCTGTAATGCAATACCACCATTCAAAAAGTTATCATCAATATTCGGACCCCAAAAATCCTTCCACGTTCGCTTTAGAACATCGGCCACAGTCTGAGCAATTTTATCTTCACTGGTCGCAAAATCAACATCATAAACATTAAAAGGCATCTCGCCTTCTGAAAACTTGAAATACCGAACTAAATGCTGTTTTTTCGGGGGGATTCGTGCGGCAATGTCTTGGCATAAATCACCGTGAGGATCAATGACCGTTACCCCAATCGACTCACCAGCTCCATCTAATTGCAGTAAATCCTCGACTAAGTTATACATGGCGGTTGATTTCCCCATACCTGACATGCCAATAAAAGCTGCATGATAACGCAAAGTCGCTAAATCAAACATCACCTTATTGTTCTGACCATGGTAATAATGCTCACCCAATGGAATAGCAAATGCCGGATCAAACTGAGCATGTTTTACTTCTTTTGGGATAGGTGTTGACCGCATTTTTAATCGGTTTAACTTATTATTTTGGACTCGCTCACTCGGCAGCCGCATGATAGCAGCCATTTCTTCTGTGCCAAGAACAATCCTTTTTTTCATGCGCTCCATAGAAAAGATACGTTTTTTGAATTCCCAACGAAAAAGAGGACGGAATGTGCGAAACCACCACCACTCCCGACCTCTTAAACGATTCAAACGGCCACTGGAGAATGTCCCGATGGATCCCTTTGCACTTTTTATTAACTCTTTAGAATCTAATGGATCCTTGCCAAACGCCACAACGCGTATATTCATCCTTGATAACATTCTTGTGGACTTCCCTTCAATCGCTGATAAATAAAGCTCATTATCTTTATCAAGCGTTTCATCATAATCCCCTTCTCGATGAAATTGTCGGAATATCCCTCTAAAACTTCGTTCAGTTCTGTAAGCTGTATTTAACAGGAATTGCATATGAACTTCCTGGCCATCTTCTAACCCGTCTAAAAACTCAATCAATTCAGCTTGCGTATCAACCACTTCATTGTGGTATGTCTTAATAGGAATGGTCCAATGGGATTCGGTGAAAAGCTTAGTCCCTGCATGTGGACGAGAAAAATCAATGTTAGGATCCTCGACCTCTACAATCTCCACTTGCGGATGCTCTGAATAGTACTTGCTTTTAAACACCTTTCCTATATGCTCATTTGGCACCCATACAAAATAGCGTATATCATCTTTAGTCGCTACAACTTCCCAACTGATCCATTCATCTTTGAATAATCTTCTATACCAAGGTCGATCCAAAAAGTTCAACATTGTCGCCCAGGCTGTCTCATCTTTAAAATATAAAATCTTCGAATCCATCGTTGTTTTCAACTCATAAACTCTACCTTCTTTCGGAATCAAAAACGGCAAAAAATGATACCTCATCCTCTCACCCTCCCCCGAAAAACCATTCTCAATTAATACAATCAATTTTCAACTACACTAAAACCCAAACCCACACTCTCCCCGATCCACCACTACACAACCTATCCCCAATCCAACAAAACTTCTACTACCTAACCAAACTCCAACCTCTATCTTCTACTTCTACTCTCTCTACTTCTACTTACCTTCTACTCTCTCTCTACTCTTTCAATCCACAACTCACTCACACACACTACTCACTCTCTATACTCACTCACTACTCTACTCTCTCCACACTCTCTAACACTTCACCACCACCAACACCCACACACTCACATATCTCATTTGATCGGGTAAGTGGATTATATAGCTAAGGTCCTGCTAAATGGTCACGGAACAGAAGTATGGAGAGCCGTGACCATTTAGCAGGACCGGGCGGCATATTCCACGTATCTACACTTGTATTAGGTGTTGGTGGTGGTGAAGCTATCATTTACAACTTCTTTTACTACATCAGTTACAATACAAGCCTACCATATATGGAAATATAATCAAGGGTATTTACCTAAATATTCTAAATTTTACAAAAGGGAAATATGTATATTAAGGTATATCACCAAGAGACGAAGAACAAATAACACCCCCAAAAAAGCCATCACCAGGAGTAAAAAAACGGTCAAAGATAAGGGATAAATAAATCCCACCCACCACCAGATCTATAAATGTATTTGAATTGAGCCCATTATTTTTCGGCTTATCTTTTCGTTTAAATGGAACAACCTTTGAGTTCTTTTTAAGGGTTAAAATGGTAACAGCAGCCCTTCCTTTCCCTTTAACGTCTTTTATAATCATTCCAATTTGGATTAAATGATCAACAATTTTTTTAAACGTAGAATAAGGAATGGAGACCGTATCATCTGAAGACGATTTGATTGCTTGAGCAATCGATCGTTGAGCAGCACAAACTTGGCCACCTTGTTGTTTTAGGTAGCGAAGGACATCTTTCTCCCATTCATCAAAATGACTATATTTTCGTTCCTCCCTTGATTTAGCATCTTCCCAAACTTGATATGTAAAGGTCATACCCGATAAGGTTCGAATCCAGTAAGCCGATGGTCCAGGTGGAGCATCCTTTTTAAAGGCACTTTTTACTTTGCGTTTCACATCCAACTGGCTCATGGCTGGATCATTCTTTTGGTTCCAATCATGCAAGCGGTGTTCAGTTTCTCTTTCAGTAAAACCTGCTGCTTTAAAGGCTAAAGCAAGGGTATAGCATGTGTTATCCCTCTGCCCTTTAGAAACACCTTTTAGGAGCTTTTGAACGGCTGCGTGATGCAAAAGGTTCGCAACATCAACACAAACGGCTTTTCTCTCTTCAATTTGTTCTTCAATATGTATAGAAAACCAATCACATAAATCGTCAAATGAAACGCGAATCTCGCTTTGATAGAGAGTATTTTCATTTGTGGGCATACGAAACCATCGCTCTGCCCCGACAGCTTGTGGATCCCCTTGAATAACTTCTGCGATGGTTTGTTGAATACGTTTATAGTGGTCCGTTACTTTCGGCAAGGCTCTTTTCGCTTGGTTAAAATACCAATACACGTGAAATCCTCCTGAAGGAGTAGAAACAACTAGGGAGGGTCCTGGAAGACCTGCAGCTGTTATCGCATCTAGTACATCCGGTAAAATTAATCCTTGATTTTGAGCATTCTTTACATCAATATCGATGACCATGGCATTAAGCCAGCGTAAAGCTCCTGCATGGCGCTGATCTCTTCGATAAAAAGTGTTAGGCGTGTAATAGGTAAACGCTTCTAATGCTCCGTATAAAGAATGATAGGTTCGAAGAGATTTAGGTTTTTCATGAAACTCGTTACAAACAAATATCCAACCAAGATGGCTGCTGTAGCCTGTTTGCTGCTTTTCAGACTGAACCTTTGGTGTTTCTGTTAATTGATCCTTATATATAGCCCGATAAACGTTCATTACTCTTCCCCTTTCGACACAAAAAAGATCGCTACAAGCTTATGCTCATAGCGATCTATACCTTTTGCTCTAATAGGGAATTTCACAATTTGCTAGAAATTGTCTAGCAAAAATAATTGTAAAAACCATTCACATAATATATGATTTATTGTACATATAATTATATGAATTAATCATGATGTTGACAGCATCATGATTGACCTATTAAAGCTAGTTTGGTTGACTGCCAGGAGCTAGCTTGTTTTGAAAGAGAGTGTTGTTGACAGCAACACTCTTTTTTTTGTTTTTTTAGAATTTATAATTACTCTTGTTTTCTATTAACGATAATTATGTACAGATTTTATAACCTATTAAGCTTCAAGAGCTTCCAGTCTCATATATGATTTGTTGACCTTTTTCAGCTGGGTTGATTACGATGAAATACTAATACTTTCCATCCAGCTGCTTGTGCCCCCAAGTATAAAGAAGGAAATACCGCATTACAATAGGGTTTGCCGTCCATTCAAAAAGCTGTAGATTTGTAGATCAGTCTACAAGTAGATTTGTAGATTTGTAGACTAATATACTTGTAGACTGGTCTACATGTAGATTAATAATAACCATTACAATAAATATTTTCAATCTCTCTTACTCTATTAATTATTGATATAACAGCATTTCAGGAGAAAATAAATTACGTGATTAATTACACATTGTAGATCAGTCTACATATAGACTGATCTACATGTAGACTTGTAGACTGATCTACATGTAGATTTGTAGACTGATCTACATGTAGATCAGTCTACAAGATTTCAAGAAAAGTTTTTAAATAGAAAAAACAGCCCAAAATTAAAACCTCGGGCTGTTACTGGGTGCTTAGAAGCAAGACTATTTTTTCCCGTTCTTTTTTAAATTATAAACATCTAAAATCAGTGAATATTGCTTTTTTTCATCTTTAGATAATATCGAGGATATGTATTCATCCATCAAAATATCAACGAGGTTATCGACATTATCAGCAACCCCAAGCACGACCAAAGCATTTAATTTGTCTTTATTCAATGTACTTACTCTTACAGTAGTGGTGGAATTTGCAGCTGCTTTCTTTCTGCCTGTTTCCCGGCCTTCTGAAGTCCCCTTCTGTTTAGAGGATGATTCCCTCACTTCTTCTTCTAAATTAAAAGTAGTCTTTGGTTGGATGGACGCACCGCGATCAAGTATCTGTTTTGATTTTTTTCTTAGCAAATCAGACATTTTTCTCATCTCCCACAGTAAGTTGTAGACGCTCTAAAAATTCCTTCGCTACGGCATCATAACTGGTGATGACTCGTTTATCATGCATATCGTCTTCTGTGATGCCTGTAATATCGAATCGCTTTAATCGCTCCATATTCTTTACAAGAGTCTTAAAAAGATTATGTTCTCCAAAGATTTCTTTGGCATTTTCCAGTGTGGCCACATCAACTGGAGCTCCGTTCTTTAAAAGAACCGGCAAGATCCCAAGGATGTCCATGTCTGCCTCATACTCATCAATTAAAGACTGCAAGTAGGTCGTAAATACTTCAGCACCTTGTAAGCTGCGTTCATGGGTTTGTAGCACCACAACCACAAAATCTGATGCATATAAAGCTGAATCCGTAATAATAGAAATAGTAGGAGGTACATCAATAAAAATAAAATCAAATTCGGCTTTTAGTGGCTCAATAAGGCTTGAGAAGTATTGAACACGGTCAATATCGTTAGGGAACTTTTTCTCTAAAAACTTAGGATAAAGGGCGAAGTCACTGAAGCTTGGTAATAGAAAAAGGTTGTCTTTTATCTCCGTTACGATAGAAGATAAATCTTCAGCTTGAATAGCAGCCATAAGTGTTTTCTCAAAACTAACAATATCATCAGATAGAATAGCCTTTGTTTTTAAATAGAGGCTGGTGGCATTTGCCTGTGGGTCCTGATCACTTAAAAGAACCTTGTAGCCCATCTTAGCTAAACTATAGGCAATCATGGTACTATTAGTTGTTTTTCCCGTCCCACCTTTGAAATTACCAAAGGTAACGACTGTACAAGAGTTATTTGCCATTGATATTCTCCTTTGACTTCATAAATTAAATTTTCAATTGTAGATTTGTAGATTTGTAGACAAATGAAAAAATGTTACTTTAAACGTATCATTTCTAATAAAGGATTGCCACCTTAAACAGAGAAATAACTCATTTTTTTTTAAATTTTTCGTATTTTAACCGTAATTCTAAACTCAATTAGACACAAATAATCCCTTGATAACAATACTCAAAGGGTTCTAACATATTTTAATACATATATGTTGACATATATTTTAATATCAACATTAATATTGTAATTAAAAGATAAGTTAATAAACGAAATATATAGATAAAATATAAAGATGAATTAAATTTTGTAAAATCTAAGTCTTATACAAGAGAAAGCCTTTTACAATTTGGATAAAATGAAAGGACACCTCAGTTGAGATGCCCTCTTGAACCCTATCTATAAAGATTAATCATTATCCATTTCATTATTTGTTAAGTAGTAAACATCATTAACTAGCCTCTCACCTCGAACTTTCCGATTAAATGTTATTTTATCCTTCATCATAATGAAAATTACATCTTTTCTGAGAGAACTGTCATTAGGCTCTTGTTCTTTCTCCCCTAAAGAAATAACTCCTTTAAAAACACTTCTTCCAGAAAAAAAGAGTAGAGGACAAACACTTATTGCATCTGTTTTCACATAGATTGCGATAACAAAGAATATTATTATTAATGATACGGCTAAGTTAATCACTGATGAGTGGTCAAGAGACACCAAGGGAATAAGTAATGTTAGCAAAAAGAAAGAATAATCATTTGCACTTAACCTCTCTGCCTTTCTTATATACATGTCCTGACCATCTTCTCCTGCCCTTATTCTATCTTCAAACCCAGACATAAACCATTTAATGGTGTACTTATAGCTAAAATAAGTATAAATTATTGTTGCAATAATAAAATAAACTTCTGCACTCAAATAACTCACAAAGATACTATTCTTATTTACCCAAGTTTGATTTACCAACCACTCGTCGAGCCCGAAGTATTTATTACCTGCAATAAATCTAAAGACCATTACAATGACTAGTGGAGAATAAGTTATTATCCATAATATAGCTTGCTGAAATTTACTCCACATAGTCTAAATACCCCTTTTTTAATTAGTTTGAGATTTGAATTTTTTTGTAAGAAACGACTCTACGATCTTATCAGAGAAAAAATGAAGTAACGGTGTTACTTCATGATCCGGATTAAATCTTACCTTCTGATTTTCGACATCAATGTGTTCATAAAGTGGCCAGAGTGAACTGTATCTCTCAAGATATTCTTCTCTATCTGGCTCATTTTCAGGTATATCACTTTTAATCATATTTAATTCTTCACACCTTTCTTCAAAACTTTCCTCTAAGGCGTCTAATGTTTCTTTTTTAATTGAAGCTAAACCTCTAGAAAGAATATACTGGCTAGAGGTTTCTTTAAACTTGGTTGTGTTTGACCCGTCATCAAAAAAGCTCATATTAGTAATAGTTTCTAAGTTATTATCCCGCTGCCTTTTAATATGATCATCATAATTAAAAGTATATTCTAGTGTTCTTGGATTCAGAATGTACATCATTTCTTCGTGAATAAAGAGTTCAATCTTACCTCCAAACTCGATGACATTTTTGTCTTGAATAACCAACTGCTCTCTGTCTCTTACTGTCGGGAGTTTACTGACATTTCTTCGTTCCATTGCAGAAATTTTTACACCTCGATAAAAAATAAAATAGGCGTGTTCGGTGTCTTTTGAGATTTTAACCACTTGAAACTTTGCATCTTTATCTAAAAATGTGCTGTTACTGTGATTTAAAGCTTGAAGTAGTTTTGCAAGTTTATCCTTTAAATCTTCATCATCCTCTATAACTAATTTAGCAATATAATCAGCCTTTGTTAATTCATGATTATATTCTGCGGTATAAAACTTTTTGCCTTCTGCGCTGTCAATCTTTATGTTATTCAATTCTTTCTTTATTCTCTTTTTTAACCATATTCTCAAGTCAGGATCTAATATCTCTTTTTTTGCAAAATATAGATCATCACTTTGGGTTGCCTTAGAAACTAGATACACCTGCAAGTCTAAAGTATCCAGCTCTTCATCTGACATCATACTTATTCTATTAATAAAATTCCCGTTGCTATTCAAACCCAAAAAAACTCACTTCCCTTCAGGAGTATATAAAGTGCTAATTTCGACAGAACTATTCTATTTAACCTTGTTTTTCAAAAGTTTATATACATTAATTCTCTTCCAATAAAATTATCTTTTTCCAATTTCTAATACCTGATTCTAAAGTTAAAGTTGAATTAAAATCCCATGTTAACAGATTATTTGAAAACTTCTAATATCCTCTATACATCTTACTATCGCTAGCTTATCTTTTTTAGGATTCTTCTTAGGAGTTCCTTTTAATAAAAATTCCCTTTTAAAACTTACTTCTTTAGAACTGGCTAATGCTTTTTGTAAGACTTCCTTATCCCAATTTTTATGTTCAAAGATTTGTTCGAAAATTTCATTGAAAACCCTTAGAAACTCCTTTCTTTTTTGTTCATCCTCAGTAATAGATAAAAATACATAGGGGTCATAAGGAACGTCGATGTCCCAAAATCCATCAACAACATCATGATAAAAAATAGATTTTATATTTTTTCTACAATCAATATTAATTTGTTTAATATTTTCTTTAGATTTGCCCTTGAAGAGAAAAAAAGAAAATACAGCAGTTGCTGCTGAGAATTGTGATTCAAAATCATCATCAATATTATCTCTTTTTTTTCTGGGCCTAGTTTCATCATAGAACCTTATATCCAATTTTATCTCCCCTTTAAATATCTATATAAATTTGGCTCGAGGAAAATGTTTGAGCGTTCTTATTAGATTTAGTCAAAAACCCTCTATCCTTGCCATAATATTGTTATTTGATTACACCTGCTATAGGTTTTGGTTATTCCATTAAACTGTCGCTTAAGTTTAACATTAATTCCCTTTATTCAGAAAATAAAAATTTCCTTCCTCATTAGAAGAAATGCTCTTTTGACTATAAAATTAGTCGTAAAGTTAATATATATATTAAAATATATGATGACATATATTTTAATGTTAGTATTAAAGACAATAATAAAAGGGTTATCTTTATTAATTACATTTATATAGTAATGATACGAGTAGTAGCATCATATACATTACTATATACGTTGAAAGGGGTGTCAAGATTGACAGCAACAATAGTGACATTTGGGATCAGTAAAGGCGGTTGTTCAAAATCTACTAGCAGCGGCATTACATCATACCTCTTAAGCCAAGAAGAAAGGGTTCTGGCTATTGATATGGATGGCCAAGGAAACCTTACAAGCTTTTTAACCGGAGAATACGACATATGCAATGTATTTGAAGAAAAAACGGTTTTAGAAGCAATTATTGAAGGCGACGCAAGACCATATATCATTCGGATCCAAGAGAATCTTGACTTAATTCCTTCTAATGATTTTCTCGCCACGTTGCCAAGACATATGTACTCAAAAGGATTAAAGCTTAACGCTCTCCAGAAGACATTAGAACCTGTAATGAAGGACTATGATTGGATCATTATCGATACACCGCCATCTCTTTCAGAACAAACCATTCTGCCCCTCAGTACATATTCTGAAGGCGGAAGCCATGTAGTAATTATGTTCGACGGGTCCATGTTTGCGTATTATGCCATTCCTAAATTTATTGAAATGGTTGAAGGAGCAAAAGAACGATATAACCCTAACTTAAATACTGCAGGTATTTTATTCTCTTTGATAGATTCAAGAGCTAAGGAAAATGAAGTGATGCTAGAGTCCATCGAGGAAGATCACCCTAACTTAAAATTTGATACCATTATTAAAAGAAAAGCGTCTACCAGACGGTTACCGATTGCAGGATTTGATGGAAATCCAGAATTAAAAAATGCCTTAGAATATTACATTCCGTTTGTAAAGGAGCTGAAAGAACGTGTCGAACAAAAACAACCTCAAGGATAAAATTAAAAAACCGAATGCCCCTCAAGCGTTCTTTAATTCATATGATACGAAAGAAAACGTAAATGACAGCAACAATAATAATAATAATGAAACGATTGATGAAATAAATGTTAAAGATAATAATACAAACAACAATAAAAACATTGAAATTAACAATAACAAAACATATGTCAATGACAACGATGTTGTTGATGACAATGATTATTTAAGAGAATTAGCTGCTGGAAAAAAAGCAATAAAAAAGAAACCCAAAAAAGTTTTTACGTCCTTTTATATGGACCCAGATTTAGCTGCTGAAGTAGATAAGATAGCAGCTAGGGGAGAAAAGGGTGATAAATCAAGACTGATTAACCAGGGTATAAGAAGTTTGTTAGAGGAGTATGGAGTAATCAATAAGAGCTAATTACAAAAGCTGAAGTAAATTTATTAACCTTAATTTAAAACTCCACATAGGTGGAGTTTTTTTGCTTATGTATCAAAAATAGACAAATGAAGTCAAAGGATATTTTAAATTGAACACCGAACTTTTAACATAAGAGTGGAACCTACATGAATACCTGATTGGTTCTTGTCACACACCCACGCAACAAGTTATTCTTAGCGTAATGTTTTCACACATAAGTTAACACTTATCTTGAAAGGGTGCATGTAAACATGAACGTAATTGAAAACCAATGTACTGAAAACCTGAATGAAAACATAAGTGATCTTCGCTTAACAGTTAAAGAAGCTGCTCAACACATAGAAGAGAGTCCGGGCGTAGTACGAAATTGGATGCGCGAATTAAAAACACATATCCCTACGATTATTGGAGAAAACGGATACCACTATTTTGATAAGATTGCTTTAGAAAGGTTACGGTTAATTAAGCAATTAAACCGGGTCCAAAATTATTCTTTAAAACAAATTGAATATTATTTAGCTACTGGCGGAGAAAAAACGAAGCCAGAACCAAAACAAGAAATATCTCTATTGATATTGGACGACTTAAAAGAAATAAAAAGGCAGCTTGATCTCCAGAAGGACTTTAATGAAGTATTGATCCAGCAATTAAAAAAACAACAATTGCATATGGATAGTCAACAAAAGTTTCTTACTGAAATGATTGAAAAAAGAGACGAACAATTACTCATGGTTATAAAAGAGAAACAAACAAAACAAGAAAATATTCCTGAAGAAGATGTTCCCAAAAAGAAAGGGTTTTTTTCTTGGTTCAAATAATCGTATATTAATTTGATAAAACATACTTTAAACCTAAAAATAAAGGAAAAAAAAGACAAAAATTAAATAAGAAAAAGCTCACTTATATCAAGTAGCTTTTCCTCATTTGATTATTTTTCACATAGCAACCTATATAATTTTAATGTTCTTCTATTTACTTTAAATTTCCCGGTTATCTATAAGTACTTTTATCCTTTTTCAATGTTATTAGCAAATGGATAATCAACTTCGTACCCATATTCCTTTATATGGGGAACACCTTTTGAATTTTCAATGACTGTATTTAAACACTTCCTGCAGTAGTAATTAGGATGTCGGTCTGGATCGAACCGATCAACACCCCATTTTACTCGGGCTACGTATTCTTTATAATCTCTTCTAGCGCAATAATCACATTGATGCAGTTCCATTAGGACCCTTCTCCTTTAATCGTGTACTGCTGCAGCTGTTCTTTTAAAACATCCTCACCAAAACGACTCTTATAATCATCTAAAGCATGCTTCAATCGAACTTCCGCAATCAATTTTCGTGCATCTGAATTTGATAACTTTTCAATGAGCTGCTCGATCACATCTCGCATTAACGACGTTCTGGTCACGGCTTTTGTTCCAATTTCACTTACCTTTTGATCAAGCTTATCAAAGGCTTCAGCTGCAATACTAATTCTCATTGCTTCCGGTTCTACAGGCTTATCGAATAGGATAGGATTTTGTTTTCGTGGTTGATAATCCTCTAAGATAAATCGTTCTATCATAGCGTTTCGATCCCGGAAGGGGATAAACTTCTCAATGAGCTCCCGTGTCCCACGTTCAAAGTAAAAACTCGAATGACGCATCACGCGATCTTTAGGGAGCCCCTGCGATTGAAGGGATAGCTTCTGAATTAGTTGGGTTAAAATATGAGACATAAGTGTGGATCGATTCGCTTTACACCCATGTTTTTGAATATGTTTGACCAGTTCATTGACACGTTCATCCGTAAATTCATCAAAGTGAAAAGGGAGTGGTTTGAGTCCTTGCCGGTCACCTATGTTTATATCACGTAAGTCCTCCGGTAATTGGTATTCATTTAAAATATAATTTCGAAGAATCCGTGATTGTAAAGAAGCATCGACTAACGCTTTATACTGTTCAACTTGTCCTGGCACTAAAGAAAAAGAAACTCGTTTCATAAAAACGCTCCTATTGGTAATGGATTAAGAATAAAGCTTTTCCTCCGTTTCCTCATAAGGAGAAGGGAGACCATAACGACGAATCAAAAGAGCATTCATGGCTAAAGCCATTCTCTGTTCGTCTAAAGACATAAAATCCAGTGGTTCAACTGATACGTTATTATTAAACAAATGAACACCAAGCTTGGCCAATACATTTATGCCTGAACTAAAATCTTGTTCCTCAAATAATTCCGTTGAAGATAAGGTGCAATCCTGCTTGTTAAAGTAAGGAATCATCTTATTAAACAGCTCATCATCACCCGTCATAACAAAGACAAGGGAGAGATATTCTTTATCCCTGCGTGTATGAATCGGCATGGTTTCCCTAATCTCCTGAAACCGTTCTTGATGTTCCCGATTCAAAAATGAAAAATTCATTTTCATCCCCTCCTGATTTTATTTTATACCATGTAGACACTAATAACTATTAAACAAGACTCCGGTGATCAGGCCGGAGCAAAAAGTAACATACAATACCCAAGCACAAAGGTATTTACGTAAAGTATACCCGACTGCTCCATTGATTAAAAGGCTTACTGTCCGACAGTATCCTTTTCTTTTCGCTACTGTTGAATCATCATCGGCTTGTTTTTATCCTTCTTGATGGATTCCAAATATGGCCAAATAATGTTCCGTAATCCTTGTTGGCACATAACCAAGGCGTAGCTTAAGGATATTTTCTACGACAAACATTTTTCGGGAAATGCGTTCATACTCTTCTCCTGAAAACTGTTCAGATTCCTTAAAATCAGATGTTGAAAGATTGGTCCTTGCTTTGTAAAAGGTATTCATTAATTCATACATAGCCGTTCTTTCTGCCCGTACAGACTTTAAAAGGGAGAGCAATTCAAACGTTGAAAGAATCATTAATTCCGGTGTGGTCTTATCAAGATACGATTCCAGTACAAATTCTTTCACTCTGACAGCAATTCGTTCATGATTACGCTGCGCAATATTAGCTGGCACACGCATTACGCAAAAATCACAATGAAAAATTTTGTCCCTGGGTTTCTAACTCGCATCCACAATACGGACATGTACAAAAAGAAGGATCCATCTAAACACTCCTTTTTCCATAAGATGCACATATAGAAGCTACCTTACAATTGAATGAGCTTTTTAAATTTTTCTTTTATTATACCATATAGACACTAAAATAAATACCTCTAACCTTATGTATGATGTAATCAGCTGTTCATCGAAGATGAAATGAAAAATAAGAATAATAATACAGTTTGAAAATATATTGAGAAAGGAGAAAACTTCAGCAGGGAGGGTATAAATTGGCTGACCCGATTGTAGCCAGATCCTTGGATGAAATTAAATTCTGGTCCAGGATCATGAAAGAGCATGCCTTATTTTTAAGCTTGGGGTTTACATACGAACAGACACAATTAATTGATGAGGCAAAACAATTTATCTCTTTGTTTGAAAAAATTGAAGAAAGGTTAGACCGATTTACAGTAAATTCAGATCTACGCCAGGTTCAAGCCTTTAATTCCGAAGTTTACCAAGCTGCAGTGGCAATATGGTCTTATAAGCGAAAGGTATTAGGTTTAACGTTGCACTGCGAGATTCGCACGAACAATTTTCCATTATTAGTAGATCATATAAGCAGAGAAGCAGCTTACTTTGCTAATCGATTAAAAGAACTAAACGAAGGGAAGTTAGCACCAACGCCAGATGCTGTCATTCAAGAAAATGTATTCTTCTTAAGGATTATGGCTGATCATGCTAAGTTTATTGGACATCTTTTAGATCCTTCCGAGAGAAGGTTAGTAGATCAGGCGAGAGAATTTAGTCATGATTTTGATCAACTTCTTTTTCAAGCAATTGATTTAGATTCAATGCGGCCACAATCTGAAACGATCCCTCTTCAAAGTCAATTTCTAAACCAAAACAAAGTTTCGGTTGCTTCACTAAGGGATTTTAAGAAGACAGCAAGGGATCTTATTGAAGCATGCAGAATTAAAAGTAACATTCATCCACTCTTGGCAGATCATACTTTCAGAGAAGCTGAACGATTTTTGGAAATCATTGATTTATTTGAAGCCAGTCTCACAGGCCAGCAAAGGGAAACATAAAAAATTATCCCAGCGCAGGGTGTATATGAAGGAGCAAAACAATAATGTCCCTACGAACAATTTGTGTTCGTGGGGGCATTCTTGTTTACTCAGCCGAGCTTGCTCCTACACCTTGTAGTAACTACTTCCATCCTCTTCTATGATCATTTGCCTTTACTCCTCTTGTTTTAGTTGTTAACCTTTTTCCTTACGAAGCGATTAAGCCCCGAAAAGGGACAATCTTTGCCCTTTTTGCAAGGAGAACGAAAAGACAAGAATAGCTCCGTCTTACAATTTGGAAGGAAAAAGGGCAACTATTCTTTAAAAGCAGCTGTCAGGCTGGTTCCGATTGGGTTTGATGGGCTTGAACTTGTTGCTTTCGGCTCGTGGAGGATGGGCCGAAGGCAAGGGATCAGGAACCTACGGCCTGTAGGCGCAAGCCGTACAGACCGTGGTTATCGAGCCATTTAATGCCCCAGCGACACTTACGGCATGACAAAAAGCGGTCTTTTCTTTTTGATCAGACCGTTAGTGCTGCCGTCCTGGAACAGGATTGAAAGAGAAAGATTTATTTTCTTATATTTTTGAAATATCTGTTGCTGGTAACGGGGAGGACCCTATTTAAATTTAATTTAATTTCTACTACTTCTCGATTAACTTCTTGCAGCTTCTGGAGGGAATTTTGCGGCGGAATTAGAAGAAAAAGCGGAAAAAACTTTAGGTTTTTAAAACAGTTGAGCAATCAGGCGAAAAATAAAAAACTACCAGGAGGAGTCTGCTACTGGTAGTCTTAAAATTTTATTTTTTTTCAGGCAATAACTCTAATAAGACTTTCAGAACCTGATAGTTTTCTATCTCTAAAACAGTCAGCAGGTAGGAGTTATGCTTAATTGTAAAAGCAGGAGAATTTTCTTCATTAAAACGCTGAATATAACCGCCAACCGTATCTACATCGTCACGATTTTCAAATGTAACATTAAACTGCTCCTCAAGTTCATCCAGTAAAACACGTCCTTGAAGGTGATAGGTTGTTTCATTTATTTTTTGGATTTCTGCCAGTTCGTCACCATCAAACTCATCCCTGATATCTCCAACAATTTCCTCTAAAATATCTTCCATCGTTACAAGACCGGCAGTCCCTCCAAAATCATCGATTACTAAAGCGATGGGTACTCTTTCAGTCTGCATTTTCAGAAGGACTTCCTTAACTGAGGTACTTTCATGAATGACAATCAAATCGTGAGTTATCTCTGTTACGTTACTTTGAACACCATTTGCGAATCGAAGTAGCATTTCTTTCACATTCACAAATCCAATGGTGCGATCTTTATCTTTTTTTTCAGTAACAGGATAACGTGTATATTGATGTTCGTCAAAGATCCTAATAATCTCATCACGACCCATATCTTGATCAATTGTGATCATTTGAATGCGGGGGACCATAATATCCTTCACATCGCGGTCATCAAATGTGAATATATTATTTAGATACAAGAGTTCATTCTGATTAATTTCTCCCCCCTTGAAGCTTTCACTCATGATAATCTTCAGCTCTTCTTCCGAATGCGCCTGTTCATGGCCTGCAGGCTGCACCCCAAAAGCTCGCAATAATAATCGGGCAGACCCATTAAGTGTCCAAATTAATGGATACATCAGCTTACCAAACCAGTAAAGAGGACGTGCTAATAATAAGGTCATTTTTTCTGCATATTGAATCGCCAGTGTCTTAGGAGCAAGTTCTCCGACTACAACGTGTAGAAAGGTTACAAAAGAAAAAGCGATAATAAATGATAATGGTGCAGAAATAGAAGAAGGGACATCAAACTGATCAAAGACTGGATATAAAATGCGCTCAACGGTAGGTTTTCCTAACCAGCCGAGTCCCAAGGCTGTTACGGTGATCCCAAGCTGACAGGCAGACAAATAATAGTCTAGGTCATGGATTAATTTTTTAGCAATGACAGCTGTTTTATTGCCTTCTGAAATTAATTGATCGATTCGAGACATCCTTACCTTTACCACCGCAAACTCTGAACCTACAAAAAAAGCTGTTAAAAAAATCAATAATACAAGCAAACTTAAATTCAAAATGATTATGGGATCCAATACTCACCCTCAAAAACGAGGGATTCACCTCCGAGAAATTTTTAGTCTCTTTAACTGTCTTTTTGCATTTACAGTTTAATGATTTTCTTTTGCAGGCAGATCAAGCTGAATCTGAATAATTTGATGGTTATCCATTTCTAAGAGCGTAAAGAGATGACCGTCAGTTTCAATAGAATCATTCGGCATTGCTTCAGTGTTTTGTAGTTGGAACCATCCGCCAATGGTGTCTACATTTTCGCTATTTGCAAATGTTAGTCCAAATTGTTCTGTAAGATCCTCGAGCAGAACCCTTCCTTTTAAAAGGTATCTTCTTTTGCTTACAGTCTCAATATCGGGTGTTTCATCTGTATCGAACTCATCTCGTATTTCTCCAACGATTTCTTCTAAGATATCCTCCATAGTTAGAAGGCCAGCTGTTCCCCCGTATTCGTCAATCACCAAAGCCACATGAACTCGCTCGGTTTGCATTTTTAATAAGGCGTTTTGTAAAGTAGTGGTCTCATGAATTAGCACTAATTCATGCATGCTGTCTTCCAGCGTTCTATTTCGACCAACTGCGTAATTAATCAACATTTCTTTTACGTTGGCAAATCCAATAATATGATCTTTGTCACCAGCTTCTGTTACAGGGTATCGTGTATAGGGATGACTATTAATGATCTCTAGAACTTCGGTTTGGGTCATTGTTTTCATCAGGGTAACCATTTGGGTGCGAGGTACCATAATGTCTTTTGCCACTCGCTCATCAAAAGCAAAGATGTTCTCCATATAGGAGAGCTCGGTTTGGTTGATTTCACCACTCTCAAAACTTTGTACCATAATAATTTTTAATTCTTCTTCTGAATGAGCTTGTTCATGGCCAACTGGTCGAACACCAAGAGTCCGCAGCAAAATACGAGCTGAACCATTTAATGTCCATATAAATGGATACATTATTTTCCCGAACCAATATAGAGGACCTGCTAGCAAAAGGGTCATTTTTTCAGCAAATTGAATTGCTAATGATTTGGGAGCAAGTTCTCCAATTACTACATGAAGAAAAGTTACGATGGAAAAGGCTAATGCGAATGAAATAATCGCTGCCGCAGAACTTGGGATATCAAAATTTTCAAAAAACGGATGTAATATTTTTTCGACAGTCGGTTCCCCTAACCAACCAAGTCCAAGTGCTGTCACTGTAATCCCAAGCTGACAGGCCGAAAGGTAATAGTCCAAATCGGTAATGAGCTTTTTAGCGACGATCGCTTTTTTATTTCCTTCATCGATTAACTGGTCAATGCGTGAAAGTCGAACTTTAACAACAGCAAACTCTGAACCTACGAAAAAAGCTGTTAATGCGATTAAAATGGCGACCAAGGCCAAGTTTAAAAGTAATATACTATCCAATAGATTCCCTCATAGTGAGGGATTCACCTCCGCGAGAATTATAATAACGTTAAAAGTTGCGTGATAACAGCGAGTTTGTTGGATAAATCTTGATAAATTCGTGCTTTTTCTTCTTTGGGTTTATGTTTCATTGTTTCTTCAAGGGAAACCATTTTCTTTTGAAGTTTATTAATTTCCTCTCGAACCTCGTTGAGGAGAGGCTCATGGTTTTCATCATACGGCAATTGTAATGATGCAGAAATTTCATCAAGAGACATTCGCTGTTTTTTTAAAAGCCGTATGCGCTCAAGTGTATGGAGGACACTTTCATCATAAAGACGATAGTTAGATGGTGAGCGTTCAAATGATAATAAACCACATTGTGTGTAATAATCAATCGTACGTGAAGACAACCCACTTAGCTTAGCGACTTGACCTATCTTTAGCAGCTCCTTCCCAAGGGGCATACCTCCTTTAATATTTGTACTCTAAATATATCATGGTTTTTACAAAACTATACAGTATAACGTGACGATATAGTGTTTTAAATGTGTCAAATTAATTAATGTGACGAATTTTAGTGAAAGGTCTGAATGAGGAAGCAGCACAAAACCTTGGGAACGAAGCACACAGGACGCGTTGCATAGATAATAACAGAGCGAAAAGATATAAACGTATATCTTTGGATCAAACATGTTTAAAATCTAAAAAGCTCCTGTTTTTGCAGGAGCTTTTTAGAGTGGAAAGATCAACTGTTCACAAAAATTAAATAAGAAGTGACAAAATAAATGACTGTAATTAAGAGGGAGGGCATCATGTAGGTAAAAGAAGATGCTGCTTTTTTCATCAGAACAGCCAAAATCATAATTACTGAAAGAATAGTTACACCGATTGCGGTCGTTAAGTGAGACTCTGAGACCGTTGTGATAATGGCACCTTCCCTATAGATCAGGTCAGATCCTGCAAGGATAAGCATATTGAAAATATTACTGCCGAGAATCGATCCCATTGCTAGGTTAATATTTTTCAAACGCAGGGCAACGAGTACAGACACTGCTTCAGGAAGTGAGGTCGTAGCAGCTACCAGGAAACTTCCTATAAAACTTGAACCAAGCCCTGTGATGACGGCAATCTGATCGCCCATGATGGACAGCACTGTACCTGCCCCCATGATGACGATTGCTGCAATGATAAATCCGATCACTGCGTGTTTAACAGATAACGCAGACTCTACGGACTCTTTAGGTGTCATGATGTGGTCATCTGTCTGCGGTGCTACCTGATCAGTTTTTGATAATCGCCCAATAATCAGAATCCCTGCGCCATAAATAACGACAATCAACAGAGAATCGATCCCCAGACCAAGAATGGTATAGTCAATCCGGAGTGTTAAAGCTACCATAACAAGCAGTGTGAGCAGCAAGCCAAGTCCTGCGGTGTATAGATGATCATTGCTTGCCTGTAAAAAAAGCTTTTTCTTTCTGTAGTAAAGGTCAAAGCAGGCAAGAATAAATATGTTAAATAAGTTTGATCCGAGCACGTTTCCAATTGCAATATCATTGTTTCCGATTAAAACTGCGGAAAGGCTGGTTGTTACTTCCGGCAAGGAGGTCGCGCCTGCTAGTAAAAGCGTTCCCACGAGCAAGCCGCCCATAGCTGTTTTTGTACTGATAACATCTGCATAGGCTGAAAGCTTCATCGCTGCATAGACAGTCACAACTGCAGCCAGAATAAACCAGATAAATGCCATATGTATTTACCTCTTTTCGTATGGATGGAAAATCAACAAAGGCTGCTTAAAAACAGCAGCCTAATTTACATTATTCTTCAGGCTCGGAGTCTTCAGACTGATTGACAAGGATCTTCACCCGTTCGATTCTGTTCTCGGATACTTCAAGTACATTAAACACAACGTTTTTATACGGAACAAAAGGCTTGTCCAATTCATTTGGGATATAGCCAAGCTCATGAATAATAAAACCGCTGACTGTGTCAAGCTCCCCTGATGGCAGGCTGACCTTAATTGCTTCTTCTAGCTCCCAAAGCCTAACCGTTCCCCGGGTAATATACACACCTGGTTCCAGTTCGACAATTTCCTGCTCAGGCAAAGTTTCCAGGCTTTCACTTGAGATCTCTCCTACAATCTCTTCAATAACATCTTCAATTGTAATAATCCCTTCCGTGCCGCCATATTCATCAATCACAATCGCGATATGCATGTTACTTTTTTGCATCGAAGCAAACAGCACATCAATGGGCTGCGATTCTAATACAAAAAACGGTTTTCTAATAACATCTTTTAAATCGAAAGGCTCGCCATTTCCAATGTACTGGAAAAGGTCTTTCGAATGTAAAACTCCTTTTATATTATCAATTGTCTCTTCATAAACAGGAAAGTGTGTAAAGCGTTTTTCTTTTATTAATGAAAGTACATCTTCAAAGGTTGCATCAATCGGGAGAGCAGATATATCTCTGCGATGAGTAATAATATCTGTTGCGATGGTATCGTTAAATTCAAAAATATTATTAATCATGATCTTTTCCTCAAGATTAATGGTGCCTCTTTCACGCCCGACGTCTACAAGCATTCTGATATCTTCCTCAGTAGCCTCTTCACTTTTTGCATTCGGATCAACACCGAATAGGCGGACGACTGCATTAGTAGACATGGTCAGAATAAAGATAATCGGTGCACTGATTTTCGCCAGTACAGAAAGGGGCGTAGCTGCAATGTTAGAAATGGCTTCAGCTTTTTGAAGTGCAAGCTGTTTTGGCACAAGCTCCCCAAAAACCAGTGTAAAGTATGACAGGATAATGGTGATGGTAATGACTGAAACGGTGTTCAGCACACCAAATGACAACGGAACGCCCCAATTAACCAATGTTTCAGCGAGCGGACCCGCGAAAAAATCTGCAGCGAATGCACTGGATAAGAACCCTGCAAGCGTAATGCCAATTTGAATCGTACTCAGAAAAAGGCTTGGCTGTGAAATGAGTTTGTATAGCGTTTGAGCTTTTGCATCTCCATTATCTGCAGCCCGCTTCACTTTGTTGTCATTCAGGTTTACCAAAGCAAGCTCTGAAGCAGCAAAAAAAGCATTGATCAGAATTAGTACAACGAGCGTTACAAGCGCAATCGTCAAAGGAATTACCCTCCATCATTTATATTTATAGAGATAACATGTTCTTGTTTTGGTTCAATGACTAACTTATTTCTTAATAATCCCACTTCAAAATCTGGAAAGCAATAAATAACATTGGAAAGCAATAAAGCATCTTAGGGCTTCCTATCCATTTTTATTTAAAATATAAACCCAGTTATAATATGACTGAGTGTTTACATTGGCTATGAATTAATGCACTAGAGAAGCATTTGTTAAAGCAGATACTTTCTTTACATATTTTAAAAGCTGCATAAGCAGCGGTCTTGCAGGCTCGATGCCTGCTTAATAATCAGGAAAAGCGAATGCTTTTCTTCCCTTCGTCGGGATCACCAGCTGCTCCTTTCAGCTGATGGTCCCTTTTCTTTTCTTTAAACAAGAGGGATTTCTCCCTCCTGCCCGTTTTTAAAAGATATAGCCTAATTCCCTCATACTTGAATATTGCCCTGTATGGGTGACGACTACATGATCTAAAAGATCAATTCCCAAAAGCTCACAAGATTCATAAAGCCTTTTGGTAGCTGAAATATCTTCAGCGCTTGGCTGACTGTTTCCTGAAGGATGGTTATGGCTGACGGCTATAGAGGCTCCATTATTTAAAATGGCAGCTTTTAGTACATCTCTTGGGTGAACAATGCTGGCGTTAATGGAGCCTATATGCGCTCGGTGCAAAGCAATAATTTGATTTTTAGTGTTGAGTACGATTACAAGAAAGACTTCTCGGTCATCGTCTGCGATATGAGCGGAAGCTACTTTGTTTACATCCTCTGGAGAGCGAACAGGAAAATTTTCAAACGGTGCGTTCGTTTCCTTTACTACCTGCTTAATTTTTACTACTTCAAAAATTGGTGTTAGTTTCGGATTCTCCACTTTTAAAACTCCTTTATAATTGGGATTTTGTATGTTACCCGTTGAATGATCAGTTCAACGCTTCTTTCTTTTCTTCACCTCCTTTCATTTTTATTCCGTTTAGACACTATTTAAAAGATTTAGGTGTTTGAGTATTTTCTCTTTTCGTTTGCTTCTTTGCCTTCCGAAGCGATTCATTCCTGAAAAGGATGATTTTTGCCCTCTTTGCAAGGAGAACGAAAGACGAGCATAGGCAGGCGGTCAAGGGATTAGCACAAAAAGTTTTTGCTTCCTCTTGGAGGATAAATAAAGCAAAAAGTTTTTTGCCCCTTGACCGCCCGCCTAGGGCTCTTCGTTTGTAGCCGGAAAGGTTCGGGTGTCCTACCGGCTAGAAACGTAGAGCCCTTGCTCCGTCTTACGATTCGGAAGGCAAAAGGGCAAATGTTCTTTAATAGCAGCCTTCAGGCTGCTTTCCGATTGGGTTTAAAACGTTGTATTGACGCTTTTCGGCTCGTGGGGGATGGGCCGAAGGCAAAGGGATCAGGAACCTACGGTCTGTAGGCGCAAGCCGTACAGCCCGTGGTTATCGAGCCCTTTAATGCCCCAGCGACAATTACGGCATGACAAAAAGCGGTCTTTGCTTTTTGCTCAGACCGTTCGTGCTGCCGCCAAGTTAAGGGTATTACAAATAGGGGCATTTTATTTTTGGGCTTTAAGATATTCTCCTTTTTCCAGTAAACGATAAAAATAATTTGAATCCCATTCTTCCGGAAGATCTTCTAATACTGCTTTTTGAAAAACATGTAACGTCTCAGAACAAATTTCCAGCCGATAAAAGGGACCTGTTCCATTTATCGGCTAGAATACGGTAAATCAATACTCTTCTCAGGGTGCGATTGGATGTATATGCAAAAAAGGTATTATGTATAAGAAATGATTATAGGATTCGCCATATAACAAAGACTTTAAAAACAACTGTTGTTCGAAAAGTCTTAAATTTAAAAACGTTTTCTTATTTCTTCAAGTAGTATGCTAACCCCTGTTGGACTCAAAATAACATCATCAGATAATTTAAGGTTTTTCTCTGACTCTTCACCAGTAATAATGCAGGTATGTATAGGTTCGTATTTCTTGAGAATAATTAAATCCTTTTCATTATAGAGTTCCACCGGATCTTTTACTTCAACATTAATTGCTCTTCTTAATTCACTAGGGATTGTTATTCTTCCTATTGGATCAATTTTTTTTACTACACTTGTGCTTTTCAATAAATTAATACTCCCTTCTCCTATTGCTTCGGTTTCTAATGACATTGACTTTTTTATTTTATCTTTCCCCATTTCTACTTCAGCAACTATTAAAAGTCTTTCTAACGATAAGGTCCTTAAAAAGTGGAAATAACAATAGAATTCCTAGTCTCCAGAGGGATACAGCTCTTTTGATAATTTTAATACTTTTTCGTACATTCTGATACTTTTTATTTAATTTTTAACAAATTTTTTATAAAGCTGCGTATAGGATCGAGGCTGCAGTAATGTATTTAGTAGAGAAATATATGTCAACAACAACAATGTTGCTATTGTTAACATTCAAATTAATATTAATCACCTCAATTAAAGATCCCGAGGCCAAAAGAAAAGATACAAAGGTAAGCTCCCACCAAAATAATTGAAGCATAATTATATCCATATCCATAAAAATTCAAGGTACATACTTTAAAGGGAAACGGTAACAATAATAGCAGAGAGAAAGGAGGTTACTATTTCATGAATAAAAAGTGGCTTACGATGTTCACGGGTTTATTGTTATCAGCGGCACTAGTCGGATGTAACAACGACACTGATGATGCAAATGATGCGGAGAGAAACGTTCAAGAGTTTGAGGAAGAAGTTGAAGAACCATTCGAGGATCCAGACAATGATGGAGTAGATGAAAATGATCTAAATCCTGAGGATTAGAAACGATACCCAAAGCATTTATCCCAGAAATTCTCCCATCCATAGTTTATGGGAGATTTTTTTATGTAAATATCAAATACCTTCTGAGTTAATATTCGTTCGATCTTGCCGTTAAACCTAAAGGTTTAAATATTGAATCTCTTAAAAACAAAGAGGATTCATCTTAAGTAAGGTTGCCCGGAATCTGACTAGACCAATCTCATATATTCCTTAAAGTTAAAATCCCCTGAGTAAATCCCAGGGGTGTACCGAGGTACAAGGAGAGGCTTGACTAGGTTTGCCGAACGTTAGAAAAAGTCCAGCCAACTTATTAATTCCCTGAAATAATCTTTCTAATAACTTAATTATACCTATTAGTATAATAAGCACTTCAGCCATTACAATTAAAAGCAAAGTTCACTACTCAAGTTATAAAGATGGTTCTTACTCAATCATTTCATAACTAATTTAGCTCATTTTTACTAATGCATAAATTTTTATGGAGTGTATTACCAACTATTCGCCGTATATAGGATCGTAGACCAGAGGTCATTTTATTTTACGTTACAAAAAAATAACAATAATCTCCAGTATAATCAGACCTTGCTTCAACATACTAAAAATGCTCTTAAAAATAGTGAGGAGGGGTACGTTATGAATAAACGAAATGGTGTCTTCGGCTCAATGTTGTCTCTTGGTGCAGTAGGGGCAGCTATTTTTGGAGTAACAAGAGGGTTGCGCAACGGAACTTTCCAGCCGATGCTTAATAACATTAAATCAATGTTTGGGGGTACAGCAGCTCAAAAAGCGCCTAACGCTGTACAAGGTATGATGAGTGAACAAGGAATGATGAACGAAGCAGGATTACAAAAAACCCCAAATTCGGTTCAAGGCATGATGAAGAAGCAAAATAACAACTCTCAACAATAGCCATTTAAAAAGAAAATCCCCGTTAAGACAAGTAAAAACTTATAGACAGGACCCGCATCAAGGTCTTGCTATGAGCTTTTATTTGTTATGAAGTATTCTCTTTCTTTTTTAACCCATACTACTAAGATTGAATGTAAAGGGTGATTTTTATGGTGCGTAAAATCCTGTTATCAGTCGTAATTTTTATATCGATGATCGTTTTAATATGCTGGTATTTTTTACTAACTCCTGCAAAAGACTTAGATAACATCCTTATTAATAAAACGGATAAGCCCGTAATATTATTCGTGATCGATTCGTTAATGGATGAGCCATTGCAAAAAACAATTAATGAAGGAAAAGCGCCGGCGCTCAAATTTTTACTAGAACATGGACAGTACCATTCAGACGTGGTCAGCTCTTATCCTACAATGTCTGTGACAATAGACAGCACTTTGCTGACGGGTACGTATGCCGATAAGCATAAAATCCCCGGACTCAGCTGGTTTAAAAAAGATGAAAACCGATTAGTTATATATGGAGGCGGATTTAGTGAAATATGGAATGCCGGGTTTAGTGAAGTCGCTCATAATAGTTTAATCCAGTTAAATCACTCTCATTTAAATCCATTCACACCCACTATTTACGAGGAATTGACGAAAAGTGACATTCAATCCGCTTCTATAAATGGTCTGGTCTATCGAGGTGAACATATACACTCTTTGACGATTCCAAAGCTTATATCAGGGGTGAATGTACTATCGAGTAATGTTGAAATAAACGGCCCAGATGTCCTTTCCTTAGGAAGCCTTTCACAAATTAACCCGAAAAATGATCGATTTGCGAATGCCTGGCAAGGTCTTGGAATGAATGATCAATTCACGACAAATGAGGTGAACTATCTTTTGCAACAAGATAAGTTGCCTGCTTTTACTCTTGCCTATTTCCCGAATCTGGATCGTCCAGTTCATAAACATGGTGTAAAAGAGCGAAAAGAAATTGAGGAAGTGGATAAGCAAATTCAAACAATTTTAAATACGTATTCTTCATGGGATGATGCGATTGATAAAGCTATATGGATTGTGCATGGAGACAGCGGACAATCTGATGTGATTGATAACCGTGATGAGGCCTTGATTGATTTAAATTCACTATTGAATGAGTATACTTTTTGGGATTTTGATAACCCCGCCAGCAAAGAGCTTGCTTTAGCAGTCAATGAAAGGATGGCATACATTTATATACAAGCTGAAACCATTGAAGCAGCAGATATTATATCTGAATTAAAAAAAGAATCCAGAATTGGTTTTATTGCATGGAAAGTTAATAAAATTGCCCATGTAATGTCCACAGATTCTGATGAAATTCTCACCTTCTCACCTCATGGTTCTTATAAGGATAAATATAAACAATCGTGGTCAATAAATGGAAATCCAGCCGTTTTGGATTTAACGGTAAACAACCAAAATGAAATTATGTATGATGAGTATCCAGATGCTCTTTCAAGGCTTTATGGAGCTCTTTATTCTCACAATGATCAGTTTATAATCGTGGATGCAAAACCTGGATATGAATTTATTGGCACACATAGTCCTAACCATGTAGGAGGAGGGGCTCACGGGTCTTTGCACAAATTGGATTCTTTAGTACCTCTTATCATCGCAGGAACAGAAAAAACACCTGAAAATAATCGGTTGGTGGATTTTAAAAAATGGCTTATAGAATTAACAAAATAATAAATCGAATTAGCCCAGACCCCTATAGAAAGAGGAGGTCTGAGCTAATGTTTTGAAGCGAAAAACCATCAAATCTCCGATTGGGTGCGGGAACACAATTGACAAGGAGCCATCAATAAAAAGCACCATCTACTTAAAAGAAATGGGCTATATTTAAATAACCCTTCAACTTTTTTATACTAAAACTCCATCAAGCTAAGTACATCATTTCAATTTTACCTTTGGGAAAGAATAAAAACAAATCAGGAAATACTATAAGTAGGCGTAACTGACGGTATTCGTACATATGAGCGAAGAATTACTACCTAGACTTGCCACCCAACATGTTGTAAACCAAAACCTATGATTTCCTTCAGCAAGATGATATTGAAGGTGCGAGGACCGTTTCAATTAACATTAAACAAGGTGAAAACAAAATCGCTATGTACACGGTTCAAAGAGATGCATTTGTTCCAAATGATGAAGAACCGCTGTCTGATGTAGTCATGGCTGCCTCTGATAGGTAAATACTTTCGTAGCAAACTCCCCATTGTGTAAAAGACACAAATTTAACGTCAAAATAATTTTCTAAAGAAAATTATTTTGACGCCTTTAAGGCTTCTAGGATTGGAGGCAGAAACCAATTATTTTAATGACAGGTATACGCATTCTTTTGGGGGAGGTAAAAGAAGCATAACCTTATTATTTGCGATTTCCCAAAAAGCATACCGTCTATTCTTCAAATTATAATTAAATTATGTTAAAATATATTAACAATTCCTTTCATTAGGAATTGTTCCGACCTACCCAGGTGTTACCCACTCCTGGGCTTTTTTTTTTGCTACCTTTGCAGCCTTTTACTCATATACAATATGATCAAATGTATTGGATGTGATTAAATGGACATAAAAAGCTATTTAAGCGTATTTACTTCTGTTGGCAGTACCTTAAAAGAGATGAGCCAAAACCAAAATTATACATTTAAACAAAAGAAAGAAATAATGTCTAATTGCTTAACCAAATTAGAGAAGGCGAGCCCACCTTTGGCGTTTGAAATGGAGCAACAACAAAGAATTACCGAACATACTGTTGTTCGAAAGCGCCTTAGGATTTAAAAACGTTCTCTTATTTCTTCAAGTATTATGCTAGCCCCTTTTGGACTCAAAATAACATCATCAGATATTTTAAGGTTTTTCTCTGACTCTTCACCAGTAATAATGCAGGTATGTATAGGTTCGTATTTCTTGAGAATAATTATATCCTTTTCAGTATAAAGTTCCACCGGATCTTTTAATTCAACATCAATTGCTCTTCTCAATTTACTAGGGATTGTTATTCTCCCTATTGGATCAATTTTTTTTACTACACCTGTGCTTTTCAATAAATCAAAACTCCTTTCTTCTTTTGCTTAATGAATATCTTTCCCCATTTTTACTTTATCAACTATTAAGGGATACAGCCCTTTTGATAATTTTAATACTTTTACGTCTTTTATGATACTTTTTCTTTAATTTTTAATAGATTTTTTATTATAAAGCAACCTATAGGCTCGATGCTGCAGTAATTTGTTTAGAAGTAAAACATATGTTAACAACAACAATATTGTTATTGTTAAACTAATATTAACCACCTCAACTAAAGATCCCGAGGCCAAAATTAGGAATAAAAAAAGGTGTAACGAATAAACCCTCTCTTCAATACTAAAAGGGGGCTCACACATATCTGAGGGAAGAGATTGCTGCAGGAAACATTGAGTGCTATCAGGAATCTATCCCTACTATCAAATATAACAATCCAATAACAAAAATAAATATGAATACAAAAAGTGATATGTAGATAAAAAATAATTTTAACATGGCTATACCACACCTCCAATAGTCATTATTTCCACACATCTTAATAAATAACTGATTTAATACTATTTTTATCAAAATTATTAGGCCAGTGTTTATTAGTAACATTCAGAAAACAGAAATTATCTCCTTGTACCAAACAGAAGGTAAGAGAGGGGCAGTAAATTTTGGGAACTATTGAAAAAGCGATAAAAAATTATTGTCGTGTTACTAAGTGTTTAATTTAGAGGAAAAATGAAAAAGAAGTATGAAAGAGACTAGAATAAGGAGATTTAGAATAGAACTAAAAAATTTATAAGAACCATATTGTTCTTGAATTAAAAAGAGGATCGAAGAAGAAAACTGGATTTTATCCATGATGGGTTCACTTACATTACCAGAAATTTGTTGTTCACTAGAAGGAAAACAATATAATGAAAAGCAAGCGAATATATAGTGAATCTATAATAGAAGGGGTCAGTAGATGGATCACTAATAATGAGAGTAATGTAAGTGTATTGAATAAAGCAAGAAAGCGACAAATTTTCGATGATGAGTAATAAAGTCCATGAAGGTCTAGAGAACACTTGGATTATCTCAATAATCGGTCTACTTTAAGAAATATTGATGACGAACAAGAGGTATACCATTACTTCAATGGAGTTAATGCATATGCTTTGGATTTAGGTCCTGTCTTGTGAAGCAGATAATGTCCTTTTTTCTTGATTGCTGCTTTAGCAGCGGTCTTGCAGGCTCGATGCCTGCTTAATAACCAGGAAAAGCGAATGCTTTTCTTCCTTTCGTGGGTCCAAGCAGCTGCGGCTTACAGCTGCTTGATCTTCGGCGATTTTGTGCTTGTGTTGTTGGAGGTTAGTCTTTGTTTTCTTCAAACCTAATATTTAGAATGAAATCAGAGGCTTTTTGAGCTTGTCCAGCTGCTCGAACAACTAACTTGTGATCTTCCTTTAAAGACCTGAGCCAAGATTGAATATAGCTTGCGCTATTGTCTATGGTTTGATTTTCGATCCCTGCCATGCCGCATAACATGGCGGCTCCCATTTCAGCGACTAATTCCTCTATCGAGTAAACTTCATCCCCAAACGCAACATTTTGCGTTGTCACTCCTGAACGTGCCAACCGTGATTTATGTCCGGTGCTGTGAACCATTTCATGAAAAAGTGTTGAATAGTATTCTTCAGCTTTCGTAAAATCCTTTAACGGTGGGCAATTGATTCGATCCATCGAAGGTGAATAAACAGCTCTACCGGAATAAAACGTATAGTCGGGTGAATGTAGATATCCTTTATAAATTTCTTCTGCTTTTTCAATCGGATCATGGTTGAAGGTTTTCTGTTCCCGTTTGCTGTTTAACCCTTCTACCTGATTATTAATTTCAAACACCTTGTAATAGCGAAGTAACGGTACCTTTTCTGTTTTGTCGCTATCTTTTCCTTCTTTTTCGAGCAATTTCCAGAAGACGACGATATGAGCTTTTTCCCCTTTTTTGACTTTCCCCCCGGCTTCTTTGATTTGCTTAAAGGTTGCATATTCACCGCCACTCAGCAAAAACGTGTTAATTCCTCGGTAAGGTTTTTGTGTTTTCCAATTGACAGCTCCCCCATTAATCCACGGCTTACGCCACGGGACCACTCCTTTTTCAAGTTCTTCAATGATCTTGTCTGTAACGATTTCATAAACGTTTTTTGTCATTTTCTTTTCCTCCTTTGAATTTTTGTCCTTTTTCCTTCCGAAGCGATTCAGTCCTGAAAAGGATGATTTTTGCCCTTTTTGCAAGGAGAACGAAAGACGAGCATAGGCGGGCGGTCAAGGGATTAGCATAAAAAGTTTTTGCTTCCTCTTGGAGGATAGAAAAGCAAAAAGTTTTTTGCCCCTTGACCGCCCGCCTAGGGCTCTTAGTGTCTGGCCGGAAAGGTTCGGGTGTCCTACCGGCTAGAAACGTAGAGCCCTTGCTCCGTCTTACGATTCGGAAGGAAAAAGGGCAACTATTCTTCAAAAGCAGCCGTCAGACTGGTTTCCGATTGGGTTTGATGGGTTTGAACTTGAATTATCGGTTTTCGGCTCGTGGGGGATGGGCCGAAGGCAAAGGGATCAGGAACCTACGGTCTGTAGGCGCAAGCCGTACAGCGCGTGGTTATCGAGTCCTTTAATGCCACAGCGACACTTACGGACTGACAAAAACTAGCCTTTGTTTTTTGCTCAAACCGTTAGTGCTGCCGTCTTAAGGTATGAAAGGGTGGCCTTTGGGGTTTATCTTACTTTCAGGGGTTTTATTAATGGAGCACAAGTATATGGCGAAATTCTTTCAGAAATTCTTATGCAACAAAAAAAAGACCATTCAAAAGCCTTAAATAGCTTAAAAATGATCTCTTTTTTCAATTAATACCAAACATTAAAACATATGTTAATAGTAACAACATGATTATTGTTAACATATATCCTATTCAAAGGATAAGTGTTAGTTAGTCGTATCGAGAAATGATCGTATCTTTCACATGCCCGGCCAGCTTTATTAGGATCCACCTTAGGCTAATAAGCAACAAGATTTTAATATCCTCAATTTTTCAAGAGCATTTCCTAATAATGAGATGCTCTTTTTGTTATGTTAAGAAATGAAAATAATATTGATTTAGAATAAAAGATAAATATAAAATAATAAATATTTATTGTAAAACGATAAATAACGTGGTAAATTTTTAAATACAATAAATTAGTGAGGTGTTATTTATGAAACGAGGATCAACATTCTTCTTGAGGACAGCTGTTATTCTTATGGGAATTCCTGTTCTAGCTTTGTGTGTTTTTGGGTTGCCGCAGGTAATAAAAGAAGCCATTGGGCATATACAACCGGGCGCAGAGCTTGCTTATATGATTTTAGGCGTACTAACCGTGATGTATGTATCGACCATTCCTTTTTACTTTGCGCTATATCAAGCTTTAGTGCTGCTGCGTTATATTGACAATAGTCAGGCGTTCACAGAGCTCTCCGTGATATCTCTCAAGAAGATCAAAATTTGTGCCCTCATCATCAGTGGGTTGTATGTAGTGGTCCTTCCATTCATTTTTATCATAGCGGAATGGGATGATGCACCAGGTCTCGTACTTATGGGATTGGTCATTGTGGGTGCTTCATTAGTCATTGCCGTCTTTGCTGCAGTTCTCGAAAGACTTTTACAAGAAGCAATTACCATAAAATCGGAAAATGATTTAACGGTCTGAGGTGAATAAAATGGCGATTATAATTCATATTGATGTGATGCTGGCTAAAAGGAAAATGAGTGTAACAGAACTCTCCGAGAAAGTTGGAATCACGATGGCTAATCTTTCAATATTAAAAAATGGGAAAGCGAAAGCGATCAGGCTATCAACTTTAGAGGCTATTTGTAAAGCATTGGAGTGTCAGCCTGGAGATCTTCTGGAATACAAAAGTGATGACAAAAGTTAATACAAGAGATTTCAAAACGGACGAAGGCTTCGATAGTATTAAGGGAGTACAGCTATGAGGGGTTCGGGTATCCTGCCGGCTGGAAACGTAGAGCCCTTGCTCAGTCTTACGTTCACGAAAGGAAAAAGGGCAACTATTTTTCAGAAGCAGCTTTCCGACTGGAATTGGGTTTTTGGGTTTTAGGGTTTTAAATTTGAAACTGGGCTTCACAGCTCGTACAGGATGAGCCGGTGGCAGAGGGATAAGACCATTAGTGTTGCCACCTGGCTAAGGATTAAATGTTTGAGGGTATTGTGAATGAATTAGTTTTCTCTAGGTTGATCTATTTCTCCAACAGACGCTGAATCCCTTTCTTCAGGATACTTAAATCACTTGGAATTTTGAAAAAGGTAACGGGATCATTTTAGGGAAACATGAAGTCTAGGTACAAGGAAACGCCCATCAGATTTAATAATTGAACAGTTAGAGAAATAAACTTCCCAATATAGCTGTATTCGACACTTGACATACCTATCCAATAGATTCCATTAGCAATGGGCGATTGGATGTATTAGTAAAAAAGGTATCATGGAAGTGTTATAAAATTAAACATACAAGCAACAAAGACCTGTAAGAACTAATAACGATAGAATTCCTGGTCTCCAGAGGGATACAGCCCTTTTGATAATTTCACTATTTTTCCGTCGTTTATGATACTTTTTCCTTTACTTTTTAATAAATTTTTATCGTGCTTGTAGACTCGATGCTGCAGTGATTTGATTAGCAAAAAACATATGTTAACAACAACAATAACAACGTTGTTATTGTTAACATTAAAATTAATGTTAATCACCTCAACTAAAGATCCCAAGTCCAATATTAGGAATAAAAATATGTAACGAATAAAGCCCCTCTTCAATACTAAAAGGGGGCTACGCATAATTAAAACAGGTTTAAAAGAAGATACAAAGGTGTGATCGTCTTCACTAGTTAACAATCCATTAATTAAAACTCAAGAGAGAAATAATCAATGGACCTCTCTTTCCCTTTTCACTCTAAGTAAGCCACCCTGCTGCATTGAGAATGAATGATCTCCTCTATTTCTTCGATTTTCTTCTATCGACCTAATTTAAGAGTGCACTTTTTATTGGTGTACTTTTCATGAGGAACGCTTGACCCTCACAACTACTGTAATTAGACTATGTACTATTTTCATAGAATTTTTCCTGATTTGTTTAATTTATCGTTTAGCTAATCTCGTAACTATGTCCAGAAACTCTAAGCCAGAAAAAATGTATAAATAAAGTGTATCCTGGACATACTATACTTAACAGCAAGTGTAACGTTTTTATATATATTATATATAAATATGGTATACTGTAATCAGGAGGTGAAGCAAAATGGATTTATTGAGTTATTTACTTGATAACTACGGGTATAATGAACCCATTTTCCCTGAAGATCTCCGCAATAAAATGATGGGGAAAGATACAACCCTACGGCAAAATCTAAAACGACTGACAGATCGTGAACAGATTATCCGTTTTGATAAAGGGATCTACTTTATCCCAAGACCTGACTCTTTACTTAAAAAGAAATCATTAAGTGTTAATAAAATTATTAAGAAAAAATACTTGTATAAGGAAGATCAACTGATTGGGTATCGAACAGGACTCGCTTTTGCGAATGATTTACAGTTAACGACTCAAACACCTGGCATGATTGAAATCATCACCAATAAAGAAACGAATATCAAAAGAGTGGTTAATTTAAAAAACAGACGGGTCATCTTGAGGAAACCGCGCATTACCGTAACGGAAAATAATTATAAGCTTCTTCAAGTCCTGGACTTACTCACGAATTACGATAAGTACAGTGAAAAACCACTGGAATCCGCCAAACAACGAATCATCGATTATCTGGCCCCAGGGGACATGGATCAACAGGAAATCCAAGCCTGTATCCAAAGCTATCCGCAAAAAACCAAATTAGCGTTATATGAAAGTGGGTTATGGGATGAACTTACACGAAGATAAAGAAGCATTGATTCGTTTTTTTGTCCACACGTATCCCCTCTAAATGAACTTGAGATGAACATGGCAGCTACTGCAGGAAACAAATAACACATCTGCTTATATGGAACTACCCTTGACCTTCTAGTCAGCTGTTAGGCTACACCTAAAAACGAGTTTCTTCCGGCTAAAAGATTTCTATTTTTAAGATAAAAAACGGGTCGTCTGGAACTTAGTGAGTTCCAAACGACCCGTTTGATTAAATAATACTTTCTTTATAAACGATTTCCTATTAGCGAAAGAAATCTCTAAAATTATAATGGATCCTTTAAAGGATGAATGAATGCTTCCAGTTCTTCTTTTAGAAAATGGATACAGTCATTATCTTTAAATCGGTCATCATTCGCTACATACACGGTAAAATCTTCTGCTTGTTGTTCGCTCCAGATGAGCTCTAACCCGTTAATATTTAAAAACGTTTCCAGTACCGTAAGAGCGGTCCGCTTATTTCCGTTTTGAAAAATATGGCCGCCTCTAGCGATTGAATGATAATAGCAACAAGCCTTTTCAATCACAGTCGGAAAGGTTTCGACTCCATATAAGGTGGTCTTTGGTCTTGCGACCATTCCTTCAAAACGGTCCTGATTTTTAATCCCTGCCTGGTCGCTATCCTCATAAAAATCCATCATGGTGTAGTGGATAAAGAGAATTTCCTCTGCAGATAAATAATTCACCGACAATGCATTTCACTCCCCATGACTAGCGATCTCGTAGATTTCGTAATGCATTATCGTATTTGGTAATGGTTCGATTCATGGCTTTTAA
The DNA here is from genome assembly GCF_002926065.1 of Jeotgalibacillus proteolyticus. Taxonomy (GTDB): domain Bacteria; phylum Bacillota; class Bacilli; order Bacillales; family Jeotgalibacillaceae; genus Jeotgalibacillus; species Jeotgalibacillus proteolyticus. Next base: position 70,813 of record NZ_PREZ01000009.1, on the reverse strand, counting down.
GACGTCTGGCCGAATGCCTTTTGGAATGGAACGATTTGCTTTTCTCATGACAATTTCGCCTCTTTCCTCATCATAAAAAATCTCCATCTCATCGCCTTTATTCATCTGCATCTCAACCACAATTTCTTTTGGAATCACCGTTGATAAACTATTGCCGACCTGACTTAAGCGTCGTGTATGGCGTTTTTCTCTACCCATCATCGCATTCACGCTCATTTCTCCTTATTCTCCTTTCAGTTTGTACAGAAATGATCCATTCCAAACTCTGTACATATATATTATTATTATTATTAGTACAATTATAATATTCATTCTTATTCTTAGCAAGAGATCCAGACAGAAACCATAGCTTTCATTACAACTGGATACAACTCAATAAAAAGATAGTTTAGGAACGTTTATCGCCGATCTTGTATTACAAATTCTTTCCTGGATGGCTGAAGAAGAAAGAGAACGTATTCGAAAACGTCAGCCGAGAAGGAATTGATGTGGCCTTAAAGAACGGAACTACATTTGGGAGACCGAAAGCAGTGCTTACAGAAGAATTTAAATTGTTCTATGATCGTTGGAAGTCTGGAGAGTTGACTGCAGTCAAAGCAATGGAGGAATTGAACATTAAGAAGACTACTTTTTATAAGTTGGTTAGGGAGTACGAAAGAGAGTTACTCAAATAGGTATATATAATAGAAGAAACTCGACAAAGGATGAAAGTTCAAATTTATTTATAAATTATAATCAAAATATGGAACTACACTATTTCTCGTACAAGTATTACGAATTAGAAGTTTACAAATGAGCGTTTTTCTACCTCAACAAGAAACTGTATAGATCCTTGAATTTGAGTTTCATCAAAATAATCAAAAAAACCTTCATTCCCACAAGTATGAAGGTCTCTTCTGTATTATAAATCTCTCCCGTAGGCTGCATTGACCAGTGTTATTAATTCCTGATAGTCTTCCTCAGCCTGTTCATACATATTATGTTTAACATAGTTTTGAATGTCTATTGATTTTAATAAAGCAATAGCAGCTTTCGCCTTTAAATCATCATTCCAGAAAGGAATAGCAGACATCCCTTCAAATTCTACTTTAAAATTTGTTTTTCCTGTTTTAAAATCTGTTTTAGAAATATCATCTTTTATTTTTTTAGAATTTGTCATTGTTAGAATCCTCCCTTTTTATTTCAATTTTAATTTGCGCTCAGTATCCCTGTAAGTTTGTTTAAGTTCTTTTAAATCTAGTTTAAGTCGAAGCTCTTTACCAATCACTTTGACAATCTTCCATGCTCCTTCTTTAAAATGCGGGTATGCATCCATATATTTTACAAAAGGAGTATTTAAAACTTTTTTTGCATCTCGATCAAATCCACTAGGAGAAGGGGATCCATAAACCCTATTATGCGGATGGCCCGTAGATAGATTGTATCCTCCGTAAACTGGGGCATTTCTAGACTCGTCTAAGGTATGTTGTATTGCAATATCAAAAACTTTTCCTCCAATTTCAATCCATGAATGGTCAAAGTATTTATCGCCTGTCTTAACTTCTCCAATACATAAATCATTGTCTATCCCTTGTTCATTTAAAAGAACATAAAAAACACTAGAGATTAGGTGACAAGCTCCGGGATTAGGATATTTTTTATAATAATCGGTGATAGCGAAATAAGCACTGAAAATTTTATCTTTTTGTTCATGCTCAAATGGAGTCTCACTAGCAACTATTCGGAGTGATTTCCTTTGTATTACTTCTTTTTTCACATGATTTCTCCCCTTTGCAACTCTCACTTACCGCCAAAAAACGCGGTGATTGTATATAAGTATATTATACTATTTTTTTTGATAAAAAAGGTAAGACAAAAAGAGATTTATCCCTTTTTGCAAAGATTACGAAAGACGAGCATAGGCAGGCGGTCAAGGGATAAGCATAAAAAAGGTTTTGCTTCCTCCAGAAGGATAGAAAAAGCAAAAAGTTTTTTGCCCCTTTACTGTCTGCCTAGGGCTCTTAGTTTCCTGCCGGAAAGGTTCGGGTGTCCTACCGGCTGGAAAAGTAGAGCCCTTGCTCTGTCTTACGATTCGGAAGACAAAAGGGCAACTATTCTTCAATAGCAGCCGTCAGGCTGGTTTCCGATTGGGTTTGATGGGATTTAATCTTGAATTGACGGTTTTCGGCTGGTGGGGGATGGGCCGAAGGCAAAGGGATCAGGAACCAACGGACTGTAGGCATAAGCCGTACAGCCCTTGGTTATCGAGCCCTTTAATACCACAGCGACGCTTACGGACTGACAAAAAGCGCTTTTTGCTTTTAGATCAGACCGTTAGTGCTGCCGTCTTAAGGAATGGAGGGTTTGGTCTTTGGAGTTTATCTTTACTTACAGTCGATTAATTAATGGGGCACAAGTTTATAGAGAAATTCTTTTCAAGTAATTTTTATGTAAAAAAAAGAGACAATTCAGAAGCCTTAAATAGCTTAAGAATTATCTCTTTTTTAAATTAATATTTAACATTAAAACATATGTTAATAATAACAACATAATTATTGTTAACATACGTAGTATCCAAAGGACGTATTAATCGTTTACGTCGAGAAATGATATTATCTTTCACACGCCCAGCCATCTTTATCACGATCCATTTTAGGCTGATAAGCTGGGTGATCAGATGCAACTCCGTTTGGATAAACCGTTCTTAATTCTGTGCAATTTTGAAAATACTCTTGTTCTTGAGCTGGAGGTGGAGAAGATTCAGCTGGTGCCTCCTCTTCGACTGGTTCTTCTACAACTACCACATCACTATTGAAACCTTCTGAAGTCGCATAATTTTCTACTGACCATATTCCTCGACCTGCTGCTTTCGCTTCTGCTTCGGCAGCTTTATAAGCGTCTAAGTGTCGAGTATTGGGAGGATAAACATACGCTACACGGCCTAAACCTTCCCTTATTAATGTTTCTTGAACAGAAACTCCATCGACGTAAACGTAGGTAAGTAGCCTATCATATTTATCTGTACGCTCACCTACATCAAATTCAATGGAAAGTTGGCCTGAATTAATTAACTGTTTATTTCGATCTGACGCTTCAGGTCCAAAAGGCTGCACACCCATTTGCGGATGCTTTGTTTCAGGGGTGTCAATTAACAGGTATCTAACTGTAAGTTCCTGTCCCTCATAATTGACCACTGCGGTGTCCCCGTCGACTGTTCGAACAAGGGTGACTGGAATTAAGTCGGTCGTACCTGCAGTTTTTAGAGCTTCTTTTTCCTCTTCTTCCTTTTTAGCTGCTTCAGCCTCTTCTTTGGCTTTTTGTTCTGCAGCTTTTCGCTCTTCTTCTTTCTTGGCTTTTTCTTCAGCAGCCTTTTGCTCTTCCTCTTTCTTGGCTTTTTCTTCAGCAGCTTTTTGTTCTTCCTCTTTCTTTGCAGCTACTGCTTTCGCTTCTTCCTCTTTTTTCTTTTCTTCTTCTAAGCGTTCAGCTTCCTGTTTAGCCTCTTCTTCTTGTTCATCCACAGCATTTGCTACTTCAGCTGAGGCTTCAGTGGTTTCAAGGTCAGTGCTGGCTATGTCCTCGACCGGTTCAGTAACCGTCATGATACATCCGGTTAAAGCCATGACAAGCCCAAAGGATAGGATGGCTGCCGGTTTCTTTGATTTTGCTTGTAGCTTTTTATTGACGTTCCACTCATATGCCGCCCAAATTGCAATTCCTACACCAATAATGAAGAGTGGATATTGAAACAAAAGAATGAGCAACACGATTGCACCAATAATTAACACCCATGTCATGGCAAATGAACCTCCTGTACTAATTTGAAGCCTTTTGTTTTTAAGAATTTCATGTTGTGTTCAAATCTTTCTACTGTATCAGAACAGTCAATACGTTCCCATTCAATGTTTTCTACTTCTCCTCTTTGTACTTTCATGGAGAGAAGACAACCATATTCAGCCGGCTCTGTAGCCTGGCTATAACCATACGTATGAACGATCACCGTTTCTACAGGAAGGAGGGCAAAGAATTCTCGGGCAATTCTTAGCATTCCACTAGCAACAAAATCCTGATAGAGTTGCAGGTATTTACCCTTAGCCATTTTCTTTTCTGATAATTTCCCAGTTTTCGTTAAGCTCAATACATGTTGAGGAACGGTCTCTTCAGATTCAATCTCTAAATTTGCCACTATGATTCCTGGTTTTATGACTTGATACGTCACTTTGCCATGTAATTTCTCAATATCCTCAAACGGCTGATGAACGTTTATAATATGAGACCATTCATTCGGATCATTTGCTAAAACTCTTTTAGCTTGTCCAATCACTTGATGATGATTGTCTAGGCTCTTTTGATCTTCAGCTGCAGCTCCAAGTAAAAGAGCTTGAAGAGCTTCTTTTCTTTGTTCAATTCTGTTAAACAAGCGATCTCGTACGGTTGGTTTGTATTGTTTAATGGTTTCAAGGGCTTTTGTATAAGAAGGTCCAGATTCTTTTTCAGAAAACGGAAGAGGAGAAAGAGCTCGTTTTTCCCAGTCAATTGGCTCGGTAGAATCAATATGCATAGAGGTAAGCATGTTCACGTGGGCCTGATATTCCTCAACTTGAAGCCTTGCATGGTCGGCGACAGCTGCTTTTTCTTTTTGTGCTTGAATACGATCATACTCTGCTCGCTGTGGTCTTGTGGTTTTCTTCCCCATAATCCTATGAGAACTGGATAGACCAGTCCCCGGAATACCAACGTTAAGGTTTGTGCCTCTTGCACTTGTACTTACGCTGGCACCTTTTACTCCTGTAGAGAAGCCCACACCTTTCTTTCCAATGTTCATACGCACGCCAGGCGCTAATTTTACACTCTTTCTAAAACGTATGGCCAATAGTATTCCCCCTAAATTTTAATGAGTTAGTACTCTTTCCCATGACTTGTTTTGAGTAAGTTTATTTTCATTTCTTAGTGAACTAACGAGAAATAATAGCCTTTCGAAGTCGTGGTCTGATAAGTTTTGATAATTATCTAGTTGTCCTTTCACATAATCCACCGTTGGATTAGGATTAGGGGGCTGTATCTCCTTAGAATCGTTCGTTTTTATAAAGTAGGTAGCAATCGAACTCGTCACCATACCGATCAGACCAATACCAAAAATCATTAATAAAACCGCTATAACTCTTCCGGTTGTAGTAATAGGCGATATATCACCATAACCCACCGTCGTTGCAGTCACTACAGCCCACCATATGCCATCTGTAAAGGTTTGAATGCCAGGTTCGAGAACTGTAATTGGGATAGCTGAAAAAATGATCAAGATAACCATCATCGTAATAACCTTATTTAACCCATTCGTTTGTAAAATATGAAATACAGGTGTCTTTTTGAAGAGGACCGTTAGGCGAAGCACTTTTAAAAATCGAGCAAATTGAAAAACGGAGTCCAGAGGAATGATGGCAATAAAATCAAATGGATTATTTTTTATATATTTTTTCTTATTCTTTAAAAAGAGGAGTCGTAGAAGAACATCAAAAAAAGGACCCCCCATACGAGTTGGTCGAATACTTTATAGTCAATGTTGACAACTACAAGAATAGTAGAGGTAACAATAAGGGCAAGCAGAAAAATTTCATAATAAATTCTTACTTTAGAAAACATACATCACCAACTAATTCCCAGATTATTTTCTTTATGAACTAGTTATATTATAACAATTTAAAGTAATACTTTACCATCTATTTTTGTTTATTCCATTAAATCTTCCTTTGTAATCGCCTTTATTAACCGCTGCATTTTTATTTTCTAAAAGTAAATAAAGTATGACAAAAAGCGATACTTCAATAAGCTGAAATTAGCTAATGAAATATCGCTTTCAAAACAATAATTAAATAGGTATCCATGATATTTTATAAATTAGAAAGGTAAATCGTCTTCTTTAATCTCTACTTTTATATTAGATAATCTAGCATCTATGTTATCTAACACAATTTTTCTCTTATATGAATTTAAGCTGTCCATCAGACGGTAAAAATTTACAATTACTGTTACTTCAATATCCATTTTGTTACTGTATCTGTATCCGTTATTAACAAAACAACTTATTAATTGTGCATTGTCTTGAATAATCCTCTCTAACGAACTTATTCTTATTAAATTGGCAAGATTACCTAATACTTCGTTATCGTCACGGATTGGAAAATAGTTTTCCTGAAAAAACAAAATAGACCAAGAAAGTGCGTTCGCGAAGTTTACATATATTTCTTTTTGTTCTTCTGTAAAGTCAATCTCCCCAAGAACACCTTGAGAAATCTCAATAGATATATCTTCGAATGAATCATATCTATTGTTAGGATCCAGTTGAATCATTTTTTCAATAATGTGTTCAAATTTGAAATCAGTTATACTCCGGTCAATTACATTGTCAAGCAATTTACCAACAAAGTAAATTTCAGTTTTATGATTATATATACTTTCATCTGCTGTTTCATTTGGCAATTGAGTTACGGGCCAATTTAAAAGAACACTCTTAGCATCTTGAGATAACCCTTCCAACTTTTTACCAAACCCAAAATCAATAACCTTAACATTCTCATCTTTATCTATCATAATATTTGCAGGCCGAATATCCCTATGTAGGACTTGATTTAATTCTAAATACTCAAAAGCAGCTATTGTTTCAATGAAAATTTCTGACCATGTTTTGCCGCCAAATGGGTCTGGTGCAAATTCATCAATTGATTGTCCTTCTATAAATTCCATTTGAAGATAGCCTGACTTCTTTTGAGGATACAGATAATAATTATAAACTCGAACTACATTAGGGTGAGATAGACTGAATAATATTTTTATCTCATCAACAAAGCGTTCATAATATTCATCTATATAATTCGAATCCTTAGGAACATATTTTTTAAATGCAAAAAGCATTTCGGTTGTTTCATCTTTTAAAAGAAATGTATCCCCAGTACCGCCACTTCCCAAAGACTTAACAAGTATAAATTGTTTTCTAATTGCTTCAAACTCAACAAGGTTTGCCATTAACGATTCTCCTAATAAATATATTTAAATTTATATTTTAGTAATGTTAAATGAGAATGGTTGTTTCATTCTGAATATACAGTAAATCGCTCAGATATTTGTAATGTGATAGGCAAATCAGAAGTGTGTTATTGGTTTTTCGGCCAGCAAAATTCGTTTGTAATCTTTATTTAAACAGATTGAAGTTTCATTAATTTTTCACCTATAATTAAATCAAAATCCTTTGGTAACAATGCCGCCTTACACACGTATGAAGCAATCATTATGGCGAATTTACCAGATTGACTATATTTATTGGCTAATTGTCTAGACAATTCATAAGTACTTTTATCTGTAGCCATTGTTTCAAAGGCTAATTCTCTGAGTAACAAAGGGACTCTTGAAGTTGAATAAGGTTCTTCTAAGAATTGCCTAATTAATTGGACAAATACCTCCCATTCTGGAAGTTCAATTTCATCATCATTCCCTTTATTGCTAGCTATTTGGTATAGCTTATTCCAATATAAATATTGATCCATCCCTCCCCATAGCCATATTTTTAATTCTCTCGATAAGTTCTCCTTAGTTTCCGGAAGAAGGTATTGATTAAAAATATCCAAAGTAACCCTATTTAAAGCTATTGAAAATAGAGAAATCAAATCAATGAGAAGGGCTACATGCTCAGAATTATCTGGATTAAGTTCTCTTCGAATCTCCCTAATCTTGTACAGTGTCTTTCTAAGTTTTAATTTGTCATCTGAAATATTCCAAAACTCATTTTTCACAAATTTTATTGCTTTTTCTAGATTTGGGTACCTCTTATGTAAATCAAAATATTTATCCCAAATATCACCATCACATAAGGCACTGTTTACTAATTTATAATTTGGAGATGTTTTATTTGAAAGAATTTCAAAATCCTTTTCGGACAGTAAATTCACATTCATATTAGAAGATAATTGTTTATGGTCTCTTTCAATTTCTTTAGTGAGAAGAACTATCCCTTTTTCGGCATTTAGTAATCCCATAAGTCCACTTAGCCAAAGAGACCTAGTAATAGGAGATTGATTTTTAAGTGTTTTACAATCTCCTATTAAAAAACTAAGTTCTCCAAAGTTAGATGGTATTAATGCCACTGTATCGAGATCAGTTACTACCTTCCTTTTGAAAGATACACCCTCTTCAAAATAAATTTCTGCTTCCATATGAGGGAACCATTCATTTGCTACATAGTACTTTAACAATTTCAGTTTCAAACCCTTGTCTTTAATAATTTTAAACACCACCTAAAAATATATTATCTACTTCTTCCTGATGTTCTTCAGAAAGTGCTACATTCGTACTTTCTTTTAATTTAACTGCACTTATTAATGATTCAACATATGTCTGACCTTGATTTATTGCCAGCCTCATTTGATCATCAACTTCTAGTCCTTGGCCTTCACCCACAGATACTAGCTCTAAAGCCAAATTTATAGCTTCAATATTTTCTTCTGTATCAATTAATTTAAATTTGTGCCATCCAGATGGGGTAGTTACAAGTTTTCCTACTCTTAATACAGTTAATTGTCTATATTGTTCAAGCGCTTCAGTACTTGCACCAATTTCATAATCATTTTTTAATTTCCTGAGTATAGCAGGAGGGTTTCTAATAGCAAATTTCTTTGGTAGGTATTGTCCTTGTCTTACTGCTGACACAAGTGCCATTGCTCTTTCGTAGACTTCTCTTTTTGTTGGACTTAAACGAGCATTCCCCGGCTTAGGAGTAAACAGGAAATAATTCTGACCTGCATGAGAAGTTTTTATCGATGGTGGCTTTATAATACTATCGTGAGCCAAACTCTTTAAAAGATTTATTTCAGCTTCAGTAAGTTTAACTCCTTGTATTTCTTTCTGCTGTTCAACAATATGTAAAGGAATTCCCTGGGCCTGTTTAATTAATTTTAATATCTTTTGGACACTCTTCGCACCGGATTTTGCAACAAGATCAGAGAATAAATCGGCATTTTCCGAAAAATATACGGGGCTTAATAATATATCCTTTCCTCTACTTCTCTTATTAATGATATAGTTTCCTTGTTCACCAATATATAAATTACGTTGCACTAACTTTCTCTCAGCGCCAAGTTCATAAATTGTAGAAGAGCTCACTGGAGAGGTTGTTAGCTTCTCAAGTATAGTTACTGCGAGTTGTTCTGTTTCATTAATTTTTTTTGTTTCAGCAAATTCGCCCACGCCCTCATATATATCATCATAAAAAGGGACAGTAGGTAAAACGCCTTTAATTTCTTTTCCTTCTGAAGATATCTTTACAAACTCAATCTCTCCTAGATTCTCCACTATACTCTTACACATATGAGGAGTAATATCTAAAAAATGGTATGCCGCCATTTTTAGAGTCTCGTAAGGGATCATTGGAAGCCCCCGTATATTTAATGCCAGTTTAATCATATTTCCTATCTCTGTTATTATTTCAAACTCAGGAACTTGTTTGTTGCCTAAACCAATTGTTATATCATGACTTCTGAGTGCTAATTTTTCACGTTTATTCATAATTTTTAATCACCTCTAGGAATAAATTATTTTTATGTGTCTAAGGATCTACTACATAGTTAATTATACTCTTTATGTGTATTGAATACATAAAAATAATTACATTATATTCCTCTTAATGATTATTACCATCTAGCTTAATAGTAATCGAAATTAGTTTATCAAAAACGATGGTTTCTGATTTTAAATCGAAGAAGGTGAAAACCTTCTTCTTTTTAATTAATTTTTCTATCAAAACTTATTTCAAAAACTATATATCTTAAACGTACATTACTAACACATAAGACAAAAACAACATCAACATATATGTTAATGTTGTTCTAATAATGATGTTAAGGTTTTACCAAAATATACTCATTAGCATTTAATCCTTTTTTTGAATAAATTTCGGGTATTTCATGACCTTCAATTCCTTCCAAGCTTAGAGCAAGTTTACCCTGTTCAAAAGATTTTTGGACAGAATACCCAAATCCAAGAGCAGAATAGAATTGTGCTGCAAATGCTTCAGCTGCTTTATCGAGGATCGCCTCATTCATTCCAATAGCAAAATCTACATGCTCTGTCACCATTTCAGCCTGTCCATTAGAAAAGCAATTATTAAAAACCACTAATTTAATTGAGGCAGACATAGTTTTCATCAATAGAGCTACCTTTTCTTTAGATAAGAAACTCAGCCCACCCTCAGTTGTCTCTAAAATGATGTCATGATCCGGTGACCCATGCCCACTAAAATGTATAATATGAGGCTTTACTTCATTAATTGCTTGAAGAAGATCACTAGACCTTACAGCCCAACGAGAATGTAAAGTAATTGAGTCACGGTATTGAGAAGCACGAATTTTCTCTTGAATCGAACGTATTTCTACATCTAATCTTAGCTGCCCTTCACCGACAGGGTTTGAAGCTAAGAAAAGAACATTAATCTGTTCGGGTACATCCTGAAAATTGACATTTATAGTGTTATTCAAACTTTGTCCTATTCTTTCTTGTTTAGAGAGCTCAGAGGTAATAGCCTTAACGTGTTTTAGTTCTTCACGGTTCACCTTTTTCTTCTCTCTTTTTTCAAGAGTCTGCAAATTCCCTAAAGTGACATTATAAGCTTTCATTGCTTTAGCTTTATCATCTCTCAAGTCACCAATCTTTTTTTGGGCTTTTAAAACAGCTTTCTGTTTAATCCTTATAGTACTTTGATTCTTGGTCCTACTGATGGCTTTCATAGCATCACTTATATTTTTCTGTTCTTTACTTATTCCTTTATCAAAATCAGCCAAAACTTTTTCTAAATTTTGAATCTTTTTTCTGTACATTGAAATACTCATTTCCTCTCCCCCCTAAAAGAACACTTGTTCCTTTAATTTTAACATGTATATCAAAATCCTCAAATATATTTTGAATATTATTACATTTGAACTTTTCAATTAAAATTAACGTTCATAAAAGTGTACTTTTACGAACTATTTAATTTTATACTAATTAATCTTTTTTTCAGTTCGCAAAAACACTAAATCATTTTACGAACGTTCAACTTTTTGTTAATACTTTTACGAACTATTTTGGTAGAATAAAAGAAAGAACAATAAAACGAGGAGTAAATAAATGGATAATAAAAAATTTGGATATATTAGAGTCAGCAGCAAAGATCAAAATGAAGGCCGTCAACTTGAAGCGATGAAAAAAATGGGAATTCATGAACGAGATATCTTCATGGATAAACAAAGTGGTAAAAATTTTGAACGCGTTCATTATCAGTTGCTAAAAAGAATTATCCGAAAAGGGGATATTCTTTATATCCATTCACTTGATCGATTTGGGCGAAATAAAGAAGAAATCCTCCAGGAGTGGAACGATCTGACGAAAAATATTCAAGCTGATATCGTCGTAATGGATATGCCTTTACTAGATACAACTCAATACAAAGATAGTTTAGGAACATTTATCGCGGATCTTGTATTACAGATTCTTTCCTGGATGGCCGAAGAGGAAAGAGAACGCATTCGAAAGAGGCAGCGTGAAGGAATTGATATGGCATTAAAGAACGGGGTTGCCTTTGGAAGACCAAAAGCCATAATCACAGAAGAGTTTAAGCATATATATGATCGTTGGAAGACTGGAGAATTGACTGCAGTCAAAGCGATGGATGAATTAAACCTGAAGAAAACTACTTTTTATAAGTTGGTTAGGAAATATGAGAAAGAAGGATTAAAATAAGTTTATTTATAATAGAAGAAACTCGGTAAAAAACCCACTTATTATAGATAAATAAGATAAAAAATAAATGTTTTTAAGAACAGTTATAATTTGTATTATCTCTGTTCAAGAAATTTTCCCGTGAGGCTCCTAGATTATCAAACAAGAGTAAGAAAAGATTTATAAAATACAAAAGAGCAGCACCTTGACGTGTTGCTCTTTTGTATATTCCTTCACAACCAAAAAGGATCAACAGCGCTTTGAAAAATATCTAACTAGTTAGATATTTTTATGCAACCCTTGAGGATTAGCGGTCGAAAACCGATTAAAGTTCTCGGACTGTTGATTAGGAAAGGAAATTATAGTATTGTATAATTCCTTTAAGTGGGATGATACTCAAGATGTTCCTGAACTTCATCTCTTAAACCTTTTCCGAAAAATTTCTCCGCAAAATATAGCCTAAGTCAATTGAAAAAGTAACTCCCCCAACAGTCACGACATTACCATCTTCAACTATCTTTTCATTTGAAACCACTTTACAATATGGTGTAAGGCTACTGAGGTGCTTATAGTGAGTGGTTGCTTTCTTATCAATTAAGAATCCTGCTTCTCCCAACAATAATGATCCAGTACAAGCAGAAAATTTGTAGGTGACCTCCTTTCCGGTACGAAGCCAATTAATAAAGGTTTCATCCTGCTTAAGAGAGCAAACCACTGTGCTACCAGGTACATATAATAAATCGAATTTATCCAACCTATCGATTGTCTTGTCTATTCTGATAGTTATGTTAGAAGTCTTACAGATTTTTTCACGACTGCATATTTCATAATGATCAAGAATCCTTTTTCTTTAATTCGAAGAAGAATGTCATGAAATCCTATAAAGTTTAAACAGTAATACCAGAAAAAGCAATTATTCCAATTTTCATTAAGCAGCTCCCTTCGGGTTTTGCGTTTCTAAATTTAATATAACAACTGCTAATGCTGTTTCCTTAGTATGTGATATACTCAAGTCCAAATTTTTGATTAAAATATTTTTTTGTTTTAATGACATTAGAGTAGATTTATCTAAACTAATATAAGGTTTTCCGCTTACTGTAGATAAGACTTCTATATTTTTAAGAGGAATACCACTCATAATTCCAATCTCTATAGCTTTTAGAAATGCCTCCTTTGCCGAAAATCTACCGGCTAGTAGCTCTAACTTCCTTTGGGGATTACCTTGACTATAAATATTTTTGAGTTCTTGGTTAGAGTAAACCTTTTCTAAAAACAATCTATTGTTTAAAAGAGATTCAAACCTTTTAATATTAACAATATCTGTACCGATCTTCATGATTACACACCAACAATGTTAAAACCATGATCAACGTAAATTGTTTGGCCAGTTATCCCCTTAGAAAGGTCACTTATTAAAAATAAAGCTGTATTTCCAACTTCTTCAGGATCTACAGATCGACCAAGAATGGTTTGATCTTCTACAGCTTTAATAAATGTATTAAAACCTGCTATACCTTTACCTGATAAAGTGCGAATTGGACCGGAAGAAATCGAATTTACTCGTATATCAAATTCGCCTAGATCTTTTGCTAAGTAACGAACATTAGCCTCTAATGATGCTTTTGCAATTCCCATGACATTATAATTTTTCACTACTCGCTGTGATCCAATGTAGGTCATGGCTACAATACTCCCACCTTCCGACATAAGTGGGTATATTCTTTGCGTAACGGCTAAAAGAGAATAGGCACTAACATGTTGAGCGAGATCGTACCCTGATTTTTTAGTTTCAACATACCGCCCATCTAAATCTTCACGATTTGCAAATGCTATACTATGAACTATCCCATGGACAGTCCCATAATTATCTTCCATATAATTTTTAAGATTATCTAAATCTATTTCTTCAGTAACATTACACTGAAACAGATTGACATTATCCATCTCTTTTGTAAGTTTTAATATTCTATTTTTAATCTTTTCATTTTCATAAGTTAAAATAAAATTTACTTGCCCATGATCATTTAATGACTTTACAATCGCCCAAGCAATACTTCGCTCATTAGCAACCCCCATTACTAAAATGTTTTTCCCGTTGATAAGGTTCATTTAAATTCCTCCTTTATTTTGTGTGACCAATTAATTCGAAAACTCCAGCCGTTACTATTTTATTATCTACTTTGACTACTCCTTTAAATCTTTCCGCGCTTTTTAACCTTTCAAGAGATGTAACAGTAATTAATAATTGATCTCCCGGTTTTACTTTTTCTTTGAACTTAATATCGACCACTTTTTTTAGATGACTGTAATATCCTTTTTTTGAATCGTCTCTTATCAAAATTAATAGATTCGCCAGTTGGATCATTGATTCTAAGATTAAAACTCCGGGCATCATTGATTCATTGGGAAAGTGTCCCTCCAAAAAATGCTCAGTCATCGCAACATTTTTAATCCCCTGAATACTTTCTGTGTTTACCTGACAAATTACGTCTACTAAGACCATATTGTCCGCTTGAGGTAATAAATTTTTGATCTCCTCTGAATTTATCAAACTTATAGTATTTTCACTCATTATCTCTCCACCTTTTAAAAATTAATGAGGTATTAAATCCGCTTAGATCAATCGTATTGTTTAATACATATTCTAAACTTTCAGATATTTCTTGATCTAAAATAAGTGAATCAATTGATTCATATGAAGGATATACGTCACAAGGAATTAAATCGTGATGAAGAGTGTTTATTGATATGATTGAATCAATAGCGCCTGACGCTCCCATAAAGTTTCCAATCACTGATTTTAGGGAGGAGATATGTAAATCATGTTCATACTTCTCTAAAAGACTCTTCAGACTATCTAATTCACGAGAATCTAAGCTTGCCACACCAATACCGGAAGCGTTTATATATTGTATTGATTTGAAATCCAATTGAGCGTCCATTAATGCTGACTCAACAGAGGTGACCATTCCCTTGACAGAAGGAGTAGCAGATTCCTTATCTAAACCAATTGAGGATCCATACCCAACAATTTCACAATAAATATCTGCATTCCTTTCTTTTGCATGGTCCAATGACTCTAAAAGTAAAACCCCTGATCCTTCAGACATAACGAACCCACTTGATTCCTCAGTAAATGGTTGACAAATATAGTTGCCATTCTCTTTATTAGAAACCAAACCTTGACTCATGTATCCTCCCAATAATGGGGAGGATATAGCAGCATCACTTCCACCACATAACATAATATCTGCACTATTATTTAAAATTTGATTATAAGCATCACCGATGGCATTTGAACCTGAACACATGCCAGTAACCGGAGTGTTATTAGGACCTTTCGCACCAAAATTCATGGAAACTTGTCCCGTTGCCATATTAACTATCATCATTGGAATAAAAAAGGGACTAACTTTTTTAGGTCCTCTATCATAGAGTAGATGCATTTGTTCTTCCCACGTATGAACACCACCAAATTGGGAACCTATTATTACCCCAAACCTATGATTGTCTATACTATCGAGATTTAATTTAGCATCTTTAATTGCTTGAGTAGATGCGATCATCGCGTATTGGACAAATTTATCCATCTTCCTTGCTTCTCTTTTGGAGAAATATTCTTCCGTATTTAACTCTGGTATTTCTCCTGCTAATGAAATACTGGTTTCTTTAGCTCTCTTCGAATCAAGTTTTGAAAAAAGATGATCGCCATTAATTATCTTATCCCATACTTTTTCAACACTATCGCCACAAGGAGATACCATTCCCATACCTGTTACTACAACCCTTTTTTTATCCATTAAAATTCACCTCATCTTTTCAGCTCTAAATAAAACCTATTCCCAAAAATGAATCATTTCACCTTGTGCGATTAAAACACCATTCACACTGGCTGTTCCAATTCCTAAACCTGAGGTTTCTCGCTTTTTTATTACCTCGTAAGTTAATTCCACTTGGTCGCCTGGGTACACATGATTGAAAAATTCGAAATCTTTTATTTTTGCTAATACAGTACTTTTCCCTCTATTTTCCGGATGGATTAAATGGATAAAAACGCCAAGTTGACCTATTGTTTCTGCAAGCATTGCTTCAGGATAATTTGGCTTTGTTCTTTTATCTCCTTTGAATGGTAATTCAGTGATTGTAATATTTTTTATGCCTCTTCCCATCTTTCCTGGTTCCACTTCAGTGACTCTATCTAGTAATATTGCTTCTCTACCCATGGGTAATACTTCGGTAATTACATCTGAATTGTACATAAGAGTTCACCCTTTGCTTATTAAATTTTTGCTAATACACGAAGAAATTTCAGCTAATTTATCTTCTTCTTGTATTCTAATTTCATTAATTTTAGCTACTAGCTTCTTTAGTACTCTTTCTGGATGCTTTGTATAAAAGACTTTCATCATCAGATTGCTTAGATAATCCCAATCAGTTCCCAATTTATGAACTTCCTTAGATAAAATATTAAATTTTTCATTTCTAGTTTGAAGATACGTTCTATATAAGAGTTTAGAAAACTTTTTTCTGCCCATACCAATAAGCTTTAATTGATACATGATAGGAGATAAACCTGGCCGATCCTCAAAACCTTTTGATTCCAACACCAAATCTAAATTTGAAATTTCTTTTGTAAGAGTTGTTAATTGGTCGAAGAATTTACTTGTTAATGATTTATTAACACCGTATCTTGTAACTTCCAACCAGTTACAATCAATTTCTGTATAGATATTTTTGGTAAAAGAAACTGTTCTGTACCCTTCATAGCCTTTAATAAAATGATTAAACGGGAGGTACTCTACATTGGTACTAAAAAGGGGGTCTATACACATGAAACCTTCATTTTCGATACTTGATAACAAGATAGTATGAGACAACCCTCCACCGCCACCATGATATTTATAATAGAATTCCTTACTCCAAGGACAATAATAGTAATCAAAAGCTATTATTAGTGGTAATTCAAGGGATCTATCTTTTATTCTTTGTAGTAGTTCTTTTGCAGAAAACCTATTTTGTTGATCAGATATCTTAACCCCATGGTAGATGGAGAGAAGTTTATCCCATTCTTTATTTCCAGTTCCAATTCTTTTAGCTAAAGAAAGAGGGCTTTTGCTGTCAAATGGATCTAAGTCGAAATTCCAAGAAGAGGCGAACATAGCATGAAAATCGTTATCTTTCCAAACACATAATGAATATATTAAATCCTCCAAACAAGAATAAGCATCATCATGTACAGGTACAATACTCGTGTTCATATTTATTTCACCTCGGTTTTATTAAACTTCTTTAAAATTAGAGTAGAATTGTGCCCCCCAAAACCAAAAGAATTAGATAAAGAAAAATTAACTTCCCTTTCACGTGCTTTGTTTGGCGTATAATCCAAATCACATTCTGGATCTTGGTTATCAATATTAATAGTTGGTGGTACTATTTGTTTATTGAGTACCATAGTAGAAATGATGGCTTCTACTCCACCGGCTGCTGCCACTAAGTGACCAGTCATTGATTTAGATGAATTTATTGAAGCCTTATATGCATGGGCTCCTAGAGCTTTTTTAATAGCATTACTTTCCGCTATATCTCCTAAGGGTGTGGAAGTACCATGAGTGTTTACATAGTCTATCTGATTTGACTCGATGTTAGCATCCAACATTGCACTTATTATTGATTGCTTAGCCCCTTCCCCATCTGGTCTAGGTTCAGTGATATGATAAGCATCCCCACTCATACCGAAGCCAACTACTTCTGCGTAAATACGAGCTTTTCGATTTAACGCATGTTCTAAAGATTCTAGTATTAATATCCCTGAACCTTCTGCCATAACAAAACCGTCACGGTCTCTATCAAAGGGCCTACTAGCTTGTTGTGGGTCGGAATTTCTGGTAGACATTGCTCGGAGTGAAGTAAAACCACCAAAACCTGCTGGATTTATAGATGCTTCCGTCCCACCACATATCATGATATCTGCCTTATTATTTTTAATTATCTGGTATGCTTCTCCTATAGAATGATTTCCTGCTGCGCAGGCGGTAACCATAGTACCAGACGGGCCATTCACACCTAAATATTGAGCAATCGCACTTGTACAGTGGGATATTTGAAACTTTGTCATAAAAGTCTTATTAGAACCGTATGAAATTTTTTTTCTAAAATTATAAATTTCTTGGTTCCATGTAATAGCACCACCGATTCCTGAACCTACTAAAACGCCTATACGATTTGGATCAATTGCACTTAGTGTGTCAAAACCCGCGTCCTTAAGTGCTTTTTTGGTTCCTGCTAAACCAAATTGAGTAAACCTATCATAATTTGAAGACTCTTCCTCACTCATATAATTCAAAGGATTAAAATCTTTTATCTCCCCTGCAATTTTTGTCGTATAATTTGTCGTATCAAATGATTCTACAAGTGAGATACCTGATTGCCCCGAAACTATGTTATTCCAAAATTCGTTTAACTCCTCCCCTAATGCAGTTACTACTCCCATCCCTGTAATTACAACGCGCTTTTTCTCCATTCCTCTCAACCTTGATTCACTTTATTTTTTTGATCAATATACTCCACTAAATCCTGTACTGTTTTTAAATTTTCAGAGTCTTCATCTGCAATTTCAATTTCAAAAATATCTTCTATTTCCATAACCATCTCTACTACATCCAGAGAATCTGCGCCTAAATCATTCTTAAATGATGATTCTTTTTTAATGCTTAATTTATCAATGTCCAATCTCTCTGCTATAAGATTCTGAACCTCTTCAAAAGTATTTTTCATTAATATTCCCTCCTAGTTTTATTAAATGTACATGCCTCCATCAACTTGTAGAACTTGTCCTGTTATATAGGCTGCTTTATCCGTACTTAAAAATGCTACGGCCTCTGCTACATCAACTCCAGTACCTGCTCTTCCTAAAGGTATCTCACTTAGCATTTTTGCTTTTGATTCTTCGCTCATCTTCTGTGTCATGGATGTATCAATATAACCTGGAGCGACAGCATTGAATGTAATGTTCTTTGATGAGAATTCTTTTGCTGCTGATTTGGTAACCGCAATTAATCCAGCTTTTGAAGCTGCATAATTTGATTGTCCTTGATTACCCGAAAGGCCAACTACCGAGGCTATATTTACAACTCGCCCATAACGATTTTTCAACATAGGTTTAACACTGTACTTAATGCAGTTCATAGCCCCTATCAAATTTACGTTTAAGACCGACATAATATCTTGTGTAGTCATTTGAATAATAAGCTTGTCATTCGTTATACCAGCATTATTCACTAAGACATCAAGTTTTCCATATTCTCGAATAATGTCACTTATCATATTCTTTACTTCTTTTTCATGTTGAATATTTGCTTTTATTGCCGTAGCACGCTTTCCGGAATCCTTTATTTCTTCACAAAGAAGATCAGCTTCCCTAAAACTTTCAGAGTAATTTACTACAACGTCCATGCCAGATCTTGAAAGCCCAAGACAAATCTCTCGACCTATCCCTTTAGCGCCTCCAGTTACTAAAGCAACTCTATTCGTCACAATTTTCCTCCTTTTTAAATTTTTGTTGAAAATAATAACAATGTTAATTATACTGTAAATTATAATAATTTCTACAATTTTTTGAATTTTTTGTGAAAGGAGGGTGGAAATTGAAGGAGATTATAAAGGAATTACTGCTTGAAGCATCGGAAGATAATGTTACAGAAGAAGATTTAATTGAGGTTGGAGATAATATTGGAAACTTAGGTCTTGACTCATTGGTTCAGATAAATTTAATCGTACTGATTGAAGAAAAATTTGATATTGACTTAGAAATTGAAGAGATAGAACCTCAAGTGTTTGATTCTTTAACTACGCTGAGTCAATTCGTTATCAGGAAGCAGGAACAATTGGAAGGAGTTTGATGACTTTGAATTCAATTGAAGAGATTAATGCTACTGTTTTAAAAGATTTAACTTACGGATCAAAAACTCTCTTTTTAGAAGGACACAATGATATCAACAATGGCCAAATTTCATATCGCATAACAGAAAATACTATTTTGATACGAAGAGCTTTTCTAGGTTGGGAGGAAACAACGGAAAACGATTTCATATTAATTGATTTAGAAGGGAATCGTTTGGTTGGTGAGGGTGCTATACCTTCTGAATGGCCACTCCATACAGAAATCTATAAGAGTAGAAAGGATGTAAATTGTCTAATACACTCCCACCCCCCTTATTCTATGCTTTTTGGCGCTACAAACCTGGAGCTTAAACCAGTAACTCACGATGCCACGCCAGTAATGAATACAAAAAAGTTTGACTTAACTACAAACACTGTAACTAATCAGAAAATAGGGAGTAAGGTTGCCGATTCCTTTTCTGTAGGAAATACGCTGTTTCTGAAGAATCATGGAATAGTAGCTGTAGGAAAATCTATTCCTGAAACCATTTGTTGGGCGATTGTTTTAGAAAACGCTTGTAAATTTCAATTAATGGCTGAATCATTTAATACCCCCTATACATTTACAGAAGGAGCAGAAGTAAAAGTAAAGAGTAAGATTATCTTTGGTAAGACCGCCATTGAAGAATATTGGAAATACTGGTGCAGAAGGGTCGACCATTATTTTAGTAATGGAGGAATTCCTTATGTTAAGTGATAATTTGAAAACAACTGGTAGTCAGGAGCTACTAGAGTTTGTCAAAAATGTACGCGGGCGTGAATACGTGGGAAGTAGATTTAACGAATTTGATCGACCAGAACGCAATAAAAAATATAAAGGCTATAGTATAAGATTAAAAACAAGTTACGCGAAGCAAAAACCCAAAAATGACCCTATTGATCGATTGGAGCGTCTTCTTTTAAGTGGTTTTGGAATGAACTCTATTAAATTTTATGACCACCAACCAGAAATGTTATGGTCGTACCCGTCAGCTGGTGCATGTTACCCCATTGAACTATATGTTGTTATTAATAATGCTCCTCCCCTAGAGAAAGGGGTATTTTATTATTCCCCTCATGATATGGCCTTATATAAGATTAACAACGAGAATATTCACCTTCATGATAACTTACTCGAACAAGATTCAGACGATGATATATATATTGTATTTACAGCAGCTCTTTGGAAGAGTTGTTGGAAATATTCTTACAGAGGATATCAATTTTGTCATCTAGATGCGGGACACGTGATAACCAATATGCGACTTTTAGCAAATACTCTAGGCATGGATACAAGCACTTATACGATTTGTAACAATAGAAGTATAAGTAAACTATTGAATTTAGATGCCATTGAAGAAGCCGTAGGTTTAATATCAATTAAAAACTTTAATCAAAGTAGAGAAATTAGTAATTCTAAGGTTGTAGGTAAAGATCATCTAAGCAACTCTTATACAAATGACCCTGATCAAAGTAATCAGTTTAATTGGGAACCAATTAGTAGCTTCCAAAAGGAAGTATATGCCAAAAACCTTATCCCAAAAGCTTCTTGGCTTTCTGAATCACGGTTAGGTTATGAAAACCAAAATTTTGATAAACTATTAAATCTTATTAAATACAGAAGATCCGCCTCTACTTTCAACAAAGAAAAGATAGCCTTATCAGACTTCGATAAGATTGTTGAATTCATCTCTCATTGTGATTTTCCGTTAGAAACAACTTTTGTAATTAATAATGTAAATTCACTGGAATCAGGAATTTATAAATTAGAAAGCGGCCATCTAAAAAAAGAAAAAATTGGTGATTTTAATGTCAAAGTAAAGGAACTATGTATCAATCAAGAAATTCTTGAAAATGCTTCGGTTGCTTTATTTTTTAGTGCTAATTTAGGAATGGAAGATGAGGATTTACATTGGAAAAAATCTCTTATTGAATCTGGAATGTTGGCCCAAGAGATCCATTTAAAAGTTAACGAAATAGGATTAGGTTATTCATGCATCGGTGGCTATTATGACGAAGAAGTCAAAGAGTTTTTAAATCTTCATCCGTTGGATGAAATACTCTATGCAGGAGTGATTGGAGTGGACAAAACTAATGGTTTGAAAAGAGATAGATATTTTTTAAATCGATAAAAGGAGTAATAAGATGATTATTGAGGAAATAAAGGAAAGCTCCGAATTATATAATAAACGCCCAGCAATACGTTATGGTAACCAAACTTATTCTTATTCTCAAATGTGGGAAGAAATTGAAAGGCATGAAAAAATATTAAATATGAAATTATCTTCAAAAGGTCCAGTTGGAATTCAAATGAAAAACCATCCAACATATATATTTATCTATTACGCTTTAATTAAAGCTGGTTCTATTCCAATGTTAATCGATTACACTTTTACTGATACCGAAGTTAATACTTTGTGCGAAAAGTATAGTATCAATTATGTAATTAAGCTTGGTTTAGGCGATCAAATTATTTTTAAAGAATTTAAAGTAGAAAGCATAGAAGATAACAATGATTTGAAGAATACTATGACATGTAGGTTTTCATCAGGTACGACAGGCGTACCAAAATGTTTAATGTTTACTGAGAGTGCAGTATTAAATGCAGGGCGTAACTGGGCAGAAGCTTCAAGTTTAATAAAAGAGGACAAGATATTATGTACCGCTTCCTTTCATAATGGTCTTGCTTTTAATACTTCGTTTATTTCAACATTTTTGAGCGGTGCTTGTATTATTATTTGCAAAAAAATATTAACTCCAAAATATATTTGGAAAGTAATTGAAGAAGAAAATGTGTCTATCATTACTGCTTTTCCATTTGTATATGACAGTTTACTTTCAACAAGTTATCAGCCAAAAATTAAGAATCTAAGACTTTGTCTTTCTTCCTCTGCACCCCTGCATAATTCAACTAAGTCAGAATTTAAAATTAGATTTCATCTACCCATCTGTGATTACTATGGGATTGTTGAAGCTGGTCCGGCTACCTTTAATGATGGTACCATTCCCAATTCACTAGGTAAATTAATTGAAGGGGTAAGTGTAAGAATTATAAACGAATCTGGAAAGTTATGTAGGGACGGAGAAAAAGGAATCATTCAAATTAAATCTACTTCAATGAGCACAGGTTATTATAAGGATTTAAATAAATTCAATTCCTTACTTACTGAGGATGGATATTATCATACTTATGACATAGCAGAAATGAGGAAAGGGTTTCTTTATGTGTACGGAAGGCAAGATGACAGTATCAATGTAGGGGGCAAGAAAGTGGACCCTGTAGAAATAGAAAACGTTTTAAAGAAACATCTTGATATACGAGATGCAGCAGTAGTCGGCTATAAGAGTCCAGGAAGTATTTCAGAGTATCCAGTAGCTTTTTATGTGACGAATAATAATGTTGAGAAAACAGATTTAATCCCTTTAGTAAAAGAACAATTAGCATCCTTTAAAATACCGCAAAAATTCGTAAAAATTAATCAAATACCTAGAAGTGGGGTAGGAAAAGTAAAACGTAATTTGTTGTTAAAAGAATTAGAAACGATGACTTTAAAGGAGGAAAAAAGATGAAGAGCTCAATTTTAAGTGAATACAATATAAATAATCTGTTTTCAGACCGTATTGGAGGAGCAACATTTGGCCAAGAAAATAAAGACTATAAATTTGGTAAGATCAAAGAAGCAAAAGAAGAAGCTTTAAAAAATAACCCCGATAAGCTATTAATAGACATGGGATTAGGCGAACCAGACTGGATGGCCGAAAGTGAAGTTATCGATATTTTATACATGGAAGCTAAAAAAAGTAAAAACCGTGGTTATTCTGACAATGGGATTGAGGATTTCAAATTCGCCGCTGCAGAATATTTAGAAAAAGAATTTAGATTACATTCTAAACTTGATCCTCAAGAAGAAATTGTACACTGTATTGGAGCGAAATCTGCACTAAGTTTGCTTCCTTATGCTTTTATTAATCCAGGCGATGTTGCTCTAGTAACAGTACCTGGCTACCCGGTCCTAGCTACCCATACATCTTGGCTTCGTGGTGATGTGGTGGGTTTACCTTTAAAGGAAGAGAATGAATTCTACCCAGACTTAGATAATATAGATGAAGAAGTATTAGATAGAGCAAAGTTACTTTATATCAACTACCCCAATAATCCTACAGGTGCACCTGCTACAAGGAAATTTTATGAGACAGTAGTTAAGTTTGCAAAAAAGAATAATATTCTTGTAATTTCGGACGAAGCTTATGCACCCCTCACCGCTAATGAAAATAGACTATCTTTTCTATCCGTACCAGGCGCCAAGGACGTTGGTCTCTCCCTGCATTCGTTATCTAAAGCTTTTAATATGACTGGTTGGAGAATTGGATTCTTGGCAGGCAACAAAAAAGCCATCAAAGCTTTTTCAAGTGTGAAAAACAATTCCGATTCTGGTCAATTCATTCCTATACAAAAAGCAGCTATTCATTGTTTAAGAAATCCCGAAATTACTTATCGCACTTGGAAAAAGTACGATAGACGTCATAAAATGTTAACAGATGTATTATTGGGGTTAGGTTTTAAGGTGAGAAAGCCTCAAGCATCTTTTTATTTGTATGTGGAAGCACCTATAGGAACAACAGATGGGGAAACATTTAATTCTGGCGAAGACTTCTCACAATATTTAATAAAAAAGAAACTTATCTCAACTGTACCTTGGGATGATGCAGGAAATTTTATACGCTTTTCTGTAACATTTGAAGCGGATAGTGAAGAAAAAGAATTTAAAGTAATAAATACCTTAAAGGAAAGATTATCTACTGATAAATATATATGGAATGAGAAGGGATGAAAGGGTTGAAAAAGTTACTATTTTTCATAATAAGTAGCATAGGTGTATTTGGCGGCGTTTTTTTGTTTTTTTGGAATATGGCAAAAAAAATTCAACAGCCCTTAAGACGACAAATAACTTCCGTTCCTTCAGTTCCTTATGAAAACATCGAATTTCCTAGCAAGGAAGGTATTGTAAGAGGTTGGTTTATACCCTCTAAATTCGAAGAAACCCCTCCTTTAATAATTTTATGCCATGGGTGGGGTTCCAGCCGAGATACAGTTTATAGATATGTCGATCGATTGCATGAAGAAGGATATTCTCTTCTACTATTCGATGTTCGGGGCCATGGTGAAAGCAGTAGCGTAAAAGCATTGACCGTAAAAACGTTTCGAGATGATATAATCTCAGCCGTGAAATTCGCCAAATCTCGCAAAGATATAGACACAAACAACATTGGTCTGCTTGGACATTCATTTGGTGGTTTTGGCAGCATTCTATCTTTATCAAAAGGAAATACGGCAAAGGCAATTGTCATTGATTCTAGCCCGATAAAATTCACTACTATAATGGAATCATTTCTAAAACAGAAAAAACTTCCCACATATCCTTTAGTTCCCATTCTAACTAAGTTTATTTTTATGAGAGCTAATATTACAACGCGCGAAACGAAAGAAGATTTAGATTGCATAAAAGCATTAGAGAATACTCGAACTCCAATTTTAATGACCCATTCAATCAATGATAACTTTGTACCTTCAAGTGAACTTGAATATATTAAAAGCAGAGTAAAAATAAATAGTTTCTATGTAAAAAGTGACGGGCATAGAGACTCACAGAGTGATCCTGACTTTTGGGAGAATGTTATCCCATTTTTTAATGCTCACCTTTCAATGCGGAGTAAAAATTTCATCAGCGAGGAAAAAAATGGGTGAAATAATTTGTCATGTATGTCAAAAGGAATGTAATGAACAACACGATGGTGGATATAGTACTGTACCAAAAATTAAACATTATCAAGTAACGAGATGTTCACGTGACAAAGAAAAACCAGAGAGAGATAAAGGAACTTTTAATCATTCTCCTATGTTAGCCTACATTTTTAATAAATTTTATTTATCTTATATCAATAACCCGATTAGTGAAACTATCCCCCCTTCTAGAACCCTATTAAAGACATCGATAGATGGGGAAAAATGGAGTTCAGCCATTGAATTGTTTCCACCTTATAAAGTCTCTTTTAATAAATATTGTTTATATGCAAATATGCATCATCGTATGGGCTTTTTTATATCTAAAAGACGTAAACTTTATGGTTTAGGATTCTATGGATTAAGTCTTAATACTGAGGAATTCCCGAATAACGGGAAAGGTATTGGAAGGGTTATTAGAGAAATTCAGCCTAATGGGCAATTAGGCGAAATTTATTTTATTCGTTATAACCTTCATGCAGGATGGGATGAGAAAAATACAATTTACCCTTATTATTTGAATTCTAAAGATCTGGAATTCATTAATGATTGCGAAGAATTATTAAGCAATAAACTTCTTACACAAAAATGGTGGGAGGAAGATCGAAGTAAAGATGGGTTTTACTCTATAGAAGATGGGAAAGCATTTACTTATTATCAAGTTTCTGATTTAGAAACCATCGGATTTTGGAAATGGGGAAAAGCTTCTATCAGCCAAGATAAAGGTTTAACCTGGGCGCCATTAACTAAGCAACCTTCTATCGTTACAGCTGGTGGGAAATGTTGGGCTGAGAAAATAACAAATACAAAGTATGCTCTTGTATATAATCCAACGAATGATAATACTCATAGATGGCCATTAGCAGTAACAACTAGTAATGATGGAAAAAATTATTATGGGATGAATTGTCTGACAAACTGGGTCTCTCCACGAAAATATTTCGGGCTACATAAATATTATGGCCCTAGCTATCCCACCGGATTAACGGCTGGGAGTGATCCCCCTCCTGGCCATTACACATGGATTGTGTATAGTATGAATAAAGAAGATATATGGCTAAGTAAAGTCGATTTATATAATAATCATTCTTTTGAATCTGCAAATAGAGATGAATTTGAAAATTGGGGGTTTATTCAGCCAAAATGGGGAGAGATAAAGTTAATTGATAATCATAAAGGAACTATTTCCGCAATAAATCGAGATCCATACGAAATGCTGATGCTTCAAAGATGGGAATGTGGAAGAAATAAAGGTAAGATTCAGTTTGAATTTTACGTGAAAAATTACAATAAAAGAAATGTACAATTAGAATTGTTAGATACAAACAATCAAACATTAGTCTGTTTATATTATAGTCCTGAGGGTACTTTAGTTATCAAAGATAATTTAGAACTTGAATCTTTAAAAACCATCCGGTACAGGGTTGATGCCTGGGAATCTTACTCTATAGGATGGAATGATAATAAAGCCAGTATTAAATTGATTAAATCTGAATTTGAATTTTCTTTTGGGTTGGGAGATAAATTAATCGGTAGCATAGTTTTTAAAATTAACTATACCAACTTACCGATTACGAAAAAAACGAAAATAAATTCAAGCGATCTGATCAATGCAGATTACCCAACTGAACCTACTTCTTTTTTAGTTAGAAATTTTAGCAGGGTTGAATAATAACTGAAGATAAATTTTTATAGAGAATGAACTGTGAGAGTAAAGTACTTACACAGTTCATTTTTTATTTTGGAGTACTTCCTATTCTTCCTGTAATATATATCTCATACACCAAGAAGTGTGATGAAGAAAGATATGATGGTCTCCCCCTGTAACAGTAAATATCTCCCATTCCTTGTGAAGGTTCATTAAAGAATGAAGATTAGAAACTGGAGCAGTTTTATCGTTAGTTCCATGCAAACAAACAATCGGTATTTTACTGTCTACTTGTTCAGATATTTTTTTTACATCCCCTCGGTAAACCACTTCCCACAGACTCGATGTGAATGATTTCCAAGTGTGCATCAACATTTCATCAATCATTGTTGGGCTCCACAAAGGTGAAAATTTTTTCCTTTTCTTTAATAATGGGGAAATTCCGGAAAGAATTCCACGAGAAAACAGACATGATAGGGCTGCTAAATAATTATATGTGATAGAACCTCTCATCCGACTTCGAAAATAAACCTTGGCCTCATTCTCATCAGAAAAGACTGGCAATCCAATAACTATCACTTTTTTTACGAGGTCTGGATATCGACTTGCTAATTTTAGAGCGAGAATCCCCCCCATGGAGTGCCCCACTAGTACAAAGGGACCTTCAAGTTTAATTCTCTGATAAATAGCATTAATATGCTCATCAACCGTATAGATAATGTTGGGTTTTGGAGACCGTCCAAATCCTAGAGGGTCCACAAATATAAATTCTCCTTTTGAGAAATAAGGTTTTAAGCTTTCAATCCAGTAATTTATCGTTCCTACAACTCCAGGAAGAAATAAATACTTCTCGCCTTTTCCATGCTTCTCCATATGTAGCTTATAATTATTTTCCATTTGTCTTAGTCCTTTTTAAAAATTTTATTACACCATACAAAACTCTATGTAAATAAACCTGTTTGATGTTTAATTATATGGTATGATAATGAATAAATTGATTATAAATGATATCTATTATATCGTGGCAAGCATCTGGCCATATAGGATCTGAAAGCATTAAAAGCTTTATCATCTAAACATAGGTCCCTCCCTGCATTGAATTTTTTGAATAATCAAATTTCTATTACCACAATTATACTATAATTATGTAAAATAGCAATATAATTTACACATAAAACGCATTAGTGTTTATTGTTATAAATAATATAACAACTTTTGTATGCTGAAAGGATTTTTTTTGATGGATTTAGGGAAAAATATAAGAAATTATAGGACTGCCTTAGGGATTACGCAAGAAGAACTTGCAAAACCGAACCTTAATCGTAGTGTGATTAGCCAAATCGAAAGTGGAAAGATTGATCCCTCATTGAAAACTCTTAAGCAAATTGCTACGAGTTTAGGGGTGAAAATATCTGATTTAATAGAAGAAGTTGAAGATATAGAAGTAAGCCAAGTTATTTTGTTAAACCGTTCAAAAAATTTTATCGTGAAAAAGAAATACTTAAAAGCTAAGGAAACACTTGAACTCGTAAGTTTTACGGATTTGACTCCAGAGCATAAAGGGATGTACCACAAAATATACGGCATACTTTTTTACTCGATGAAAAATCATGAGGCAGCAATTCAAGAACTTGTAAAGGCATTAGAGTACATTACCCCTACCAACATAAACGATTATATAGAAGTGTATTCATATTTAGTATTTAGTTATCGATATACAGGAAAATTCATGGAGAGTATCAATGGCTCTGTTTATGGGGTTTTTTTGCTGGAGAAATTTAATTTATCTGATCATAATATTCTCTTATATATTAAGTTCACATACAATCTTGCCGTTTGTTATTGTCGCATTAATCAGTTTGAAGATGGATTATTAATGATTGAAAAAGTAAATAAAGTATCCGCAGAATATGATTTATATTTATATGGAGGCTCTCTAGATATGTTGGAGGGTATAGCTCATTTGTATTTAGGGAATTACAGAAAAAGTATAGCTGTAAGTACTAATGCATTAAATCATTTTGAAGCAAAACAGGATTATGCGAATATAGTTGCTTGTCTAACCAACTTAGCAATATGTTACAGAAAGATTGATAATTTCGATAAATCTATTGAATATTTACAGGAAGCAATTAAGATATGCAATGAACATGAACTAAATGATTATAAAAACAATGCTACTTTCGAGATGGCACTTAATTTGTTTAATAAACAAAACTTTAGAATGCTCCTAGATTATGTAGAAAAAGATATTAATAAAGAAGATGACTTTATACAGGCTAAGCTTAAATATATTTTAGCGAAGGTATATCTTGAAAAGAAGGAATTTAGCAAAGCAATACAAGAGTTAGAATTGGCTATTTCATTCTTCAAAGAAAAAAACCCATACTGGCTTTCAGAATGTTATCTTTTAAAAGGCACCATATTGGTTGATCAAGGTAATCTTTTAAACGCCATCACTTATTTCGAGGATGGACATAAAATTTTATTGAAAAAAACAGGAGAATTTTTATTTTGATGAAAGGAATTGCTAAATTAAACTCTTGGTCTGTTTATGGCACAGTCTTATAATGTACAATCCCTAATAAAAACAAGGACCCGATTAAATCGGTCCTTGTTTTTATTATTATTTTGACGTGTATCCCTGCAGCTGTTCTCTTAAAACATCTTTAAAAAAACACCTGCAATTAGAAAACTATTTTGAATTTCGGTGTAAATTGAATTAGACCGTTGTTATCATTAACAACGCTCTAATTTTTTTATTACAGCAAAACAGACAACGTTAGGGGTGACCATAGAAGTATCGCTAATCGTGTTGCCTTCCCATTGAACAAAGTAGAATATCTCACTGTCTAAATATGAAATTCTCTATATACATAGGTTTAATATTTAAATTCAAATTCTAAAGAATATTTTCTAACAATGGAGTTCCATTCAGGAAGATTTCCTACCTTTTGGCTCACATAATAAGCAATATCTCTTTGGCTTTCCGGAGTGTTTTCTTTAGATGAAAAAGCTTTCCTATATAATTCTAAACCTTTCTTTGTTTCACCCATTGAGAAATGGGCATCTCCCTGAAGTAAATTGAATTTTATTGTGATATTAGGTGGGAAACCTCCGTAAAGTTTGGCGTTAAAATCTTTAGCTAGCAAGAGAACCTTATTAAAATTATTTTTATAATACTGAGTTACTGCCATTTCATATATTAAGTTCAGAAGGCCAAACCCGTCATTTAATTCTTTGTAGATTTGTTGAGATTCCGCAAAATAATTTTGGGAATTGTCAAAACTTTTTTCGTACCTATGCAAAATTCCAATATTGGTCAAAGTGTTTGCTAGATTTAATTTGTCAGAAACGCCTTTAAAATAATGTACTGCCTTCTCGTATGACGACAGAGCTAGTTTATATTCTTGAACTCTTTTATAACACAACCCTAGTACCATATGTGCTTGACCGGTCATTACATATACTTTCATGCCGTCACTGAGATCAATAGCGGATTGCAAAAATCTAATTGAAGACCGATACTCACCAATTTTGGCGTGAGCAATACCTAGATTAGTCAAAAACTTGATGCGTTCAATACCGCCAACATTTTGAATAAGTAGTTCTTTATATGAGGTATCTAAGTAATCAAAAGCTTCACTTAAGTTATTATGTTCGACGTAAATATCAACTAATTCATTTACACTGCGAATTTTCTCTTGGTGTAAACTGCTTTTTTTATATAAATCAATGCTCTTTATCAAGTATTCAGTTGCATCTTTTCTATTCTTTTTATAATGTTTTTCATACTTTCCTCTACAAAAATAATATAATGCCAAATCCAAATTGTTTAGGGATTCAATATTATCTTCTACAATTTTAATGTCTTCTTTTAATCCATCAATGGCTTCACCGTGTATTACATAGTTTTCAATTGATGACAATTTATTCTTTATATCCAATGTAATGACGTTTGATTCCTGATCAGCAAAAAGGGCATCTACCTCACAATTCAAGCGCTCACATAACTTCCTTAAAAGTTTTATTGAGGGTTTCACCATGCCTTTTTCAATCTGGCTAATATAACTGCGATTGGTAATGCCTTCAGCTAATGCTCCTTGCGTAATGTTTTGATCTTTTCTTATTTGTTTTAATTTGACCCCAACTGAGTTCATTCTAGTCACTCCTAAATCTTTTATTGACAAAAAGTTCAAAAAAACTATATATTTGTTATGTATTATTAATTATATAACATTATTAATAATAAGTGATATGTTATATAAACCATAAGGTGGTGAATCACATTGAAAAAGCTAGTAATTGCTATTATGGCTATTATTATTCTCTCATCGCCATTTTATTTTAGCAATCAAGTAGAAGTCGGCGACGATACCTGGCCAAGAACAAAATCAGTGATAGTTGAAAGCTAACGATGAACTAAAAAATGTTATTTTATGAGATTAATCATGCACTTTATTGATTTTTCATCATTAACAAAAGCTGGCTAGTATGTAACTGGTTTAAACCAGTTACATACTAGCCAGCTTTGCTGCTTAAAAAAACTCTTACTTTTATTAGAATTCCATTGTGAGTTAAGTACATCATAATAAGAATGGATGCTTTTTCGGTTCACTATGATAACATACACTACGCAGAAAACTGCCATAAGCATTCTTTCTACATATTAAAATCTTCTGAAAGAGTAATTTTTCATCTTCCAGGAGAATAAAAGCCTTGTATTTAGATCCCTAGTTGTTCCAAGTTTCTTTAAAAATTAACTTAAAACCATCTTTCGGCATTCCTCAGCACATTGACGACACGCATCCGCACATTGTTGACAATGATCATGATTATGCTTTGCACACTCCTCTGCACATGATTCACAAATTTTTGCACATAACTCGCATATTTCGTGTACGTGTGGGCTGTTAGTCTGCATCGCAGTGATCGCCAGCGCACATGCATCTGCACATTCACGGTCTAAACGGACACAATGTGCCATCATCTTTACATCCTCTTCATTAAGACAGGCATCAAAACAATGGTTACACGCCTCCAAACATCTCTTACAAGCTTCCAAACAATCCTGGTATTGTTGGTTCATGTTTACTTCCTCCTTTAAGTATGTTCTAGTCAATTTTTCCCGATGGGTTTTCTGGTAAACAAAATTCATGATATTCATAAAAAAACCCGTATTTCTGCATATTTTCTGCACAAAATGATCGTATACTCTTTATATGAGATGGGGTGCGGGTATGAGTAAGTTATCTTTAAAGATCAGTCTCTATTATTTATTCGGCATTACGATCATTCTGGTCGTGTGTTTATTTATCATGCACAATCTACTTGTAGATCAACAAGTGAATAATAAGCTTGAAAACCTTCACCAGCGTGGTGATAGCCATCGTGATGTCCTGTCTGAAAGCATGGATCAGCAAACAATCGATCATGTTGTCATGATGGAAGAAAAAGCGATGACTGATGTCGTTATTATTAATAAAAATGGACAAGTTGCAGGTGCTTCCAATCAGGCAGATGAACATCTATCTGAGGGATGGGAAATCACAGAAGAAGGAGTGGCAGAAGACGATTGGCGAAACGAACCCTTCCTCGCCAGTATCAGTCTGATTGATGGGGGCGGAAGTGTCATTATGCTCGAACCGACTGCTCAAGTTCAATCCCTGATTAGTAAATTAAATCGACACTTTTTGATTGCAGCATTGCTGTTAGGTTGTTTTTTAGTCCTTAGCCTTTATTTTCTGAGTCATTTGATTATAAAACCACTTCTCTCGATCAGACTGGCCGCTGGAAAATTGAGTGAAGGGTTAGTCATCACCGTACCAGAGACAAAAAGAAGTGATGAAATTGGAGAACTCGCTCGAGCGATTACAAAAATATCCGGAGACCTGCATCAGATACAAAGAACAAGAAAAGCATTTTTAACCTCAATTGCTCACGAATTAAGAACACCCATTACGTATATCAAGGGGTACGCTGGACTTTTTAAAAAAGAAGATTCAGCATATGGAGAGATTATCTATGACGAATCACAACGGCTTCATAAGCTAATTGAGGATCTATTTGAACTTGCCCGACTGGAAGAGCATAGCTTTACAATAGAACCTGAACGAACGGAAATGACATCATTTATCATGGGAATTACAGAGAGGTTGCAGCTTGTCTTTAATGAAAAACAAATTCACCTTCTAATACATGCATCTATCCCCTTCTACAAACAGATAGATCAACGTCGATTTGAACAGGTTATTACTAACTTAATGGACAATTCTTTAAAATACACCCCTTCAGGAAAAAAAGTTCAAATTGCAGTTACTAAAGAACAGATCGTACTTACAGATGAAGGTCCCGGAGTTAAAGAAGATGCGTTGCCTTTTCTGTTCGATCGCTTCTACAGGGTTGATACATCTAGAAATAGAAAAACGGGTGGGACTGGAATTGGTCTTGCAATCGCTAAAGAAATTACTGAAGCACATGGGGGAAAGATTTGGGCTGAAAATACTGGTTCCGGCTTAAGTATCGTCATTGATTTGAAAGGAGTTTCCTCATGAAAAGAATAGCACTTGTAGATGACGAACAGCGAATGCTTGATTTACTTGAACTCTACTTAAAACCCCTCGGCTATGACTGCATTAAACTTCGTAGTGGGGAGGATGCGATTAGACTGGTAAAGGATGAAGAGCCAGACCTTATTTTACTAGATGTCATGATGCCTAGTATGGACGGTTTCGAGGCATGTCGGATTATTCGAAGATTCTCAGATGTTCCGATTATCCTTTTAACTGCACTTTATGAAAAAGAAGATATTAT
Source organism: Jeotgalibacillus proteolyticus (assembly GCF_002926065.1). GTDB lineage: Bacteria > Bacillota > Bacilli > Bacillales > Jeotgalibacillaceae > Jeotgalibacillus > Jeotgalibacillus proteolyticus. Next base: position 36,938 of record NZ_PREZ01000009.1, on the reverse strand, counting down.
TAGAGGATTGCAGGACGGTGCAGATGATTACATCGTCAAGCCATTTGACGAGGAAGAGCTAGTAGCAAGGATTCATGCTATTTTCAGACGTACTTCTGATGATTTCTCCAGAAGAATTGAACATAAGGGACTGGTCTGGGACGAGTTTTCTCATGAATTATCTTATAATGAAATGACTGTAAACGTTACACCAAAAGAATTTTCGATTCTTGGCCATTTGCTAAAGAATCCAGGACGGGCTTATTCAAGAGAGCAGCTGCTATCCATCATCTGGGGATATGAGGCCTGGACAGATGGGCGAACAGTGGATTCACATGTAAGAAATCTTCGGGACAAGCTTAGAAAGATAGGTTTTCCTATCGAAAAACATTTGCATACAATTTGGGGAGTAGGTTATAAATGGATAAAATAAAAGTAAGTCTTGTAAGTGCTATTTTACTTTTAACAGCATGTTCAACAGAAGAAGAAGCATTTTACGAAGAAGTAAATACAGATACAGCTCACGCCCACGTACATGGAATGGGCTTCGTTGATGAAGACCTTTTAATCGCAACACATTACGGTCTTTTAAAAAAAGAAGGTGAGCAATGGCTCCATTCCACTTCAAACAACCATGATTATATGGGGTTTACCGCAACTAAGGAAGGGTTTTATGCAAGCGGTCATCCCGAACCATCAAGTGACCTTGAAAATCCACTCGGTCTGATTAAAAGTACAGATCAAGGCGAAACGCTTGAACAACTTGTTTTCTCTGGTGAAACCGACTATCACTATATGTCAGCCAGCAAAAACACCGGACGTCTCTACACCATCCTGATGGAGAGCAATAGTGAACTTGATGCTGGCTTTTATTATACAGAGAATGAGGGTCGTGACTGGGTACCTACCCAACTTTCAGGACTGGAGGCAGAATCCGTTTTTGGACTGACTGTTCACCCTGAAAATCAGGATCAGCTAGCCATTCTGACTAATCGTGGAATTTTTGAATCGAACGATGCGGGCGACACCGTCACCTTATTAGAGAAAACAGAAGGTACTAGTGCCGCTTTATATACAGAGAATCAATTTTACCACGTCAAAAACCAAATTTTTTTCTCCCATGAGGGGGAACTTGGAGGTATCCCTTTAGAGGAATCAGTGCTTTATCTTGCAGTGAATCCTTCAAACCCTGATCAGATTTATGCAGTAACTGGTGACGGAACGGCTGCTGTTACTGAAGATGGCGGAATGAACTGGTTGACAGAAGAAATCATTCCATCAGAATAACAAAAATAACTGAACACTAAATAAAGCTGAGAGTTTCACTCTCAGCTTTTGATTATTCAGCAGACAATTCTCTTTCTGTCACCCATTTATGATTCGTCACTTCTTCGCCTGATTCCAAAGTGAAATCGATCATATATACAGTGGTTTCTTCTACAGAGTCAATGGTAGCAGTTGCCCCGTCCATTCCCTCCATATGATCAGCTTCTACTTGCACTTCATCACCTTCTACATAAGGCTCATCTGCAGCGTCTGTAATTTCTTCATGAATGATCCACTTGTGATCCTCTACACGTTCACCTCCATTAGTCGGATCATATGAAATACTGTAAGTAACCGTATCATATGCACCTACAATCGTTGCTTCAGCGCCCTCCATCCCTTCCATGTGAGCTTCAGTGATAATGGCCGTATCCCCTACTTCAAAAGTTGGGTTTTCTGCTTCTTCTAACCCTTCAGGTATTTCACCTGATCCAGACATCTCCATGCCTGAATGGTCCATTCCCTCCATTGAGTCACTTTCGTCCATATGATCCATATCATCCATGTTCTCTTCCATGTTTTCATCCATGTTCTCATTCATGTCACCTGAACCCATTTCATCGTCGTTGCCGCCACATGCTGCAAGCATTGCGCTAAGAGTAAAAGCCAGGGCGCCCATTAATAACTTATTTTTCTTCACAATCATCCCTCCAAAATTTTGATTCACGTTTAATCTACCCAAATAATGTGCAGAAACTTTGCAGAAAGGACTTTTCGGTAAGACAAAAATATAACCCCCACTGATTAAATCAATGGGGGTTTGGACTTATAGTCCGTTAATTTTTTGATGGGTTCAAGACCCGTTAATATTGTTTGTATTTATAATATACAACACTTTAGGAGTTGGTTCAAGGGGTAACTATTAATGAGCTTTCTCTAACTCCAAAATTTTCTCCGATTTTAACCGAAGTTCCTCTTCAAGCAGAACCTTTTCCTCTTTTAAAGCTCTTATTTCTTGTTCCTTCCAATGCAAGATATCATTATTACTTTCTGTATCTTTTAAAATTTCGCTATAGAAGAAAGGCATTAGCTCTTTAGTTAACTTTAAATTTATTTCCATAAGTTTAGCATTGTCAGATACTCGCTTAAATTTCTTTAAGACTCTACTCTTAGAGATAAATCTCGTTTGTTCTAACTTTATTCCACTAGCATATGGCAAATCACCCATCGTAGGAACACCTTGCGGAAGATCAATGTGAGATGATACACCATCCTGATAACTCTTAGAACTTATAGGACAAATTACTATTCCACCATAAACTTCAGTTAAAACTATAGCAGGATGTTCAAAAGTAAGTTCCGTCCCCATATGTCCATAAAAATCACATAAAACAATTGTTCCGGGGGGTAAGGTTTGATTAATAAATGGGGCATTTAATTGAGATTTTTTATCCAAAATATAACGATCATATCCTAAAATCCACTTAATTCCTTCATCTAATTTCCACCCTCGGATAAACGTATCAAACTCTGTATTTCTACTCAAATAATCCAAAATCAATTGAGGATCATCTGTTACACTTTTACCATCACATGGTCTCGATTTGGTTCTTTTATTAAATCTAAGCTGCGACTCATAATGATTTCTAGACCTCAAACAAATTCCTCCTTATACAAATAAAGTCAATTATACCATTTAATATTTTCATAGTATATTCTTCAGCGAGCCACTATTTTGCTACTTTACAAATACGGTCCCGGTACACACAAGAAAAACACTTATTTTTTTCGCATGCACCTTTAATTGTTCTCCTTCTTCCGCACGTTCCATTAACTGAATGGTCTTCAGTAATTCCCTCTTTAAAAACCAATTCCACCGGACATAAAAGGATCGATTCTTATACGAAACGTAACCGCCTTTTACTCTCCCGAAATGACGTTCAGCAAGTTTCATACTAGCTGCAAGCTGCATACGATCTCCCGGGTAGGGAGATCGTTGATTTTTTGGAATGAACTTTGACTTTACCTCAATAACCATAGCGTATCTTCAATTTTTCAGTACCTGATCTGGCTTCCCTTTGATTCTGAACTCATCATCAATCAAGATTTCAGCTCCATTAAGATCCTCATACACAACAAGATTTTTCCCGTTACGAAAAAGAAAATAAAGGAGAACGGCTGCAGCTGCAGCTGCAACTAGAACCAGTAATGTTGTACTATCCAAAGGATCACCACCAATACAAAGACATAGAGTAGGACACGGCCAACGCTTGAGGATTTCGGTTGATAAGCACGTTTTGCATGGTATTCTTTGTGATGCTCATTTCCTTTTCTGAAGCGATTATTGAGGATTTGATAATCCTGATCTCGCAAACGAATTTTCCCTTCTTTTTTGAGCTTTGTTAAACGCCAACTTTCCTTACAAAAAGTAAACTGGTTAATCTCACTGGCGGTAAAATAACGTCGCTTTGTTTCCATTCTCAACCTCCTAGCTGAAGCTAAAAGAAAGGGAAGCGTTAAACTTCCCAAGTCTGTAACATCAAAGAGTAATTTAAAGACGCTTCACACGACCATTAAAATGCTGTAGCCAATACCCTTGTGATAGATCAGCAATTGCTACACCCGTATTCGTTTGGGCTCCTATGAATTTTCCGTCACCCACGTAAATCCCAACATGGCCATCGATCTTGTACGTATCAAAAAATACAAGGTCCCCTGGCTGCATATCATTCGGAGAAACCGGCTGCCCAAGGTGCTTGAGCGTTTCCGTACTGGTAGAAGTAAGAGGACCTAAGTCCATACCTACTTGAGCAAATGCCCAATGAACAAAACTGGAACAGTCGAAACGCCCTGCCGCAATATCAGCTTGATTTCTTCCACCGCCAAAAACATAAACGGAATTGCCGATCCACTGATTACCTACGTCTACAACCTCAACACCTGTGTTTCCACCGGTGCCGCCACCAATGGCCACATAGCCTTCCACATAGGAATCCGCAAAGCCTAACACTTCTTCTACGTACCAATCAGCCCGATTGTAAGCAAAGATGGCATCCCGGATACGTCCATCAGCTGCGCCACTTGCAGCTAAATAGTTTGCTGCAGAATAAATCGCATCTTCTATGTCCCAAGGATCAGCTTTTCCATCACCATTAGCATCAACCCCGTACCCTCCGTATCGTGCAATGACTGCCGGATCCATTTTTTCACCATCAGGGATGTTTCCGGCTCCTAATCCTCCACATGTCGGATGATTCCAACCGGTCCACGTACACGGCATAAATTGCATATGTCCTTCAGCTCCAACAGGGGAAACCATCGGATCAATCGTTGAAAAAACCGTTTCTACTCTGTGATGCGCTGCAATCAAATTCCACGGGACTCCGTATTCTTCTTCAGCTGCTTTGTAAATGGGAATGAAGGCTGCAGGAATTTCATTTGCGCCAATTTCAGAAATTTCACCGCCCCAAAACCCTAAACCACCTTCATAACTGGTTTCCTCTGAAGTAGAAGTGGAAGCCACAATCATGACAAGGGAAACAGCTAAACCAACAGCAATAATGCCTACTGCAGCTACCCCTAAAATCACGGGCCAACCTATACTGATTCCAGCTTTTGCAGCTGCTGCCTTTGCTGCTTTTTTCGCTACCTTTTCCCCTACATGTTTAGCTGCCTTTCCAGTGGCCGACTTCTTAGGGGTGGGTTCCTGTTCATAATCGTTCGGATCATAGTTAGTTTGGGACATTAATTCTCACATCCTCTACTAGCCATTCTCCTTCTCTTTCCCTCAATCCGACTAAATACCAATCCTCTGTATCTGTCTTGCTGCCATCAATGGATTGAGCTTCACCCGTAACCATGACATTCCAACGGACAACAATACTACTAGGATTCACGACTTCTGTCACCTGCGTATCGTTAACCGTTAAAATCGAACGCTCTAACACTTCTCTCCGGCCATCTTCTTTTAATGATCCATATAAAGAATCGGTTATATGTGGTTTTGCCGTTTCAAGATATTCGGTTGGTTCCTCGGCATTATAGGGGTGATAAGCATGAACAAACTCAACAGCTGCTTCTTTTGATTCGGCTAATTGTTCCTCTGTAAAATGCTCGGTTTGATTATATTTGTTGGTTTCATCCTCCAAAGACGCTTCACTTTCAACTTCATCAGAAGAAACAAAAGCCTCGGTTTCTTCAGGTGTTTCCTCTGACTGGTTGACTGTATCGGCTTCTTCGCTTCCAATGCTGCGCAATACATAGGTGGTGGAGAAGCCAATGACGAGGAAGATCACAAGGATGAATAGAAAAAGTTTAATTCGATCACTTTTACTGTTCTCAAAATCCCATCCAAACATGATCTTCCCTCCTATCCTCGTCTTTGGTTAACATCATTCGTTTTATCCGATTTTTTGACGTTATTTCGATTGGTGGTTTCATTTCTTTCTTCCCGATTAACGTTGTTAATCGTGTTCACATTCTCTTTCACATTCTGCTCTCTACGTTTGGTAATATCACGAGAAACATTTTCCGTTTCAGTGAAGCTGTCCTGGACGTTTCGATTGTTCTCTGTCTTGTTATGGTTGCGCTCTGTAACATGATTAACCGTTCTTTCAGTGTTTTCATTGGAGACGTTATTTCGATTAACCGTCTCATTACTATGCTTTTCTTGGCCTTCATTCGTGGTAACGTTCCGGGTCGTCCGATCGACAAGATTAGTTTGGTTGGTGCTTTCATTGGTCTGTTCCCGATTACTAGAATCAGTAGATATATCACGGTCTACATCTTTTTCAAGCGTCCTTCTTTCTGCAAGATTGTTAGTCTGTTTTTCGTTAATTTTATCTTGATGATCTTGGCGATTAACCATATTGATATTGCGTTCGCTCTGTTGCTGGTTAATACTCTCATGATCCTTGCTGTTAGGATGCTCTTTGGAATGTTGCTCTAGGTCTCGTACCGTGTCATTAAGGTCGTTCTTAAAGGTTTCTCGCTCCGCAAGGGGCGCTTTTGCTAATTCGCCTTTTCCCATTCGTCTCTCACGCAAAGAATTAATATGCGTAACATTTGATGGAGCCTCTTTTTTCTCGTCTGTTCGTTCAGTATCTTTACCGTCTTCACGTTTCCGATCCATTAATTTTTCTGAATCAGTAGTAGGGGCATTTTCGACATTCGCCCGATTCTGAACCTTTTTAGCATTATCTTCTTGAGCTTTTACTTTAGCTTCTTCCTCCTGCCCACGATTCATGAGGGCGATGTTAGTTGCATCGGCTTTTGCATGACTGATCTTTTGATTTTTACCTTTTTTCTTATTTACACCTTGGGTCTCCTGATTGACAGAATCGTTTGCAACCTGACGATTAGCCAAAGGCTGATCTCTCATAGAGCTATTTCTATTGGTAAGAAAGTTCTGTCCTTGCCTGACATTGTTCCGGGCATTGTTATATCTCATTCGATAGTTTTGTAGGGTCTGTCCTGTACTGCTTTGAATATTATTAGAAGCTGTTGAAACCATCGAAAACAGGTCTTTCCGTTTAGCCCATATACCAACAAAACAAATGATTTGTAATACCATCATCCCTACATATCCTAAATCTGTACCATCAGCTGCCCGGTAAAGAATAGCCGATACGCCAAAGAGAATGGTTAAAAGCAAGGCAATAGCGATTTTCATCAGCTGCGCATGGATAAGTTTGCTCGCCCATTCAACGGCTGTCTGCTGCCATCGAGGGACTAACGCCATTAACAAAGGAACCGGGGCAAAAAGTGCCAAAACCATGAAAATAATTTGGTATAAGATAATGGATCCAGATATGAGCAATAAAAATATTCCAATGATGGAATTCCCCAAAAATAACAACGGGACAAAAGCAGCTCGATCTGATACTCCACTGGTAGACATCATTGTATTGTTTTGATCTTCAACTTCTATCATTGCTACCCCTTGACGATCTTCAGCATCCGCAATTGGATCAATCGAAAGCAAATCGTTTACTCTATCGCTTTCAACATCAGTCGTACCGTATTGCATTAAAAGGTATGGTTTTTGAACCATGATTTCATGCATTTGATTTCGTATAGATGCAATGCCTTCGTCTTTTGAATAAGAAGCACCAGGAGTCACTATATTCGCTGTAACCGCAAGAATGTTTCCTTGCAGGTCGCTTGACCACTGATTAACGCCCCCTAGTATTTGACTCGCATTGGAGAAAAAACCTAGAGAAAAGACAAAAACGATTAAAGAGGATATCAACCCTCCCCATGCTCTGCTGCTTTCTCTTTTAACCATTCCTACATAAGCTGCCCAAGCACCAACTAAGCAAATGATAAATGTAATAAGCAACGGCCAAAGACCATTTCCCATAAATCCACCTTGGCCAAAACCGGCAATGTTTTGAATGGCTGCGCCTATTTCATCGACTACACCGGATACAAAATCTAATTCAAACGCTTCTTGAACAATAAGCATTGTAAAGTTGGCTAATAGAACGTTCATTTGCCACATGGCATTAACCATTTCCATTAATGCAACATACAGTTCGTTCCCAATCCCCTCTGCCCAATTCCAAGGAAGCCAATCACCTGAAGTATCTACATAAGTATCTAACTTGTAATGGTGCTGTGGGTATTCGTTATACGTTAATTCGACTTCTCCAACCGTGCTTCCCTCTCGATCTTGGGGAACTAAGTTGTCTTGAATATTTGCAGATGCCGGAATGTGCATAGACAATACTAGGACCATTGCAATGAGCAAAGTACGTCCTATTTTAGTCATCTTCATGCAACTCCCTTAAAACCGTTCCATCTAGCCCCTCAACTAAGGTATCAAAGTTTTTAAGGTTAAGAAGTTGAGTTCGTTTCCATCCCTCGTCTGTTCTTCTGATCTCCATAGTTTGAGTTCTGCCCTCATTACTAACGGGATCAGTAAATTTAATTTCGTAAAAGTATTTATCATCTGAAGCTTTCCATTCTTCCAGTCTATAATTTTGTAGTTCCTCATCATTTTGAGGACCTTCTGATAGATCCAAAGCCTCTGATGGGTTTTGAAGCAATTCAGCTCTTGTGGCCTGATCTCTTTGAATCATGGCATTTGCCCATTCTATTGGAATATCAGAAGGAGTTTGACCATTGATTTCATCGTTTCCGCAAGCAGCTGCAACAAAAAGAAGGACGGAAAAAGATATAAGGGTTATTAATTTTTTCATACATACACCCCCGATCGTGCTGTTTCTGGTTCTTCTTCGATTAAATCATCCACTTCTCCATCTGGAACAATTTCTTCCTCTGAAACTTCTAACCTCTCTGCAGGAGGACGGGAATCAAATGCATCGAATAAGTCTTTAAATAAAGCATTAATGGAAACAACCCCGACACGACCGGTTATATCTTGGAATAAACATTGGCCATTTTGAAGTTCTCGCAAGGTAGAAGCGTTATATTCGGTATGCTTCAGATTTAACAGAGAAAGGACATTTTCGATTTCTTTAGGATCGGTGCTTCTAAAAGCAAATTTCATCCCGATATTATTTTTCATTTTTTCGTCTAGTAGATCATCCGCATTTTGAGTAACAAAATAAATACCTGCGTTCATGGCTCGACCGGCACGAACAAGACGGGTCGCTAAATGGCTTCCCTGGCTAGTGTTAAGGACAGCCCAAGCTTCATCCAGTAAAACCGTTTTAAAGATGCTACGGTCGCTATGGATAAACTTTAAGGCGAAAGATGAGATAGGGAGCATCATGGCCACAGAAAGCATTTCAGATAAGTTATATTTATCCGGGTCTGTGTCCGGAGCTGGCAATTCAAGATTTTGAATCTGCAGCACGTTTAAGGCATTATCAAGGCTGATAGAAGATTGTTTTTCTCCGTCTCCAAACAAAAGCTGCGCAAAAGATAGTTCACTAAAGGACCGGATATGTTCGCCAAGCTGCTTGGAAACCGTATCGTCACTTTCAACTAAATACTCAAGAACCTTTGTTAAACAAGGCTTTTCTCCCTCTGCGACTTCACGTACAGCTTTCGTTAATTTAGGGAACCGTTCTGAATCACCTAAACGAACACCTGTTAAAAAGGTCAAAATATCAAGAGCTAATGTTTCGGCTTCTTTCACATCCTGATGGATAGCAAAAGGATCCAAACGCCCACGATCTGCCTCTTGTGTGGAAAGGGATACAATGTTGATTTCTTCCTTTAATTCGTATAGATCGTCACCCCAATTCCCACGCTCTCCTTTAGGGTCAACTACAAGAGCTTTACCACCTGAAAGAACCGAAAGGTATGTGATAAGGTTTGCGGTGAAGGATTTACCCCCACCTAGAGAACCAAGAAAGGCTGCAGATAAAGCATTGGTTTTCGTTCCTCGAATCCCTTGCGCTGCCCGGTTCGGCATAATGTAAACAGGTTGATCTAAAACACCAGTAGAACCGATAAAGAAACCTTCTCCATCACCTAATTGTTTTGTTGCTCCGAACATTCCTCCGGCTACTGTGGCCGGTTCCATGAAATGCACATAATCTTTCACATACCTTTTGGCTCCGGGAAGAAACTCATTAAAGGCTAACCATTGGTCTCCATAAGGCTGTTCTACCTGAAACATCATATCTTGGTACATATCCTTGACGGTATCACACCTACGTTTCAACTCATCTTCATCCTCTGCCGATACCGCAAGCACGATAGAGGTTTTAATTAACGGCATTCTAGACTTTTGCAAATGAGCTTCCAATTCATGCGCTTCTTGTTTTCCAGATAAAACATTCAAATTCGTTTCATTTCCGGTTTCCTGTGCATGGCGATCTTGATCTTTTAATTCTTTTCGCTTATTTCGAACAGCATTTAACGCTTTGCGATTATCCATTGTTTCAGTGCGGATACTAACTTCCACGGGAAAATCAAGATTTTGAATGATATATAACCACTCTTCTCCCGGAAACTCAATTTCATATGGAACGTTTGCAACGGTAAGAAAAGCAACATGACCTTCTACTTCATCACCCTCATACATCTGCTTTAGAACCAAGCTTCTTTTAGGCGAATCATCTACGAATCCCTCCGTTAAACGTAGAACGTCATGATACAAGGGTCTTCGCACCAATACTTCATTATCTTCAAACTCTTTATAATCAACGGAATAGGCCGGGCTCCAATTTTTAAGAATTGGAGCCTTCCCTATTCCTCGATACCAATTGCGACGGATCAGCCATTGAATGGCTTCTTCATTTACTGGATCAGCTTTTATACGAGAATGGACTTTATTGAAAATTCGTCTTTCGCTTCTTCTATAACGCTCTATTTCTTCTTCTAATATCTCCGGAGTATCTAGCCCACTTGCGGTATTAACGCCCCCTATAAACTCTTTCCATGCTTCTTTTAAATCCTTAAAGAACGAATTGTTTTTGTTCTTGTTTTCCGGTTTTGGGAGTTTAACACCTAGAAAGAAACGATACTCCGTACCTTCTTTACCAAGAATATTTTCAAGCTGCATGGCAGCATCATCAGTATGTTTCACAGCTGCATCCTTCAAGGGTCCACTCAATTTTTCTTTAAACCGTTCATGCTTTTCTTCTATAGATTGAAAATTCGGAACAACAAGCATATGAGTTTCTAAATTGATTTGCCAAAAGAAGGCTTTGATTTTGGTGAAAATGTAGTCTTTTTCGTCATCTGCTAGAAAATCATAGTTGTAACCGGCTAGTTGATAATATGCCCAACAGGATCCATCTTCAGAAAAGATTAAATTCCCTTCAAAATAGTTAATCGGAAATTCTATGTTCATCAGGTTTCCTCCTTTCATGGTAGCTCAACTGGCGATAGCCAACCTTACCAGTGTATTGATAAGGTTTTTTTACGTCTGACACTTCTTTATAACGATTTCTATAATTCGGAGACAGATGAAATTGAACAACACTTACTAAAAAACGATGCGGCTCTTTCCCATCTAATAATTGTTTGGTGAAAAACCATGCGAATAATCCCGGCAAAAAGATGTATTCAATTAAAGCTAAATCTATTAGACTTAAAGGTGGGAAGTGATTCAGCATCCAAACTAGAATTATGCCTCCCGCAAAGAATCCTAATTGCCGATACGATAAGGGTATCGGCAATGGGATGTCTTGAATACCGTACAAAACCTTCTCTACTTTCCAAACACTATTGTAAGTTCGCAATATCTTCGGCTTCATAATTTACCCCCCAAATACTGTTGACCACAATCTTTCTCCAAGTCCTACCACGTTATCAGGCGAGAATACAAACACTCCGACAATCATTGAAAATACAGCAAAACCGACAAATTTAGAAAACTCTCTTTTCATCAAGAAATAGATCGCAACTGCCCCGATAACCACTAACAATAACGCTCCAATTTGTACGCCAAACCAAGATTGAATATTTTCTCCAAAGTTCATAATTTTTTCTCTCCTTTTTAGTGTTATTTGTTTTTAATATCCCGTACAATCCAACGGCCATCTTCTTTAAAAATCCTTAATTCATATGGATAAGCCATTGATGCTTTTGTATGTTTTTCTTCAAAACCAATCAGGGTTTCGACTAAAAATTCTTCGTTCGTTTCGCCTTGTTTAACCACGACTTTTTGCACTTCTTTAAACGTCAATGCTCCGTCCATTGTTTGAAGATCATTGCTTTCAGTGTAATAAGACAATTCATTTTGTTCACCATTCGCATAAACTCTGAAAAATGTGTTCAAAAACCCTTCTACTTCTGAGTGCAACGCTGAATCGTTAACCCTTCCTTTATCATCTATCGAACTTTCGGCTGCTAGTTCCGGTTTTTCCGGAGCAGGGACAATATAAGGAGTTTGATTGACGACAAAAGATTGGCCATCTGTTTTTACTGGTACAGCAAAATATTTTTCATAGGGTCCTGCTTTTTCTTTGCCTTTTCTTAAGTCTTGCAACACACGTAAGGTAATAACCGCACTATCATTTCCTGTTTCTTCAACGCTCCAAATTTGCGTTTTGTTTATCCTGCTATCCCATTCCATGCCCTCAAATCCCAATCCAGCGTGAGAGTCTAATCCTGCAGCAAGGTACTCCGAAAGCCTATCTACCCGATCTTCCTTCCCTTCGTCTGTATTCTCCCAAATGAAGTAATTTTCAGCGAAATTTTGAGCAAAAGTCTGAGCGCCTACTCCGGTAGCATGATTGGTGCCTTCTTCTTCAACAACCGTTTCTTCATCTGCAGCTGCGCTGCCTTCAGTAGCATTGGCAACTCGGATAATCGAAACGACTGATAGGAACAATGCCAATGAAAATACGGTCCAAAAAGCTCCTTTGAAAACCTTTTTCCTGAATACGGTTTTTGGATATTCACGCTTCTTCATTTTTTACCTCCTTACTTCATCATTTCGTTCACGGCTTGCTTACGCCGATCTTTCTTCCGGGATTCTTCCCCGATGGCCCATACACCGATGCAAACAGCTGCAAATAGCCCAAGAGTAGCCCAAACACCATGCTCTGCATAAAAGACCTTGATCCACGCTAAAACATCATCAGCAGCTGCAGCAAAAGGAGAGAAACGATCGTATGCAAACTGAAAGGCAAAATAACCGGCTACAACGATCAAAGCGAAAATAACGAGAGTCACAATCAATCTTCTAAAAAAACCATGAAACATATCCTTAATGCCGCTATCAGTAGACGACGATCCTCGTTTCACCTTATAGCCCAAATTTTCACCCCCTTTCAAAATGCGTTCATTACTCGATGCGACTATGGAGTCTATATAGTCGGTTCGGTTCGCTTGAATGAGCTGCTTTCCATATCTCTCCGTATGGGTCTTCACACAATTCTTTATAGGTAGTAAATAACAAAGCTCCACCGATCTTTTCGATCTCTCGTGCATCAGCTTTTTTTGCATTTTCCATCAGTTTGTTTCGTTCGGTCTCATTGTTTGAGACAAACAAAATTCTTACCACTTTAATCGAATCTCCGAAAATAACATCTTCCGCAAAATGTTTTTTCCTGACATACTCGTTAAATCGTCTAACCTTATTCAACGTGACGTCTATCCGTTGTCTGCTTCGTTCCAATTCAACAAAATATAAGAACTGTACTTTTGTCTCTTTCAATTCTCTTTCCAGTACAAACGCCCCGTCCGGACGAATGACTGTAGCAGCTGATTGTCTACTTTTTCCTAACGTATCTTTGGTTACTTCACCATAATTTCGAAACGCCCGTCTTTCGGAAAAATATTCTTTAAAAGTGACTGATTCATCTTGTTTGGTTGCATAAGTTGAAAGAATATGTGACATGCGTAATGAATGAAAAACATAAGTAGGCGTACGCTGCGCCCACCTTGTATCCCAATCAGCATCTCCAAGTATCTCTTTGACTTCCTGAACACCTTTTGAATCCAATGTATAAACTAAGCGATCACCGCCTCGTACAGTTGCTTTTGCAACTGGAAAGGACTTTATATACCCTTCTGATTCCAACGCTCTCATTTGCCTTGATATCCAATATCTGCTGTATGGCTTTCCATCAGGATGTACATACAGATATTTTTCTAAATACTCTACATCCACAAACACCAGGTCATGTAATGCAACAAATAATCCTTCTTCGATCTCGCCAATTCTTTTTGGCATTTAAAATCCCCCTAAACCAAGAAATCATCAATAGACATGTCTTCTTCACGCTTCTTTTTCTCATCTTTCTCGTCCTCCCTGAAAGATTCTTCAGAATCTTGACACGTGACTTCAGCTGCATGATGCTCCTGTTTTTCTTTAAATTCTTCTACATCAATCGGAAAAAAATCTTCTTCCTTACTTTCATTTGTTGCTGAATGTTCCTCATCATCTGATGGATCTAATGAAGCAGCTGCTTCATCAAAAAAAGAATCGACAGCTTGATCTACGTGAGGTTTATCCTGGTCAGCAGCAACCGGTCCTTCAATATCTTCGGTTGAATCAATTTCAGGATCATCAAAATAAGCATCATTTTCTTGAACTTCAGCTTCCTTTTTCTGTGATTCAGCCACTGAAAGGCTCGAAATGGCTTGTTCTTCAAGTTGAATCGCTTCAGAAACCGTTTTTTCCTTGATGGAAGGAATAGCATCTTGAAATGCAGCCGGTCCTGGCTCTTTCATCCGGACTAAAAATGGTCTCGATCTTTCATTTCCTGCTTGCATCCTTACATAAGCGTGATAGGGTTCTACATTCAAAAAATCATTTTCCGTTAACACTTCAGATGGCAATGATTTATTGACCAATTGAGCATCTTCATAATTTCCTAACCGGAAAGAAACAAAAGTCCCAAAATTCCGAAAAATCGAGTCAGACACGTTCATTGGCACCTGACCTTTTAACCCCTGCATCCCTAATACAATAGATGTTCGATATTTCCGTAATTCAGATGAAAAAGATTCAATGGCATCTGTACTGTGTTCCATAAAGGTTGGCGACTCATCCACTATCACCACATGGTAAGGCAGCTTATGACGTTCAGAAGCTGGCGTATCAGCTCTGCTTTTACCGGCAAGCTCACAATAAGTAAGACACATGGAGCCAATCAGCTTCTTTTCATCACTTGTTAATTCGGATAAATCTAATAGGTTGATCCTTCCCTGATCCATACTCTCTCTAAAACGTAACCCGTTTGTTTTGGCACGAAGCATTTTCCCCATAACACCGGACAACGTTATTTTTCGAAGTTTGTTTAGTGTTGAATTGGTTTTTTGCTGTAATTCACGATCCTTCAGCTCATGAAGATTAGCAAAATATAAATATAAATCATTTTCTATGGGGTCTTGCCGGTCTAATCGTTCTAGGACACTTTCACGGTAGTCAATATCGCTCAATAACCGTTGTAGATTCGGCAAACTCGCCTCACCTATTCGCTGTAATGCAATACCACCATTCAAAAAGTTATCATCAATATTCGGACCCCAAAAATCCTTCCACGTTCGCTTTAGAACATCGGCCACAGTCTGAGCAATTTTATCTTCACTGGTCGCAAAATCAACATCATAAACATTAAAAGGCATCTCGCCTTCTGAAAACTTGAAATACCGAACTAAATGCTGTTTTTTCGGGGGGATTCGTGCGGCAATGTCTTGGCATAAATCACCGTGAGGATCAATGACCGTTACCCCAATCGACTCACCAGCTCCATCTAATTGCAGTAAATCCTCGACTAAGTTATACATGGCGGTTGATTTCCCCATACCTGACATGCCAATAAAAGCTGCATGATAACGCAAAGTCGCTAAATCAAACATCACCTTATTGTTCTGACCATGGTAATAATGCTCACCCAATGGAATAGCAAATGCCGGATCAAACTGAGCATGTTTTACTTCTTTTGGGATAGGTGTTGACCGCATTTTTAATCGGTTTAACTTATTATTTTGGACTCGCTCACTCGGCAGCCGCATGATAGCAGCCATTTCTTCTGTGCCAAGAACAATCCTTTTTTTCATGCGCTCCATAGAAAAGATACGTTTTTTGAATTCCCAACGAAAAAGAGGACGGAATGTGCGAAACCACCACCACTCCCGACCTCTTAAACGATTCAAACGGCCACTGGAGAATGTCCCGATGGATCCCTTTGCACTTTTTATTAACTCTTTAGAATCTAATGGATCCTTGCCAAACGCCACAACGCGTATATTCATCCTTGATAACATTCTTGTGGACTTCCCTTCAATCGCTGATAAATAAAGCTCATTATCTTTATCAAGCGTTTCATCATAATCCCCTTCTCGATGAAATTGTCGGAATATCCCTCTAAAACTTCGTTCAGTTCTGTAAGCTGTATTTAACAGGAATTGCATATGAACTTCCTGGCCATCTTCTAACCCGTCTAAAAACTCAATCAATTCAGCTTGCGTATCAACCACTTCATTGTGGTATGTCTTAATAGGAATGGTCCAATGGGATTCGGTGAAAAGCTTAGTCCCTGCATGTGGACGAGAAAAATCAATGTTAGGATCCTCGACCTCTACAATCTCCACTTGCGGATGCTCTGAATAGTACTTGCTTTTAAACACCTTTCCTATATGCTCATTTGGCACCCATACAAAATAGCGTATATCATCTTTAGTCGCTACAACTTCCCAACTGATCCATTCATCTTTGAATAATCTTCTATACCAAGGTCGATCCAAAAAGTTCAACATTGTCGCCCAGGCTGTCTCATCTTTAAAATATAAAATCTTCGAATCCATCGTTGTTTTCAACTCATAAACTCTACCTTCTTTCGGAATCAAAAACGGCAAAAAATGATACCTCATCCTCTCACCCTCCCCCGAAAAACCATTCTCAATTAATACAATCAATTTTCAACTACACTAAAACCCAAACCCACACTCTCCCCGATCCACCACTACACAACCTATCCCCAATCCAACAAAACTTCTACTACCTAACCAAACTCCAACCTCTATCTTCTACTTCTACTCTCTCTACTTCTACTTACCTTCTACTCTCTCTCTACTCTTTCAATCCACAACTCACTCACACACACTACTCACTCTCTATACTCACTCACTACTCTACTCTCTCCACACTCTCTAACACTTCACCACCACCAACACCCACACACTCACATATCTCATTTGATCGGGTAAGTGGATTATATAGCTAAGGTCCTGCTAAATGGTCACGGAACAGAAGTATGGAGAGCCGTGACCATTTAGCAGGACCGGGCGGCATATTCCACGTATCTACACTTGTATTAGGTGTTGGTGGTGGTGAAGCTATCATTTACAACTTCTTTTACTACATCAGTTACAATACAAGCCTACCATATATGGAAATATAATCAAGGGTATTTACCTAAATATTCTAAATTTTACAAAAGGGAAATATGTATATTAAGGTATATCACCAAGAGACGAAGAACAAATAACACCCCCAAAAAAGCCATCACCAGGAGTAAAAAAACGGTCAAAGATAAGGGATAAATAAATCCCACCCACCACCAGATCTATAAATGTATTTGAATTGAGCCCATTATTTTTCGGCTTATCTTTTCGTTTAAATGGAACAACCTTTGAGTTCTTTTTAAGGGTTAAAATGGTAACAGCAGCCCTTCCTTTCCCTTTAACGTCTTTTATAATCATTCCAATTTGGATTAAATGATCAACAATTTTTTTAAACGTAGAATAAGGAATGGAGACCGTATCATCTGAAGACGATTTGATTGCTTGAGCAATCGATCGTTGAGCAGCACAAACTTGGCCACCTTGTTGTTTTAGGTAGCGAAGGACATCTTTCTCCCATTCATCAAAATGACTATATTTTCGTTCCTCCCTTGATTTAGCATCTTCCCAAACTTGATATGTAAAGGTCATACCCGATAAGGTTCGAATCCAGTAAGCCGATGGTCCAGGTGGAGCATCCTTTTTAAAGGCACTTTTTACTTTGCGTTTCACATCCAACTGGCTCATGGCTGGATCATTCTTTTGGTTCCAATCATGCAAGCGGTGTTCAGTTTCTCTTTCAGTAAAACCTGCTGCTTTAAAGGCTAAAGCAAGGGTATAGCATGTGTTATCCCTCTGCCCTTTAGAAACACCTTTTAGGAGCTTTTGAACGGCTGCGTGATGCAAAAGGTTCGCAACATCAACACAAACGGCTTTTCTCTCTTCAATTTGTTCTTCAATATGTATAGAAAACCAATCACATAAATCGTCAAATGAAACGCGAATCTCGCTTTGATAGAGAGTATTTTCATTTGTGGGCATACGAAACCATCGCTCTGCCCCGACAGCTTGTGGATCCCCTTGAATAACTTCTGCGATGGTTTGTTGAATACGTTTATAGTGGTCCGTTACTTTCGGCAAGGCTCTTTTCGCTTGGTTAAAATACCAATACACGTGAAATCCTCCTGAAGGAGTAGAAACAACTAGGGAGGGTCCTGGAAGACCTGCAGCTGTTATCGCATCTAGTACATCCGGTAAAATTAATCCTTGATTTTGAGCATTCTTTACATCAATATCGATGACCATGGCATTAAGCCAGCGTAAAGCTCCTGCATGGCGCTGATCTCTTCGATAAAAAGTGTTAGGCGTGTAATAGGTAAACGCTTCTAATGCTCCGTATAAAGAATGATAGGTTCGAAGAGATTTAGGTTTTTCATGAAACTCGTTACAAACAAATATCCAACCAAGATGGCTGCTGTAGCCTGTTTGCTGCTTTTCAGACTGAACCTTTGGTGTTTCTGTTAATTGATCCTTATATATAGCCCGATAAACGTTCATTACTCTTCCCCTTTCGACACAAAAAAGATCGCTACAAGCTTATGCTCATAGCGATCTATACCTTTTGCTCTAATAGGGAATTTCACAATTTGCTAGAAATTGTCTAGCAAAAATAATTGTAAAAACCATTCACATAATATATGATTTATTGTACATATAATTATATGAATTAATCATGATGTTGACAGCATCATGATTGACCTATTAAAGCTAGTTTGGTTGACTGCCAGGAGCTAGCTTGTTTTGAAAGAGAGTGTTGTTGACAGCAACACTCTTTTTTTTGTTTTTTTAGAATTTATAATTACTCTTGTTTTCTATTAACGATAATTATGTACAGATTTTATAACCTATTAAGCTTCAAGAGCTTCCAGTCTCATATATGATTTGTTGACCTTTTTCAGCTGGGTTGATTACGATGAAATACTAATACTTTCCATCCAGCTGCTTGTGCCCCCAAGTATAAAGAAGGAAATACCGCATTACAATAGGGTTTGCCGTCCATTCAAAAAGCTGTAGATTTGTAGATCAGTCTACAAGTAGATTTGTAGATTTGTAGACTAATATACTTGTAGACTGGTCTACATGTAGATTAATAATAACCATTACAATAAATATTTTCAATCTCTCTTACTCTATTAATTATTGATATAACAGCATTTCAGGAGAAAATAAATTACGTGATTAATTACACATTGTAGATCAGTCTACATATAGACTGATCTACATGTAGACTTGTAGACTGATCTACATGTAGATTTGTAGACTGATCTACATGTAGATCAGTCTACAAGATTTCAAGAAAAGTTTTTAAATAGAAAAAACAGCCCAAAATTAAAACCTCGGGCTGTTACTGGGTGCTTAGAAGCAAGACTATTTTTTCCCGTTCTTTTTTAAATTATAAACATCTAAAATCAGTGAATATTGCTTTTTTTCATCTTTAGATAATATCGAGGATATGTATTCATCCATCAAAATATCAACGAGGTTATCGACATTATCAGCAACCCCAAGCACGACCAAAGCATTTAATTTGTCTTTATTCAATGTACTTACTCTTACAGTAGTGGTGGAATTTGCAGCTGCTTTCTTTCTGCCTGTTTCCCGGCCTTCTGAAGTCCCCTTCTGTTTAGAGGATGATTCCCTCACTTCTTCTTCTAAATTAAAAGTAGTCTTTGGTTGGATGGACGCACCGCGATCAAGTATCTGTTTTGATTTTTTTCTTAGCAAATCAGACATTTTTCTCATCTCCCACAGTAAGTTGTAGACGCTCTAAAAATTCCTTCGCTACGGCATCATAACTGGTGATGACTCGTTTATCATGCATATCGTCTTCTGTGATGCCTGTAATATCGAATCGCTTTAATCGCTCCATATTCTTTACAAGAGTCTTAAAAAGATTATGTTCTCCAAAGATTTCTTTGGCATTTTCCAGTGTGGCCACATCAACTGGAGCTCCGTTCTTTAAAAGAACCGGCAAGATCCCAAGGATGTCCATGTCTGCCTCATACTCATCAATTAAAGACTGCAAGTAGGTCGTAAATACTTCAGCACCTTGTAAGCTGCGTTCATGGGTTTGTAGCACCACAACCACAAAATCTGATGCATATAAAGCTGAATCCGTAATAATAGAAATAGTAGGAGGTACATCAATAAAAATAAAATCAAATTCGGCTTTTAGTGGCTCAATAAGGCTTGAGAAGTATTGAACACGGTCAATATCGTTAGGGAACTTTTTCTCTAAAAACTTAGGATAAAGGGCGAAGTCACTGAAGCTTGGTAATAGAAAAAGGTTGTCTTTTATCTCCGTTACGATAGAAGATAAATCTTCAGCTTGAATAGCAGCCATAAGTGTTTTCTCAAAACTAACAATATCATCAGATAGAATAGCCTTTGTTTTTAAATAGAGGCTGGTGGCATTTGCCTGTGGGTCCTGATCACTTAAAAGAACCTTGTAGCCCATCTTAGCTAAACTATAGGCAATCATGGTACTATTAGTTGTTTTTCCCGTCCCACCTTTGAAATTACCAAAGGTAACGACTGTACAAGAGTTATTTGCCATTGATATTCTCCTTTGACTTCATAAATTAAATTTTCAATTGTAGATTTGTAGATTTGTAGACAAATGAAAAAATGTTACTTTAAACGTATCATTTCTAATAAAGGATTGCCACCTTAAACAGAGAAATAACTCATTTTTTTTTAAATTTTTCGTATTTTAACCGTAATTCTAAACTCAATTAGACACAAATAATCCCTTGATAACAATACTCAAAGGGTTCTAACATATTTTAATACATATATGTTGACATATATTTTAATATCAACATTAATATTGTAATTAAAAGATAAGTTAATAAACGAAATATATAGATAAAATATAAAGATGAATTAAATTTTGTAAAATCTAAGTCTTATACAAGAGAAAGCCTTTTACAATTTGGATAAAATGAAAGGACACCTCAGTTGAGATGCCCTCTTGAACCCTATCTATAAAGATTAATCATTATCCATTTCATTATTTGTTAAGTAGTAAACATCATTAACTAGCCTCTCACCTCGAACTTTCCGATTAAATGTTATTTTATCCTTCATCATAATGAAAATTACATCTTTTCTGAGAGAACTGTCATTAGGCTCTTGTTCTTTCTCCCCTAAAGAAATAACTCCTTTAAAAACACTTCTTCCAGAAAAAAAGAGTAGAGGACAAACACTTATTGCATCTGTTTTCACATAGATTGCGATAACAAAGAATATTATTATTAATGATACGGCTAAGTTAATCACTGATGAGTGGTCAAGAGACACCAAGGGAATAAGTAATGTTAGCAAAAAGAAAGAATAATCATTTGCACTTAACCTCTCTGCCTTTCTTATATACATGTCCTGACCATCTTCTCCTGCCCTTATTCTATCTTCAAACCCAGACATAAACCATTTAATGGTGTACTTATAGCTAAAATAAGTATAAATTATTGTTGCAATAATAAAATAAACTTCTGCACTCAAATAACTCACAAAGATACTATTCTTATTTACCCAAGTTTGATTTACCAACCACTCGTCGAGCCCGAAGTATTTATTACCTGCAATAAATCTAAAGACCATTACAATGACTAGTGGAGAATAAGTTATTATCCATAATATAGCTTGCTGAAATTTACTCCACATAGTCTAAATACCCCTTTTTTAATTAGTTTGAGATTTGAATTTTTTTGTAAGAAACGACTCTACGATCTTATCAGAGAAAAAATGAAGTAACGGTGTTACTTCATGATCCGGATTAAATCTTACCTTCTGATTTTCGACATCAATGTGTTCATAAAGTGGCCAGAGTGAACTGTATCTCTCAAGATATTCTTCTCTATCTGGCTCATTTTCAGGTATATCACTTTTAATCATATTTAATTCTTCACACCTTTCTTCAAAACTTTCCTCTAAGGCGTCTAATGTTTCTTTTTTAATTGAAGCTAAACCTCTAGAAAGAATATACTGGCTAGAGGTTTCTTTAAACTTGGTTGTGTTTGACCCGTCATCAAAAAAGCTCATATTAGTAATAGTTTCTAAGTTATTATCCCGCTGCCTTTTAATATGATCATCATAATTAAAAGTATATTCTAGTGTTCTTGGATTCAGAATGTACATCATTTCTTCGTGAATAAAGAGTTCAATCTTACCTCCAAACTCGATGACATTTTTGTCTTGAATAACCAACTGCTCTCTGTCTCTTACTGTCGGGAGTTTACTGACATTTCTTCGTTCCATTGCAGAAATTTTTACACCTCGATAAAAAATAAAATAGGCGTGTTCGGTGTCTTTTGAGATTTTAACCACTTGAAACTTTGCATCTTTATCTAAAAATGTGCTGTTACTGTGATTTAAAGCTTGAAGTAGTTTTGCAAGTTTATCCTTTAAATCTTCATCATCCTCTATAACTAATTTAGCAATATAATCAGCCTTTGTTAATTCATGATTATATTCTGCGGTATAAAACTTTTTGCCTTCTGCGCTGTCAATCTTTATGTTATTCAATTCTTTCTTTATTCTCTTTTTTAACCATATTCTCAAGTCAGGATCTAATATCTCTTTTTTTGCAAAATATAGATCATCACTTTGGGTTGCCTTAGAAACTAGATACACCTGCAAGTCTAAAGTATCCAGCTCTTCATCTGACATCATACTTATTCTATTAATAAAATTCCCGTTGCTATTCAAACCCAAAAAAACTCACTTCCCTTCAGGAGTATATAAAGTGCTAATTTCGACAGAACTATTCTATTTAACCTTGTTTTTCAAAAGTTTATATACATTAATTCTCTTCCAATAAAATTATCTTTTTCCAATTTCTAATACCTGATTCTAAAGTTAAAGTTGAATTAAAATCCCATGTTAACAGATTATTTGAAAACTTCTAATATCCTCTATACATCTTACTATCGCTAGCTTATCTTTTTTAGGATTCTTCTTAGGAGTTCCTTTTAATAAAAATTCCCTTTTAAAACTTACTTCTTTAGAACTGGCTAATGCTTTTTGTAAGACTTCCTTATCCCAATTTTTATGTTCAAAGATTTGTTCGAAAATTTCATTGAAAACCCTTAGAAACTCCTTTCTTTTTTGTTCATCCTCAGTAATAGATAAAAATACATAGGGGTCATAAGGAACGTCGATGTCCCAAAATCCATCAACAACATCATGATAAAAAATAGATTTTATATTTTTTCTACAATCAATATTAATTTGTTTAATATTTTCTTTAGATTTGCCCTTGAAGAGAAAAAAAGAAAATACAGCAGTTGCTGCTGAGAATTGTGATTCAAAATCATCATCAATATTATCTCTTTTTTTTCTGGGCCTAGTTTCATCATAGAACCTTATATCCAATTTTATCTCCCCTTTAAATATCTATATAAATTTGGCTCGAGGAAAATGTTTGAGCGTTCTTATTAGATTTAGTCAAAAACCCTCTATCCTTGCCATAATATTGTTATTTGATTACACCTGCTATAGGTTTTGGTTATTCCATTAAACTGTCGCTTAAGTTTAACATTAATTCCCTTTATTCAGAAAATAAAAATTTCCTTCCTCATTAGAAGAAATGCTCTTTTGACTATAAAATTAGTCGTAAAGTTAATATATATATTAAAATATATGATGACATATATTTTAATGTTAGTATTAAAGACAATAATAAAAGGGTTATCTTTATTAATTACATTTATATAGTAATGATACGAGTAGTAGCATCATATACATTACTATATACGTTGAAAGGGGTGTCAAGATTGACAGCAACAATAGTGACATTTGGGATCAGTAAAGGCGGTTGTTCAAAATCTACTAGCAGCGGCATTACATCATACCTCTTAAGCCAAGAAGAAAGGGTTCTGGCTATTGATATGGATGGCCAAGGAAACCTTACAAGCTTTTTAACCGGAGAATACGACATATGCAATGTATTTGAAGAAAAAACGGTTTTAGAAGCAATTATTGAAGGCGACGCAAGACCATATATCATTCGGATCCAAGAGAATCTTGACTTAATTCCTTCTAATGATTTTCTCGCCACGTTGCCAAGACATATGTACTCAAAAGGATTAAAGCTTAACGCTCTCCAGAAGACATTAGAACCTGTAATGAAGGACTATGATTGGATCATTATCGATACACCGCCATCTCTTTCAGAACAAACCATTCTGCCCCTCAGTACATATTCTGAAGGCGGAAGCCATGTAGTAATTATGTTCGACGGGTCCATGTTTGCGTATTATGCCATTCCTAAATTTATTGAAATGGTTGAAGGAGCAAAAGAACGATATAACCCTAACTTAAATACTGCAGGTATTTTATTCTCTTTGATAGATTCAAGAGCTAAGGAAAATGAAGTGATGCTAGAGTCCATCGAGGAAGATCACCCTAACTTAAAATTTGATACCATTATTAAAAGAAAAGCGTCTACCAGACGGTTACCGATTGCAGGATTTGATGGAAATCCAGAATTAAAAAATGCCTTAGAATATTACATTCCGTTTGTAAAGGAGCTGAAAGAACGTGTCGAACAAAAACAACCTCAAGGATAAAATTAAAAAACCGAATGCCCCTCAAGCGTTCTTTAATTCATATGATACGAAAGAAAACGTAAATGACAGCAACAATAATAATAATAATGAAACGATTGATGAAATAAATGTTAAAGATAATAATACAAACAACAATAAAAACATTGAAATTAACAATAACAAAACATATGTCAATGACAACGATGTTGTTGATGACAATGATTATTTAAGAGAATTAGCTGCTGGAAAAAAAGCAATAAAAAAGAAACCCAAAAAAGTTTTTACGTCCTTTTATATGGACCCAGATTTAGCTGCTGAAGTAGATAAGATAGCAGCTAGGGGAGAAAAGGGTGATAAATCAAGACTGATTAACCAGGGTATAAGAAGTTTGTTAGAGGAGTATGGAGTAATCAATAAGAGCTAATTACAAAAGCTGAAGTAAATTTATTAACCTTAATTTAAAACTCCACATAGGTGGAGTTTTTTTGCTTATGTATCAAAAATAGACAAATGAAGTCAAAGGATATTTTAAATTGAACACCGAACTTTTAACATAAGAGTGGAACCTACATGAATACCTGATTGGTTCTTGTCACACACCCACGCAACAAGTTATTCTTAGCGTAATGTTTTCACACATAAGTTAACACTTATCTTGAAAGGGTGCATGTAAACATGAACGTAATTGAAAACCAATGTACTGAAAACCTGAATGAAAACATAAGTGATCTTCGCTTAACAGTTAAAGAAGCTGCTCAACACATAGAAGAGAGTCCGGGCGTAGTACGAAATTGGATGCGCGAATTAAAAACACATATCCCTACGATTATTGGAGAAAACGGATACCACTATTTTGATAAGATTGCTTTAGAAAGGTTACGGTTAATTAAGCAATTAAACCGGGTCCAAAATTATTCTTTAAAACAAATTGAATATTATTTAGCTACTGGCGGAGAAAAAACGAAGCCAGAACCAAAACAAGAAATATCTCTATTGATATTGGACGACTTAAAAGAAATAAAAAGGCAGCTTGATCTCCAGAAGGACTTTAATGAAGTATTGATCCAGCAATTAAAAAAACAACAATTGCATATGGATAGTCAACAAAAGTTTCTTACTGAAATGATTGAAAAAAGAGACGAACAATTACTCATGGTTATAAAAGAGAAACAAACAAAACAAGAAAATATTCCTGAAGAAGATGTTCCCAAAAAGAAAGGGTTTTTTTCTTGGTTCAAATAATCGTATATTAATTTGATAAAACATACTTTAAACCTAAAAATAAAGGAAAAAAAAGACAAAAATTAAATAAGAAAAAGCTCACTTATATCAAGTAGCTTTTCCTCATTTGATTATTTTTCACATAGCAACCTATATAATTTTAATGTTCTTCTATTTACTTTAAATTTCCCGGTTATCTATAAGTACTTTTATCCTTTTTCAATGTTATTAGCAAATGGATAATCAACTTCGTACCCATATTCCTTTATATGGGGAACACCTTTTGAATTTTCAATGACTGTATTTAAACACTTCCTGCAGTAGTAATTAGGATGTCGGTCTGGATCGAACCGATCAACACCCCATTTTACTCGGGCTACGTATTCTTTATAATCTCTTCTAGCGCAATAATCACATTGATGCAGTTCCATTAGGACCCTTCTCCTTTAATCGTGTACTGCTGCAGCTGTTCTTTTAAAACATCCTCACCAAAACGACTCTTATAATCATCTAAAGCATGCTTCAATCGAACTTCCGCAATCAATTTTCGTGCATCTGAATTTGATAACTTTTCAATGAGCTGCTCGATCACATCTCGCATTAACGACGTTCTGGTCACGGCTTTTGTTCCAATTTCACTTACCTTTTGATCAAGCTTATCAAAGGCTTCAGCTGCAATACTAATTCTCATTGCTTCCGGTTCTACAGGCTTATCGAATAGGATAGGATTTTGTTTTCGTGGTTGATAATCCTCTAAGATAAATCGTTCTATCATAGCGTTTCGATCCCGGAAGGGGATAAACTTCTCAATGAGCTCCCGTGTCCCACGTTCAAAGTAAAAACTCGAATGACGCATCACGCGATCTTTAGGGAGCCCCTGCGATTGAAGGGATAGCTTCTGAATTAGTTGGGTTAAAATATGAGACATAAGTGTGGATCGATTCGCTTTACACCCATGTTTTTGAATATGTTTGACCAGTTCATTGACACGTTCATCCGTAAATTCATCAAAGTGAAAAGGGAGTGGTTTGAGTCCTTGCCGGTCACCTATGTTTATATCACGTAAGTCCTCCGGTAATTGGTATTCATTTAAAATATAATTTCGAAGAATCCGTGATTGTAAAGAAGCATCGACTAACGCTTTATACTGTTCAACTTGTCCTGGCACTAAAGAAAAAGAAACTCGTTTCATAAAAACGCTCCTATTGGTAATGGATTAAGAATAAAGCTTTTCCTCCGTTTCCTCATAAGGAGAAGGGAGACCATAACGACGAATCAAAAGAGCATTCATGGCTAAAGCCATTCTCTGTTCGTCTAAAGACATAAAATCCAGTGGTTCAACTGATACGTTATTATTAAACAAATGAACACCAAGCTTGGCCAATACATTTATGCCTGAACTAAAATCTTGTTCCTCAAATAATTCCGTTGAAGATAAGGTGCAATCCTGCTTGTTAAAGTAAGGAATCATCTTATTAAACAGCTCATCATCACCCGTCATAACAAAGACAAGGGAGAGATATTCTTTATCCCTGCGTGTATGAATCGGCATGGTTTCCCTAATCTCCTGAAACCGTTCTTGATGTTCCCGATTCAAAAATGAAAAATTCATTTTCATCCCCTCCTGATTTTATTTTATACCATGTAGACACTAATAACTATTAAACAAGACTCCGGTGATCAGGCCGGAGCAAAAAGTAACATACAATACCCAAGCACAAAGGTATTTACGTAAAGTATACCCGACTGCTCCATTGATTAAAAGGCTTACTGTCCGACAGTATCCTTTTCTTTTCGCTACTGTTGAATCATCATCGGCTTGTTTTTATCCTTCTTGATGGATTCCAAATATGGCCAAATAATGTTCCGTAATCCTTGTTGGCACATAACCAAGGCGTAGCTTAAGGATATTTTCTACGACAAACATTTTTCGGGAAATGCGTTCATACTCTTCTCCTGAAAACTGTTCAGATTCCTTAAAATCAGATGTTGAAAGATTGGTCCTTGCTTTGTAAAAGGTATTCATTAATTCATACATAGCCGTTCTTTCTGCCCGTACAGACTTTAAAAGGGAGAGCAATTCAAACGTTGAAAGAATCATTAATTCCGGTGTGGTCTTATCAAGATACGATTCCAGTACAAATTCTTTCACTCTGACAGCAATTCGTTCATGATTACGCTGCGCAATATTAGCTGGCACACGCATTACGCAAAAATCACAATGAAAAATTTTGTCCCTGGGTTTCTAACTCGCATCCACAATACGGACATGTACAAAAAGAAGGATCCATCTAAACACTCCTTTTTCCATAAGATGCACATATAGAAGCTACCTTACAATTGAATGAGCTTTTTAAATTTTTCTTTTATTATACCATATAGACACTAAAATAAATACCTCTAACCTTATGTATGATGTAATCAGCTGTTCATCGAAGATGAAATGAAAAATAAGAATAATAATACAGTTTGAAAATATATTGAGAAAGGAGAAAACTTCAGCAGGGAGGGTATAAATTGGCTGACCCGATTGTAGCCAGATCCTTGGATGAAATTAAATTCTGGTCCAGGATCATGAAAGAGCATGCCTTATTTTTAAGCTTGGGGTTTACATACGAACAGACACAATTAATTGATGAGGCAAAACAATTTATCTCTTTGTTTGAAAAAATTGAAGAAAGGTTAGACCGATTTACAGTAAATTCAGATCTACGCCAGGTTCAAGCCTTTAATTCCGAAGTTTACCAAGCTGCAGTGGCAATATGGTCTTATAAGCGAAAGGTATTAGGTTTAACGTTGCACTGCGAGATTCGCACGAACAATTTTCCATTATTAGTAGATCATATAAGCAGAGAAGCAGCTTACTTTGCTAATCGATTAAAAGAACTAAACGAAGGGAAGTTAGCACCAACGCCAGATGCTGTCATTCAAGAAAATGTATTCTTCTTAAGGATTATGGCTGATCATGCTAAGTTTATTGGACATCTTTTAGATCCTTCCGAGAGAAGGTTAGTAGATCAGGCGAGAGAATTTAGTCATGATTTTGATCAACTTCTTTTTCAAGCAATTGATTTAGATTCAATGCGGCCACAATCTGAAACGATCCCTCTTCAAAGTCAATTTCTAAACCAAAACAAAGTTTCGGTTGCTTCACTAAGGGATTTTAAGAAGACAGCAAGGGATCTTATTGAAGCATGCAGAATTAAAAGTAACATTCATCCACTCTTGGCAGATCATACTTTCAGAGAAGCTGAACGATTTTTGGAAATCATTGATTTATTTGAAGCCAGTCTCACAGGCCAGCAAAGGGAAACATAAAAAATTATCCCAGCGCAGGGTGTATATGAAGGAGCAAAACAATAATGTCCCTACGAACAATTTGTGTTCGTGGGGGCATTCTTGTTTACTCAGCCGAGCTTGCTCCTACACCTTGTAGTAACTACTTCCATCCTCTTCTATGATCATTTGCCTTTACTCCTCTTGTTTTAGTTGTTAACCTTTTTCCTTACGAAGCGATTAAGCCCCGAAAAGGGACAATCTTTGCCCTTTTTGCAAGGAGAACGAAAAGACAAGAATAGCTCCGTCTTACAATTTGGAAGGAAAAAGGGCAACTATTCTTTAAAAGCAGCTGTCAGGCTGGTTCCGATTGGGTTTGATGGGCTTGAACTTGTTGCTTTCGGCTCGTGGAGGATGGGCCGAAGGCAAGGGATCAGGAACCTACGGCCTGTAGGCGCAAGCCGTACAGACCGTGGTTATCGAGCCATTTAATGCCCCAGCGACACTTACGGCATGACAAAAAGCGGTCTTTTCTTTTTGATCAGACCGTTAGTGCTGCCGTCCTGGAACAGGATTGAAAGAGAAAGATTTATTTTCTTATATTTTTGAAATATCTGTTGCTGGTAACGGGGAGGACCCTATTTAAATTTAATTTAATTTCTACTACTTCTCGATTAACTTCTTGCAGCTTCTGGAGGGAATTTTGCGGCGGAATTAGAAGAAAAAGCGGAAAAAACTTTAGGTTTTTAAAACAGTTGAGCAATCAGGCGAAAAATAAAAAACTACCAGGAGGAGTCTGCTACTGGTAGTCTTAAAATTTTATTTTTTTTCAGGCAATAACTCTAATAAGACTTTCAGAACCTGATAGTTTTCTATCTCTAAAACAGTCAGCAGGTAGGAGTTATGCTTAATTG
Source organism: Jeotgalibacillus proteolyticus (assembly GCF_002926065.1). Classification (GTDB taxonomy): domain Bacteria; phylum Bacillota; class Bacilli; order Bacillales; family Jeotgalibacillaceae; genus Jeotgalibacillus; species Jeotgalibacillus proteolyticus. The sequence goes on along the minus strand of NZ_PREZ01000009.1, from coordinate 7,012 downwards.
TAAAAGCAGGAGAATTTTCTTCATTAAAACGCTGAATATAACCGCCAACCGTATCTACATCGTCACGATTTTCAAATGTAACATTAAACTGCTCCTCAAGTTCATCCAGTAAAACACGTCCTTGAAGGTGATAGGTTGTTTCATTTATTTTTTGGATTTCTGCCAGTTCGTCACCATCAAACTCATCCCTGATATCTCCAACAATTTCCTCTAAAATATCTTCCATCGTTACAAGACCGGCAGTCCCTCCAAAATCATCGATTACTAAAGCGATGGGTACTCTTTCAGTCTGCATTTTCAGAAGGACTTCCTTAACTGAGGTACTTTCATGAATGACAATCAAATCGTGAGTTATCTCTGTTACGTTACTTTGAACACCATTTGCGAATCGAAGTAGCATTTCTTTCACATTCACAAATCCAATGGTGCGATCTTTATCTTTTTTTTCAGTAACAGGATAACGTGTATATTGATGTTCGTCAAAGATCCTAATAATCTCATCACGACCCATATCTTGATCAATTGTGATCATTTGAATGCGGGGGACCATAATATCCTTCACATCGCGGTCATCAAATGTGAATATATTATTTAGATACAAGAGTTCATTCTGATTAATTTCTCCCCCCTTGAAGCTTTCACTCATGATAATCTTCAGCTCTTCTTCCGAATGCGCCTGTTCATGGCCTGCAGGCTGCACCCCAAAAGCTCGCAATAATAATCGGGCAGACCCATTAAGTGTCCAAATTAATGGATACATCAGCTTACCAAACCAGTAAAGAGGACGTGCTAATAATAAGGTCATTTTTTCTGCATATTGAATCGCCAGTGTCTTAGGAGCAAGTTCTCCGACTACAACGTGTAGAAAGGTTACAAAAGAAAAAGCGATAATAAATGATAATGGTGCAGAAATAGAAGAAGGGACATCAAACTGATCAAAGACTGGATATAAAATGCGCTCAACGGTAGGTTTTCCTAACCAGCCGAGTCCCAAGGCTGTTACGGTGATCCCAAGCTGACAGGCAGACAAATAATAGTCTAGGTCATGGATTAATTTTTTAGCAATGACAGCTGTTTTATTGCCTTCTGAAATTAATTGATCGATTCGAGACATCCTTACCTTTACCACCGCAAACTCTGAACCTACAAAAAAAGCTGTTAAAAAAATCAATAATACAAGCAAACTTAAATTCAAAATGATTATGGGATCCAATACTCACCCTCAAAAACGAGGGATTCACCTCCGAGAAATTTTTAGTCTCTTTAACTGTCTTTTTGCATTTACAGTTTAATGATTTTCTTTTGCAGGCAGATCAAGCTGAATCTGAATAATTTGATGGTTATCCATTTCTAAGAGCGTAAAGAGATGACCGTCAGTTTCAATAGAATCATTCGGCATTGCTTCAGTGTTTTGTAGTTGGAACCATCCGCCAATGGTGTCTACATTTTCGCTATTTGCAAATGTTAGTCCAAATTGTTCTGTAAGATCCTCGAGCAGAACCCTTCCTTTTAAAAGGTATCTTCTTTTGCTTACAGTCTCAATATCGGGTGTTTCATCTGTATCGAACTCATCTCGTATTTCTCCAACGATTTCTTCTAAGATATCCTCCATAGTTAGAAGGCCAGCTGTTCCCCCGTATTCGTCAATCACCAAAGCCACATGAACTCGCTCGGTTTGCATTTTTAATAAGGCGTTTTGTAAAGTAGTGGTCTCATGAATTAGCACTAATTCATGCATGCTGTCTTCCAGCGTTCTATTTCGACCAACTGCGTAATTAATCAACATTTCTTTTACGTTGGCAAATCCAATAATATGATCTTTGTCACCAGCTTCTGTTACAGGGTATCGTGTATAGGGATGACTATTAATGATCTCTAGAACTTCGGTTTGGGTCATTGTTTTCATCAGGGTAACCATTTGGGTGCGAGGTACCATAATGTCTTTTGCCACTCGCTCATCAAAAGCAAAGATGTTCTCCATATAGGAGAGCTCGGTTTGGTTGATTTCACCACTCTCAAAACTTTGTACCATAATAATTTTTAATTCTTCTTCTGAATGAGCTTGTTCATGGCCAACTGGTCGAACACCAAGAGTCCGCAGCAAAATACGAGCTGAACCATTTAATGTCCATATAAATGGATACATTATTTTCCCGAACCAATATAGAGGACCTGCTAGCAAAAGGGTCATTTTTTCAGCAAATTGAATTGCTAATGATTTGGGAGCAAGTTCTCCAATTACTACATGAAGAAAAGTTACGATGGAAAAGGCTAATGCGAATGAAATAATCGCTGCCGCAGAACTTGGGATATCAAAATTTTCAAAAAACGGATGTAATATTTTTTCGACAGTCGGTTCCCCTAACCAACCAAGTCCAAGTGCTGTCACTGTAATCCCAAGCTGACAGGCCGAAAGGTAATAGTCCAAATCGGTAATGAGCTTTTTAGCGACGATCGCTTTTTTATTTCCTTCATCGATTAACTGGTCAATGCGTGAAAGTCGAACTTTAACAACAGCAAACTCTGAACCTACGAAAAAAGCTGTTAATGCGATTAAAATGGCGACCAAGGCCAAGTTTAAAAGTAATATACTATCCAATAGATTCCCTCATAGTGAGGGATTCACCTCCGCGAGAATTATAATAACGTTAAAAGTTGCGTGATAACAGCGAGTTTGTTGGATAAATCTTGATAAATTCGTGCTTTTTCTTCTTTGGGTTTATGTTTCATTGTTTCTTCAAGGGAAACCATTTTCTTTTGAAGTTTATTAATTTCCTCTCGAACCTCGTTGAGGAGAGGCTCATGGTTTTCATCATACGGCAATTGTAATGATGCAGAAATTTCATCAAGAGACATTCGCTGTTTTTTTAAAAGCCGTATGCGCTCAAGTGTATGGAGGACACTTTCATCATAAAGACGATAGTTAGATGGTGAGCGTTCAAATGATAATAAACCACATTGTGTGTAATAATCAATCGTACGTGAAGACAACCCACTTAGCTTAGCGACTTGACCTATCTTTAGCAGCTCCTTCCCAAGGGGCATACCTCCTTTAATATTTGTACTCTAAATATATCATGGTTTTTACAAAACTATACAGTATAACGTGACGATATAGTGTTTTAAATGTGTCAAATTAATTAATGTGACGAATTTTAGTGAAAGGTCTGAATGAGGAAGCAGCACAAAACCTTGGGAACGAAGCACACAGGACGCGTTGCATAGATAATAACAGAGCGAAAAGATATAAACGTATATCTTTGGATCAAACATGTTTAAAATCTAAAAAGCTCCTGTTTTTGCAGGAGCTTTTTAGAGTGGAAAGATCAACTGTTCACAAAAATTAAATAAGAAGTGACAAAATAAATGACTGTAATTAAGAGGGAGGGCATCATGTAGGTAAAAGAAGATGCTGCTTTTTTCATCAGAACAGCCAAAATCATAATTACTGAAAGAATAGTTACACCGATTGCGGTCGTTAAGTGAGACTCTGAGACCGTTGTGATAATGGCACCTTCCCTATAGATCAGGTCAGATCCTGCAAGGATAAGCATATTGAAAATATTACTGCCGAGAATCGATCCCATTGCTAGGTTAATATTTTTCAAACGCAGGGCAACGAGTACAGACACTGCTTCAGGAAGTGAGGTCGTAGCAGCTACCAGGAAACTTCCTATAAAACTTGAACCAAGCCCTGTGATGACGGCAATCTGATCGCCCATGATGGACAGCACTGTACCTGCCCCCATGATGACGATTGCTGCAATGATAAATCCGATCACTGCGTGTTTAACAGATAACGCAGACTCTACGGACTCTTTAGGTGTCATGATGTGGTCATCTGTCTGCGGTGCTACCTGATCAGTTTTTGATAATCGCCCAATAATCAGAATCCCTGCGCCATAAATAACGACAATCAACAGAGAATCGATCCCCAGACCAAGAATGGTATAGTCAATCCGGAGTGTTAAAGCTACCATAACAAGCAGTGTGAGCAGCAAGCCAAGTCCTGCGGTGTATAGATGATCATTGCTTGCCTGTAAAAAAAGCTTTTTCTTTCTGTAGTAAAGGTCAAAGCAGGCAAGAATAAATATGTTAAATAAGTTTGATCCGAGCACGTTTCCAATTGCAATATCATTGTTTCCGATTAAAACTGCGGAAAGGCTGGTTGTTACTTCCGGCAAGGAGGTCGCGCCTGCTAGTAAAAGCGTTCCCACGAGCAAGCCGCCCATAGCTGTTTTTGTACTGATAACATCTGCATAGGCTGAAAGCTTCATCGCTGCATAGACAGTCACAACTGCAGCCAGAATAAACCAGATAAATGCCATATGTATTTACCTCTTTTCGTATGGATGGAAAATCAACAAAGGCTGCTTAAAAACAGCAGCCTAATTTACATTATTCTTCAGGCTCGGAGTCTTCAGACTGATTGACAAGGATCTTCACCCGTTCGATTCTGTTCTCGGATACTTCAAGTACATTAAACACAACGTTTTTATACGGAACAAAAGGCTTGTCCAATTCATTTGGGATATAGCCAAGCTCATGAATAATAAAACCGCTGACTGTGTCAAGCTCCCCTGATGGCAGGCTGACCTTAATTGCTTCTTCTAGCTCCCAAAGCCTAACCGTTCCCCGGGTAATATACACACCTGGTTCCAGTTCGACAATTTCCTGCTCAGGCAAAGTTTCCAGGCTTTCACTTGAGATCTCTCCTACAATCTCTTCAATAACATCTTCAATTGTAATAATCCCTTCCGTGCCGCCATATTCATCAATCACAATCGCGATATGCATGTTACTTTTTTGCATCGAAGCAAACAGCACATCAATGGGCTGCGATTCTAATACAAAAAACGGTTTTCTAATAACATCTTTTAAATCGAAAGGCTCGCCATTTCCAATGTACTGGAAAAGGTCTTTCGAATGTAAAACTCCTTTTATATTATCAATTGTCTCTTCATAAACAGGAAAGTGTGTAAAGCGTTTTTCTTTTATTAATGAAAGTACATCTTCAAAGGTTGCATCAATCGGGAGAGCAGATATATCTCTGCGATGAGTAATAATATCTGTTGCGATGGTATCGTTAAATTCAAAAATATTATTAATCATGATCTTTTCCTCAAGATTAATGGTGCCTCTTTCACGCCCGACGTCTACAAGCATTCTGATATCTTCCTCAGTAGCCTCTTCACTTTTTGCATTCGGATCAACACCGAATAGGCGGACGACTGCATTAGTAGACATGGTCAGAATAAAGATAATCGGTGCACTGATTTTCGCCAGTACAGAAAGGGGCGTAGCTGCAATGTTAGAAATGGCTTCAGCTTTTTGAAGTGCAAGCTGTTTTGGCACAAGCTCCCCAAAAACCAGTGTAAAGTATGACAGGATAATGGTGATGGTAATGACTGAAACGGTGTTCAGCACACCAAATGACAACGGAACGCCCCAATTAACCAATGTTTCAGCGAGCGGACCCGCGAAAAAATCTGCAGCGAATGCACTGGATAAGAACCCTGCAAGCGTAATGCCAATTTGAATCGTACTCAGAAAAAGGCTTGGCTGTGAAATGAGTTTGTATAGCGTTTGAGCTTTTGCATCTCCATTATCTGCAGCCCGCTTCACTTTGTTGTCATTCAGGTTTACCAAAGCAAGCTCTGAAGCAGCAAAAAAAGCATTGATCAGAATTAGTACAACGAGCGTTACAAGCGCAATCGTCAAAGGAATTACCCTCCATCATTTATATTTATAGAGATAACATGTTCTTGTTTTGGTTCAATGACTAACTTATTTCTTAATAATCCCACTTCAAAATCTGGAAAGCAATAAATAACATTGGAAAGCAATAAAGCATCTTAGGGCTTCCTATCCATTTTTATTTAAAATATAAACCCAGTTATAATATGACTGAGTGTTTACATTGGCTATGAATTAATGCACTAGAGAAGCATTTGTTAAAGCAGATACTTTCTTTACATATTTTAAAAGCTGCATAAGCAGCGGTCTTGCAGGCTCGATGCCTGCTTAATAATCAGGAAAAGCGAATGCTTTTCTTCCCTTCGTCGGGATCACCAGCTGCTCCTTTCAGCTGATGGTCCCTTTTCTTTTCTTTAAACAAGAGGGATTTCTCCCTCCTGCCCGTTTTTAAAAGATATAGCCTAATTCCCTCATACTTGAATATTGCCCTGTATGGGTGACGACTACATGATCTAAAAGATCAATTCCCAAAAGCTCACAAGATTCATAAAGCCTTTTGGTAGCTGAAATATCTTCAGCGCTTGGCTGACTGTTTCCTGAAGGATGGTTATGGCTGACGGCTATAGAGGCTCCATTATTTAAAATGGCAGCTTTTAGTACATCTCTTGGGTGAACAATGCTGGCGTTAATGGAGCCTATATGCGCTCGGTGCAAAGCAATAATTTGATTTTTAGTGTTGAGTACGATTACAAGAAAGACTTCTCGGTCATCGTCTGCGATATGAGCGGAAGCTACTTTGTTTACATCCTCTGGAGAGCGAACAGGAAAATTTTCAAACGGTGCGTTCGTTTCCTTTACTACCTGCTTAATTTTTACTACTTCAAAAATTGGTGTTAGTTTCGGATTCTCCACTTTTAAAACTCCTTTATAATTGGGATTTTGTATGTTACCCGTTGAATGATCAGTTCAACGCTTCTTTCTTTTCTTCACCTCCTTTCATTTTTATTCCGTTTAGACACTATTTAAAAGATTTAGGTGTTTGAGTATTTTCTCTTTTCGTTTGCTTCTTTGCCTTCCGAAGCGATTCATTCCTGAAAAGGATGATTTTTGCCCTCTTTGCAAGGAGAACGAAAGACGAGCATAGGCAGGCGGTCAAGGGATTAGCACAAAAAGTTTTTGCTTCCTCTTGGAGGATAAATAAAGCAAAAAGTTTTTTGCCCCTTGACCGCCCGCCTAGGGCTCTTCGTTTGTAGCCGGAAAGGTTCGGGTGTCCTACCGGCTAGAAACGTAGAGCCCTTGCTCCGTCTTACGATTC
>NZ_PREZ01000008.1 GCF_002926065.1 Jeotgalibacillus proteolyticus | reverse complement strand
TTGGGGGTCCCCCTGTGAGAGTAGGACGTCGCTAGGCATGTGAGCCATTCCCTGTTGGGGAATGGCTTTTTTTGTTTGCGCAAAAAAATACCTTAGAATCAATCCGCTCATAAATTACCTCATTCGGCTCACAAATTCACAATTGCGCTTATAAATCTCCCATTTCTGCTCATAAAACAGTAATCGCGCTCATAAGTAAAAGTCTACCCTCAAACTTAAAAACAGCCCCATAAAAAGACACTGCCCAAAGTTAATTTCTGCTTTATTGACAATCTAGTTCTCCGCCTCTTACCCTGCATTTTCCGATTTCCCTGCTGTTGAGCGTCTGTAAATAAGGTCGAAGCTCTTGAAACAGATGGTCTAAGATTCTTTTGTTGTTTCTTTGCCAAATGAAATACAGTAGAAAATAGGCTTAAAAGATAAAATTTTTTATTGTTTAATTCTTACCAAGTGGGATATTTTAAATATAAGAGGAAATTTGTCGAAAAGGAGGTGAAACTTAAATGTCTCATCATACACATGAAGATCATCAGCATCAGCACAGCGAAGATTGCGGCCACACCAGGATCCAGCATAAAGATCATATCGATTATGTCCATGATGGTCATCTTCACCATGAACATGAAGGGCATTGGGACGAGTGTAAGATAGAGGTTAGTGATACAAACCCCGAAGAATGTAAGCCACATGAGTGCGGCTGCAGTCATAATGAAGATTGCGGGCATGAGATGGTTCCTCATGGAGATCATTTTGATTACTTAGTAAACGGGCGATTGCATCATGTCCATGGGGATCATTGTGATGATCACGGACCGGTTGATATTTTAGGTGTCGGAAGTGTTAAGTAAATGATAAAAGACTGTCTCCTTTAAAAAGGATGGCAGTTTTTTTATTTATTCAGGTGGAAATTAAACTGTCATAAGAAGCAGAGTGCAAGAATGGCGCTTTACTACTGAAACCTGAAACTGGCAAAGGGTTCCTTTTATGTTTATTGCCATTCCAAAGGGGTATTTTTAAAGTGAGAGTTAACCAACTTAAAAAGGTGGAATGCAATAATGACTAAAAGTGTTTTAATGGTAGTAACGAATACTGATAAAATTGATGCAGATAACCCAACTGGATTATGGCTGTCTGAGTTTGCAGAGCCGTATGTTGAATTTAAGCGAAATGGTTATGATGTTACGGTGGTAAGTCCTAAGGGAGGAGCGATCCCGCTTGATCCAAACAGTCTTGAGGGAGAGCAGCCATCTGAATGGAAGGAAGCGGAAGCACAGCTTCTTCAGACCGAACAGTTATCAAGTGTTGTATTTGATCATTTTGATGGAGTATTTCTGCCGGGCGGGCACGGAACGATGTTTGACCTGCCAAATGAACCGCAGCTTCAGGACGGGCTTGCCCACTTTGCGGAAAACAATAAAGCAATCGGGGCTGTATGCCACGGTCCAGCAGGATTTATCGATGTCGAGCTTTCTGACGGGACTCCGCTTGTAAAAGGAAGAAAGCTGACTTCATTTACTGATGAGGAAGAAAAGGAAATGGGACTTGTGGAAAAAATGCCATTTTTACTTCAAAGCCGTCTGGAAGAGCAGGGAGCGCATTTTGTGGCTCAGGCTAACTGGGCAGACCATGTCGTGAGAGACGGTAATTTCGTAACTGGTCAAAACCCTCAATCAAGCCAAAAAACAGCAGAAGCTTTTGTTAATGTGATTGGAAAATAAGTAAAAACTCTGGGACATATCAATAATTTTAAAAACGTGAGGTAAATGGAGCGGAAGGTGGCGTCTCCTGCAGGATGAAGCGGGAGTTTGAGATCCACTTTCGAAGCAAGTTAGCGAAAGGCCCCGCCCCGCGGAAGCGTCCGCCTGAAGCGCAGTGAACCGGACAAAAGAGGGTGAGACATACATTTGTCTCACCCTCTTTTTAATCTTTAAATGAATGTCTTTAAGTTTAAAGTAATTCTTCAAGTGTACGCTGAACTGCATGCCCTTCCTGAAAAGAAACCAGGTTTGCTTTTTTCAAGTTAATAGCGTTGTGAAATTCCTCAAGAACAGAGTGAGAGGACCGGTCTTCTCTCGACTGAATAAGCTCAAGAGGTTGAGTCAGGGAACCTTGTTTCAGCTGCGCCCATTGATCAAGAGAGAGGACTCCCTTCGTTCCAAATAAACGATAGGTGAGATCATCCTTCATACCGATTCCTGAATGACCGTTAATAATAATCGGAACGTTACCGGAAAGCATTCCAGAAGCAATAATGCTTGTTTCACAGCTTTCATGGTCTCCTGGATATTGAACAATAGATTGGATATCACTAATTTCACCTGCAAGTGAATGGGTAAGCTGAATAAAATGAGGAGTAATCTCCCTGATAAAGCCTCCCTGTTCACGTTTTGCGATCCAGTCATTTTGCTGCCAGCTTCTTGGCCAGGTTTCAAAGCGCATCGTTAATTCTATCCGTTTTAGCTGACCAATCTCAGGAAGCTTTTCGTTTAAACTTACTGCTTCTTGACTGTAGTGCAGTGGAAAGTGAATAGCATTAATGATTCCGTTATCATCAGCTGCCTTGACCATTTCCATGGCCTCTGACAATGAATTAGCCAGCGGTTTTTCACAAAGAATATGCTTACCTTTGTTGATCGCCTGCATTGTATAGATGTAATGCCATTTAGGAGGAACCGCAATATAAACGGAATTTACAGACGGATCTTTAAGTAATTCTTCAAAAGAAGTATAGGTGGCTGCATTAAGCTTATAGGCAGAATTGATTTTTTCCATATGCTGATGATCTACATCGCAAATGGCTTTTATACTGTAGTGGGGATGTGCGAGAAAAGAAGGAATGAGCCGCTCCCCAATTGCTCCAAGACCAATGATGGCAATATATACAGGCTGTGTCATGATTTAGCTCCTTATGGTAAGATTCTTTTAGTATATCATTTCGCAAGACGAAGGATAAAAAGAATATAAGTTTGCAAAGGTTAATCTTTACTTTTTCTCAAAGCGCTAGTAGCATAACGTTAGTAGAAATAAGAAGAAATTTATCTTGCTGAGATGAGATCCGTTTCTTCCATTGATAAAGGAGGAAAAAGCGTGCTTGAAAACGGGTTAATTATGATGGCGATCATTTTTGTGATTAATATTTTTTATGTATCTTTTTTTACTATACGAATGATTTTAACCTTAAAGGGCTACCGATATTTAGCGGCGGGCGTCAGTACCGTCGAGGTTGTGATTTATGTAGTTGGACTTGGACTCGTGCTTGATAATTTAAATGAGCTTCAAAACCTCATTGCTTATGCTGTCGGCTATGGAATCGGTGTTATTGTCGGCATGAAAATAGAAGAAAAGCTTGCCCTCGGCTATATAACCGTTAATGTGATTACAATGGATAACGGACTCGATCTTCCAAGAAAACTTCGTGCAAAAGGTTACGGGGTAACGGATTGGGAGGCGAACGGGCTTGAAGGGGGAAGATGGGCTATGCAGATTTTGACCCCAAGAAGGTATGAGCTTAAGCTTTATCAGACGATTAAAGAAATAGACCCAAAAGCATTTATTATCTCGTATGAACCAAAAGCAATCCACGGCGGTTTCTGGGTGAAGAGTGTAAGAAGACGAATTGCGCAGGAGGAAAAGAAAAATGAGCAAGAAACAATGGTTTGAGGTGGAAGAGAATGAATCGATTGATAACTGTCTCAAGCGCATGGCGGAGCTTGGATATCTTCCGGTAAGAAGAATGGAAGAGCCTGTTTTTAAAGAAATAAAAGAGGGAAGTTCTGTCAAAAGAGAGCCAATTAGACAGAAAATTCGATTTCAGGGAATGAAAAGCGAACAATAAATTATAGCAGTATAAAATTGTTCGGTTTAAGGTTGACGCAGGCATGTCACCTTGTTATGATGAATACGAGATAAACGAATACCGCATACGACCTCATATAATCATGGGAATATGGCCCAAAAGTTTCTACCCGGTTACCGTAAATGACCGGACTATGAGGGAAAGTATTGCCATGGATCCGCTATGCCCTTTTTAGGGTAAATGATTGAATTCGGGACCCAGGTGAACAACTTTCCTTCTGATAAAAGGAGATTGTTGACCTGGGTTTTTTTCATGCCTGAATACTTAATAGATTAATGGAGTGAGATGATGAAAGCAGCAGTTGGTGTCATTATGGGAAGCACATCAGATTGGCCGACGATGAAAAAAGCATGCGACATTCTTGAAGAGCTTGAAGTACCTTATGAAAAACAGGTTGTCAGCGCCCACCGTACCCCGGATCTTATGTTTGAGTATGCAAATGGTGCCAGAGAAAAAGGGATAAAGGTAATTATTGCAGGAGCAGGGGGAGCTGCGCATTTACCAGGAATGGTCGCAGCTAAGACGACACTTCCGGTGATTGGTGTACCGATTCAATCCAAGGCACTAAACGGGCTTGATTCACTTCTTTCGATTGTACAAATGCCAGGAGGAGTACCTGTTGCAACAGTTGCAATAGGGGACGCTGGTGCGGTTAATGCAGGTCTTCTTTCCGCCCAGATCCTATCTGCGTTTGATCCCGATCTTGCCCAGCGTTTAGATGACAGGAGAAAGGCAAGTGAAGAAAAAGTCAAAAAGAGCAGTGGTGATCTTATATGAAAAGAATTCTTCCAGGACAGACTATTGGCATAATTGGCGGAGGCCAGCTCGGACGGATGATGGCATTAGCTGCCAAGGAAGCCGGATTTAACATTGCAGTGCTTGATCCGGGTGAGAATTCTCCATGCGGCCAAGTCGCTGATGTAGAGATTCAGGCTGCCTTTGATGACCGTGAAGCATTGAAAAGGCTCGCTGAAAGCAGTGACGTTATCACCTATGAATTCGAAAATATAAATGCAGACGCTCTTAAGTGGTTAACCACAATAGCTCATGTGCCACAGGGTTCGGAGCTGATCAGGATTACACAGGACCGCCGATATGAAAAAAATATGCTTGATCAGGCAGGCGTACCTGTTGCTCCCTATAAAATCATTGAAAACGAACAAGACTTATATGATAAGATAGAAACGTTCGGTTTTCCGGCTGTTTTAAAAACCTCTACAGGAGGATACGATGGAAAAGGACAGGTAAAGCTAAATACCATGGAGGATTTGGACGAAGGAACAGCGCTCATTACCCAAAGCGGACCATGTGTACTTGAATCCTTCATCCAATTTGACAAAGAAGTTTCTGTTATCGTTCACCGGAATGAGTACGGACAGACCACTACCCTGCCAATTGCTGAGAACATCCATATAAATCATATTCTGCACCAGTCAATCGTTCCAGCAAGACTGGAGCCTGAAGTGTCAGGACTTGCGATCAAGCTTGCTCTTCAGATAGCCGATCAAATCGGGCTGGTTGGAACACTCGCCGTTGAAATGTTCGTGACAAAAACCGGTGAAATTTATGTTAATGAGCTTGCACCAAGGCCGCATAATTCAGGTCATTATTCAATCGAAGCCTGTGCAACATCTCAATTTCACCAGCATATCAGAGCCATCTGCAACTGGCCGTTAAAAACAACAGAGCTCGTTATGCCGGTTGTCATGGTAAATATTCTCGGTCAGCATGTCGAGCCGGTCATTGGTGCTTTGGATAGCTATCCAAACTGGTCCATTCATTTATACGGGAAAGCTGAAGCGAAGGAAAACCGAAAGATGGGACATGTTACGATACTGACCCATGATGTAGAGGAAGCCTTAATTGAGGCTGACGGTTCACAAATTTGGAAGACAACATAATTGGAGGTACCACAAGATGATTGAACGTTACACACGTCCCGAAATGGGATCAATCTGGACAGAACAAAACCGTTTTCAGGCCTGGCTTGAAGTAGAAATTTTAGCCTGTGAGGCATGGGCTGAGCTTGGCGATATTCCTAAGGAGGATGTAAAGAAGATACGAGCAAATGCTTCATTTGACGTAAACCGCATCCAGGAAATCGAAGAGGAAACCCGTCATGACGTCGTAGCGTTTACTCGTGCAGTTTCTGAAACACTTGGAGACGAAAAAAAATGGGTGCATTACGGCTTAACTTCAACAGATGTGGTCGACACAGCACTTTCATACATACTTAAGCAGGCGAATGAAATCCTTCTTAATGATCTTGAGAACTTCGTTGACATTCTTGCTGCAAAAGCAAAAGAACATAAATTAACCGTTATGATGGGCCGTACGCATGGTGTGCATGCAGAGCCGACGACATTTGGCCTGAAGCTTGCCCTGTGGCACCAGGAAATGAAGAGAAACCTTGAGCGTTTTAAACTTGCAGCAGAAGGCGTTGAATTTGGAAAAATGTCCGGAGCGGTTGGAACGTATGCCAATATTAATCCTTTTGTAGAAGCATATGTATGTGAGCAATTGGGGCTCCAGGCAGCACCTATTTCAACACAGACACTGCAGCGCGACCGTCATGCTGATTACATGTCTACCCTGGCGCTAATTGCAACCTCCATTGAAAAGTTTTCCGTTGAGGTACGCGGCCTGCAAAAAAGTGAAACAAGAGAAGTTGAGGAATTTTTCGCAAAAGGACAAAAAGGTTCATCTGCTATGCCGCATAAACGCAACCCGATCGGATCTGAAAACATGACGGGGCTTGCACGATTAATCCGGGGCTATATGCTGACTGCCTATGAAAACGTGCCGCTATGGCATGAGCGGGATATCTCCCACTCTTCTGCAGAACGGGTTATTTTACCGGATGCAACGATCGCATTAAATTATATGCTGAACCGCTTTGGCAATATCGTGAAGAACCTGACCGTCTTCCCTGAAAACATGAATCGGAATATGGACGCAACACTCGGACTTATATATTCACAGCGTGTACTTCTTGCACTAATTGACAAAGGTCTTTCACGAGAAGAAGCCTATGATACTGTTCAGCCAAAAGCAATGGAAGCGTGGGAAAAGCAGGTTCATTTCCGTGAGCTTGTAGAAGGAGAAGAAGCGATCACCTCAAAGCTGTCACCTGAAGAAATTGCCAACTGCTTTGATTACAGCTATCATCTCCAGCATGTTGATACGATCTTTACCCGTCTAGGGCTAAACGATTAAATGATGGATTCTAAGGCCCGCACTAAATGTGCGGACCTTGGAATTTCCCTGGTTTACAAGATAAATAGATTCAAAATTCCGACTTTCAAGGAGTGTATTTCACATGGAAAAAAGGCAGCTGCTCTATGAAGGAAAAGCAAAGCGTTTGTATTCAACAAATGAAGAAGGGATTTTATGGCTTGAATACAAGGATTCTGCAACCGCCTTTAACGGCGAGAAAAAAGCCAGTATTGAAGGCAAGGGTCAGTTAAACAATCATATTACCTCATTACTGTTTGAAAAGTTAAAAGCAGAAGGAATTGACTCGCATTTTGTTCAAAAGCTTTCCGATCATGAACAGCTTGTGCGCCATGTAGAAATTATTCCGATTGAAGTTGTTGTAAGAAACGTTGTAGCCGGAACATTGGCCAAAAGAATTGGACTAGAGGAAGGACAGCCGCTTAAGCATACGATTGTGGAATGGTATTACAAGGATGATGAACTTGGAGATCCTCTCATTAATGAAGATCATATCTCGATTCTATCTCTTGCCAAGCCTGAGGAGCTTACAGTGCTAAAAGAAAAAGCACTTGAAATCAATAGCATACTAACCCGCTTCTTTAATGAAATCGGCGTTGATTTAATTGATTTTAAATTGGAGTTTGGCAGAGGAAAAGACGGATCAATTCTTTTGGCGGATGAAATATCTCCGGACACGTGCAGATTATGGGATTCAAAAACAAAGGAAAAGCTTGATAAAGATGTTTTTAGAAGAGATTTGGGCAGTTTAACAGATGCCTATCAAACTGTTTTCACAAGACTAGGAGGCGTATCATCATGATAAAAGTAAAAATCCACGTAACTTTAAGAGAAAGTGTACTTGATCCACAGGGAACAGCAGTGAAAAGCTCATTGCACGCGTTAAATTATCATGAGGTTCAGGATGTACGCATCGGTAAATACCTTGAAGTAACACTTGAACCAACCGATCGCCCGATTGATGAGGTCGTGAAAGAAATGTGCGAAAGACTTCTTGCGAATACAGTGATTGAAAACTATGAGTATGAGGTGGAGGAGGCAGTCACAAAATGAAATTTGCAGTGATTGTATTTCCAGGCTCGAACTGTGATATTGATATGTACCATGCGATTAAAGATGAACTCGGAGAAGAAGCAGAGTATGTTTGGCACGACGAAGGCGACTTGAGCAGCTACGACGGGATCTTACTTCCTGGAGGATTCTCCTACGGGGATTACCTGCGCTCAGGCTCAATTGCCCGCTTTTCAAATGTAATGAAGGAAGTCGTAAAAGCAGCTGAGGAGGGCAAACCGGTTCTTGGCGTATGTAACGGATTTCAAATTCTTCTTGAAGCAGGACTTCTTCCAGGGGCTATGCTTCGGAATAAAGAGCTTAAATTCATGTGCAGAACCGTTGGCCTTCGTGTTGAAAATGCGAAAACAATGTTTACCTCTGACTATGAAAAGGATCAGGTTATTCAGATTCCAATTGCGCATGGAGAAGGCAACTACTACTGTGATGATGCAACTTTTAATGAATTAAAGGAAAACGGTCAGATTGCCTTTACCTATGAAGGAACAAATCCTAATGGAAGCTTAGGGGATATTGCCGGCATTACAAATGCCAAAGGGAATGTGCTTGGTATGATGCCGCACCCGGAACGCGCAGTGGATTCGCTTCTTGGAAGCGCAGACGGACTTAAACTGTTTCAATCGATTGTAAAGCATTGGAGGGACTCAAATGTCGTTACTGCTTGAACCGACAGCACAGAATATAAAAGATGAAAAGATTTATAAGGAAATGGGATTAACTGACGAAGAGTTCGGCCTGGTAGAAAAAATTCTGGGACGTCTTCCTAACTATACAGAGCTTGGATTATTTTCAGTTATGTGGTCTGAGCATTGCAGCTATAAAAATTCTAAACCCTTACTGAAAAAGTTCCCTGTAACAGGCGAGCAGGTTTTACAGGGACCGGGTGAAGGAGCGGGTATCGTTGATATTGGAGACGGGCAAGCAGTGGCATTTAAAATCGAAAGCCATAATCACCCTTCTGCTATTGAACCTTACCAGGGCGCTGCAACAGGTGTTGGCGGAATTATACGTGATGTATTTTCAATGGGAGCAAGACCCATCGCGATCCTCAACTCTTTACGCTTTGGAGAATTGGATTCTGCTCGTGTTCGGTACCTTTTTGAAGAGGTAGTTGCAGGAATTGCAGGCTACGGAAACTGCATCGGCATTCCAACAGTTGGCGGAGAAATTCAATTTGACGCATCCTACGATGGAAACCCTCTTGTAAATGCAATGTGCGTCGGGTTAATCGACCATAAAGACATTCAAAAGGGCCAGGCAAAGGGTGTCGGCAATACGGTGATGTATGTTGGTGCTAAAACAGGACGCGACGGCATTCATGGAGCAACCTTTGCTTCTGAGGAATTAAGCGATGCTTCAGAGGAAAAACGCCCGGCTGTCCAAGTAGGCGATCCGTTTATGGAAAAGCTTCTTCTTGAAGCATGCCTGGAGTTAATTAAATCAGATGCCCTGATCGGGATTCAGGATATGGGAGCAGCAGGTCTAACAAGCTCCTCAGCTGAAATGGCCAGCAAAGCAGGATCAGGCATCGAAATGAATCTTGACCTTGTTCCTCAGCGTGAAACGGGTATGACAGCTTATGAAATGATGCTTTCTGAATCACAGGAACGGATGCTGATCGTCATTGAAAAAGGGCGTGAGCAGGAAATTCAGGAGCTCTTCCATAAATATGATTTAGATGCAGTGGCCGTTGGATATGTGACGGACGATCATAACCTCCGTCTGACCCATAACGGTGAAGTAGTAGCAGATGTTCCGGTTGATGCTCTGGCTGAGGATGCGCCTGTCTATCACAAGCCTTCAAGTGAGCCTGCATACTATCGTGAGTTCCAGGCAATGGAGAACAAGGAGCCTGAGGTTGAGAATGTTGAAGAAACTCTTTTAGCCCTTTTAAAGCAGCCAACGATTGCAAGTAAGGAATGGGTCTATGACCAGTATGATTATCAGGTGCGGACAAATACGATTGTTACGCCTGGGTCAGATGCAGCTGTTCTCCGGATTCGCGGGACTGAAAAAGCTTTGGCTATGACAACAGACTGCAACTCACGCTACTTATATCTTGATCCTGAAACAGGCGGGAAAATTGCAGTGGCTGAGGCATCCAGAAATATCATTTGCTCTGGTGGAAAGCCGCTTGCGATCACAGACTGCTTGAATTTTGGAAGCCCTGATAAGCCGGAAATTTTCTGGCAAATGGAAAAAGCGGTGGATGGAATGAGTGAAGCGTGCAGAGAGCTAAACTCTCCAGTGATCGGCGGAAATGTTTCCTTGTACAACGAAACAAATGGTACAGCTGTTTATCCAACGCCGGTTGTTGGAATGGTCGGCCTTATTGATAATGTAAAGCATATTACAACGCAAAGCTTTAAAAAAGCCGGCGATCTTGTTTATTTGATTGGCGATACGAAAACAGAATTTGGCGGTAGTGAGCTTCAAAAATTAGTACATGGAAAAATCTTTGGAAAAGCACCTGAGCTTAATCTGGATATAGAGAAATTACGCCAGCAGCAGCTGCTTGAAGCCATTCAGCAGGGGCTTGTAGCCTCGGCGCACGATCTTGCAGAAGGCGGTCTTGCAGTAGCGCTTGCAGAATCTGCATTTGGTACAGACGGTCTTGGAGTGGAAGCAGAGATTGATGGATCAGCGGTAACGGCACTTTTCAGTGAAACGCAATCACGCTTTTTGGTTTCTGTTTCACCGGAGCATAAGGAAGCATTTGAAGCACTTGTAGACGCAGCGCACATCGGACATGTAACCGCCCAATCAGCCATCTTTGTCCGTAACGGGGGGCAGGCTGTAATTAATCGCCCTGTTAAAGACTTCGAAGATAGCTGGAGAGGAGCGATCTCATGCTTGCTGAGCTAAAAGGACTAAATGAAGAGTGTGGAGTATTCGGCATCTGGGGACATGAACAGGCAGCACAGCTTACGTACTACGCACTTCAAAGTCTTCAGCACCGGGGACAGGAAGGCGCAGGTATTGTAGCGTCAAACGGCAAAGACATCACAAGCTTTAAAGGTGAGGGACTTGTAACAGAAGTCTTCAGCCAGGAGGAGCTTGATAAACTTAACGGACACGGCGCAGTTGGACATGTGCGTTATACGACAGCCGGCGGCGGCGGATATGAGAATGTTCAGCCCCTGCTGTTCCGTTCTCAAACAGAAAGCCTTGCTCTTGCCCATAACGGCAATCTTGTAAATGCAAACGCACTGAAGCATCAGCTTGAGCGTCAGGGCAGCATCTTTCAAACCACTTCGGATACAGAGGTGCTGGCTCATTTAATTAAACGCAGCGGCTACGAAAACATGAAGGAACGCGTAAAAAATGCTCTAACCATGTTAAAAGGGGCATACGCATTTGTCATCATGACAGAAACAGAGCTTATGGTAGCACTTGATCCAAATGGGCTGCGCCCGCTCTCACTAGGTCAGATTGGTGATGGATTTGTCGTAGCATCTGAAACATGTGCATTTGATATTATCGGAGCAGAGTACATCCGTTCAGTTGAACCGGGGGAGCTCCTCATCATTAATGATGAAGGCATTCGCTCAGAAAAATTCACGTATGCCACAAACCGCTCAATCTGCACGATGGAGTATGTGTATTTTTCCCGTCCTGACAGTGATATTGACGGCCTTAATATCCACAGTGCAAGAAAACGTCTTGGTAAACAGCTTGCTGTTGAATTTCCAATTGAGGCAGATGTCGTAACAGGGGTGCCGGATTCCAGTATCTCTGCAGCGATTGGCTATGCTGAAGCAGCAAATATTCCTTATGAAATGGGTCTGATTAAAAACCGCTACATTGGCCGTACCTTCATTCAGCCATCTCAGGAGCTGCGTGAGCAGGGGGTTAAAATGAAGCTCTCTCCTGTCCGTGGTGTTGTTGACGGAAAGCGTGTCGTCATGGTTGATGATTCAATCGTTCGCGGCACCACAAGCAGAAGAATCGTGAAAATGCTGAAGGATGCAGGAGCAACAGAGGTTCATGTGGTAATCAGCTCACCGCCAATTAAGAACCCTTGTTTTTACGGCATCGACACGAGTACTCATGAGGAATTAATCGCGAGTAAAAATTCGGTTGAAGAAATTCGTTCCATTATTGGGGCAGACAGCCTCAGCTTTATCTCTGTTGATGGCATGGTGGAAGCGATCGGCAGACCGGACTCGGGGGAGAATCGCGGGCATTGCTTAGCCTGCTTTACCGGAAAATATCCAACGGAGATTTATCCGGATACCTTGCATCCATATGAAAAAGAGTTAACTCACTAGGAGGAACAGTAATGTCAAATGCCTACCGACAAGCAGGAGTAGATATAGAAGCAGGGTACGAATCCGTTAAGCGAATGAAAAAACATGTTGCCCGTACCGCACGTCCGGGTGTGATGGGTTCTTTCGGCGGATTTGGCGGAATGTTTGACTTATCTTCCCTGCCTTACAAAGAACCGGTCCTGATCTCTGGTACTGATGGAGTCGGCACGAAGCTTCGGCTGGCATTTGCCATGGACAGTCATGATACGATCGGCGTTGACTGCGTGGCAATGTGTGTGAACGATATTATTGCTCAAGGGGCAGAACCGCTATACTTTTTAGATTACCTGGCAGTCGGGAAGGCTGTACCTGAAAAAATCGAACAGCTCGTTAAAGGAATTGCCGATGGCTGTGAGCAATCCGGCTGCGCTCTTATCGGCGGAGAAACAGCTGAGATGCCGGGGATGTATGAAGAAGACGAGTATGATATGGCCGGGTTTGCTGTTGGTGCCTGTGAGAAAAGTGAAATTATTACAGGTGAAAAAATTAAAGAAGGACATATTCTCATCGGTCTTTCTTCAAGCGGAATTCACAGCAATGGCTATTCTCTTGTCCGTAAAAGCCTGCTTGAGGATAAAGGCTACGCTTTAACTGATATGGTGGAGGGGCTTGATCAACCGCTTGGAGAGGTGCTTTTAACACCGACAAAGCTTTATGCAAAATCAGTTCTTCCGCTTTTAAAAGAGGTCAAAGTGATGGGGATGGCCCACGTAACTGGAGGCGGCTTCTATGAAAATCTTCCTCGCATGCTGCCTGAGGGGCTTGGTGTAGAAATCACGCTTGGCAGCTGGCCGGTACATCCTGTTTTTAATGTCATTCAGGAGGCGGCAGGAATGACACAGGATGAGCTATTCCATGTCTTTAATATGGGGATCGGATTTGTCGTTGTAGTAAAAGAGGATCAGGCAGAGAAAGCGCTGAATTCCATTGCTGCATCCGGTGAAGATGCGTATCTAATCGGAAAAGTTACCGCAGCAAATGAAGAGCGGGTAACATTTAAGCAGCAGGTATAGGGAGTGAGCAGTATGACAAAAATAGCCCTCTTTGCTTCTGGCAATGGAAGTAATGTTCAAGCTATTATTGATGCAATTGAACAGAAGAAGCTCAATGCTGCAGTAGAGCTCGTTGTATGTGACAAGCCGAATGCGTTTGTCATTGAACGGGCGAAAAATGCAGGAATTGACGTCTTCTCTTTTCAGGCAAAATCTTTTTCTTCTAAGGAAGAGTATGAAAAAATCATATGTGAAAAGCTTGAGGAAAAAGGGATTGAGTGGATCATTTTAGCCGGATATATGCGCTTAATCGGGAAGGTGCTTCTTTCTGCATATGAAAAGAAAATTATTAATATTCATCCATCTCTTTTGCCTGCATTTCCAGGTAAAGATGCAGTAGGACAAGCTGTGGAGTACGGCGTAAAAGTAATGGGCGTAACCATTCATTATGTTGATGAAGGGATGGATACCGGTCCAATCATCGCTCAGGAGTCCTTTGCAGTATCAGAGGAGATGGACAAGGTTCAAATTGAGAAGCAAATACACAGCATCGAGCATAAGCTCTATCCCTCTACCTTACAACAGCTTTTTACTTAACCAAAAGTTACCCGGGTATAGGACTAGTAAAAGGTGACTTAAAAGATGGAGGAATGACAATGGCAAAGCGAGCACTTATAAGTGTGTCAGATAAAGCAGGAGTAGTAGAATTTGCAGATGGGCTTCACAAGCTCGGCTACGAAATTCTGTCAACAGGCGGTACGAAAAAATTGCTTCAGGATCAGGATATTCCTGTCACAGGTGTTGATGAAGTTACCGGTTTTCCTGAGATTCTTGAAGGACGCGTTAAAACGCTTCACCCCTTCATTCACGGAGGACTTCTTGCAAAACAGGACAACGAATTGCATCAGCAGCAAATGAAGGAGCAGGGCATTCAGCCGATTGATGTAGTCTGTGTTAATCTTTATCCATTTCAGCAGACGATCAGCAATCCGAATGTTGCCTATGAAGATGCCATTGAAAATATTGATATCGGCGGACCGACTATGCTGCGTGCTGCAGCAAAAAACCATACCTATATCACGGTTATAGTCGATTCTCTTGATTATGAGCGGGTCCTTGCTCAATTGCATAAGGACGGTCAGGTCAATAGTGAGACAAGACGCAGTCTGGCAGCAAAGGTTTTCCGTCATACGGCTGCTTATGATGCTTATATTTCTCAATACCTTTCAAAAGAAGCTGGGGAAGACAATCCGGAGCGGATGACTCTTACATATGAACGTCAGCAGGACCTGCGCTACGGGGAAAACCCTCATCAGCAGGCTGCTTTTTACCGGAATCCGCTGGGTTCAGAATTCTCAGTAGCCCATGCCAGACAGCATCACGGCAAAGAGCTTTCCTATAACAATATTAAAGATGCTGATGCAGCCCTTCAGATCGTTAAAGACTTCGGAGAGCCGGCGGCAGTGGCAGTAAAGCATATGAATCCATGTGGTGTAGGAACAGGCATAAACCCTTATGAAGCATTTTTAAAGGCTTACGAAAGTGATTCAACTTCCATTTTTGGAGGTATTGTTGCCTTTAATCGTGCAGTGGATGGGAAAACGGCTGAGAAGCTATCAGAAATCTTTTTAGAAATTATTATTGCACCAGCCTTTACGGATGAAGCAATGGCCATCTTAACAGCTAAAAAGAATATCCGGCTGTTGACCGTGCCATTTGACCGTCATTCAGTTCATGAGCGTGTCTTCACTTCAGTAGAGGGAGGCCTCCTCGTTCAGGATCAGGATCATTTTACTCTTGAAAATGGGGACGTTAGAGTAGCGACAGAAAGACAGCCGACAGAAGCGGAATGGGAAGCAATGAAAATGGCTTGGAAGGTGGTGAAGCACGTTAAGTCAAATGCAATCGTCGTTGCAGATACCAATATGACGCTTGGAATTGGAGCCGGACAGATGAACCGGGTTGGCGCTGCGAAGATTGCCCTCGAACAGGCAGGAGAACGTGCCAAAGGGGCAAGCCTTGCATCAGATGCTTTCTTCCCAATGGACGATACCGTTGAAGCTGCAGCAAAAGCAGGCATAACAGCCATTATCCAGACAGGCGGCTCAATTCGTGATGAGGATTCAATTAAAAAAGCAAATGAATACGGGATTACAATGGTCCTAACAGGGGTCCGTCACTTCAAACACTAATATATTTACGTAAGATATTCCATGTCAAAGACTATCTTACACATGTCCATGTCTTTTTGCTGACTCATATGATCGTGGGTCAGCTTCTTTTATAGATCGTTTAGGCAGAAAGGAAGATGAATAATGAATGTGCTTGTAATCGGAAGAGGCGGAAGAGAACATGCGATTTGCTCAAGTCTTGCGAATTCAGCTTCTGTAACGAACGTTTTTTGTGCGCCGGGAAATGCAGGGATTGCAGCTGTTGCAAAACGGGTGAATATTGAAGAAACAGACCAGGAGTCTATTATTCAATTCGCAAAGGAAAACGACATAAAATTAACGATTGTAGGACCTGAGCAGCCTCTTTCAGAGGGGATAACAGATCGATTTTTAGCAGAAAATTTAAAAATATTTGGTCCAACAAAAGAAGCCGCGCTGATTGAGGGAAGCAAGTCATTTGCAAAAGACTTAATGAAAAAATATGATGTGCCTACTGGCGCCTATGAAACATTTCAGGATGCGGACCTTGCAAAGGAGTACATAAAAAAGCAGGGTGCCCCAATCGTGATCAAGGCAGACGGTCTTGCAGCGGGTAAAGGTGTTGTTGTCGCTGAAACGCTTGAAGAAGCGGAAAAAGCGGTGGAGAATATGTTGATAGAAGGACAGTTTGGCTCGTCTTCAAGGCAGATCGTCATTGAGGAATTTTTGGATGGAGAAGAATTTTCTCTAATGGCGCTAGTCCATAATCAGGATATTATCCCTCTTGAGATTGCTCAGGACCATAAACGGGCTTTTGACGGTGATAAAGGCCCAAATACGGGCGGCATGGGGGCTTATTCACCGGTTCCTCATCTGCCTGCTTCTATTGCGGAGGAAGCATTGTCAACGATCTTAGAGCCGGTAGCAGAGGCGATGATCAAAGAAGCAAAACCGTTTACCGGTGTATTATATGCCGGCTTAATTTTGACAGCAAATGGACCAAAGGTTATAGAGTTCAACGCACGTTTTGGAGATCCGGAAACTCAGGTGGTCCTGCCAAGACTTGAAACAGATCTTGCGGAGCTTCTGCTGAGTCTTTTGAACGGGGAAAAAATTGCTCCAAAATGGAACCCGGAAGCAAAGGTAGGAGTGGTAGCTGCGGCTGAGGGTTATCCAGGAGAATACAAAAAAGGAATCTCGCTTGATTCCTTTCATGGGAAAAACGACCGGGTTTTTCATTCTGGTACAGAAGAAGATAATGGGAGACTGTATTCTGCAGGAGGAAGGGTGCTGCTGGTTTTAGGAAGCGGGGATTCCGTGAAGTCAGCGCAGGAAAATGCTTATTCATTTTTGGATGAAAAGGTAACAGATGGACTCTTTTATCGAAAAGACATCGCTTATAAAGCCGTTAAAAAAGGATAATCTACTAGAAAGAACTCACTTATGAGTTCTTTTTTTCACTATATAGAACAGTATTAAAAAAATAGAAAATTTAGATAATAAGAGAAAACAGGAGGAAAAATGAGTATTTATAGGTGTTTTATTCCATTAAAAGAAAAAATGATACTTTAACATAATAGGAAATAAACGTATAATACAAGTATGTTATTTCTTAATAAAGAACAACCGGTGTAATAACGAGTTAATCAGGGAGTTTTGCCCTCTTTAAGAAGCCTTTCATAATAGCGGGTTATTTTAATGAATAATGGCATTGCGGGTTGCACATTATCTTCATTTGAAAATTATTGTCGTAATTTGAAAAAACCTTAGTTCTAAAATACTATGTTTTTCCAGAGGGGAAAGGTGGTAAACTAGTAACAACATCAAATCGTCTAGGACAAAATAAATAATGCCGGGGTCATGGAGTAGCTATTCGGGTAACACAGTCAAGGGCAAACCTTTCGAAAGACTGGGACGCAAAGCTTACAGGTCTAAGGCATTTGTTTATTGAAATGCTATGATGGCTGAGCCGCCTGAGGTACTGAAATAAGTATTTTCGGGAGGGAAAATGGTGGGTCGGAAAATAGAAGTAGATATGGAGTGGGTATCTCTTATCAATGAGGCGCTGGGAGCTGGGATTTCCGAAATTGAAATTGTAGAATTTTTAAATGGGAATGAGCCTTCGAATGAGGGAAATGCAAGAAGATGCTTTAGTGTGTAAAGTACGATCAAAATGACCTGAGCAGATCCTCAGGTCATTTTTGATTTTTCCGCCATTTATTAAATTCGATGAACTCTTTAAACTGCTCCTTGGTAATTCCGGATTCCTGGGCTGATTTAGCCAGCTTTACCCAGTCGGTATCTATATTCTTTTGATTATCATCGGGGTCGAGCAATGAGTTTACTGTCACTCCGAGAACCGGAGCAATTTTTTCCAGAAACTGAATGGAAGGGTTTTGCTGGAGGTTGCGCTCTAATGAACTAATATAGGACTTCGCCACGCCAGCCTGTTCTGCCAGTTCTGATAATGACATTTTTTTCTCTTTTCTAAGTGTTTTTACACGATCACCTATCATACTCTCACACACCTTGATGGACTAATTTCAATACATTACCCATTTTAGCACAAAATATGTGAAAGGACACTATAACGCACGAGATTTTAATATTTATTTCTCGGTTTTTGTCGAATGTGAAGACCGAACATAGAGCGTTACACATTTTTATGTTTTCTTTTAAGAACAAGCAACTACTCTCCTGAACCTACTTCAGAGGAATGAAGGTAATTACTTGTTTCATTTTCCCAATTCAGCGCATCATCCATCCAGCTTCCTCGGCGTTCCCACAGGGCAACTAAAGGACAATAATGCATGAGCCCCTCCGCCACCTTCATAGCGCCTAAAGCAGCAAGCAGGATGTAAGACTGCTTCCATGGCTTTCTGGACATTCTTCCTGTTGCAAAGCTAAGTACGGTCAATCCAATAATCATACGGACAAACGAGTTGACTCCACTAATATTTGAATGCATCTCAACCACTCCTATTATGAAATATTTGTGAACCTGTAGCTCTTTAGTGCGGTGAAAGATAAAATATGATAAAATTAACCCATATTTTTATACTGCTTAATGATTTTTAACCTATATTTTAAAGTCAGGCTGATCAGCTGCTTGCCCTTTAGTTATAGATGTCAGGAGGAACTAAGAAGATGGACCAGCGTTTTCCATGGAAAATACACAATATTAGACAACATACATTAATACTTGATGGGAAACTCCCTCCAACAATGGTGCTGAAAAATGCAACTTACCTGAATTCTTCTTTACGTATGTGGAAGCAGGCGAACATTTGGATTTACAAAGACCGCATTGTGTATGTGGGTGAGCTCTTACCCAAAAATTCAAGCGGTACAGAAATCTTAGACATGACTGGAAAATGGATTGTACCGGGATATATAGAACCTCATGTCCATCCTTTTCAGCTTTATAATCCCCAATCTTTTGCTGAGTATGCATCTCAATCTGGAACGACTACCTTTATCCAGGACAATTTGATGATGCTTTTATTAAACGAAAAAAAGAAAGCGCTTCCTTTTATACAGCAATTCAAAAAATCCCCATTGTCCTTTTACTGGTGGGCACGCCTGGATTCACAAACCGAGCTCTTAAATGAAGAAGAGCTGATAACGAACGGGGAAGTGCGCCAGTGGCTTGCAGATCCAAGCGTACTTCTTGCAGGCGAACTGACGAGCTGGCCGAAGGTTATCGATGATGATGATCTTATTTTAAGCTGGATGCAGGAAGCAAGAGTTAATTATAAACGGATTGAAGGTCATTTACCGGGAGCTTCTGAAAAAACGATCGCAAAAATGGTTTTACTCGGTGTGACTGGAGATCATGAAGCGATGACGGGCGATGAGGCCTGGATGCGCCTTGAACAGGGCTTGTCGGTTACACTCAGACATTCCTCTATCCGTCCGGATTTACCAAAGTTAATACAGGAACTAAAGGACAAGGGACTTCGATCCTTTGATTCTCTAATGATGACAACTGATGGCTCAACACCTTCCTTCTATCGTGACGGTGTAATGGACCGGTTGATTTCAATCGCTATTGAGGAGGGTATAGACCCGATTGATGCGTACCATATGGCATCTTATTCCATTGCGAAATATTACCGGATGGAATTTATGCAGGGAATGATCGCAACAGGCAGGCTGGCGACGCTTAATGTTCTTGAATCAATTGATAATCCAACCCCTCTATCAGTGATGTCTAAAGGACATTGGATGAAAAAAGACGGAAAGCGTAATGTAAGCATTGAACAGCCTGACTGGTCACAGATTCCGGAGCTGGGACTTGATTGGGAGCTTGGGGACGAAGATCTGCAGTTTTCAATGCCATGCGGAATAGAAATGGTCAATAATGTTATTACAAAGCCATATTCGATTGAATTTGATACCTCCGTTGAAGAAATTAACAGAGAAAGTGATGAGAGCTTTCTAATGCTGATTGACCGTTATGGCAAATGGAAGATATGCACAATTATTAAAGGGTTTTCGCGGGATTTGGGGGCTCTTGGTTCTTCTTTTTCAAATTCAGGGGATATTATTCTTATTGGAAAAAGTAAAAAGGATATGAGTACAGCTTTTTCCCGTATTAAAGCGCTTAATGGAGGTATTGTGCTGGTGGATCAGGGGGAGGTGCTGCATGAAATTCCTCTGACAATAGGCGGCATGATGTCCAAGGAGCCAATGGAGGCTGTTATGGCTTCTGAGGAGAAGCTAAAAGCGATCCTGGAAAAGAAAGGCTACACGCATAACGACCCGGTTTACACTTTATTATTTTTATCGTCCACCCACCTGCCTTATATAAGGCTGACACAGAAAGGGTTATACGACGTTAAAAAGAAAACGGTACTCTTTCCAACGATAATGCGTTAAAATGTAAAAGTAATCAACATTTATTTTGAGGTGTTAGTGGGTATAAAAAGAGTATTGCTGATAGCCGCAGCGATGATTTTGACTGGATGCAGCCTAGAAAAGGTTAATCAGGAATCAGAGCACAACAATCCTGCGGAGGAAGCCGAAGAGGCAGTAAATGGGTTTCGATCTCCTCTTTCAGGTGAACCGATTACAGACAGTGATAGTCGTGCCATTTCCGTTATAATAAATAACCATCCTGACGCCAGGCTATAGTCCAGATGCAAAAGCAATGCTGGATAAAAACATAGTTGATCATATTAACGGGATGGATTTTGACGGGAAATAATTTTTCCGTTCTTCTGACCGTGTACCGCCTCATAATTCCTACAGCGGACTGGATTTTTTAAAAGAAGGTGCCGAGCTGACAGACGCTTCGTTAAGCGGAGCCCCGAAAGAAATGGCTTTTGGAGTTCAGAAACAGGATCTTGAGGAAGGTGAGTCTGCTGCTTCCTTTACCTGACATATGACGATAAACCAAGCTATACCAGCGGCTATACCTATAATAATACATCCGGAACCTATGAGCGTGCGGTTGATGGTGCGCCAACCATCGATAACGAAACAGGAGAGCCTGTTTCCATTTCAACTATTATTATTATTGAAGCAGAGCACAAGGTAATCGATGAGCAGGGGCGGATCGATATTGATCTAACCTCTGGCGGAAATGCCTACGTTTTTCAGCAGGGAGTTTATGTTCCTATGACCTGGCAGGATGAAGATGGCAGAATGGTTCCTTACTATAAAGGGGAGCCTGCCAAACTGTCACCAGGATTAAGCTGGATTCACATCATCCCAAAAGATAAGGGATTTAATCACTCTGTAAAGCTGGAGGAATAACTGACAAAGGAGTCGTCTTACTATTATGCAAATCGATAAACTGCGAGGAAAAGAGCTTGACCAGCTATTTAACGCTGTTCTTTCACTTAATGATCTGGACGAATGCTACCGTTTTTTTGACGATCTGTGCACAATAAATGAAATACAGTCCTTAGCTCAGCGGCTGGAGGTAGCACGTATGCTTCGCGAAGGGAAAACGTATCATAAAATTGAAAGTGAGACCGGTGCAAGTACAGCGACCATTTCCAGGGTTAAACGCTGCCTGAATTATGGGAACGATACGTATTCTATGGTGCTTGAACGGGTTCATAAGGACGACAAAGAAGATGAATCCAACTAGAGGATATTAAAAAACGCTTTTCCCTGCGGGGAGAGGCGTTTTTTATTTTAATTATGTAAAAAGGTTCAAATTGAAAGAGAATTCCTTCTAGTTTCTCTTTTTTAATCTTATTCACTGTGCTTTATGCTTCTTCTTATGGATGCTATAATAATACGGATAAAGTTTGACGCGGAACGTAAGTGAAATGGAGGATGCACTAATGTATGATGTCCGGGAATGGAAGCATGTATTTAAGCTGGACCCGAATAAGGAGCTTTCAGATCAGGATCTGGAAACCATCTGTGAATCCGGAACAGATGCTGTCCTGATTGGCGGGTCAGACGGGGTTACGCTCGAAAATGTACTGGATCTGATGGCAAGAGTGCGACGTTATACGGTACCATGTGTACTTGAGGTGTCAAACCTGGAATCGGTTACGCCCGGGTTTGATTTATATTTTATTCCGACCGTTCTGAACTCTAAGGACCTAAGATGGATCACCGGTCTTCATCACGAGGCTTTGAAGGAGCATGGGGATTTAATGAACTGGGAAGAAATCATCGCTGAAGGCTATTGCATTATTAACCCGGATTGTAAGGCGGCGAGGCTCACAGACGCCAAAACTGATTTAACAAAGGATGACATCATCGCCTATGCCCGCATGTCTGAAAGACTGTTCAGACTTCCTATTTTTTACTTAGAGTACAGCGGTATTTACGGTGATCCATCGATTGTAAAAGCGGTTCATCAGGAATTAGATGAGACGACACTTTTTTATGGCGGTGGGATTACGTCAAAGGAAAAGGCTCTCGAAATGGCTCAGGCAGCAGATGTCATTGTTGTTGGCAATCTCATTTACGATAATCTGGGAGAAGCACTAAAAACAATCGTGTAAGTAACACGAAATTCATATATAATAAGAACAAACGTTCGTTAGGCGGTGAGGAAATGCAATTTTTAACAGACAGACTTTTAAAAGGGATGAATCCCGAACAGGCAAAAGCCATTAAAGCAACAGAAGGCCCTCTATTAATTATGGCAGGTGCAGGATCAGGTAAAACGCGTGTCCTGACACATCGAATTGCTTATTTGATGATTGAAAAAGGAGTCGCACCTTATAACATACTTGCTATAACTTTTACGAATAAAGCGGCAAGAGAGATGAAAAACAGGGTTGGAAATATTCTTGGTGGAGCATCAGAGGACGTATGGATTTCCACATTCCACTCTATGTGTGTTCGGATCCTGAGACGTGATATAGACAGGATCGGTTACAGCCGGAACTTCACAATACTTGATTCGACAGACCAGCAGTCGGTCATAAAACGGATTTTAAAAGAAAAGAATCTTGATCCGAAGAAATTCGACCCAAGAGGAATTTTATCTGTAATCAGCTCAGCAAAAAATGAATTAACCACACCGGAGCAATTCGCCAAGGATGCAGGAAGCTTCTATGACCAGACAATCAGTGAGATCTTTACAGAATATCAAAGAAGACTTCGTAAAAACTCTGCTCTGGACTTTGATGACCTAATTATGCAGACCATTCATTTATTCGAGCGAATTCCAGAGGTGCTTGAGTTTTATCAAAGAAAATTTCAGTTTATCCATGTCGATGAGTATCAGGATACAAATAAAGCCCAGTATATGCTTGTAAAGCAGCTGGCTTCACGCTTTAGGAATCTTTGTGTAGTAGGTGATTCAGACCAGTCCATCTACCGCTGGCGGGGAGCTGACATTACCAATATCCTTTCCTTTGAAAAGGATTATCCGAATGCCAAAGTGATTATGCTTGAACAAAACTACCGCTCCACTAAAAAAATCCTCGATGCGGCAAATCAGGTGATTAAAAATAACCCTAACCGCAAGCCTAAAAATTTATGGACTGAAAATCAAGACGGGCAAAAAATCATGTATCACCGCGCTGACAGTGAGCAGGGGGAAGCCCAATTTGTAGCCGGCAAAATTAATGAATTAGTACAATCAGGTAAACGTAAAAAATCAGAGTTTGCCATTCTTTATCGCACGAATGCTCAATCCCGTGTGATGGAGGAAGTGTTAATGAAATCTAACATTGATTATACAATCGTAGGCGGCACTAAGTTCTATGACAGAAAAGAAATTAAAGATATTCTTGCCTACCTTAGATTAGTAGCAAATCCCGCTGATGATATTAGTTTAATCAGGGTTATTAACGTGCCAAAACGGGGCGTTGGTTCAACCTCTGTTGACCGGATTGCCAATTACGCCAGGGATAATGATATGTCCATGTATGAAGCACTCGGCTTAGGGGATTTTATCGATATAAGCCCAAAAATTACAAAGACAGTTATTGAGTTCCGTGATTTTATCGCTAATTTTAACCAGATGCAGGAATACTTATCTGTAACAGAATTAGTTGAGGATATTATCGAAAAGTCAGGCTACAAAGATGCATTAATAGCCGAAAAGACCATTGAAGCGGAAAGCCGCCTGGAAAATATTGAAGAGTTTCTATCTGTTACAAAGGCCTTTGAGGAAGCAAATGAAGACAAGAGCCTGATTGCATTCTTAACGGATCTTGCGCTGGTAGCGGACATTGACCAGCTCGATAAGGAAGAGAACTCCTCTGAATTAGTGACGTTAATGACCCTTCACTCAGCAAAGGGACTTGAGTTTCCGGTTGTCTTTTTAATGGGACTTGAAGAAGGTGTGTTTCCTCACAGCCGCTCCCTGATGGAGGAAGTGGAAATGGAGGAGGAGCGCAGGCTTGCTTATGTAGGGATTACAAGAGCCGAACAAGAGCTCTATATGTCCAATGCTCAGATGAGAACGCTGTTTGGAAGGACGAATATGAACCCTGTTTCCAGATTTATAGCAGAAATTCCGTCTGAGCTGATAGAGGAGCCGGACAAAAAAGAAGCAGGCTCCAATCCTTTTGGCATGAGCGGAAGAAGCGGGTCACCCTCCTTTGGCCAAAGCAGACCGGCGCCTAGAAAGCCGGTCACTCGTCCGGCTCCACGCCAGACCGGGGGAGATGCAATCGGCTGGTTTGTCGGTGATAAAGCTGAGCATGGAAAATGGGGCACAGGCACCGTTGTCAGTGTGAAGGGTGAAGGAGATTCCATGGAGCTTGATATTGCCTTCCCAAGCCCTACAGGTATTAAACGGCTTTTAGCAAAATTTGCACCTGTTAAAAAAGTCACAGGATGAAAGGGAGTCAAAGATAATGGATCGATCAAATGCGGAATCAAGAGTAAAAGAGCTTCAGGAGCTTTTAAGCCGGTATAATTATGAATACCATGTACTGGACAAGCCTTCTGTTCCGGATGTAGAGTACGACAAGCTTCTTCATGAGCTTAAGCAGCTGGAAGAAGAGTATCCAGAATTTTTGACCCCTGATTCTCCTACGCAGCGGATTGGAGGATCCGTACTTGAGCAATTTTCAAAGGTGAATCATAAAACGCCGATGTTAAGCCTGGGAAATGCGTTTAATGAACAGGATTTAAGAGATTTTGATAAACGGGTTCGAAAAGCAGTGGGCGATAAAATCTCCTATATATGTGAATTAAAAATAGATGGTCTGGCAGTTTCCCTCCGCTACGAGAAGGGTTTGTTTGTCCAGGGGGCAACGCGCGGGGACGGTTCGGTTGGCGAGGACATCACAGCTAACCTTAAAACGATCCGTTCGATTCCGCTGCGCTTAAACAAGCCGTTCAGTTTAGAGGTCAGAGGGGAAGCCTTCATGCCGCGGTCTTCCTTTCTTCAATTAAACAAAGAGAAGGAAGAGCGGGAAGAGCTTCCTTTTGCCAATCCTAGAAATGCTGCAGCAGGGTCTCTTCGCCAGCTTGATCCAAGAATTGCTTCCTCCAGAAATCTCGATTTGTTCCTGTATGGAATCGGAGAGCTTGGGGAAACAGGAGCCGAGACCCAAAGCGGAGGACTTGATTTATTATCTGAGCTTGGGTTTAAAACGAATAAAGAGCGCCGTAAATGCGAATCGATTGAAGAAGTGCTTCAGTATGTAGAGGAATGGACAGAAAAGCGTGCTGAGCTTGAATATGATATCGATGGTATTGTCATAAAAGTTGATTCACTTTCCCAGCAGGAGGAGCTTGGTACGACTGTAAAAAGTCCAAGATGGGCCATTGCATTTAAATTCCCTGCTGAAGAAGTGGTAACGGTTATCCGGGATATTGAACTGAGTGTAGGAAGAACCGGTGTCGTAACACCTACTGCACTTTTGGAGCCTGTCCTCGTAGCCGGAACGACGGTCCAGCGTGCTTCTTTACACAATGAAGATTTAATCCGGGAAAAAGATATCCGTATTGGCGACCATGTTGTCGTAAAGAAAGCTGGAGATATCATTCCTGAGGTTGTCAGAGCCATCACTGAACGACGAACGGGTGAAGAAAAGGAATTCAGCATGCCAACACATTGTCCAGCCTGTGAAAGCGAGCTTGAGCGTCTCGAGGGGGAAGTGGCCCTGCGCTGCATTAACCCGAAATGTCCAGCTCAAATTCAGGAGGGGCTGATTCACTTTGTTTCACGTAACGCCATGAACATTGATGGTCTCGGTGAAAAGGTAGTGGCCCAGTTATATAGAGAAAGTCTGATTGAAGATGTGGCGGATATCTACCGTTTAACGATGGAGGATTTAATCGGCCTTGAACGAATGGGAGACAAATCAGCATGCAATTTGCTGAAGGCGATTGAAGCATCGAAGAAAAACTCGCTGGAAAAGCTTTTATTTGGTCTTGGAATTCGGCATGTAGGAGCGAAGGCGGCCAAAACGATTGCCCAGCAGTTTGAAACAATTGAGGCGCTGATGGAGGCTTCAGAAGAAAATTTACTCCAAATTAATGAAATAGGTGACAAAATGGCTTCAAGCATCGTCACTTATTTTAGTCATGAGGAAGTACAGGAATTAATTGCCGAGCTGAAAGAAGCAGGAGTTAATTTAACTTATACAGGACCTAAGCTTCAACGTGCTGAAAGAATGGATTCTGCCCTTTCAGGAAAAACAGTCGTGCTAACTGGGAAATTAGTTCAATTGACACGAAATGAAGCGAAAGAGAAAATAGAAATGCTTGGAGGAAATGTCACTGGCAGTGTAAGTAAGAAAACCGATGTGCTGGTAGCGGGTGAGGATGCAGGCTCGAAGCTTTCCAAAGCACAGGATCTGGGAATAACGATATGGGATGAAAACCAACTCCTGGAAGAAATAAACGTACAAGAGGTGTAAGGTGCACATGAAAAAATGGTTAGCAGCTACAGTAGGAGCTGCGTTAGTATTAAGCGGATGTATCCCTTCTTTACAGCCAGAGGATGAAGTCGTGCAGGAAAATGCCCCGGAGGATACAGAAACACAGACAGTCATTATTCCAAACTTTCAAATCTCAGATGAGTACTATCGAACGCTGCTTCCTTTTGAGCCTTCATCTTCAAGAGGAATGGTCGTAAACAATATTCATACGAATTACGATATTGCTGAGCTTGAAAGTGGTCTGATGAGAATAGCACAGCAAAACTTCAGTCCGAATGACTACTTTTTTCAGTCAGGGCAGTTTTTAGAGAGCAGCGTTATCTCAAGCTGGCTGAGCAGAGAGCTGAATGAAGCGCAAATGGCGGAAGAAAGTGTTGAGCCGGAAAATAATCTGGGGTTGAATCCAATCGACCCGGGTGGAGAGAATAGAGCAGCACGTGCAAAGGATAGTCCTATTTATCTTGCACATATTCTTGAACATAATTATTTCACTAAATCCGGAGACGATGACAGCAAGGTGAGGCTTGGCGGAGTTGTTATTGGTCTTGCGTTAAATTCTGTCTACTATTACCAAAATGATAATGATCCGTTTGGTCCTACGTATGAGGAGGACATTCCTCAAGCTGAAATTGAAGAGCAGGGAAAAAGAATTGCGCAGGAAGTAGTAAATCGCATGCGCACAATGGCGCAGGAGGACCCTGAAAAATCAGACCTGGCCGATATACCGATTACTGTCGCCCTGTTTAAACAGGAGCCAAGAAGCTCTGTAATCCCTGGTAACTTTATTGCTTATTCTTCAACAAATGGAGGAGCAAATGAACTGGGTGAATGGAGTGGGATGAATGAAAATTATGTCCTTTTCCCTTCAAGGGAAGCGAATGAGAATTTCAGAAATGATGAAACATCCTTCCTGAATTTCAGACAGGACGTAGAATCCTATTTTCCTAATTTTAATAGTGTCATAGGAAGAGGGCTTTACCATGGCGATCAGCTGTCCAAGCTTAAAATTGACATTCCTATTCAGTTTTATGGAAAAGCGGAAATCGTCGGTTTTACACAATTTGTAGCCGGACGAATTATCGATCAATTTCCTTCCCATTTCGATATTGAGGTAAGCATTACTTCTGTAAATGGACCGGAAGCGCTAATTTTAAAAGAACCGGAAGATACGGATCCGTTTGTTCACATTTATGAGCATTAACTCACTATAAAACTATATGAAAAGGCTGTTGGTGGGGATTAATACCCACCAACAGCCTTTTATCTGTTTATTTAGCTTTAACGTTCCAAATTTCCTTCGCGTACTCGTTTACTGTCCGGTCACTCGAGAAAAAGCCGGAATGGGCAATATTTAAAATACTCATCTTTAGCCATCTTTCTCGGTCTTTATAAGCAGCAGCAACCTGCTCCTGTGCATCTACGTAAGAAGAAAAATCCTTCAATACAAAATATTGGTCGTTTTCCATTAGGAGCGAATCAGAAATCGCTTCGAAATCATAATAGGAATCCCGGAAAAATCCGGAGGTGAGCTGGTCTACTACCTGTTTAATTCTCCTATCATTATGATAGTAATCATGGGAATGATAGCCCCCGTAGCGCTCGTAATGCATAACCTCTTCCGCTTCAAGGCCGAAAATAGAAATATTCTCATGGCCAACCAGATCACGCATTTCTACATTTGCTCCATCCATTGTGCCAATTGTAATGGCGCCATTCATCATGAATTTCATATTTCCTGTGCCGGATGCTTCCTTGCTGGCTGTTGAAATCTGTTCACTGACATTTGTTGCAGGGATAATTTTTTCTGCAAGAGAGACACGATAGTTTTCCAGAAAAACAACTTTAAGGTAGTCCTTTGAGACAGGGTCGTTGTTCACGATATTTGCTACAGAATGAACAAGCTTAATGACCTTCTTTGCATATTCATAGCCGGGTGCTGCCTTTGCACCGAAAATAAACGTGCGTGGATGAGGCTTAAAGGAGGAGTCCTCCTTCATCCGGTTATACAGGTGCATAATATGAAGCACGTTCATAAGCTGTCTTTTGTAAGCATGAAGCCGTTTTATCTGGACATCAAAAATGGAATGCTCATCGACAACAAGCCCATCACGCTCAAAGATCAGTTTTGCAAGCTCTTTCTTTTTCAACTGCTTCATGTTTTCTATCTCAAGTTTAAAGGAGGAGTCATCAGAAAATGCTGCAAGCTCACGCAGACGCTCAGGCTCTGCAATCCATGCTGTTCCGATTGTGTTGTTAATAGAGGCGGTCAGCTCAGGATTTGACTGCAGCAGCCATCTTCTGTGTGTGATACCGTTTGTTTTGTTGTTAAACTTCTCAGGATAGTACTCATGGAAGTTCTTCATTTCCCGCATCTTCAGGATTTCAGTATGAAGCTTCGCTACCCCGTTTACACTATGGCTGCCAACAATAGACAGATGAGCCATTTTGACAAAGCCATGCGCAATGATGGCCATGTGGGCAATCCGGTCCCAATCTCCCGGGTACTCCTGCCACAGCTCCTTGCAAAAGCGTTTATTGATCTCTTCAATAATCATAAAAATACGAGGGAGGAGAGGCTTGAATAAATCGATTGACCATTTTTCAAGCGCCTCAGACAAAATGGTATGGTTCGTATAGGAAATGGTGTTTGTAACAATTGTCCAGGCCTGCTCCCATTTCATCTTTTCTTCGTCAATTAAGATACGCATTAGTTCAGGAATCGCAAGGGCAGGGTGCGTGTCATTAATATGAATCGCAATATGTTCATGAAAGCTGAATAAATCGCTGTGATGCTGTTTGTATTCACGTATAATGCTCTGCAGGCTTGCCCGCACTAAAAAGTATTGCTGCTTGAGTCTTAAAATCTTCCCGTCATTTGACATATCGTTTGGATACAAAAATTCAGAAATTTGCTCTGTGTCGCGTTTATACTGCATGAAATCCTTGTGAGATGGAAAATTCTTAGCAGGCTCAGCACCCCAAAGTCTAAGCGTATTTACACGGTCTGTATCGTAGCCGATAACCGGCATATCATAAGGAACCGCTAATACCGTTTCCGCATGCTCGTGAACATAGGTTAATTTTCCGTTCTTTTCAATCCACTGAACGTCTCCCCAAAAAGGAATTTCAATGGCAAGGTCAGGCTTTCTAACCTCCCAGACGTTTCCGTTTCTGAGCCATTGCTCGGGCAGTTCAACCTGATAGCCATCGATGATTTTTTGTTCAAATAGTCCGTGCTTATACCTTATTCCATGACCATGACCCGGCAGTGTAAGAGAGGCCATTGAGTCGAGAAAGCAAGCTGCCAGACGTCCGAGTCCGCCGTTGCCAAGACCGGCATCTGCTTCTGCTTCCTCGAGATTGCCAAGCTCAATTCCTAACTCCTTTAAGCCATCCTCCACAAGGTCCTTAACCCCGAGATTGACAAGAGAGCTGACGAGAAGTCTTCCCAGCAAAAATTCAATTGAGAGATAGTAGACTTCCTTATGATCCCCTTTACGTGTATCTTCATTTGAAACAATCCAGTTGGAGCTGACATATTCCCGAACCATCATGCCCAGTGTCTGATATTGATGCTGCAGTGTTGAATTAGCGAAGGATACACCGGATGTTTGCTCCAGTCTTCTTGAAAATGACTTTTTAAACTGCTCTTTGTCATGGAACATGAATTAGTGCCTCCTCTGAAGCTTAGTATAGAGCTCATGATATTGAGCAGCTGATTGCGCCCAGCTGTAATCACCGGACATGGCATTTTTAAGTAGCGCAGGCCAGACCTCTTTATGCTTGTAAAAGGATAGGGCGCGCTTAATCGTATATTTCATATCATGGGCATTATAATCTGAGAATGTAAAGCCATTGCCTGTTAATTCAAATTCATTTAATGGATGGACGGTATCATTTAATCCGCCTGTTTCACGGGCGATTGGAATCGTCCCATATTGAAACGAAATCAGCTGGCTGAGTCCGCACGGTTCAAATAGAGAGGGCATTAAAAAGAAATCGGCACCTGCATAAATACGATGAGCCAGCGCCTCGCTAAAACCTATGTAAACACCAGCCTGCTCAGAATAGGTACTCGCCAGGTAATTAAAATACTCCTCATATTCGTATTCGCCGCTTCCTAGAACGATCAGCTGGACATCTTCCTCTTCCAGAATTTCATGCATAATATGCTGAACCAGGGATAAACCTTTTTGCTCTGTCAGTCTTGTTACCATAGCGATGATAGGCGTTTCCTTCGCTTCTGGCAGATTAAATTCTTTTTGGAGGGCAAGCTTATTTAGATCTTTATTAATAGGATCCTCTTTACTGTAATTGGCTTCAATTAAGCGGTCTGTCTCAGGGTTATAGCTTTCAGTATCAATCCCATTAATAATCCCGTGCAGCTTAAAGGACTGCTCTCTTAGCACACCATCCATTTGTTCACCAAAAAATGGCGTCTGGATCTCATCCCGGTAGGTTGGACTTACAGTGGTAATCGCATTCGAGCTTAGAATAGCGCCTTTCATGAAATTCACCATGCCATTGAATTCCACATCACCTGAATCGAAGTGGTAATCCTCCAGGTTCAGCATATCTCCCAGGATATCCCGCTCAAACCACCCCTGGAATTGAAGATTATGAATGGTAAAGACAGTTCTCATATCCCTGTAGTAGGGGTCGCTTTTGTATTTTCGGTCAAGCAGGAAGGGAACCATACCCGAATGCCAGTCATGACAATGGATAAGGTCCGGTTTAAATGGAATAACAGGCAGACTTTCCAGTACAGCCTGGCAGAAAAATGAAAAACGCTCTCCATCATCGTCATGACCGTACAAAGTGTCACGCTTAAAATAATATTCATTATCAATCAGGTAGTAGGTCACTCCGTTATGTACAAGTGTTTCAATTCCGCAATACTGGCTTCTCCAGCTCATTTGAATTGAAATAGAAGTGATTTTTTTAGCCTTTGATAAAAGTTCATCTGCAATAAGTGAGTATTTAGGCATCACAACTCTGACATCTGCACCAAGCTTTATTAGCTCTCTAGGAAGAGCCCCGGCTACATCGCCGAGGCCCCCTGACTTTATAAATGGTGCACATTCAGATACGGCAAATAATATCTTCACATGCTCACCGCCATTTCCCTTACTGTTCCTTTACGAAGCACTAACGGCTTATCAGGAGATCCCTTAAGCGTAACTCCGTCAAGCACCCGGACATCCTTGTCTAAAATAACATGTTCGAGTGTGCAGCCTTCGCCGATCTGGCTTTTTTGCATCACAATACAATTTGTTACATGTGAGCCTTTACCAATTTTAACTGCTCTGGAGATAATACTTGCATCCACTTTGCCTTTAATAACCGCCCCATTTGCTACCATTGAATTTGTAACAATAGCATCTGTTGAGTAGCGGGTAGGCGGCTCATCCTTTACTTTAGTGAAGACCGGACGGTCAGTTGGGAACAGCTGATTCCATACAGAAGCATCAAGCAATTTCATGGAATGCCGGTAATAAGCTTCGATCGAATCCATAGTTGCAGTGTATCCATTATGCTGATAAGAACCGATCTTATAATTGTGAAGAGGCTGCGTCACCACATCTGCTACACTGATAAATTGTGAATTTTTACGGTCTTCAATTAAATCAATCAGAAGTGATTTCTTCAGAATGTACATATCAAGTGATTGAGAGTGATTGACAAGCTCTGTAATATCATGGTCATGGATTAAGTGCTCTGCCAGAGCCTCCTCAATATCAATATTGGTAATGACGTAGCTATTGGCTATGAAAACATAATCCTGATGACTGCGTTTGAAATAGTCGAGATGCTGCTCAAAACGTGCGAAGGATCCCACTGTACTATTTTCATTTGGTTCAAAGTAAGGGGGGAAGAAGAACAGGCCATCCTTCTTCCGGTCAAGATCCCAATTTTTACCTGAGCCAATATGATCCATCAGGGAGCGGTACTGGTGCTTCGGAAAAATCGCAATGCTGTCCACCCCTGAATTCACCATATTGGATAGGATAAAGTCGATAAAGCGGTAGCGCCCAGCAAAGGGAATAGAAGCGACAGAACGGTTTAATGATAAATCCTGAAGCCCGTTAATTACATTTGTTGCATCGATAACACCTAACAGACGGCTCATGCGGTCACGTCCTTTCGCAGTTTTTCAATCATTTCTTCTGTTACCAGAATAATATCATCCGATCCTTCCTCAGGCTCGATTGTAATCCCGTTAGGAACGGTAAGGCATGTTGGAACAATCGCGCGTTTAATCACCGCGTTTTCGCCGATGATGGCATCCGGCATGATAACCGCTTCTTCCACCAGGGCACCTTCACCGATTGTTACACCCTGGAATATTACAGAGGTCTGAACATTCCCTTCAATAAAGCATCCTTCATTAATCAAGGATTCCTGTACCTTTGCTGTAGGTGAGAGATATTGCGGCGGCTGGTTTGGATTTCTGGAATAAATTCTCCATGAGTGATCAAAGAGATTCAGTCCCGGGTTCTCTTCAAGCAAATCCATATTTGCCTCCCAAAGACTTTTGACCGTACCAACATCTTTCCAGTAGCCTTCAAATGGATACGCCATTAAGCGTTTGTCTTCATTTAAAAATAAAGGAATCAAATCCTTACCAAAGTCATGGGAAGAATCCTCATTTACATTATCGACCTCAAGAAACTCTTTTAATGCCTTCCAGTTGAAAATATAGATACCCATAGAAGCGAGATTGCTTCGAGGCTCAGAAGGCTTTTCATCGAACTCAAGAATTTCATAGCTGCTGTTTGTATTCATAATACCGAAACGGTGCGCCTCATCCCATGGAACCTCCACAACTGAAATCGTGGCCTCTGCTTCATTTTGGATGTGGTAATCAAGCATTTTTGAATAATCCATTTTATAAATATGGTCGCCTGAAAGCACAAGGACATACTCAGGATCATATTGTTCAATATATTTCATGTTGTGATAAATCGCATTGGCTGTACCGCTGTACCATTTAACCTCGGATGCCTCTGTGTAAGGAGGGAGAACGGTGACTCCACCGTTGCGGCGGTCAAGGTCCCAGGCACTCCCGATTCCGATATAGGAATTGAGAACGAGGGGCTGATACTGAGTCAGTACGCCGACTGTATCAATTCCTGAATTGGTGCAGTTACTTAAGGTAAAATCAATAATCCGGTATTTTCCTCCAAAAGGAACAGCTGGTTTTGCAAGGTCCGATGTTAATGAGTGCAGCCGGCTTCCCTGTCCTCCTGCTAATAGCATTGCAACACATTTTTTCTTTACCATAAATGTCACACCCCTCATGTTCTAGTTATATCTTTCTTATTTAGCAGGCTTCCACACCGTCATCCCAAGCGGCGGTACACTGATTTTCAAAGCCTGTTTCCGGTTGTGAATGGAGACCGGCTCTGTATCCACATTAGTATTATGCGGCTGATTAGAGCCTCCATACGCTTCCTGATCACTGTTGAATATTTCCTGCCATTTACCTTCAAAAGGAGCTCCAACCAGGAAGGTGTCGTAGGGGATGTTGGTGAAGTTGCAGATGATAACAAGTGTATCATTTTTTCTTCTGCCTTTTCTGATAAAGGAGAAAATACTTTGTTCTGTATTATCTGCATCAATCCATTCAAACCCTTCCGGATCATGGTCAAGCTGAAAAAGCGCTTTTTGACCATGGTAGAACGCCAATAAATCTGTGGTGAAATGATCCATTTTGGCGTGGGATTCAAAGTCTTTGAGGAACCAGTCCAGCCCTTGAGCAAATTTCCACTCATCATATTGGCCAAATTCAGCTCCCATAAATAAAAGCTTTTTACCTGGGTGAACCATCATAAAGCTTAAGAGCAGCCTTAGCTGAGCAAACTTTTCCCAATACTCTCCAGGCATCTTATGAAGCAGAGAGCGCTTTCCATGCACAACTTCATCATGCGATAAAGGTAAAATAAAGTTTTCTGTATAAGAATAGACAAGAGAGAAGGTCATCTTATGATGATGATGACTTCGTTCGAACGGAGGTCTCTCCATATAGTCCAGTACATCATTCATCCAGCCCATATTCCACTTATAATTAAAGCCCAGGCCGTTTTCATGTACAGGTGAAGTTACCTTCGGCCAATCTGTTGAATCTTCAGCCATCATTAAAAAGTTAGGGTTTTCCTTAAACACAGCTGTGTTCAGCTCCTGCAGAAATTCCACAGTATAGGGATTTTCTTTTGCCGGCTCGCTGTTTGCCCAGTAAAGCATATTCGCCACTGCATCAACCCGAAGACCGTCAATTCTAAATACATTCATCCAGTAAAGTGCGTTTGAGATTAAAAAGCTCCGTACCTCACCCCTTGCTAAATTAAAATTAGCGGTGCCCCACTCAAGATTTTCCCTATCAGCAGGTGTTTCATACTCATAAGCCGGATCTCCGTCAAAAAGGTAAAGTCCGTGGGCATCCTTGCAAAAATGTCCAGGTACCCAATCCAGCAGTACGCCTATATCCTCCTGATGACAATGGTCGATAAAATACATCAGGTCATGCGGGGTTCCAAAACGGCTGGTAGGGGAGAAGTAACCAATCCCCTGGTAGCCCCAGGAGGCGTCTAATGGATGCTCCGTTAAAGGGAGCAGTTCTATATGTGTAAACCCTCTCTCTTTAACATAAGGGATCAGCTCATCGACCAGCTCACGGTAGGTATAGTAAGAGCCGTCCTCTTTTTGCTTCCACGAATTCAAATGCAATTCATAAATGGAAAGCGGCCTTTCGTAAATAGGCTTTCTGCGCTTGACGCGCTGCCTGTAGAGTTTATCGTTCCATGAGTACCCCTTCAGATCATATACGACAGAAGCTGTGTTTGGGCGAAGCTCTGAATAAAATGCATAAGGATCAGCTTTTAGAAGAACCTCGCCTCTTTTTGATTTAATTGAATATTTATAAATTTCACCTTCAAGATTTTGTTCAATTCCGATGCTCCAGATCCCCTCGTTGTTAATTCTTTCCAAAGCATGCTCTTCGGCGTCCCAATTATTAAAGTTTCCCACTACCGAAACCTCAACAGCATTGGGGGCCCAGACGGTAAATTGGGTGACAGTTCCTGAACGTTTTTTAAGCAGATGAGCCCCAAAGAGCTTGTGAGCCTGGTAAAGTGTGCCTTCATGAAATAAATGTACATCGTAGTCGCTTGGTGCAACAATCATAAGAGGCTCTCATCCTTTCTACATTGTGTTTAGTTACCTATTCTACAAAGATGCTCGATTATCCTTGAATATAAAGAGATTTTCAGAAAAATTTATAGGCCGGTGGCAGGGAGTAAAAAAAATTCCCAAAGAAAGTCAACTTCTAAATTTATGTACCCGGTTTTCTTCATTAATAACCATTGCAGAAGTAAATCATAATTGGACAAAAAAAGCCAGAGGAAATGGATCCCTCCGGCTACTTGTTTATTTATTTAATTCTGATTCATGAACCTTTTCAAACTTATCATAGCCCTCACGAACTGGCTTACGGGAATTCCCGGTCGTTAAGCTGACCACAATGATTGCAAGAGTACTTAGGAAGAACCCTGGAATCATCTCATAAAGGAAGCCGCTAAGCTGGAATACATAAACCCAGAGAATAACGGTAATCGCCCCAACGAGCATTCCTGCAAGTGCTCCCCAGCGGTTCATCCGCTTCCAGTAAAGGCTGAGCAAAATGGCCGGACCAAAAGCAGAACCAAATCCAGCCCACGCATTACTTACCAGATCAAGAATCGAACTGTTCGAGTTTAACGAAAGCAGAATGGCTACAATAGCTACCAATAGGACTGATCCTCTTCCGACTAACACAAGCTCCTTGTCAGAAGCATTGCGCTTTAAGAAGGTATTATAAAAGTCCTCAGTTAAGGCACTTGATGTCACCAGAAGCTGAGAAGAAATCGTACTCATAATAGCTGCCAAAATAGCAGCTAGCAAGAAGCCGGAAATAATCGGGTGAAACAGAACCTGTGAGAAGAATACAAAAATCGTTTCAGGATCCTCAAGCTCCGCACCTGTTGCAGACACATAGGCAATCCCTGTAAAACCGGTAAATAAAGCACCGATAACAGCAACAATCATCCAGGTCATTCCGATTCTTCTGGCAGTTTTTAACGCCTTAACATTACGGATTGCCATAAAGCGGACAATAATATGCGGCTGTCCGAAATAGCCAAGCCCCCACGCCATCAGCCCTATAAAGCCTAAGAAAGTCGTTCCTTGAAAAAAGGAAGTCATCGTCGGGTCAATGGCTTCGATTGTTTCAAATGTCGGGCCGATCCCGCCGAGCTCAATAAATGCGACAACAGGTACAAGAATCAGGGCAACAAACATAATACAGCCCTGTACAAAATCTGTGATACTAACAGCCAGGAAGCCGCCAAATAAAGTGTAGGCAAGTACAACCCCCGCTGTAATTAAAAGACCGGTTAAATAATCCATCTGAAATGCGCTTTGGAAAAGCACGCCTCCTGCGACCATTCCTGAAGAGGTGTAAACCGTAAA
Organism: Jeotgalibacillus proteolyticus; assembly: GCF_002926065.1. Lineage (GTDB taxonomy): Bacteria > Bacillota > Bacilli > Bacillales > Jeotgalibacillaceae > Jeotgalibacillus > Jeotgalibacillus proteolyticus. The sequence continues at coordinate 176,569 of NZ_PREZ01000008.1, read as the reverse complement.
GAAGATAATAATAACAATTGCAGAAACCAAACGAAGAATTCTTGTATTATCGACAAATCGATTTTCAAAATAATCCGGGATGGTAATGGAATCATTTGCAACCTCTGTATACGTTCGCAGACGCGGTGCAACCAAAATATAATTCAAGTAAGCACCGATGGATAAACCAACCGCAATCCACATTCCCGAGAAGCCGGAAAGATAGATTGCGCCTGGTAGACCAAGAAGCATCCAGCCGCTCATGTCTGATGCTCCAGCAGAAAGTGCTGTAACCGCAGGTCCTACTTTTCTTCCTCCAAGCATGTATTCAGATAAATCTCCGGTAGATCGTTTGTAGGCATAATAACCGATGCCCAGCATGACAAGAAAATAAAGCCCGAGTGAAATATAGACTTCATAGCCAATTTCAACGTTGTCCACAAAATCGCTCCTTTCATCATGATGTAGTTTTGTATGACATTATTCGACATACTTACAGTTGAATAACCTATCAAATAAGTATCCTTTATTCAAGGGAGTCAAACTAGGAAACGGATGGTAATAAAGGCTCAAGAGCTTATAAGGACAGGGGTTAGCTGAGATTTAACAAAAAATTAAAATAAAAATATTCAGACTATTATACCAGGGTGAATACGGGGAAAATAGGAAATATTGTTTTTGAGAAGCAAAAAATAATATCTATTAGTTCTTTTTGAATGAGTAGTTAAAAATTAGTATTAAAAACAAGACTCATTGCGTTTGTTGTTATTCTCGCGCTAATTCTTTTTACTATGCATTGGTTAAGTTAAATAAGGAAGTAAAAGGGATCATTTTATCCTATCGTCTAACAGGTGTCTTTCAGTGAAATGAATGATTAAATCAAGTACAATGATGCCATATGAAAGTGTAATTCAAAGTATAGCAAAGAGGTGACAGCATGAGTAATAACAGAAAAAGTGTAGATGACTATATTCAGGATGGTATATACGGAGCAAAAGAAATTCTTCCGGATGAAAGGCGAAAATATTTAGGAACGATTCGGGAGAGAATTGAGTATGTTCTTTTGCAGACTCAGGTAAGAGAAGAAGAGGCTTACTCTGAAATAGAGGAAGCCATGAAAAAGAATAAAAACCTTAAGCTTTTCTTAAATGGAAATATGAGCTACAGCTTTTTATCTAAATATATTCGGCTAGCTGATAAGTACAAAGTATCTTATACATCTGTTTCCAATAAGGAGCACAATTCTGAGTACGGGCTGGTGCTTGCACATGAGGAAGCCGTTGATAAGGAGCGCATTGAGATTTCAAAAAGAGCTAAACCAAGTGAAAGTATTGAGGAAAAACCCTCTTTCTTTAAACGTTTCTTCGGATAGGGCTGCTAAAGAAAAACGACTGCACCGAATTATCGGATATGGATTTGCCTTCTAAAGCGCATTTTTGGTATGATAAGCAGTATTGTGAGTGTTCGAACAATCGCGGAGGTGACTTACACAATGACAAAAATAACGACGGATCAGGTTAAGCACGTAGCCCACTTGGCGCGTCTTGCTATTACAGAAGAAGAAGCTGAAAAATTTGCCGGACAGCTGGGTTCAATTATTACCTTTGCTGAACAGCTGAATGAGCTTGATACCTCTAATGTAGAGCCTACGACTCATGTGCTTGAAATGAAAAATATTATGCGTGAAGATAAAGCATCAAAAGGCCTTCCACGTGAGGAAGTCTTAAAAAATGCACCGGACCATCAGGATGGTCAAGTGAAGGTGCCAACAATACTGGAATAGGGAGGCGTAGACATGTCATTATTTGATCAGAAGTTGTCCGATCTGCAAGGCCTTCTACATAAAAAAGAGATTACTGTAACCGATCTTGTCCGGGAATCCTATAAGCGAATTTCTGAGGTAGATGATCAGGTTCAGGCGTTTTTAACATTAGATGAAGAGCGTGCACTGGCGCAGGCTGAAGCACTTCAATCAAAATTATCTTCAGATGGTTCGCAGGGAATGCTTTTTGGCATGCCGATTGGCGTAAAGGATAATATCGTTACAAAGGATCTGCGCACAACAGCAGCTAGTAAAATACTTGGAAATTTTGATCCGATCTATAACGCTACAGTAGTCGATAAGCTTCGGGCTGCAGATGCGATTACGATTGGAAAATTAAATATGGATGAATTTGCGATGGGATCTTCTACTGAAAACTCCTCCATGAGAAAAACAAAAAATCCATGGAACTTAGAAACAGTGCCTGGAGGTTCTTCAGGAGGTTCTGCTGCTGCAGTAGCTGCAGGAGAGGTGCCATTTTCTTTGGGGTCAGACACAGGGGGCTCCATCCGTCAGCCTGCTTCATTTTGCGGAGTTGTTGGGCTTAAGCCAACCTATGGCCGGGTTTCACGTTTTGGCTTAATTGCATTTGCATCATCATTGGATCAAATCGGTCCGATTACTCGAAATGTCGAGGATAATGCGTACCTATTAGAAGCCATTGCCGGGCTCGATCCCAACGATTCAACTTCAGCAAATGTGAATGTACCAAGCTACCGCCAGGCTTTAACAGGTGATATTAAAGGCCTGAAAATTGCTGTGCCTAAAGAATACCTTGGTGAAGGGGTAAGCGAAGAGGTCCGCCAATCTGTCCGTAAAGCACTTGATGTGTTAGAAGGACTTGGGGCGACTGTCGATGAAGTATCACTGCCGCATTCTAAATACGGAGTAGCCACTTATTATCTGCTGTCTTCATCTGAAGCATCAGCAAACCTTGCTCGTTTTGACGGTATTCGCTACGGCTACCGTGCAGACAATGCAGAAAATCTAATTGACCTTTATAAAAAAACGCGGGCAGAAGGCTTCGGTGATGAAGTAAAACGCCGTATTATGCTTGGAACGTATGCATTAAGCTCAGGCTATTATGATGCTTACTATAAAAAAGCTCAAAAGGTCCGCACGCTAATTAAGCAGGACTTCGACCAGATCTTTGAACAGTATGATGTAGTCGTCGGACCGACAACACCTACACCATCCTTTAAGATTGGTGAAAAAGTGGACGACCCGCTAACGATGTATGCAAACGATATTTTAACGATTCCGGTTAACCTTGCAGGGGTTCCTGGAATTTCTGTTCCGGCTGGTCTTTCTTCAAACGGATTGCCGCTCGGTCTTCAAATTATCGGCAAGCATTTTGATGAGAGCACGGTTTACCGCGTTGCTCACGCATTTGAACAAGCGACCGAACACCATAAGTTAAAACCAGGATTGTAGGAGGGAGAACAAACATGACTAATTTCGAAACGATTATTGGACTTGAAGTCCATGTAGAGCTTAAAACTGACTCTAAAATGTTCTCTCCTGCACCTGCACATTTTGGTGCGGAGCCGAACACAAACACCAATGTAATTGACCTTGGTTATCCGGGTGTGCTGCCAGTGATCAATAAGCGTGCAGTTGAGTGGGGCATGAAAGCAGCGATGGCTCTAAACTGTGAAATCGCAGAGCAAACGAAATTCGACCGCAAAAACTATTTTTATCCCGACAACCCAAAAGCCTATCAGATTTCACAATTTGATCAGCCGATCGGTGAACATGGATGGGTTGAAATTGAAGTAGACGGCTACAAAAAACGAATCGGCATCACGCGCCTTCACCTGGAGGAGGATGCCGGCAAGCTGACTCACACGGATAAAGGCTATTCACTATGTGACTATAACCGCCAGGGGACGCCGTTAATTGAGATCGTTTCTGAGCCGGATATCAGAACACCGGCAGAAGCCTATGCCTACCTTGAAAAAATTAAATCAATTATTCAATATACAGGAGTATCTGACTGTAAAATGGAAGAGGGTTCACTGCGCTGTGATGCGAATATTTCTCTTCGTCCAATTGGACAGGAGGAATTCGGTACAAAAGCTGAACTGAAAAACCTTAACTCCTTTAACTATGTAAAAAAAGGCCTTGAGCATGAACAAATCCGCCAGGAGCAGGTGCTGCTTTCAGGCGGGGAAATCAGACAGGAATCACGCCGCTATGATGAATCAACCGGTAAAACCCTGCTGATGCGTGTGAAGGAAGGGTCAGATGACTACCGTTATTTCCCTGAACCGGATCTTGTGGCTATGTATATTGATGAGGAGTGGAGAGAAAGCGTAAGAGCTTCTATTCCTGAGCTTCCTGATGCACGTAAAAAGCGTTATGTAGAAGAATTTGGACTTCCCGGCTACGATGCCATGGTTTTGACGTTAACAAAAGAAATGTCCGACTTCTTTGAAGCAACCCTTGAGCAGGGGGCAGATGCTAAGCTTGCTTCAAACTGGCTGATGGGAGAAGTATCCGGCTATCTTAACGCAGAGCAGAAGGAGCTAAAGGATATTGCCTTAACGCCTCAGGGTCTTGCTGGAATGATTAAGCTGATTCAAGACGGCACCATTTCTTCTAAAATAGCGAAAAAGGTCTTTAAAGAGCTGATTGAAAAAGGCGGAGACCCTAAAAAGATCGTGAAAGAAAAAGGGCTAGTCCAAATTTCCGATGAAGGCGAATTACTGAAGTTTGTAACCGATGTTCTCGATGCAAATCCTCAGTCAATTGAAGACTTTAAAAACGGTAAGGACCGCGCCATCGGCTTCCTTGTAGGCCAAATAATGAAGGCTTCAAAAGGCCAGGCAAATCCGCCAATGGTCAACAAGCTGTTAAACCAGGAAATTCAAAAAAGATAATGAACTCAAAAACCGCCATTTTGGCGGTTTTTTTAAATCAAAATAATGGAAAAAATTACTTCTTTGTGTCATTCTGTAGTAGAAAATCAAATAGCTGAGGTGATAAGAATGACTACATTAAATGAATGGTTTGATAAAGGATTAACAGAAGAAGAATATAAAAACTCGATGACAACACATAAGGAAAATATGGAGAATGTGGCAAAGCAGTTTTCACTGCCAGAGGATCAGGAATTTTTTTCATCACTTGCTGCACGTAACATTAGAGCCCTCGTTCTTACAGAGGACTGGTGCGGAGACGCAATGATGAACAACCCTGTTCTGCTGGCGCTCGCAAATGAATCAAACATTAAGGTTCGTTTTCTTTTAAGGGACTCAAACCTTGAATTAATGGACCGCTATTTAACAAACGGTACTGCCCGCTCCATTCCTATCTTTATTTTCATTGATGAAGATGGCAGCGAGATTGGGAAATGGGGACCACGCGCCCAAAAGGTTCAGGAGTTTGTCGATGAATCAAAAAGTACTCTGCCGGCAAAGGAAGATCCCGCATTTAAAACGGGTCAGGAGCTATTATTCAAACAGCTTACCGCCGCTTATCAGGAACGAGAGGATTTTTGGCTTGCAGTTTATGAAGAATTAAAGGCGGTCTTAAAGAATTAACACTTTTTTTCACAGAGGAAAGTGGAAATCTTCATAAGGTCACGTTATGATAAAGATAAGCTGGAGTTCCGGCTTATCTTTTTTTTATGTAAGTAGTGATTTACTTAAACTGGTTTACGCATAGAATGGTACTGGTTACGATTTGCAGCAAAAGGACCATCTATAGATTACAAATGGCATGACTAATCAAAGAGTAGGATGAAGAAATGATGAAAAGAGCAAGAATTATTTATAATCCAACCTCAGGCAGGGAGCTGTTTAAAAAGCATTTGCCGGAGGTATTAATGAAGCTTGAACAGGCAGGCTATGAAACCTCCTGTCATGCGACTACCCGTGCAGGCGATGCAACAGCTGCAGCAGAAATAGCGGTCAACCGCGGACATGATCTTATTATTGCAGCAGGTGGAGACGGCACATTAAACGAGGTTGTAAATGGGATAGCTGAAAAGCCGAACAGACCGAAATTGGGGCTTATTCCGATGGGTACCACAAATGATTTTGCAAGAGCCCTCCACATCCCCCGCGATATTGAAAAAGCGCTGGATATCATCTTAGAAGGAAACACGATCCCTGTAGACCTTGGGAGAATGAATGATAAGTACTTTATTAATATTGCCGGAGGAGGCCGTATTACAGAGCTGACGTATGAAGTGCCAAGCAGACTGAAAACGATGCTAGGCCAGCTTGCCTACTATCTTAAGGGGATTGAAATGCTGCCATCCTTTAAACCATCAGATGTCAGAATTGAATATGATGGTAAGGTATTTGAAGGAGAAGTTATGATTTTTCTTGTCGGTTTAACGAATTCTGTCGGAGGATTTGAAAAACTCGCTCCCGATTCCTCTATAAACGATGGGTTGTTTACTCTGATGTTTTTAAAGAAAACAAATCTTGCGGAAACGATAAGAATTATCTCGCTTGCCCTTAGAGGAGAGCATCTTCATGATCCGCATCTTGTGTATGTTAAGGCTAACCATATTAAAATCACGGCTAAAGAAAAGGTGCAGCTGAATCTTGATGGGGAGTTCGGGGGATTATTGCCGGCAGAATTCCAAAACCTATACCGCCACCTGAATGTTTTTGCGCCGCTTGACCAGCTGCGGGAGCAGGATCGCGTGGATGACGATAAAACCGTAACGTTAAAAAATAATCTGCTTGATTAGATAAGATTGCTCCCAGCTTTTGGGGCGATCTTATTTTTTTAGTGCACAATAAAAGCCAGCCTAAGATGACTGACTTTTTATTGGTACAACCATTCTACTGCATTATCAAGATCTGCTGCCAACGAGCAATCTTCTATTGGCGTCCAACGGAACTGAAAATGCAATCCGCCATCTTCTCCGTCACCGTCAACAACATATTCCCACTCATCTGCTGTATCGGTAGTTACTTCAAGATGGAAGAAGTTCCGTTCGTACACCTTCTTGCGGTCTTCGGCGTAATACATATATTTATGAAGCTTTCCCTGAAGCTGAAGCTCATCACGTTTGAGGCCGCATTCCTCTTCCACCTCACGATATAAAGCATCAATCAGCAGCTCAGAGTCCTCCACTGTGCCGCCTGGTACCTGAAGGCCTGCTTCGGGGTAATCGCGATGTGAGAAAACGAGTAATTCCCTGCTGCCATCCTGAACGCGTGTAATGTATGCAAGCACCTTTCTTTTAACTAATGGTGAATTTGCCATATGAAGCTCTCCTTTTATTATAATTTCTAGAATTAAGAGAATATTTTAATTATTCTACTTAATAAAAAAGGATAAATCAACCTTTTTTTAAAAATTTTATTTTTAGTGATTTAATATTTACCCAATATTTTCATTATGTAAACCTTTGGATGGAAATATACAAACAATTTCAGGGATGATATTCAATTTCGAAAAAAGCGAGGATGCCTTAAGCGCTATAAGCAAGATCTGCATAGAAACTAACATTGCCAATAATTTATATGGTAAAATAAAAGGTACGATTTTTACTCATTCGATTAAGTAAAGGAAGATATAGATGGCAAAGAAAACGCAGGGAGTGCTTCCCGTTAAGAAAAATGATGTGACGGACCTTCGCATAGAAGATTTAACCCATGAGGGACACGGTGTAGGAAAGATTGACGGCTATCCGTTATTCATTCCTAATGCACTGCCTGGAGAGCAGGTTCGTGTAAAAGTAGTAAAAACCTCAAAAAATTACGGCTTTGGCCGGGTGATGGACTGGCATAATAAAAGCCAGGACCGTGTGGTGCCGCCTTGTCCGGTTTACTACAAATGCGGTGGCTGCCAGCTTCAGCATTTGAGCTATGAAGGGCAGCTAACTGCCAAGCAAAAGCAGGTGCAGGACGTAATGGAGAGAATCGGAAAGCTCCCTGACGTTCCAGTGCTTCCGACACTTGGCATGGAAGAGCCCTGGCGCTACCGCAATAAAAGCCAGGTTCCTTTTGGCATGAGTGAAGGGCGTGTCATTTCAGGCTTTTATGCAAAACGCAGCCACGAAATTGTTGACGTAAAGGAGTGCATTATCCAGGAAGAAGTAAGCGATCAGGTCATGACACTCGTTAAGCAAAAAGCCAATGAGCTTGGCATCCAGCCCTATGACGAAGCCCGTCATAAAGGAGTGCTCCGCCATGTTGTGATCCGCTATGGCCGTACCTCAGGCGAAGTGATGGTCGTGCTTGTCACAAGAACAAATGATGTTCCTCATGTACTGGAGCTTATTGACGTATTAAAAGAAAACATCAAAGGCTTATCGTCCATCATTCATAATGTTAACAGCAAGAAAACCAATGTGATCATGGGTGAAAAAACAACCGTTCTTTGGGGAAGCGACGTGATTTATGATTCTATCGGAGATATTCGTTTTGCGATCTCAGCTCAGAGCTTTTATCAAATTAACCCTGTTCAAACAGAGGTATTGTATAAAAAGGCACTAGAATATGCAGAGCTCACAGGGGAAGAAAACGTCGTCGATGCTTATTGCGGGATCGGTACGATTTCACTATTCCTCGCGCAAAAAGCAAAGAAGGTATACGGCGTTGAAATCGTCGAGCAGGCAATCGAAGATGCTAAGAAAAATGCTGAGCTCAATGGCATCAACAATGCAGAGTTTGAAGCAGGACCGGCAGAAGTCATTATCCCCAAATGGCACAAAGAAGGAAAAACAGCAGACGTTATTGTTGTAGATCCTCCGCGCAAGGGCTGTGATGAAGCACTGCTGCAAACCATCTTAGAAATGAAACCGAAGCGCGTTGTTTATGTATCCTGTAATCCTGGGACACTCGCAAGGGATCTGCGAGTGCTTGAAGACGGCGGCTATCGAACAGAAAAGGTACAGCCAGTTGATATGTTTCCGCAGACGAGCCATGTGGAGTGTGTGGCAAGCATTTATCGTGTCGACTAAAAAAAATATTGAGCGAAAAAAAGCGATATGGTAACATAAATGGAAATAAGAGGTGAGTGTTTATGCAATCAGTTAAAAAACAAATAAGCTTGAACTCACAACTACATCATCATATTAAGTAGTCTTGCTATTCGATTTTTAAGAAATCGCAAATAGGAAGGCTATTTCCCATTAAATCGCATTTGATTAAGTTTTTACTTAAATCAGGTGCGGTTTTTTATTTTACAAAAAATGGAGGAATTGAACATGAAGAAAATGGATTACCAAAATGTAAAGGGTACTCAGGATTACCTGCCGAATGCTGAAATAATTAGAAGAGACATCAGACGAACACTGGAAGATGTATTTATTCAATACGGATGTAAACCGTTGGAAACCCCAATCTTAAATTACACGGAATTACTGGCTTCTAAGTATGGGGGCGGAGCGGAGATCATTGAGGAAATGTACACATTAACGGATAGAGGAGAGAGAGATTTAGCTCTGCGCTATGACCTGACGATTCCATTTGCAAAGGTTGTGGCAATGAACCCTACGTTGAAAATGCCTTTGAAACGCTATGAAATTGGAAAAGTATTCAGGGATGGACCAATTAAAACGGGAAGATTTCGTGAGTTTACCCAATGTGACGTTGATATAGTAGGGGTGGATTCACAAATTGCTGAAGCCGAATTACTGGTTATGGCCCTTGACGCATTCAACAAGCTGGATTTACCTGTAGCGATTCACTATAACAACCGAAAATTATTAACAGGAATGCTTACTGTATTTGGTAATCAAAAAGAAAAAATGAATAAAGTTATTTTAGTGCTGGATAAGCTTGAAAAAGTGGGTTTGGAAGCAGTTTTGTCTGAGCTTAATGAGCAAGGGTTATCTGCTGAAACGATTACAATGATCAAGCAGTTTTTACGTGATGAAGAAAATTCAAGCTTTGACTATTTTGATTCTTATGCAGAACAAAATGAAGATGTAAGGCAGGGATTAAATGAGCTGAAGGAATTACAATCCTATTTAACATTCCTAAATGTAAATGAACACTGTGTATTTAACCCATTTTTAGCAAGGGGATTAGAGATCTACACAGGAACAATCTATGAAATATTTCTAATAGATCAATCGATTAAATCGAGTATCGGGAGCGGAGGAAGATATGACAACGCTATTGGCGGGTTTATTGGCACTGAACTAAACGTTTCTACAGTAGGTATTTCATTTGGGCTGGATGTCATTTTTACAGCAGTGAGCTCAATAGGAAAGAGCTCTAAGGAAAGTTCAACGATTGATTATTATGTTATTCCATTAGGTACTCAAAAGGAATCCCTGCTTGTGGCGAATGATTTAAGAAAAAAGGGCTTTAAGGTGGAGTTCGAGATGAGCAAGAGAAAAATAGGAAAAGCTCTTGATAAAGCAAATAAAGAGGACATCCGGTATGTCATTATTATCGGTGAGGATGAAGTGAAAAATAATCGATACAAAGTAAAGGATATGATTTCAGGAAATGAAAGAGTTGAATCATTTCTATTTAATTGATTTAGATAAACTTTTTAGATTCTGAGAAATACCCGGACAGCTGCCGTTATGAAGGATGGACTACTTCATATTTTATACACTGAATGAAAGGTTGTGTATCGTATTGAAGAATTGTCCGAATCATTTATGAAGAAAGCAGCTATCTGAAGCGCCTTGATGGGAAAATAAGACATATCGTCTTGGTCTCTTTCATTTGCAGTTTTTTTATTAGTAAATTTGAAAAGCAGTTGGTTAAAAGTAAAATTGCCTAAACCTTCAAAATAGAATAAAATTAAGGATAGAAATGGAAAATAAATTATTATTAAAACTAAAAAAGGAGTCAGAGATGTGAAACCATTAAAAGTCATACAAATCGGAGCGGGTGGCTTTGGTCAGTCCTGGCTTACGATAGTAGAGCAGTATGAGCGAACTGAATTAGTTGGCGTTGTCGACCTTGTTCCTGAGAATTTATCAAAAGCAAAAGAGGAAATCAATCTTCCTGCAGATCGTTTTTATAGTAATGTGGATCTGGTATTAAAAGAGCTGGAGGCCGATGCGGCATTAATTATTACACCCCCTAAGACCCATAAAGATTTAGCAATCAAAGCACTGCAGGCTGGTCTTCATGTTCTTATGGAAAAGCCTCTGGCTCACTCTATAGAGGAAGCTCACGAGTTAATGCAAATAAGCGCTGCATTTAATAAAAAAATAGCTATCAGTCAAAATTACCGCTGGAGAGCGCCGATTCGTACAGCAAAAGAACTTCTTCAAAAAGAGATGATTGGAGAAATCGGTTATATCGAGTACGAGTTTAGAAAAGCCATAAAATTTGGAGGTTGGAGAGATCAATATTCCGAGATTCTACTTGAGGATATGAGTATTCATCACTTTGATATTGTGAGGTACTTACTTGGCAAGGAGCCGCTTGAAGTATACGCGCAAAGCTTCCGGCCAAAGTGGAGCTGGTTTGCAGGGAATCCCTCTGCGAGTGTGGCAATCCAATTTGAGGACAATATCCGGGTGAGCTATTTTGGCAGCTGGGTTTCAAGAGGAAGAGATACTTCCTGGAATGGGGATATACGAATTGCAGGTGAACATGGAGCGATTGAAATCATTGATGATGAAGTGAGGCTTTATTTAGTCGAGAATGAAGAGGTCAAAAGTGAAAAAGTAGAGCTGATGCCCGTATCCTATTCAGACCAAATGGGCTCGTTGGACGATTTCGCTCAGGCGATTGAAAAGAATACGATTCCAGCTACATCATTAGAGGATAACATAAAGAGCTTTCAATTAACGTGTGCCGCGATAAAATCGGCTCAGGAGGAAAAGAAAGTAACCATTTTTTCACAGGGAGAAATGATTGAGGATGCCAAGTAAGAGGATGAAACGGAATTAAAATGAATACATAATAAATCCAATTATATGGCAGTCATGTCTAATATTGTTGAAATATTCAAACTTTTACTGTACGATAGAGGGTAAACTTACTATTATTTATTCTGTAAAAACATGAATAATAGAGTGATGTAAACAGTAAAAATAAAATAAATGCAGCAGCTGCTGTAAGCGTATTCATCCACAAACTTTGAAAGGGTGCGTTAGGATGGCTGAACTTAATATTGGACTGATCGGGTATAAATTTATGGGGAAAGCTCATAGTCAGGCGTATCGAAATGTGAATTTTTATTTTGAGCCAAGCCTTGACTACCGCTTAAAAGTGCTGTGCGGCAGAAATGAGAAAAATGTGAAGGAAGCATCGGAAAAATACGGCTGGGAGGAATATGAGACCGATTGGAGGAAGGTTGTCGAACGTGATGATATTGATCTCGTGGACATTGGAACGCCTACTAATACCCATAAGGAAATTGCGATAGCAGCAGCACGGGCAGGCAAGCATGTATTATGTGAAAAGCCCCTGGCGTTGTCACTTGCTGATGCTAATGAAATGCTGAGAGAAGTTAAAAAAGCCGGAGTTAAGCATATGGTGGGATTTACGTACCGACGTGTACCGGCCATTGCTCTTGCAAAAAGGCTGATAGATGAAGGCAGAATCGGAGCCATTCACCACGTTCGCGCGAACTACTTACAGGACTGGATTGTAGACCCGGAATTTCCGCTTGTATGGCGCATGGATAAGGCAGTCGCAGGATCCGGTTCGCATGGAGATCTGAATGCTCATATGATTGACCTCGCCAGATATCTATGCGGTGAATTTGAAGAAGTGATGGGAATGTCCAAAACCTTCGTTAAAGAGAGACCGGACGGCGGCGATATGGATGGGGGTCTTGGTGCTTCAACGGGAGACCAGGCTAAGCTTGGAAAAGTTACGGTTGATGATGCCACATTATTTTTGGCGAATTTTGAAAATGGAGCGATTGGTAATTTTGAAGCAACTCGATTTGCTACAGGACGGAAAAATAAAAACTGTATTGAGATAAATGGATCGAAAGGTTCGATTGCCTTTAATTTTGAACGAATGAATGAACTTCAATTCTTTTCAAAAGAAGATGAAGAGCATATTCAGGGCTTTAGAACGATTCTAGTAACGGAGCCATGCCATAAGTACATGAGCTCGTGGTGGCCTGCTGGTCATATTATTGGCTATGAGCACTGCTTTACGCATCAGGCGTTTGATTTAATAGAAGCCATTGCCTCGGATCAGAAAATCTCACCGGATCTTGAAGATGGAGTAAGGTGTCAGGAGGTTATTGAAGCTGTAGAACAATCGATTGAAAAAAGAGGCTGGGTGAAAATTGAGAGCTTAAGAGAGCATGTCACCAGCTAATTTGAAAAAGCAGGTTTCTCCATACAAGGGAGAGCCTGCTTTTTTTGAGAGTCAGTTGATTTTCTTAATCAGATTAACGATTTGTTTGTTGTCTCCTGTGTCAACCGAGACTAGCTCAGTATTGGAAATAAGGTCTATGTAAAATTGTTCACCCGCAGGATAATTTCCATCCCATCTGAGCGGGACATGGTACACATTGATCGTCCCGTTTCCATTGCTGCTGTAAGTTACTGAACCATCTACCAGACGGGTGCCCGATAATTGAATCACATCCTCTGGGTATTTTTCACTCGTCTCATCATCAGGATTAAGCAAAGTACCAGCCGGAATAGGACGAATCGTCAATTCATCGATTTCTAGATTTGGACCAAGCTGCAGCCAGACCCTTGCATATTCGATTTCGTGAGTGGAATAAGCAGATAATAGATTTTCTTCACTGCTTTCAGATGGTGTATCTTTATCCGAGTTTGTTGTTTCTTGAGAGACAGCTTCACTGGAGTCCCCGGATATAGATTCTTCTGACTCTGTATCAGTCCCAGTTTTTGTCTTAGCTTCTTTCTCGTCAGCTTGATTATTTTCTTCTGAAGCATCCTCTGTTGTCTCAGTAGCGGATGCTTCGTTTTCAGGGCTCCCTGTGCAGCCTGTCAGCAAGAAGACGAGCAGTAATAAGAGTCCAGTAGAATTAAAGATTTTTGCGAGCTTTACCATTCAACCATCCCTTTCTTTACGTAAAATTATGTTTTTCCATTAAATTAGTAGTCTATGAAGTAAAATGTTAAAAATGGATAAAAACACTACTACCATAATAAGGTATTAAATAGGGTCTGTAAATTGGATGAAAGACTTCTATACGAAATAGTAGATTAGGCAGAATTGGAAGTGGGAGACGTTCAAAAAATAAACAACAAGGCAGTTTGCACCGGTCATGAACCAGTTCAAACTGCCTTGTATGTTAACGGGGAAATTAACTTCTCTGATTTTCAATTTCCCGATACTTGTCATAGGAATCCAGTAAATCATCCGGTACCAGTGTTCGTCCAAAATCCCATGCATTCTTTTCAATCAAGTTCATTAATGATTTTATCTCCCAATCTTCTCCGTATTTTAACGTTTTTAAATCGTGTTTATTCTTTTTAAAGTCGAGATAGTAACCAATTTCATGATAAAGCATAATTTTTACAAAGTTCTCATCGGTTTCTTTAAGCCTATTGTTCACTTTTGCTTTATGGCCGTTAATTTTCAGATAATCAAATTTAATGGTATTGGTTGATACATTAAAGCTCATAGGGGCTGGAAGGTTATTATCAATTTCATATGACAGGTTCAAGTGATGCTCCTGCAGTGTATCTTTGATGATATTTTCGATTGCCCATATATATAGCATCTCTCTATCACTGCCTTTCTTTGGGGTGAGCTGATTATTTCTGCGGTTTTTTCTATAGTAGAGGCGATGCTTAGATAATAGCATCGTTTTACGGTTTAAATAAAGAGTTAACTTCCAGTGTTAATAAGATAATTTAAGGGAAAGTTATTTCTGCTTTTTAGGATAGTTAAATAGGTGCTTTTGACATTGTTTTATGAATAAAACTCTACCCTTATCGGGAGTCCTTGCTTCTAGTTGACTCATATGCTCGAGTTATCTTTTTCGTCTATTTCATTATCAATACCCTTTTAATCCAAACATTATCTTAAGCATTTTCATAAATTTTTAAAAAAAAGCTTAAATAGTTGAGTCACTAATGATTTGCAGGTAGACAATTAAGAAAAACCAGCCAAATATTCTGCATATCTCAGGGGAGAGGTTACTATATTTAGATATAACTTTTGATCATTTATATGGAGGGGAAAGCGATGGTAAGTATCCTGAGTATTTACCTCTAAAATCCATATATTCAGTTCCTGGTCTATTATCAGATCAATCCCGAGATCACCGTAATTTCCGTATTTGTCAAAAATCTGGCATATTTGATAAGCGATCTTTTCTAAATCCTCTGCTTTACTTTGCGCTTCTTGATGACTCATGTTGAACGCCAGACGAAGAGCATCCACTCCTAAGCGAATAAAACCCGCCCTTGAGAAATTCGTTACAATATTACCCGCCTTGCCAAATTTCCCGAAAATGCAAGTGCACCCCCATTTTCCTTTCTCATTTTTTTGCATGATGACACGGAAATCAAGGGGTCTGTTTTGATATCTCTTTACGGAAATAGCCTGTTGAGCAATGTATTCCTTCTTTATTAGTTTAGGCAGCCATGATTCAACCATATAGATAGTGTCAAAGCAATTTTGAGCGGGCCTATCGGCTTTTCTGGCTGCTGGGGAACTAACAAGGTATCCACTTGAGCTTTTTTCAACTTTCTTAATCCCTTTTGACAAGGTTCCGCTTACTGGCTTTAGATAGATAGTGTTATATTTTTCAAGCATATTATCTACTATTTTTATATCTGTTAGACATTTTGTTGCTGGAAGATGGGAGCGGAGGTGTGTTACTGAAGCTAACCGCTGCCATAAACTCCATTTATTAAATGAACCGTTTGAAAAGCTATTGAAAACCCGATCCCCTATTGCATACACCAAATCGTCGAATACTGTTTTAGGCATCGCTGTGCGATTGTACGCAGAGTTAGGATAGGGAAACGTACCTAACTTCCAGGTCTTTGCAGAATCGCTTTCTACCGGGTCATAGTAGTACCCTTGAATTCTTTTCTTTTCTATATCAATGGAATTCCATGCACAGAGATAAGTAAGTCCTTGAACAGCAAAGTAATCACTAAAATATTCTCGATATTTATTCATCTTTGATAATTTCATCTCACTTAAGTCTGAAAATACAATCAAGGCAAGAACAGGGCCAAGCTTAAGAGTTGTGCCGTTATTTACTAATTTATAGGGAAGTTCGTCCGGAATGGTCAGCTGTTCCCTCCACTGTACCGGTAACCCGATTATATCCCCGGAATAATCATTGCAAATCTGAACGTTAATCTCCCTGCTCCATTCACCGAACTGAAATTTCATGGTACCGGGGGTAATTCCGATCTCTGCAGCAGTTTTTGAAGAGAGGTGAACCTGATCGGGCAATGTTCCGGTTATCCAATTGATCTCCATGTTTCATCAATCCTTTCAATACATTCTTTCAGGATATGAAATTCTAATCTAAATGCTTGGATAACCCGAAAATTTAACGAAAATCTGGACGAATGAACAAGCGAAAATAAAAATTCAAAAATAATATATAAAGGAACAAAATAATGCCGATTAAAAGGGGTTAAAGAATGAAAACTGATTCACGAGAGGTGATTTTAGGGAAATGGAAGTTTTATCGGATTACTATTCAGGACAAGAGTTTATACGCAAACTATATTCAAAAAACCCAATATCCAACTGATTTATGGTCTTCTAACTTTGACTACCTCTGGGCTGCCTCTCAGCCAGATTCTGAACTTGTTTTATGGAAAGTTGTAAGGGGGATGCTCGTCACTTTTAAGCTTACAAGAAGAAATATTCTTCAAATCGCTTTTCTTCCATTCGGCTATGGGGATGCAGATAAAGTAACAGAAGTCTTATTAAAATGTTTGAAATTTTGCCATCAATGGAACAATGGAAAGCAGGGAAAAACTCGTGTGAGAGCAATCTCAAAAAAGCAGCTTTCCTTTATACAGACATCTTCTCTCTTTAATCAAAACTTTCGTTTTGCAAAATTAAATGGCAGGGACCGGCACATTAGTGTAAATAAGGTTATTCAATTACATGGGAAGGAATTCAAAGAAGTTAGACAAAAAATTAACCGCTTTTTAAGAAACTATCCCGATACTGTAGTAAGAAAGGCCAAGCCTTCAGATTATCGCACCTTAGTAAACTTTAAGGATTCATGGAATCGAACTTCAGGTAGTAAATATTCAAAAATATGGGATGATCAGGCTTACAGGAAAATAATGAAAAACAATCAAAAATTAGAACATATAGTCCTGGTTGCTGAGACAAAGGGGGAGGTAGTGGGCGTGGTAACAGGCGGCATCCTGCCTCATGGCCAGGCTTGGAGTGCATTTTTAAAAAGCCTTAAAGGATATGATGGATTATCCGAGTTTTTAAATGTTGAATTTGCCCGTGAAATTTTTAACATGAATCCTGGTGTGGAGATGATCAATATAGGAAGTGATTACAGTGATAATGGAGGGTTACAGAAATTTAAGGATAAGTTCAGACCGGTTCTTAACGCTAAAAGGTACCGTCTTTATCTGAAATGAAATTAGGTTGTGAATCCCCATGAATGTTTAAAGGGATAGTAAAGAAACAACAAAGCAATTGCTTACATCAGAACGACCCCTCTGACCAGGTTAGGTTATATATTTTATGTTTAACCGAATAGAACGTGCCTAGCCTCTCGTAAGCTGGCAGCGGAAATAATTTTTTCCGGAAAGGATGAAATTTCATCTATTTGTAACGTTTTTCGTTCGATTGAAAACAGAAAACCCGCTGAAGCACGTTTTACCGTGTCTCAGCGGGTTTTCCCTTTGCATGGAGAAATATCCTCTTCCTTATTACTTGTTAAACTTGTCTAAGAATATCTGAAATAAATCTTTTAATAGAAGGATTCCCTTTCTTTTTTTATTTCGGTTAGGAACCTGTTTTCCTGGGTCTTCTTCCAATCCTTGAATTTCTGGAAGATCTATTTGCTTTCCGACCTCTAAATATGAATTTATTTTTTTACCCATTTCTGAAAATCCCGGTTTCTCGAAGGGAACAAACCCTGGGGTCGCATTTGCTTCAATTATCCAAATACCCCCAAATTCATCAACAGCTAGATCAAAGCCCCAGATATTTTGATTTTTGAAGCTATTAGCATAACAGGTTGAGAGTGCTAAAGATAAATGGTCTAAAGCATCCATTGTTTGTTCTAAGTCAAAATTCTTAATATTTGACCTTGAAAGGGCTTCTTCAACAGTTACCAAATTTCCATCATTCAGTATGTTAGTAGTTATATACCCATCTTTAGCGATTTTCCCATACTTCCCAGTGATGTCCCATTTGGTATCTCCTTTATTGCGTTGGGTGATATAGCGGAAATCTATCACATTGCCATTTACTTTTGCAAGAGGGATGCAATATTGAAGAAGATACTGCTGTCCTTCTAGTTTTTCTCCTAAAAGCTGTTCAATATCGTTTATAAACATGATTTGTTTTTTCGACTTCTGAAGATTAACCTCGACTTTATCGCCATCAGTTTTTGATACTTTTATTATTCCTTTTCCTCCATTCCCAACTGAAGGCTTTAAGATGACCTCGTTATATTGATCCATCATTTCCCAAAACTTTTCAATTGTATATAAGTGAGTCTCAGGTAAGAATCTTTTTAGATGCTTACTTTCCAGTAATAGCTGATGTTTGTACCATTTATTAAACCTTGAGTTTTGTTTCAAATGAATTCACTCCATGCATTAATATTATCTTCTATTAATATATGAACGATTCATATGATTGCCTGTAGCAATGCCTAAATACAATTTTCAAAGAACACCTTTTCTCTATACCTTTTCATATCCCTATAAGCTCTATTTTTTTACCTAAAAGTAAACGTCTGTCCATTTCAAAACACTGACCATCTGAATGTAATATAAAGTAGGTTTTTAGATGAATAAAGGAGTTTATGCTATGACACTTATAGGGATGCTGCATCACCGAAAAGATCCGGCCAATGTAAGAAAGACGTATGCTTTTGCAGCAGTCGCAAAAGCAGAAGGCGTCGGGTTTTTTTACTTCACGCCTGGCAAGGTGAATTTTTCTAATAGGTCTATTGAGGGGAAAGTTTTAGAACATGGCTTGTGGGTGGATCGAATTATGCCCTTCCCCGATGTCATTTATAATGCGGGTGACCCAAATAAATTGGCAAAGTCTTTAAAGGTTGTTCAAAGGTTAAGAGAAATGATCCCTTTTACGACAAATTCCATCGGAAACAAGTGGAGTGTTTATGAGCGTTTAAAAAAAGGAAAGGATTTTTCTCATTATTTAATCCCTTCAGAAAAAATTACAAGTGATACTGATAAATTTTTCCACTATCTCTCAGGGTTCCGAAGTGTTGTATTTAAACCCTTTGACGGCAGGAAAGGAAAAGGGATCTACTTTATATCCATTGAAAAAGATAAATTTTTGGTAACGAAGGATTCGGATTCCAGTTATTATACAAAAAATGAGCTGAGAAGCCTGATAGATGAAAGGCTTTCTGCTGAAACGTATATTATGCAGCCCTATATAAAATCTATTAACAAATCAGGACAAATTTACGACTTTAGACTACATGCTCAAAAAGACGGTCATGGCGAATGGGTCATTACATCCATTTATCCGCGAATTGCCCCAAAAGGCTCCATTATACCCAACATTAATAATGGGGGGTATACCAATTACTTAACTCCATTTTTAAAGCAGGAATTTGGAGAAGAAGCCACTAATATTAAGGGCACACTCGAACATTTTTCATTATCTTTAGCTCAGCATCTTGATGAACTTCAAATGCAGCTATATGGAGAGGTAATTGATGAAATAGGAATTGATATTGGATTAGACGAGAATTTAAAAATATGGATTTATGAAGTAAACTGGCTTCCAGGGTGTCCTCCCACATTTTATTTAGAAATGGATGTTGTCCAAAATTCTATTAGATATGCTAAATATCTGGCAAATAGCCAAGATGCAATTAAAGCGAAAATCGAAGCAGCGAAAAGAAAGAATAAAGCGAAGGGTGAAATGCCAATTATCGCAATAACAGGAAGTGCCGGGAAAACGACCACGAAAGCCATGCTTGCTTCTATCCTTTCAAATAAATGGAACACTTTTGAATCAAAGGATTATTGGAATACGGCTCAGCATACTGAAATTCATGCCTCTGAAATTGATAAATCTCATGAAGCAGTCGTCTTGGAGTATGGAATGTCCTCTCCTGGAACCATAACAAAACACTGCAGCATTATTAAGCCTAATATCAGTATTGTGACAAATGTCGGACTTGCACATGTTGGTTCATTCAAAAGCAATATAAAAGGAATTGCTAAGGCTAAATCAGAATTAATCCACGGAATGGATCAAGAAGGATTGCTTATTATTAACAAGGATAATCGGAATTCCAGGTATTTGGAGACAAAAGAATTTAGAGGAAAGATCATTACAATTGGAATTAAGTCAAAGGCTGACTACAAAGCCTATCAAATCGAATATGCGGAAAATGGGATGTATTTCAAAATGACACTACAGGGAATTGAAGTAAAATTTTTCATTCCTATTTTTGGTGAACATCATGTATATAATGCTCTTAATGCCATTGCTGTGGCAGACCACTTAGGTTTAACTCCAATGCAAATCCAAGCAGGGTTATTATTTAATAAACCGGCGAGGAGGTTAACCGTTTATAATCGACGGCATAATATTACTCTAATAGATGATACGGTTCACTCTCATCCTGAAGGAGTAAGAGCAGCAATTGATGTGCTTTCAAATATCGGTAAAAACCGAAAAATAGCTGTTATTGGAGAAATCAGAGCCCTGGGAAAATTAAGAGAGGCAGAATACCGGAAAATTGGAGACTATGTGTATGAGAAAGAAATTGATCTTTTTATTACCTATGGCGATCAAACAGAAATAATGGGTAATCAGGCGAAATTAAAGGGATTTCCTTCAAACAGTGTTCATCACTTTGATAATAAAGAAGAAATGCATGAATTTCTAAAAACGGTTGTAGAAAAGGAAGACACTATTTTAGTGAAGGGTGCCAGCAGGATAAACATGTATGAAACGATTCAATTTTTAAAGAAAACCTTCAAATAGATACTATGACATGAAAGGTACCCCGGGATTGTAAAATTCCCGGGGTACCTTTTTTCTCTTTAAGAATAGAAGATCTAAAGGTATTATTCTTTTTTTAGGTGGAACTTAATTTCATTTACAGCATTTTTGGCAAATCTCTTTGCTTCGTCCATCGTATTACCTGCTGCGATTACATAGGCGTATCGATGTCCCATTGATAGAGGAGGGAATAGCAAAGTTCCTTTTTTGGGTTTTACATAAACGTCTACGATCCCTGGGGACTTTTTAGCCTTTCCCTTTCCCGTCACTCTTTCTAAAATTCCTTGTTCAGAGGCAATTTGGTATTGGGTAAAAACAAATTTTTTCTGTTTCGGTACTACTGAAGGCCTTTCACCTAAAACCAATTTTAATGTTTCTTCAACCAAACTGAATCCAAAGGCAGCTTGGATCATTTTATTCATTGCACCGCCAGAAATTCTCGGGTTTATTTCAATAAGCTTCCACCCATTCGGACTTCGTCTCAATTCAAGATGCAGTGCTCCATTTATGATTTCTAATTTCTTAACAATAGAATGAAGAACCTCTTCAATCCCAGCTTTAATATCCTTTGGTATTTCGGCCATAACACCATAGCCTGTTATAATAAATCTTTTCCCCTTCGTTATTTCCTGTTCAATAACACCTGCAATCATGACCTCTTCCTTGTATACGACTGCCTCCACTAAGTATTGGTCACCTGTAATGTATTCCTCTACAATAATTGATTCATTCGGATCTTTTGCTTGCAGCATTAAGGTATGATTTTTTAACTGCTCCTCTTTTTCTGCCAGCAGGACATCTTTCGAGCCAGTAGAATTCGGAGATTTAACAATAACAGGAAATGTAAACTTAGGCAAAATCGTTTCAAAAGAGATTTCTTCTCCAGGTTTAATAACTGTAAAAAAAGGTGTATAAGGCTGACCTTCTAAAAACAATCTTGTGTCTTCCTTATTATTCATTAATTTAATGGCTCTAGATGAAAAGTGGTTCTTGCAAAATTCATCACAAAGTAGTGAAGCACTGAGCACAGATGAATCTACAAAACTAACAATTGTCTCAATATACATTCCTTTCGAACGTAAGCGTTTTATTTCTTCTCTCATATCTTGCAGGTTGTCTGTATCTATAAATATCATTTTATGAACATCAGGATACTGGTCCCTCTGTTGAATTTGGTTTTCGTTATTAGTGAATACAACCGTAAAAAATCCAAGGCGTTTAGCAGCAAAAATGGCATCTCTGCTTGAACCGGATTTATTAGTACCTATAAAAAGTATTGTTTTCAAGAGTTCCACTCCCTATAAATAATTCAATCAATCAATAACCGTCTATATATATTTATGAAATAAAGTCATATTGGTGTGGTTATTTATACCAACTTCAGTAATTTAATATAGAAGTTGACTATATGATTAATAACTATTGATATATTAGTAGAATGATCTGGGCTATAAGAAAAAAGGGCTATAATTTCTAAAATTTGAGTTAATCCCTCAGTTATCTATACAGGCAAAGAAAGCTGCTGAAACATACTATGCAAGTAGTAAGGAAAGGAGTGAAACGTTTCCCGTGAACCCTATTACCGTTAAAGATATTAGAACTATCATAGATGGTGAATTAATCCAGGGATCTGATGATGCAGTAGTCGAGTATGGCGCTTATCGTCTTAAGCAAATTCACAAAAAAAATACTATCCTCTTTGCCAAATATACAATTAGGAACTGGACGGAATTAGAAGAATTTTTCCCGTTAATTGTTGTCACTCATAAAGACTACAAAAAAACTCAGCATCTTGAGAATTTAACTATTATCGAAGTAGAATCAACAGAAAATGCATATTGGGAATTTCTAACTTACTATAGAAATCAGTTTGATATTCCAGTTGTTGCTGTAACAGGAACAACTGGAAAAACAACTACTAAGGAAATGATTCGGCATATTTTGTCTAAGAATAAAAAAGTAGCTGCTACAAAGAAGACCAATAATTCACGTACTGCTCATTTGCAATACCTGCTAAGTATAGATGATGATACCGAGGCCGCTGTATTTGAAGCTGCGGTTGGATCACCTGGAGATGTGTTATATGCAGGGGAGTATTTTAAACCAACAATTGGAATCATCACCAATATTGGCGCTCATCATTTACGTCATTGCGAATCAATCGAATCCTATATTGAAGCAAAAGGGGATATGGCAAAGATCCTCGATCATAAAGGTGTACTTATTATTAATCAAGACGACATAAATACTAAAAAAATTGATTTTACTGATTTCAAAGGAAAAATTATTAAAGTCGGAAAAGGTCACTTGAGCGATTTTAGAGCAACAGACATAAATTTCCTGGAAAACGGCATGCATTTTAATCTTTTGCACAACCAGCAAAGCTATCCGGTATATGTGCCGGGACTTGGTGAGCATCAAGTGTATAATGCATTAGCCGCACTTGCCGCGGTTTATGAAACAGGCATTGGTATTCAGGAAGCCGTAATACGGCTAAAAACCTTTCAAAAGTTTGATAGGCAGCTTCAAGTGGTCGATGGGATAAATGGATCGGTTCTGATAGATGATACATGGAGCTTAACCTCTACTTCTTTAGAGGCAGCTATTAAGGTGTTAGAGGAAATTGGAAAAGGGAAGAAAAAAATCGCAGTAGTTGGAAGCATAACAGGATTAGGATCTTGGGGGAAAACTATTAATCAGCAGGCAGGGGAGATGATTGCTGAACATAGTGTAGATATTCTTATTGTGAAAGGTAATACTCTGGCAAGTATTATGGCCGATCAAGCAAAGAAAAATAATCCTGAATTGCAAGTCTACTCAATCAATAAAAGCAGCTCTGTTTATCGTCTCTTAAAAAAGATTGTAGATGAAAATACAATTGTCCTATTCAAAGGTAATATGTATTCAAAGGGCATGGTTAATTTAGCTTCAAAGTTTCAAAAGAAAGAATAACTCATGTAAGTCTGATCAATATTAATCAGTGTTTTTGATAATCGAATATAATTTTTACCCAAGCAGAGGGTACCGCTGAACATACATTAACTGTATGTCTAGACACTAAAAGGAGGTTTTTTTTTGAAAAAAAGACTAGGTAAATGGCTGCAATATTCATTATTTAGTAAACATCCCATCATCTCTAAATTCATTCCCGAAACACGTCTATACACAATTGAAAACTTGACTGATTTACTGAAACGGTATGAAAGCGTCTATTTGAAAAATAATAGAGGAGGGCAAGGGAAAGGAATCTTTAAAGTTACTAAAAATCAAGAGGGGCTTTATTGTTTTAATGGCTATACTCTTAATGGGAAAAAAATACAGATGAATGTGGAAAAGGTTGATGAGTTCGAAGCTGTGCTGCATCCAATAAATAGATTTGGCGGATATCTTGTCCAGGCGGGTATTCCTAGCCTAACTTCACATGGATTACCATTTTCTCTTCGGGTACATGTCCAGCTGCTCAAAGAAGAATGGATGATTGGAGGGATATATGGACAGGTTGCAGCGGAAGAAACAACCGGCAGCTCGCACCGGGGAGCTCAAATCATGACAGTGGATAAATTGCTGTCGGAGCATTTAGGTATGGACAAAAAGGAGCAGAATGAACTGATTAAATGCATTAAGGAAGCGTCAATTATAGCAGCCGAAGTGGCTTCAACAGCTGTTCCCGAAATAGAATATGGGATTGATTTTGGTATCAGTCAATCTGGGAATCCGGTAATATATGAAATAAATACAAGCCCCGGGGTCGGCGATTTTTCTAAAATTGGCAATGGGGAAATGCGAAAACGAATTAAAGCGATACGCTCTATGCACCTAAAGGGATAAATATATAATTAGCTGAAGAAAACAAAAGGAAGCATTTGCAGCTCAAACGAATGCTTCTTTCAATTTTAAATGAAACAAATCTTGAGTTATTTATTAAATTGATGTTACTGATTTCAAAGGAAAAATTATTAAAGTCGGAAAAAAAGAGTGTAGATGAAAATACAATTGTCCTATTTAAAGGATATGTATTCAAAAGGGATGATTACATTAGCTTCAAAGTTTCAAAAGAAGGAATAACTGATTTAAGGCTGTATTCGCTTTGTCCAGTGTTTTGAAATATAAATTATTTTTAAGGATTATTCTAATAAACAGACCCAGGCACGAGTTGCGGATAGACATACAATAACTGTATGACCAGAAACTGAAAAGGAGGTTTTTTTTTGAAAAAACGACTAGGTAAGTGGCTGCAATATATCCTGTTAAGTAAACATCCAGCCCTTTCTAAATTCATTCCAGAAACAGCTTTATTTACAGTTGAAAACTTGACTGATTTACTGAAACGGTATGAAAGCGTCTATTTAAAAAATGATAGAGGAGGGCAAGGGAAAGGAATTTTTAAAGTATATAAAAATAAGGATGGACTCTATTGTTTTAATGGTTATACTCTTAATGGAGAAAAAATAAAGATGGATGTCAAAAAGATTGAGGAGTTTGAACCTGTTTTGCATCCTATCAATAGATTTGGCGGATATCTTGTTCAGGAGGGTATTCCAAGCCTGACTCCAACTGGGTTGCCGTTATCCATTCGGGTACATGTTCAGCTGCTAAAAGGAGAATGGGTGATTGGAGGGATGTATGGAAAGGTTGCGACCGAAGAAACAACCAGCAGCGGCGTGATTAACTCACACCGGGGAGCTGAGCTTATGACGATAGATACATTGTTGTCAGAGCATTTAGGTATGGACGATAAAAAGAAGAATGACCTGATTAATTGCATTAAGGAAGTGTCAATTATAGCAGCCGGAGTAGCTGCAACAGCTGTTCCACAAATTGAATACGGAATTGATTTTGGCATCAGTAAATGTATGGATCCAGTATTATTTGAAATAAATACAAGCCCTGGGGTCGGCAATTTCTCCAAAGTCGGCAATGGGGAAATGCGAAAACAAATTAAAGCGATACGCTCTATGCATCTAAAGGGATAAACATATAATTAACTGAATAAAATAAAAAGAAGCATTCGCAGCTATATATCGCAAACGAATGCCTCTTTCTATTTTATCTAAAAGATCAAGCTTTGATACTTTTTTATTAAAATACGCGTTTTGCTGTTATATAGTGGCTGCTATAATAATCAGACAAAAGAACCCTTGAACTAATTCCTTCCGAACTAGGCACTATTATTCTGCTGTCGCCCGCATAAATAGCTACCCTGCTAGGCGTAGTAGATCCTGGTGTAGAACCTATGAAAATTAAATCCCCTTTTTCCAAGTTATCACGGGATACAGTTCTGCCTATTTCTGAGAGATCTTTTACAGACGTTGCACCAAGATCAATTCCATTTATTTTGTAAATATAATTGACGTAACCTCCACCCGAAAATTTCATAGATGCTTCGTCATTAACTCTGCCCATTTCTACCTCATCCATTAAGCCATAAGCATTTTCAATAATATTATCCGCTTTAGTTGGCGGATTTGATGGAAGTAAAGACGGCAGGACTCTTCTGGCAGTCATATAATTATCTTTGTAATAGGATGTACTATCGAGATCGGAAATTACAATATCGAGTTTTTCGTTAGCCATATGAATGATCTGGTTATTTCCAATGTACATACCTACATGGTTTGGAGTCGTTGAAGAAGATGATCTTTTAAAGAAGACTAAATCACCTTTCTCTAATTGGTCTCTTGAAACATATTCTCCTTGCTGAACCATATAGTTCTCGTCACGGCTTCCCAGATGAATACCTTCAGATTGAAAGATGAACTCTATGAATGATGCACATTTAAATTGATAGGGATAAGTGTAACTATAATCAGACCCGTATGTAGCTTTTCCTATTAAACTTTTAGCAAAACTAATGATTTCATCAGCCTTTGCATTTTCTACTTCTTCGTTAACCTGGTTAGAAGCTGCAACTGCAGTGTCTGAACGAACTTCCTCATGATCTGATGGTGTTGCTTGATCTGAAGGTGCTGCTCCATAACCTGAAGGCATTGCACCAAGGGCTGAAGGTGCTGCTCCAAGTGAACTTATACCAAGTGTAAGTGCTAGTGATATTGTACCTAATTGTTTTTTCATTGTTTCCCTCCTGATGTTTAATTCATGTTAGATTCTATCACGGATAATTGACGGATTTATGAGGTAAAACCTTCCATCAATATCTATTAAACCTTGCTCAGCCCTTATTACAAAAGGGTTTTCAATAGAAGTTTAAATTTTGATTACAATGATTACAACGCAAGAAATATATATGACATTTGCTTATTAGGGGAGATCAATGCAGTTTTTTTCTCTAAAATTGATCGTTTCGCCTATTACAATAGGACAAGGAGCGTTTTCTGCACACAAAAAAAACGCCTTTATCGACGGATACCATTAGGGTATAGGGAGGCTTTTGCTATAAATAAGCAAAAGCCCTTTTTACTTTTTGAGGTTCAGCACTTAAGATGCAACATGAGAATGAAGCTTAACTTGTGTTCTTCCTGCAATAAGGGAAAGTGCAAATAACAACAGTTATTTTTGATCAACCCTAATAATTTTCCGGTTTACTAATTTAGGGTCAAGGCATTGAATTGCACTGAGCTGATGAAGCGGTAGGCTGACTTTTACAGATGTTTTTTTAAGTCCGCAGGGATTGGATTCTGTATTATTATACTTCCCCTCTTCATTTAAAGGCAGAAGGGGGGTTAAAGATACCGCTGAATTTGTGATTTCTTCAATACGAAAGAAGCAGGATCGAATCTCTTCTGAGGCGAAGGTGAAATCACAAAAGTAGGGGCTGCAATCTGGATTGGTATATAAAACAATAGGAATAGTATCTTTAAAAAGATGTTTGAAGGGCATTAAATTGCTTTTATTTTGTGTATCAAGAATGTTTTTCATAATTATAATAAGCTGATTTTTTTCCTCTTTATTTACCATTTGCTTTCACTCCAGCATTAAATAGGTTCTATATAAAATGTAATTTCTTTTGCTGCTTCCTTCGCCAGGCGGATGGCCTCGTTTTTAGAATCAGAAGCAGCAATGATATAGCCATAACGATCACCCATAGATAAAGGCGGATGTACTACCATTCCTTTTTTTAGCTTAATGAAGACCTCCTGTATTCCCGGCATAGTAGAGAAGCTTTTTGTGTCTGTTACTTTTATTACCGTGCCTGTTTCATCACTAGTTAAATAGTGGGTATAAACAAATTTTCGGTGTTTCTTTTCCAGGTTGGGCTTTTTTCCTAACGCGATTTTGATGGTCTCTTCTGCTAAATTTATGCCATAGGCGATCTCGATCATCCTGTTCATTGCACCACCCGAGATGCGCGGGTTTATTTCAATGAGCTTCCAGCTTCCGTTTACTAATCTCAGTTCCAGATGGCAGGATCCATTTTGCAATTGAAAAGTGTTGATGATTGAACTGACTGTTTGATAAATTCCATATAAAAATTCAGGATCTAAATTTGCCAGTATGCAATAACCCGTAACAATAAATCGTTTTATAAATGTAATTTCCTGTTGGATGACGGCTACAATATAAAGCTCCCCATTGTAAATGCATGTTTCAATTAAATATTGGGGGCCCTCTAGATACTCCTCCATTAAAACCTCATTATTTCCCTTTGAAAGTAAAGTATTTATTGCTTTAGCCAGCTGCGTTTTATTTTTCACAAGCAGGACATCTTTTGAACCAGTAGATACAGCTGATTTCACGATTAGCGGGAATTGTTCTTTATGATGCGATAGATACCATTCTAAAGAGTCAGATTGATGAAAAGTTTTGAAATCCGGAGACACGGGAAGACCTTGTAAATGTTCCCGTGTTAACCATTTATTTTCCATGATTTCATAAGGCTTCGAAGAAAAGGAGGAGATGCCCAGTTCACAGCCCAATTTTGCTGCGATGTGTACATAGGGATCGATAAAGCTCACAATTGCTTCTATTTTCTTCCCTTCATTACCCAATTTTTTAATGTTGTTTTTTAATGCTTGATAATCTGCTATGTCTATATAAATCATTTGATGTATATCAGGAAAATCAGTTCTGTTTTCAATAAAACGCATTCTAGGTGTAAATAATACGGTATAGAACCCAAGTTTGGCAGCAGCTTTTATTGCCTCTCTGCTTGAGCCGGATTTATTACTATCAATGAATACAATCGTTCTCATAAATCAGACTCATCATCCTCCCATGCTTCGTGTACGCTTTGCTTTTTATTAAAGTATTTTAATTCAATAAGGTTTGTGCAGAAAAAAGGGTATTTAATTCTTTTTTTAAAAAGTGGGAAAATCTTTAAGTCATTTAATGGCTGCAGCATAGATTAAATAGGAGAAGTTTCAACAGAGGCGGGTGAAATATGAAGAAGTTGAATCCTAATAAGTTATTCGTGGAAATGGGTGATAGTGTCAATGCTGCAGGTCCAATAATAGGAAGAAAATATACCCTTACTCATTCTGATTTAACAGCTGATTTGTTCCTTACCATTAGCATGGAATATGCTTATGACAAAATTACTGCAATGAGAGATGAAGTAATGGCTGAATGGAGAGTAGAAAATGGGGGGCTTTTCTTATCTGTCTATGTCCATGTAGATGGTCCCGTGGGAGCCCAAACAATGGCAGTTCGTGATGCTATTTTCAGAAGGGAGCTTCCGCTTGCGCTGGAGGCGATCGTGTATGGTGACAGAGAATTTTTTATGCTTCACCCTGAGCTTACCCAGGGTGCGATCTGGGTTCATTTTGATTCTTCAGATCCCGGTTATAATCGGTTTGAGTATTGGGGAACTGTAAGTAATTATCAATAATTAATTGGCAAGAATACCTGTGGCGAAAACAGGCTAATAGGTTCTCAAATGTTTTGCATTATTAGCGAATGGGAACAAATACGGTATGACACTTTCTAGGAGGAATACCGGATGAGCAAAACAATCTTTATTACAGGTGCCGGAAGCGGACTGGGCAAAGGAACAGCACTTGGTCTGGCAAAGGAAGGCCACCGTGTTATCGCGACAACCGAATTAACCTCTCAAAAAACAGATCTTATGCGTGAAGCTGATGAGCAGGAACTGGATCTTGAGGTGTTCAAGCTTGATATAACCAATCAAAGGGATCTGGCACAGATCAGTCAATACGATTTTGATATTTTCGTTGCAAATGCAGCGATCAACGAAGGCGGACCGCTCGGGGAAGTGCCGATGGACCGTTTCCGCGCGCTATTTGAGGTCAATGTATTTGCAACGCTTGAATCTGTCCAGCTGGCAGCACAAAAGCTAGTAAAAAAAGGAAGCGGAAAAATCGTCTTTATAAGCTCGATGGCAGGAATTTCAGCAACTCCGTATGTTGGACCATATACGGCTACCAAGCACGCGCTTGAAGGCATTGCTCAAACAATGCAGCCAGAGCTTGAGCAATTTGGGGTGAAAGTCGCGACCATTAATCCAGGACCTTATGCTACCGGCTTTAATAAACGAAGCGCAGAGGAAAAGTGGAAATGGTATAACGAAGAAGAACACTTTACCAAAAAGCAAGACATGATCGAGCAGGAGGAAGGGTTAAAGGAATTTGATCCCGAAGATATGATTAAGAAAATGATTGAAATTATTCCGGCAGACGTGCATAAATTCCGCACCGTTTACCCTGAAGAAACGGAAAAACAGCTGAAGGATACGGAGCAGGAGCGCTGGAAGATGGAAATATAATATAGGAATGCCTGTCTCCATAGGGAGGCAGGTTTTTTTATGTCGCATAAACAGCTCCCCTAATGAAACCCCGAACAAAATATGGTATGGTAATAAAGGACTCCGAAATGTTCTTTTCGGAAAGGATTATGATAATAAGCAAATTATGTAATCAATATAATGATTAAAAAACAGGGTGAATATATGAGTAAACCAAAAAAGAAAAGTGGGACTGGCAGCGGAACCGGTAAAAAAGGATGGAACCGCTGGCAAGCAGGGCAGAAAAAAGCAAAGAGCTTTAAGCCCTATAAAAGCAAAGGAACGAAAAAAAACACAGAAACAGAAACACAGTGAACTAACTAGTAAAAGTAAAGCTGGAATTGGACAGTCTGCTGCTGAAAAACTCTCTAAATTTAATAATAAGAGAGAAAGCTACAAGCCAATAGGCTTGTGGCTTTTCTTATTCACTGCTGTACATGCTAATACTATTTTTGGGGTTCAATGATGGGAAGGGGTTTGTTTAAAAGCTCTGGAGGAAGAGGAGTTATGACGCAAAAACAATTTAAAACCACAACAATACAGTCTTTTGTTTTCCGTAGGGAGTAAACATCTTTGCAGGTGGCAGCGGGGGTTCCATCCATATCGTAGCCTTCAAGTAATGACAATTTAGCACATCCCGTTTGGTTGTCGATCTCTTCTATACGAAAAAATGGAGTTTCTCCAGATTTAGAATAAGCGGTAAACGGGGTGGAACTATTTTTAGCCGTAAGTATAAAGGGAATAGTATCCATCTTCTTGGACTTTATAAATAGGGAGTCCTTATCTCTTTTTGATAATATTTCTTGTTCCTTCAATAATATTTTCATTGCATTAGAAATGCAATTCGTTTTCTCCAACTTTATTCACCTCCTTCCTGTTCAGTATTTTTTTCAATTTCTAAAGGTATAAGAATTTATCCATTTCTAGCAAACTATTAATTGCTTTTATTCAAGATGTTTACGGGCAAGGTAAACTGCATAGCGAATTGTATTCGCAGTAGTATCAAATTCACGGTTTCTGCAACCCGGTCTCCAATTCACTTCGAATATCCAGAGGTTTTTGTTTTCGTCAATTCCTATATTCCTACACGAGTTTTTAGAGAGAGAGTATAGTTTAGAGGCATTTGAAATCCAAAGAACCTTAGAACACTTTGCGCGGTTGTTTTCGGCTCCTATAACGGCTCCAAATAAAATTTAATAAGATCTGCCGCTTTTGTAGCATTTGTCTGGGCCTCTTTTAATGTATTGCCCGTAGCAATCACATACCCATAACGATGGCCCATTGAAATGGGCGGCATCAGATTTGCTCCTTTACGGGGCTTTATATGAACTTCTCTTACCCCGGGCTGTGCAGAAGCCATGTTTTTACCTGTAACCTTTAAAAGTCTTCCATAAGAGTTAATTGTTAAATAATAAGCATAAATATTTTTTTCATGTTTCCGCGTTAAGTTAGGCTCACACCCAAGATAAACTTTAAGGATTTCTTCTGCCAGATTAATGCCATATGCTTCCTCAATGATTCTGTTCATGGCCCCGCCTGAGATTCGAGGGTTAACCTCAATCAATTTCCACACACCCTTTACATATCTGATTTCAATATGGCATGCAGCATTCTTTACTTCAAGGTCCTTAATAATTGATTTTACTGCAGCAGATAAACTTTTATATAAATTCTCATCAAGTTTCGGCTGCAATGCATAACCGGTTACAATAAATTTTAATTTTTTGGTAATGTGCTGCTTTAAAACAGCAACAATATTTATTTCCCCTTTATGCACGATAACCTCCGCTATAAATTGAGGACCCTCTAAATATTCCTCAAGCAGAATATTTTGATCGGGGTAGCAATTTAACATTTTTGTCATCTCTTTTTCCAATTTAAGCTTATTTTTAACTAAATAAACATCTTTTGATGCTTTTGAAACAGGGGATTTTACAATGAGAGGATAGGTAAATTCTTGAGTGAGAAATCGCTTTAGCTTGTCTTTGGGATTAAATACATTGTAACAGGGTGTGGCCCTATTTTTTCGTAGCGCTTTTCTTGTTTCAGCTTTATTTTCCATTTTCTCAAAAGCTTCAACGGAAATTTCCGAATAACACAATTCATTCATAATTCTTGCAGCTAAAGAAACGTATGGATCCATAAAGCTGACCACTGCCTTAATGACTTTTTTCTGTTGCTGTAAATCTATTATCTCTTTTCTAATACCATGTTCTGTAAGCTCTTTTAAATGAATCATTTGACAAACATCTGGAAATTCTTTTCGCTGATTCATAAATTTTTCGCTCCTGGTAAAAAGGATGGTAAAGTACCCTAAACGTTGAGCGGCTTTGATTGCTTCCCTGGCTGATCCGGATTTTGTTGTTTCAATAAAAATAATGGTATACATTTATCCCACCTCCTTATAGATTAAATTAATAGGGAATTTATAAACAATCCTGGCTGAGACTATCATTCAAAAATTTTTAAATAGCAAATCTTCCTGCATAGAACCTATTACTTTAAAATATTCAAATTAATATTCTGATGCGTAGGCTTATAGAAACTTCTATAAAAATAAACCGAAGATTGGGGGCATATTTTGAAGTTAAAACACTGTAAGAAGAAAATTTTAATAAATAAAAATACCTGCTTCCATTTGGAGGCAGGTATTCTTTAGAAGTGCCAAATCAATGTTACCTAATGCAGAGGGTACAGTGCTTTAAGTCTATTAGCTGAGCCTAATTACTCAAGTAAAAGGAGTAATTTATGGTACTGAGTTATAAGTAATACAAAGAAACGTATCCTATTGCCAAAAATAGGAGGCTTTTTTCAGTCGTAAATTAATCTGAGAGGATATTTTCGATTGCCCCTAATTCATCAGTAGAGAATTCAAGCTGATCCAAAGCCTTTACATTCTCTTCAATCTGGCTGACCTTGCTTGCTCCTAATAGGGCAGAGGTAACCCTGCCTTCACGCAGCACCCAGGCAAGCGCCATTTGGGCAAGACTTTGTCCGCGTTCTGATGCAATGTCATTTAATTTCTGAACCTTGCTGATTACTTCTTCTGTCACTTCATTTTCTCCAAGTGCACCGGTTGATTTTGCAGCACGGGATTCAGCAGGAACACCATTTAAATACTTGTTTGTTAAAAGGCCCTGCTGAAGCGGACAAAAGGCAATGGAACCAACGCCGTTTTCCTGAAGTACATCCTGGACGCCCTCTTCAATCGTACGGTTCAGCATGGAGTATTTTGGCTGATGGATAAGAAGCGGTGTGCCAAGATCATTAAGAATAGAAATAGCCTGAGCCGTTTGCTCTGCATCATAGCTTGAAATTCCTACATACAAAGCTTTACCCTGCCGGACAATCTGATCCAGAGCGCCCATCGTTTCTTCGAGAGGGGTGTTAGGATCAGGCCGGTGGGAATAAAAGATATCCACATAATCAAGGCCCATTCTTTTTAAGCTTTGATCAAGGCTGGCTACCAGATATTTTTTCGATCCCCATTCCCCATATGGTCCGTCCCACATATGGTAGCCTGCTTTGGAGGAAATCACGAGCTCATCCCGATACGGCGCAAAATCACTTTTTAGCATCGTGCCAAACAGTTCTTCAGCAGAACCTGGAGGTGGTCCGTAATTATTGGCGAGATCAAAATGGGTAATGCCTAAATCAAACGCTCTTCTGAGCATTGCCCGTCCATTTTCTGCCGAATCCACTCCACCGAAATTATGCCAAAGTCCAAGAGAAATAGCCGGAAGAAGAAGGCCTGAGCTGCCGCAGCGGTTATACTTCATTTCAGAATAGCGTTCTTGATTTGCAAGATAGGGCATGTTCTTTACTCCTTTTATTTTAGATTAGTAAAGCGTTTACAATTAATCTACTTTTTATCTTATAGAATTTCTATCGACAAGAAAAGAA
This sequence comes from Jeotgalibacillus proteolyticus, assembly GCF_002926065.1. Classification (GTDB taxonomy): domain Bacteria; phylum Bacillota; class Bacilli; order Bacillales; family Jeotgalibacillaceae; genus Jeotgalibacillus; species Jeotgalibacillus proteolyticus. The sequence continues at coordinate 142,110 of NZ_PREZ01000008.1, read as the reverse complement.
ATAAGGCAGAGAATGTAAAAAATTCTTTCAGCGGAAAGGCAAAATAAATTAATAGCTGCGGCTTACGACAAATAATAGTTTAAGAGAAATTCTCTCCTAATCTATTTCCAATAAGAACGTTTAAAATTAAAACAAGAGGAAATACATATAAAATAATCTAAAAACGAGGAGGAATTAGTCATGGCAAAAGATGAAAAAGATCAGAAAAAGAAGGAAAATGATTCAATCGAGCAGCAGAAGAAGAAAGAAGAAGGCCAGGATATCGATCCTCAGCGTGACAGCGATAAGCCGAAGCATTCTGATTCCTAAAACCATCTATCAAACGATGATGGAAGAAATAAACCTGCCGGCAGCTAAGCCGGCAGGTTATTTTAGTCTTCATTTTTCCAACAAAGAGGAGGATATGCTAGGATTACAAGGGAATGAAAAGACTAGCAGATAGGGAGAAGGAAGTATATGAAGCTCATATCATGGAATGTTAACGGCATTAGAGCCTGTGTCAAAAAAGGATTTCTGGACTATTTCAAACAGGTAAATGCCGATATTTTTTGTCTTCAGGAAACAAAGGTACAGGAAAACCAAATTGAACTGGAGCTTGAAGGCTATTATCAATACTGGAATTATGCGGAGAAGAAAGGCTATTCAGGAACTGCTGTATTTACCCGAATAAAGCCTTTATCCGTTAAATATGGACTGGGAGATCGGGAATCTGAGCCGGAGGGAAGAATCCTGACACTTGAATATAATGATTTTTATTTGATAAATATTTATACCCCAAATTCAAAGCGGGATCTGTCACGCCTCGTTTACCGTCTGAAATGGGAAGATGAGATCAGAGCCTATGTAAACGAGCTTGATGAAATGAAACCGGTGATTATTTGTGGTGATTTGAATGTTGCCCATCAGGAGATTGATTTAAAAAATGCTAAACCAAACAGGGGAAATTCAGGCTTTACAGAGGAAGAACGGGGAAAAATGACTTCTTTACTTCAGGATGGATTTATCGATACATTCCGCCATTTTTATTCTGATCAGGAGGGGGCTTACAGCTGGTGGTCCTACATGAGCAAGGTACGGGAGCGAAATATAGGGTGGAGAATTGATTACTTTATTGCCTCGCAAAAATTAGAAGATAAATTAATCGATGCAGCCATTCATCCGTACGTATTAGGAAGCGATCATTGCCCTGTTCAACTTGAAATAGGTTCTTAGGCTTTATAGTAAAATGACATTATTCAAGTTCTGCTTGTGAATTTGTTTATCTGCAGCTTTTTTTAGGAAAAGACAGAGTAAATGCATTTCGGAGGTGAAGCAGATGTCAAATGGTGAAGTATCCTGGTGGTCAGAAGAGGATGTGCGATCTACGCTGCCTAAAAGAGAGGCAACCGGTCATAAAGGAACGTATGGGACAGGTCTCCTGTTGGCAGGAAGCCGGGACATGCCGGGAGCAGCCCTGCTTGCAGGAATCGGTGCCCTTAGAAGCGGAATTGGAAAGCTTGTCATTGGAACGGATAAGGAAGTCATCGGACATGCGGTATCGATTATTCCTGAGGCAACCTATTTAAGTGACGGGCTAAAAAAGATTGGAGACAGTTCAGCCGGTCTTGACTCTTATAAAGCAGCTGCTGCAGGGCCTGGCATTGAACCGGACAGCACAACAGAAGCTGCAATAAAACAACTGCTAAGCAGTGACGTTCCTTTAATTCTCGATGCAGGGGCTCTTTCTGAGAGAAGTTATCCTGAAAGACAAGCTCCTGTAATCTTGACGCCTCATCTTGGAGAATTCTCAAGAATAACCGGAATGGAGATCAAAGTGGTAAAGGAGGATCGTGCCGGGCACGCTCTCTCACTAGCTGAAAAGCTGGGAGTGACGATCGTGTTAAAAGGGAATGAATCGGTCATTGCTTTTCCTGACGGGGAAGTGTATCAAAATCCTACAGGCTCAAGCGCTCTTGCAAAGGGAGGGACCGGTGATACGCTGACCGGGATGATGCTCGGCATGCTTTGCTGTCACAAAGAAGAAAACTGGAAGCATGCTGTTTTAAATGCTGTTCATCTTCACGGAGCATGCGGGGAGAAATGGACAGAAACACGATCTGCCCATACCTTACTCGCTCACGAGCTGTCTGACTTGCTGCCGGAAGTGTGGAAAGGCTACGAATAAAAAGTACCAATTGAAACCTCTTTTTTAAAGAGGTTTTTTTATTTGGGGAAACTGCCGAAATTACTATATATTAAGAAAGAAATGAAGAAAAACAATAATTGTTTCTAATTTGTGAAATAATACACAAGTGTATTGTTTTTTCTTAACTCATACTTTATTATAAAGATAAGAAATAGATGTGAAATACTTCACATAATTAACCGGAACTCTTTTTTTACTTACATATGTGAAATATTTCACAATAAAAAGGAGAGAATGAACATGAATGAAAAATGGTGGAATGGCAAAGCAGCAGCAGCGGTTTGGACAGTACTTCGGATCTGGCTTGGTGTACAGTGGCTTGAAGCAGGGTGGGGGAAAGTAACAGGAGGCTTTGATGCGAACCGCTATTTACAGGGAGCAATTGCAAAAGCAGGAGGAGAGGCGCCGGTTGTGGCCGGATGGTACGCTGCATTCCTTGAAAATGTAGCGGTACCGAATGTAGGAATTTTTAATATCCTGATTCCTTGGGGCGAATTATTCGTAGGACTTGGATTAATTGTTGGATTGATGACAGTGCCGGCTCTTGCCGCAGGTGCATTTATGAATCTGAACTTCCTGCTCGCAGGTACAATCAGCACAAACCCTGTCCTTCTGACAGCAGCGGTTATACTTATCCTTGCAGGCTACGGCGCACAGCGTTATGGACTTGACCGCTTCGCCATCCCAATGGCCAAAAAGAAAGTTAACCGTCACCGTTTAAAAGAGGTTCATGCTTAAAACGAGAACTGAAAAAGTATAACGAAAGGTGAACGGAGCGAAAGGTGGCGACTCCAGTGGGAGGAAGCGGGAGCTTGAGATCCACTTGCGAAGCAAGTTAGCGAAGGGCCCCGCCCCTCGGAAAGCGTCCATCTGAAGCGTAGTGAACCGGACAAAAGGGATTGAGACACATTTGTCTCAATCCCTTTTTGCTTATCCTGCAAATAAATGTGCAAAGACTACGATAACCGGGAGTGTAATGATTGTTCTTAAAACAAAGATAATCACCAGCTCATAAAACTTAACCGGAATATTCGAACGTAAAATCAAAATACCGATCTCAGACATGTAAATAAGCTGCGTTAAAGAAATTCCTGCTACAACGAATTTTGTTAATTCACTTTCAATTCCTGCTCCAAGAACAGCCGGCAGGAACATATCTGCAAAACCGACTAACAGCGTTGGTGCAGCAGCGGACGCTTCCGGAATTCCAAGAAGCGTTAAAAGCGGAATCAACGGGTAGGAAATGATTTGGAATAAAGGTGTATATTCAGCAACAATAATCGCAAGTGTTCCAAGCGTCATAACTAACGGAATCAGTCCAAGCCAGATATCCAGAACAGTATGGGCGCCTTTTGAAGCAAGCAGCTTTACGCTTCCTGCTTTGTCTGCTTTTTTTCGTGCTTCATTAAAGCCCCACTTGACTAAAGAAACGCCTTCAGGAATCGTATCATCAATTTGTTTTCCAACAGGTTCATGATACGTATCCGGCTTTCTCGATAAAGGCGGAATTCTTGGCATAATTAATGCAGCGATAATAGAAGCTGCTGTCACTGAAAGATAAAAAGGAAGAAATAAATGCCCGATTCCAATCACATTAGCGATTACAAGACTGAACGCTACAGAAGCGACAGAAAAGGTTGTAGCAATAACAGCTGCTTCCCTTTTCGTGTAATACCCTTCGTCATATTGCTTCATCGTAACAAGTACGCCGACAGGGGCAGCGCCCATCCAGGAGGCCATACAATCAATTGATGATCGTCCTGGCAATGTGAATAGCGGTCTCATAATTTTATTTAAAATCGCACCAATAAACTCCATTAAGCCAAATTCTACAAGGAGAGGCAAAAGGATGCCGGCAAATAAAAACCAGGTAAGAAGTACAGGGGCCAGGTCGTATAAAACGACTCCGCCCGTATTTCTTGACATAATCGCTTCAGGTCCTACTTCATAAAAAGCCATCAGACCGACTGCAAAACCAACTGCCCGAACAATAAGTCCAAATAAATTAGTTATAAAAAGAGAACGGAGGAAGGAAGAATCCTCTACAAAAGAAGGCTTTAACAGGGTAGCTGCCAGGGAAAAAACAGCGGACACACCAAGCAATACAAGAACAAATGCAGGAATCCAGTCTCCAAATGCTGATTGGAGGAAAGAAGCTAAAATTCCCACGCCGATCGTAATTTCATCATTAAACTTAACAGGAACTAAAAAAAGTAAAGCACCGATTAAAGACGGAAGGATAAACTTCCATGTGGAAGATGAAGAAGGATGCTGATCTTCCTTATATAATGTTGACACTGGTTTTCCTCCTATTCTATTGGCAGAGCACTTAGTGCCTGATCCAAGACATCAATTCCGACTTTAATTTGTTCCTTCGTTACCGTTAAAGGAGGGATCATTCTGATAACCTCACCGGCATTTCCGCAAAGATAAAACAGCACACCGCGCTCAAGACATTCATCCAATACCTTCATAACAGCTTCTCCATCAGGTTTGCTCGTGTTAACATTCTGCAGCTCAATTCCAATCATGAGCCCCACTCCACGAATCGTTTTTATAGATTTATACTTTGCTTTAAGCTTTTCAAGCTCTTCTTTAGCATAAGCCCCCATGTTTTGAGCATTTTCAAGCAGACGCTCTTCCTTTAGGACTTCAAGAGAAGCAAGTGCAGCTGAACAGGCCATTGGATTTCCTCCAAATGTTGTACCGTGGGTGCCAAGCGGCCATTTTTCCATTAATTCCTTTGAAGCAACGGTTGCACTTAATGGAAGACCGGCAGCGATGCCTTTTGCAATTGCCATAATATCAGGTGTGACACCAAAGGTTTGAGCAGCAAACCAGTCGCCGGTACGGCCGAATCCGGTTTGAACCTCATCAAAAATTAGCAGGATGCCATGGCGGTCGCAAATTTCACGAACCTTTGCAAGCCACTCTTTAGGAGGGATAATATAGCCTCCTTCACCGAGTACAGGCTCTAAAATGATGCAGGCGACTTCTTCAGGTGTTACCTGGTGATTAAATAGTTTCTCGACGTCACGTTCCAGCTTTTCCGGGAAAAACGTTTCCGGTGCCTCTCCTTTAGGGAGATCGTCTGGATGGGCATAAGGCAGCTGATACGTGAGCCATGATGGCTGCATATACTTTCTATATTTACTTTTAGATGTGGAAACACTGAGCGCACCGATGGAACGACCGTGAAAGCAGCCAGTGAATGAAATAGTATAAGGACGTTTCGTCGCGTATTTAGCGAGTTTAATCGCTCCCTCGATTGCTTCAGTGCCGCTGTTGGCAAAAAAGAAATTATCTAGCTTTGGCGGCAAAATCTGCTGCAGTTCATAGGCAAGCTTTAAAATAGATTCATAGATAATAACGCCTGATGGTCCATGCAGTAAGTGATCAGCACTTTCTTTAATCGCCTGGACTACTTTAGGGTGCCGGTGCCCGACATTTTCTACTGCGATGCCTGATGTGAAATCTAAATATTTTTTCCCGTCAGCTCCGTAGTAATAGCAGCCCTCCGCTTTTACGACAGGGAGATTAGGGTGGTCCTTTGCCATGCTTGGAGCCAGGAAATTTCCAATGGAGCCTGCAAGCTCCTGCCAATCCGGTGTTTGTTGTGTAGTCATTAGATGTCAGCTCCTCCGTATTTTTTCAGCTTTCTGACGACCGATGGCTGGCTGATTCCAAGAATCTTCGCCATTTCAGTCGTTGTTTTAAAACGCTTCTGCGCATTTAATAGGACTTTCTTTTCTACATATTCAAGAATATGGGGCAGGCTTTGCCCTTCAATTTCAATCCCGATCTGTTCATCCTTATCAGGCCGGTAAAGAGCAGGTAAGTCTTCTAAACTGATAATGGGTTGTTCACTCTCCAGGAAGCTTCGTTCTAAAACATTTTTGACCTCCCTGATATTTCCCTTCCACTCAAGCTGCATAAGGTGAAGAAAAAGGGGATCATTGAGTTTTTTTTCCTGTTGATACTGGCTGTTTAGCTCTGAGAGCGCAGCGGTAATAATTTTAGCCAGATCCTCAGGTCTTTCCCTAAGCGGCTTCAAATGTATAGGGGCAAGATGAAGAAAATAAAAAAGATCTTCTCTAAAACTGTTTTGCCTCGTCATTTCCTCTAAATTTTCTTCACTTACTGCAATAATCCGGGTGGATTCGAGGTTCTCAAGGATCTTTACTATTCTAGATTGAGCGCTTTTTGAAAGCTGGTCAATTTCGTTTACTACTATCGTTCCGCCTTTAGCAAGCTGGACATAGCCTCCCGAACGCTCTGTCCCATTAAAAGCAGAATCAAAGACAGCGTCAGGGATAGTGCTGCAGTCGATTTCAATAAAAGGACCGTTCCGCTTTTCACTTTGGTTGTGTATAAAAGCAGCAAGTGAGGTTTTCCCGGTACCATGCTCCCCGCTAATGACAACAGGCGTATTGTAGCGGGCAATTTTAAGCGCTGTATTGACTGCCCGTTTTGTGGAGGGGCTTTCTGAGAAAAAATGGTCCAGCTGCATCTGCTGATTTCGTAAAAAAGCCAACTCTTCTTTTACATGTGAGATTTCTGATTCCAGCTCCTTTAAATAGTCCTTCATAACAAGCAGCTGGGAAAGCTCATATGAATAGCTGATCACAAATTCAACTTCCTGTTCTTCATTTAATAAAGGAATACCTGTAATTAGCACACGGCTTCCATTTGGTGTTGTCTGCACCATAATGACTTTCTTTTTTTTCTGGACTACCTGTGGCGTAATAGCAGGATTGAAAATTCCCTGCTCCTGCAGATCGAGTACTGATTTTCCTAGAAGGTCGTGAGGGGTAAGCCCGTAATGCTCCCCGCTTTGCGGTGTAACTTTTATGATTTTTCCTTCTCTGGTTGTGATAATGATATCTTCATCCTCTGTCTCCATAATTTCTTCATTTGTATTAGACAGCAATAAAATCGGATTCATAATTCAACCCCTTTATTCATTCTTGTATAAGACTATACATTATCGGATAATAAAAATTCAATAGAAAGTATAAATATTATTAAATGAATATTTAAATAGAAAAAAACAAGGTTGAGACACATTGGTGTCTCAACCTTGTACGTCCGGTTCACTGCGCTTCAGGGGGACGCTTTCCGCTCCATTCACCTCACGTTTCTAGAATTATTTATGTGTCCCATACTCTTCATAGATCCTAGTTTCATTATTTAATTGTTATAGATGAACGTATCTTCTTTGCGGCTGACGTCATATTAGTTAAGGCCTCGACCACTTCTTTTTCGTTGCGGGTTTTTAATCCGCAGTCAGGGTTAATCCAGAAGAGGCGGGAGGGAAGAACGGCGAGTGCCCGTTCAATGATCGAGCTCATTTCTTCTTCGTCAGGCACTCTTGGACTATGAATATCATAGACTCCTAAACCAATTCCTTTATCATAAGTAGTTTCTTCAAAGGAAGATATTAGCTCGCCGTGGCTTCTTGACGTTTCAATGGAAATAACATCAGCATCTAAATCACTAATCGCCTGGATAATATCCTCAAAGTCTGAATAACACATATGAGTATGGATCTGTGTTGTGTCAGCGACATCTGATGTAGACAGGCGAAATGCTTCAACGGCCCAGTTTAAATAATGCTGATGCTTGTCCTGCTTTAAAGGAAGGCCTTCTCTCAGTGCTGGCTCATCCACCTGGATCATTTCGATTCCTGCATGCTCAAGGCTTTTGACCTCATTAAGGAGAGCTTCAGCAATTTGAAAGGCTACTTCTTTTTCAGGAAGATCATTTCGAACAAATGACCAATTTAATATGGTAACAGGTCCTGTAAGCATTCCTTTTACAGGCTTGCCCGTAAGAGACTGTGCGTATAAGGTTTCTTTTACCGTCATCGGCTCGCTAAAAGAAACGTTCCCATAAATAATTGGCGGCTTAACGCAGCGCGAGCCGTAGGATTGAACCCAGCCATTTTTTGAAAAAGCAAAGCCTTCAAGCTTCTCGCCGAAAAATTCGACCATATCATTCCGTTCAAATTCCCCATGAACCAAAACATCAAGTCCAATATTCTCCTGAATTTCAATCCATTTTTTTATTTCTTCTCTAATCAATGTTTCATATGTTGAATGAGGCAATTCGCCCTTACGCCAATCTGCACGGATTTTTCGGATTTCCTTCGTTTGAGGAAAGCTTCCGATCGTGGTTGTTGGAAGAACAGGCAGCTTCCATTTTTCATGCTGGAGTGGGAAGCGGTCTGCAAATACCTTATTCCTTTTTGAAGGAAGCTCGTTCATTTCTTTTCGTTCCCGCAGGTTGGACGCTTTTAACTTATTTATGGCCTCATCTTGCGTTTGAAGAAGGAAGCTGCTATCTTCACCGGGATGATTCATCGCCTTTGTTAACAAAGTCAATTCATCGAGTTTTTCGTGACAGAAGGCAAGCGCTGCTTTTACTTCAGGATGTATGGCGGTCTCATTTTCGGCTGTAATAGGCACATGCAGAAGGCTGCAGGATGGCTGAAGCACCAGCTGATCAACGGAAACATATTCAGTTAGCTCATGTAGAAGGGATACACTGTCCTCCATTCTCGTTTTCCATATGTTTCTTCCATCGAGTATGCCCGCTGCGAGCAGCTTATCTGAAGGGAATCCGTGCTTCTTAATGGAAGCAAGATTTTCTTCACGGCCTCTGACAAAATCAAGCCCAATTCCTTTAACCGGCAGTGAGATAAGCTCTTTATAATGAGTGACTGCTTCAAAATACGTTTGCAGGATGATTTCCAAGGAAGGCACGTGCTGGCAAATTTCGTTATAAACTCGAGAGAATACGTCCATTTCATCATCGCTCAAATCTGTAACTAATACTGGTTCATCTATTTGAACAATAGAGACACCTGCATCTTTGAGCTCCTGAAGCAATTGGACATAAACCGGAATAAAGGTTTGCAGTATTTCTTCAAAATGGCTTTTATCATACCCCTTTGCCAATTTCAAAAAAGAGAAGGGGCCAAGAATAACCGGTTTCCCATGGATGTTAAGTTCTTTTTTAGCTTCAAGAAATGCTTCAAGCGGTTTATTTTGAACCAGCTCGGGCTTTTTATCTTCAATTTCAGGAACGATAAAATGATAATTTGTATCAAACCATTTGGTCATTTCGCAGGCATGTGCAGCGGCTGAGCCTCTCGCCATGGAAAAGTAAGTGGATAGAGATACTTTTCCACCTGCATGGTTAAATCTGTTCGGAACAAGTCCAAACATCACAGCGGTATCCAGCACATGATCATAATAAGAAAAATCACCGACAGGAATAAAATCAATCCCTTTTTCCTGCTGATTTTTTAGATAAGAGAGTCTTAGCTTTTTCATCTCGATCGAGAAGCTTTCCTCTGAAATCGATGATGACCAAAATGCCTCCAATGTTTTTTTCCATTCTCTATTTTCCCCGATTCTTGGATATCCGATATTGCTGCTTTTAACTGATGTCATAATAGGTAACCTCCAAAAATTAAGTTTTTAAAACAAAAAAAGGACATTGCTGCCATCGCAAAGAGGCAACAATATCCATAGAAGTTCTGCTGATAAAGTTAACACCTCCCTATCTCCCGTAGGTACATCACAGTGTTGTCGAAACAGGCAGGTCTCCTGACTTTAGAGTTAAGCATCATTACGGCCTTCCCGGCATTAGCCAGTGGCGTATTCGTAATGACTCCTCTATTACAGTGGCGGGACCGCTCCGGATTTGCACCGGATTCCCTTTTAAATTTTGAAAAAACAAATTTTCAAAATACCTTTTTCCACATATGAAATTGTTTTTTACTTTATCTCTGTCTGTTTGAATTGTCAATCTTTTATTTTGAATCAAGAGCAAGTGAGTAAGTTCCATACATATAAAAGAAAAATCTGGTTAATTTAAGATCAAATGAATAAGGAGGGACTAACATGAAAAAAATGATGATTGGAGTCCAGCTGGTTATTGCTGTTTTCTTAATCGCTGCATGTAATGTGAACCAGGCAGATGAAGCAGTTGAACAAAACGACAATCCTGAAGTCGCAAACCTTGTAAACAGAGAGGATGGTCATACACAGGACAACAATGATGCCCGCTTAAATGTGGAGGAAGAAGTAGCAGACCGCATTGCAAATTTAGATGAAGTCGAGCACGCCTGGGTATTTGTTTCTGCTCACAATGCTTTTGTAGCGGTTAATTTAAAAGATACTGCTGCAAATGAAATCCCAAGTGAGGTTAAGGAGAAGGTGACAAAGGAAGTAGAGGAAGCTGATCTTGAGGGTGTAGAGCATGTGTATGTCTCATCAAATCCTGACTTTACTGACCGCATGGCTGAATACGGCAATCGGGTAAAAGAAGGAGAGCCTGTTGAAGGTCTTGCAAATGAATTCAATCAGGTAGTCGACCGGATTTTCCCGGATAAGACAACCTAAATGTTAGTGCTAAAGCAGGGGTAGTAAAAGTGTTTCTCTGAAGCAGATAAACGGAGGCTGGGACATAACAATAATTTTAAAAACGTGAGGTGAACGGAGCGTAAGGGGGTGACTCCTGCGGGAAGAAGCGGGAGCTTGAGATCCACTTGCGAAGCAAGTTAGCTCAAGCCCCGTCCCGCGGAAAGCATCCCCCTGAAGCGCAGTGAACCGGGTAAAAGAGGCTGAGACTCATTTATCCCAGCTTCGTTTAATTATAGGCTAGGATCTGATAAGTCATTATATTATGTTAACAATCATTAAAATCAAATAAAAATTATTCTAATCTGGCGTTTACCTTATTTTACTATGGGGAATAGTTCAGTGAAAGTAAAAAATAGGTGAAGGAGGATTATTCTTGGATAAGAAAAAGGATCACATGACAGGTACTTCTGTAGAAGGTGCAGGCAATTCCAGGGATGAACGGACGGGTACAGGCGAGTCAAAGGAAAGCTTAACCAATCGTCAGGGACACCCTGTTACAGACAATCAAAATGTTAGAACAGTTGGAAATAGAGGCCCTACCACGTTAGAGAACTACGATTTCTTAGAAAAAATTTCTCACTTCGACCGCGAAAGAATACCGGAACGAGTTGTTCACGCCAGAGGCGCAGGCGCTCACGGTTATTTTGAAACATATGGCAAAGCCGGTGATGAAGATGTTTCTACATACACGAGAGCCAAGGTTTTTCAGGGCGCAGGTAAACAAACACCTGTCTTTGTCCGTTTCTCAACTGTAGCAGGAGCAAAGGAATCTCCGGAAACGGCACGTGACCCGAGAGGATTTGCTGTTAAGTTTTATACAGAGGATGGAAACTGGGATCTTGTTGGTAACAACCTGAAGATTTTCTTTGTACGCGATCCAATTAAATTTCCAGACATGATCCATGCCTTTAAGCCGGATCCCGTAACGAATATACAAAATCCTGAAAGAATGTTTGATTTCATTTCCCAATCCCCGGAAGCGACCCATATGGTGACATTTCTTTTCTCCCCTTGGGGCATCCCGGCAAATTACCGGCAGATGCAGGGCTCCGGTGTTAATACCTATAAGTGGGTTAATGCGGAAGGAAAAGCGGTGCTTGTAAAATATCACTGGGAGCCGCTTAGCCAGGGTATCCGTAATTTGACACAGAAGGAAGCAGATGAAGTCCAATCGAAAAATACAAGCCATGCGACTCAGGATCTTTATGAAGCGATTGACCGGGGAGAATACCCTGAGTGGGAGCTTTGCGTTCAGATCATGAGCGATGATGAGCACCCTGAGCTTGATTTTGATCCGCTTGATGATACAAAGCTATGGCCAACTGATAAATTCCCATTCCTTCCTGTAGGAAAAATGGTGCTGAATAAAAATCCTGAAAACTTCTTTGCTGAGGTGGAGCAGGCGTCCTTTGGTACTGGAGTTCTTGTGGATGGACTTGATTTTTCTGACGACAAAATGCTTCAGGGAAGAACGTTCTCCTATTCTGATACCCAGCGCTATCGTGTTGGTGCAAACTATCTGCAGCTGCCGATTAATGCGCCGAAAAAACGCGTAGCAACAAATCAGCGGGATGGTCAAAGCACCTATTACGTAGATACACCGCCGGGTAAAAACCCACATGTTAACTATGAGCCGTCTGTATTGGATGGACTTAAAGAAGCGGAGCGTGAGGGCAAGGACCACCAGCCTCATTACAACGATAAACTAGTAAGAGAGCCGATTGACCGTCCAAATAACTTTGGCCAGGCAGGCGAGACCTACCGCAATTTTGAGGAGTGGGAAAGAGAAGAGCTTGTCAGCAACCTTGCTGATGCGCTCGCTGTCTGCCACACAACCATCCAGGAGACGATGATTGACCATTTCACGCAAGCTGATGAAGAATACGGCAGACGTGTAGCTGAGAAATTAGAGCAGGTCAAAGCTGAGATGAAAAATCAAAGCAACGAAGAGAGCCTTGGTACCATAAAAAGTGAAAAAGCTGTTTACAGCGCTCAAAGCAAAGGAAATAAAGCAGATCCATATTAAAAACGTAATCCCCTCTCAACGACAGGCTGAGAGGGGATTTTTTTAGGAATACGAGTCTTTTTCTTTTTGGAAGGCGGCAAGGGCTTCTTCTTTTTTGATTAAGGCTTCAAGACGAAGTCCCAGGAAATGATACGCCTGGTAAAAGACAAACACATCTTCTTTAGGGTCAGAATTTAATTTACCAGTATAGCTTAAGATGGGAAGAGAGAGGATAGCTGCACTTGTGGTCTCCAATTTATTCTTTAAACTATTTTTATCAGCAGAATCAAGTTCCTCATCTGCATCGAGACACAAAATCCAGTCTCCGCTTGCATGCAGCAGGCCATAATTACGAACAGCTGAAAAATCATCGATCCATTCTTAGGGCAAAACCTGTGCATTGAATTCCTCGCAAATATCAATCGTTCCATCTGTAGAACCGGTATCTACAATAATAATTTCATCTACAGCATCCTTTACACTTTTTAAGCATTTTCTTATCACTTGTTCTTCATCTTTTACAATCATACAAAGAGATAAAAATGGTTTATCACTCATTCACATATCCATGCTTTCGTTATAGTTTCCTTCAAAACAAACCGATCGATTTATTCCCCACCCATGGACGATCGAGACCACTATTTTCGATCACGATTTTAACCCTGCAGGAGTGCAATCATAGTAATGGAGAATAAGCTTAAACAAAGTTTCATAAAGCTTTTTATGCTTGGGGAGTAGAAAAGGATAACCATTAATAAGGCGGTCAAGCTGGTACAAGTGATCAATAAATGTATCTGATGAGCCCTTTTCATGACTTTTTTGATTTGGGACACAGAGTTCAATGTCAGGAAAAAGTATATCCCTTGAAAAGCTTTTTTCATGAAGAGCTGCCAGCAGGTTCATGGAAGCTAACAGGCTGCGTTCAAAATGAAGTCTTTTTTCTTCGTAATGATAAGGATATCCAAATAGTAAAGTAACAGTATGAGTAAGAAAACAGACATATGTTTTGGAAAAAGACAAAAGGCAGGTTTTATTTTTCTCCGCATCAAGGTGAACGGCCATTATCTCAGGACTCCTTTCTGCACAACCCCTCGCTTTGGTCTTTTTTAATGTAAGGTTTTTTTGCCACAATACATACAACCCTTACATTCCTTTTCTTTGCAAGGATGAGTGGATTCTTTGCAGGGGGTTTTTTTGCATTTTTTTCTATCATCATAGCAGCGATGAGGGAAGCAATCTGATTTCTTAGCAAGATCTGCTGCGTCCTCAAGCTTCATTTCAAGCAACAGCTGGGATCTGACAATTGTGCGCAGGGTTTTATTGATGCTTTCATTTATCAGTAAGAAGTCATCCAAATGTTTTGGGCATGTTTTTAAAAATAACTGAAGCTTCTCTCCTTCAGCATTTAATATATGGGAAAGTGCGATTTCCTCCATTGCAATGGAAGATAATAAAAGGTTGAGGGTCTCACAGCGGTCCAGGGAGATGACTGGTGTGATATTCGGAATATTAGGCAAGGACATATCATTCACCACTTTTCTTAATTTTTGAACAGGGTAACTTTCACTATAATATGTAAGCTGGGCAAATGTGTGAATGATTCTAAACGCACAACGAGGCTGAGACAAATGTGTGTCTCAACCTCGTTTACCCGGTTCACTGCGCTTCAGGAGGACGCTTTTCGCGGGGCGGGGCCCTGCGCTAACTTGCTAACGCAAGTGGATCTCAAGTTCCCGCTTCCTCTAAGCAGGAGTCGCCCCCTTCCGCTCCATTCACCTCACGTTTTTAAAATTAACGTTATGTCCCAGTCTTTTTGCGGAAATTTTTAGGGCAATAATTATTCGTTAATGTCTCCAACCTTTACAAGCGCTTTTCCAAGATTTTTACCTTTGAATAAATCAAGAAAAGCATCAATCGTATGATCAAAGCCCTCTGTAACAGTTTCTTCGTATTGAATTTTACCTTCACTTAACCATCCGGCAAGCTCTTTTGCTCCTTCACCAAACCGGGAAGAGTAGTTGCCGACAGTGAAGCCCTGCATAAGTGAGCTGGTTTTAATCAGATGCCCCTGCACACGCGGACCCTTATCCTCCGTTTCATTGTTATATGAAGATATAGCTCCGCATACTGGAATACGCGCGAAATTATTTAAAAGCGGGAGCACCGCATCGCCAATTTCACCGCCTACATTCTCAAAATAAACATCAACTCCATCAGGACACGCTTCTTTAAGAGCGTCTGGAACGTTTTGTGTTTTATAGTTAATAACTGCATCAAAGCCGAGCTGATCTTTCAGGTAGCTTGTTTTTTCATTTGAACCAGCAATCCCAACAACCCGCGCTCCTTTTATTTTAGCAATCTGCCCTACAACAGATCCGACGGCTCCGGCAGCGCCTGAAACGACTACAGTCTCGCCTTCTTTTGGTTTTCCGATATCAAGTAAGCCAAAATAAGCTGTTAATCCGGTCATCCCTAACACGCTCAAATAAGCAGAGGCAGGTGCCTGATTGTGATCAATTTTTCGGATCGTATCTTCCTTCGCAATCGAATACTCCTGCCATCCTAAAGAGCCAAGGACAACGTCTCCTTTGCTGAAACGATCGGATTTTGAATCCTCTATCTGGCCGATCACGCCGCTTGTAATAACCTCGTTTAATTGAAATGGCTCTACATAGGACTTTCCTTCGTTCATTCGTCCACGTAGATAGGGGTCAACGGAAATGTAAATGGTACGAATAAGCACCTCACCGTCAGACGGCTGGTCAATTTCTGCTTCCACCACTTTAAAATCATTGTGATCAGGTGTACCTTCAGGACGGTTAATTAAAAGAATTTTCTTTTGCATAAGTTAATCTCCTCCATTTTCTGTAAGGCATTTTTCTATGTACCCACTGTAACGCAGGAGGGGGATTAATTTAAACTAATCCGCCTCACGAAAAACGGTTCCCAGGCTAAAGTGCCCAAGAACCGCGTGTTATTACTTGTTCTTATTCAGCTTGAGCCTGTTCAGCTCCCGCTTTGAAATGGTATCACCATGAGCTGCAAGCTCCCTTGCAAACTCCTCACTTACATTTTCAGGCGCAATCTTCAATCCCTTTGGTGTTTGGGGCAAGGAATTTTTATTGGCTGAAGGCGTTTTATTATTGGACCTGCTCATAATGAAAACCTCCTTAAGAAAATGAAGTACAGTCCTAGTATGAAGCAATGCGGCTTAAATTATTGCAGGGGATTTCAGGCAGCCATTCTCCTGAATAAAAAAACCGGTTAATTGCCATAGTAAATTAAACAAGTAAAGGGAGAGATGAAATATGGAAAACAGGACTGATACAAGCTGGAAGGATGATGAGGTTATTCTTCAACTAAGCAACTCCGTAAACAATGCCATAGAGGCAGCGGGGCTTGCTCAAACTAATCCTTCAGCACTTCATATCCAGGAAGCAAAGGACAAGCTTGGTCATGCTGAACGCGCCTGCGAAAACGCTTCTTCAGCAAGAGGAGACATTGGGCCGATCCGCGAACTGAAAGAACAGCTCATCCAGACAAAAGAAAACATGAATGGATTTTAATATAAAAAACAGGACATCCATAATAGAAAGGATGTCCTGCTTTTGATTGTTATCCACCTGCTGGTGCAGTCCCGGCTCCCGGAGCTGCTGCAGTGCCGCGCTGACCGAGCTGCTGATCCAATACCAGAATAGCTGCTGCGTTACTTCCTGCAATACTCAAGCGGTCCACGATCGTCTGTGATTGTGCTTCTTCATCAATTTGCTCCCGCAGAAATTCCTGGAGAACGACGGCTGTTTGAGGGTCTGTCTGAGCAGCAAATTGATGTGCCAGGCGGCCATTCCCGTATAATTCAGGTTGGCTAAATAAGCAGACATGGCTAAATAAAGCGCAGAGGAATTATTTTCTATTTGAATCAGATCATTTAATACATTTTCTACTTGCTGATCGAGCATAACCTTCCTCCTTTTCTCATCATTTTACTTTTATGAAGCAGGTTGAAGATTTATGTTAGGGAAATTAAGTAAAGAGGTGAGTGAGAATGAAGGAGGGAAGAGGATCGTCATACACATTGTCTAAAGAAGAGCGTGACATGATTGCGAAATGGAAATCACATAACCAGATAAAGCATAAGCCGGAGCTGAACGAAAAGGAAAAAGAATTGGTTAAGGAAATTAACAAAAAAACCAGTATGTTAAACCAGACCAACGTGACAAGAACACAGGCTTATTTTGATTTTTATCAAAGACACCCTGAGATTCATTGGGCGCTCCTTGCTCATTTGGTATCAAGAAACGGAGGGTGGAGTATGACGGATTTAAAGGGGAATCTGCTGGAGTTTGTTTTCTCCGAGCAGCAAAAAGAAGATTTTTTTGCCTTTTTAGAAAAGGCAAATGCGTTTATCTTTCATGATGCCTTTCCGCAGCTGCTGCTTTATGAGAAAAGCAAAAATGACCGGCAAAATTACTTTAAACTGCTCCCTTTCTTTGGTGTATCTTCTTTTATGGAGCCTATCTGGCACTCATTTCTAAACTCACCTAGCTCAAAGCTTCTAACCGTTGCCCTCATTATTAATGAGCAGCATTATATCGAACAGCGTTTAATCTCTAACAGCCATTTTCAGAAGAAGGTTTACGAATCGAGGCTTTTTCGGATTCAGGAATTTTTTCATTTTAATTATATTGTGTTTCCTCACCGTAATTTCGGACAGACTCAGCTGATCGGACGAAACGTAAGTCATTTTGCTCCTTTAGAAAAAAGAATTAGTCTTGGAAAACGGCTTTATGCCATGCTTTTCTCCTCTCCTTCCCTTACTGAAGAAATCACGGAATTTTGTGCTTCCACGGTTCATTCAGGATCACGCGCTGATTATTGGCCGGATTGTTTTTCAAAGAAGACCGGAAAAATGATCTACAGTCCTGTTCTTGAAAATGCCTGGGGAAAATATGCTTCAAACTTTTGGAATCAGGAATGGTATCAAAATAATTCTGTTTTTGATTTTTTTAATGAATTCACGATACCTAAGATATTGGATATTTCCAAACGATATAACTATACACTTCATTTTCTGCGGTTCGTCTCCGCACTTTTAAAGTTAAAAAATAAAATAACCAAGAGCGGTCATACTAGAAAGAAGCTTAAAAAAGGAGGGAAGATTATGGGACAGAACCATCAATTTAAACCAGGACAAAAAGCCCCGAACAATGGGTACTATGTAGAAATTGGGGAAACGGGCAGCACTGTTAATGATCCAAATCAAATTAAGCTCAAAGCTGGAGAGGAATTTCCGGAGACGAAAAATAAAGACCGAGTCTGGATGCCTAAGCGAAAGCCATAATAAATAATCATCACTTTGAAAAAGCAGAGGTTCATGAAAATGAGCTTCTGCTTTTTCTTTTACATAAGTCAAAAGGTCATATTATCTGAAAATTATGTGTTTAATTACCTATTTTAATAATATGTATAAAACAGGTAATTAATCTCAAGGAAATAATAAGCTTTCAATTGAATTTTACTAATGATTGAAACTTTTTACAGGCGCAGGAGAAAGAGGGTGAAAATAAGCATCGCGCATAACTTAAAAAAGGGGCTGAAGTTATAAATGAAAGGTATATTTAAATCAATTCTAGTATTTCTTACCGTTTTACTAGCATTCTCTTCTTTTTCTTTTGGAGCGGGGGCAAACTCCAGTTCAAACGAAAAGGATGCCAACACACTAGCAGAGCTTTACGGGGACTTTAATTTTCAATCCTCCAACACAGAAACTGTTATCGTGGAATTAACCGAACCATCGATTCTTGAAGCAAAAAACACAGGAAAGAGCCAAACAAAGGCTAATCTTAAAAATAAACGCGATAAAGTAAAGGCAGAGGTAACAAAAAAACTATCAAATGCGAAAGTGAACAGAGAATATGAACATGTGTTTTCAGGATTCTCTATTAATCTGCCGGAAAATGAAATTCCTGCTTTACTGGCAGTAGAGGGAGTAAAGGCTGTTTATCCTGATGTTACATATACAACGACTGATGTTGGGGAAGGGATGAGTATTACTGAGGAAGATTTCAGTCCTGAAATGTTTGACAGCGCACCTTTTATCGGTTCTCAGGAGGCATGGGACCTGGGCTACACTGGTGAAGGAGTGACAGTTGCTGTCATCGATACAGGAGTTGATTACACACATCCGGATCTGCAGCATGCTTTTGGAGAATACAAAGGCTATGATTTCGTCGATAACGACAATGACCCTCAGGAAACGCCAGCTGGTGATCCTCGTGGCGCTTCAACCGTTCACGGCACACATGTGGCTGGTACAGTCGCAGCCAATGGCGGCATTAAAGGGGTAGCCCCGGATGCTGAGCTTCTTGCGTACCGAGTACTCGGACCTGGCGGAAGCGGTACAACACAAAACGTTATCGCAGGGATTGAAAAGGCTGTTCTTGACGGCGCCGACATTATGAATCTATCTCTTGGAAACTCATTAAACAATCCTGATTTTGCTACATCAATCGCTCTTGACTGGGCAATGGCAGAAGGCGTTGTAGCGGTAACCTCAAACGGCAACAGCGGACCGAATAACTGGACGGTAGGTTCTCCGGGAACGTCCCGCGAAGCGATCTCGGTTGGTGCTACACAGCTCCCGTACAACGTATTCAGCGCTGATATTTTCACATCTGAAGGTGTAAGCTATCCTTCAGCTAAAGTACAGGGCTTTCCAACAGAAGAGGAGCTTCTTGCCCTTAATAATGGAGAATACGAATTTGTACATGTAGGAATTGGAGCACCGGAAGACTTTGCCGGTAAAGATCTTACAGGTAAAATTGCCTTGATTGCACGAGGAGTTCTTCCTTTTGTTGATAAAGCAGAAAATGCAAAAGCTGCAGGAGCAGTAGGGGCAGTGATCTACAATAACATTGAAGGTGAGCATGCTGATGTACCGGGTCTTGCTGTGCCAACGATCAAAACTACCCTTGCTGACGGTCAGAAATTATTGGCGGAGCTTGCAGCAGGCAATAACAAAATTTCCTTTAACATTGAGTTTGATCAGGCTGTAGGGGAAACAATGGCCGGCTTCTCATCCAGAGGACCTGTTGTCGATACATGGATGATTAAACCTGATGTATCTGCACCTGGTGTTAACATTACAAGCACTGTACCAACTCATGTTGCAGCAAATCCGCATGGCTATGCAGCATTGCAGGGAACAAGTATGGCGTCCCCTCACGTAGCGGGAGCAGCAGCAATTATTTTGCAGGCGAATCCTGATTGGGGCGTGGAGGATGTAAAAGCATCTCTAATGAATACAGCTGAGGATTTAATTGATCCTGCAACCGGAAAATCATATCCTCACAATACGCAGGGAGCTGGAAGCATCCGCGTAGTCGATGCACTTCAGACGACAACACTTGTAACAGATGCCAGTCACTCATTTGGTATTTTCTCTAAATCCAAAGGGAAACAGGTAGAAAAAAATCATTTCACGATTAAAAATCTATCTTCCAAACAGCAAACCTACTCATTTGATGTAGATTTTGGTGAGCACGGAAAAGCAATTAAAGTTAACAATAGTAAAAATCTTAAGGTAAAGGCTGGATCAAGCCAGAAAATCAATATGAATGTTCAGGTTGATGCAAGCAAGCTTGCACCAGGTTATTATGAAGGCTCAATCAACGTTTCAAATGGAACAGAAACGATCAATGTTCCTACGATTCTATTTGTACAGGAGCCTGATTATCCTCGTGTATCAAGCATGAGCGTGGCACAAAACGGCGAAGCCTTCACCATCAGTGCCTACTTCCCGGGCGGTGCTGAGACAGTAGATCTATTTGTTTACAGATCAGATGCAAACGGAGCACCTCTACAATATCTGGGGGACATCGGTATTGTTACGGATGTGGGATCAGGATTCCAGACATTCGCATGGGACGGAAAAATTAATGGTACGAAGCTGGCACCAGGCTATTACAATGTCTATGCCTATGCAACAAAGGCTGGTAAAACAGATCTTGCTGGCGTGAATTTCCGACTAAGATAAACCTAATACGATAGTAAAAGACCGGATAGAGGGCCAACCCTTTATCCGGTTTTTTTGTAGAAGCAATCCTGAACAGATAAAACGACCTTCATTCCGTAAAAATGCTTTTTTTCAGTCATTCCTTTATACATGGGGTATCTCATTCTCACCAAAACAACGTCATTGCCTTTAATCTCTTTACCATAGCCTGAGCATTTTGGTTTCTCTCCGAACACCATCATCACCTCCAGCGAAAATAGTTCTAACATTGATACGATTTAGTTTTAAAAAAAGGTTTCTTTAGATCGTTACCATTACTCATAAGGAGAAGGTTTTACTCTCCTGTAAAAAAAAATTTCGCAAAATAAAACTTTTTCCATACTCTCCAGTCTAATACATAGAACCCCTTTTGAAAGGAGGGCATGATGTGGAAGTCATCCAAAAGGTAAAGGCGGCAATTGCCGGTGATGATGAAGCATTTATATCATTAATTGATGAATTTAAAATTGACCTTTATAAAACCGCATATGCTTACTTAAAAAATGAACACGATTCACTTGAGGCTCTGCAGGAAGTAACCTATCGGGCGTATAAAGCAATTGGGAGTCTGAGAACGCCGGCTTATTTTAAAACCTGGCTTATCCGGATTATGATCAATTACTGCCAGGATACTCTTAAAAAAACGGCCCAGCATCATTTTAATGATGAAATGATAAGAACAATTGGCATGAAAGATAATTATGCCTTTATCGAAATACAAGAAGCACTGGAAAAGCTTGACGGAAAACAGCGGGAGCTCCTGCTTTTGAAATACTTCCATGATTTAAAGCTAAAAGATATAGCCATGATCATGGACCGGCCGGAGAGTACGATTAAAACCTGGCTGACCAAAGCGTTAAGCAGGCTTAAAGCAATCATGGAAGAGGAAGGAGGAAAGCAGCGTGTTTCAAAATGAAGAGCGGCGCTTAATAAACTATAAATCTTCAATTGATGAAATAGAGATTCCAGCAGATTTGTTGAATACGTCTATACAGGAAGGATTTCAGAAAGCCAAAAGAGAAAAACAAAAACAAATGACAAAGAAAAAACGCTGGATTTGGACTGCTTTCACCGCAGCGATCCTGCTCATCACACTTGTCACTTCCATCAGAGTATCCCCGGTTTTTGCAAGCCAGGTCGCCTCAATCCCTGGGATGGGAAAAATTGTGGAGTTAATTAATCACGATAAAGGGCTGATGTCTGCGGTGGAAAATGAATATATGCAGGCAATTGGCGTATCCGAAACACAAAATGGCATCACGCTTTCAATTGATTCCGCTATCTATGATCAGCAGGGGATGGTCCTCTTTTACACGGTCAAAGCAGATGAAACTCAATCTAATCTAATGGCAGGGGATGTCAGTTTAACAGATGGGGAAGGGAACGAGCTGCCGATTGATTTTTCAATGAGCGGATCTCCTGGTTACGAGGATATAAAGGAAATTACTGTCTCAGCTGAATATTTGTTTTCTGAACCACTTTATGAAACGGAGTTTATTTTTAACGCAGATATAGAAAGCTCAGCTTCATCAGAAAGCTTCTCTATTCCTTTTAACATGGAAGTACTGGAACAAATGAGCCGGGTATATGAAATAAATGAAACAATAGAAGTGGAAGGACAAAAGCTGTTTGTTGAAAATATAACCATTCATCCAATAAGAACGGCAGTGAAAATAAAAGCCGATCCTGAAAATACAAAAAAGATCTTTCATTTTGATTCCATTCAGTTAGTGGATGAAAAAGGGGGAACATGGTCCAAAACCTCGGACGGGATCCAATCTTCAGGAGATAACGAAAACGGCTGGGAGGTTTATCTGGAAAGTAACTATTTTGAGCAGTTTGAAGAACTATACCTGGAAATAGGGGAAATACAGGCAGTTGATAAGGATCACCCATACGTAGTCATTGATACTGAAAATATGGAAATAGTAAGTCAGCCTAAAGAAAACTTTTTTCTCCCAGCTGAAATTGAGGACGGCTACTTTTTTATTAAGTTAAAAGGTGTAGAGGATTTTAGATATTTTCTTTTTGGAGAGGTACGGGATGCAGATGGAAAGGAATTTAATACTAACGGTTCATCTCTACGTTCCTCCGGTCTTGATGCCAGATACGGATTCGAATTGCCTACAGAAAGCTATACCGATCCATTAACAGTCCAATTAACTAACTATCCTTCAAGGATTAAGGGGGATGTCCGAATTAAAATTAACATAAATTCTTTAATGAACTAAATGAATTAACCATAAACTGATTGAAGCGTCTTCCTTAAAACAAAAATCAACCAAGTTATAAAGTCATTTTTCCATAATCTTTAACCTTTGATAATTCCAAACTTTTGGGTTTTACATCTTAAGTAATAGGGTAAAACAAACAGCTAGAGCTAGTAATTTATGTCCATTGGAGGCTGAAGTTTAAATGATCGCGACAAGTTCAACTCTTTTAACAAAGGAAGATATGGAACAAAAAGATAATTTGCCTTCATGGCTGATTGAAGAATATAAAACATTTGAAGAAACAGTAACGGATGCAACGTTTCCCTGCTATTTTGGCATGAAAGGCCAGAAAAAAGGGGAGCTGCGTTACGCTTATATCTCTCAGGATGACTGGTCAAATCTGCCAGTTGCACTTGAGGAGTTCCTTGATTTGTTCAATGAAGCAACAAAAATTAAGCATGGTTTTTTCCTATTTGTTGAGCCGTTTGAACAGGAGGGGACACTAAAGGATTATGAAAAGCAGTTTTGGGACATTCTGCAGTATCTTCATGAACAGGACAAGAAAGAATGGCCTGCAGATCATCCAAAGGATCCTGAACACTTTTTATGGGACTTTCATTTTAACGGTGACCCGATTTTTGTATTCGGCAACGCGCCTGCCTACAAGCAGCGTAAAACAAGAAATCTTGGCAACAGTTTAATTCTTGGCTTTCAGCCCCGCTCCATTTTCCAAGGGCTTGAAGGAACAGAAAAAGGCGGGATTATGTCAAGAGAGAAGGTACGTGAGCGGGTGGAAAAATGGGATCAGCTGCCCAAACATCCCGACATCAGCCATTACGGTGACCCCGAGCACAATGAATGGAAACAATTTTTTATCGGTGATGATATTGAGCCGATTAAAGGGAAATGTCCTTTTATGCATAAGGATAATAAATAAAGGAAAAAGCCGCCGACTGGAGAATCAGTCAGCGGCTTTTTGTTATTAAAGGTCTTCAGGCATGTTCGCACGGCAAAATGCCTCAATTTGAGCGAACTCATCATCTTCCAGCTCAAAATCCATTGGCTGTGAAGTTGCTTTATCCATTAAATCGTATTTTACAATGCTTTCATTTCCATCTTCAATTCTAAAAATCACTCTGATGGCTACACCCGTTTCCGTATAGAGCTCATCATCCTCAGGAACATCAATTTCAAGCGTGTATTCATAACGATCTCCCGTTAAAATTCCAAAAGGATCATTAATCTTTTCAACCGTATATTCAGTAATTGTAATCATTATCTCACCCTTTCTCTAATCTGCTATTCACAGTATACAGAAAAAATAGGTGCTTGTATTCATTCAAGGTACAAATTGCTCTTTTAAAACTCTCTACTAAGCAATTAAGGATAACGAATTCCTAAATCCCTTTGTTCTTTATGCTTAAAATCTAAATATTCTTGTCCGAAGTTGGGGTTTCTATTATCAAACCTGTTCATAAGTTCACCCCATTTTTTAATTTCATAATTAAATATGCCGTTTTTGACGGCAGGATCATGTTCAGCGAAACAAATGATTTCCTCTTCATTTTCCACGTCAATAACAATAGCTCCGCCTGATAAATCTCCAAAAGGTCCAGCCATAAGTACTTTGCCTTGGTTATAATGGTCTTGGACATATACGGCATGCTCCGGCATATAAGGCTGGTTATGAAATAAAACATCCTGTACCCACTTAACCCCTGGAGTCAATAACACTAGAAATCTCAAAATGATCATCTCCTATGTGAGAATTTTGTGAAATTATTCACAAATTAATAATAAATTAAGCAATCACTAAATACAATGCACTGTTTCAATGAGATATGTTGATTTACGCCGCTGGGGAACGCTTTCTGAATGCGGGGCTTAGCTAATTAACCTTCGTTAATGGATCTAATCCTCCCAGCTGCATCCCTTCAGAGTCGTCTCCTTAAGTTGCAATCAATTTCTGAGTGATTTTTATTGGTATGAGCCTTTTATGAATAAGGTAAGTCTACAGTTACAGAACGCCCCTGGGAAAGCCGCCACCTGCAGCGGAAATCTGCCCTAATTAAGAGACATTTACCCCAAACTCTTTAATTCTTTGGTAAGGATCTTGATCGCTTCTGTCACTTGCTGAACATTTTCCCTGTCATTCATTTCATTTCGGGCATGAAGTAATACAGGCCTGACCGACTCAACCGAACGACCAAACTCATACATCCATTCATATCTCGGAACCATCCACGTATGAAAATGATGCGTTGTATCTTCCTTGTAAAAATAATAAACGTATTCAATACCCAAAGCGTTTCTTTGTGCTTTTCTTATTCTTGCTAAAATGTTGATGTAGTCTAACCGCTCAGAGTCGCTTAATTCATCAAAACATTTAATATGTCTCTTCGAAGCTAAGATAATTAACCCTCTAATAGGATACGCAACATCCTGATGGGCATGAAAGTGTTCTGTTTCAATCACCACACCGCCATCAGGTTCAATCAATCCACTAGCTATTCCACAGCTAAGACAATCAACTTCCACCGTTTCTCCATTTGATAACGTGATTTTCCGCAAACCCTTTTCCCCCAGACTAAAACAAGTATAATCATTTAATTCATTCCATCTGAAGTATAGGTTCGACATTTCCTGCCAGATTCCTTTTATTAACATGTCGTTTAATAGACAGCACAATTAACGTTCGAAGTATTTTATTCCTTCCCTGACCAAGCTGATTGAAGCGGAAGGTGGGGACTCCTGCGGGATAGAGCGGGAGCTTGAGATCCACTTGCGCTAGCAAGTTAGCTTAAGCCCCGCCCCGCGGAAAGCCTCCACCTGCAGCGGAAATCAGCCTCCATTAAGAAGCATTTACGTAAACCCTTTAACTCAACCCCAGCCCCTGAGAAATGATCCCAGCCCCAATCAATGCTATAATACCAACAGGAGGTGCTTCAAATGAGACTGCAAGACAAAAAAGTAATCGCCCTTGTAAGTGCTGATTTCGAGGACTTAGAACTATGGTATCCTGTCATGAGGCTTCGCGAAGAAGGAGCACTCGTTCACTTAGTAGGTGAAAAAAGAGGAGAAACATACATAGGTAAATACGGTGTACCTGCAGAAGCAGAATATTCCTTCACAGACATCGAGCCTTCAGATTATGATGGCATCCTCGTGCCGGGCGGATGGGCACCTGATAAACTAAGACGCTACCCGGAAGTATTGGCCATGGTAAGACATATGGACAAACATGAAAAAATCATCGGTCAGATCTGTCACGCAGGCTGGGTTTTGATCTCAGCTGGCATCCTTGAAGGACGCCAGGTAACCAGTACACCAGGAATTAAAGACGATATGGTCAATGCAGGAGCGGTCTGGCATGACGAAGCGGTCATTACAGACGGACATATTATTTCCAGCAGAAGACCGCCTGATCTGCCGCCATATGGCAAGGCACTTTCAGATGCACTCGCAAGCAAATAATTCACAAAGAAGCATGAGAACCCCTCATGCTTCTTTTTTTATGGGTTTTATCCGGTTATAATGGGGAATCTTAATAAATTGAATGGACTCAGCAGCGTCTCGCTTCTACTCATTTTACGAATATTATGATAAAGTTTTTACAACAGTATTTCGAGTATCAAAGAAAATATAGATGATTAGGGCAAATTTGCTGGGTCATTGGAAGGGCGGCGCTTTACATGAAACGAATTTTCCCGTTTTTAACACCTTATCGTATCGCGATTACCATTGCGCTGGCCCTGATGCTTATGGAGCTTGCCGTTGAGCTTGTCCAGCCTTTATTAATCGCCAAAATCATAGATGATGGAATTCTTCAGCAGGATCTTTCTGTCGTGATGCTGTGGGGAGGGGTGCTTATTGGCTGCTCCTTCGTAGCCTTTTTTGCCGGGGTGACAAACTCCTTTTACTCCTCACATGTCAGCCAGAGCTTCGGATTTGATATACGGAAATCACTCTATGACAAGGTTCAGGCTTTTTCTTTTACTAATTTTACAAAGTTTCCAACCTCATCACTTATCACAAGACTTACAAATGATGTGACTATGCTTCAAAACACTGTGTTTATGAGTCTTCGCATTATGATGAGGGCTCCGCTGCTTGTTATTGGGAGTGTCATTTTGGCCTTTATTGTTCACCCCGGACTTGCTCTTGTGCTGGTCATTTCTGTTCCTGTGCTATTATTTTTTCTAATCTTTATTATGAGCAAAGCAGGGAATTTATTTAAACAGGTCCAGGAACGAGTTGACCATGTTAACAATGTCATGCAGGAAAATCTGGTAGGTATCAGGCTGATAAAAGCGTTCTTGCGGGCACGTCATGAAATGAACCGCTTTAAGAAATCGAGCGAAGTGTTAATGGACAAAACAGTCAAAGCGCTTCGTCTGATTGAAGTTACGATGCCGATTATTTTGCTCTTAATGAACGCCAGTATTTTAGTCATCCTCTGGATGGGGAGTGTTGAGGTAGCAGCCAACCAGGCCAGTGTAGGTGATGTGGTGGCAATTGTAAACTACGCAACAAGAATGACAGGTGCACTCTCTATTGTAACGATGATTATTATGGTGTTTTCACGGGCTAAGGCCTCTGGCAGCAGGATAAGTGATGTTCTTGAGACAGATATTGATCTTGTGGACCGGGAAGCCAGTGAAAACTTTATGATTAACCACGGAGCTATTTCGTTTGATAACGTATCATTTCGTTATCCCGGCACCAATACAAATGTATTAAGAAATTTATCCTTTTCCATTAAAGCAGGGGAACGCGTATCCATATTAGGAGCGACCGGTTCAGGGAAGTCAACTTTATTTCAATTGATTCCAAGACTGTATGATGTGGATGAAGGGGAAATACGTATTGATCATCAGGATATCTCGTCATTTAAGCTTGAACATTTGCGCCAGCAGATTGGCTTTGTCCCTCAGGAAGCAATGCTTTTTACAGGCTCTGTGAGAGAGAATATTGCCTGGGGTGATCTAAACGCAAGCTTTGAGGAAATAAAAGCGGCGGCAGAGCGTGCGCAAATTCACGATACCATTATGAAGCTTCCGAAGAAGTACGATACACTTTTAGGGCAAAAAGGCGTCAATTTATCAGGGGGGCAAAAACAGAGACTTTCCATTGCCAGAGCACTTGTAAGAAAGCCGGCAATTTTACTTATGGATGACAGCACAAGCGCTCTTGATATGAAAACAGAAGCCAAGCTCCTTGAAGCGCTGAATGACCTGTCCTGTACGACCGTGATGATTACCCAGAAAATCAGTACAACAATGGCATCCGACCATATTCTGTTGCTGGACGAGGGGGAGCTGTTAGCACAAGGCTCTCACCAGGAGCTTTTAAAAACCTCTCCATTGTACTTAAAGATTGTAGAGTCTCAGATTGGGAAGGAGGCGCTGACCCTTGTTCAAAGAGGTAATTAAACCGTTTCAGTATAAAAGAAGATCCCTTGAGGAGATTGAGCAGTCAAATACAGGCAAACATGATAAGAAAAAGGCGCAGGATCCAGTCGGTACACTAAAGAAGATCTGGTTTTATCTCGCTATGAATAAGGTTAAGCTCTCTCTCGTTATTCTGATGGTTCTGATCAGCTCGGCAATGGCGTTACTTGGTCCATTTTTAGTGGGAATGGGGATTGATGATTTTATCGTTACGCAGGATACCGACGGGTTAATTCAATTGCTATGGATATTAGGAATTATTTATATTATCCATTCATTGTCCTCCTGGTTTCAGGCGGTATGGATGATCCGTATTGCTCAAAACACGGTATTCACTATGAGGACAAGATTGTTTAATCATCTGCAAAAGCTGCCTATTCCGTTTTTTGATAAAAGGCAGCATGGCGAGCTGATGAGCCGCGTCACAAATGATATGGAAAACGTAAGCTCCACCTTAAACAGCTCAGTTATCCAGATTGTTTCAAGCTTACTGACTTTAATCGGTACAGCATCCGTCATGCTTTATTTAAGTCCGCTGCTCACGTTAATTGCGATGCTTGTCATTCCTGCTATGTATTTTGGGTTGAAATGGATCACAAAAAGAACGGGAAGATTATTTAAAGAGCAGCAGCGGAATTTAGGTGAAATCAATGGCTATATCCAGGAAACACTGTCCGGTCAGCGGATCATCAAAACATTTTCCCAGGAAAAAAAGGTGATCGGGCAATTTGAGGAACGAAATAATCGCCTCCGACTGGCAGGGTTCTGGGCTCAAACATTTTCAGGCTTCATTCCAAAGCTTATGAACTTTTTAAATAACCTGAGTTTTGCCGTCATCGCGCTTGTTGGGGCTGTTCTTGTGTTAAATGGAAGCGAAACCGTTACGATCGGGGTCATTGTTATTTTCGTTGAGTATTCAAGACAATTTACCCGTCCTTTAAACGATTTGGCAAACCAGTTCAATACGCTTCTGTCAGCAATAGCGGGTGCAGAACGGGTATTTGATATCATGCAGGAGGAAGAAGAGGAGATAGATGAAGCGGAAGCAGTCGAAGTAGAAGATCTGGATGGTGAGGTTGAATTTTCTCGTGTATCCTTCGCGTATGAAAAGGATGAGGAGACGATCACAGATGTTTCTTTCACGGTTCTTCCCGGTCACACTGCTGCATTTGTCGGTCCCACCGGGGCTGGTAAAACGACCATGATTAATTTGCTTTCACGTTTTTATGATGTGACTGATGGCGTTATCAGGATGGATGGCAGGGACATTCAAACAATTAAACGGTCCAGCCTGCGAAGTCATATGGCATTTGTTCTTCAGGATTCCTTTTTATTTGAAGGAACTGTGAGAGAAAATATCCGCTACGGCAGCCTGACCGCGACAGATGAAGAAGTGGAAAAAGCAGCCGAGCTCGCTAATGCTGCATCGTTTATTCGGAAAATGCCTGATCAATTCGATACAGTCCTGCAGGCCGATGGGCAGGGGATCAGTCAAGGTCAGCGGCAGCTGTTGTCAATTGCCCGCGCGATATTAGCTGACCCAAAAATTCTTGTTCTTGATGAAGCCACGAGCAGCATCGATACCATAACAGAAATTAAAATTCAGGAAGCTCTTCAGCGCCTGATGGAAGGCCGGACAAGCTTTGTGATTGCCCATAGGCTGAATACGATTCAAAATGCAGATCAGATTTTTGTGCTGAATAATGGGCAGCTGATCGAAAGCGGAAATCATGAAGCGCTGATTAAGCAAAAAGGCTTCTATGCTGATCTTCATAACAGCCAGCTGAGAGAGAAGTTGGTTCTTTAATCTAAAAATCCATTTTTACAGACTAACCTGTAAAAATGGATTTTTTTATGACCATCCCAAGATTTGATCATCCTCATCAAATTCAATTGTGACTTCTGCTACTCCTTTTTGAGCATATGTGAGGAGGGCCAGCCGGTCTTTAATGTCATCAGCCTCCGCGATGGTGAGGGCGGGGTTAACTTCAATAACAATTTCAACATGAAGACTTTCTCCTTCTTTTATAACTTGAAGCCTGCGGATGTCTTTTACTTTAGGATCGGCCAATACGATTCCTGCGATATGTTCACGCATTTCTTCATCCGTTTCCCCGATTGCTCCTCTGGCGTTTTCTAAAAAGACCCTTCCAACAACATAAAACATCATTAACCCTATGGTGATAGAAGCGATCCCTTCAGCCTGGCCAAAACCGGTAAAATAGGTGATAGTAATAGCAATAATGGCAATGACCCCTCCGCTTGTAGCAACGAGGTCCTCCATAAATACAAGTTTAGTGGCAGGTTTTGCCCTATTTAAATGAGTAAAGCTTTTAATGAAAGGACTAAACCCCTTTGCCTCCTCTCCTGATTCGTGTAAAACCTCAACGGCAGCTTTATAAAAAACATAAAGCTCAAGAATCACACCAATTCCAAGGACACCTAAAGAAATGAGGACACCTGAGCTTTGAATAGGGTGTAGGAGATGGTGAAGGCCTTCCTTGACGGTTTCATAGGATAAAATCCCAACAATGATCACTGCTCCAAGACAAGCAAGGTTCACCACCCTTCCAAAGCCGTTAGGGAACTTATCGGTAGGTGCTTTTTTAGATAGAGCCGAGCCGATAAAAACAAAGTACTGATTGGCAGCGTCTCCAAACGAATGCATCATTTCTGCAAACATGGCAACATTACCGGTAAATAAATAAGCTGTCATTTTTAAAAGTCCAATAAATGTATTCACGACTGCTGCAACAAAGGAAGGTTTATTGCCGCCTTTTAGCAATTTGAAAAATCCGGTCATACGCATTCTCCTTTTTTTCATTCTTTATTCCCGTAGTATTTCCGGCTTTTTAAAAAATACCATTTTGATTATTATTATTTTTTTATTTCATTGTTTTTACTGAACCGTATGAAGAAAGAGAATAGGGAATCAGTCAGCACTTTATTGCTTTACTGCAGTATAGAAATTACCAAATTAAATCATTGAATGGTACAATATAAAGATGAAAAGGATAGATCGGAGAGTGGATGGAAGATGTTAGACAGAACTGAGGAGCAATG
This sequence comes from Jeotgalibacillus proteolyticus, assembly GCF_002926065.1. Taxonomy (GTDB): domain Bacteria; phylum Bacillota; class Bacilli; order Bacillales; family Jeotgalibacillaceae; genus Jeotgalibacillus; species Jeotgalibacillus proteolyticus. The sequence goes on along the minus strand of NZ_PREZ01000008.1, from coordinate 110,709 downwards.
GAAGGAAGCGGGTTTTAAAGAAAGGACGCCTGTTCAGGAGCAAGTTATTCCGCTTATGCTCGAGGGCCGTGATGTACTGGTTGAATCTCCAACCGGGACAGGTAAAACGCTTGCTTATGTTATTCCGGTAATAGAAAAGACGGACCCTTCAAAAAAATTGCCCCAAGCCATCGTTTTAGCACCATCTAAGGAGCTTGCTATGCAAATTCTTGAAGTGATTCAGGTGTGGGGGAAGGCTGCCGGAATTAGAGCAGCATCCATCATTGGAGGCGCCAATCCGAAAAGACAGCTTGAAAAATTAAAAAAGCAGCCGCATGTTATTATTGGCACGCCGGGACGGATTTTAGAGCTTATTAAGCAAAAAAAGATAAAAACACATGCAGTAAAAATGCTTATTCTCGATGAAGTAGATCAGCTTTTCCTAGCAGAACACACGCAGGCCATTACAGATATCGTGAAAAGCACACTAGCCGATCAGCGTCAGCTTGCCATGTTTTCAGCTACTCTGCCAGCAGAGATTGAAGAAAAGGGCAAAGGCTTCACTAAGCAGGCTGAGGTAGTCAGGGTAGAACGGAGCATCGGTGATTCAGCGAATGTAAAGCATCAATACATGGTTTGTGAATCAAGAGAGAAAATTGATTTGATCAGGAGAATTGTCCGCATGGACTCCATGAAGCAGGAAAAATCACTCGCTTTTATGCGTGAGGTGCGGGATGTATTAACGGCAACTGAAAAGCTCAATTATAAAAATTTGGAGATTGCTCCTTTGCACAGTGATTTGTCGAAAGAAGATCGGGCAGCCTCCATGCGTAAGTTCAGAAAAGGAGAACTGCCGTTAATGCTTGCAACAGATGTGGCAACACGCGGACTTGATATCCAGGATGTCACCTATGTAATGCATATGGATGCAGCGAGTGATCTTGATCAGTATATACACCGCTCCGGCCGGACTGGAAGAGCCGGTGCCAAGGGAACAGTACTTTCTTTTGTATCCCCTATGGAGGTTCGCCAGATTAAACGCTTTGCAAAAGAATTGAATGTTGAGCTTGAAGAGGTGACCATTTACCGCGGTGAATGGCAAAAAGTAGAAAGCAACTAACAAAAATGGTGCCTGGCAGAAGGAATTTGCACCTCCTGCTCAGGGCCTTTTTTTGTTTCTTAGAAGATCGATCTCTGCCTATAAGGTTTAAAGGGACGATCCATCTAAGAAAAAATGTATGTTGAAGAAGGTTCGTATGCAATTAATTTCGGGGGGTGAGAGAATGAGCAGCATGTATGTAAATGCATTTACTGATGCATTGCTTGCCGGAGATCAGGAGAAAAGCTGGAGCGTCATTAATGAAGCAGTCTTTGATGGCTGTGAAACAAAATTTATCTTTCATTTTATTACTCCCTCTATGGTGGAAATCGGACGACTTTGGCAGGAGAATAAAATAACCGTTGCCGATGAACATCTGAAGCGCAGTGAACCGGACGAAAGAGGTTGAAACACATTTGTTTCAACCTCTTAGTTTATTTAACTATACTTGTATATGAGAAAATGTCTGAACATCAAATAACCCTAAATCTGTTAGCTTCAGCGCAGGTATAACCGGCAGCGCCAGAAATGAAAGATTGGAAAACAGATTAAAGGATGCTTGAGGGGATACTTTATCGAGTGCAGCCATAACGGTCTCCATTTCGTTAAGGGCATCCTCTGCTTTTTTAATCGACATCAGTCCTCCAAGCCTAAGCTCCATGCTTCCAATCACCTTTCCATCCTGTATGACAACGAGTCCGCCCTGATGGTCTGTCAGCCAGTTGATCGCTTTCAGGATCGCTTCATCAGACGTCCCGGCGGCAATAATATTATGTGAATCATGAGCAACAGTCGATGCAATTGCACTGTTTTCTTTCAGGTGAAATCCTTTAACAATCCCTGTTCCAATTGTACCTTTTTTATGATGACGCTCTGCCACGATGAGTTTTTGCAGGTTATCTTCAACAGAAGGGATAAATTCCCTTTTTTCGTTAACTGACACTTTTTCCTTTAAATGATTGGTTTTTATCTGGTTTGGAATGATTTCGATAATATGGGCAAGCTCTTCAGACGGAATGACCTTAAGATCATCGCTAGTTATTGGCATTGAGTTAACACTTTCTGTGCACCCATTAAGGTGATCCACTGAATGCGCCCAATTAGTTGTCAATTCATTGTCCTCAGCCCGGACGACCCCGTTTTGAATAACTGTTTTAATTTCCACTTTTTTAAGGTCAGATAAGATTAAAAGATCCGCTTTCATTCCGGGTGAAATGGCGCCGCGGTCGTTGAGATTATACATTTGCGCAACGTTAATGGTAGCCAGCTGGTAGGCGAGCAGCGGATCCAGCCCTAGTTCAATTGCATATTTAACGCAATGGTTGATGCTTCCTTCTTCTATCAGCTCGTCAATATGCTTATCGTCCGTGCAAAAGGAGAACCAGCGTGAATTTTTGTCATTTACAGCCTTTATTAATTCAGGAAGATTTTTAGAGCCGGAGCCTTCACGTATCATTACACGCATCCCAAGCTGTATTTTTTCAATTGCTTCTTCAACTGTGGTGCATTCATGGTCATTGCGGATGCCTGCAGCAAGATATCCATTGATTTCATCTGTTGAAAGACCTGCCAAATGGCCGTCAATCAGAACTGTGTGGGAATGGGCATCATGAATTTTTTGGATCATATCCTCTTCAGCTGTTACAACAGAAGGATAGTCCATCACTTCAGCAAGACCAATGACGCGAGGGTGAGCATAAAAAGGCTTTAAATCATCTGCCCGCAGTGCTGCGCCGGAATTTTCAAAAGAAGTAGCCGGAACGCTTGAAGGGAGGACAAAGAAAATATCCATCGGCAGCCCCTCTGAATTTTTTAGCATATAATCAATCCCTCTGGTTCCTAACACATTAGCAATTTCATGGGGATCAGTTATAACTGTTGTTACTCCATGAGGAAGTATTAGTTTTGCAAATTCTGAAGGAGTAAGCGTAGTGGATTCAATATGAATATGTCCGTCAATGAATGCCGGAGAAACAAAGCTGCCGCTTGCATCAATTTCCTCAAGTCCCTGATAGCCTGTGCCAACGGCTGCAATAACCCCATTGTAAATCGCAATATCACCTTTGGTAAGCTCACCGGTGTAGACATTGATGATTCTTCCATTCTTAATCACAAGATCAGCAGGATGGTTTCGCTGGGAAACCTGAATCCTTTTTGTTAACTCCATAGGATCCGGAGCAGATCGATGATTCATTTGACGTTCCTCCTTTTGCCTCTATTGTCAAACTGCTTAAAATTATTCTTACAAGTATAATGGGTAGTAATCATTGCAGGCAAATAATATTTTCGTAAATTCCTTTACTCTTTATGGATTGAGGAGTAATATTGCTTTCATAATAAGGATTCTAAGTCGCTGAATTTCATACAATGAAAACGGGGGACCCATGTAATGCCATCTATTTGGCTAGGGGTGAAGCCTTTAATCTAAAGGCTGGGCAACTCTCAATGCCCTAATCCGACAGCTAACCTCGCAAGCGTTAAGAGAGAGAATGATACTTGTGAGGCCGATTTCAGGACCACAGGATAAATTCCTCGTGGTTTTTCTATGGGAAAAATTATTACTGCATGAAAAAGGACGGGAATGTATGAGAAAACAATTTGCTGTATTAGGACTGGGCAGCTTTGGCGGTCATTTAGTTGAAGAATTTCATGAAATTGGGGCAGAGGTCTTTGCGATGGACCGAAACGCAGAACTTGTGGATCGCTTCAGTGATTTAGCTACACATGTCGTCCATGGCGATGCCCAGGACGAGCAGCTGCTCCTGCAGGCAGGGATCAGAAATTTTGATTTAGTGGTTGTGTCGTTTGGTGAAAATATAGAAGCCAGTATTTTAACGACCATTATCCTGACTGATATCGGTGTGAAAGAAATCTGGGTCAAGGCTTCAAACCTGTATCATCAAAAGGTTCTTGAGAAAATTGGCGCTGACAGAGTTATTCGTCCTGAGAAAGATATGGCTAAACGGATTGCACAACGGCTTGCTTCGGAGCATTTTATTGATTATGTTGAGCTTACAGATGAGCATTCTATGGTTGAAATTAAAGCCACACCTAAGGTTATCGGAAAAACTCTTGCTGCCTTAAATGTAAGAAACCGTTTTGGATGTAATATTGTCGGCATTTACCGGTCGCATGACATGCTGGTTGCGCTCACCGGGGAGGATAAAGTACTTGAGGGAGATGTATTGATAGTGATAGGGGAGAACAGAAAACTGCACCGGTTTGAAAAACAGGGAGTATAGGCCGATGAAAAAGCTCGGAGCTTTTACACCGCCGCAGCTGCTACTTATCGTTTTTATCCTGAGTATTACAGCCGGCACATTGCTGCTGAAGCTGCCACTATCTTATAACGGGGAGCTTAGCTGGCTTGATGCATTCTTTACGTCTGTTTCCGCAATGACTGTTACAGGACTTGCAGTAGTTGATACTGGTACGGTTTTTACGTTGTTTGGCCAAACCATTATCATGTTGCTTATTCAGCTTGGCGGTATTGGAATCATGACGTTTGCGGTTCTCTTCTTTCTTTTGCTAGGTAAAAAAATCGGGCTCAAAGAACGACTGATTATCCAGCAGTCTCTTAACCAGAACAGTGCAGGGGGCATTATACGGCTGGCTATCCACCTATCCATTTTTGCTTTTATAGTAGAAGGATTTGCCGTAGTGATTCTTTCAACTGTATGGGTGCCTGAGCTCGGGCTTGCAGAAGGGATTTTCTTCAGCGTATTCCATGCTGTGTCTGCATTTAACAACGCTGGATTTGGGTTGAAAATGGATAGCTTAATGGGGTATGCGGGAGATCCTATTATTAATATCGTCATTTCAGGGCTATTTGTTTTAGGGGGAATTGGCTTCACTGTTATTTTGGATGTGTGGCGGTCAAGCTCGATCCGGAAATGGAGCCTGCATACTAAAGTCATGATTCTGGGAACGCTTATCATTAATGTGATATCCATGCTGTATCTTTTTATAAATGAGTTTGAAAACCCTTTAACGCTCGGGGGTCTGCCTTTAGATGAAAAATTATGGACATCTTATTTTCAAGCCGTATCACCGAGGACAGCTGGGTTTAATACAATAGATATCGCAGGTTTAGATGATTCATCTATTTTATATATAATTTTATTAATGTTTATTGGAGCCGGAAGCACATCAACCGGAGGCGGAATTAAAGTTACTACGTTTATTATTATTTTATTAGCCACGATCTCCTTTTTTAGGAGAAAGGCAGAAATTAATATATTTAATCGGGAAATCAGACAGGAGCTTGTATTTAAGTCCCTTGCCATTGCAATGAGCAGTGTACTGCTTGTTGTTTTTGCTCTCCTGATTTTGACTCATTCGGAGCATCATATTACCTTTATCGAGCTTCTTTTTGAAACGGTTTCTGCGTTTGGCACAGTTGGTTTATCGATGGGAATTACAGGTGGATTAAGTGAAGTAGGGAAGGTAGTTTTGATTGTCGTTATGTTTGTAGGAAAGATTGGTCCGCTTACTTTAGCTTTTTCACTTGCAAAACCCGATCATAGTAAAATTAAATATCCAAAATCCGATGTATTGGCTGGATAACCAAAAAACGTTCTCAAGAGTCTTGAGAACGTTTTTAAGTTGATTTTTTAAAGAAGTCACTTGAGATTTCTTCCAATTTCATCCTGCTTGAAGGAAAAGGGACGAGCAAAGATTTAACCTCATCTAAAGGTGTTTCTTCAGATAACCATTTTTCATAAGAGGATGAGTCGAGAATGACCGGCATGCGATCATGAATTGAGGCCATTTTATCATTTGGCGTCGTCGTCAGTATCGTACAGCTGCGAACGAGCTGATCTCCATTTCTCCACGTTTCCCAGAGACCAGCAAATGTTATCAGTGATGCTGAAGCTGGCTTGATCGAGTAGGGCTGCTTTTCTTTTGATGAAATTTTCTTCCATTCATAAAAGGAACTGGCCGGAATCAGACATCTTTTTTTATGAAAGGCTTTTTTAAAGCTTGGCTTTTCGTCCACCGTTTCTGAACGTGCATTAAAGGTTTTAAAACCAATTTTTTCATCCTTGGCAAATGGCGGAATAAGACCCCAGCGAAATTGGACCGGATATCGTACATGATCTACCTCGACCACTGCCATAACAGACTGTGAGGGGGCTATATTGTTGTTTTCCGTGTACTGAAAATCCTCACGCATCGTAAATTGGTAATGCTCCTGAAGATCATTTAGGGCTTCAGTGAGTGAAAAACGTCCGCACATAAACATGCACTCCCTTCAATTACTAATAAATAGTTGCATTAATTGAGTACAGTATAACATCTTTATCTGAAGTCTTAAAATTGTCAAAATAGAGAAAATTAAGACTTATTTCTATTTATAGGGAATTGATTGATTTATTTCGCTTTACTAAGGATAATAGGACTGAATCATTTACATAAATAGGGGGCATTTCAATGAAAAAGATTTGGTTAATTGCCGCAATGGCAGCAGCACTTACGTTAGCAGCATGTTCTTCAGATAATGAAGCAGCAGAATCCGACGCTGAAAACGAAACGGAAACAACTGCAAAAGAAGAAACAAACGAAACTTCATCCAGTCTTAAATTGCTGGAGGAGGAAGTGAGTGTGGATGGAGCTGTTATTACGGTGACAAGGTCTCAGGTTTCCGAACAGCTGGAAGAGGATAATCGTGTGTACGAAATCCTTTTATCTGTGGCTAACGATTCAGAGGAAGAACTAACATTGACGCAGGATCAATTTACGCTGATGGATCTTGCAGATGAAGAGAAAGAAGTCTATGGGGAAGAATTGGAGTTAACCATACCAGCAGGCGAAACAGCTGAAGGAGCTCTTCACTATACTGCTACTTCAACTACTGCGTTTAAATTAATCGGAGCATTTGAAGAAAACGAAGTAGAATGGCGCCTTCCGGGAATTACTTCTTTAGACTAAAACTGAATCGTCATCCACTTGTGATCTCTTAGCTGTCTAATCTTTCATTGACAGATAAGAGATCATTTAGTAGAGTTATCGTAATTAATTAAATAGTTTGGATTCTTATCAAGAGAGGTGGAGGGACAAGGCCCTGCGAAACCTCAGCAACCTTCATGACCCAGTAACATGAAAAGGTGCTAACTCCAGCTTGACCGCAAAAACCGCGATCAAGGAAGATAAGAAGAGTTGTGATCCCATACCTACAGGTCTTCTTATTAAAACAATAAGAAGACCTTTTTGTATATACACCTTAAAGCGGAAGCAGGCGTTTAGGGGCGACAAGCATAAGACAGCCCGCACAGATAGGCGCACTTTGCCTATTGGGCGGGATGACTTATGACTCGAGCCCCTGCCTGCTGGAGCTGGATAACGCTAAAAGCGGAAACGGGCGTTTAGCTCCGACAGACGTAAGACGATCAGCCAATCAGGCGCTTTTTGCCTGAATGGATGAGTGGCTTACGGACAGCGTGACTTATGACTCGAGGAGCTAGCGCCTGGAGCTGGATATCACTTAAAGCGGAAGAAGGCGTTTAGGGGCGACAAGCATAAGACAGCCCGCACAGATAGGCGCACTTTGCCTATTGGGCGGGATGACTTATGACTCGAGCCCCTGCCTGCTGGAGCTGGATAACGCTAAAAGCGGAAACGGGCGTTTAGCTCCGACAGACGTAAGACGATCAGCCAATCAGGCGCTTTTTGCCTGAATGGATGAGTGGCTTACGGACAGCGTGACTTATGACTCGAGGAGCTAGCGCCTGGAGCTGGATAACGCTTAAAGCGGAAGCAGGCGTTTAGGGGCGACAAGCATAACGAGCCCGTACCGATAAGTTCTCGTTAGTTCCAACTTAAAAGGCTCGCCTCCAGGGTTGCATGCCTTACATCACAAACACATAACGAATTAGTTAATACATAACCAGGGAGGAGATTTTAGATGAATCTGAGAGAAGAACTTAGGGATAGAATACTGATCGCTGATGGCGCAATGGGGACATTGCTTTATTCCTATGGAACAGACCAATGCTTTGAGGAATTGAACGTATCTCAGGCTGAACATATTCAAAAAATCCATTCTGCCTATATTGAAGCTGGGGCAAATGTTATTCAAACGAATACGTATGGCGGAAATTATCTTAAGCTTGAACGCTATGGACTGCAGGACCACGTAAAAGAAATCAATAGCGCTGCTGTAAGAAACGCTAAATTAGCAGCAGATGCAGCAGATAAGGGTACGCATATACTCGGAACAATTGGCGGTATCAGAAGCATCCGCCCTCAATCAATCGAGCTTGAGGAAATTAAACGTACCTTTAGAGAACAGCTGTACTGTTTACTCTTAGAAGGAGTAGACGGCCTTTTACTTGAAACGTATTACGATTTAGAAGAGCTTTCAACAGTCGTTGATATTGCACGGCAGGCAACTGATTTACCGATCATTGCCCAGGTTTCTTTGCAGGAAATAGGGGTGTTGCAGGATGGTACACCTGTAGCAAATGCTTTGAAGCAGCTGGAGGAGCTTGGGGCTGACGGTGTAGGTATAAACTGCCGCCAGGGTCCATTTCATATGCTTCGTTCTCTTGAAAGTGTTCCGCTGCCAAAGCATGCCTTCTTATCCTCTTATCCGAATGCAAGCCTTCCTTCTTATGCTGAAGGCTCGCTTCAGTACAATAATAACGCCGAATACTTTGGTGAATGCGCACGGTCGTTTCAGGCGCAGGGTGTGCGTCTGCTTGGCGGCTGCTGCGGAACGACTCCTGACCATATACGCGCATTCTCTGAGGCGCTTGAAGGAGCAGCTCCGATAACGGAAAAGAAAGTAGAGACGCCGGAGCCGAAAATTGAAGTTAAATCAAAGTCGCTTGATCTTCCTGAACCGCTGTCATCAATCGTTTCCAGGCGGCCTTCAGTCATCGTGGAACTCGATCCTCCTAAAAAGCTGAATACAGATGCATTTATGAAAGGGGCTAAAGTATTAACAGAAGCAGGAGCTGACGCTATCACGCTTGCTGATAATTCTCTTGCAAGCCCTCGTGTATCCAATGAATCACTCGGTCATTTAATTAAGCAGGAATCAGGCGCAAGGCCTCTTGTGCATATTACTTGCAGGGACCGCAATTTAATTGGACTGCAGTCCCATTTAATGGGTCTTCATACACTTGGCCTGCATGACCTTCTTGCAGTCACGGGCGACCCGACAAAGGTAGGCGATTTTCCGGGGGCGACCTCTGTGTATGATGTGTCCTCCTTCGAACTAATTGAAATGATCAGCCAATTGAATAACGGGGTTTCGATGTCAGGAAAAGATCTCGGTGAAAAAACCTCCTTTTCAATTGGCGCTGCCTTTAATCCTCATGTTAGAAGTGTGGAGCGGGCTGTGTTGCGAATGGAGAAAAAGATCGCTGCAGGGGCGGACTATTTTATGAGTCAGCCGGTGTTTTCTCAGGAAAAGCTTCTTGAGGTTTATGAGCATACAAAGCATATTGAAAAGCCTCTTTATATTGGATTAATGCCTTTAACAGGAAGCCGAAACGCAGAATTTCTGCATCATGAGGTGCCGGGGATTAAGCTTTCTGATGAGGTAAGAGAACGAATGGCAAAAGTTTCTGATGACAAGGAGAAATCAGCAAAAGAGGGGATTGCGATTACCAAATCCCTGATTGATGCTGCACTTGAAATGTTTAACGGAATTTACTTGATTACGCCATTTATGCGTTATGAAGTAACGGCAGAGTTAACGAGATATGCAAATGAGCAAGCGGCAAAAAGAGCTGGAGGGATTACGAATGTGTCCAACATTATTCAATGAACAACTAGAGAAACGAATTCTCATTATGGACGGAGCAATGGGCACGATGCTCCAGGAAGCCCAGCTTTCAGCGGATGATTTTGGCGGAGAAGAGCTTGAAGGGTGTAATGAAAATTTAAATCGTACAGCACCCGACGTCATTGAGCGGATTCACGACGCTTATTTTGAAGCGGGAGCCGATATTGTTGAGACGAACACATTTGGCAGCATGAGTGTGGTGCTTGAGGAATATGCCATCGCCCAGGATGCGTATGAACTGAGCCGTTTAGGAGCAGAGATTGCCAAACGCTCAGCCAATAAGTGGTCAACTCCTGAACGCCCAAGATTTGTGGCAGGTTCAATGGGACCTACGACGAAAACACTCAGTGTGACAGGCGGAACAACCTTTGATTTACTGACTGACTCTTATGCAGAGCAGGCCAGGGGCTTAATTGACGGTGGTTCAGACCTTCTCCTTGTGGAGACGAGCCAGGATTTATTGAATGTTAAAAGTGCCTTTTTAGGGATTCAGGCTGCATTTGAAAAAACAGGAAAAGAGCTTCCGGTTATGATTTCGGGAACGATTGAACCAATGGGGACTACACTTGCAGGACAGACAATTGAAGCTTTTTATATCAGCATTGAGCATATGAAGCCGATATCAGTAGGGCTTAATTGTGCTACTGGTCCTGAATTTATGCAGGATCATATCCGCTCCCTCTCCGACCTTAGTAATTCCTATGTCAGCTGTTATCCGAATGCAGGGTTGCCGGATGAAGAGGGAAATTACCATGAGACCCCGTTATCGCTGGCGAAAAAGCTTGAAGGATTTGCGGAAAAGGGCTGGCTGAATATTGTCGGCGGCTGCTGCGGGACAACGCCCGCTCATATTAAAGCGCTGGCAGAAACGATGGCTGCCTATAAGCCGAGAGAAGTAATTAAAAAGCAGGTTCATACCGTCTCAGGGATTGAGCCGCTTGTCTATGATCCGTCGATGCGCCCATTAATGATCGGGGAGCGGACAAATGTAATTGGATCACGTAAATTCAAGCGCCTGATTGCAGAAGGAAAGATAGAAGAAGCTTCAGAAATAGCACGGGCTCAGGTAAGAGGTGGAGCTCACGTAATTGATATTTGCCTGGCTGACCCGGACCGGGATGAAAAAGAGGATATGGAAAAGTTTATTCAGGAGGTTGTCAAAAAAGTAAAAGTGCCTCTTGTAATTGATTCAACCGATGAAGAGGTTATTGAGGATGCACTGAAATATTCACAGGGAAAAGCAATTATTAACTCCATTAACCTTGAGGACGGACTTGAACGGTTTGATGCTGTCGTTCCTTTAATCAAAAAGTTTGGTGCTGCAGTAGTGGTCGGTACAATTGATGAAGTAGGTATGGGTGTCACAATGGAGCGGAAGCTTGAAATTGCCAAGCGCTCTTATCAGATTTTAACAGAGGATTATGGCGTTAATCCTTCTGATATTATTTTTGACCCGCTTGTGTTCCCGGTTGGCACTGGGGATGAGCAATATATTGGTTCAGCGAAAGCAACAGTTGAAGGAATAAAAGCAATTAAAGAAGCGCTGCCGCTTGTGCAGACGACACTCGGCATCAGTAATGTCTCCTTTGGGCTGCCGCCTGTTGGACGGGAAGTATTGAATGCAGTATTTTTATACCACTGTACACAGGCAGGACTTGATTATGCGATTGTGAATACAGAAAAGCTTGAACGATTCGCATCCATTTCAGAAGAAGAAATTAAACTCGCAGAAGATCTTTTGTTTGATACAACAGATGAATCGCTTGCGGTCTTTACTGAGTTTTACCGCGGCAAGAAAAAAGAGTCTAAATCAACCTTGCCCGATATGACACTTGAAGAGCGTCTTGGTTACTATGTTGTGGAAGGGACAAAGGAAGGGCTACTGCCAGATTTAGAAAAGGCGCTAGAAACATATGATGCTCCTTTAAGCATTATTAATGGACCTTTAATGACGGGAATGAAAGAGGTTGGGCGTTTATTTAACGATAACCAGCTGATTGTTGCAGAGGTTCTTCAAAGCGCAGAGGTCATGAAGGCGGCTGTAGCATTTTTAGAACCGCATATGGAGGCAAGCGACAGCTCTTCATCTAAAGGGAAGGTGCTTCTTGCTACGGTAAAAGGAGATGTACATGATATCGGAAAAAATCTGGTCGATATCATCTTAAGCAATAATGGCTATGAGGTGGTTGACCTTGGCATAAAGGTTACGCCTACTGTACTCATTGAAGCAATTAAAAGAGAAAAGCCGGATATTATCGGACTCTCAGGGCTGCTTGTAAAATCAGCTCAGCAAATGGTTATAACAGCGAGCGATATGAGGGAAGAAGGACTTGAAATTCCGATTCTGGTTGGAGGAGCAGCATTATCCAGAAAATTTGTTGATACAAAAATTTCTCAAAATTATGAGGGTCTTGTGCTTTATGCGAAGGATGCGATGAATGGACTGTCGCTTGCAAACCAGCTGCAGGATGAGCTTGAGCGGGAGCAGCTGACAGAAGAGCGCCGATTGAAAAAAGAAGCTGCTGCAGCTGCCGGTCAGCCAGAGCAGCGTGAAAGAGCTGCGGTTGCCGTAAGAACAAAGCCGGCAGTTAGTACGGAAGTGCCAGTCTTCACTCCAACTGATTTAAAGCGAAGAGTGCTGACGTCGTATTCTGTTGCCCACGTAGAAGCATATATCAATATGCAAATGCTGATTGGGCATCATTTAGGAGTTAAGGGAAAGGTCTCACGATTACTTGAAGAAAAGGATGAAAAAACGCTGAAGATCAAAGCCGTCGTGGATGACTTAATCGAAGATGTTAAAGCAGAGTCGTTAATTCACCCGGCAGCAGTTTATCAGTTTTTCCCAGCACAAAGTGATGGAGACGATGTTGTTATTTATGATCCGGAGGATACGAAAAAAGAAATTGAACGGTTTACATTCCCGCGTCAGCCGAGAGAGCCGTTTTTGTGTCTGGCTGATTATTTAAAATCAGTGGACAGCGGTGAAATGGATTATGTTGGTTTTTTCAGTGTGACAGCTGGAAGAGGAATCCGTGAAAAAGCTCAAACTTACAAAGAGCAAGGACGCTTTTTAGAAAGTCATGCACTCCAGTCGCTTGCGCTTGAAACAGCTGAGGGCTTTGCTGAGCTGCTGCATCAGCAAATGCGAGACCGCTGGGGCTTTCCGGATCCTGTTGATTTCACCATGCAGGAGCGTTTTAGCGCTAAATACCAGGGACAGCGTTTCTCCTTTGGTTATCCGGCATGCCCAAATCTTGAGGATCAGGAAAAGCTGTTTAAACTGATCAGACCTGAAGAAATTGGCGTGGAGCTGACTGAAGGGTATATGATGGAGCCTGAAGCTTCAGTTTCAGCCATTGTATTTGCTCATCCTGAGGCAAGATATTTTAATGTACTGTAAGCCTGACCACAAAAGAAGAACCGTCTGCCTGAATATAAGGCTGACGGTTCTTTTTTTTATATTTCAGAACTAAAGCTCTGCCGGTGTTGCGCTCGGTACTTTGACAAAATCTTTCCGGTTTCGAAGAAGGGCATGAATGGTGAGCAGTTCAAAGTAAATATAGCTTTTGACAGGAAGCTCTTCTTCGTCAGTTTCATCTTTTAATGCCTGGCAAAGTGTACGTAGAGAGTCCTTGCTGATAGGCTCGAGATGATTGGTGCTGTGAACGCGCTCGCTCAGCTGCAAGACTAAATATCTGACGTCATCCTTTTCCTTCTTCGTCCAGGCAGGGGCATCATCCATCGGAAGATTAATCAGATTGGTTAATTGATAGGTCAGCTGTTTAAGTAAATAGCCTTTTTGAAGATGCTCACGGACGCTCCGCATATCTTCTGTTTTGTATTTATGGTAATGCCACTCCTCCAGTTGGTAGTTACAAAGGGTCTCTGTACGATCCAGCTTTTGGCGCAATCGTTCTGCAGCTCCTTCAAGCTCGCGGCCAGTTGATGCACCTTCGAGAAGCTCTTCTGTCCTTTTCTTGAAAATGGAGGAGAACTCGTTTTGTGATTCCTTTAATTGCCGGCTGATTTGTTTTTCAAATTTAGGAGGAAAAAGGATAAAGTTCACGAGCGTTGAAGTAACAAGCCCTATAAGGGTAGTCCCAAGCCTTGATACGAAAGTCATTAAAAAATGATCCTCTGTCCCAGGAATCATGGCGACTGCAGTAAGGGTTGCAACAAGCATTCCGGCATCAAGACGTAGTTTATGGCAAAGCCAGATCGTCAATGCTGCTGACAATGCATAGGTTATTGCACTATCGCCTAGTAAAAAAGCAGTGAGCATAGCGATTGCTCCGCCAATGGCCGAAGCAGGAAAACGAATCAGCCCTTTTCGTATTGACGCAGCTGCAGTAGGTTCAATCGTTACAATAGCAGTAATGACGGCAAACATGACGGGAAGATTAAGAAGCTGGCAAATAAAAGCTGTAATAAATACGGCTACACCGGTTTTTACAATCCTCCCGCCTAAAAATCGATTTTTAATCCATTTCATTTACATCCATCTTCCTTCTTCATAAGCTTCGTAACGAGACAATAGTTTAAAGTATAGCATATGCCTGCCAATGTATAACAGAAGCTAGTAAATGACAAATAGAAAGTTAAGAGGTACAATAAAGTCAGATGCAATTTCCGCAAGGGGAGCCATAATGGCTGAGAGTGAACGGGAGCGTTCAGACCCTTTGAACCTGTAAGTTAATGCTTACGCAGGAATGTGGATGGAAACAGGCCGGTTAAACAATGTCTGGATTTCTATCCTTAGACATTGTTTTTTTATGTGCTTTTTTACTGAGAGCGAAGAAAAGGCAACTGTTAAATCCCCTTGGAGCGAGCTGCATCCTAATCGCAGAAGGAGGAAACAAAATGGAACGAACAAGGCTTTTATTTTTACTTGAGGTAGCTATTTTTTCAGGAATCGGACTTATTCTCGATCGCTTTTCCTTTTCGATCTGGCCACAGGGCGGATCCATCAGCTTTGCGATGGTCCCAATCATCCTAATGGCTTTTCGCTGGGGGCTTAAAGGCGGCCTGCTGACAGGATTCTTAGTAGGGATTTTACAGATTGTCATGGGAGGAGCTTATATCCTGACACCTGTGCAAGGAGCACTTGATTATCCGGTCGCTTTTACTGTTGTAGGCCTCGCAGGACTTTTAGCAGGACCAATTCAACGTGCGTTAAGTGATGGTGAGATGAAAAAAGCTGTAAGCTTTATTGTTGTAGGAACTTTTATAGGCGTGTTTCTACGCTTCGTCTGTCACTTTGTTGCCGGGATCGTTTTCTTTGGTTCAGGTGACCCATCTGTACCTGCATGGCAGTTTTCATTGTTTTACAACGGATCGTATCTTGGACCTGCATTTATCCTTACAGCTATGATTCTTTCGGTTTTACTTACTACCGCACCAAGAGTAGCTACACAGCAGCATATGAGAAATGCGTGATAACAGATAAGATAATATAAACCATGAGAGAAGCAGTCCTTTAGGGGCTGCTTTTTTTGTGAATTAAAGGATAATACATTTCGTCCTGGCTGTTTTTTATACGGTTTAATGGATAAATTATTCACTTTTTCAAAAATTGCCTTTTCATTCTTCCCAATTACTATGAAAATCGTTATTTTAAATAGAAGTAGATGAATTTTTACAATCTTATCTATGCTAGAATCAATTTATCAGAATAATTTGTTTAAGGAGAATGCGATGATGCCCAGTTTTTCACTTCAGTCAAAAATCATTCTGCTTAATGTATTTATTATTTTTATTATAACGATCGCGATCAGCAGTGCGCTGGGTTTTAAAGAGATGCAGGATACAAAGGAGGATATCGGAACCCGTGCGTTGGATGTGGCGACGACGGTTGCGATTTCTCCAACCGTTATACATGCCATGAATGAAGAAAATCCTTCTATTGTCCTTCAGCCTTTTACAAAGCATCTGGCGACGGTTGTTGGGGCAGAATTTGTTGTCATCGGTAATGCCGAGGGGATCAGGTATGCCCATCCCGAGGAAGAAAAACTCGGGCTGAAAATGGTCGGCGGCGATAATGATGCAGCTTTAATTGATGGAAATTACTATATATCAGAAGCGGATGGATCGCTTGGCAGAAGCCTAAGAGGAAAAGCCCCAATTTATAGCGATGAGGGAGAAATAATCGGAATCGTCTCTGTTGGATACATGATTGATGATATTCAGCAAACCGTTTACCAAAATATACTTGAAGTTATCGGGTTTTCCCTAATTGTTCTTGTACTTGGAATTATCGGCAGCATTATTCTTGCTGAAAATATCCGTAAAGATACGATGGGACTTGAGCCCAGAGAAATAGCAGCGCTTTACCGAGATCGTGAGGCAATCCTCTCTTCAATCGCAGAAGGCGTCATTTCCATCGACAGCAAAGGGGTTATTACCACGATGAATCAATCCGCCCAAAAAATCCTTAATCTCGACTCTAAAGGGATTAATAAGCATATCCGGGATGTCATTCCTGAATCAGGGATGTATGAGCTTCTCCAAAAAGGAGAAAAGCCAACAAAGGATTTAGAGGTGCTGATTGGTGATAAAGTTATTGTAACAAACCGGACACTTATAATGGAGGATGACAAAGTTGTAGGAATGGTTTCAAGTTTCAGAGATAAGACTGAAATTGAGGAAATGATTAATACCTTATCTGAGGTTCAGCAGTATTCTGAAGGTCTGCGGGCTCAAACGCATGAGTACACAAATAAGCTATATGCCATTTCCGGGCTGCTTCAGCTCGAACATTACGATGACGCGATTGAATTAATTCAGGAGGAAGCAAGCTACCATGAGAACCAAATGAAATCGATGCTGGGACAGATTCAGGACAAAAAAGTACAGGCGATTCTGCTTGGAAAGCTTGGAAAGGCTTCAGAACAAAAAGTAAAATTAATGATTGATGAAAATAGCTCGCTTCATGAGCTTCCGGGCCATGTGGATATTACAAAGATCATTCATATCCTTGGGAATCTGCTCGATAATGCCATTGAAGAAGTGAGAACGCTTCCTGTAAGAGAAGTGAATTTTTTCATTACTGACGTTGGAAATGATATTGTCATCGAGGTATCAGACAGCGGTAGAGGAATTCAGGCCGTTCAGCTGGAGAAGATCTTTGAACAGGGTTTTTCGACTAAAGAAAAAGCAGACAGAGGATACGGGCTTGCAATCGTAAAAAATGCGGTAGAATCTCTTAAAGGCTCAATTGAAATTAATCACGAAAAAGAGGGTGGGGCAATTTTTACCGTGTATCTGCCAAAAGCAGTTTAATCATCAGGGGGGAGTTAAGGATGCTAAGGGTTTTAATAGCGGAGGATGATTTTCGGGTAGCAGGGGTCCACGAGGGTTTTCTCTCTAAAATAGAGGATTCAGTACTTGTAGGAAAAACGTCTACCTGTGCTGAAACGATCAATATGATTAAGAAGAATAAAATAGATTTGATCCTTTTGGACAATTATATGCCTGATGGTATGGGGGTGGATCTAATCGAAGAAATCAGATCTCAAGACGAAGAAGTTGATATTATTCTAGTTTCAGCAGCGACAGAGAAGGAGTACATGGAAAAAGCGATAAGAAAAGGGGTTAAGGGTGTCATTATTAAACCGGCAACCTTAGAAAGGTTTATTGCTACTCTGGAAAGATATAAAAAAGAGAAAGAGCTCTTTGAAAACGCGAGTCAAATTGATCAGCCCTTCCTTGACCGGTATTTCGGTATACAGGAGCAGCAAAAAGAAGAAAAACCTTACGCAAAGGGCATCGATCCTTTAACTCTTGAAAAAGTAAAAGAAATACTAATGTCATCTTCAGAGGGAACATCAGCAGAAAAAATGGGGGAGCAAATGGGGGCTTCAAGAACTACGGCCAGGCGTTATTTAGAATACCTGGTATCGATCGATTATTGTGCAGCAAAGCTTGATTACGGAATTGTGGGAAGACCGGAGCGGAATTATTATAAAAAATAGCATCGTAAACTTCAGCGGATCAATCCAATAGGATTGGTCCGCTTGTGGTTTTTATGAACAAAATGTGAATAAAACTTTTAATGCGAGTTAAATTGAAAACGGTTACATTCAGAAAATTCAACCTTATAATCAGTTTAAGAGTTATCAACTGAACTCAATATCTACAACAAAGGGGAGAACATTATGAAAAAAATCAGTATGACTTTATTGCTTATGCTTTCAGCTGTTGCACTGGCTGCATGTAATAGTGACAATGCCAACGGCGACTCTAACGGTGACGGCGGGGATTTTACTCCGACAAAGCCGATTGAAATGGTAGCTCCTGCAGGTGCTGGCGGCGGATGGGATACGACAGCTCGTGAAGTGGCAAAGGTGTTCGGTGAGACAGGTATCCTGGAAGAAAATATGGCAGTAATCAATAAAGAAGGAGGAGGCGGAGCCATTGCATGGGCTTATATTCACGGGAAAAATGACAGCCCTTACAATTTATTTGTTTCATCCCCGCCTTTAATGTTTGTGCCATTGAACGGACAATCCCAATATGGTCATGAAGACTTTACACCTCTTGCTAACGTGATCGCTGACTATGGCGCGTTTGCAGTTCGTGAGGATGCCGAGTGGGATGACCTGAATGATTTATTTGATGATATGAAAGAAGATCCTGAAAGCGTAACGGTTATCGGCGTTTCAGCTCCAGGAAGCATGGACCACATCCAGTTTATTAGAATTGCAAAGGCTGCCGGTGTTGATGTAACGAAAATTAAATATGTTTCTGAGCAAGAGGGCGGCACGCTTACAGCGCTGTTAAACGGAAGTGTTGATGTGTATTCAACAGGAGTAGGCGAGACTGTAGAGCAGGTAAGAGCCGGCAATATTAAGGTACTCGGGATTACTGCTGAAGAGCGTTTGGAAGGAGAAGTATTGTCAGACTTCCCAACTGCAATGGAGCAGGGAATTGATGAAACATTCGTAAACTGGCGCGGATTCTTTGGTCCTCCGAATATGGATCAGGCAGCTGTTGACTATTACGAAGCAAAATTTAAGGAATTGAGCGATTCAGAAGAGTTTGATGAAGTTCGTAAAAAATATGGCTGGAATGAAATGTATATGGATAGTGAAGAGTACAAGACGTTTTTAGATGAAGAAAAGAAAGAAATCGAAACCTTGTTAGATGAATTAGGACTAGGAAACTAGCTTTTTCCCTGAAGATTAAATCAATGGCAGATCATTGGTTTAATCTTCTCTTTTGAAAAAGGAGGCACCGACATGTTAAAAACAATGAATCAACGGATTGGACTTATTCTCGTTATACTGGCAGGTTCTTATTTGCTATTAAGCTATCAGTTGCCTTCATATCCCTATACATCAGTTGATGCGGATGTGATCCCAAATGGGCTAGGCTGGCTTTTAATCCTTTTAGCTATCCTGCTCTATTTTTCCAGAACAAAGGAAACTGAAGCTGAAAAGCAAAAAAGAGCAATACCAAGAAAAGAACTCCTTGTTTTAGCGGCTGTATTTGCCATGATTTTTTTGTATATTTTCTTATTTGAAATGATTGGATTTATTATCATGACCGGTCTATTTATTTACTTTTGTTCATGGTTTTTGGGGTACGACAAATGGAAAACAAATTTAATTGTATCTATTTTGTTTCCTTTAACTCTGTACGGAATTTTTGTTTATGCATTAGGCATTGTTTTACCTCGTGGAATTTTGCCGTTTTAGGATGGGAGGTTTGTTAAATGGAAGCATTTCAAGGATTATTATCCGGATTTCAAGTGGCGCTAAGCTGGGAAGGAATCATGTTTGTCCTGATTGGAGTAGTTGTAGGAACACTGATCGGGATGATGCCGGGGCTTGGACCTATTAGTGCAATTGCTATAATGATTCCTATCACCTATGGAATGGATCCGGCACCGGCGCTTGTGATGATGGCGGGAGTTTATTATGGAGCTGTTTTTGGAGGGTCAACTTCCTCTATTCTATTAAATGCGCCTGGGGTTGCAGGAACGGTTGCGACATCGTTTGACGGCTATCCGATGGCACAGAAGGGACAGGCAGGTAAAGCACTTGCCATTGCAGCGGTGGCATCCTTTATTGGAGGAACGGTAAGTGTTGTCCTGCTGATGCTATTAGCACCTGCTCTTTCAAGTGTAGCGATATCATTTGGTCCACCTGCTTATTTTGCTCTTATGCTGATGGGTCTTACTGCCATCTCGAGTTTGTCTGATGGCTCAACGCTTAAAGCATTAATTTCAGCAGTGGCGGGATTCATGGTTGTTACAATCGGGATTGACCCGCAAACAGGTACACAGCGATTTACGTTTGGCAGTGTAAATTTGCTCGATGGCTTTGACTTTTTAATCATTGCGCTCGGTTTGTTTGCAGTAGCTGAAGTGTGTATGCTGGTGCTGAACCGGCGCAACAATTCGTTAAGCGACAGTCAGAAGCTTGGGAGTTTGAAGCTGTCAAAGAGCGATCTAAAAGAAATGAGCGGTCCGGTTTCAAGACAGTCCTTCGTTGGATTTATTCTCGGCGTACTGCCGGGAGCAGGGGCAACCATTTCTTCTTTTATCAGTTATATTTTTGAGAAAAAGATTGCAAAAAAACCAGAAGAATTTGGAAAAGGTTCAATCAAAGGAATCGCAGCTCCGGAAAGCTCGAATAATGCTGCAACCAGCGGCGCATTTGTACCGCTGTTAAGTCTGGGGATCCCGGGTTCTGGAACAACGGCTGTTATGCTCGGAGCATTTCTGGTTCTTGGTGTACAGCCTGGCCCTATGCTAATGGTTGAGCGTCCTGAAATTTTTTGGGGAATTATTGCCAGTATGTATTTAGGAAATGTGTTTCTACTAATCTTAAATCTGCCTTTAATTCCTTATTTGGCAAAGATATTAGCCATTCCAAGACCAATGTTAATTTCACTTGTTATTATGTTTAGTTTAGTAGGGGTGTATTCAATCAGCTTTAATGTGTTTGACCTTTATATGCTATTAATTTTTGGAGCGATCGGATTTTTCATGAGAATATTCTCATTCCCGGCGCCGCCTTTTATTCTCGCGTTTATTCTTGGCGGAATGATGGAGCAGGCGTTTAGACAGTCTATGACGATCTCAAATGGGAATTTAAGCATTTTTGTTACGTCACCTCTGCCGTTGACACTAATTATTATTTCACTGCTGTCGTTCTTAGTACCGGTTTTGCTCGGTCTGAGAAAAAAGAAGGTTGAAGTTTAAGATGTAAAAGCATAGTGAAGCTGCTTCATGAGGCTGAGACAATAAGTTGTCCAGCCTTTTTTTATTTGTTTAATTTTATTCTCTCTCAGCCCTAACGCTTACTTTTTCTAATGAATAATGATAATCTAAAAAGATCAGTAAAATGGCTGGTTAAGGAGAGAATAAAATGATTGTAAAAACAGATCAAGAGCTTGAGGCGTTAAAGAAAATCGGGGCGATTGTTGCAGAAATTCGTGATGAAATGCGAGCAGCGACAAAGCCGGGGATTACAACGAATGAATTAGATAAAATCGGAAAGAAAAAATTTGCTCAATATGGGGCCATTTCAGGACCTAAGGGTGAATATAACTTTCCTGGTTATACATGTATAAGCGTAAACGATGAGGTAGCTCATGGGATCCCGAGCGACCGGGTCATAAAGGATGGCGACCTTGTTAATATTGATGTATCCGGTTCACTTGACGGATATTTTGCCGATACAGGAATTTCATTTGTTGTCGGCGAAAATGAAGAGTTGACAAAACTTTGTGAAACAGCAGAAAAAGCCTTTTACGAAGCAGTTAAAAAGGCCAAGGCCGGCTCTAAGAAAAGTCAGATTGGAAAAACGGTAGCACGCATTGCCCGTGAGCATGGCTATAGTGTTATCACCAACCTAACAGGACATGGAATCGGGAAATCTCTTCATGAGGCGCCGGACCATATTTTAAATTATTTTGATCCATGGGATAATGAACTGCTTCAGGAAGGAACGGTTATTGCATTTGAACCGTTTATTTCAATGAAAGCGGACTATGTTGAGGAGCAGCCCGATGGCTGGACATATAAAACACCGGATGGCAGTCTTGTCGCTCAAATTGAGCATACGATTGTGATTACAAAAGGTGAACCGATTATTATAACGAAACAATAAAAGAGGAGCAGCTTTTTTAGCTGCTTCTTTTTTCTTGATAAATAGATGCGAGGAGACATAATGAAACAAATTACTGCAGTTGGATTTTCTTTAGCAATTATCCTTTTGGTTATTTTTTACAAGGATTTAATGCTCGACTGGATTTACATAGGAGGATCTTTTGCCGTTATAGCAAGCATAGCTTTTGTAGCGATGCTGATCTTTTTTCCTATCATTCCATATCCAGTGCTGGCAGGCACGATCGGCTCTTTATTTGGTGTTGCTGTTGGTGTCTTTACATCACTTACTGGAATAATGATTGGTACAATGGCAATGTTTTTTCTTTCAAGATACGGCTTTCGTAAGAATGCACAAAAAGCATTGGATAAAACGGTAAAGCTCAAACAATTCGAACTTCTGTTTGAAAAAAATGCTTTCTTAGCGATTCTTTTTGCGCGATTCATTCCTATTTTTCCTGCGCCGCTTATCACAATTGTGTCAGCATTAAGCAAAGTCAGATGGTCAATCTTTTTTATCGCGACCTTTCTTGGTAAGCTCCCTGCCGTTCTGACTCTTACCTTTGCAGGAAGCATTTACGAGGGCAGTAAATGGACTTCGATTGGGATTTTTGGTCTTTATTTTCTTATTCTGACGATAGCTGCTTTCTATTTATTTAATAGAAAAATCGTATAAACTGAATGATAATTTACGTTATTTATAAAAAACGAGTCTGGGACATAACACTCATTTTAGAAATGTGAGGTGAACGGAGCGGAAGGCGGCGACTCCTGCGGGAGGAAGCGGTAGCTTGAGATCCACTTGCTGAAAGCAAGTTAGCTCAAGCCCCGCCCCGCGGAAAGCGTCCGTCTGAAGCGCAGTAAACCGGACGAAGGAGACTGAGACATTATTTGCCTAAACCTCATTAATTCAATAATTGAGTTACTCATGTACGACAAATGGGGGAAGAGGATCTGAAATCATGGACCAGTCACTTTTCATTTCTTTGTCAGTCAGCAGACATTCATCAAGAGACGTGATTATTTCTTCTTTGTCCATATCAATGCCGATCCAAACAAGTTCATTCATCCTGTCTCCCCATATCGGATCCCACTTTGCTAAAAGCTCCGGCTCTTCCTTTAATACGTTTTGCTGCTCTACTTTTGGCAATGCAGCAATCCAATCTCCTGCTCCCTGCAGCTGGATGGAAGCCCCGGCCTGAGAAAATAATCCAGCGGTGTTATTTCTGCTCGCAAGCCAGAAAAAGCCTTTAGCCCGGACGATTTCAGCTGGTAAATTTAACAGCCATTCATGTAAACGTCCTGGGTGGAAGGGACGCTGTCTGCGATATACAAAGGACTGAATTCCATACTCATCGGTTTCCGGTATATGCTCTTCATTCAGTTCTTTAATCCATCCGGCAGACTGGCTCGAGCGTTCAAAGTCAAACCGGTTTGTATGTAGAATTTTTCGTAGTGGAACTTTTCCATAAGAAGATTCTATAATGTCCGCTTCTGCATTCATTTTTCTTAAAAATACTTTCATAGCGGAGACATAGTTCTTCGAAATCAAATCAGTTTTGTTAAGGACAATAACATCTGCAAACTCGATTTGATCAACCAACAGATCAGATACGTCCCGCTGATCCAGTTCATCGTCCGTCTGCTTTCGATCAAGCAGTGTTTCTCCGCTCTCGTAATCCTGCCAGAAGCGAAATGCATCAACTACTGTAACCATTGTATCAAGTCGGCATAGGGAAGAGAGGTCAATCCCGAGCTCTTCGTCCATATAAGTAAACGTTTGGGCAACCGGAATTGGCTCAGAGATACCTGTTGATTCAATAAGGATGTAGTCAATATCCCCTTGCTTGGCAAGACGCTCAACCTCCTGCATTAAATCATCCCTCAGTGTACAGCAAATACAGCCATTCTGAAGCTCTACAAGTGTTTCCTCCGTTCGGCTGAAATGACCGCTCTTTATAAGCTCAGCGTCGATATTTATTTCACTCATATCATTTACAATCACAGCAGTACGCAGGTTTTCTTTATTTTTAAGCACATGGTTAAGCAGAGTGGTTTTCCCTGCTCCTAAATAACCGCTCAATACGGTAACCGGAATAGACAAAATGATTCCTCCTAAAATAAATTGAGTACGTACGATTTACAAGAATTACTATACAAATCGTAATTATTACGATTTAATAATAAACGTTTAAAAGAAATTTGTCCATAAGAAAAACGATGAGTGGTCACTCACCGTTTGTTTGTCCTGCTTTTTTTCGCTGGTTAAGAAAGATTGCGGCTGCAAATGTAAAAAACGACAGGGCAGTAGGAATTGAAATCGTCGAGGACATGAGAAGAAGAACGTAAACGGCTGTACCTCCGGGAGCGTTCAATGCTGCAATTTCTTCAAGCTGCAGAAGATAAAAGATAACGACTGCTGTTGAAAATAAAAGGAAGATGCTATTAACGATCCACAGCCACTTCATTTTGTGTTTTCTTCCATAAATAATTGATAAAATCATTAGTACGGGACCTACGAGTAATGTAAGCAGGAACATAATAAAAATAAGTGATTCGTTCAATGACAAACTCCTTCTCCCGATTTTTTCGGGACGTTACTTCCTCCTTATCGTATCAAAAGACAGGGGAGGATGAAATAATAAAAAAAGCCCTTGCTGTCCCGAACAATGTAAGAGCCGGACAACAAGGAACAATTTTATTTAAATTTAAGCTTTTTTGATCCAAAGCCGATTTTTGAATGATCTTTTTTGCGCAGAAGGAAAATTCCAACTGTAATGACTGCTGATAATACGTAAGCAGTAAAGACAACTGCTGAAGCCTCTCCTTCGTTTCTTACTCCAATGCCAATAAACGCCCATATAAACACAAGCGGATAAACCCAGTCATGCTCATGATAGCGGACATGAAGAGCAAGTGCAGTTGCAACAAGCAAGAGAAGAATCGTCCAAAATACAGACGAAAGACCAAAGCCATTCCATTCGTGATGATTAAGAGTATAGGCGATATTCGCAATCGTGGCGACACTCACCCATCCCATATAAACGGAAAATGGAAGACGATCAAAAAAAGTAGGATTATTACGTTTGATCACAACATAGATCATGATCACAGACGTTAATAGTCCAAGCATTACCGCCACTGACACAGCAAATAGCTCATAATGCCACATAAAAATCCAGGTAATATTCAGCAGGCTGCTAATGACAAACAGCGTAGAAGTGTTGCGGTATACACCGCGGTCCTGCTGTGTTCTTAACCCGCCCCGCAAGATCCAGACGAGGAGGAGAAAATAAATTACACTCCAAATGGAAAAGACATATCCCGCAGGTGTGAACAATACATTCAGCCTGTTTGAGATATCTCCAGTGGTTAAGCCGTTAATCGGCAGCGTGTTTGCCAGCGTGTTCACCACAACTACAGCGATCAGCGCAAGCAAATTAACGATAAGACGCTTCATAAGAAAGACCTCCTAAAAAAGATTCGTCTTTCCCTTATTCCCTCTAAGACTCTAATAACCCGTCAAATTTCGAAAATCTTATATAAAGTTATGTTTGGCTAATGCCATTTTTATTTGAAAATAACTGACCTCATCCCCAAGCTCTTCTTTTATTGGCCTTAGCTTAGGCTCCTCAAGGCTCTCTCTGATCGATATGACAGCTTCCTCAAGCTCAGCTGAGATCCACTCTTCAAAGGGCAGAGAGTGACCTTCTTTAAACGCAGCAATAAGATGCTTTTCAATCGTTTGGACCTTCATTGCACGTTCTTTAGCTATTTCTTCCACCGTTTTTCCTTCCTGCAGAAGATTATATGAAAAAAGGTAGCTTGGTTCTTCTGTGGAAGGAACACGAGACGGGGGCTGCTCAACCTCTTTTAGCACAGGAGCCTCTGCCTTTTTCACAGATGTTCCGTTTTTTTCAACATACGCTTGGATAATTTCCACAAATGCGTCACCATATTCGTTAAGCTTTCGCTCACCGACTCCTTTAACATTGAGCATTGCCTCTGAGTCGACTGGATAATAGGTGGCCATCTCACGCAGCGTCGCATCTGAAAAAATGAGATACGGTGGAATCGATTGGTCTTTAGCGATTTCAGACCGGAGTGCCCGCAGCTCTTCAAAGAGTGCTTCATCATATGATGTCTCCTGCTGCTGAATTTGATAAGCAGATTTAACCCAAACCTCTTCCTCGCCTTTTAGGACGGCAAGTGCGCGCTGACCGAGACGTATAGTAGGAAACTGACCGCTTTCAAGCCCAAGATACCCGTCGGAAATAAGATACTGAATAAAATCACTTATCTGCTTTTCCGTCTGGCTCCTCATCATTCCGTACGTTGAAAGCTTGTCTAGTCCAAAGTCGATCACCTTTTTACTTCTTGATCCCTTTAAAACCTTCGCTGTCATCCCGGTTCCGAATCGTTCACCCATCCGTTTGACTGTTGATAAAACGATTTGGACATCGCGAGTACGATTGATCTTCTCACGTTCATCCCGGCAGTTGCTGCAATGACCGCAATCCCCGGTCATCTGAGGGTCTTCAAAGTAATCAAGAATAAAACGGGGGAGGCAGCTATTGCTGTGGCAATAATTGACCATTTGCTGAAGCTTACCGTATTCATCGGCTTTTTTATCCTCATTGGCAATGGACTGCTCAATTAAAAACTTCTGAAGCATGACATCCTGAGGACTATAAAGCAAAAAGCAGTCACTTGGCTCGCCGTCACGTCCTGCACGTCCGGCCTCCTGATAATACGATTCCATATTCATTGGCATTTGATAATGGATGACAAAGCGCACATTGGATTTATCGATTCCCATACCGAATGCATTCGTCGCGATGATGATCTTTTTCTCGTCATAGATGAACTGGCGCTGTGCTTCCTCACGAGTCTGTTCGGGAAGTCCTGCATGATAACATGTAACCGAATGTCCTTTTGCAGAAAGAGTCTTTGTCAGCTGGTCCGCTTCTTTTCGAGTTGCCGTATAGATGATGCCAGTATCAAGCTCATGCTCTTTTATATAGCGTGAAATAAATTTCTGCTTGTCCTCGCCCTTTAACACATGAAAAGAAAGGTTGTCTCTTGCAAACCCGGTGTTTACAATATTCGAGGGATGAATGGCAAGAAGAGTTGCAATATCCTGAATGACATTGTCAGTAGCTGTCGCAGTCAAAGCTGCAAGCACCGGAAGATTAGGAAGCGTGTATATTTTACTGACAATCGAGCGGTAGCTTGGTCTGAAATCATGTCCCCATTGAGAAATACAATGGGCTTCATCAAAAGCAATCAGAGAAAGCCGGATAGAAGAGATGCTATGAATAAACGAAGCTGAATCAAACCGTTCAGGAGCGACATAGACAAACTGATAGTGCCCCTGTCGGATATCATGCATTCTTTCAGAGACCTCAGCTGAAGACAGGGAGCTATTTATATAGGTAGCTTTAATTCCTGCTTCAAGCAGGGCATCAACCTGGTCACGCATTAATGAGATTAAAGGGGAGATGATCAGGGCAGTGCCCTCTGTAATAATCCCTGGAATCTGATAGCATAAGGATTTTCCGCCGCCGGTCGGCATAATGCCCAGTGAATTTTCACCGTTTAAAATAGATTCGATTACCCGGTCCTGACCTGGTCGGAACGAGTTGTAGCCAAAATAGGTTTGCAAAGCTTTTTCAGCCTGCAGGAGCATGGAAATCATCCTTTCGTTCAACGTCAATTCTATCATTCTAACACATTTCAGCTCACAAAATTAAGCAGATTGGAAGACAATCAAAAAACACTTCGGGAATATGTTTCGTGATTCGAAGCAATATGGTATAGTGAAAAATGTGAGTTATCTGACGATTTTATAAAGCAAGTAAAGGGAGGAAGTACAATTGACCACTACATACCCCCAGCAATGGGATCTGGATGTGTTTTTTGAAGGAGGAAGCAGTTCTCCTGCACTGAAAAAGCATCTCGAAGAATACACAGCAAAAACAGAAGCCTTCGCAGGCAATGTAAAGAGCTTTACAACACCTGCCAGTCAATCAGAAACGGGTCAGGTAAAGAACTTAATCAATGAAGCAAAAGAAGTCATGATGGGGATACGTCAGGCGGGTGCCTTTGCCAGCTGTTTAGAGGCCCAGGATACAAAAGATGTTGGTGCAAATGTTCTCCGGGGCAAAATCACAGGACTTGGTGCCCAGTTCGGTTCCGCTTTTTCTGCTTTACAGCAAAAGCTTTCAGCAGCAGATGGAGATGTGTGGACAGCGATTTTAGAGGATGAAGATCTTAAGGAATTTACATTTGTTCTGAATGAGTGGAGAGAAAGTGCAAAGGAGCGTTTGTCCGAGGAGGAAGAAAGTCTGATTCAGGCACTTGGTGTAGATGGCTACCATGGCTGGGGACAAATATATAATGCAATTATCTCATCGATGAGTATTAAAGTACATGTCGATGGAGAAGAAAAAACACTTTCAGTTGGGCAGGCAAATAACCTGACTTCCCACAAGGATCCAAAGGTACGTGAGGAAGTAAGCCAAAATCTTGAGGAAGCATGGAAAGAAAAAGAATCTCTTTTTGCTGAAACGCTAAATCACCTCGGAGGCTTTCGTTTAAATGTGTACAAAAAGCGCGGATGGGACGAGGTATTGAAAGAGCCGCTGGATATTAACCGCATGAAGCAGGAAACACTTGATGCGATGTGGGGAGCGATTTCTAAAAATAAGAAGCCATTTGTGGATTTCCTCAAGCGAAAAGCAAACCTTTTAGGACTTGAAAAAATGACGTGGGCTCATATGGATGCGCCGTTAAGCGATTCCTCTAAAACACTTACATACGATGAAGGCGCAGCCTTTATCCTTAAACACTTTGAGAAATTTGGTCCAGAAATGGCAAAGTTCTCTGAAAAAGCATTTAAAGAAGGATGGATTGAGGCTGAGGATCGTGCTGACAAGCGCCCAGGCGGTTTTTGCACTGGCTTTCCACTTGATGAGCAGTCCCGCATTTTCATGACCTACAGCGGCTCTATGTCCAATGTGGCAACACTTGCTCACGAGCTTGGACATGCATTCCATACGTATGCATTGCGTCCAAAGGATCCATTAAACCGTCTGTATGCGATGAATGTAGCAGAAACCGCTTCAACATTCGCTGAAATGATTGTATCTGATGCAGCCGTTAAAGAAGCCCAGTCAGAAGATGAGAAGGTATCCCTTCTTGAAGATAAGGTATCAAGAAGCATCGCCTTTTTCATGAATATCCACTCCCGCTTTTTGTTTGAAACACGTTTTTATGAAGAGCGAAAGCAAGGACCTGTTACTGCAAGCCGTTTAAATGAATTGATGTCAGAAGCACAGCAGGAAGCCTATGCAGGCGCTCTTGAGGACTCTCATCCCCGCTTTTGGGCATCTAAAATGCACTTCCATATTACGGGTGTACCGTTCTATAACTTCCCGTATACCTTTGGCTATTTATTCTCACTAAGTATTTATGCCAAAGCATTGGAGGAAGGAACAGACTATGAAGAAAAATACATGGCACTTCTTCGTGATACAGCGGTGATGACAACTGAAGATCTTGCGTTGAAGCACTTGAATGAAGATATTACACAGGAAGCGTTTTGGGAAAAAGGAATCGCTCTTTGTGTGAAGGATGCAGAGGAATTTCTACAAATAACGAAATAATAAGACTAGCAACCGTTCGCCTGGCATACATTCAGCGAACGGTTTTCTTTTTTGAATACTTTTATGGAAGGTGGTAAAGCAGTTTGGAATACGGTCAATTCTGTTTAAAAAACGCTTCGTTTTTTTCAGGATAGGGTTTACAATTATTGTAGACAGTAAAAGTTTGGACGCATTGGAGAGTGTGCGATGATTTTGTTAAAGAGCGATCGTCTTTATTTTCGGCCATTAGGGTTAGAGGATGTTGACATGTTTGTTGAATTATTAAAGCGAAATCGAGAGTTTTGGACGATTTATGAACCAAAGCATCCTGAATCATTTTATACTCGTGATGTGCAGCTGGAAAAATTAGCTGAATCTCAAGCACAGCATAAGCTCGGAAAAGAATACAGCTGGGGCATCTTTATGGCGGATACACATGAAATGATCGGCAGTATTTCTATTTATTCAATTCGCCGATTGCCGTTTTCATCCGCTTACATTGGTTATTCACTGGACAAATCAAAGACGATGCAGGGATATGGGACTGAGGCTGTAACAGCTGCGTTAAGGTTTGCGTTTCGGGATTTTGGACTACATAGAATGGAGGCTCTTGTGTCTCCTAGGAATGAAGCGTCGGTTAAGGTGTTAGAGAAGGTGGGGATGCAGCGGGAAGGCAGGCTGCGGAAAAATCTTTTTATCAACGGCGTGTGGGAGGATCATTATTTATACAGTATGATCGAGGACGAGTTTTGAAAGGGCAAGGCCCAATGGGAGAAATATTTTATAAGGACTGTTCATCGTATGAGACGATGGGTGTGGTAGAAGGTTAGCCGGGACAACTTTTGCGTTGTGCCGGTTTTTTGTGTTGTTTTGGAGATATTTATCAGTTTCGATAAAAAGCAGAATCCTGCAGTGTTTAAATTTGGTAGAACTACATCAAATTTTTAGGAGTTGATTGAAGCGGAAGGGGCTGACTCCTGCGGGAGGAAGCGGGAGCTTGAGATCCACTTGCGTTAGCAAGTTAGCTCAAGCCCCGCCCCGCGGAAAGCATGCCCCTGCAGCGGAAATCAACACGCCACATTAAGAGGTATTTACTTTTCATTCAATACAACAATTTATATCTGCTTACACCTAGATACGTCTAAGGTCTTAGTCTAAAATCAAGCCCTGGAGCGTTATGAGGAAAAAGGAAACGCGATAAGATTAGATCATGAAAAGAAAAGGGAGGAAGAAACATGAACAAATTTTGGTTAGTGGTTATCGGAGCTGTAGCAGCGATCATTGCACTGTCAAATCTCGGTGCACTTGTCGGTCTTGCGATCACGGTTGCGATCATGTATTACACAGCGAAATGGTTTTTCAAAACAGATTCATTAGTTATGAAAATCATCTGGGGTTCTATCGCTGTGATCGCAGGGCTAACGGCCGTCGTAAATGTACCGGCTATTTTAGGACTCATCGCTCTGTATGTGCTTTATGTCGTGTATAAAAACTGGGATGGCAAAAAAACTGAAACCAAGGATCCATTTCAAAGCTTTGAAAAGCAGTGGGAAGAATTAACGAAAAAATCATTGTAAAAGGAGAGAACAAGAATGACAAATTTACTTACACGTATGGCGGATGCAATTAAAGCAGATTTTACTGATAGTCCAAAAAAGAGCAGAAAAGATAATCCAATTGACACGCTTAATGGTTACTTGCGTGATTGTGAAAAAGAAGTTGAAAAGGTAGCAAACCTGGTCGAACGCCAGCGCCTCCTAAAAAAAGAATTAACAAAAGAGCTTGAAGCGGCAAGATCAATGGCAGCAAAAAGAGAAGAGCATGTGAGACTTGCTGAGGAAGCCGGAGAAAATGAATTGGCCCAGGCAGCACTTCGGGAATTTACTCATTACCAGGGACGCAGAGAGCGCCTTGAGATGTCGGTAGAGGAATCAACCAATCAGCTGACCTCCCTTGAGGAATTACACAGCGGATTAAAGCACAAGCTAAAGGATATGTACATTAAACGTCTTGAAGTAATGGGCCGTGAAAACGTGGCTGAGGCCAATAAAAAAGCAGAGCATGCGTTTTCTGAAAATCCAGGCAAAACAGAAGAAGAACTGCGCTTTAAAAAAATCGAAAACTATCTTAAAAAGCTTGAAACAGGAGAAAAGGATAAGCCTGCAGAGGAGCTTACGATCGATCAGCAAATTGCCCAATTGCAGCAAAAAACCGATCAGAATGATTCAGCCCAAATTTAGTTATCAGTCGGGAGGCCTGCATCAGGTTCTCTCGACTTTGTTCTACAAAAAAGCATAGTTCCCAAGCCCTAAAGATTGGTACAATGAAAGAGGTGAAGCTATCAACAGCTTGTCAGAGCCCTCGATCTGATGGCTGTTAATGGTTTTATGATAGGAGGAATGGGCGTTATGTTTAAAGAGCTTAAGGCAAATTCAATTTCTACCTGGGTATTGATTGCCGCGGGTCTTGTACTAATAGAAATATTATTTTTTAACAACGGAATGCTGTTTTCTTTAGCTTTTTCAGGAGCACTTCTTTATTTTGGACGAAAAAGCTTTCATCGTTTTTTAGGAAAAGTTATGTTTGGTCTCGGTTTGCTTTCATTAATTATGACCATTCTTTCGATGTTTACGCTAAAGCTTCTGCTGCTATTTTTCATCGTTTATTGGATTAATCATTATTTTCAGTCAAAAAAGGAACCAGAAGTTATTACACCTGTGATTGAAATATCGGGTATTGCCACGAATAGTGAAGAGCTTATATTCAAGCGGCAGCAGCTTCTTTCTACTAAATGGGTCGGCAATCAGCATACACCTGAGCATACCTATGAATGGGAAGATATCCAGCTTCAAAACGGGATCGGGGATATTGTCATCGACCTCAGCAATACAGTGCTTCCTCAAGGGGAATCGGTCATTTCAATTAGAAGCTGTATCGGTAAAATTACGATTTTCATTCCTTATGAGCTGGATGTAAATATTCATCATTCAGCAATTGCAGGATCAGCAGATATTTTCGACTATCAATCAACACGTCTATGGAATGAAAGTGTGGCGTTTCAATCACAAACCTATACGGAGGCACACCAAAAAGTAAAAATCCTCACATCTGCCTGGGCAGGAGATCTCGAGGTGAAGCGGGTATGACGATCGTAACGAGATGTATCCTGCAGGCTTTAGGTTTATCGTTTATCATGGTTTTTTCTTCACTAGGTGTATACCTGCTGTTTTTCCCTCCGGAAAATTGGAATGTTTTCTGGAATACACGTCTTCTTGATATCCCGCTCGTCTTCTTTTTGCTTATGAGTATTTGTTTACTTGCTTCCGGCTGGGGGCTAATGCAAAGCCTTGGTTTCAGGCAGCAGATTCAGTATATTTCTCATCAGTTGGAGGATTCAAAGCTGGGCAGATCGACTCTCACAGGCAAGCCTCCTCAAACTGCAGAGTTTGCCTTTTTATCAAAGGAAGCATCAGCAGTTCAGGAAATGATCAGTCAGCAGGCAAGAACTGCTCAACGGCTCGCAAGTGAGCGGGTGGAAAATCAGGAGAAGGTTATTCAGGAAATGGTTTCTCAGGAAAGAAATCGCCTGGCACGAGAGCTTCATGATTCAGTCAGCCAGCAGCTATTCGCTGCATCGATGCTGATGTCAGCGATTAATGAAACTAACGAAGATAAATCTGACGGTGAGACAAAGCAGTTGAAAATGGTAGAGGAAATGATTCACCAATCCCAGCTTGAAATGCGTGCACTGCTTCTTCATTTAAGACCTGTTGCCTTAAAAGGAAAAACGCTGCAGGAAGGATTAAGTGAACTGCTTAGTGAGCTTCAGCAGAAGGTGCCTATGACCATTAGCTGGAAAGCTGAGGACCTGAAGCTGGCTAAGGGAATAGAGGACCATCTGTTTCGCATTTTACAAGAATCCGTTTCAAATACACTTCGACATGCAAAAGCGAATACATTGCAGGTACTTTGTATTTTAAGGGACGGCTATGTCATTTTACGTGTAGTCGATGATGGAAAGGGCTTTGATGCCACAACGGAGCGTGCGGGCTCTTATGGTTTAAACAATATGAAGGAACGTGCAGGAGAAATAGGAGGAACCTTAAAGATAGTGTCGCTGCCAGGCAAGGGCACCCGGCTTGAAGTGCGGGTGCCATTTGAGGAAAGAGAGGAGAGGACATCGTGATTCGGGTTTTATTTGTAGATGATCATGAAATGGTTCGAATTGGTGTGGGGTCATACTTATCTGCTCAAAAGGATTTAGAGGTCGTGGGAGAAGCAGATGATGGAGGAAAGGCGGTGGAGCTTGCGCTAGAGCTTCGACCTGATATTATCTTAATGGATCTTGTCATGAAAGAAATGGATGGAATTGAAGCGACGAAACAAATTACAGCCTCCTGGCCGGAAGCGAAAATTATTATCGTCACAAGCTTTCTTGATGACGATAAGGTCTATCCTGCACTTGAGGCTGGGGCGACAAGCTATATGCTGAAAACCTCAAAGGCCAGTGAAATTGCCGAGGCAGTTAGAAAAACACACTACGGCGAAATGGTGCTTGAGCCGGAGGTAACTGGAAAGATGATGAAGAAAATGAGGCAGGGTTCTAAAAAACCGCTTCATGAAGAGCTTACAGCAAGAGAACTGGAAATCCTTCACCTAATGACGGAAGGAAAATCAAATCAGGAAATCGCCGACGAGCTTTACATTGCGTTAAAGACCGTTAAAACCCATGTAAGTAATATTTTAAGTAAATTGGAAGTGCAGGACCGCACTCAAGCGGTTATTTATGCGTTTAAACATGATTTAGTGAAATAGAGTGTGT
The DNA here is from genome assembly GCF_002926065.1 of Jeotgalibacillus proteolyticus. GTDB lineage: Bacteria > Bacillota > Bacilli > Bacillales > Jeotgalibacillaceae > Jeotgalibacillus > Jeotgalibacillus proteolyticus. Next base: position 76,254 of record NZ_PREZ01000008.1, on the reverse strand, counting down.
TATTTTACGTTATCTGTGGGACAATAAGGGGAAGTGAAAAATAATAGAGAAACAGAGAAAGGAGTGCCCACAGATGGATTTATTATTAAAAGATCAGGCTCAGGGCTGCTGCTGGCTGAACGAGCCCTCAGAATGGTCCCAGGAAAATAGCGAATTGAAAGTGAAAACACAGGGAAGCACTGACTTCTGGCGAAAAACCTATTATGGCTTTGAGCGAATGAACGGACATTTTTACTACAAAGAAATAAAAGGTGATTTTGAAACAGAAACCCACCTCACCATGCACGACCCCTCTGGACGATACGACCAAGCTGGTCTTTTTATTATGCTGTCTGAAGACTGCTGGCTAAAAGCTTCATTGGAATACATGCCTGATGGAAGCTGCTATCTCGGTACAGTGGTTACTAATAATGGTTTTTCCGACTGGTCATCAAAAAATTTCCCGGTGGAAGATTCCTGTGAGCCTTTTTCAATTAAAATTAAACGTACGAGCGGAACTTACCAGGTCTGGGCTCATACAAAACACAATAAATATGAATACGAACAAATGCGGATTACCCGTCTTCATGAGGACGACGGATGTCAGCCGGTAAGGGTTGGTTTATATGCCTGCAGTCCTTCACCAGAGAGTTCTTTTACGACAACATTTCATTCCTGGAAAGTGCAGATGGAAGTAACGTAAATACTTTGGCGACAGTTAAGCACATTCATTTTTAGAGCAGTTTTCCACGGAAACCTAGTAAAATGAGGGTACCAAGGAGATTTTTTTCTGTATGACTTGAAGCACTCTTTTTTAGTGAACACTTATTCTTGCAATCATACATATGAATAAAATGGAAAGGGGGACAGGAACATGATTTCACTGCAGGACTGGTTTTCCTATCATATATGGGGCACTGCACGTCAATTAAATCATCTTGCTGAGCTTCCGGATATCTATGAAAAAGAGATTGAGAGTGTTTTCCCAACGATTCGTGCTGTTTTCGAGCATGTGTGGGTAGTGGATGCCCTTTGGCTTGAGCGTATGAAGGGTTTAGAAAAACCTGTTATCGAGGGAAAAAAGCTTCCGGGAATTCAAGAGGCAAAGCTCGAGTTTGCAAAGCTGCATCAGGACATGATGGAGTTTATCACTTCTACAAAGGATCCTACAGCTGTTCACAAATTTAGAACAATGAAGGATATTCCCATGGAAAATTCTATAGAGGAAATGGTGTATACAGTAGTAAATCATGGATCCTATCACAGGGGAAATGTGACAGCCATGCATCGTCAGTTAGGCTATGAAGGTACTCCTTATGATTATATTTATTTTCTAAATGAATTAAAAAATAAAGAGTAAAAAAGCAAACTCAGCTATTGAGTTTGCTTTTTTTCATTTTTACTTAAAAAACAGTTTATGATTTGTATCCATCTTCAACTAAATCAAGCTGGCCGGTTTCAGGATCGATAACTAGACCATGAATTGGAACCTTTTTGTCCATTAAAGGGTGCTCGCGGACCATTTCAACACTATGGCGAACGCTTTGTTTAACATCGTCGAAGCCTTTCAGCCATTCATGAAGATCAATCCCTGAATATTGAAGGGTGTTAAAGGTTTCTTCCTGGATGCCGCGGTCTTTCATTTTTTCAATCATGCTATGGCTGTTTACTGCTCCCATGCCGCAATCGTAATGGCCAATGACTAAAACTTCATCTGCCTGAAGCTCATACACTGCCACTAAAAGACTTCTCATAATACTGCCAAAAGGATGCATGATTACAGCACCGGCATTTCGTACTACCTTGACATCTCCGTTTCTCATATCCATTGATTTTGGAAGAAGGTCAAGTAGGCGGGTATCCATACAGGTTAAAATAACTAGTTTCTTATCTGGAAATTTAGTTGTTGCAAAGGATTCATATTGTTTTTCCTCTACAAATTGTTTGTTATACGATAGGATTTCTGAAAGAAGCGACATGAATGAACCTCCCTAATTAATTTCTCTCTATTATTCTATTGTTCTGCAGAGAGGATGACAACTAATTAGTAGTAAACTATTTAAAATTACTTATGCAAGGAAAGATTTGTTTATCGTGGAAACCCGGTTCACTGCGCTTCAGGTGGACGCTTTCCGCGGGGCGGGGCTTGAGCTAACTTGCTTTCAGCAAGTGGATCTCAAGCTCCCGCTTTATCCCGCAGGAGTCGCCACCTTCCGCTCCGTTCACCTTACATTTTTAACATTATAGTTATATCTCTGACTCGTCCAAATCCGGTTCACTGCGCTTCAGGCGGCCGCTTTTAACGGTCTGTAAAAAGTGAAAGGTATTCGCCGTATCCTTCCGCTTCCAGGTCTTCGGCCGGGATAAAATGCATCGCAGCAGAATTCATGCAGTAGCGGAGTCCGGTAGGATCGGGTCCGTCTGGAAAGACATGACCAAGATGAGAGTCAGCATGTTTGCTCCTTACTTCTGTTCGCTTGCCAAAAAAGCTGCGCTCGTCTAGTTCTACAATGTTCTCAGTTTCAAGCGGTTGTGTAAAAGAAGGCCATCCCGTTCCTGAATCATATTTATCCAATGAGCTGAAAAGAGGCTCGCCGGAAACGATATCAACATAGATCCCGTCTTCGTAAAAACCGTCATATTCATTGTCGAAGGCTCTTTCCGTGCCGTCCTCCTGCGTGACTTCATATTGAATATCTGTCAGCATGCCGCGTAGTTCCTCGTCTGTGTAATTAATAGAATAGGGACTATTGGCTGCCTCCTCTTCTTTTGTAGGAAGAGAGGTTTCACGCTCGTTACCCCAGTATTGGTTAAGGAATTGATCACGTCCGGAATTTTTTCTGTAAAACTCATATCGCTCCGTGCTCTTTTTGTAATAATCCTGATGGTAATCTTCAGCAATATAGAAAACAGAGGCATCTGTAACCGGAACAATTATTTCTTCATCAAATCTGTCAGACTCTGAAATTTTCTGTTTAGAAGCCTCAGCCGCCTGGCGCTGGTCTTCATTATGAACAAAGATTTCAGGTCTGTATTGCTTTCCTTTATCTACAAACTGGCCTTCAGCATCAGTCGGATCAATTTGTCTCCAGTAAACCTCAAGCAGGTCCTCATACGAAATGACAGAAGGATCATAAATCACCTGAACAGCTTCGGTATGACTGGTCTCTCCAGAGGCGACCTCTTTATATTCGGGATTTTCTTCTGCACCGCCTGTATAGCCGGACACTGCATCACGAACGCCTGCAAGCTTCTCAAACGGCGGCTCCATACACCAAAAGCATCCTCCTGCAAATGTAGCAATCTCTTCGTTCGGGCTTAATTCACCTTCACTAAATGCCTCACTTCCATAGGATTTACTGGCAAATTGGTCTGAGAACATAATATAAAAAGCAATTCCTGCGATCACGGCAATCAGGCTTCCGCCAATCCATTTACTCCTGTTTCTTTTTGGCATTTGCTCACCCCACATGTGATTTGATATGCTGTATGAAAAGGGTTTAACAACTTAGCTTATTACTTAAACGATAGCATAAAAAAGTATTTTTCCATAAATTTAATGCTCATTTTTCATCGGTTTTAAAAGGATTTTCTCTAGCTGATCAAGAATTAATAATCATGTATATCACTTCCACAGACACTGCGACTCCAAAGCTGAAAGGAGCGTTTTAGATGAAGGATTTTCAAGTGATCAAAAAATCCAGCTTTTATTTTATTGGGCTAAAATGGACTGGCACCTACGAAGCTGCAGCTCATGGTGAAATCCGGCCGGTTATAGAAGCGAGCAAAGTAAGATTGAAGGAATTGAACCTGGCAGGAGAAAACTCCAGCTTAATCGGCCTTTCCTATCAGGACAGACCGGATGGATTTACGTATTATATTGGAACTGAAGCCATGAACACAGACGGGATCCCCCCAGACCTTCACGGCATCATTGTTCCTTCCAATCATTATGCTGTGACAGAGCACGAGGGACAGAACGCCTGGAAAAGCTATGAAAAGCTGTATAGGTGGGTTGAAAAGCAGGGACTTCAAATTAATTCCCATGGTCTGATCCATTTAGAAGTTTATTCAATGGACTACGATCCATACAAAATGAGTCCAAGCCTGGTTATTGGCGTACCGCTTAAAAAGAAGGGGAAGAGTATTGACTAATTTCCCCTTCAGGCGTATAGTAGCAGGGATTGCAGCATAATAAACGATACCCCGGAGACATCTCCATTCAGATGTGTCCTTTTCTTATGGGGTTTTTTGATAGCAGAAAAGATCATGTAGGAGGAATAAAAAATGTCAGGAAGATCAGATAAAGAGTTAGAAGGCGTCAGCTTGTTAGGAAACCAGGGAACCGAGTATTCCTTTAACTATGCACCACAAGTTCTTGAATCCTTTGACAACAAGCATGCAGGAAGGGATTACTTTGTAAAATTCAACTGCCCGGAATTTACTTCACTTTGCCCAAAAACAAACCAGCCGGATTTCGCAACCATCTACATCAGCTACATCCCGGATCAAAAAATGGTTGAAAGTAAATCACTCAAGCTATACCTATTCAGCTTCCGTAACCACGGAGACTTCCACGAGGACTGCATGAACATCATCATGAACGACCTTATCGAACTCATGCACCCTCGCTATATAGAAGTATGGGGGAAATTCACGCCAAGAGGCGGTATATCAATTGACCCTTACACTAACTACGGCAAGCCTGGCACGAAGTATGAAGAGATGGCGTTTCATCGTTTGATGAATCATGATATGTATCCGGAGACGGTTGATAATCGGTAAGTATTAAGAAGGATTAGATGGAGTGGTCACATGAAAATGAAGTGTTTTGTGACCAATATTGTGATCAAACTGCTGTAAAAATAAACAAGATATGACCACAGCTTTATACGTGAATTTAGAGATGCCTTTTAAATAAAGGCATCTTTTTATTTGAGTTCAATCTGTAATCCTGCGGATATGTAAAGGTGCTAGGAGTAGCTACAATTAACACAATTCGCTGCTGAACTAGGGGTTAGCAAACAGCATTGTACAAATTAATTGAGGATTACAATGCGAGGTAAAAAAATTTGATAAAATTATTCTTTTATCCTTTAAAGGCGATTTTACAATGATCATATTATTTGTTTGAAGTCAAAATTATAGTAGGACAAAATTCGACAAATTATCAAAAAAATGTTATAATATAGAAGTAGTCAGTTGACAGATTAGTATTTTGTACTCTTTTGTCAAAGTGATCTTTGAAAGTAAAGAGGCACATGATCTTATTAGTTAATAAATTTTGAAAAGGCTTACATATGTGGTGATTAGTTAGGTACCTTTTTACACAAGCACTTTAAAACCTGCTCGTACCTCACAGGATTTCAAAGTGTTGCGATGCAAAAAGGTACGCCAAAAACATCGCTAACTATACTTAAAAGTTGGTTCATGTTTGAATGAACTAAAAATTGAACAAACATTGCTTACTATATTGACAAATAATCAGTAATGCTTTTAATTTAGTAGTCGATTCTTGTTCAAAAATAAAAGAAGAGGGAACAATGCAAAATGATTAATGAGATAATACAATTTAATCTAGAAGAAGCTGTAAACAGTGTATATAGTAATAATGCACTAAGGAAGCATTTCTACGATAAGAAAGCCAAAAGTAAAAAGAGTAAAGGTAATTTAGGGACAAATCAAACAAAACAACTATTGGATAATATGAATGTTGACTGGTATAAAGTGGAGATATCTGGTGGCGGTGCTAATAGAATTATCACTTGTATGAGCAGAAAAGAAGTAGCAACAGAACGCCAAGACAATAGAAAAAATAATGGAAAGGGGCAGATTCCCTATGAAGAAGTCGTTAGAAATCTAACGTTACTATATTTAAATCAAGATAAGGATAAACCTGCTACAATAACAGTTTCTGCTTTGGCACATAAATTAGGTTTAATGAGTGATACATTACACATTGCTAGTAAGAAAATTACAGCCAAGCAACAGATGGCACACTATGATAATCTTGTATCAAAATATAAAGTTGGATATTCATTTTTTTGGCATATTGTGTCAAAAGAATCTAAGCGTATTAAAGACCATTTAAATAGTATTTTGACTAGAATGTCACGAGATGGAATCATCTACTATAGAGATGTAACAAATGCTGTGGTCATAGAAGATAAAAAGAAAGAACCTAATCCAATTGATAATGTGAAGGCATTTCAAATAAAAAAGATGCAAGCAAATCTGCGAGAGAAGCATGACATTACTATAGTAGATATTATTTACAGATCAAATCATCGGAATGTATTAGCATATAAGGAAGATGAAGAAAGATATTTTAATTCGTTAGGTATCGAATATGTTTATGATGCTAAGATTATTGGGGTTATCGCGACTGATAAGGAAATAGAGAATTACATGAAGGATAATCTCATTATTGATTTTAAATTAAGTCATGTTGAAAATGCTAAGAGGTTAGCCAACAACATTCAAGATCAATTTTACAATAAGCTATTAAAAGCCCAAGATAATTCTAAGCTTATTGAAGAGCTAGGAGGAAGAAAAAAACCAGAACACTCTATCTTTAAAGGTACAGAATATGAATTAGTTATGAAGGATAGTCAACGACTTAGCTATGATGCGATAGCGCAAGCGAAGGTTTCTCGTACATATCCAATTGAATACAGCGAAAAATTAAAAGCCATTCAAGGAGTTTTAGAAGAAGAATAATAAAGAATCTATAAGGTTTTGAAATATTTGATTAACCCAACACAAAATATATAATGCTAATCAAGCATGTCAACGTAAAGAACCCCTTTAACAATGGGGTTTTCTTTAAATTGAGGGGTTCATGGAAATACCACGTAGTATGAAGTAACTATTAAGATTACCCAAACGAGTCTTTATTGGTATGCCTAGGTTTAGTTGCATAATAAAGACATGGGGGGTGCTTCTCACCAGAATTACAATGTCGGAATTTTTTAAGGGTTTAAGCACTCCCGCTCCTGCAAACCTGTTAATAATACAGTACCGTGTAAAATATAAGAAAATAACCTCAATTAAGATAATTTTACCGTGTGAAGAATCGTTTTTATATAGAAAAACATTTTCTGGTACTTCAAAATATGCTTTATTTCATCGAGGAGGTTAATATCAAAACTACAATAAGAAAACCCTTGTGAAAAGTGTTTCTATCGAGCCTGTTCACCACTTTTCTGAGTTTTTCTGTTTCATCATTTTTAATTTAAATATAAATGAAGTCAACACATATATCTAAATGATTTATCCTTTTTATTCACTTTCCTTTTCAGCCATTTATTGTATAACTATAGTATAATGGTAGCACAAAACTTTTTAGGGGAACGGTGGTTCTAATGAGTAGTAACTTTTCTTTTTTTCAAGGGAAATGGGATGTACTGGCTAATTTGGGAGAGACAGCAGAGAAGAATGTTTATCATGACCCTCAGACAACAGTAATGAAGCTTAGATTGTTTGCAGAGACGATAGCCAGGTTTATCCTTGCGTCTGAAAATATTCGGGAAGCTTATGGTACTAATCAAGTAGACCGAATAAACACATTACGTCGAGAAGGCTTATTAGAAAATGAATTAGTTGATATATTTGAAACCCTTCGTCATAAAGGAAATCAAGCGATACACGAAGCTGGCTATGGTAAAACAGAAGAAGCAAAGGCATTGTTACAGTTAACTTTTCGTTTGTCTATTTGGTTCATGGAAGTTTATGGTGAATGGGGTTTCCAAGCTCCAGATTACGCAGAACCACAAGAAAAATCAGTTATGGATACAAAAAAGCTTCAACAGGAGTATTTTGAGCAAGAAAAAAAGCTTGATGACAAATTTGAAGCAATCCTACAACAAGCAGATATGGAACAAGAGGATGTTAAAACAAAACGTAAGAAAAAATCTAAAAACTTTATACGTAAAAATCAATTATCAGAACCTGAAACACGTATTATTATCGATCAAAAATTACGATTAGCAGGATGGGAAGCAGACACAATTGTACTTAATCATCATAAAAATGGTACGCTTCCTCAAAAGAATCGGAACATGGCGATTGCTGAGTGGAAAGTTACAGGTGGAAGAGTCGACTATGCGTTATTTATGGGTCTTAAGCTAGTGGGCTTAATCGAAGCAAAAGCAAAGAGGAAAACTATCCCTAGTGCTTTAGATAGTCAAACAAAATTATACGCCAAAAATGTAAAGGTAATTGGAAACGAAATTTTGCTGCCTCCGATTGAGGATTATAAAGTTCCTTTTTTGTATGCAACGAATGGTAGACCTTATCTAAAGCAATTACAAGATGAATCGGGTATATGGTTCTGGGATGCACGTAAACCAAAAGAACATGCTCGTCCTCTTGAAGGGTGGCATTCTCCCGATGATTTACAGCTTCTGTTAAGCCAAGAGGATCAGGGTGCTAATCAAAAGCTTAAAGAAGAAGATATAACAAAATTTGGACTGCGCCATTATCAACAGAATGCTGTTCTATCCGCTGAAGCGGCTTTAATCGAAGGAACAAGACGTATGCTTATTGCAATGGCAACTGGTACAGGTAAGACCCGAACAGCTATTGCATTAATGTATCGTTTAATAAAGACGAAAAAATGTCGTCGTATCCTCTTTCTAGTTGATCGCAACTCTTTAGGAAAACAGACGGAAGACGCACTCAAAGATACCAAAATTGAAGGATTATCATTTGCAGATATTTATGATGTGAAATCCTTAGAAGACATAACCCCAGAAGTTGCTACTAAAGTACAAATTGCTACAGTTCAAGGTATGGTTCGAAGACTTTTTTACAGTAATGATGAAACAATGCTAAGTGTTGGACAATACGATTTTATTATTGTGGATGAAGCACATCGTGGCTATACCAGTGACCAGGAGATGTCTGAAGAAGAATTGGAATTTAGAGACCAAGACGATTATATAAGCCAATATAGACGTGTTATTGATTATTTTGATGCTGCGTGTTTAGGACTTACTGCAACTCCTGCACTGCATACAACAGATATTTTCGGTATGCCCATTTTCAAGTATTCCTACAGTGAAGCGGTATTAGACGGTTTTTTGGTTGACCATGAACCACCTTATTTATTTAAAACTGAACTATCGCAGATGGGTATCACATTAGAAAAAGATGAAGAAGTGGAAGTTTTTGATGTGGATGAAGGAGAAGTTATTTTAGAGAAAATGGAGGATACCATTCATTTCGAAGTAGAACAGTTTAATAGGCGAGTTATCACTGAGCCATTCAATAAAGCGGTATTAAATAAATTAGTCGATTACATTGACCCTGCAAGCAAAGAAAAGACATTCATATTTGCAGTTACTGACCAACATGCTGATTTGATAGTCAGATTACTAAAAGAGGCATTCAAAGAACGTGGTGATGAAGTAGAAGATGACGCAATTATGAAAATCACTGGCTATATCTATAAGCCTTTAGAAGCTATCAAAAGACTTAAGAATGAAAGGTTACCAAAGGTAGTGGTAACGGTAGATTTACTAACAACGGGTATTGATGTTCCAGCTATTACAAACATAGTATTTTTACGTCGTATTCAATCACGTATTCTTTATGATCAAATGCTAGGTCGTGCAACTCGGCTTTGTCCCGATATAGGAAAATCTCATTTTAATATATATGATGCGGTAGGTATTTACGATAAATTACAAAAATACACAGAAATGAAGCCTGTTGTGAAAAAAAGAATATTGCCATTGGTGACTTATATCATTCTTTAACCCGCTCCACAACAGAAGAAGAATCTTCGTTTTACCGTGACCAATTAGTGGCTAAATTGCAGCGTCGAAAACAAAAGCTTAACGAGGAAGGTAAACAGAAATTTGAGGAACTATCGAAAGGGAAATCGATTGATGAATGGGTAAAAGAGGTTCAAACTTATTCTCCTGAAACTGCAAAACAACATAATGTTTTGTTTGAGTACATTGAAACATACCGAGTTAGTGGAGAGAAACGATACATTTCTAATAAAGAAGATAAAGTAACAGAAGTAATTCGAGGATATGGGGAAGGGAATAAACGCCCAGAGGATTATCTAAATGGTTTCGTCCAGTATATTCAAGAGAATATAAATGAAATCCCTGCTCTGCAAATCGTATGTACAAGACCAAAAAACTTAACTAAAAAAGATTTGAGAGAACTTATCACAATTTTAGAGACAAAGGGATATAAACAATCACATTTACAAACTGCTTGGAAACAAACAAAAAATGAAGACATAGCTGCAGACATCATTAGTTTTATTCGGCAAGCGGCTCTTGGAGAAGCACTTATTTCCCATGATTCACGTATAAAGCATGCTATGGAGAAAGTATTTTCCTTACATGATTGGACTCCTAGACAGAAAAAATGGTTAGAGCGAATTGAAAAGCAATTATTACAATTCCCTGTCTTAGCTCCAACCTCTAAAGATGCGTTTTCAGAAGAGCCGTTCCTTAGTCAAGGCGGCTATAAGATGTTAAAACGAGAGTTTGGAGACAACATTGATAGAGTGGTAAATACGATCAATGATAACTTATATATCAGTTGAAACCTTGCCTCTTTATTGAGGTTTTTTTTACGTTATAATAGTAAGCATCGACTAATTGATACGGTAGTAGAGTTGATGCTAAAATTTTGAATATGCTGGAGGCATTTTATGAACAACCAAGAAATTGTACAAAAGTTATGGAATTTGTGTAATGTTTTGCGTGATGATGGAATCACTTATCAACAATATGTAACAGAGTTAACATTTATATTATTTTTAAAAATGATGAAAGAGCAACAAACAGAGGAAGTTATTCCAGAAGGATATCGATGGGATGACCTTACAAAAAAGGAAGGTATTGAACTAAAGACCTTTTATCAACGCTTATTATTAGAGCTAGGTAGCAGTGAAAATGAACGTCTTCGTTTGATTTATAGTGATGCAGCAACAAGTATTGAAGAGCCTAAAAACTTGGAAAAAATCATTAAATCAATTGATGCTCTTGATTGGTACAGTGCAAAAGAAGAAGGGTTAGGTAATCTTTATGAAGGACTACTCGAGAAAAATGCGAGTGAAACAAAGTCTGGAGCTGGACAATATTTTACGCCTCGTGTCCTGATTGATGTAATGGTTCAACTCGTTGACCCAAAAGTAGGGGAACGTTGTAATGACCCTGCTGCAGGAACATTAGGCTTTATGATTTCAGCTGACCAGTATTTGAAAAATAAAACAGATGATTATTTTGACCTTGACCCACAAGAAGCTGAATTCCAAAAAAAAGAAGCATTTAGTGGAATGGAGCTTGTAAAAGGCACACATCGTTTAGCATTAATGAATGCTTTACTCCATAATATTGAAGGGCGAATGGAAAATGGGGATTCTTTATCGAGCAATGGTAAATGGATGAAGAATTTTGATGTCATTTTGACAAATCCTCCGTTTGGTACAAAAAGAGGTGGAGAACGTGTGTCTCGGGATGATTTAACGTTTGAAACATCCAACAAGCAGTTAAATTTCTTACAGTTAATTTATAATGCCTTAAAGGACGATGGAAAAGCTCGTGCAGCAGTTGTTTTACCTGATAATGTTTTATTTGAGGGCGGAATAGGTGCGCAAATTCGTCGTGACTTAATGGATAAATGTAATCTGCACACTATCCTACGTTTACCAACGGGTATTTTCTATGCACAAGGTGTAAAAACAAATGTGCTGTTCTTTACAAGAGAAAAAACAGACAAAGGAAATACGAAAGATGTATGGGTTTATGACTTGAGAACAAATATGTCTTCATTTGGTAAGAGAAATCAATTAACGATGGCAAATTTTGAAAACTTCTTGAAAGCATATGTGGCAGAAGAACGTTCTAAAGTTGAAGATGAACGTTGGAATAAGTTTACACGTGAAGAAGTTGCGAAGAAGGATGACAGTTTAGATATTGGATTGATTGCAGATGAATCATTGTCTTCATATGAAAACTTACCAGACCCGATTGAATCAGTAGAAGAAGCGATTGTGAAACTTCAACAGGCGAAGGATTTATTAAGTGAAGTAGTTGAAGAGTTACGTGCTGTTGAAGAAAATGAGGTGGTCGTTAAGTGAGTAAGAAGAAAAAGACCATTGAAGAGTTGTTAGAAAAAGCTATAGTAACAGAGGAAGAGCAGGCATATGAAGTGCCAGATAATTGGATTTGGGTAAAAACTGAAACAACAAACGACATAGTTACAGGTTCTACCCCAGCTAAAAAACAGAGTGAATACTATGGTGGTGATTTTCCATTTGTTAAGCCAGCAGATTTAGAACAAGGTAGCGAAGTTGTATATGCTTCTGAATATTTAACCGATCAGGGCAAAGTCGTTTCCAGAATTATACCAAAAGAATCTACGATGGTGTGTTGTATAGGTTCTATTGGAAAGGTTGGGTTTAGCACTATTGAATGTACAACTAATCAACAAATAAATTCACTTGTGCCAAATAAAAAAATAATTAACCCAAAGTTTAACTATTATCAAGTATTAAATGGATTTTACCAAAATGAACTTTGGAATCGGTCTTCTGCTACAACAGTTTCAATATTAAATAAAGGAAAAATGAGTTTGATTCCTTATGTTCTTCCTCCTCTAAACGAACAAAAACAGATTGCTGATAAGGTAGAACGCCTCCTGAACAAAATGGATGCAGCAAATCAATTAATTGAAGAAGCGAAGAAATCGTTTGAACTTCGTCGAGCTGCTATTTTGGATAAGGCATTTCGTGGAGAGTTGACAAGAGAGTGGAGAGAAAGTACGCATGAATATATTTCAAAGAAACCTAATTTAGGTCCTTATAAATTGCCAATAGGATGGGAGTGGCTCAAGCTTGGTGAGCTAGGAGAATTAAAGAGAGGAAAATCAAAATATAGACCCAGAAATGATCCTAAATTATTTGGTGGAGAATACCCGTTTATTCAAACAGGTGATGTTGCTAGGGCTAAGGATTATGTGAAGGGCTTTTCTCAAACATTAAGTGAATTTGGATATAATCAGAGCAAATTGTTTCCAGTAGGTACTGTGTGTATTACAATCGCAGCCAATATCGGAGATACTGCTATACTAAAATTCCCTTGTTGTTTTCCTGACAGTGTCGTCGGATTTGTTCCCTTTGAAAAAAGTGTGTCGTCTGAATTTATTCATTACTATATAAGCACAATTAAAAATGATTTAGAACATTATGCTCCTGCTACAGCACAAAAAAACATAAATTTAAAAATTCTAAATGAAATATTAGTTCCAGTTCCTCCGTTAGAAGAACATGATGTCCTTATTAAAAAGGTTAGAAACATATTAGAAAAAGAAGATGAGGCGAAAAACCATTTAGCAGTTGAGAATGTTGTAGAAAGGGTTAAACAATCCATCCTCTCAAAAGCCTTCAAAGGTGAACTTGGTACAAACGACCCAAGAGAAGAGAATGCCTTTGAATTGCTGAAAGAGGTATTAAAGGAACAAGTGAAATAGTTAAAATGCATCCAATTAAATTGGGTGCTTTTTCTGATGATAAAACCACTGAACTGAGTACAATATATGTTTAAATATAATAGAACAAGCGAATAAATGATTAGATTTAATGAATTAATTGGGGTAAGTAAAGCTTTGTATAAATAGGCAGTTGATATTCCAAAAAGGAGAAATACAAATGGATAGTGTTTGCCATTCAAATAATACGCTAGTAAATAAGTATTTTTCAAAGCGTACTATTCAAGAAATTATTGCTTCAGAAAGCAATGTTGAAAATGTATGGAGTGAATTGTATAAATATTTAGGCAGATATTATCGGAATGAATATTATTACAAGAACACTTTATTTAATAAATTAGTGGTTGGAAAATACAGTCTTAATACTACTTACGCAATGAGCGAAGTTTCTATCAGCAAATCTCGAGCTGATTTTTTAGTAGTAAATAACAAAAAAGCCTTCATTTTTGAAATTAAGACTGAGCTAGATTCTCTCGATAAGTTGATTTATCAAATAGAGGACTACTATAAAGTTTGTTCAATTGTTTATATTTTAGTCTCTGAAGACAAATATTATCCTGCCTATAGGTTATTGAAAGATCATAAGGTCGGTATTTGTGTATTAACCAAGAGAAATAGTATAAGTGTACGTAAATTACCTGTACAAGATTTTTCTAAGTTGAAGCATGAGCAATTATTTAAGCTGTTAAGGAAAAAAGAATATGAAAGCTTAGTTGAAAAAGAATTTGGAGTTGATAAAAAAATCAAAGATGTTCAAAAATTCAAAGCGTATCTAAAAAAATTCAAGACCTTAGATATCAAATATGCACAAAAAATGGTATTTGTTCATTTAAATAGAAGGAAAAATGCTTCTAGTGCCGAATATATAAAAAAAGTACCGTTTGAGCTTAGATGGTTAGTCTATCAATCTAGTTTAAATAATGAAAAGTACGAACGGTTCTTAAAGAATATAGATGGAGGGGACTAAAATGTATTTTCCTTTTTTAAGAGGGAAACAAAATGAACTAATTGCTATTCGAGATTTAAATCAACAAGGAATTATGTCAGAACAGATTGTACCTGTAATCGAGCCAATAAAGTATTCTTCTACATTAATAACTACTATTGAGGCTTTTATTGAGTCAAAAAAAAGTCTAATAGTAGTTATTAATCCTGTTGTAGGCACTTTCAGAAATGATTTAGAGGAGAATGAGGGATATTTCTCACAAATTATTGAATTATTTAATAGTCCATTCATTACTATAGCCTATTACATGAACGGAAATTCTGAAGAAGAATTACCAGCAATAGTTCAAGAATTTAATGTTAGCTTAGAAGAGATTGCAATTATCCATCATGACATCTCACATTTAGATATTTATGAAACTGTGTTTAATGACCTAAAACCCAAGTATAATTTCATCCCAAGTGCTACTGAATTTAGAGTTAGATTCACAAATTTAAACGCAGTCCTGTTAACAAACCCATTTGTTAAGAGAGATAGAAATGCAGATTATTACGATATAGACGAGCCATTCTCCTCTGAACATCGCTATTATCTACAACAAGGCTTTCTTGGATTTTCAGATTATTCAATAGTAGGGTCAGAATTTTTGGAAGGTGGATTTGGAGCAATGGCGGTGGCTTTACATATTGTCTATGTAGATTCTCAAAACAATTTACGTGTTAGGCATTTCGTATCCGATTCGAATGAAGATAGAACAGACCCAGCAGGAAAGTTATCAGAGGCTTTAGTTAAATTAGCACAGTGGTATAGTACCACAGAGGATGACCAGTTAAATACAGTGGGTTTATTAACATTATTAAAACATAATGAAGCAGGGACTTCAACAAGTTTGGGGGTTGTAAAGAGGCTAAGTATTATGCATCATATTGAATTGTTGGATAACATATTATTCCCTGTTACGAATTAAGTCACAATGTAATATTCAATAAAATTTTTTGGAATATCTGATGCAAATAATTGAAAACATATAACGAATGCAAAGATTAATTGATGGTACAATATAAATACGTATAAAGCTTGGTCTCATCATTGTAGATAACTAGGTGATGATAATTGGCTTTAATAAAAAAAGACCCTAAAACAGGGAAATATCTATTTGTATTAGATGCAAGAAAAGACCCGTTGACTGGGAAGAGAAAGCAATTACGTAGAAGAGGCTTTGATACAAAAAAAGAAGCTCAAATTGCACTAGCAATTCTTCAAGTACAGGTAAACGAGTCAAAAGAAATTAGCAGTTCTCAATATACATTTCGTACGTATCTTGCACAATGGTTTGATTCCAAAAAGATTAAGCTTAAACCGAGTACAATCAAAAATTATGAAGAACAAATTCGGTACAATATTATTCCTCATATTGGTGAAGTGAGAGTAAATGAGTTTAACGAAACCATTTTACAAAACTTTATACAAGCTCTGTACGAGGACAGAGGACTTGCTCCAGCTACGATCCGAGCCACATATGGTATTGTGTCAGAGGTGCTTAGTAAGGCAGCTAGAAATGGACTTGTGAGTGATTTGATGTTGGATGATATATCACTCCCAAGATTGGAAAAGAAATTACGTGTCTGGACTGCGGAACAAGTTGCAACATTTTTGGATGCTCCAAACAAATTATTGGATTTGACAAGACATTTTATTGGCTTTAATATTTCCCTCCAAACAGGCATGAGAATGGGTGAAGTTCTTGGGTTGAGATGGAGTGATATTGATTTAGATAATAAAATGATTACTGTTCGACAAACACTAAATAAGATTAATGAGGGAAGAATGTATGGGTTAATGGCAGGGGGGAAAACGGTATCTGCCATGAGGAGCATTTACATTTCTGATTCACTTGCTGATAGCCTAAAAGCACATCGCCAGTTAACGAAGAAAGAAAAAGCGATCCAGCAACAGACCTACAGTGATCATGATTTAGTCGTGTGTACGAAAAATGGTAATTGGGTGCATCCTAACAATTTTAGACGTGCATTCAAAGTGACCGTTGATCAATTGGATATTCCAATAATAAGGCTGCATGATTTGCGCCATACCCATGCAACGTTTTTACTTGAGAATAAAGTGAATCCAAAGATCATTCAGGAGCGGCTAGGGCATAAAAATGTGAACATTACACTGAACACATACAGTCACGCATTACCGTCTATGCAGCTTGAAGCAGCGGGGGAATTTGACGGGTTTTTCTCTAGTTGTGACCAATCCAGTGACCAGTGACTTTCTAGTAATGGATTAATGGTGATATGACTAGGGATTTTACACGGCGACTTCCATGAGGACTGCATGAACATCATCATGAACGACCTTATCGAACTCATGGACCCTCGCTATATAGAAGTATGGGGGAAATTTACGCCAAGAGGCGGGATTTCGATTGATCCTTACACTAACTACGGCAAGCCGGGGACGAAGTATGAAGAGATGGCATTTCATCGTTTGATGAATCATGATATGTATCCGGAGACGGTTGATAATCGGTAAGCATTTTAGAGCGTTCCTTACACTTAGTGAGGGGCGTTTTTATTTTAAGCACAAATAAAGTTTTTATTTTCTAAGGTGATGAAAGGACTTCCAAATATATAGAAGTCCTTTTTGTGGAAGTCATTTCATGAACGCTGAATTGCAACAGTCAGCTTTTTAGCCAGTGATTATTGCAAGTGCAGATAATAAAAATAAAACAGTAAAACTCTCTATTAAAACTTCTATTGAAGAACTAATGGGTAAATGAAGTTGAACAATAAAAAGTAGATGATTAAAAAACTCATTAAGATATAGATGCTAAGCTTTTCATTTGTCCTCATAAAGTTAATATTGCTGATCTTCTATGTTAATTGAAGATGAAAGTCATAACCTGTATCTCTAACACAAAACATATTTTAAATCAGTATAAAACACTGAAAATTCCTTTTCATCAAGGAGTTATCGGTTTTTTTATTCCCAAGAGAACATGATTATTAGGGATAGTAAGAAACCATCCTTATAACAATTCATGTTAAGAAATGCATAACACCTAAACAAAATCCCCATAATGAGAAGACAGACTATAAAAGGGGTGCAATCCTATGAAAAATACAGAAGTACAAGCATGCTTACTTAACCTTAAAAAAGTCGAAAGCAGACTGATTGAGCAAATGATGAAAACAACTGATCTTAATCATAAACAAGCCTTTAACCAGGCAATGCTCACCATTGCAGAAGTCATCGAAGATATAAAAACCCGCCTGACTCAAATCGAGCAGCAGTAAAGGAGTCTTAGCATGCCAGAATGGCTGATCGTTATCATCAGAAGCATTTTTATGCTCATCGCCCTTTTCTTTGCGACCAAAATGCTTGGGAAAAAACAAATCTCCCAGCTTTCATTTTTTGAATATGTAGTCGGGATTACAGCAGGCAGTATCGGCGCTGAAGTGATTACCGGGCTTGACGAGAGCTTTATTCATGGAGTGCTTGGGATCGGAGCCTTTATCTCGCTTCCGGTTCTTGCTGATCGATTGTCTCTAAAAAGCAAAAAGCTTCGTGATTTCTTTGAGGGAAAAGGGACAGTGTTCATTCAGAATGGAAACGTGCTCGAAGAAAGCCTGAAAAAAGAAAAATATACAATTGATGAACTGATGGAACTTTTAAGGAAAAAGGATGTTTTCAACCTGTCAGACGTAGAGTTTGCCATTTTAGAACCTACAGGGGATTTAAATGTTCTTCTTAAAAGAGAAAAGCAGCCATTGACCCCAAGTGATATGCACATCGCGATTAATCCTCTAAAGGAGCCCTGTCTTGTCATCATGGATGGGAATATTATGAACGGAGCACTTGATTCAATCCGGAAGAGTGAAGAATGGCTCAGGGGGGAACTAGAGAAGAAATCTGTCAGGGTTGAGGATGTTTTCATCTGCCAGATTGATTCACACGGAGATTTATCACTGGATCTATACGATCATATCCGGATGGAAAAGCAACAGGACCCTATTGGTTTTATTAAAGCAGCTCTTGAAAGAAGCAAAGCAGATTTAGATCTTTTTGCTTTATCAGCTTCGAATGAAGAGGGAATGCTTTTGTATAAAAAAAACAGCGACAAGCTTAAGCAGGTGCTTCATTCACTGCAGCAAGTATAAGGCTATGTATGAATACTCATAGCCATACATAATGAAAAATTACTGAATAAATTTACGATTTTACAGCGGTTTTTTAACTCTTTACAGCCTGCCGGGTCATGCGTATAATGCGTTCTTGTGATTAAAAAATAAGCATAAGGAGGCATTTCGTATGAAAAAGATAATGAGCTTTTTCTTAATGAACTTGGGAGCTTTATTTGTTGCAGTAAATGTACATTTCTTTCTTTCACCAAACAGCTTAGCAACAGGCGGTGTAAGCGGAATGTCGATTGTATTGAACTCATTATTCCCTAACCTTTCAATCGGGTTATTTATGATACTTGTTAATATTATTTTGTTTGCTATTGGAATTGCATTTTTAGGATTTCAGTTTGGAGCCAAAACGGTTTATACAAGCTTTGCACTTTCCGGTTATGTTTGGCTGCTGGAATGGATTGCGCCTCTTTCAGGGCCATTAAGCGAGGATATCTTGATCCAGCTGATTATTGGCCAGTGTATCGCTGCAATTGGCATGGCAATTGTGTTCAATCAGCGTGCATCAACAGGTGGTACAGATATTATTGCGATGATCCTTAATAAATATTTCCGGATTGAAATCGGGCGTGCTGTCCTGTTTTCTGACCTGGCTGTTGCGTTGTCATCCGTTCTGTTGTTTGGACCGCAAATTGGTATGTATGCATTCTTCGGGGTTATTTTAAATGGCCTGATGATCGATTATACTTTGCAGCAATTCAATGCCAACAAAGAAGTCGTCATCATCAGCGAAAAAAGTGCTTTAATCAGAGCCTTTATCGTAGGTGAACTTGGCTGCGGCGCTACGATTCACACAGCAAAAGGGGCCTTCAAATACGATGACAAAGAAGTCATCACCACCATCCTGGGAAGAAAAGACCTCTCCAGATTAAAACGATACATCGGCAAAAAAGATGACAAAGCCTTCATCACCGTCCACACCATGAACGAAATACTTGGCCAGAACTTTAAACGTCTGGCTTAAACTGCGAAGTGCCTGTCACTTGTCGAAGACAAAGTGACAGGCACTTGTCATATTCTGTCGAGTAAACTGTGCTGCATAATGCAGGACAGTTTTTTTGTGTTTTTAAGGCTAAAAGGGATTAATTATTTCAGATTTGTTTGTTTTTTGGCTGTATATTCACTATAATAAGATCATAAATTAGATTGTACGGAAGGTGAGGTGAAGAGGGATGATGAATGAGTTGGCGTTTTCTGCGGCAGTGTTGGAATTTATTACGATTTGCTGTGGAATTTTTCATGCGTTTTTTCTTAAAGGGATAAGTCTGCCTTTTTTTAAACAAATGCACGAAACCAATTTCATTCAGAGATCTCTTATTGCCTCAGAAGAAGGAAAATAGTGTAGCAGTGTGTCCGAAGCACACTGGTCAGTCTATTCTATTTACGTAGCTGCAGGGGATAAGCTCCTGCAGCTATTTTTTTAGTCTGGAAAGAGATCTCTCAAACCATATTTGGGAGGTTCACCATGATTATATGCCAATTATATGAAGTGAAAAAACAATACAACGAGATCCCGGTTTTTGAGGGAGTCTCATTAGTCATAAAAAACAATGACCGGGTTGGTCTGGTAGGGCGGAACGGAAGCGGGAAATCAACTCTGTTTAAGCTAATTACCGGGGAAGAAGAAGCGGATGCGGGATCCATTACCCTGCAAAAGAACTGCAGAGTCGGAATCTTATCTCAAATACCTGACTTTCAGGAGCATAAGACGGGAAGAGCTTATCTTGAAAGTGCTTTTGAAGAGATTTTTACGATCCAAAAAAGACTTAGAGAGCTTGAAAAAGGATTTACAGAGGCTGAAAGTGAGGAAAAACTGAACCGGAGGATGATCGAATATGGAGCTCTTCAGGAAGAGCTTGAACAAAAAGGCGGATATGAAATCGAATCAAAAATAGATTCGGTTATAACGGGGCTTAAAATCGAACACCTTGAAAACCGGGAATTAGCTCAAATGAGCGGCGGTGAAAAAACGAAGATCGGTCTTAGTCTTTTGCTTCTTCAAAAGCCGGATCTATTGCTGCTTGATGAACCGACGAATCATCTTGATCTTGAGTCCATTGAATGGCTTGAGCAATTTCTTCAGCAATATAAGGGGGCAGTTATCGTCATTTCCCATGACCGTTATTTTCTGGATCATACCGTAAACAAAATTGCTGACCTGGAGGATGGGGAAATAACAATTTATCCGTGCAGCTATACAGCTTATGTAAAACAAAAAGAAGAAAAGCTGATGCATGAATTCCATGCCTACGAAGAACAGCAGAAGAAAATTAAAAAAATGAAGGAAGCCATTAAACGTCTCAGACAATGGGCGAACGAATCAAGTCCTCCGAGTGAAAAGCTTTTTCGAAAAGCGAAATCGATGGAGAAAGCACTGGCAAAGATTGACGTGCTTAAAAAACCGGTACTTGAACAAAAAACAATGAATCTTTCTTTTCAGGCAGGTGATCGCAGCGGTAAGGATGTTCTCACTATTCAGGAGATTGAAAAGGGATATCAGGAGCTGCTTTTTAAAGACCTCAATTTATCCCTTTACTATAAAGACCGTATGGCGATTGTAGGAAGCAATGGCTCGGGTAAGTCAACGCTGTTTTCAATGATCCTTGGCAGCAATTTACCTGATAAAGGTCAAATAAAACGAGGAAGCAGCTGTAAAATCGGTTATCTGTCCCAGGATGCTCTTGAATTCGAACCGTCAGACAGGGTAATCGACTTGTTTAGAAGGGATGTACCTGTCAGCGAAGCAGAGGCTAGACATAAGCTCGCGACCTTCTTGTTTTACGGTGCAAATGTATTTAACAGGATCTCAGGGCTAAGCGGGGGAGAACGAATGAGGTTAAGGCTTGCAGTCCTCATGCATCAGCCATGTAACCTGCTGCTTCTTGACGAACCGACCAATCACCTGGATATTGAATCTCAGGAAGTACTAGAGGAAGCCTTAACCGGCTTTGAGGGAACCATTTTAGCGATATCCCATGATCGTTATTTTCTTAATAATGTATTCACACGGACGGCATGGCTTGAAAATCGGCAGCTGACTCTTTTTGAAGGCCCCTACGATTGGGCAAAGGAAAAAAGAAGCGCACAGAAGCAGGAAGAATTAAATTTTCCGGTTCAAAAGTCGCCAAAGAAAAGAGTACGGAAGATCATTCAGCCTATTTCCGAGGAAATAACGGAGGAAGATTTGCTTAAAAAGCTTGAAGAGCTTGAACAATCGATTTCAAGCCTGGAGAAACAATTAAATGAGACTACAGATTTAGAAGAAACTCAGCAGCTTTATGGCAAAAAGACACAATTAGAGGAAGAATACAGCAGACTGTACCAACGTATATCGTAAAGCCGGTAAGCTGTCACTTTTTTGAACGATTCTTTAACAAAATAGCTTGATTGTGCATGCTATGATAAAGAAAGTCAAATCAAACTATTGAAAAGGGTCGTTTATCATGAATAGAGAAACGCTTATTGAAAAGGCAGATGAATTTATTCAGCTTTTTTACACTGAGTCCGGCTTGAGTGATGAAGCATGTCAGAAGCGCAAAACAGAAATTAAAAACTCAATCATGGATAACGGTATATATACTCACACATTAGAGGAGCTTACGTTTGGTGCACGTGCTGCGTGGCGAAACAGTAATCGCTGTATTGGCCGTCTTTTTTGGAACAGCTTAGAGGTTATTGATGCAAGAGATGCAGCTTCAAAAGAAGAAGTAAAAGAAATGCTGCTGAAGCATATTGAATTTGCTACGAACAATGGGAAAATCCGATCAACAGTGACTGTTTTTTCTCCAAGAGGGCAGGGAAGAGATCCTGTGCGTATCCTTAACCACCAATTAATTCGCTACGCAGGATACTCTCAGCAGGGTGGCACGGTTGTCGGTGACCCGCATTCCATTCAATTTACGGAGTTTTGTGAATCAATAGGATGGAAAGGAGAGGGGACACATTTCGATGTCCTGCCGATCGTTGTTCAGCTAAATGAAGAAGAGCCTTTTTACTTTGACATTCCTTCATCAATGGTAAAGGAAGTCAAAATCACTCATCCTGAGATAACGGGTATAGAGGAACTTGGGTTGAAGTGGTATGCTGTTCCCATTATTTCTGAAATGAAATTAGAGATCGGCGGAATTGAGTACATCGCTGCTCCTTTTAATGGCTGGTACATGGAAACAGAAATCGGAGCACGTAATTTTGCTGATGATTACCGCTACAATCAGCTGCCGGCAGTAGCAGAAAAGATGGGCTTATCCAATCAATACCAATCATCTCTTTGGAAAGACCGAGCTTTAATCGAACTGAATCAGGCTGTGCTTTATTCTTATAAAAAAGCGGGGGTCAGCATTACGGATCATCATACGGCAGGCAGTCAATTCGCCTTGTTTGAAGAAAGAGAAAAGCAGGCGGGAAGAGAGGTAACAGGCGACTGGACATGGCTTATTCCGCCAGTTTCGCCTGCTTCCTCCCACATTTTTCACAAGCGTTATAAAAATAAGTGGAACTCGCCAAATTTCTTTTACCAGCCGTCTTTCTATAAATCCGACTTAGCCAAAAAAGAATCCGGCTGTCCATTTCTCAGCCGAAAATAAGAGACCCCGCGGGGTCTCTTATTTTATACCTTATAATTCTGAAGCCAGAATAACTTCTCCTTCAGGTGTTTGACTGTCTGCATCGGGCTCGTGGGAAATTGCGATGGTATTCCACTGCTCGGGATTAAAATTCTCCATCGTAAAGACTACTGTTCCGTCACCCGTTTCACTTGAGACAAATGTACCAGCTCTTTGAGGAGTATCCGGTGAGTCTCCTTCTATCAGCCAGACCTGGTATACCTCATTATCCCGAAGGGGCCCGAGGGAGGAGGCGTTTATGACGACACTTACTTCAGAGCCGCGGCGGACAATTGAAGCAGTACCGGCGGGAGCCGCCTCTTCGGTGTTAACAGGTGAAAGTGTGACAAATTGCATTAATTCATCAATCGTTTCCTGTGATTGTGTCAGCTCCGTTGATTGCTGCTGAAGCTGATTGAATAAAAACACATTCCCTCCGAGGGAAAGAAGAAAAGCAGCAGCTGCTGGCAAAACCCATTTTTTAGATGGGAATTTCTTAACAGGCGCTTTTTCTGCGTGTGTAAAAGGTGAAATTGCCTGAGTCTGGTTTGATTCATCATCTTTTTCAGCTTTGCTTGTTTCATCTTCCTTAAACACTGCAGCAAGGGTGCGTTCTTTCATTCCTTCAGGCGGTGTGACCGGCTCTGAATCGTATGGCAATTCATCGATTAACGCATTCCATTCATTAAGCTCTTCCTGGCATTCAGTACAAGTGTTTAAGTGCTCTTCAAATGCCTTTTTTTCTTCTCCGGATAAATGTCCGTTAAAATAATCAATAAGCTGATCGCAGTGAGCTCTGTTAGTAGCCATTAACTTTTCCTCCTTCCTCGTTGATATGGGTTCGCAGATGTTTAAGTGCCAATCGTATCCGTCCTTTAACTGTCCCAAGAGGCAATCCGGTTCGGACAGCTATTTTTTCGTGTGTAAGCCCTTGAAAATAAAAGAGCTCAATAATCTGTTTCTGGTCTTTCTTGAGTCTTTGAACTGCCCTTCGCACAAGCTGGCTTTGTTCTTTTACTTCCAAAAGCTCTCCCGGGCTGTCAGCTGCTTCCTGAGGAGAATCCCGTTCCTCATACTCAACAGTCGGTTTATTCGCCTGTTTTCGAAGGAAATCAAGGGCGGTATTTCTGGTCATGGTAAGAAGCCAGGAAGAAAATTTTCCTTTTTCACTGCTGTAGGGGGAGTGAGGGTTCCAAAGCTTGATAAACACTTCCTGTACAACCTCTTCAGCGAGTTCCGGGTCTTTTGTCATCCGGTAGGCAAAGGAATAAACAAGCTTCTCATACCGGTCATATAAGGCTTCTAACGCTTTTTTGTCACCATTGACAAGATTTTGGTACAAATCAAGATCGCGAGGTTCCGTCATAGCAAACTCCTTTGTTGGGAAATAAGATAGTACTATCATACTGGAACCATTCTCAGATAACAATTTCTATTAAGCTAACGCGCACATAGAGAAAATAGATCAGTTTTTTAAACAAAAGTTCTTACCCTAACCCAAAGCATTTAAACATAAAAAACAGCGAAATCATAGTGAAATCGCTGTTTTTTTACTATATTTTTGGAATCAGAAAATTATCTGGTTGCTTTTTGAAGCTTATGAATTACTGCAAGAGATTTGCCTGTACCGATTGCTACAGATTCAAGCGGGTTTGGTGCAATATGAACTGGAACGACGATTTCCTTACTCAGCCATTCCTGAAGTCCGTTAAGAAGGGCTCCTCCGCCGGAAAGAATAACCCCGCGGTCTACAATGTCTCCACTTAGTTCCGGAGGGCAATTTTCAAGGGTAGCGCGAATTGCTTCAAGAACGCTAAGCAGTGACTCCTGAATCGCAACCTGTACTTCTGTTGAAGTTAACGAAATCGTTTTTGGAAGACCGGTTACAAGGTCACGGCCGCGGATATCCATTTCTATGCTTGTATGTTCAATTGGCGCATAGCCAATTTCCATTTTAATTTGTTCAGCTGTCCGTTCACCGATAAGAAGATTATAGGATTTACGGATATATTGAATAATATCTTCATCCATTTTATCCCCGGCTACACGAATCGTATTGCAGGAAACAACACCGCCATACGAAATAATGGCAACTTCAGTAGTCCCGCCGCCAATATCAACGATAACATTTGCTACAGGCTCGCCTACTGGCAGATCTGCACCAATTGCAGCTGCAACCGGCTCCTCGATCAGGTGAACGTTCTTCGCGCCGCTGTTTTTTACTGCATCATGAATCGCACGTCGTTCTACAGAGGTTGCTCCGGATGGCGTGCAAACCACCACGCTTGGTTTACGAAGGGAAAAGCCGAGCTTCTTACCGATAGTTCCCATAATATGCTTCAGCATATCCGTTGTCACATCAAAATCAGCAATTACACCATCCTTTAAAGGTCTTACGGCAACGATATTGCCTGGTGTTTTACCAATCATGTTTTTAGCGTCATGTCCTACTGCGAGAACTTTTTTAGTATTTACATCAATGGCAACCACAGATGGTTCATTCATAATTATTCCTTTATTTTTACTATAAACAAGGATATTTGCAGTCCCTAAGTCAATTCCGATTTCAGCGTTCGATAACATATAAAATTCCTCCGATATTTTTTTATAGTGTAATAGTCTTGGTTAAATGGCACGTTCACAATGCCGGGAAATTAGGCTGGTGTTCTTTGTTTCGTTTTATGTTGTTCTTGTGTTCACTTAAATTAAAGCCTATTCCCTAAGAGATATGAAGCGTTGCCCAGTTTACTCTCCCGTGTAGTATAGACTATTTTCCGGGTTAGGTGGAGAGTCGAATGTTGGGGAAATTGTATATTACAAGAAACTGCCTAGTAATTCGAAAAAGCAACAGAGAGAGAAAGGTGATATTAGAGGGGATAAAGCGATTTCAGTTTAAGAGTTTGATCTGGTGATGTAATAAAAGAATAATCTTTCTGTAACGTAAGGGAGCCCGATACTATAGAGAAGATGGGCTGATTTTGTGGATTTAGGGAAAAACAGGATGAATTCTGTGGGATTCGGGTTAGCAAAAATCAAGAGTTTGAGGGAAAAAAGAAGGGTATGCGGGTTTCGATTTTCCCTCTCTTGTTTTTAATTTTTATTTTCTTTTGTGAAAAAGGCTGCAAGTTCCTGACTATGCAGTTTTCTTGCTTTTCTGTGAGCGGCACGGCCTTCTGCTGATTTGTTAAGCCACTTTTCTTCCTCAGTCTGAGCAATAACTTGAGGAACCTGAACGGGCTTTCCCTCCTCATTGATCGCTACAAAGGTTAAAAATGAAATAGCTGCGACAGATTGCTCTCCTGTTAATAGCTTTTCAGCTGTAACCCGGACAAATACCTCCATAGAGCTTCTGCCGGTGTAGGATACAAAAGCTTCAAGTGTAACTGCATCACCAACTGTAATCGGCTTTAGAAAGTCCACAGAGTCGGTGGAGGCAGTCACTACAGGTGAACGCGCTAATTTGACAGCAGCAATTGAAGCCACATTATCAATATAGCTCATTAGCTTCCCGCCAAATAAGGTACCATGATGATTGGTATCAGGAGGGAGTACATGGCTCGTTTGGATGGTTCGCGTTTCGCTCATGAATTTTTGATCTTGCATTGTGGATTCTCCTCACTCTTCAGGTTTGTGCTAGTAAATAAAAAACATTGGCCGTGGGCCAATGTTTTTTATGATTTTGGTTTTGGATCTACTTTTTCAGCGTCTTTAGAATTAAGCGGAATGCGCAGGAAATACATTAAAGCTCCCCCTACAAGACCGATCATTGCTACAAAGCCAAGTAAAACAGTAGTCATCTGAAGCATAATTAATAGCCTCCTCTCAAAAAAACAACTCTGGTTGATTAGTTCAAGTATAAATGATTCATCACCTATTAGTAAAATGATTTCTTAGAGAAAGCTCTTAAAGAGTAAATATGGCAGGGACAGAGGTTTTAAGTTACGCTCCTCGGATCGTAAGCCACTCATCCATTCAGGCAAAAAGCGTCTGATTGGCTGATCGTCTTACGTCTGTCGGAGCTAAACGCCCGCTTCCGCTTTTAGTAATATCCAGCTCCACCGGGCAGGGGCTCGAGTCATAAGGCAGCCTGCCCAATAGGCAAAAAGCGCCTATCTGTGCAGGCTGCCTTATGCTTGTCGCCCCAACCGCCCGCTTCCGCTTTTAGAATGCCCAGTCACCGTTTCGGAAGATTGGTTCTCTTTGGCCGTCTTTGGTGATGCCGTCGATGTCCATTTGGTCTGAGCCGATCATGAAGTCGACATGGGTGATGCTGCTGTTTAGGCCGCTGTTTGCCAGTTCTTCTTCGTTCATATTTTTGCCGCCTTCGATACAGAATGCATAAGCGCTGCCGATCGCAAGGTGGTTGGAGGCATTTTCGTCAAAAAGTGTATTGTAGAACAGAACATTTGATTGGGAGATTGGTGACTGATGCGGTACCAATGCGACTTCTCCTAATCTGTGAGAGCCTTCATCTGTTTCAATCAATTTTGTCAGAATTTCCTGGCCTTCATCTGCTTTTATATCAACAATTCGCCCGTTTTCAAACGTTAATGTAAAACCGTCTATAATGTTTCCACCATAGCTTAAAGGCTTAGTATTGGTTACTGTGCCGTTTACTCCATCCTTATGAGGGACTGTGAATACTTCTTCTGTCGGCATATTGGCCATGAATGTATGTCCTTTTTCATTTACGCTTCCTGCACCAGCCCAAAGATGGCCTTCCGGCAGATCAATGACTAAATCAGTGCCAGGCGCCGTGTAGTGCAGCTTGCTGTAGCGTTTGGTATTAAGATAATCCGCCTTTTCATGAAGAGTTTTATCATGAGTAATCCATGCTTCAACCGGATTTTCCTGATCCACACGAACCGCTTTAAAGATCGCATTCCATAATGCCTCAACAGCATCTTCGTCGCTATTCTCAGGGAATACTTTTTTTGCCCAGCCAACTGAAGGTGCTGCGATCACTGTCCAGCTCACCTTATCTGACTGAATATATTTGCGGTATTGAGATAGAGCCTTTCCAGCTGCACGTTGAAATGCAGATATTTTCTCTGGGTTTACCCCTTTTAGCAAATCAGGGCTTGCAGATACGATATTCATAAATGCAGCGCCTTCTTTTGCCATTTGTTCTCTTTCAACACGCTTCCAATCAGGAAACTCTCCAAAGGAATCTTCAGGGGCAAGGTCGTAGCGCATCCGGCTGACTTCATCATCTGACCAATCAACAAAAACCTGCTTTGCGCCAGCTTCATAGGCCTTTTTAGTCACCAGGCGTACGAATGGGGCATTATCAATTGTGGCCCCGATGTAAAGCCATTGGTTTGGCTGAATATTTACTCCAACCTTAACAGCGAGATCTGCATATTTTTCTAAGAGTTCATTATGTGTCATTTTGTAGTCTCCTTTTTATGTATATAGGTACCCTTTTATTTTACCAATTAATTAAAATTTTCACACCTTTGAGATGAAAATGAGCTGTTTCTCTCAAAGTTCTAAAACGAAAGGAAATGAAGCCGATATAAACTAAGTAAGCATGAATATTGTGAATGTAGGTGAACAGATTGGATAAATCCACAGTTTTTGGAATTGTATTTGGATTTTTAGCTATCGGAATCGGAATTGTGTTGAAGGGTGTAGATCCAGGAGCTTTGTTGAATGGACCGGCTCTATTAATCATTGTTTTAGGAACAGTGGCTTCCGTAACAATAGCATTTCCAATGTCAGAGCTTAAACGTGTACCGGCACTTTTTGGTATTTTATTTAAAGAAAAAAAATCGAACGATGTAAAGGAAGTTATTCGCCTGTTTGGAGAATGTGCTGAGATCGCTAGAAAAGAGGGTTTGCTTGCTCTTGAATCAAAAACAATTGAAATAGAGGATCCTTTTTTGAAAAATGGACTTGGTTTAGCGATTGATGGACAAAATGCGGACTATATTGGAGATGTGCTGGCAGAAGAAGTCAATGCAATGGAAGACCGGCATTTATCCGGAGCGGCCATTTTTTCTCAGGCCGGGACGTATGCGCCGACACTAGGTGTTTTGGGAGCGGTAGTCGGTCTTATCGCTGCACTTGGCGACATGAATGACACAGATGCACTCGGACATGCAATTTCTGCAGCCTTTATTGCCACGCTGCTTGGAATTTTTACAGGCTATGTTCTTTGGCATCCGTTTGCTAATAAGCTTAAACGTAAGTCAACACAGGAAGTTATGATAAAAAACATGATGATTGAAGGAATCTTATCTGTATTAGAAGGCGAATCACCAAAAGTGATTGAAAGTAAGCTTGCTTCGTATCTTCCGTCTAAAGAACGTGAAAAGCTATTGAATGATGAGGGAGAGAGTCGTCATGCCGAGGCGTAAGAGGCATAAAAAGCACGAAGAGCATGTAGATGAGTCCTGGCTTTTGCCCTACGCAGATCTTCTTACATTGCTTTTAGCTCTATTTATCGTCCTATTTGCAAGCAGCAGTGTAGATCAGGTGAAATTCCAAAATATGTCCCAGGTATTTACTGATATATTTTCCGGGGGAGAAAATGTCCTTGATTACGCAAGCTTAATTCCGAAAAATGAGAATGAAGATCAGAGTAATCCAATCGAAGGCGCCAGTGCTGAAACATTGGATATGACTGAACAACAAAGGATCATCGAGGAGTTTTTGAAGGAACAGGCGGACTTAGAATCAGCGATCGCTCAGGATCAGGCAGAGCTGCTTGCGATTCAGCGGGCAATCGATGCTTATATAGAGCAGAATAATTTATCTGACCAATTTGCCACTAAACTGACAGATGAAGGGCTTCTTTTAACGATTCGTGACAGTGTGCTTTTTTCTTCCGGCTCAGCGTCTGTTCAGGAATCGTATAAATCTGTAGCAGAAGAGGTTGCCCGGCTGCTCGAATTTGATCCCCCGCGAAATGTGATCATCTCAGGACATACAGATAATGTACCTATAGGAAATGCTGCCTTTTCTTCCAATTGGGAACTTAGTGTTATGCGCGCAGTCAATTTTATGAAGCTTGTTATTGATAATCCTGCTCTTGATCCAAGATGGTTCAGTGCCAAGGGGTTTGGGGAATTCCAACCGATTGCCCCCAATGATTCTGAAGACGGAAGAGCAAGAAACAGGCGTGTGGAGATATTAATATTACCCCGGGTTTAAATCAAATTTACGTTGATGCTGGGACAAAACGATTAATTTATAAACGTGAGGTGAACGGAGCGGAAGGGGGCGACTCCTGCGGGAGGAAGCGGGAGCTTGAGATCCACTTGCTGAAAGCAAGTTAGCTCAAGCACCGCCCCGCGGAAAGCGTCCCCCTGAAGCGCAGTGAACCGGGTTTAAGAGGGTGAGACACATTTGTCCCACCCCCTTTTTAATTTTTAATAAGGAATCGTTTGTCAATAAAGAACGAAAAAGGAAGAAATTCTGTTTACTTTTTATCAACTAGGGAAAAGCGTATTAGAATATTACATACATTACAAAGGAGGAGAACCAGTTGGATGGTTTTTTAGAATGGGTTGCTGTCTTTTCTGAAAGGCTGTGGGGATACCCGCTGATCGGTATTCTGCTTTTCTCAGGTATTTTCATGACAGTCAAATTAGGTTTTATTCAATTTCGCTATCCTATTTATATTTTTAAA
This sequence comes from Jeotgalibacillus proteolyticus, assembly GCF_002926065.1. Taxonomy (GTDB): domain Bacteria; phylum Bacillota; class Bacilli; order Bacillales; family Jeotgalibacillaceae; genus Jeotgalibacillus; species Jeotgalibacillus proteolyticus. The sequence goes on along the minus strand of NZ_PREZ01000008.1, from coordinate 45,375 downwards.
CAAACCTTCGGCAGCGTCTTTAAAAAGCCAAAGGGCGAAGGGACGGTTACCCCTTTTCAAGCGCTGACTTCAGCACTATCTTCTACCGTCGGAGCTGCAAACATTGTTGGTGTACCGGCAGCAATCATGTTTGGAGGACCGGGGGCAGTGTTCTGGATGTGGGTCATTGCGTTAATCGGCATGGCGCTTAAATTCTCAGAAAGTGCGCTCGCAGTACATTATCGTGAGAAAAATGAGCAGGGTGAATTTGTCGGCGGTCCGATGTACTATATGACAAAAGGTCTTGGAATGAAGTGGCTTGGCATTTGGTTTTCTTTTGCGCTGATGCTCGAATTAATTCCTAGCATAATGGTACAGGGGAACTCAATTGCCACTACTGTTGAAGAATCCTTTAATATTCCAGCTCTGTGGACAGGAATTACCGTAGCTGTATTAATTGGAATAGTTGTTTTTGGCGGGATCAAGAGAATTGGGCAGGTTACTCAGGTAGTTGTTCCGTTTATGGCGCTCATATACGTAGGCGGAGCGCTTGTCATTTTGTTTATGAATTTAAACATGCTGCCTGAATTTTTCTCATTAATATTTTCTAATGCATTTTCACCTGCTCCGGTAATCGGAGGTTTCGCAGGTGCAGCTATTGTAGACGTAATTAGGTGGGGGTTTGCCAGAGGGCTTTATTCTAATGAAGCAGGGTTAGGTACCGCGCCAATGGCCCACGCTGCTGCTACAACAGACCATCCTGTACGCCAGGCATTTTGGGCAATCGGCGGAATTGTCGTAGATACGATGATCATTTGTACAGCTACAGCCTTTGTGGTTCTTTCCTCAGGCGTATGGACAAATGAAAATGCTTATGAAAATACAAACGGTCTGACGACAATTGCTTTTGCGAGCTATTTCGGCAATGTTGGAAGTATTCTTGTAACAGTTTCATTAATTTTCTTCGTAATTTCAACTATACTCGTTGTTATCTTCTACGGAGCAAAGCAGGCAGAATTCTTATTTGGTCTTAAGGCCTCTTATGCTATACAGGTCGTTTATCTCGTTGCCATCGTTTTTGGTGCCGTGGGAGCAGCAGAAGTGCTGTGGGGCTTCCTGGACATTATGCTTGCAACCATATTAATACCTAACCTTATCGCCATTTTACTGCTAAGGAATAAGGTGAAGGAGCTCACGACTGAGTTCTTTACCTCTGAAAAGTATTATTTAAAGGATAAGGGAAAAACTAAATAATCAGTTTAAGAGCAGAGATTCTACAAGGATCTCTGTTTTTTATTATAAAAGTGTCGAAATTAAACACTTTCGCTTTTATTCGTGTTACAAGATTGTTACAATAAGTAAAAAGCACTTAAAAGAGAGAAGGATTGTATATGGAGGATTTTCCAGTAAAATATAAATCCTTTATAAATCGTACCACTGCTCCTGTTGCGGTGGTAAATGAGAGGCTTCAAATTGTTGGAATGAATGCTGCTTTAAAGAAAACATTTCATCTGGATAACAGGATTAAAGATCCCTGTCTAATGGATTATCCTGTTTTCCGGGAAGGTGAATTTATTTCACTGGTTTTAAACGGCTTTAAAAGAGACTTTATCGAAACAACGCCATTGAAATTCGCTCTAAATGAACAGGTGCTGAATTTTAATGTGGCTGTTTCCCGATTGAATGAAGAAGTGAGCCTGGTTGAAATTATTTTTGAGCCTCATAACACGGAGAAAATGCTGATTCATACACAGTCTTCATTGAAAAATTCATTTATTCATCCTATCCTTATGTTTAAGCTGGTTAAATCGGAAAACGATTTTCAAATTGAAACAGCAACTGGCAGCCTTTTTTCTTTATTAGGAATAAATGAGGAGAACGTTGAACAAAAACGTGTTCAGGAGATACTTTCAAAAGAGCATGCAGCTGAATTTATTCCTATATGTGAACGAGTATGGGAAAACCAGGTTGAAGAGACGTGTGAAGGGGTTGTTTACGGATTTGAATTCATCGCCTCTTTTATTCCCATTGTTGAAAATGGAACAACAACGAAGCTTTTTAGCGTCGTGACGGATATTTCCTCCATAAAAAAAACACAGCGGGAGCTTGATCGAAATCAGCAAAAGTATCAGTCCTTAATGTATGATCATGCAGACAATATATTTCTGATTGATCGAAACTTTATTATAAAAGAAATTAATCATGCAGCTGAGAAAAGGATGAAGATGCCATCTGACTCCATGATTGGAAAAGACTATCGAAACTTTGTACAGAAGGAACGTTTTGAAATCACAAAAGGTTATTTTCAAAGGGCTCTGGCAGGGGAAACACTGACGTACGACACGGTTATTGTTAACAATGATCTCACAGAAAGTCATATCCATTGTACACTCATTCCTATTTTTATTGATGGAAATATAGAGGGTGTGTATGGAGTGGGCCGGGATATTACTGAATTTGTGGAAATTGATAAGAAGTTAAAGCAAATGATTACGATTTTAGAAGCTTATTTTAACCATACAAATGATGGCGCTTCCCTGCTGTCAGAAGACGGTGCTTTTATAACCATAAATGATCAGTTTAAACTAATGCTTGGATGGAAAAAAGATGAATTAATAAGAGGAAGAATTTCAGATTTGTTTCATGAAGAGCAGCCTGATGAGGACAAAGAAAAAATAGAAGAAGCGTTTAAAGGAAAAGACATTGACCATCTGGAAACATGTCTGAAAACGAAAAACGGAAAAGCGCTCCCTGTATCAATAAATATAAATTCAATTCATTCCGAAAACGGTGAGGTTATAGGAATTGCCTTGTTTATTCAGGATCTTACTTCGATTAAAGTAACCGAGAATCTATTGAAAAAATCTGAACAGCTATCTTTAATTGGCCAACTGGCTGCTGGAGTAGCGCATGAAATCAGAAATCCCCTGACAACAATAAAAGGCTTCCTGCAGCTTTTAGCTGAGGACAATAAAGCCGCAAACTATATCGAACTTTTACAAAAAGAGCTTGATCGGATCGAATTTATTACAGGAGAGTTTTTATCTCTTGCGAGACCCCAGGCAACCAAGTTCAAGCGTACCTCTCTTAATAAGATCATTCATGATGCAATTGAATTTATAAAAATGGAAGCGTTTAATAGCCATATTGACATTGATTTTCAGATAGAAGAACTAGATTGCGACTGCGAGCTTAACCAAATTAAACAGGTATTCTTAAATATCTTTATGAATGCGATTGAAGCAATGCCAAATGGGGGGCAGCTGGAAGTAACGCTGAAAAAAGAAGGGGAAAACGCAGCGATTGTTATTAAAGATACCGGTGCTGGCATTGATAAAGAAAGGCTTAAAAATCTTGGAGAGCCGTTTTATAGTACGAAAGAAAAAGGCACCGGACTGGGTCTTCTGGTTTGCAGAAAAATTGTGCAAAGCCACAAGGGGACAATGGATATTCAAAGTGAAGTAAATAAAGGAACAAAAGTCCTCATAACGATTCCGATCCTTCATTCAACGTAAGCGGCCTGCTTTATAGCAGGCTGCTTTTTTTATAAAAAAAACACATTTAGTTGTTTTCTTTTTTGATGGAAAGGATAGACAGTAGTAAAAGGCGGTGAGTTCGATATGAAAAAAGAGGTGCGTATACAGCCGGAAAAAGGGCTGAACTGCTTTAAAACGTAACAAACATGCTAGTATCGTTTATAAATGATGACTGATAAAGAAGCTAACCAGCTTTACATAAAACTTATTCAGTGAAAGATGGCGGTTTCATAGAAGATGGTCCCTGAAAGAGGAGGATGTTAGATGATAACGGAATTAAAGAATATGTGGAAAGCACGTATATGGATGAAAACCAATGTACCTTTCTTATACAGCTGGCATGCGTATGTCGGCTTTGATCTGAACTTATTTGAAGCCTTTAAGCGGCCGATGCGGGTTGAGGATGTTGCAGATGCTTATGATTTGGAATTTGAGCTTTTAGAGCAATGGGCGGAGGTAGGAGTGGCTCTTAAGCACCTGAAAAGGGATGACAAGGGAAGAATCAGTGTAAAAAAACAGTGGAAGCTCCCAGGCGCCAAAAAAGACAGCCCGTCCTCCGGTGATTTATTAAAGGAAATGATGGAGCTCCATATTCCCTCACTGCTCTCTTATCCAGGGCTGATGAAGGAGAAGAAACGGCAGCATTTTGATAATGAGGAGCATGGATCAACAGTTGCCAGAACCTCCACCCTGCTTGAATTACTCGCATTTCATTTAATCCAACGAAATGTTAAAAAGCACAGCATTCAATCAATCCTTGATATTGGATGCGGTGAAGCGGGTTATCTAAAAAGACTGGCCAAAAAGCATCCCGATTTGACGCTCAAGGGTGTTGAAATAAATGAAGAGGTTGCTAAGAGAGCTCAAAAAGCAACGGAATCATTTGAGAATATAGAAATTATTCATTCAGATATAGATGATTATCAGCCGGATAATAGGATTGATTATATTATGATTAATAATCTTCTTCACTATGTTGATCCTGATGAAAGACTTGATTTTTTCAATCGAGTTAATGAAGTCATGTCAGATAACGGTATTGCAACGATTATCTCTCCACTGCAAAAAGCAAGGCATGGAAAGCAATTTTCAAGCGCGTTCAACAGCTTCTTCCTGACGTTTGATAACCTGTACCCGATCCCATCAGAGGATGAGCTCGAGGAGATTGCGAACGAAGCCGGCTTTACAATGGAAAAGCCAACAGCACTTATTCGTGAAGGCGGATGGTTCATTGTGAAATTTAAAAAGACTTCGTAATGGATGTTTAAAAAAGTTATATTGTGGGAAATACCCACTGTAAACTTACTTAAAAGGAGATGTTTTCATTGGCTAAGATCGCAACAGTACTAACAAGCTATTTTGAAGATGTAGAATATACCGATCCTGCAAAATCCTTTAAAGAAGCGGGTCATGAAGTTGTGACCATTGAAAAAGAGGCCGGTAAGGAAGTAACAGGAAAGCAGGGGGAAGCAACGATTACAATTGATAAGTCAATTGATGATGTGTCCCCGCAGGATTTTGATGCTTTATTTATCCCAGGCGGCTTTTCTCCGGATTTATTACGAGAAGATGATCGTTTTGTGCAATTCGCAAAATCCTTTATGGATGATAAAAAACCTGTATTTTCAATCTGCCACGGTCCTCAGCTGCTAATCACAGCTAAAGCACTTGAAGGCCGAACGGCAACAGGCTACACTTCCATTAAAGTAGACATGGAGTATGCAGGTGTTACGTATAAGGACGAGGAAGTTGTCGTTTGCGGCAATCAGCTTGTAACAAGCAGAACGCCTGACGATATTCCGGCATTTACAAGAGAAGCATTGAACCTATTATCATAAAGTAAAAAGCCTGCTGAGAAAATTTTCTCAGCAGGCTTTTTGAATGGAATTCCGTCAATAGTATTATTTTATCCTTTTCGTAGGCTTCCGAGTTCCTCGGCGATCGCCTGCATCTCACTTGGGCTGAAATTATCGCGTTTCATAACCATTGTATAAAGGTCGTGAAGCTCCTCATACATCTCGTCGTTAAAATGAGAAGCTTTAATAGCCCCTGCATTTACGATACGCAGCCTGTCTTTTATTTCTGTAACCATATATTCAATATTTTCAGCTGATCTAACAGACAAGTTCATTTGCTTGTTCAGTCCTTTCCGTGGATCCTACTTCATCTTTCCATGTTTTGAACAGCATGTCAACTGCACAAAAGTGCTTATTCTAGCCCTTTGCTGCTTTCTCTTCCTTAATCTTTGCCTGAATCCGTTTCGTCTCATAAACGACTACCCCGGACAAGCCCAGAAGACCAATAAGGTTAGGGAAGGCCATAAGACCATTCATTACGTCTGAAAACAGCCATACAACATCAAGAGAGGCTACAGAGCCGACCATTACAGCAACTACAAACAGTGCTCTGTAAATAATATTGAATTTTTTTGAACCAATTAAGTATTGAAAACATTTTTCTCCATAATATGACCAGCCGATTATGGTGGAGGAGGCAAAAAACACAAGGCCAACCGTTACAATAATCGGACCGATTCCACCCAGAAATTGGCCAAAAGAAGCAGAAGTAAGGGCTCCGCCTTCTAGATCACCGCTTTCATATAATCCAGCCATAACAATCGTTATACCTGTAATTGAACAAACGATTAATGTGTCAAGAAAGACCTGAGTCATTGATACTAAGCCCTGACGGCCAGGCAGATCTGTTTTTGCAGCCGCTGCAGCAATCGGAGCGGATCCAAGACCTGCTTCATTGGAAAATACACCTCTAGCCACACCATAACGGATAATTGCGCCAATAACACCGCCTGCGATCGCTTCATTGCCAAACGCCAAAGAGAAAATCGTAGCAATTGCGTCAGGAATAAGAGATAAGTTCAAAATCATTACAATTAATCCGGCTAATAAATAAAAAGCAACCATTATTGGAACAAATAGAGAAGTAACCTTCCCGATACTTTTAATTCCGCCTAAGATAACAAGCGCTGTAAAGATGGTTAAAATAATTCCTGTAATCCATGGATTGACGCCGAACGTATCGTTTACAACGCCTGATACAGAATTTGATTGAACCATGTTGCCGATTCCAAATGCTGCAACAGCTCCAAATAGAGCAAATAGAACACCCAGCCATTTCTGTTTCAAACCTCTTTCAAGGTAATACATCGGTCCACCGGACATTTCGCCGTCTTCATCCTGAACACGGTATTTTACTGCAAGAACAGCTTCAGCGTATTTGGTAGCCATTCCAAAGATCGCTGAAATCCACATCCAGAAGATTGCTCCAGGACCCCCAAGAACAACTGCTGTCGCTACTCCTACAATATTTCCTGTCCCTACCGTAGCTGCCATGGCAGTCATTAAGGATTGAAAATGAGAGATATCGCCCTTTGATTTACTATCCTGACTTTTAGAGAATGCAAGCTTAAGTGAATATCCTGTGAGCCTGAACTGAAGGCCGCCAAGGCGTATAGTTAAATAAATTCCCGTACCAACCAAAAGGATCAGCAGCGGCGGACCCCATACCAATCCGCTTATGTAGTTTAAAAAATCCGTAAATGCGTCCATCTAATTCCCCCTCACTTTTTCAATTGTCGACATCATTCAACAATACAATATCTGACTCTTAAAGTAAATATTCCGAAAATACTACATGAGTGTCAAGGCTTTTTTCTGAATGAGGAAAATATAGGTTTTAGTTTTGATTCTTTAGGTAAAAGAATAAGGAGGTTGACTTGATGGATGGAGGGTGACATGAAAAGGGTTTTATTTGCCGGAATGGAAAATACATCCTGCTCTTTAATGGCAGAAGCGGTTTTTAATGACCTGATCAGACAGCAGGAGCTTGGAGAAAAAATTTCCTCTGAGTCTGCGGGGATCAATCAATGGATGCAAGGAAAAGAACCAGACCCGTTAGTGCTTGAGCTTTTAAGGGAGAATGGTGTATCAGCTGAAGGGCTGAATCCAAAACAGCTGGTAAGAGAAGATTTGGAGACTTTTGATTACATTCTTTGCATGGATCAGCAAACAGGGCAGGAAGTGCAAAAGCTGCTCAGGGCTTCAGCGGGCAAGCCATTCGTTTTTTTATTTTTGGAATTTATTAATTCACATACAATTAGCAATTCAGATCCATATTATACAGATGACAGCAGGAAAGGATATAATCTAATTGTTGAAGGCAGTAAAGAATTAATAAAAAAACTAAAAAATGAATAATGGAGGAATCGTCATGGCAGGAAACAAATTATCAGCAGGGATCTTGTGGGGAGCACTTATTGGAGGTGCGCTGGCCTTATTAGACAAAGAAACTAGAACGACCACCTTTGAAGCGGCAAAGAAAAGCCGGCAGTACATTTCTTATTATTCAGGGCATCCAAGAGAATTAACGGAACGGGCAAAAAATAGAATTGAAAAGCTTAAGCTGACAGTCGAGCAAATTCAGGATGATTATGAATTTTTAACTTCAAAGCTTGAGGAAGTAAAAGAAATGACGCCTCAGCTAAAAAACATTCTGACTGAAACAAAAGAAACGTTTGAGTCATCGGGTGAAGCCTATAAGCATGCGCTAAGTGATGATACCAGCATAGGAAATGAAGAAAACCGTTCTGATCTTTTTCTTGAACGAAACAGACCGGATGGGAATCAAATGATGTAAATACTGTATACAGGAGTGATTCAGGTGGCTAACCGTAATGAGGATGCTCAAGACAGCAGCCAAAATAAATCAGAGGGTGAATGGAAAGAAGGACAAAAAAACCGCCATTTAGAAGATATGGTAGATGCAGTACATACAGGCGCAAGAAAAGGGAACTACGATACCTTTGGCGGTTTTATAAAAGAGGTTTTAGGCAGGTTCAACAGAAGTGACACTACAGGGCTTGGAGCCCAGCTTGCCTATTTCTTTTTACTATCACTTTTTCCGCTATTAATCTTTGCAATGGCTCTTATTCCATACTTACCGATTACACAGGATCAGCTGCTGGATTTATTTAATGAGTTCGCACCTGGAGAAACAATGTCAATCATTGAGACAACCGTTTCAGAGATTGCCACAGGACAAAATACCGGTATCTTATCAGTAGGTCTGCTTGGTACGTTATGGTCTGCTTCAAATGGCATGAATGCCTTAATGCGCTCCTTTAATCTTGCTTATGAAGTGGAGGAAACACGCAGCTTTATCGTTGCCCGAGGAATGGCAGTTGTTTGGACGATTGTTATGGTAGCGGTTGTTGTAATTGCACTTCTTTTACCGATATTCGGTCAGCAGATTGGAGAAGTTTTCTTTTCTGCTTTTGGATTATCTGATGTGTTTTTAACCGTTTGGAATGTCTTACGTTTTGCAGTAACACCGTTTGTTCTGCTGATGGTATTTATCGGTCTCTACACCTTTGTTCCAAATGTGAAAATCCGATTTGTCAGTGTAATTCCTGGAGCGTTGTTTGCTGCAGTAGGGTGGATGGTCACTTCATTCCTCTTTGCCTTTTATGTTAGCAGCTTCGGAAACTATGCATCTACTTATGGAAGTGTAGGGGGAATTATCGTCTTGATGATCTGGCTTTATTTATCCGGAATTATCATGATGGTAGGTGCTCAAATTAATGCAACAATGGCATCAAAACGCAGACACAGACCCGCAGAGCTAAAGACAGACTAAAAAAAGGACTGGCCCATGCGGCCAATCCTTTTTTACGTTTCAGCAGTCATTGCTTTATTTTTTTGCACCAATGAAAAGACCATTAAGCATAGACAAACAGCGAAAAGCAGCGTGCTGATTAAATAAAAGAATCCACCCGCAAAAAACTGAATAATGATGCCGCCGAGTGCCGGACCGCTTATGCTGCCCAGACTAAAGGCAATTCCGCACATAATATTTCCTGCCGGAAGCAATGACTTCGGCAACAGATCGGTCATATAGCTGATCCCTAAAGAAAAAGTCGAGCCAACTGCCATACCTGCTAAAAAGAATGTAACAAAAAGCCATAATGCAGAGGTTCCTGCAAGACCGGAGCCGATAAAGCATACTGCACCAGTAAATAGCACTGTCATCAGAACACGATGGCGTCCAAATTTATCGCTTAATATACCCAGGGGCAGTTGAAAAACAATCGCACCGATCGAAAAAGCGGGGAGTATAAAAGCAACTGCACTTGCTTCCACTCCGCTCCTCAGGGCATAGATAGGGAAATTCCCGTGTAAGGAAGCCTCTAAAAACCCGTAGCTGAGAGGTGGAAGGAAAGCGACCCATGCATACTTGCCAACCTGCTTAAAGCGCTTTAGAGTACCAAATAAGGAGGCCGTTCCAACCTCGCCGTGATCCGGGATATCATTTCTCAATAAGAAAACAAAGCCCCACGTAATGAAGGTCAGTACCCCTGATACAATAAATGGGAGGGATCGGTTAATTTCAACAAGCGAACTCATTGCCGGCCCCATGGCAAAGCCCAGTGAAAAAAATAAACCATAAATGGCAATATTACGCCCTCTGCGTTCAGCAGAAGAGGAGGAGGTAATCCAGGTTTGAGTAGAAAAATGAAGCATCTGATCTCCAACGCCGATTAAAAGCCTTAAAACAAACCAGAACCAAAAATGCGGCCATAATGGAAAGAATAGAAGGGACAAGCCGACAATAAAGCCCCCAACTACAATTAACGGCTTATATCCATACTTTCTTAAAGGCGCCTCCATTAAAGGAGAAGCGATGAGAATACCGATGTAAATTCCTGTAGCATGAATACCGTTCATCGCAGAGGAAACACCGTCCTGCTCGAAAATGATCGCAATCAGAGGGAGAAGCATTCCTTGAGAAAAACCTGATATCGCTACAATGCAAACTAAAATCCAAAACCTGACTTTTGCTGATACGCCCATAAACAAAGCTCCTGACCTATTAAAAATAACCTATGTAAAGCAAAATTTTAGAAAAACAACTGTCAAACATATATAATTCTACTATACAAATTGATTTAGTTGAAGGAGTTGGATTCAGATGAAGTTTTCAATGCAGGAAGGCGGATTTAAAACGGAGCTTCCTTTTGGCACGCTAGAGGTATCAGGAAATGAAGAGTTTGGATTTCGCCCTTATCAGCTTTTAGTATCATCCATTGCCGTTTGCAGCGGAGGGGTTTTAAGAAAAGTGCTTGAGAAAATGAGGCTTTCCTTTGAAGATATCCAAATCGAAGCAGAGGCAGAACGGAATGAAAAGGAAGCCAACCGCGTAGAAACAGTTCGGGTTCATTTCATCATCAAAGCAAAAAGCCTTGAAGAAAAAAAGGTACATAAGGCGATGGAGCTCACAAGAAAAAACTGCTCTATGGTTCAATCTGTTCTTGGAAGTATTGAGGTAATTGAAACCTTTGAAATAATTGAATAAACAACGCACAAAAACTCGGTACACGTACTTTCAATGAAAGACTGTCCGAGTTTTTATGTTATTTGAGATTTTTTTGAGGTCTTATTCATATAATCGCACTCATTCAGCGCTTCTCATCACTCCCCTTTCAATAAGATGGTTGGTTGATGATTTGACGCTACCCTCCTTTAATTAATCTAACCGAAGTATAGCATGAAATCCGAATAGTGTAAATATTTAATTAATTTATTATTAATTTCATTCTAAGGTACTAGAATGAAAAAAATACTGAAGGGGAAAAGTCCTTCAGCATTGGCAGTTTTAGTAATTTATTAAGGAGCTGCGCTTTGTAAAATCCTCTTCCTTGTAATACATATCCTGTACCAGCAGGTTGGGACCTAAGCACTGAACAGCGGGACAGTGGCAATTCATTTTTAGCGCTTCCTTTGAGTGCAGCCATTTATCAAAAATGGGCTCAAGCTCGTCGGTTTGAATATTGCCAAGCGGCGGTGTATCACCAAAATCTGTGACAATAACTTCACCGGTGAAAATACTGATATTCAAACGGGAACGGCCATCGGGATCATTTCGTACGGTAACATTTTTCGTCGTGTGCAGACGGGTTAGAAGCTCCTGGTCCTCTTTGCTTGTGTTGCAGGCGTAAAAGGGAATGGTGCCAAAAAGCATCCAGGTGTTCTTATCCCTGATATCAAGCAGGTGAGAGATGGCTTCTCTTGTTTCCTTTAATGAAAGAGTCTCCAAAGCTGAAGCGAAGTCGCTTGGGTACATAGGGTGAATCTCATGCCGAGCACATTTCATATCCTCAACAATTTCTTTATGAATCCGTTCAATGTGGGGCAGTGTTTTTTTGTTGAGCATGGTCTCAGCTGATACCATTACGCCAGCCTCGCTTAGCGCTCTTGAATTTTCGATCATCCGGTCAAACAGCTTTTGGCGCTGTTCTCTCGTCGGTTTTCTTTCCATCATCGCAAATCCTGTATCGATGAATTCATCAACCGTTCCCCAGTTATGAGAAATGTGCAGCACATCTAAATAAGGAATGATCGGATCATATCGATCTAAATCAACCGTAAGATTGGAGTTGATTTGTGTTTTTACTCCTCGCTCATGAGCGTATTTTAAAATGGGGGCTACATAGTTTTGAACCGATTTTCGTGACATCATCGGCTCGCCTCCGGTGATACTGAGCGTGCGAAGATGCTCGATTCCATCAAGTTTTCTTAAAATTAAATCCAGCGGCAGCGCCTGAGGATCCTTTGGAGATAAGGTGTAGCCGACAGCACAGTGCGCACAGCGCATATTACACAGCGTCGTTGTCGTCAGCTCTATATTTGAAAGGGTCAGTTTACCGTGCTGCTTTATATCTTCATACGCTTCCCATGGGTCGTATTGAGGGGTTATTTTTCGATCTATTCCATTCATAACAGATTCTCCTTACGCTTTTTGCATCAAGCCCCATTATCAGGATAATAAGGGGAGGTGTCAATCCACTATAACAAGAAATAAGATGGGTCCCACAATAAAAAAGTTGCACTCGGTTAGTAAATCCGTTACCATAGTACCGAGTTTGAAAGGAGCGATACAATGGGCAACGCCATTTATGATAATGACTCACAGGTGCTGTATCTTAAGCAGCGTTTAAATATGTTTTTGGAAGTGCTGGAGTCAGTGGACCCTGAGGATACCGATCTTGAAGATATTGATCGTATGATCCAGATGGTTGATGATTTGGAATTGAAGGTTCAGCAGTTTAAAAAATCTGAATAAAGATTGCATCAAAAAGCGTCCTTCTCCTGAGGACGCTTTTTTAATTTAAAATTTCATTTTTTGAATCAATAACTTTTATTTCAAACGGGTTCTCTGGTGACAACGAGCTATCTGGGGCTGAAGCTAAGATGATTTTTGCTGCATCTTCAATGGTCCTTGCCAGCTTATGGGCATCATCTTTTGACTTCTCTAATGAGGTTTGAATAATGATCAACTGCTGATCATCTATGTTGATATCTCCAATTACATCGAATTCTTCTTTTAATCCTTCAAGTAAGCTTGAGGATAAAAGAGAAAGTTCATTATGAATGTTTTTTACTTCATCCGTTATGTAGGATGGGTCTATTCTTTTAACTACCACGCTGTAATTTTGAAATGCTGAGGAATGAATGGCTTTTTTAACGATTGTGTTCATTTCTCTTTCTAAAGAATTGACATACTCCTGATCACCTTCTATTTGGATCACTACTTCATGGTTGGAATTCATTCCAACGGTAAACCCTTCATAAGTGTGATGAAGATCTTCACTTAGTTTTCTTAAAACGGTCAAACGTTCTTCCTCCGTGTTCGACCATGCTTTCTCTTCATCTGCAGGACTGTTCCTTACGTAATCAATAGGGATATTTCCAAGTAAAGAAATCAGCGTAAGGAGTACCACTACAATAATCAGTTTTTTGAAGTGCATCTAATCCCTCCTTTAAAAAGGATATGATTCAGATGGGAGTTGAATGCAGTAAGATTCTTTTTCAATGTTTCATCATTAAATACAGAAACCGTTTTCAACTCTTCTTTTTTTCACTAGGGTAAATAGGTATAATAGATTTTGACCAACAAATACATAAAAGTGGCTTTACTTAGGGAAGGGGCACAAACAAGAATGAACATCACGGCACTGGAAAACAGCTTGTATGACTTAATTGTAGAAACATCAACAAATTTACCGAAGGACGTAAGAAGAGCGATACGGGCGGCAAAGGAGCAGGAAAACGCCGGTACAAGAGCTGCAATGAGTCTTGCGACGATCACCCAAAATATTCAGATGGCAGACGATAAAGTATCACCGATCTGTCAGGATACGGGTCTGCCTACCTTTAAAATAAAGACCCCTGTTGGCGTTAATCAGCTTGAAATTAAAGAAGCAGCTTATAAGGCAATGGTGCGTGCTACCAAGGACGGGAAAATGCGTCCTAACTCAGTTGATTCTCTAACAGGTGAAAACAGCGGAGACAATCTTGGTCTTGGTCTGCCTGTAATCAAATTCGAACAGTGGGAAAAGGACACGATTGACATCCGTTTGATTTTAAAAGGCGGAGGCTGTGAAAATAAAAATATTCAATACAGTCTTCCATGTGAGCTTGATGGGCTTGGCCGTGCTGGTCGTGATTTGGATGGCATCCGTAAATGTATTATGCATTCAGTGTATCAGGCACAAGGTCAGGGGTGCAGCGCAGGATTTATCGGTGTTGGAATCGGCGGCGACCGTTCATCCGGTTATGACCTGGCAAAGGAGCAATTATTCCGCTCTTCCGATGACGTGAATCCAAATGAAGATCTTAGAAAGCTTGAAGAGTATGTGATGGACCATGCTAACGAGCTTGGAATCGGTACAATGGGCTTTGGAGGAGAAACAACACTGCTTGGCTGTAAGGTTGGTGTCATGCACCGCATCCCCGCCAGCTTCTTTGTTTCTGTTGCCTACAATTGCTGGGCATTCCGTAGACTTGGAATTTCTGTAGATGCCGCGACCGGTGAAATTCAGGAATGGATGTACCAGGAAGGTGAAAAAATCAGTTTTAAGGATGAAGACGAAACAGAAGAAACTCCTGACGAGAAACCGGCAGTTATTACACTTCAGGCTCCTATCTCAGAAGAACAGATCCGTTCGCTGAAAGTAGGCGATGTCGTTCAGATCGATGGCATGATGTATACAGGCCGGGATGCGATTCATAAATATTTAAGCGACAACGACTCTCCGGTGGATTTAAACGAGCAGGTGATCTACCATTGCGGTCCTGTTATGCTGAAGGATGAAGATGGCAACTGGCACGTAAAAGCAGCCGGTCCCACAACCTCCATCCGCGAGGAGCCATATCAGGGAGATATTATGAAGCGATTTGGAATCCGCGCAGTCATCGGAAAAGGCGGCATGGGACCTAAAACCTTAAAAGCCTTAGAAGAGCATGGCGGCGTGTACCTGAACGCCATCGGTGGAGCAGCTCAGTATTATGCAGACTGTATTCAAGGAGTAGAAGGCGTGGACCTGACGCAGTTCGGCATCCCGGAGGCCATGTGGCACCTTAGAGTAAAAGGCTTCACAGCCGTCGTCACCATGGACTCACACGGCAACAGCCTCCACCGCGACGTCGACCAATCCTCCCTGGAAAAACTATCGCAATTTAAAGAGAAAGTATTTAACTAAGTGCTGAAGGCGCTCGTTCAGCTCCGACAAGCATAAGACGATCTGCACAAGTAGGCGCTTTTTGCCTACTGGGCAGGGTGGCTTATGACTCGAGGAGCTAGCGCCTGAAGCCGGATAAACTAAGTGCTGAAGCGGCTCGCTCAGGCCCGACAAGTTTAAGATGACCTGGCAGGTTGGCGCCCTATGCCAACAGGACAGGTCAGCTTAAAACCTCGAGGGCCTAGCCGCTGAAGCCGGATAAATTAAGTGCTGAGACAGGCGTTTAGCTCCGACAAGCATAAGGCGCCAGGCAACAGCAGGCGCTTTTTGCCTGCTTTGACAGGTGACTTATGACCTCGAGGAGTTGCTTGTCGAAGCCGGGGACTCCTGCGGGAGGAAGCGGGAAGGCTGAGATCCACTTGCGCTAGCAAGTTAGCTCAGCTCCCGCCCCGCGGAAAGCCTCCGCATGCAGTGGAAATCAACCATTGTCCGAGCGCCTTTTTATAGCTTCCCCCACACCCATCTTAAAATTCAGGTGGGTGTTTTTACTATGTATACACATCTCCAGTAGGAGCAGTTTAATAAAGAAAGGAGGAGTGTATCATGCATCAAAAACTTTTACTCGGCTTTTTAGCTTGTCTCTTATTTTTAGCTGTTCCCCTCTCTGCTCATGCACAAAGCTACGGCTGGGGATTTAAACGCTCTACAAATGGAGAGCAGCCTGAAGCAGGAGCCGAGCTTGATAATTTATTGAAAAAGTACGATTCGGTTTATAAAGGTTCACCTAAAGAAAAAGTCGCTTATTTTACGTTTGATAATGGATTTGAAAATGGATATACTGCAAAAATTTTAGATGTTTTAAAGGAAGAAAAGGTCCCGGCCACATTCTTCTTAACCGGTCATTATCTTGAAAGTGCAGCTCCTCTTGTAAAACGGATGGCTGCTGAAGGGCATCAAATCGGCAACCATTCCTGGGGACATCCGAACTTCTCAAGACTTACTCCGGATCAAATGAAAGAAGAGTGGAGCAAGCTTAAGTCGAAAACAGAGGAACTAACCGGTCAAAAGGAAATGCCTTATACGCGTCCGCCGGAAGGTGTATTCACAGAGGAATCCCTTCGTGTAGCCAAGGAAGAAGGCTATACCCATGTGTTCTGGTCTATTGCTTTTGTTGACTGGCATGCAGACAAGCCTAAGGGTGCAGATTATGCCTACAATGAAATCATGAAGCAGGTTCACCCAGGCGCTGTTATCTTGCTTCATACCGTATCGCCTGATAATGCTGGAGCACTCCAGCGGGTCATTCAGGATATGAAAAAGCAGGGCTATAAATTTGAAGACCTGGATCATTTAATGAAGAATCAGGGATAACCAAAAGCAAGTGAGCCTGAACCAGGTTCGCTTGCTTTTTGAAGCTAAACAGGCTCTTCTTTAGCTATTCCCATAAGGCTGTGTGCTATCCATAAACATCATACATGCTATAATGAGGATAAAAACAAGGTGGGAGCATGATGTGGAAAGAGCAGATCTCAGTCGATGGACCTTATGCGTTTGATCGTGTCCTTCAACGAATGTCCATTGATCCGTTAAACCATATTGACGAGGGAAAGCAGATGGTGAAGCTGCCTTATACAGGTGCAAAAAAACAGGCAGTCACGATTACAGGGATCGGTACAACTCAGGATCCTGTTTTTATTGTTGAGGGGACATATGAAGAGGATAGGAAAGAAATTATTCGGCACGTTAAGGATTTATTTCATTGGAATCATTCTTTAAACGAAGTAGACCTTCATTTTTCTTCCTCTACGCTTTCAAACATTTTTGACGTTCATAAAGGAACGCCACTTGTGAGAGAGCCCTCTGTTTACAGCTGCCTTTTAAAAAGCATTATCCACCAGCAATTAAATATGGCCTTTGCCGCTGTATTGACCGAACGTTTTGTTACGACCTATGGTGAAAATATTGAGGATGTGTGGTTTTACCCTGAACCACAAACGGTCGCAGAAATTACCGTTGAGGAGCTTAGAGCCCTGCAGTTCAGCCAGAGAAAGGCGGAGTATGTGATTGGAGTCGGCAAAAAAATCCTGAGCGGCGAACTGGAATTGGACAGATTCCCTGAGATGAGTGATGAAGAAATTATTGAAGAACTCGTTAAATTAAGAGGAGTAGGACCATGGACTGCACAAAATGTGCTATTATTTGGACTTGGACGAATGGATATCTTTCCGTTTGCTGACATCGGAATTCAAAATGCGCTTAAAAAACAGTTTAACATGGAGCGAAAGCCCACCATTTTGGAGATGGAGGAATGGACTGAGTCCTGGAGACCTTATTTAAGCTATGCATCTCTTTATTTATGGAGAAGCATTGAGACAGGGAAGTGAAACAGATGAGTGAAAAAAATCATTCAGTGGTTGAGATAAATCAAGAATTTCCTTTAACTATTAAACGTCTTGGCATTAATGGAGAAGGAGTAGGCTACTATAAAAAGCAGGTTGTTTTTGTACCTGGAGCACTTCCGGGTGAAGAAGCGGTTGTGCAGGTGACAAAAATTCATCCTAAATATGCTCAGGCAGCAGTGAAAACAATTCGGAAGGAATCCCCTCACCGAGTTACTGCCCCGTGTCCGGTTTACGATGCATGTGGAGGCTGTCAGCTTCAGCATCTCGAGTATAACCAGCAGCTAGTCCATAAACGCGACATTTTGATTCAGGCACTTGAACGGCACACGAAGCTGCCAATCGCGCAAATGGATATCCGCCAGACCATTGGAATGGACAACCCATGGTACTACCGCAATAAAAGCCAATTTCAGGTAGGGAAAAAAGGCGAGAAGGTAATTGCCGGTCTTTATGGAACGAATTCCCACCAGCTAGTCGATATTAAGGAATGCATTGTACAGCGCAAGGAAACAAACAAAGCAACACAGGTTGTAAGAAAGCAGCTTGATAAGCTTAAAATACCTGTTTACAATGAACGAACGAAAAAAGGAACCGTCCGTACCATCGTATCCCGCGTTGGCATTGAGACAGGGCAGGTTCAAATTGTCATCGTAACGGCTACTGATGATCTGCCGCAAAAAGACAAACTGATCCGTGCACTTGAAAATAAAATGCCGGAAATAAAATCCATTATGCAAAATGTTAATCCGGCATCAACGTCTGTTATTTTCGGAAATAAAACCATTTTACTTTCCGGTCAAAAAACGATTGAGGATAAAATCGAGCAGTATACGTATCACTTATCTGCAAGAGCCTTTTTCCAGCTCAATCCGATTCAGACAAAAAAGCTTTATGATGAAATTAAAAAGGCGTCTGAGCTTACAGGGAAAGAAAAGATTGTAGATGCCTACTGTGGCTCAGGAACGATTGGCCTATGGCTATCTCAGGGAGCCAGTGAAATACGGGGAATGGATGTCATAAAGGAATCCATCCAGGATGCGCGAATGAATGCAAAACAGCATGGGCTTAAAAACTATACGTACGAAACAGGTACTGCCCAGGAATGGATGCTAAAATGGAAGGATGAAGGCTTCAAACCGGATGTCGTTGTAGTCGATCCTCCGCGTACAGGCTGTGACGAGTCACTGCTTAAAACCATTCTGACTGTAAAACCAAAACGGTTTGTATATGCTTCCTGCAATCCATCCACCCTGGCTAAAGACTTAATGGCACTTTCATCAAAGTATAAAATCGAATACATTCAGCCGCTGGACATGTTCCCTCAGACTTCACACGTAGAGAGTGTCACGCAGCTTGTTTTGAAGGAAGACAACTAACCCTTTTGGGTGGTTGTCTTTTTTTTAATATATTGTTTGCCTTTTAAAAGGGAAAAAGGGATAGATAAAAGAATAGATAGTGGATAATGATTTAAGTGGAGGGAATGAAAATGAGATTTGAAGACTATCTATATTGAAAGTACCCGTCTTGCTATTTAAAAGAAGACGGGCAAGTTATCCTACTAAATGGTCTACAGAAGATCGTTCCGCTGATTTTTAAGAATCATTTTTCACACCTAAAACTTTCTCAATTACAATCCCATCCCTAACCGACCGCTCACTAAATTCAAAGTAGGTAGCCTGGACTGACTCCATCAGTGTCAAGAACACCTGAATTCCCGGAATGATAATATCCTTTCGTTTCTTCGAAAGTCCTTTGATTTTTCCCCGGTCCTGTATCGGTAAAGAAGAAATGTCTTTTAGAATCCCTTCAATTTCCGCATGGCCCATCTTACATTCATGCGTATTGTGCTTCGCCTGATAAACTCTTCCAAGATTTCGAGCGGTACCGCCGATCGCAATTACAGGGCAGCGCACATCTAAAAGCCATTGAAGCTGATTAAATTGGGAGAGAAGGTATAAGTGCAGCTCCTTTAATTGCTTGCTTGAAAAGGGATCCATAAAAGTGAATTTCGTATTAAGAGAAACAGCACCAAAAGGAAAGCTGTGAACTTCCTTCAGTTTTCTATTTTCAAACAGAGTGATTTCCGTGCTTCCTCCACCAATATCAATGGTTACGCCATGATCAATCGACAGTGAATCAATCACACCAAGATAGCCATAATAGGCTTCTTCATATTCACTCAAAAGCTCTATAGTAAAAGATGTTTTCTTTTTAATCAGGTCCAGTACCTCAGAACGATTGGCAGCTTCTCTGATGACAGCCGTCGCAAACCCGATCACTTCAGGCTTCTCATACGTTTTAATAACCGTCTGGAACCTCTTTAATGTCGTAATAATCAGGTCAATTCCTTCAGAGGATAAATTACCTTTTGAATCCAAATAGCCGATTAATCTGGCAGCCGTTTTATCTTTGTTAATTTCTTCAAATTGTCCATTTGAATCGATTTTATAAATAGCTAACCGGATTGAATTGGATCCTAAATCAATAAGAGCTGCAGTTTTCTCTTTCATTTTACAAAACCCCTTCCTTCATAGTCATTGTGACCGTATCAAGTTTAATCCAATGGGTAATCACCTGTTAAGTAAACTAGTATTCACCGCTTCTAAATAGGATATAACATAGGGAGGGAATTTCGAAGCATTAACCCTATATTATTTATTGAATTTCCGATTTTGAAAACTTCAAATAAATTTAATGTAACTATCATCATTTCTTTACAATTAAAGGGTAATTTTGAATTGATGAATAGAAAAAGGGGGATGTTGCAGCCGTGCCGACAGAGGAAAAAAAGACTTTATCTGTTAATTTAGATGATCCTTCTCTTTACAATAATCGGGAGCTAAGCTGGCTTAGCTTCAATTACAGAGTGCTGGAAGAAGCGATGGATGAACAAAATGCTTTATTGGATCGGTTTAAGTTCCTGTCCATTTTCAGCTCTAACCTGGATGAATTTTTTATGGTGCGTGTTGCCGGCCTGCTGGATCAAGTGAAGGCATCTTTCACAAAACCCGAAAATAAAGCGGGATTGACCCCAAAAGAGCAGCTCACAGCGATAGCAGATCTGACCCATCCTCTTATTAAGCAGCAGGATAAAGTCTTTTTGCATTATTTAACTCCCATGCTGGCTAAAGAAAACGTTACATTTAAATCCATCCAAGAGGTTTCCCCTAAGGAACTTGCTTATTTAGAAACTTTTTTTGAAGAGCAGGTGTTTCCTGTATTAACCCCAATGGCGGTGGATACCTATCGACCTTTTCCCATGATCTCAAATAAATCTCTTAATTTGGGTGTGGTGATTGAGGAAAAGAAAAAAGAAAAGAAGAGGCACTTCCCTTTTGAAGGACATTTGGTTCTTGTACAGGTTCCTTCTGTGATTGACCGTTTCGTGGAATTGCCGTCTGAAGGAGCAAAGCGGGAATTCGTTCTTTTAGAGGAAGTGATTTCACGGTTTATTGATAAACTGCTATTTGGCTACGAGGTTAAATCAGTTACGCCATTCCGCATCACACGTAATGCTGACTTAACGATTCATGAGGATGAAGCAGACGATCTATTGCATGAAATTGAAGAGGAATTGAAAAATCGTAAAAGGGGGGCGGCTGTCAGACTGGAAATCCAGCAGCAATTCAGTGATGAACGGGTGGTTAACTACTTGAAAGAAGAGCTTGAAATACAGAATAGCGATGTTTACGCGGTGCAGGCGCCGCTAGATTTGACCTTTCTGTTTTCTTTTTGCCAGACGGTTCAATCAACGCATGAGCATTTAGCTGCTGTAAAAAACATTCCTAAGCCTGCAGCCGAAATGGAAGGGGAGGGAGATATTTTTGAAAAGATTAAAAAGAAAGATATTCTGCTTCATCATCCCTATGAATCATTTGAGCCTATTATTGAATTTATTTCAAAGGCAGCTGCAGATCAATCAGTTCTCGCAATAAAGCAAACGTTATACCGTGTAAGCGGCGATTCTCCAATCATTGAAAGTCTGAAAAAAGCTGCTGAAAATGGCAAGCAGGTCACCGTTCTTGTTGAACTGAAGGCCCGTTTTGATGAAGAAAACAATGTGCAGTGGGCGCGAGAGCTTGAAAGAGCAGGCTGTCATGTAACCTATGGGATGAATTACTTAAAAACACATAGTAAAATAACGCTTGTCGTCCGGCGTGAAAAAAGAAAGATTCAAAGATATGTGCATTTAGGAACAGGCAACTATAATGATGCGACAGCAAAAATCTATACGGATATGGGACTTTTTACAGCTGATAACAAAATTGGCATTGATGCGACGAACTTTTTTAATTACTTAAGCGGCTATATGGATAAGCCATCCTATCATCATCTTTCTGTTTCGCCTTATGGAATACGGGACAAGTTTATTGAACTTATTGATCAGGAAATTCATTTTCAAAAGCAGAATGGCAATGGAAGGATCATTTTGAAAATGAATTCTTTAACGGATAAAGTAATCATTAAAAAGCTATTCGAAGCTTCGATCGCCGGTATTAAGGTTGATTTGATCATAAGAGGAATTTGCTGCTTAAGACCGGGAATTGAAGGGGTTAGTGAAAATATTACTGTTCGAAGCATTGTGGGAACCTTCCTGGAACATACCCGTATCTATTGCTTTCACCATAATGGAAAAGAAAAGGTCTATCTATCCTCTGCAGATTTAATGACAAGGAATATGGAAAACCGGGTGGAAATCTTGTTTCCGCTTTTAAAAAATCATCATAAGAAAAGAGTTCATGAAAACTTAAAAATAATGCTAAAGGACAATGTGAAGGCGAGAGAGCAGGATCCTAATGGTGACTATCATTATGTAAAAAGAAATGAAGGGGAAGAGGAAGTCAACAGCCAGCAATATCTTTGTGATCACGTTGCAGGATTTCAAGAGAATGCCGGAGAAGAAGCTTCAGCGTCTCAAAAATATGGACGCTCCTATATCAGAAGATTGTTCAGTAGAATCAAAAACTAGTAGGAATGTCTGCCTTCAAAAACATCTGGACCGGTACCTTAAAAACTGGGACCGGTCCAGATTTCTTATCTTATTGCGGTATAGCTCTTATCAAGTTCGTTTAATTTTTCATTAAAATCAGCCTGTTTGCGTACGTTTGTGATGACAAGTCCGCTGACCGGAAATGTCGGCATGCGCTCCAGGCTGTAGGAAAGATCCTGTTCAGGCACATCATAGGTTATGTTTTGTGCAAGGAATTGAAAGAATGACCGCATCACATAGACGGTCAGCCATTCGCCGGCACAGCGGTGGCCGATATGGTGATCGCCGCCTCCTTGTGGAATAAAAGAAAACGGACTGCCTTTCCAGTCCCTAAACCTTTCAGGGATAAAGGAATCAGCATCACTCCAAAGGTCAGGGTGACGATTCGTTCCAAAAATGTCGAGAATAACAAGTGTATTCTTCTTAAATTTATGGTCTTGCCAGACGAAATCTTCTTTAACCTTCGCTGCCATTGCGGGCACAAATGGGTAATAACGGCGCACTTCCTGTGAAAACATATGACTATAGTGATCTTTGTTTTCCATAAGCTTATGAGCTGTTTCAGGATGCTCATGCATGGCAGCTGCGCCAAAGGTGAGGAAATAGGCCGTTGCAATAAGCGGGCGAAACGCATTGCTAAGTTCAATGGCTGCCGTTCTCACATCAAGCCGTTTGCCATTATTTTCGCGGTGATGAGCGACAATATAAGCAGCCGTATAAGCAGGAGGATTCATTTTTCCTTTGCGTACAGCTTTAATGATGCCTTCAAGCCATTCCTCATGGCTGTCTCTTGCTTTTTTTCCATCGCGAAAGCGTGAAAGTGAGCCCCCAAACGAGTCAATCATTGCAACAATTTCTTCCGTTCTTTGGTGGACCTCCTCTTCTTCAAGCGGAAACCCGGCCCACTCACAGCCGGCTCTTGTCAAAATTTCCTGCATTTCTCCAAAGAAAATAACCTGATCTGATTTCTCCCAAACATCTACTTTTGCTGCCAAATGCTCAAGTGCAATTTTCTTAAGGTCCTCGACACGCTCTGGTGTAAACATGGACAAAAACATACGTTTTCTGTTTCTGTGGTCTTCTCCATCAAGTGCATGCAAACTGCCATCACCAAAAAGTGACATCTTTAACGGCTTAGGAAGCGCACCCTTTCGTTTGAATTTATCCGGGTCATAAAACACCTCAGCAGCTTCTTCGCCGCACATACAGATTGCCTTTTGACCAAGGATGCGGGTTTTGAAAATATCTGATTCTACCTCTTTTCGCTGGTTAGGAAGAAAGTGAAATCCTTCTTTTATTAGTGAGAGAGAATTGTCAATACCTTTTGCGCGGGGGATGGGGGTTTTTACCTTCATTGCTTCAGCTCCTTCTTATGTAGTAAAGATTTACCTTCGAAGCCTTTATCTGTCATAAAAGCCTCTCTAGTTATCACTACCCATGACTGCTCTGCCTAAACGTATCAGACTTTTACAGCCTGAATTAGGAATGCCTGTCAGGGAGCCTTTAGAACAGTATCTTTTGTTTAAAAATGCTAAGATGAAGGATAGAAAAACCTAATACTCTTTTCTTAGCTACAAGAGGAGAGCCGGTAAAAGGAGGATCACCATTGTCCATTCAAACAGAACAAGACGTAAAAGACGTGATCTCGCATCAAAAGGAATTTTTTCATAGCGGAATAACGAAAAATATTGATTTTCGTATAAAGCAGCTTCGCAAGCTGAAGGAGCTTATAAAGGATCATGAGGATGAGATTCTCTCAGCCCTTAAAAAGGATCTTGGTAAAAATCCCTTTGAAGCGTATGTTTCAGAGATCGGGATCGTGTTAAAAAGCATTCAGAGCATGATTCAAAATGTAAAGCAGTGGGCGAAAACAGAAAAAGTGAAAACACCTCTTTTTCAAATGCCTTCAAAAAGCTTTATTATCAAAGAACCTTATGGCAGTGTTCTCATTATCGGTCCTTTTAATTATCCCTTTCAGCTGGTCATGGAACCCTTGATTGGTTCAATGGCAGCAGGAAACTGTTCTGTTATAAAGCCTTCTGAAAGCACGCCGAATGTTGCTTCTGTTATTAACCAGATCATTTCAAAAAACTACGATCCTGCTTATATTAAGGTGATTGAAGGGGAGAAGGAAGAAACCTCTCTTTTAATTCATGCACCTTTTGATTACTTATTTTTTACCGGCAGTGTCCCGGTAGGAAAAATTGTCATGGAAGCAGCATCAAAAAATCTCGTTCCTCATACGCTTGAGCTCGGCGGGAAAAGCCCTACAATCGTTGATGAAACGGCTGATCTGAAAAAAGCGGCTCAGCGGATTTTATGGGGCAAACTGATGAACGCAGGTCAAACATGTATTGCACCTGATTACCTGGTTGTCCATGAGTCAGTAAAAAATGAACTTGTTGAGCATCTGAAAACGACCATCAAGTCATTTTACGGCGACAGTATTCAAAACAATGATCAGTTTGGCCGGATCGTAAATGAAAAGCATTTTGATCGGTTAGCGGGAATTCTTGAAAAAGACGAAGCACATATTGTGGCAGGGGGAGAAAGAGATCGCGAGGATCGGTTTATCGCTCCGACGCTTCTTGATAATATTTCGTGGAGCAATGAAGCCATGCAGGATGAAATTTTCGGTCCGATTCTGCCAATTCTGACCTACCATGATCTCGATGAAGCTATTGCTATGATTCAATCTCATCCGAAGCCTTTGGCGCTTTATGTTTTTACGGAAAATAAAGCAACTGAGGAAAAGGTGCTTGATCGTCTGTCCTTTGGAGGCGGCTGTGTAAATGACACGATAAGCCATGTGGCAAACGACCAGCTTCCGTTTGGGGGAGTGGGGCATTCAGGCGTTAATGCTTATCATGGAAAGCACAGCTTTGAGCTTTTTTCACACCGGAAAAGCATGATGAAGAAAAGCACAAAAGGAGAGTTTAAACTTGCCTTTCCTCCTTATAAAACAAGTGTAAATACGATTAAAAAAGTCTTGAAATAGTCCATATAAAAGAGGATGAGACTAATCTGTGTCTCATCCTCTATCCGGTTCACTGCGCTTCAGGCGGACGCTTTCCGCGGGGCGGGGCTTGAGCTAACTTGCTTTCAGCAAGTGGATCTCAAGCTCCCGCTACTTCCCGCAGGAGTCGCCACCTTCCGCTCCGTTCACCTCACGTTTCTAAAATTATTGTATCCCACACTTTTTTTATTAAAGATCATTCTTCCTCATAATCCTCATCATCATCTTCTTCAGAAATCAAAATAATAAATTCTTTCAGATTGGTTGCATATTCCTCCAGCTCAGCATCTTCATGGTACCAAAGATAAATGGTATTACCCATTACTCCGTTGGTTACTTTAAAGCATAATTGATCTCCCGTACCATCGTCGCCGATTGCAATCAGGTCTTCAGCCATATAGTCGTATCTGACTTCTGTATTTTGCCGGACAATATCATCCCACGTCTTCTTGAGATTGCCACGGTCTTTAATAGGATAAAGCGTCCACTCACCGATCTCTGGATGATTACACAACTTAAAAAGCTCTTTGTATTGTTCAGGGAATGCTGCACCTAACTTTTCTTCAGCTTCTTTAATAGCTGATTCATCTACTCCTGGTTCCCTTGAATGAAGCAGGTCTTTTACATCGTTCATGCCGATAACACCACCCGATTAGTATAAGAAGAAAATTTCGATATCTAAGCGGTAATTCATTCTTACTATGGTATATAGTTCACCATGCTCTGTTTATCTTAAGAATAAATCGCATACAAAGCATCATGAAGTGCCGGGTACTCAAACTCAAATCCTTTTTCCTGAAGCACCTTTGGCAGCACCTTCTGCCCCTCCAGTACGAGGGCGCTTTTATCACCAAGCGCCAGCTTTAAGGCAAATCCCGGAGCAGGAATCCAGTGTGGGCGGTTTAACACCTTCCCCAGTGTCTGGCCAAACTCCTTCATCCTCATTGGGTTAGGTGCTGTTACGTTAAATGGACCTTCGAGCGAATCTTCTTCAATGGCAAAAAGGATCGCTTTTGCTGCATCCTTATGGTGAATCCAGGAAAGCCATTGCCTGCCGCTAGCGACCGTTCCGCCGGCCATCAGCTTATAAGGCAGCGCCATGCTCGGCAGCGCTCCATCTTTCTTGCCTAAAATAATGCCAAAGCGTGCACAGGTAACCCGTACCCCCTCATCCTGGGCAAGAAGTGCTTTCTTTTCCCAATCCACGCACGTTTGCGCAAGAAATCCTTCGCCGCGCTCACTTGATTGTTCTGTATAAATTTTCGTCTCTGAAGGAGGGTAATAGCCGACTGCACTGGCATTCACCAGAACAGAAGGCGTGGAATCGAGCGAACGGATGATGCGAAGAATCTCCTCAGTTGCTTCCATCCGGCTATCATAAATTTTCTTTTTTTGTGTGTCATTCCAGCGGCCGTTATTAATAGATTCGCCCGCAAGATTTATTACTGCATCCAAGTCCGGCAGGTCCGATTCCGGGGCAGCTGAATCGGTAAGCCATTCAATATATGAGACAAGAGGCTTATTCTTATACTTGTCCGGATTTCTTGTTAAAATATAGACATGGTGATTATTTTCCGTCAGTAAATTGGTGACAGCCTGTCCAAGAAAGCCTGTTCCGCCGCTTAAAAGAACGTTCATATGACATCCCTCCACATTTGTTATCCTTACTATTTCCTCTTTTGATAGGATAAAACCTGCAACGAATGTGTTAGAGTGGAGAAAGAGGTGTTAAATGTGCCGATCATAACAAAAATTACCCAGCAGCAAAAGAATAAGGAACGCTATAATATTTTTTTAGACGGAAAATACGCTTTTAGCGTGGATGAAGAAGTCTTAGCCCGCTATCAGCTTGGAAAAAATAAAGAACTGACAGACTTTGATATAGGTGAAATTGAATACGATGATGAAATCCGTAAAGGGTTCAATAAAGCACTCGTTTATTTAAGCTACAGAATGCGGTCGGAGCATGAAATTCAAGTTTATCTAAAAGAGCAGGAGATGGGGGACGCTTCAATCGAAGAAGTGCTGCATAAGCTTCGTAAGTATGGCTATGTAAACGACAGCGAATTCGCTAAAGCATTTGTTAATACCCAGCTTAGAACCTCAGACAAGGGTCCGAGACATCTCTCCAATGCCCTGAGAGAAAAAGGCATTTCACCATCTATCATTGAAGAAACGCTGGAGGCTGTAAGCGAAGAGGAATGGCTTGAACGGGCTCAGCAGGTGATGGAAAAGGTTATTAAAAAGAATACGAAGCAATCAAAGCTCCAGATTAAAAAGAAGGGTCAGGATACCTTGTCGCGAAAAGGATATGAAGGTCCTGTCGTGAATGCTGTGTTATCTGAGCTCCATATCGAGCGGGATGTTGATGAAAAATGGGCAGCCATCTACTCTCAGGCAAAAAAAGCTCACTCAAAGCTTTCCAGAAAGTATGAGGACTATGAATACATTCAGCGAATGAAGCAGACGCTTTTTAGAAAAGGCTTTGCAATGGAAGAAATCGATCAGGCAATTGAGCATATAAAAACAGAGGAAAGCCGGCAGGAATAGCCGGCAGCCTTTATTTTTTTGATTCAATGACAATTTCGTCTTCAGTTTTCATTTTTTCAATAATGATTTGCGCAACTTCCTTTGGAGTCCGGAAGCGGGTGGGGTCCTTTACATGGTCGGACTGCTCCCAAAAAGGAGTATTCATCCCGCCCATATAAGCCCGGATGACTCTAATGCCGTCCGGCTCGAGCTCCAAGGAAAGGCTTTCTGAAAAACCCTTTAATGCAAATTTGCTTGCAGCGTAGCCTGATTCATTGACCTTACCGCGAAGCGCTGCAGTTGAAAGAATATTGAGGAAGATTCCTCTTTTTCTTTTTTTCATTTCAGGCACGAAGGCTCTTGTCAGAAGCATGGGAGCGAAGGTGTTAACCTGAAACATATCCTGCCATTCCTTTGGCTCCATGGCGTCAACTGATCCAAAGTGGCCAACGCCGGCGTTATTAACAACGAGATCGACTGGCCAAAGGGAAAGCTCCTTAAGCTTTTTTACTGCTGACCTGATCTGTTCTTCATCGGTTACATCAAATGGAAGTTCTGTAGCGCTGCCGCTATGGTTAATCTGCTCTGCAAGCTGAATAATCGGCTTCTGTCTTCTTCCTACTAAAACAACATGATAAGTTTTACTGAGCTCCAGTGCCAGTTCTTTTCCAAGGCCCGTGCCGGCGCCTGTAATAAGAGCAATTGGTAAATCCATCGAATATCCTCCTTATCTAGATTCATCTTTTCCATTGTTAAAGGTAAAAGAGGGAATGTCAACTAAGACTTCTATAAGACGTTTTAAAGGGAATTTCGTATAATAATGATGAGGTGATGATCGTGTCAACAGAAAATAGATACAGTACGATGTCAAGGCATGAGTTAAACCAGGAAATTGCTGCACTTAAGGAAAAAGCCCGTAAAGCAGAACAGCTCGGCTACGTGAATGAGTTTGCTGTTTTGGAACGTAAGGCTGTAATGGCTCAAAGCTATCTGCTCGACCCAAAGCAATACAAACCTGGAAATATATATGGAATTACAACCACTCCGGGAAGCTATTTTAAAATTGATTATATTAACGGAGTTTTTGCATGGGGCTACCGTCTAAAAGGGGAAAAACAGCTCGAAGCATTGCCGATTGCCATGCTTGAAAACGATACAAAGGGCGGGGATTTAAGTGAACAATGAAAAAGAACAGCTCGCAAAATTGCTTCAGGAAAAAAATTCGTCACTGCCTTATCAAAAAGCATTAACGCTTGTCGAGCTGCTTTGGGAGGATTTTGAAGCTACTTATGCCAAGGCTGGACATGATTATAAAGGTAAGGAACTAACAGAGCGTGTTGTGCGGCAGTGGGTTCAAAACTACGGAGAAAGACTTCATGAAGTGGCTGCGATGAATCCTAAATATGCAGGACTTTTAAGCGATGAAGAGGATACGAAGCATTAAAAACTGGAGACCTATTTAGGATCTCCAGCTTTTTTAATTATTCGTTTGGAATTATATCCAGTTTTTTCTTCAGTTTTTCCTCACTGAAGATCCAGCCTGTATAGGAGCTGATCGTATTCAGGTCTTGGTCCATTTGTACGACGGCTACAAACGGATAGTGATCGTTGCTTCGGTAGCGGAGGTCAATAAAGCGCACCTCATACTGATCATCCGTTTCTGTAAGCTCCCATCTGTAAATAGGCGAGAAGGATAAGAAAGCTGAGACATTTTTATCTTTCTTGGCCTTTTTGAATATCTCATCATCCGGTATAGAAATCCGTTTGAACTTATCATAAATGGTAATTGATCTTCCGTAAGCTCTCCCTACATAAAAATGCTCTTTTGTTTGTGCAGCAATCCGCCATTGGTAAAAACGCATGGTAGGTGCGATAATAACACTGTCCGCCTGCGGAATTGTATTTTTAATTGAATGGCGAACCGCCTGCTGGAGCAAAAAGCGAACAACGTAGTAAACCACAATAATGGCATACATACTTAAAAATGTAGGGACCGGATCAGCGCCGAATGCCCAAATCAATAGTCCGATTACATGAATGCCGAAGATGATTGGATCAAACGTATTAATTACCCCAAGCGCGACCCATTTCCTTGAAAATGGCCTCAGTGCCTGGGTGCCATAAGAGTTGAAAATATCAACAAATACGTGCAGGAAAACAGCTAAAAAGGTCCAAAGCCAAAGATGAAGCACATTTGCTTCAGGGTAAAAAGGAAACAAAGCGGCGGTAATTAAGATTGGCCAAAGCATAACTGCGGGGATGGAATGGGTGATCCCTCTATGATGGCGTATATAAACGGCGTTATTTCTAAGCTTTAAAACGGTATCTGCGTCAGGTGCCTGTGATCCGATAACGGCTGCAATTAAAACACTTTGAGCGGTGACGGGGTCATTTGCCACCACAGGGTCGATCGCTGCCAGACCGCCTATTGCAAAACCCATAACAATATGCGTTCCTGTGTCCAAATGGAACCCTCCTTCTAATCCGACTTATTTCATTAGTAACTGTCATTTGCTTTTATTTAGTATGATCAGTAATCTTTTATATTTCAACCCTAAACCGTCTGTTACTATTCATCGTAAACAAAGCTCTTCTTACTTATTCCCAATCTACAGCAAGTAGTAACATCATGGAGGTATAAAGATGCAGGAAACTCTTCAGAATCAGCTGGAAAAAATGAATGAAAAAGAATTTCAAAAAGATTTAATTCAATGGTTTGAAAAAGAAATGCGCGATTTGCCCTGGAGAAAAAACCAGGACCCATACAGAGTATGGGTGTCTGAAATCATGCTCCAACAGACGAGAGTCGATACGGTTATCCCATACTATAATCGTTTTATGGAACAGTTTCCTACCATTGAAGCGCTCGCCTTTGCCCCTGAAGAAAAAGTGTTAAAGGCGTGGGAAGGACTGGGCTATTATTCACGTGCACGCAATCTTCAGAGTGCAGTAAGAGAGGTCCATGAACAATACGGAGGTCAGGTGCCTAAGGATCCAAAAGAAATTTCTGCTTTAAAAGGCGTTGGTCCCTATACAGCGGGCGCTATTTTAAGTATCGCCTATGACATTCCGGAGCCTGCTGTCGATGGAAATGTTATGCGTGTTCTGTCAAGAATACTTTCTCTTTGGGATGATATAGCCAAACCATCGTCGAGAAAAATATTTGAAGAAGCAGTGCGTCATCTTATTAATAAAGAGAATCCTTCTTATTTTAACCAGGCTATGATGGAATTAGGCGCTTTAATTTGTACACCGACGTCTCCTTCTTGTTTATTATGTCCGGTTCAGGAGCATTGCTTAGCTTTTTCAGAAGGAATTCAGCGCGATCTCCCTGTAAAGACTAAAAAGAAATCAACAAAAGTGATTGATCTTCTAACTGTAATGGTACAAAATCAAGATGGTGATTGGCTGATGAATCAGCGTCCAGCGCAGGGACTTTTAGCTAACCTGTGGGAATTTCCAAGCTTCGAAAAACAGCAGGAACAGGAGTCAGCCGTTCAGATCCAGGAGTTTTTAAAGACGGATTTTAATGTAGAGGCGGTCGTTGATGCCGAGCCTGTATTGGTACAGGATCACGTGTTTTCCCATCTAACCTGGAAGATGGTTATTTTTAAAGCAAAAACAAAAGATCAAACAAGTATTGGCGATAGAGCCGCCTGGATGAACCGTGAAGCAATTGAAAGAGTAGCACTGCCGGTGTCCCACAGAAAGATATGGAATCATTATCTTTCTACATAATTTCAATCGTCCAATATAAAGTGGAGATTCTATTTAGACAGGAGAGACTAACATGACAAATAAAGTAGCATTAGTAACAGGAAGCAGCAGAGGTGTAGGAAAAGCGATTGCGCTGGCATTAGCTTCAAAAGGATATGATATCGTCGTTAATTACGCAAGAAGCAAGCAGGCTGCACTTGATACAGCAGCAGAGATTGAGAAGATGGGGCAAAAAGCCATCGTCGTCAGAGCGAATGTTGGCGATGTAGAGAAAATCAAAAAAATGTTCCAGGAAATCAACGAACAGTTTGGACGGCTTGATGTTTTTATTAATAATGCCGCATCAGGCGTTTTGCGCCCTGCAATGGAGCTTGAAGAATCCCACTGGAACTGGACGATGAATATTAACAGTAAAGCGCTCCTTTTCTGTGCGCAGGAAGCCACAAAGCTTATGCCTGAAGAGGGAGGAAAGATTGTCAGCATTTCCTCGCTTGGCTCCATCCGCTATTTGGACAACTACACAACTGTAGGCGTTTCAAAAGCGGCATTAGAAGCGTTAACCCGCTATCTGGCTGTAGAGCTTTCTCCTAAAAATATTGCAGTCAATGCTGTATCTGGAGGAGCAATCGATACCGATGCTTTGACTCATTTTCCAAATCGCGAGGAGCTGCTTGAGGATGCGAGAAGCAAGACGCCTGCTGGAAGAATGGTTGAAATTGAAGACCTGGTTAAAACCGTGTTATTCCTTGTTTCAGAGGACTCTTCGATGATACGAGGACAAACCATTATTGTAGATGGCGGCCGTTCTTTGCTTGTGTAAAAAAGTGAATAAACTTTCTCCACTCTGGTTACATTAACTAGCGTGGAGGTGAGACCCTAATGAAAAACAATAAAACAACTTCTGGCACTAACGTGCAAAAAGTTAAAAACCAAAATGCTCAAGCTGGAAACCAGTATGCTAATGAATTTGCTCAAGAAACAGATGTAAACGAAGTAAAGCGTCAAAATCAACAATCAGAAGCTAACAAAAACAACGCTTCTAAAAACAACCAGCAAAACCGTTAATTTTTTAAAGCCGCTCCTTTTTGGGGCGGCTTTTTCAATATGTAAAAAGGAAATTTTGAATTCGCTAAAAGTACATAGAATGTGACAAATAAACTTAAAGGACATTTTAGGTAAAGGGGGAATTTATTAGAGGTGAGGAGGGATTCCATCATGAATGGATTTAAAAGACGAGTGCTTGATCAGATGGAGATTGCTGAGGAATTGCTCTGGCTGCATGCTGAGGTAGAGAAAAAGAAGAAAATGCAGAGTCTCATGCAAACACTGGCAATATCAGAATCTGCAGAACAGCTGGCTCTTCAGCTGGAAGAACTACAGGAGCGCTTAAAATCGGTCCAGGAACAGTTTGATCAGCAGATGACCGATGTAATCGCAGCCTTTCACGCATGAACATTCGTAAAGCAGGGTATATATGTCAATAGCCGATTGATTGAGCCGCCATGTCTCTTGGTGGCTCTTTTTCGTATAAAAGGGTATAATGGTAAAATACACACAGGAACGGAACATGAAATTTGATGAAAAAAGTCTAATCAAGCATGATAAAGGCAGGCGATTGTCAATGACGCTACCAGTTGAAGGGCAGAGTATACAAATACATAGTTATAAGCATGATGGCTTGATTCATCGGGTCTGGCAGGAAACGACTGTTCTTAAAGGAACAAGAAATATCGTTATTGGCGGAAATGATCGAACAATCGTCACTGAATCAGACGGAAGAACCTGGCTGACGAGAGAGCCGGCTATTTGTTATTTTCATGCTGAGCACTGGTTCAATATTATTTGTATGCTAAGAGAAGATGGCGTTTATTATTATTGTAATTTGAGCTCACCATTTGTTTATGATGAGCAGGCACTAAAATACATCGATTATGATTTAGATATTAAAGTATATCCTGATATGTCTTATACCCTTCTTGATGAGGATGAGTACGAAGAGCATCGAAGGCAGATGGGGTACCCGAATGTAATCGATCAGATCCTGAAGCGTAATGTAGACAAATTAATCCGGTGGATCAAGCAGAGAAGAGGTCCGTTTGCCCCTGACTTTATCGATGTGTGGTACAGCCGTTATTTATTTCAGAAGCGATATCGTCAAAAAGAATAGTCTATTCTTTTTCCCTGTTGGTGTTTCAACAGGTTTTTTCATGTTCAGGACGGGGTAGAGAAATAGCCTCGCGAGGTCATAAGCCACGCTGCCTCAGTGGATAAAGAGCATCCACTTGGCCACCGCGTCTTATGCTTGTCACCCCTAAACGCCTGCTTCCGCTTTTAATGGTATCCAGCTGCAGCAGGCAGGGGCTCGAGTCATAAGTCATCCCGCCCAATAGGCAAAAAGCGCCTATCTGTGCGGGCTGCCTTATGCTTGTCGCCCCTAAACGCCTGCTTCCGCTTTTAATGGTATCCAGCTGCAGCGGGCAGGGGCTCGAGGTTTTAAGGTCACGCTGACTTAATGGCAAAAAGCGCCATTATGCCAGCGCGCCTTAAACTTGTCGCCCCTAAACGCCTGCTTCCGCTTTTAATGGTATCCAGCTGCAGCAGGCAGGGGCTCGAGTCATAAGTCATCCCGCCCAATAGGCAAAAAGCGCCTATCTGTGCGGGCTGCCTTATGCTTGTCGCCCCTAAACGCCTGCTTCCGCTTTTAATAAATAGAAAGAAGTTGATTGGTTTTGGATAGTATTAAGCGTTATATGTCGTTTGTTAAGCCGTATAAGTGGCAGATTATTTGGACGCTGCTTATTGGGATTGTTAAGTTTGCTATTCCTCTTTTGATCCCGGTGTTAATTCAATATGTAATTGATGACATTATAGGCGGTGATATGAGTGCTGCTGAACAGATGTCCCAGCTTTTTTGGTTAATAGGCATTGCGGTGGTTCTTTTTGTGATCGTCAGGCCGCCTGTAGAGTATTATCGCCAGTATTTTGCCCAGTGGACGAGCAATAAAATTCTATTTGACATACGTGACCAGCTGTTTTCGCATATGCAGAAGCTGAGCTTTAAGTATTATGCGAATACAAGAGCGGGTGAAGTCATTTCCCGGGTGATTAATGACGTGGAACAAACGAAAAATTTTGTTATGACAGGTCTTATGAATTTATGGCTGGACGTTGCAACAATTCTAATCGCTATTGCTATTATGCTTACTTATGATGTTAAATTAACCCTTGTTGCGATCGCGGTATTTCCATTATATGCTTTTTCTGTGAGCTATTTCTTCGGCCGTCTCCGTATGCTTACCCGAAATCGCTCTCAGGCGCTTGCAGAAGTGCAGGGCTATTTGCATGAGCGGGTTCAGGGGATGAGTGTGATTAAGAGCTTTGCTATTGAAGATCATGAACAAAATCAATTTGACGGGAAAAACGGAAATTTCCTTACAAAAGCCATTGACCAGACAAAATGGAATGCGAAAGCCTTTGCTGTAGTTAATACGATCACAGATATAGCGCCGCTTATGGTTATTGGATATGCCGGGTACCGGGTGATTGAAAATGATCTTTCCCTCGGGATCATGGTTGCATTCATTGCTTATGTCGAGCGGCTTTACAATCCATTAAGAAGACTTGTTAACAGCTCCACCACGCTAACTCAGTCAATCGCCTCCATGGACCGGGTGTTTGAGCTGGTGGATGAAAAGTACGATGTAGACGATAAGCCGGGAGCTAAGGATGTGCAAAACGTTAGAGGAGAAATTGTCTTTGACCATGTTTCTTTTTCGTATGATGAAGAAGAAGCCAATGTGCTCGATGATGTCCATCTGCATGTGAAAGAGGGAGAAACGATTGCATTTGTCGGGATGAGCGGCGGTGGGAAATCAACAATTGTTAGTTTAATTCCAAGATTTTATGATGTGACAAAAGGCAGAATTACACTGGATGGAACAGACCTGCGGGACTTTAAAGTGAGAAGTTTAAGAAACCAGATTGGTATGGTGCTGCAGGATAATATTTTATTTAGTGAATCCGTCATGATGAATATTAAAATGGGTGATCCTGAGGCTTCTGATGAAGCGGCAATCGCTGCAGCAAAAGCAGCGAATGCACATGACTTTATCATGGAGCTTCCTGAGGGCTATGATACAAAAGTAGGGGAAAGAGGCGTTAAGCTGTCTGGCGGACAAAAGCAGAGGGTCGCCATTGCGCGTGTCTTCTTGAAAAATCCTCCTATCTTGATACTAGACGAAGCCACTTCTGCTCTTGATCTTGAAAGCGAGCATTTAATTCAGGAATCAATCGAGCTCCTTGCAAAAGAGAGAACGACCTTTATTGTCGCGCACCGCCTTTCAACGATTACTCATGCAGACCGTATTGTCGTAATCGATCACGGTAATATTGCAGAAAGCGGATCCCATCAGCAGCTTATGAAGGAAAAGGGTCTTTATTATAATCTTTTCCAGGTTCAGCAGCTTGATGATTAACATGAAAAGAGCCTCCGGGGATAAACCCTGGAGGCTCTTTTTAATCCATTAATCAAAATCTCTGTCTGGCAAAAACATGTCATTGTCTTCTTTATGATAGGACTGAAGGCTTGCAATTAATGTATCTAGATGATTGAGATGTTCTTCATATTCAAGCATTGCAGAGAGTACATGAAGCAGGTGATAAGCATTGTTTTCCTCTTCATCACGCGCTTTATTTACCTCCTTCATAAAGATGTCTGTGACTTCTTTATGATTTAAGCATGTATGATTCAGCTGTTCGTCCTCATTCGTAGCTTTCACTTTCCGGACAAACCGTAAAAGCAGCTGCTCATGGTAGCTCATTAAGCAGTCAAGCTGTTCCTGAATTAGGAGCTGGAGCGATTCAGGAACATGATTAAGTTCATTTTCAAAACGGTGAAGTCTTTTTAAAATTTCAAAGTTTCTTCTTGCAGTTGAAATCATTTGGCGGTAGACAACAAGCTTTCTTGTTTTTGAAACAGAGTTACGCTTCAGGTATCCACGCTCTTCTTTATACATTAAATAGATTTGGTCTATTTTAATTAGACGTTCTTTAAATTTCTCAATATCTTTTTTCAGCAGCTGATGCTCAGTAGCATGACGTGTGCTCAGGCGAACCCACTTAACCAAATCATCGGTAGTAGTGGAGATCTTGTAATAAAGCTTCGTTTCATACTTTGGAGGAAGAAAAATCAGATTAACAACAAATGAGGACAAGACTCCAAGCATGATGGTTGTAAAACGCAATAAAGCAAAAGTGACAAATTCTACCTGTTGAACCTCCATAATGGCGATTAATGTAACAAGAGCTAAGCCAATGGTCGATTCAATTTTAAGCTTTAGTATGATCGTTATCGTAATGACAGCAGCAAATCCAATAACCACTACATGATTTCCAAATATTAATACGAATAACACAGCTACGACAGCACCAATTATATTTGCCTGAATATGCTCCAAAATAGAAACAAAGGACCGGTAAATGGTTGGCTGCACCACAAATGCAGCGGCAATACCTGCAAAAATGGGTGATGGGAGCTGCAGGAATTCAGCTAAATACAAGGCTAAAACAATGGCAATTCCTGTTTTAAGAACTCGGGCTCCGAGTTTCATAAATAAAAGGTTTCCTTTCTTGACGTTTTAAGTACGTTATTCATTGCCTTTAATAGGTAAAATAATTAGGCAACAGTAGTAATATACATTGGTTGGATAGGGACTGCAAGGGAAATGAAGAAGAAATCTTCCTGTCTTAAATATCCTGAAAATATAAACAAATAAAAAAGGGACAAAACCAAGTTAATTGGTTTTGTCCCTTTGAAACTGGTTTATAGCTGCTTGAATGCGTGATCGACAGCTTCCAGTGTTTTTGTTATATCATCCTCTGTATGAGCGGTTGTCAGGAACCAGGCCTCATATTTTGATGGAGCTAAATTAATTCCCTGCTCAAGCATCAGCTTAAAGAATTTTGCGAAGATTTCTCCGTCGGTGGCTTCAGCCTGATCATAGTTAACTACCTTTTGATCTGTAAAATAAATGGTAAGAGCACCTTTTAAGCGGTTAATGGTAATGGTCACGCCATGTTTAGCGGCAGCTTCCAATATCCCTCTTTCAAGAATTTCACCTAGGCGGTCCATTTCGTCATAAACGCCTTCTTCTTTGAGAACCTCTAAGCAGGCGATTCCTGCCTGGATGGAGGCTGGATTACCGGCCATTGTTCCGGCCTGGTAAGCTGGTCCAAGCGGCGCAATCTTCTCCATAATATCAACGCGGCCGCCATAAGCGCCAATCGGCAGGCCGCCGCCAATGATTTTACCCATTGCAGTAAGGTCAGGCTTAACATTCAGTAAGTCCTGAGCTCCGCCATACATAAAGCGGAAGGCAGTAATAACCTCATCGTAAATAACAAGAGCGCCGGCGTCGTGAGCATGCTTATTGATTTCTTCAAGGAAGCCAGGAACGGGCTCAACGATTCCGAAATTACCTACGATCGGCTCCACAAGCACCCCGGCAATTTCATCTCCCCATTTAGCTAGCGCCTCTTTAAATGGCTCAATTTCATTAAATGGAACAGTGATAACCTCGCTTGCAATGTTTTTCGTTACTCCTGCCGAATCAGGTGTGCCGAGTGTAGCCGGACCGGAGCCTGCTGCAACAAGTACCAGATCAGAGTGACCGTGGTAGCAGCCGGCAAATTTAATAATTTTATCTCTGCCGGTAAACGCCCGGGCAACACGGATGGTTGTCATAACGGCTTCTGTTCCTGAGTTGGTAAACCGTACCTTTTCCATTGCAGGCATCGCCTCTTTAAGCATTTTTGCAAATGTAACTTCGTGCTTAGTAGGTGTCCCGTATAATATTCCAGTTTCAGCAGCGTGCTGAATGGCTTTTGTAATATGAGGGTGGGCATG
Organism: Jeotgalibacillus proteolyticus; assembly: GCF_002926065.1. Lineage (GTDB taxonomy): Bacteria > Bacillota > Bacilli > Bacillales > Jeotgalibacillaceae > Jeotgalibacillus > Jeotgalibacillus proteolyticus. Next base: position 6,769 of record NZ_PREZ01000008.1, on the reverse strand, counting down.
GCCGGTGATGATGGGACCGTATGCAGCAAGGTAATCAATATACTGATTGCCGTCCACGTCCCAAAAATATGCTCCCTTTGCCCGCTCCATTGCAACAGGGGAGCCTCCCCCAACGGCTTTAAATGAGCGGGATGGGCTATTTACACCGCCTACAATATGTTCAAGAGCTTCTGTATGTAGCTGTTCAGATTTAGAAAAATTCATTATGTCTCCTCCAAGTCATGGCATCATAGGTATTGTAATATGATGTACTTTAATGCGCAAATAAGGAGGACTGGCTTATGGGATGGCTGGTGCTGGTATGCATCGTAATTATGACAGGGTATGGGATTAAAAGACTTCTAACCACCTCCTGGGAGGGACAAGTCTTCTCTTTTAAGAATTTTCTTCTTTTAACCGTTACATACGGCGTTTTATTAACAGGGTTTGCTACCGTTTATACCGTCATGACACTTGAGGGAGTAGAGGTAATGGAAATTGACACAACAAATCATTCCTTCTGGTCATTGTTTTCCACTTCTATTTATCTTAGCGGGATGATGCTTTTCTCTATTGGAAATGGGGAAATAATCCCTTTAGGGTTGGGGCGCTGGGTGTCATTAATGGCAAGCTATTTAGGGCATGCTTTACCTGTAACGGTTGTCTGGACGTTAATCTTCAACCGTCCGCCTTCTGAATAATGAAGGTTTATCGTTGATATTGTCTTTTTAATTAAGTAAGCTATTATCATAACTTCAGTTACGGAGGCGTTTTTATGGGATTTAATCCAGGAGATCAGGCACCGGAGTTCACTCTTGAAACTCAGTCGGGTGAAAAGGTGTCATTGAGTGATTACAAAGGAAAGAAGAACGTTGTTTTGTATTTTTATCCTAAAGATATGACGCCGGGCTGTACAACTCAAGCCTGCGATTTTCGCGATCACCATTCTTCATTTGAAGGAGTAGATGCGGTTATTTTGGGCGTTAGTCCCGATCCGAAGGAAAAGCATGTGAAATTTATTGACAAGCATGACCTGCCATTTGAACTGCTGGTAGATGAAAATCATGCAGCAGCAGAGAGATATGGCGTTTGGAAGCTTAAAAACACCTTCGGCAAAGAGTATATGGGAATCGAAAGATCAACCTTTGCCATTGATAAAGAGGGACGGATCGCCAAGGAGTGGAGAGGTGTCCGTGTAAAAGGGCACGTAGAGGAAACGCTCAAATTTATCCAGGACCATTTAACTTAAACAGAAAATAAAATGTATGCAGCTCATCACCTGCATACATTTATTTTTTTAATCATGCGAAAATTGTCTAAATTTCGGATTTTTTAAAACCCCTTTTTTTCAGATCAGTAAATCATTATACTTGCACTACCTCTGGGTAAAAGAATTGTTAGAAAATTTACTATTATCTTAGTTTAGGAGGATTTTATGGACACTACAAAAAAGCGAGGAGTTTTTTCCAAAGGACTTGATGGAATCGAGCGCGTTGGAAACAAGCTTCCTCACCCGGTCACGCTGTTTTTCCTATTTGCTGCCATGGTTGTACTGGCTTCAGCTTTAGGTTCAGCGTTAGGCTGGTCTGTTGAAAATGCTGAAGGAGAAACGATTGGTGTATTTAACCTTCTCAGCTCTGAAGGTATTTTATACATGTTTGAATCCGCTGTAACAAACTTTACAGGGTTCGCGCCGCTCGGAACCGTACTTGTTACGATGCTTGGCATCGGGATCGCTGAGCGCTCAGGATTAATCTCGGCTGCGCTTAAAGCGCTGGTAACATCTGTGCCTAAACAGCTGTTAACAGCTGCTTTAGTGTTTGGAGGCATTATGTCTTCCATGGCTGCTGATGCAGGTTATGTTGTATTAACCCCGCTTGGAGCTGTATTATTCGCTGGTCTCGGCCGTCACCCTCTTGCTGGTCTTGCAGCAGCATTTGCAGGGGTATCAGCCGGCTTTAGTGCCAACTTGCTGGTAACTTCACTTGATCCATTGCTCGGTGCATTAACGATTGAAGCCGCTTCTACTTATGATGCTTCTTATGCAGAAGGTATGAATATCCTGATGAATTACTACTTTATGATTGCTTCTGTTATTGTTCTTACCATTGTAGGAACCCTTGTAACCGAAAAAATTGTAGAGCCTCGTCTTGGAACGTATAAAGGGGAGGGAAGTGACGCTGAAGGAGAAAACATGAAGGAAGTTACTCCTGCAGAGAAAAAAGGTCTTTGGATGGCATTGCTTTCAATTATTGTAACAAGCGGTCTTATTTCTCTGCTTGTTGTTCCAAGCTGGGGACCTTTACGTGCGGGACTCCCAAATGATGAAATTTTATCAGCGCCGTTCTTCCAGACCCTTGTTCCGATCTTGTTCATCTTCTTTTTAATCCCGGGCTTTGTATACGGCCTGGTAACGAAAACAATAAGAAACGACAAAGATGTTGCCAATCAAATGTCTGATACCATGGCGACAATGGGGATGTATATTGTTTTGGCATTTGCTGCCGGGCAATTTGTTGCGTATTTTAATACGAGCAATCTGGGACAAATCTTTGCTTATAATGCAGCGGGCTGGCTAGGTAATGCCGGTCTTGAAGGTATGCTGCTGGTGCTTGGCTTTATGTTTGTGGTAGGTGTGATTAATATATTCATTGGCAGTTCATCAGCAAAGTGGGCATTTATGGCTCCTGTATTTGTTCCTATTATGATGGAGCTGGGATATGCTCCGGAACTCACACAAGTGCTGTACCGAATCGCTGATTCCACTACAAATATTATTTCACCTTTAATGCCATACTTCGCCATCGTTATAGCTTTTGCGCAGAAGTATGATAAAAAAGTTGGTATTGGTACATTAATTTCTACCATGATTCCATACTCTATTGTTTTTTCAATCGTATGGACGATCATGCTGCTTATCTTTATGTACACAGGAATCGACCTTGGTCCTGGGGCGAATGTGTTTTATTCAAGATAACGACTCTACTCCTGCCTATCAGTGGCAGGAGTTTTTATTTAAGCATGAATTATTCAACTATTTGACAAAATGATTCCAAGGCGAGTACACTATTTATAAAGATTATAAAGAAAGACTTTTTATAGAAAGAGGTGCATGACAGTGTCAGAAATGCAGCTGCGAGACGCATTAGATTCACTTAAAGGGACTGGAGTGCGTATCACTCCACAACGTCATGCGATTTTAGAATTTCTGGTAGGATCAATGTCACACCCGACAGCTGATGATATTTATAAAGCGCTTGAAGGGAAATTTCCTAATATGAGTGTGGCCACAGTATATAACAACTTGCGTGTTTTTAGAGAAGTTGGTCTGGTGAAGGAACTAACCTATGGAGATTCTTCTAGTCGCTTTGATTTTGTGACGACTGATCATTACCATGCGATTTGCCAGGACTGCGGCAAGATTGTCGATTTTCACTATCCTGGACTGGATGAGGTAGAGCATCTTGCTTCCCACGTGACAGGCTTTAAAGTGAATAATCACCGGATGGAAGTCTACGGTTCCTGTCAGGACTGCTCAGAAAAAAAAGAAGCCCATTAAGGGCTTCTTTTTATTTGGAGAAAATTAATCAGACTTAACTGCAGAAATTTTCTTTTTCTTGTTGTAATCCTCATTGAACTCTTCACCTTCAAGATCAGGGTCAAGGGTCAGAGGCTCCCGGCAATGCATGCACATATCAACGCGTCCGAGAATTTTTGTTGGCTTTTCACAATTTGGACAGTTAACTACGACTGCTTTAGTAGAAAGCATACCGATCCAGAAATACACCACCATGCTAAAGAGCAGGGCAATCATGCCAAGTGCAATGAAAATCAACATGATAACCGGACTCTCCCTAAAGAAGATTCCTCCATACATGATGACAAACCCTATAAATATAAGAGCAAGCGCAAAAGATCTGATTTTATTAATTTTATTTGAATATGTTTTAGCCATTATTGTCCCCCCTGAGCTTTTACTATATCATAGAAATTTAGCAGTAAAAGAAAGAAATGGTGACGGATTAATTACGAAATCTGAGAAGGTAAATGACATTCTTTGTCGAATGTTATAAAAACGCAGATTAAATTGAGAAGGAGTTCACTCTATTATGGAAGACATTTTACGCCCGATCTATCAGGAAAGAGCAAGCCAGCCTAATACACTTGGCATTCTGATTGTAGAAAAAAAAGACCGTAAAAGCCCTCTTACAGATACGTTTGATACTGTTTTGCTCATCATCGTTAAGCAGGCGGAGCTTCCGGTTTTTATAAAACACTATACATATCAAGGCAATAAAGCTGCTATGCACATCGTAACGGAAGCCCAGATTAAAGACTGGCTCCTGCTTGGGAGCAACCGTAAAATTACGGAATGGCTGTTAACAGGAAGAATTATTTTTGATCGAAACGAGTATGTGGATAACATGAGAACGGAGCTAAGGGACTTTCCTTTCTACGGCAGAAAGATCAAGATGGGGATTGAATTTGCAAAGCTGATCCGGCGGTATATGGACGGTAAAGCATTCTTTGCATCGCGTCATTTTCTTGATGCCTATAATCATGTAGTGCATTCTTTACATCACCTGGCCAGGCTTGCTGTAATCGAAAATGGTTTTCATCCTGAGGTGACGGTATGGAATCAGGTAAAGCAAATTGAGCCGGAGATCTTTAAGCTTTACGAAGAATTGGTTAACAGTGAAGAAACCCTTGAAAAAAGGCTGGAGCTGCTTTTTCTTGCAAGTGAGTTTTTAATTCATTCACGCATCCAGGTAGGGTCAAGCCATCTGACAGAAATAATAGGACAAAAAGAAACATGGAGCTTTCAGGAACTTCAATCTCATGAAGAGCTGCAATTTTACTCTGTGGACTTGTCGGTTATGATTGAATTCCTAATAGAGAAAAACGTTATTTACACGAATGAAATAGAGACAAAAGGTAAAGGGATTTATCACCGATATTATTCTGTGAAAAAAGTTTAAAAAACTATTGCTCTTTATCAATATTCTTGTTATGATATTAATCGTCGCTGCAGAGAGCTTCGAAGTGAAAGTGCAGCGGCGAAAAAAAGTATTGACACATAATTAAAAGTTATGTTAATATAAGAAAGTCGCCCAAACGAAAAGAGCGGCAAACGAATAATTGAACCTTGAAAACTAAACAACCAAAAACGTCAACGTTAATTCTTGATTTAAATGAAACAAATGAGCTTTTCAAACACTTTACGGAGAGTTTGATCCTGGCTCAGGACGAACGCTGGCGGCGTGCCTAATACATGCAAGTCGAGCGGATCGTTTGGAGCTTGCTCCAAACGATTAGCGGCGGACGGGTGAGTAACACGTGGGCAATCTGCCCGTAAGACTGGGATAACTCCGGGAAACCGGGGCTAATACCGGATAATTCCGGCTCTCTCCTGAGAGCCGGCTGAAAGATGGTTTCGGCTATCACTTACGGATGAGCCCGCGGCGCATTAGCTAGTTGGTGAGGTAACGGCTCACCAAGGCGACGATGCGTAGCCGACCTGAGAGGGTGATCGGCCACACTGGGACTGAGACACGGCCCAGACTCCTACGGGAGGCAGCAGTAGGGAATCTTCCGCAATGGACGAAAGTCTGACGGAGCAACGCCGCGTGAGTGAAGAAGGTTTTCGGATCGTAAAACTCTGTTGTTAGGGAAGAACACGTACGAGAGTAACTGCTCGTACCTTGACGGTACCTAACCAGAAAGCCACGGCTAACTACGTGCCAGCAGCCGCGGTAATACGTAGGTGGCAAGCGTTGTCCGGAATTATTGGGCGTAAAGCGCGCGCAGGTGGTTCCTTAAGTCTGATGTGAAAGCCCCCGGCTCAACCGGGGAGGGTCATTGGAAACTGGGGAACTTGAGTGCAGGAGAGGAAAGTGGAATTCCACGTGTAGCGGTGAAATGCGTAGATATGTGGAGGAACACCAGTGGCGAAGGCGACTTTCTGGCCTGTAACTGACACTGAGGCGCGAAAGCGTGGGGAGCAAACAGGATTAGATACCCTGGTAGTCCACGCCGTAAACGATGAGTGCTAAGTGTTGGGGGGTTTCCGCCCCTCAGTGCTGCAGCTAACGCATTAAGCACTCCGCCTGGGGAGTACGGCCGCAAGGCTGAAACTCAAAGGAATTGACGGGGGCCCGCACAAGCGGTGGAGCATGTGGTTTAATTCGAAGCAACGCGAAGAACCTTACCAGGTCTTGACATCCCACTGCCCGGTCTAGAGATAGACTTTTCCCTTCGGGGACAGTGGTGACAGGTGGTGCATGGTTGTCGTCAGCTCGTGTCGTGAGATGTTGGGTTAAGTCCCGCAACGAGCGCAACCCTTGATCTTAGTTGCCAGCATTCAGTTGGGCACTCTAAGGTGACTGCCGGTGACAAACCGGAGGAAGGTGGGGATGACGTCAAATCATCATGCCCCTTATGACCTGGGCTACACACGTGCTACAATGGACGATACAAAGGGCAGCGAGACCGCGAGGTGGAGCTAATCCCATAAAATCGTTCTCAGTTCGGATTGTAGGCTGCAACTCGCCTACATGAAGCTGGAATCGCTAGTAATCGCGGATCAGCATGCCGCGGTGAATACGTTCCCGGGCCTTGTACACACCGCCCGTCACACCACGAGAGTTTGTAACACCCGAAGTCGGTGAGGTAACCTTTATGGAGCCAGCCGCCTAAGGTGGGACAGATGATTGGGGTGAAGTCGTAACAAGGTAGCCGTATCGGAAGGTGCGGCTGGATCACCTCCTTTCTAAGGAAATGGCCGATGGCT
>NZ_PREZ01000007.1 GCF_002926065.1 Jeotgalibacillus proteolyticus | reverse complement strand
TGTAGACGTCAAGTCGAATTTTACACTTTTTGCTCGTTTCCTTTTTACACTTTTGCTGAAAAAATGCTTTTCCGGTTTTTCATACGATGACTCTCCTCGTTTTCACCACCATGGATGACTTCCACACGATGAAGTAAGCGATCTAAAATAGCTGTTGTAATCCCTTGATCACCAATTAAATTACCCCATTCATCTGGACTTTTATTTGAAGTCAGGATGATCGAACTTCGTTCGTATAAATGATTAATCAAATGAAAGAACAAGTTTGCTTCTCTCTGATCCATGGCCATATACATTAAATCATCGATGATCACAAGATCGGCATTTCTCATTCTTTTGAGTTGAACTTTAGATTTATTCAAATATTCTTCTGATTTTAGTAGCTGCACAAGTTCACCCATTGTAGCGAAATAAACATTGAACCCTCTGTATACAGCTTCAAGTCCAAGCCCAATTGCGATGTATGTTTTTCCAATGCCGGGGGGACCTAGAAGAATTAAATTGTACTGTTGCTCTAGCCAGCTTAATTCTCGAAGTTGAGAAAGCTGACGAGCCGTCAGAACGTTTTGTCCTTTCAACTCAAACTCATCTAACGACTTCACGAAAGGGAAGCGTGCCCATTTCATTCTCTTTTCAAGGCTTTTCGCTTCACGTTTGGCTAATTCATATCGAGTGATAGACTCTAAAAATTCCAAGTAGGTCCATGATGCTTTTTCAGCTTCGCGAAGAAGCTGTGGCAGCTCCTCCGCAGTCTCTGATAAACGTAACTGACGGAATAGATCTTGTAGTTCATGTACAGTCTTATTCATCAGCTTCTACCTCCTAAAATGCTGGTATAGGCATTTAGAGAACGGGTAGAGGCTTTGATATGAGAATGTTTTGGTAGAATGGTATGCAAGGATTGTACCTCTTCATTTGGTCCGTCTCGCAATGTATCAAGGTGATGGGCAATATCACGAAAATCATTCGCATTGTATAATTTCTCTGTCAGGCACTTGGTCAAAACAGTATCAATTAACGCTGGATATCGTTGAATGATCTTATTGATAATCACAAATTGATCTCGACGATACCTTGGGTATCTTTGACTAATCTCATCTAAATAAGTAGTTGCCTGAATCTGATCTTCAAAGTAAGAGATGAGGTGTTGCTTAAACTCTTCAACCCCTTTGGAGCGATCACGGGTATGATGACGGTTTTGAATAAGTTTTCCTTTTTCTAAGCTAATCATATGCTCGGCAATGACATCACCTTTTGCTTCTCTGCGAATGACAAGGGTCTGATAATCTTCGTCCTTCACTTCAATCCACACAAGATTTTCACTCATTGTTTGATAAGTCCCTAATGGGACGGAATAACGGTTTGATTTGTATCGGATCGTATTGTCCTTGCTTACACTTCTTGTTATACTTTGGTTATTGGTACTTTCATATGAAAGTAATGAAGAGACTGGCTGTAAGTGTTGCTTTTCGAGGAGAAACACTTCTGCTGGTCTTTTTTTCGTTGTCTGGTGAACCTTATGGTTTCCAGTACGTACGAGCCATTGTCTTGCTCGTTCATTCCAGTCTTCTATGTCGCTAAACACACGACTGTCTGAGAAATTGCCTTTTACGTATTTCACTACATTTTCAATCATACCTTTAGATTCTGGGTCAGCTCTTCTGCACAGATAAACGTTAAATTTTCGTTCATTTACATAGCTTTGAAACTCAGTTGTTAAAAGCAGCTGTCCCGCATTTTCACTCACTGCGATCAAGTTATCCTGGTCATAGACGATTTCTTCTGTTCGTCCTCCATAGAACTGAAATGCATTTTCATGGCAGCGAATCGCATCTCTTGTGGTGAAAGGATGGGTCTGCCATTCCGTATATTTTTGTCTGGAGTGGGCCAATACAAAGGCAATAAAGTACAGTTTGATTTCTTTGTTGTCAGTCGTTTTCTGTCTTGTGATCCCCCAGTCGACCTGAAGTTGTTTACCCATCGGTTGTTCTGGAACAGCTTCGTATTGACGGACAGTAACCTCTTTCTCAATCTGATAGACTTCTCGAATATCTTTCACATACGCTCTCATCGTACTTTCACCGACCAGGAGGTCGGGATATCTCTCCAAAAGCCAATCATAAATTTGGGCACTACTCAAGTGAGGATACTCTTCCAGCCAGGCTAGTATCCAGTCTTTATAAAGATCTAGTTTTTTCTTCTTCCCCAAAGGCTGCTCCGTGTATGTTTTTGCTTCCTCAAATGTCATGCCTAAATACTTATAGACAGTCGGTCTTGAAATCTTCAGCTCCTTAGCGATTTGTGCTATTTTAAACTTTCTCTTATGTAATTCATGAATCTTTATGTATAACACTAACTTCTCCTCCAAAATCCTAACCTCCAGTAAAATAACGTCACGCTCTATTTTACTAAAGTAGTAGGTTGATTGAGCAAAAGTGTAAAATCCTATCGAGCAAAAACTGTCAACTTTATTCTAGCGTTTACACTTGTGTTTAGTGCTTCGTTTTTTGATCCCATATCATCATGTAGTCCTTGATATTTTTGAGCATTAGCTGAAGATTTTTCATCTTGTTTTTGATTTTGATTCTGCATTTCTTCTTCTAATGATGATCCAGATCCCGATGGTGATTCTTCATTACTTTTAGGATCAAAACTGTCTTGAGTAGGTTCAGAAGTTGCTGCATTCATAGAATTATTTTTGTTTAGTTCTTGTGAGTTTGCGTTTTTTTTATCCGATGAATTTGGATTTTGTTTTTCATTATTTACAGAAGACTTTTCACTATTCCTAGTGTTGTTTCTGTCAGCATGTTTAGGATCATTTTGTGTGTTTGATCTCAATCCCTGAGCCATTCCGGCAACACCTACAAGACCACCCATTCCTTTTACTCCAGCAGATTTCGTTGCACTGGAAATCCCTTTTACTGCTTGAGCAGCACCTTTAGCTGTGCTTGTTGCTCCTCTTGTAAGAGCGTAACCTCCAGCTAATGCACTCCATCCACTTTTCAATCCTGCATCAATTCCAAATAGTCGTTCGACTATATTTGTACCATCAATAACAGCAAGGGAAAAGGCAAAGAGAGCGATGAGATAAGCGACACCTTCAAAGTTTTGAGTGATAAAGTTAGTCCCGATCATATAGATTTTAAGTGATAGAAAGATCATAATTGTAACCACAAAGATATTTAATATGTTTTGAATTACCTGCTTAGTTTTTTGTCCTGAATGAATATCAGCAGGGGCAATAATGGAAGCCAATACGTAATTAAATGCTAGTTCGAAAAAAAGCTTTGCCATTTTAATCGCAATCGTTAACATTGTAAATGCCATAACTCCAAGTGTAATAGCGATTGTCCAGAAGTTCCAATCCCAGCGGTAATATTTCTCTTTAAAAGCAGTAAACCAACCATTATCAAGTTCAACGAGAGAAGGTGAGCCTACGTCATCATATTGGATTCGGTTCGATAATATATCACGACTTTCCTGTGACATGTCCTGGCTTGATATTTTAAAGTCTTCATCAATTGATTCAGTGATATTAATTTTTAAAATTCGATTCTCTGGAATTCTATTCGGCTCTTTAAGCTGAGGTGAAGTCCAGCTTGTAACATCATACTGAGCGATATCATTTAAATTATCTTTGACTATTTTTTCACTGATACTGCTAGTGGTATTAACATCAAGGGCATTTATCGCTTCATCTGTGAAGTGGTTTGCTTTATCCATTGCTGTTCCTAAAAGACCAAGAACAACTAAAGCCATAAAGATATTCACGATAATACCTTCTCGATCCATTTTCTTCTGGAACACTAACATATAACCTGTATAGGCCAAACTAAATGCCATTAGAATAACTGATAGGGGAAGCAGAAACTCAACTAAGTTGGTGATCTCGGAATCTTGGAAAAAGAGTTTCAAGCCAAGAATTGAGTCTGTAATGGTAGCAAGTGAATCGACAAGCCAGGCTAAACCCTTAATAATTATCCATCCGATCCAACGCAGCATAAAGGTAATCGGATTTGTGATCTCTAATACTTCACTAAACTGCTCTAAAATATTGATGGTGTCATCATTCATGTTATTACCTCCTTAGGCTAGTCAATGAAATCAAATTTAACATCCTGAATAAAGTTACTTATTTCAGAGGTGATCTGATCTTCACTGAGATTCATAAAATCAAGATTTTTTTTCGCTTTACCATTTTGGTAATAAGCAAGTGTTCTTGTGTACTGTGTAATCCCCAAATTGAAAAGATCACCATTATAGCTTTCCTGGTCAAACACTAGGATTGATACATTCTCTTCTTCAGCAATACGCTCTATTTCACGTAGCTGCTGCTCATCGCTTTCATTATGAGAATCAAGGGCGGATTTGATGTACAAGAATCCAGATTCCTTATTTTGAATGAATTGTTCCATTTCATGAGAGTCTAATTCATTTATGGTCTGATCATCTTGACTACATGCAGAGAATAGGGTTGCGAATGAGATTAATGAGATAGCTATGAAAAGTTATTTCATGTGATCACCCCATGTTTTTTTAAAATAGATCTCTAAATAATTGACCAATATCTTCATTAGAAATGGTCGATTTTTGTGCGAATTTTATTAAAGTGTGAAGATTTGTTGAGTCGCTTGAATCTGGAATGTATTTTTCTTCTTTGTCAGGTTCCTCGAGCAAAACTGTTTTGAGCTGTTCTAAAGCAGCCTCGACTGCATAATTAGCTGAATTAATTTTTTTCTTAGACCACGTAGATGCAATATTTTCAATAAATATTACATCTACTCGCATATCCTTTACGGGAATTGTAAAACGAAACAAAACATTAACTACTTCATCAGGCAGTCCTTTTTCTCTTAACCGATTAATTAGATCCTCATGAGAAGAGGTGAGAGGACCAGTGATCATTTCTTCTAAAACCATTTCGGGTTTCGCATGTTTTATATAGTCAAATGATTGTGCCAAAAAAATCCCTCCTATTAATTTGCTAACTTTTTTGCTAACTTTTTTTTCATTTCTTATGGAATCCTATTAGGATAATGAAATCAGAAAGCTTGTTTTAAAAGGCTTTTGCTATACTATAAGAAAACAAAAAACCGCCTCAGAGATGGGCGGCATGATGTAAGGCTTTTAAGCCCATTTTGTGAAGCTGTATTGTTTTTAAATAGTTAGTAATTCATAGACTACTTCCCACATGAAGGGGGGTAGTCTTTTTTGTTGTTAAAATTCTCATATCAAGATTTCCTTGAGGACAGGAGATTTAAAAATTCTTCTGAAAAAAATCTTTTAAATTACAGAATTTTATTAGGGGGATTCATAAATTACTGCATTGATTCTAAATTGCTGAACATTGAGGATGTAAAGCCCATTCACATTACCCTCCTAGGTGGAAAGAATATCCTTTGCATAAAACGAACCATTCGCAACCATTGCGAATGGTTCGTTTAAATTTTTAACAAGTATTGTTTAACGATGATTGTTATTTACTCCTTTTCTATTAATCATTTTACTGGAGTCGGGTCTATTAGAACTTTATCTTTATCATAACTGTCCACTTGTTACTGCTGCTGCAAGAGAGTAAGTAATCACGTCTGCGGTTTTTTATTCCTTAACCCCCTAATTGTGTAAATGAAGACAACAAAATACGGTTTAAAACAATTAAAATATGTCTAAACAGTAAAGGTAAACATTTAATTATCAGCTAAGTTAAAATATATTAAATTAAGAAACTATACAACCCAGGGGGTACAGATAATGAAAAATATTATTGTTGTATGTGAAGCCGGTATTACAACGAGCTTATTGGTGAATAAGCTGGAAGGGCTGACACAGGATGAAAATGAAAATATAAAAATACAGTCCAAGAATACGGAAGAAGGGCTGGATTTTGTTAAAGAGGAATCAGTCGATGTTGTTTTATTGGTGCCGCAGATTCATCATAAATTTGAAGATTATAGTGCAGCGACCGATGGTAAAGTCCTTAAGATATCCATAAATGATTATAATAATATGAACGTTTATAGTATTTTTGAGCAATTGACTGAGGCATTGTAATAATGGAAGTGGATATTGCCAGATTTATGCCTTTAATTACAGAATCAGCACAAGTGAAAAATTGTGCTTACGAGGCCCTGTCATGTGCTAAAAACAATGACCAGGAAGGGTATAATGAGAAAATTGTTGAGGCAAAGAACTTTCTAATTAAAGCACACCGGGAGCAGACCAGCTTACTAAGTCTAAATGCCAGAACAGAGGAAGTTCCAATTGATATTTTTTTAATTCATGCGATGGATCATGTGTCAAATGCTCAAATGGTATTTGAACTTACAAAAGAATTAGCTGAAATCCATTTATATAAAAAAGGCATCTGAGCTATGCAGATGCCTTTTTGTTATGATAAATCCCCAGTAATAAATTGAGCTTTTCCTTCCCCAAAACTCCAGTCCTCATCTCCATTTGGAGAAATTGATATCATTAAATCGGTTGGCGCTATATTGCATTTATCCCTAAGTGCGACAGACAGTTTATCGTAGAATCTTGTTAACTGCTCTTTTGTTCTTTTTCTTGAAACCATATGAATTAACAGGAAATTGTCAGTCCGTTCAAACCCTAATCCTGTATCCTCCATTATCATCTGATATTTTTTATGTTCATGAACGAGCTGATAACGATCTCTTTGGGGGACTTCAAACGTTTTAACAGTAATCTCATGAGTTACATCAAGAATTTTTTTGATCTCTCCTTCACTTTTTCCTTCATATAAATGAAATTTTAATAATGGCATGATTTTTCTCCTTACTATAATAGAATGATATTTGTTTTGGACTTCTCTATATGGTTGATATAGTTTTCACCAACACCGACGTTACTCACAATGGTGTGAATATCCTTCAAATGACAATATGTGTAGAGGGAGGTTTTTCCGAATTTAGAGTCATCGATCAATAGAAAGATATCCTGGGCCCGGTCACATATTAGCTTCTTTATCCTATTTTCTAATAAATCGGAATTAGAGGCTCCGCTATCAATTGAGAATGCTGTTGCTGACATAAATGCTTTATTGATGTTGAATTTGTTGATCGTCTGGTCATCTGAGATACCTGTAAACGATTTAGTTGATCTTTTATAGGTTTCCCCAATAACGATAAGAGTGACATTTTTAAATTCTACAGCTTTATTAATGACTTCTAGGCTGTTTGTAATCAAAGTAAATTCAATATCTTTGTCTAAAAGGTCAAGAACAAAGTGAGTGGTCGTGCCAGAATCCAGGTAGACGATGTCATGAGGTTTAATAAACGTAGCACAATACTGGCCAATCTTTTGTTTTTCCGTTAAATGACTGACATTCCGATCTTCAAAAGCCTTAGTAGCTTGATTGTTCTTGATATAAACAACCCCGCCATAAACCTTTTTAATTATTGAAGCTTTTGTCAGCTCATTAATATCTCGTCTAATCGTATTGAGAGACACGTTAAAATAATCCTTCAACTCCTCTAAGGAGGCCTCTTGTTTGTTTTTTAAATAATCTTCTAATTGATGTATCCTTTTAACTTTCATCCAACATCACCCCCAGTGCTATAGTTCTCACTCTCTAATACTAGATGTCTGAAACCATTTAACTAGATCCGCTAAAAGTAGCTGCAGATATATAGTAGCACATAAATAAGTGAATATCACCAATTATTATTGAATATAACCAAAAGATAATCAAAATATAATTAACACTTGACTAAAAAGTTATTGATTGGTAGTGTTTAGTCATAAGTTAATCAAAATTTTGTAAGCGATTACCATAGAGGAGGAAGTAAAATGTCAGAAGTCAGAATTTTAAAAAACTATATTAATGGAGAATGGGTAGAAAGCAAAAGCTTGGAAGCAATAGAGGTATATAATCCGGCCACGAAAGAAGTCATTGCAAAAGTTCCTTTATCTACAAAAGAAGAACTAAATGATGCTGCTGCGGTGGCGGAAAATGCTTTTCATGAATGGAAAAATGTTGCTGTTCCTAAAAGAGCACGTATTTTATTTAAATTCCAGCAGCTGTTACTCGAGAATAAAGAAGAGCTGGCAAAAATTATTACAATAGAAAACGGGAAAAGCTTGAATGAAGCACTTGGAGAAGTACAACGTGGAATTGAAAACGTTGAATTTGCAGCTGGTGCACCAAGTCTTATGATGGGTGATTCATTGTCTTCAATCGCTACAGATGTAGAAGGGACAAACTACCGTTACCCAGTAGGGGTAGTTGGCGGTATTACACCATTTAACTTCCCTATGATGGTTCCTTGCTGGATGTTCCCAATGGCGATTGCTACAGGTAATACCTTTATTATGAAGCCATCAGAAAAAACGCCTTTACTTGTTGAAAAACTTGTAGAATTACTGGAAGCATCCGGGTTGCCAAACGGTGTATTTAATGTGATTAACGGAGCCCACGATGTAGTAAATGGTATTTTGGAAAATGAACATATCAAAGCGATTTCCTTTGTAGGTTCAAAGCCTGTTGGAGAATATGTATTCAAAAAAGGAACAGATAATCTTAAACGTGTTCAGGCGCTCACTGGAGCAAAAAATCATACGATTGTGCTTAATGATGCAAAGCTGGATCTAACGGTCAGGGAAATTATTAGTGCTGCATTTGGTTCCGCTGGAGAGCGTTGTATGGCTGCTGCAGTTATTACCGTTCAGGAAGGTATTTATGACGAATTCATTCAAAAGCTACAATCAGAATCAGGAAATATTAAAATGGGTAACGGGTTGGACGATGGTGTTTTCCTGGGTCCTGTTATCCGCGAAGAAAACAAAGCACGCACCATTCAATACATTGAGGAAGGGGAGAGAGAAGGTGCCACGGTGCTTTTAGATGGCCGTAATAGCAGTTCTGATGATGGCTATTTTGTAGGGCCAACCATTTTTGAAGATGTAAAAACGGATATGAAAATTTGGCAGGATGAAATCTTTGCTCCTGTTTTATCAATTGTAAAGGTGAAGGATTTGAAAGAAGGAATTAAAGTAGCCAATCAGTCAGAATTTGCAAATGGTGCCTGCCTTTTCACAGATAGTGCTTCAAGTGTTCGTTATTTCCGTGAAAACATTGATGCAGGTATGCTGGGAATCAATCTGGGTGTTCCTGCTCCGATGGCTATTTTCCCATTCTCCGGCTGGAAGTCTTCTTTCTTCGGTTCGCTGCATGCAAACGGAAAAGACGGTGTAGAGTTTTACACTAGAAAGAAAGTCGTCACTGCACGATATCTTGAACCAGAATTTTCACAGGAGGGATAATAATGGTTAATCTGTTATACAAAAAAGGAGACAAAAAGATCTCTAACGGCGTAACAGTGATTCAGGATTTAGGGAAATCAACTACTGGTCTTGATTACGTTCAGTTTAAAGTGATTGAAATGGATGAAGGTGCACAGTATGAAGAAGCTCTCGAGAATACTGAATTGTGTGCCGTCGTCCTGACGGGGAAGGTGGATGTAACGGTTGATGGGGAAGACTACAAGGATTTAGGTACAAGAGATTCTGTATTTGAAAAAATACCGACAGACAGTATCTATGTCCCTTCCACAAAAACATTTAAGGTTAAATCCAATACCCGAGTGAAACTGGCTCTATGTTACTCAAACTCTACCAAAGTGCTGGATACAAAAGTGATTCGTGCAAAGGATAATGATATTGAGCATCGTGGTCAATATGCAAATCAGCGGCTCGTACACAATATCCTGCCTGATTATATGGATGTTCCGGAAAATTTGCTGGTGGTCGAAGTTTACACAGATAGTGGAAATTTCTCCAGCTACCCCCCACATAAGCACGATCAGGATAATCTACCCGAAGAATCGTTTCTAGAAGAAACGTATTACCATGAAATTGATCCAAAACAAGGATTTGTTTTTCAAAGAGTTTATACGGATGAGCGGGATATAGATGAAACGATGGCCGTGGAACATCAGGATTGTGTATCGGTTCCAAAAGGATATCATCCGGTAGGTGTTCCGGATGGTTACAATCTATATTATTTAAATGTCATGGCGGGTCCTAAAAGAAAGTGGAAATTTAATAATGATAAAGATCATGAATGGATTTTAGAGAGGGATTAATGATGAGTAAATTAGAATTAATTACATTTGGTAGAGCAGCTGTCGATTTAAACGCCACGGAGTATAACCGTCCTATGGAAGAAACGATGACCTTTACAAAATATGTAGGAGGGTCGCCGGCGAATATAGCCATTGGCACTTCAAAATTAGGGTTAAAAGTTGGAATGATCGCGAAAGTATCGGATGACCAACATGGAAACTTCGTCATTAATTATTTAAAAAAATCAGGAGTCGACTCTCAATATATTAAGAAGGATACACAAGGCAGAAAAACCGGGCTGACCTTTACTGAAATTAAAAGCCCGGAAGAGTGCAGCATTGTCATGTACCGGGAAAATGCTGCTGACCTTTATTTAAGTGTTGATGACTTTGATGATGATTACATTAAAAATGCTGAAAGTCTTCTTATATCTGGTACATCATTAAGCCAGTCACCTTCAAGAGAAGCGGCATTTCATGCAATTGATGTAGCTAAAAAAAGTGGAGTTGAAGTGATTTTTGAGTTAGATTACCGGCCTTATACCTGGAAAAGTAAAGAAGAGATTTCGATTTATATGACAGCAGTTGCAAGGATGGCTGATATTGTTATTGGAACCCGGGATGAATTCGACATTATGGAAATGAATATAAATTTTGATGATGAAGCCTCAGCAAAGGAATTACTGGAGTATACACCAAGACTCATTGTTATAAAGCATGGCGTGAAAGGTTCAAGAGCATTTACAAAAGACGGGGAAGTAATTGAAGGCACAATCTACAAAACGAAAGTCTTAAAAACCTTTGGTGCGGGCGATTCGTTTGCTTCAGGCTTCATTTATGCGTTGAAAAAAAATAAGAGTATTAAAGAGGCTTTGCAATATGGAAGCGCTTCAGCCTCGATAGTTGTGTCAAAGCATAGCTCTTCAGAGGCAATGCCTACAATTCAGGACATTGAAAACTTAATAAATAGTCATGAAGGGTGAGTATAATGGCAAAGAAAATTAAATTAACAACAGCACAGGCATTGGTAAAATTTCTGGACAATCAGTACATTCACTTTGATGGAGAAGAAACCCCTTATGTTGAGGGATTTTTTAATATTTTTGGTCACGGGAATGTTCTTGGGATTGGCCAAGCCCTTCAGGAAGATATCGGCAATTTGAAAGTGATCCAAGGAAAGAATGAACAAGGGATGGCACATGCTGCAGTTGCTTTTGCTAAAGAAAACTTCAGAAGAAAGATCTTTGCAGTCACGTCGTCTGTTGGACCGGGATCTGCAAACCTTGTCACTGCCAGCGCAACTGCATTGGCAAATAATTTACCTGTCTTATTCTTACCGGGGGACACCTTCGCCAGCCGCCAGCCTGACCCTGTTTTACAGCAAATTGAACATTTTCACAGTCATAAAATCACTACTAACGATGCCCTGCAGCCTGTTTCACGCTATTGGGACCGAATTGAACGTCCGGAGCAGCTGATGTCAGCCCTATTGCGTGCTTTTGAAGTGATGACAAACCCTGAGACATCAGGACCTGTTACGTTGTCAATAGCGCAGGATGTAGAAGGTGAGACCTTTGAGTACGATGAGGCTTTCTTTAAAAAGAGAATTCATTATGTTGATCGTATTATTCCCTCTGAAGAATCATTAGCACGTGCCAAAGAAGCGATTCTTGCATCCAAAAAACCGTTAATTGTCATTGGAGGCGGAGCGAAATATTCACTTGCAGGCAATGAAATTGGAGAATTTTCAAAGAAGTATAAAGTCGCTCTTGTTGAAACCCAGGCAGGAAAATCGACTGTAGTTTCTGATCACCCATTTAATATGGGTGGAGTAGGCGTTACGGGTACACTTGGAGCCAATAAAGCCGCTAAGGAGGCCGACCTTATTATAGGGATCGGCACCAGATATACTGATTTCACCTCTGCTTCTAAAACCGCTTTTAATTTTGATGAGTCAAAATTTATCAATATAAATGTAAGCAGAATGCAGACGTATAAAATGGATGCAGTCCAGCTGGTAGGAGATGCAAAAGCAACGATTCAAAAGCTTGATGAGCTATTAATCAGCTATGAAAGCGAGTTTGCCAGTCAGCTGGAAGACTATAAGCAGGAATGGCTTGATGAGAGAAAACGATTAGCAGCAATTGAGATTGACCTGGATGATGAAGGATATCAGCCGGAGATTCAAGATGCATTTGGCAAAGAAAAGTTAAGGGATTATGCAAATGCCTTAGAAACCAATTATTCACAGACAACTGCACTGGTTAAAGTAAATGAGTTGATTGATCCGTCCAGCTACGTCATCACCTCTGCGGGATCACTGCCGGGAGATATGCATAGATTATGGCATTCAACAGTGGAAAATACCTATCATGTTGAGTACGGCTATTCCACAATGGGTTACGAAATAGCTGGAGGTTTAGGTGTGAAAATTGCACATCCGGACAAAGAAGTGTATTGCATGGTAGGAGATGGCAGCTTTTTAATGCTTCACACAGAAATGGTGACTGCTCTTCAGTATGGCTACAAGCTTAATATCATTTTATTCGATAATTCCGGCTATGGCTGTATTAATAATCTTCAAATGGGGCATGGCGGTGACAGTTATTGTACGGAATTTACTAAAACAGATGGCAGCATCCTAACTGTGGATTATGCAAAAGTGGCAGAAGGGTATGGTTTTGATACGTTTACGGCTAAGAGCAATTATGAGCTAGAAGAAGCCATTGGAAAAGCGAAAAAAAGTGATAATTCAACATTGATCCATATAAAAGTACTTCCAAAGACAATGACAGATGGTTACGAAAGCTTTTGGAATGTAGGGATCTCTGAGCACTCAACTAATGTGAATGTATTAGATAAGGTAGCGGGAGTATTGAATATGCGGGACAAAGCAAAACAATATTAAAGTAAAAGAGTGAGAGTGAATGAAAACCGTTAAAATTGGTCTTGCTGGATTAGGTCGTCTCGGCCTAATCCATGCAGATAATATACAGGGTATGAAGCATGTGGAGCTGACAGCAATATCGAATCTTGATGAAACAGTAAATAAGCAGGTTCAAAATAAATATCAAGTTCCTTACGCTTATACAACTTACGAAGAAATGATAAAAAATCAAGAGCTTGATGCGGTATGCATTGTGACACCGTCCGGATTTCACCCAAGGCATATCCAATTAGCTCTTGAGCATAATCTTCACGTTTTTTGTGAGAAGCCACTTGGATTAGAGGTTGAAGGTATCAAGCGAACGTGCGAAGTCATAGAAAAAAGCGATAAAGTATTTCATCTGGGTTTTATGCGTCGATATGACAAAGATTATTTATATGTGAAAGAAATGATTGACCGCGGGGACATTGGAGAAATATCGATTATCCGGTCTTACGGAATCGATCCGATTGGAGGTCTTGAAAGCTTCGTTAATTTCGCTAAAAAAAGCCCAAGTGGTGGTATCTATCTGGATATGAGCGTACATGACATTGATGTTATCCGTTGGTTCTCAAACTCTGAGGTCAAAAAAGTTTGGGCTACAGGAAGCAGCAAAGCCTTTCCTGAATTGAACGATTTAAATGAAGTAGAAATCGGAACGGCAGTAATGCAACTCGAAAATAATATAACAGCATTTCTGGTCGCTGGCCGGACAGCAAGCCACGGCTACCACGTTGAAACAGAAGTTATTGGCACAAAAGGAATGGTTCGCATTGCTGCTACACCAGACAAAAACAAGGTGACTGTTTTCAACGATCAAGGTGTGGTCAGACCCACATCTCAAAGCTTTCCTGAACGATTCAGAGAAGCTTATGTGGATGAACTTAAAGACTTTGTTCGCTGTATTCGTGAACAAACGAAACCTGAGGTAACAGCTTTGGATGGGCTTAGAAGCACAGAAGTTGCAATTGCCTGTCAGCATTCATTCGAACAGGAAAAACTAGTGGAAATTAACTACGAAGGGTGATTAGTAGCATGGAAAATATAAAATTAGGCTGCGCCCCTATAGCATGGACTAATGATGATATGCCTGAATTGGGGGCTGAAAATTCATTTGAACAGTGTATAAGTGAAATGGCGCTTGCGGGATATAAGGGAACAGAAATTGGCAATAAGTATCCTAAAGAACCTGAAACGTTAAAAAAATTCCTGGACCAAAGGGGGCTTGAAGTAGCTAGTGCATGGTTTAGTGCCTATATTACGACCCGGGATTTAAAACAGGTAAAAAAAGATTTCCTCAAGCATAGAGACTTCCTTCATGCAATGGGAGCTGAGGTAATTGTAGTTTCTGAGCAAGGCGGCAGCATTCAGGGAGAGATCGAAACACCATTATTTGAGAAAAAACCAGCTTTTACTGAAGGAGAATGGAAGCGCTTCACTGACGGTCTTGAAATCCTTGGAGAGCTGGCTAAAGAAAAGACTATGACGTTAGTCTATCATCATCACATGGGGACCTGTATTCAGACAACAGAAGAAATTGATCGATTGATGCAGGAGACAGACCCTGAAAAAGTAAGCTTATTATATGACACAGGACATCTAGTTTTCTCAGGGGAAGACCCTTTATATATCCTTGATAAATATTTTGATAGAATCAGGCATGTTCATTTTAAGGACATTAGAAAAGAAGTAATAGAAAAAATTAAAAGTGAAAAAGACAGTTTCCTTATAGGCGTAAAAAAAGGAGCTTTTACTGTTCCAGGGGATGGAGAAATTGACTTTAAGCCAATTATGACCTATTTAAAGGAAAATAAATATAAAGGCTGGATTGTTGTAGAGGCTGAACAGGACCCAAGTATTTGTAATGCATTTGAATATGCTGTCAAAGCGAAAAGGTATATTGACAATTTATAAAAATAAAGGGGAATAAATATGAATTGGTTTACTATTACTAGCTTCTTGGTTATATTAGTGGCTATTTACCTGTACGCTTACTATCGAAGTAAAAATATAAACACTCAAGATTCAGATGGATATTTCCTTGGGGGACGTTCCTTAGTAGGAACCACAGTCGGCATGTCAATTATTATGACGAATCTTTCCACTGAACATCTTGTCGGCCAGAATGGACAAGCTTATGTTGCAGGGGCAGAAGTAATGGCTTGGGAAGTTACTGCTGCTGTAGCCATTGTTTTATCTGCATGGATTTTCCTTCCGAGGTATTTAAAATATGGTGTAAATACAATCTCAGACTTCATAGAAGTTCGGTATGACACAACGACAAAGAGGATTGTGTCCATTCTGTTTATGTTTACATATACAGTCAGCTTTATGCCTGTGGTCTTGTATTCGGGAGCCTTGATATTCAATGATTTGTTTGGTGTTGGGGAATTTCTTGGCGTATCCTCTATGACAGCAGTGGTGATTATTGCTGCATTTATCGGGATTATCGGGATTACTTATTTATTTGTCGGCGGTCTCTCACTCGTGGCACACAGTGATTCTATTTATGGGGTCGGTTTGCTGCTTGGCGGTGGGATTGTAACGGTTTTAGGGTTTATTGCATTAGGTGACAGCAGTTTCTTAAATGGTGTGGACAGAGTATTAACTGAATCTTCTGGTAAATTAAATGCATGGGGACCGGTTGATTCAACGATTGTACCTTGGCCTGCTCTTTTCTTTGGAATGTTCTTTAATAATCTGTATTTCTGGTGTACCAACCAAATGATCGTACAAAAAGCATTAGCTGCAAAAAATTTAAAGGAAGCTCAAAAAGGCACGATGCTAGTAGGGTTCTTTAAGATTTTTGGGATTTTCTTCTTTGTGCTTCCAGGAATTATAGCTGCGACAATGTTTGGCGATGGTTTACAGATGGATATGGCATATCCAACACTCCTCAATGAAGTATTGCCGCAGTGGGCTTATGGAATTTTCGGAGTTATCGTGTTTGGAGCAATTATGAGTTCTTTCCTTGGAGCACTTAATGCGACGGTTACACTATTCAGTCTCGATTTTTATAAACCTATAATTAATAAAAAGGCAAATAACCGCCAAATTGCAAGAATGGGCAGAATACTAACGATTGGTGTGGGTATCGTTGTTATCATAATCGCCCCTTTAATCTCCCTATTCCCTCAAGGTTTGTTTGCAGTAATTCAGGAATTTAATGGCTTATATAATATGCCTCTGCTTGCAATCATTTTAGTAGGGTTTTTCTCGAAAAAAACTTCTGCCTTGGGAGCAAAAGTTACGTTTGTTTTCCACGTTATCACTTATAGCTTATCAAAGGTAGTGATTCCAGATGTTCATTACCTCTATGTCTGGAGTGTACTATTTATCCTAAATGTCGTTATATTGTATACTTTCAGCTCGATGAGACCTGATAAAGTAGAGTTTGAATTTGAGAAGTATAAAAACAAAGTAGATTTGACACCATGGAAGCATTCAAAATGGGTAGGAATTATGATATTGCTTACGGTTGTAGCGATGTATATTATATTCTCTCCGTTAGTATTAGCCTAAATAAGAAAGGAAGAATTTTTTGATGGATAAGATTGTAGCAGGTGTAATAGGCGCTGGCAGAATAGGTAAATTACACATTAATAACCTAAAAGCTAATCCTAGAGTCCGTATAAAAATGGTTTCGGATATCTTTGCAGATAAACTTAACGAGTGGTTTAAAGATAGTGGAGTAGAACAAATCACGAAAAACTATCTCGATATATTTGAAGATGCAGAGATTAATACAGTATTTATTTGTTCACCGACAGATACACATGCTAACTTAATTAAATTAGCAGCAGAACATAATAAGCACGTATTTTGTGAAAAGCCTATTAGCTTTGATGATAGAGAAACGATTAAAGCCTATGAGCAAATTAAAAAGGCAGGAGTTAAGTTCCAAGTTGGTTTTAATAGACGTTTTGATAAAAACTTTAAAGAAATGAAAACCAGAGTAAAAGGCAATAAGGTTGGGGACGTTCACCTTTTGAAAATAACCTCAAGAGATCCTGAAGCACCAAATCTAGATTACATTGAAAGTTCCGGCGGCATGTTTATGGACATGAGCATCCATGACTTTGATATGGCTAGGTATTTGCTGGATTCTGAGGTTAAAGAGGTGTATGCAAAAGGAGCAACTTTAGTAAACCCTGCGATAGGAGACAAGGGTGATATCGATACCGCCATAATTACATTAACATTTGAAAATGGGGCACTTGGAGTCATTGATAATAGTCGAGAAGCTGTATATGGATATGATCAGCGGATTGAAGTGTTTGGTAATGGAGGTGCACTGGTCGCTGATAATGAAACGAGTACGAACCTGAAGTATTATCATTCGAATACAGTAGAAATGGATCAGCCTCTTCATTTCTTTTTGGAAAGGTATAATGATTCATTTATAAGTGAAACGCAGGAATTTGTAGACAGTATCATTAATGATAGAGAAACCGAAGTAGCGTTTACGGATGGAATAATGGCTCAGAGAATTGCACAAGCTGCGAAAGAATCATATGAAACTGGAAAACCTGTAAAAGTTAATAATGAAATAGGGTGATAAAGAGTGAATAATATTTTAGACGAAGCTTTTAAAAAGAATTACGCTGTACCCCAATTTAACATGAATGGATTAATCTGGCTTGAATCGATTTTGAAGACAGCAGAAAAATGCAGAGCACCTGTTATTGTGGGTACAACAGATAAAATTGTCGACCAGTTAGGCGGATTTAATCTCCTTACACAGGTTTTTAAAACCATGAAGAAAGATCTAAACATCACTGTCCCAGCTGTACTGCATTTAGATCATGGGCAAACGGTCGAGCGATGTATAGAAGCTGTCAATGCAGGCTACGACTCAGTTATGTATGATGGCTCAAAGCTTTTAATTGAGGAAAATGTGAAAAATACAAAAAAGGTTGTTGAATATGCTCATAGGCATGGAGTCACTGTTGAAGCTGAAGTGGGGAGTGTAGGAGGGACGGAAGACGGGGTCTATAGTGATTTAAGTTATGCTGATCAGACTGAATGCGTCCAACTTTCCAAAGAAACAGGAATCGATAGTCTTGCTCCGGCTTTGGGATCGGTCCATGGTAAATACAAAGGAGAACCTAATCTGGGTTTTAAGGAGATGACCCTTTTACGGCAATCATTAGATATCCCTTTTGTCCTGCATGGAGCTTCTGGAATATCTGATGAAGACCTACAAAAAGCAATCTCCTATGGTCATGCCAAGATCAATTACAATACAGAACTAAATATCGCTTGGTCTGATGCACTTAGAAAAGTTTTAAACAGTAATCAAGAATTATATGCCCCTATGGAAATCTTAGAACCGAGTAAACAGGCGCTAAATAATGTTATTGAAGGAATTATTAAGCGTACGGGTGCTTTTCAAAAAGCATAGTTTTACAATCATAAATCCAATAGAGTCAATACTTTGATTCAGTCAAAGTGTTGGCTTTTTTATATCACCTGGCTGAGCTGATGATTTAGAATCCACAGTAGGAAAATACATGCTAAATTAGAGGAAACAATAATAAACCAAACCGTTTAAGGTATATACCATGCTGAATCAATTTGTAGAAAAAATTACGTTTATCCCAGGGCTACAGTAAGCGGAGATGGTCTGTCTCCTGAAATTTTTTGAGTATGATGCGCTAGAAGTTGATCTGACAGATGGCAGCGTGAAGGTTGTTGACAGTCCTTGATTGCAGGAGAAGGTTTTTAAGAGGTGGTAGAGATAATGTGAATTAAAAGAAATAGTCCTCAGTCAAGGACTCTTTTTGGCATTAAATTATCTTCTATAGATATTTGCAGTAATATGCTGTACGTCCTTAAGTGAGGTTTCTTCAATTTCAACGTCATAATTACCAAAGCTATTTTGATAATTAAGATCACTCATGGACATTTTAAACCTATTATTAATGTCTTCTGTTATCTCTTGCTCGGCTCCCAATGCAGATAAAATGATCAGGACATTTGATGGAACCGTAGTATCGATATAAAACTTTTCTGCTTCATCCTGATCATCCAAATGTACGACAGTGTCGTGGTTCTCAAAAGGAACTGTTTTTACGCTATCTATCTCTTCAACTTAAAGTGATTCAGTATCATAATATAGTTCCTCCGCTAAACCGAATCACCTCATCCGGCAGCTCTGTGCTTGCATTATCAGCCTGTGGTCCACATCCAAGTAAAATTATCATACTAAAACATAGTATTGATATTTTCTTCAATTGTTTATCGCCTCCTACTGATATTAAAATTTTCCTGTTAATTGTTATAATAACATATTTATGGAAATGAAATCATCTGGTTTAATAGAATGCTATTCAATAAAAGAGCTGAAAAGGAAAGTCAGCATTGTAGATTCAATTATGGGAAGTGGAAAAACAAGCTGGACAATACTTTTCATGATTAAGACCGCTTTAACTAAACAATTTTGTAACACAATTTAAAATCATACTCTTTATACTATTTCTAGTTTAGTTGGCTGTATCGTTCTTCTCTTTGGGTATAAAGGTTTTTCTACCTTAAGACCGGGAAATACGAGATATCTATTTAAAATTAAATAGATGTAGTGAATCGCTGAAATCCATCTATAACAACCTTTAGAGAACTACAAAAATACATTCGTTAGTACATTTGAAGAGAGCACCTGCAGCAGTACACAATTAAGAGCCCTAAAAAACATACTCGCTATTATGCTACAGCGAGTATGTCAAGATCGAGAAGATAAATTACCGGGAATAGTTCAATTGTTGTCTTCCACAGGGAGTCCGCCACCCTACATCATCGTCGCAAACCAAAGCCCAAGCGTTGTCCCGATATAGTTGCCGATGACATAACCGATCGTCCCGACCACTAAAATCGGGCCGATTAGCTCCCTCCAGCCTTTCGCGATTGCCATCGCGGCAGCGGTCGTCGGGCCGCCGACGTTGGCGTTGACCACGAGTAAAATCTCTTCAATGTTGTATTTCAACAACCTGCCTGCCGTTAGCGACACGGTCAAGTTGACGATGACAATGACTGCAACAAAGACGAGCAATAACGGCGCATTTTGGACGATCAACGGAATCGAAGCCGGAATGCCGATGACAACGAAGAACAGATAGATCAAGAAGGTTCCGATTTCCTGGCTGCCATTGATGCCGTCAAAATAGCGTGGAAACAAGGCTAGCGCCAAGAAGGTCAGCGTCGTCAGCATCAGGTACTGGTCACCAATCAGGCCGCTGAGCAAATTCCAGCCGAATCCAACCTCTTCGCCTGCTGGGATGATACCGCCAAAAAAATCAGCAACCTTAGTCGCAACAACGACGAGTAAAAATGCTGTCCCCAGTGACATCGCGATGTCTTTTAAAGAAATGTCCTTACGCTTCCAGAAGTTTTCGGCGTTGGTTTTGCCTCCGCTGGACGCGGCTTCCCGCTCTACTTGCAGCTCATGCGGATGCGGGTAGATTTTCCGGAAGAAACGAAATGTCGGAATCGCCATCAAGGTAATGAAGACGAGTGCCATCATCAAGTTATCCGCAACCACAGCTGCAGACACCAAATCTTCCGGGGCATCAAACTTAGCTGTCATTGCGGCAAAATTGACACCACCCCCGACGTACGAAGCACTCATCATGCCGCCGATGCGGTCAAGGAACGGAATGGTATCTTTTAATAAAAAGAAGCTGAGAATCGTTCCGGCGACCGTCCCGATCGAACTGATCAAGAAAATCAGCAGCATGCGCCCGCTTTCTTTCCAGATTTTCTTGAAGTTCACATGGAACAACAACAGTGGGATCGCAAGCGGCACGATGAACGTCCACACTGCGTCATATGCTGGCGATGCGGTCGGGATAACGCCGGTATTCGATAAAATGATGGCGGTTACGAGCGCAATGACGGCACCGGAAAGCTTTCCCGCCCAGCTGTATTTCTGCTCGAGCACGATGCTCATCGCTGCGACGATAACGATGATTCCCCACAACGTGAGCAGATCATCCGCTTGAATCAATGAATTCTCCATATGTATCCCTCCTTTATTGTTAAATTATATCAATCTTTCTAAAAAATGAAATGACGGCTTGGCCATTATTGCAAATGAAGGTGAATATCAATTTTCCCTGGCGCAGGGCCTACCAATCAAAACAGAACTTGAGTTTTTTTGTTGATGAATTTCGATCGTCGAGGTAAGCTATGACATGATTAAAAGTAAACGTTTCCTTATATAATGAAACGATCTGTTTAGTTTTTCCTAAATATGAGGAGAGAGATGACATGAATAGAAGGCAGAATGAACTGTTGAGGCTGCTGTTGACAGAGAGGTATAAAGTTTTTTATTCTCAGGAGCTTGCGAAGCTGCTAGGTTGTTCTGAGAGAACGATTCGAAATGATTTAACCCTGATCGCTTCCGAACTTGTCGAGACAGCCGATATCATTCGAAAACCCGGAGCGGGGATACGTATTGAAGTAACTGAAAAAGAGAGATTGCGGCTCATAGAGGGTTTATTTCAAGTGAAAACCGGCGGGGAAGAAGAATTAACAATGAATATAGCCTATGACCTGCTAATGTCTAAAAAACCTATCACATTAAAAAAACTGACTGAGCATTATTTTATCAGCCGTCAAGAGGTCAAAAATGAGATTGATAGAATCAATGAATGGTTGAGTTACTTTGGTCTTTCAATTAAATCGAAGCAAAAGATAGGATTTGTGCTGCAAGGATCTGAGCTTACAAAAAGAAATGCCCTTGCCCACCTGCCTCAGCTTTATTCCCTGCATGCAGAAGAGGATCCTTCTATTACTCGATTGTTTCCTTCGTTTGAAGTAAAGGCAGTGAAAAATGCACTTGCCAAACTGCCTGAAATATACGCTGACAGCGCACTGGAGCGTCTGTTGGTGCATGTGTTGATTATGACTAAAAGAACGAAACTTGGATACTCCATACAAGTGACAGAGGTAGAAAAAGAAGCGGTCATAAAAAGAGAGGAATATCAGCATGCAAAAGAGGTGCTGCATGAACTTGAGCCGGTGTTCAATCTACGTTATCCTGATGACGAAAAACGCTATTTTGCATGGCATTTATTGAGCAGCAAACGCATAATGCCTCATAAAGAAGATCAATATAAAACTGCTCACATTATCAAAATGTTGACGTTTAAAATGACAGAATTAACAAGTGTGAATTTCCGGGACGATGACATGCTGCATCAAGGTCTGTCAACACACTTACAATCTGTCATTCATCGAATAGCCTATGGATTAACAGTAATGAATCCATTATTAAAAGAAATTAAAAAAATGTATCCCTATTTAGTGGGAATGGTGATATTGGCGCTGGAAGATCTTCGAGAGGAGTATGACATCGTTGTGCCAGAAGAGGAAGCAGCTTATATCGTATTGCATTTTCAGGCTGCACTGGAAAGAAGGCAGCGTGTTAGTTATGAAAAGAAAAAAGCGATTGTCGTCTGCCATATGGGAATTGGAATGGCTAGACTTCTTCAGGCACGTCTGGAGCAGGTTGAATCTGATTTAGAAATTGTAGGCAGCATTTCATATTCAAACCTTGCAGCATATTTAGAGAATGAAAAGGTCGATCTAATTATTTCCACAGTAGAAATTGAATTTAACCATATTCCTTCTGTCGTTGTTTCGCCATTGCTGGATGATAAAGATAAAGAGCGGGTAAGAAAGCTGATAAGAATTGGAAAATCAAATGGAACCTTGGCGCCAGGAGAATCTGCATTGGAACATTTTGTTGATGAGGCTTCTGTTTTTGTCAAAGTCGAGCTTGATCATCGGTATGAAGTGATTGAAATGCTTGCTAATCAATTACATGCTCAAGGATTTGTAAAAAAGGAATATGCTCACACTACTTTATTGCGTGAGCGTATATCAAGCACGGCGATTGGGTCAGGAGTTGCCATTCCTCACGGAAATCCCACTGGAATTTTGACATCGGGCATAGCGGTCGCCTTATTAAAACATCCGCTTAATTGGGACGGCGAGTGGGTGTCAATCGTGTTTTTGCTTGCTGTAGCAGGAGAAAAAGAAGGCCTAATGAAACAGCTATTTAAGGAGCTTTCTGACATTAGTGAAATACCTGCTCTGGTACAGCATTTGACTGATAAAGAGATAAATAGCGGCAGTGATTTTATAAAGCGTTTACAATTAAATGCTGTTTTTCCGGAGTGATCGGCAATCATTCTTCCTTTTTATTCTGAAACCTTATATATACTAGGGTATAAGAAGTCTTCTATAAGGAGGAAGCAGATATGAAACTTTTAGCTATTACATCATGTCCCAATGGTATTGCTCATACCTATATGGCTGCTGAAAATCTTCAAAAAGCGGCTGCTAAGCTCGGAATTGAGATGAAAGTTGAAACACAGGGGTCTATTGGTGTTGAGAATGAATTTTCAGAGCGTGATATTGAAGAGGCCGATGGCATTATTATTGCTGCCGATAAAGCGGTGGTTAAAGATCGTTTTGCCGGAAAGCGGATGTTAGTTGCAGGGGTACAGGATGGTATCAGACGTCCGGAAGCTCTTATTCAGGAGTTTCAAGAGGGGAAAGTAACTGTCTATAAGCCGGAGGAACGTTCAATTGATGAAATTAAACGTGAAAAGAAAAAGAAAGAAAATCCGATCTATCGCCACCTGATGAATGGCGTTTCGTATATGATTCCATTTATCGTCATAGGCGGATTACTGATTGCCATTGCATTAACACTTGGAGGAGAAACGACACCAGGGGGAATCGTGATTCCGGAGGATTCTTTTTGGAAAAAGATTGAGCTTTTAGGCGGTGCATCATTTACCTTCATGGTGCCGATTCTCGCAGGTTTTATTGCTGTAAGTATAGCTGATCGTCCCGGCTTAGCCCCTGGGGTTATCGGTGGTTATATTGCAGCAAACGGCAGCTTTTATGACAGTGAAGCTGGTGCAGGTTTTATCGGAGGAATCATTGCCGGCTTTTTAGCAGGTTATGTGGCTCTTATGATTAAAAGAGTAAAAGTACCAAAAGCATTACTACCTATTATGCCGATTATTATTATACCGATTTTTGCTTCGCTCATTGTTGGTTTAATTTTTGTCTATGTGATTGGCGCACCGATCGCAGCATTGTTTATTGGCTTAACCGAATGGCTTGCCGGGATGCAGGGATCGAGTTCAATTTTACTTGCACTAATTTTAGGTGCAATGATTTCATTTGATATGGGTGGACCGGTCAACAAAGTTGCCTTTTTATTTGGTTCAGCCATGATTGCAGAAGGAAACTATGAAATAATGGGACCGATTGCTGTAGCGATTTGCGTGCCGCCAATTGGGATGGGTCTGGCGACAATGCTGAAGAAAAGAAAATATCAGCCAGCAGAACAAGAAGCAGGGAAAGCCGCCATGACAATGGGAGTGTTCGGCATTACAGAAGGTGCCATTCCATTTGCTGCCCAAGATCCATTGCGTGTAATCCCAAGTATTATGGCAGGCTCCATGACAGGGGCAGTGATTGCCATGATCGGAAATGTTGGAGACAGAGTGGCACACGGAGGCCCCATTGTAGCCCTACTTGGAGCAGTCAATAACGTACTGATGTTTTTTATCGCCATTATTTGTGGTGTAATTGTCACAGCACTATTGGTAAATTTGCTGAAGAGAGATGTTCAAGCGGATGATGAAGCTGATGTGAAAATTGGAGAAAATGTAAATGAAGATCAATACGATCAAAATAAGGTACAAAAGCTAACAAACATCATGAATGAAGAGATGATGATCCTTCAGCTGGATGGGGATGCACGTGATGATGTGATTGATGAATTAATTGAAAAGCTAGATCAATCAGGTGCGTTAGAATCTAAAAGTAAATTTAGGGAAGCGATTATAGCACGTGAAAATGAAAGTACCACAGGCATTGGAGAGAATATTGCCATCCCTCATGGCAAATCAAGTGCTGTCCGTAAACCGGCTGTAGCATTTGGTATTAAACAGCAAGGGGTAAATTGGGGAAGCATGGATGGAACAGATGCCAAGCTGATCTTTATGATAGCGGTGCCTGAGCAGCACGCTGGAGATGCTCATTTGAAAATTCTCCAAATGCTGTCCCGTAAATTAATGGATGAGTCTTTCAGAGAACAGCTTTTAGCAGCAAAAACGAAACAAGAAGCGTATGATCTGCTGAATACTGTTCAATAAAACCAATATTACTCATTAGAGAAGACCTTTTGTAAGTTCACTGAACTTATGAAAGGTCTTTTCTTCTATATAGTTAGTCATTTGAGAATAGATATTCATGATGGTATTAATGTCTGAACGACCAAGTTCTTGAATGTCTTCCTGCTTAATCTCCTCATCTGTCACTTGCTTCTTAGGCGAAACAACTTTTTCACACTTTTATTACTTATTTTCAGTGAAGAACATATACATTCTAAAGTGCAAAATATTTTTTTAGGAGGTTTCCATGGATCAAAAAGATCAAAATCGTCAATTAGACCAAATAAAAGAAATGCAAGAACTGTTTAAAGCGAATATGAAAACTCAACCTTATCCGATGTACCCTAACTATGGGAAAATCACACGTTTCGAAGAAATTCCAATAAGTTTACCTGAACAGCGGCAGCTGCGCCATCCCGGAGTGGAAAAGTTAATGGTTCCCCTTCCAATTATCGAAAACCCAAATTATAAAGGAAGTGGAAAGTTAACAGGAAAAGTAGCACTTATTACCGGGGGGGACAGTGGTATTGGTGCAGCAGTAGCAATTGCGTTTGCTAAAGAAGGTGCAGATGTTGCTATTTCCTACTTAGATGAACATGAGGATGCCAACAGAACAAAAATGAGGATAGAACAGCTCGGACAACAGTGTATTCTTATGCCTGGTGACTTACTAGACAAACAACAGTGTATCGACATTGTAGAACAAACTGTAAGTACATTTGGGCGTCTCGATATTCTTTGTAACCACGTAGGTATCCAATTTCAACAACTAAGTCTGCTTGATATAACAGATGAGCAGTTCGATAATACCTTCAAAGTAAATATATATTCTCATTTTTACACAACAAGAGCAGCGCTTCCTCATTTAAAACCGGGGAGCTCAATCATTGGCACTACTTCAGTGGTAACGTATGTTGGTGAGAAGCAAATGATCGATTATACGGCTACAAAAGGCGCAATAGTAGGTTGGACACGGGCTTTGGCTAACAATGTTGTAAAACAAGGGATCCGGGTTAATGCAGTTGCCCCGGGCCGAATTTGGACGCCACTTATTTCAGCAAGTTTCTCGTCAGACCAAGTCGCGGTATATGGAGCGTTTAATCCAATGGAACGGGTTGCCCATCCATTTGAACTCGCACCGACCTTTGTCTATCTTGCCTCTGATGATTCCCGGTTTGTTACCGGTCAGGTTCTTCATGTTGATGGGGGAGAATCCACACATTCCTAATGGAAGGAGGTTATCAATTTGAGATATGAATTTAATCCAGAAGTAAAGCTATTGCTAGTAAACCATTCAAATGAAAAAGTAACGATGGTCTATCTGAATGATTCCTGGCCTATGTCTAAAATTGGACTAAGACCACCATATTATTGCTACCCAAGTTACGAGATGAATTATCCAATAATCTAACTTGTGCAAGGAGTGACGTGTCAGATCTTCTGCCGCATCCGATTAATGACTAGAAAACGAAAAGGTGCGGATGGTTTAGTAAAAAAATCATCTAATCGATTTTTCAATAAAGCTGACCCTGGGTTCTTCTGAACACCTACAGGGTCAGCTTTTTTATTTTCACAGGAGTTTGAGTGATCGTAAAGCCTGAAAAATGGAGAAGAATTGACCTCTTGTGTCTATGGAATCCGTTAACCACAAGGGCAGTTATGCTGGATTGGCAGGGGGCTTTCGATAAACCTGACCGCTATACGGGTAAAGGTTGTTTCACGTGGTACATAGAGGTTTGACGAGAAAAAATTTATACAGCGAAAGTATAGATCAATTACGTGTTCATCTCGATGATGGCGGTGCCTACTTGGTGTAAGTGAACATTATTAAGGCTATACTACAACAGTGTATAGCACATTAATAATCCAATTTTTCAATAAAGGGGAATGGTTGAAGAATTGCAGTTCAAGAAAAAAGTGAAATATGAAAGGAATGATGAAAATGAGTTTACATGACGATGATAAAAAATTGAAAATTAAGCATTCACTTGAAAAGCGTGTAGTCACTTTACCTGATGGAACCTTTCTTCCAAGCATTGGTCAAGGAACATGGTACATGGGCGAAAATCCTGAATCAAAAAACAAAGAAATCAAAGCTTTGCAGCTTGGAATAGAACTGGGCATGAAGGTAATCGATACGGCTGAAATGTACGGAAATGGTGATTCCGAACGGTTAGTTGGTGAGGCACTCAAGGCGCGTAGAGATAAAGTTTTTTTAGTATCAAAAGTATATCCACATCATTCCGGGTTAGATATGATTGAAAGGGCATGTGAAAACAGTCTTAAACGACTAGGAACAGATCATCTTGATTTGTATCTTTTACACTGGAGAGGCCGTGTTCCTTTGGCAGAAACGATTGAAGGAATGGAGAGGCTGCGCAAGGATGGTAAAATTCTAAGATGGGGAGTTTCTAATTTTGATACGGATGATATGAAAGAGCTGATGGAAACAGATGGTGGAAAAAAGTGTATGACAAATCAAGTGTTGTATCATCTGGGTTCTAGAGGAATTGATTACGATCTCTTACCCTGGCATCAGGAGCATAACCTGCCAATTATGGCCTATAGTCCACTGGCCCAGGGAGGGAGCTTAAGAAGACAATTACTAAGCGATCCAACCATCCTGGAGATTTCAGAAAAATACAATGTGCAGCCATTGCAAATTGTCCTTGCGTGGACCATTCGTTCTAACAACGTAATTGCTATACCAAAAGCTGTTCAGGAAGAGCATGTTTTAGCCAATGCTCAAGCCGCTGCTATTCAATTGACCAGAGAAGACTTGAACAAGCTTGATGAGGTATTTCCAAAACCAGTAAGAAAAATGCCTTTGGATATTATTTAAAATAAATCTGGAAATCAGATTTAATGAAAAAATGACATTTTGCTGTCCTTGATTCAGTTTTTCCAATTACACCTTTTTCCTAATAATATTCTTTTATACGGACACAATAAAACTAACGAAATTTTATAGATTGGTGGCCGGGAGAATGAAGGTATTATCTATGATTCAGCCTTGGGCAACTCTTTTTGTCCATCGGGAGAATGAATTTGAAACAAGGTCATGGAAAACAAATTATCGCGGACAGCTGGCGATTCATACTAGCAAAAAAATAGATAAGGCTGTCTGCAGGCATGTGGCCATCCGTTCGCTGCTCGGGAAGCATGGATATACAGAAGAAACCCTTCCAACCGGAGTGATCATTGCTGTAGGCCGGCTTGAAAATTGTCTAAAGATAACTGAAAATAATCAGACATCGGCCGTGCTTGAAAATGGAAAAATCGTATCAGGAAATGATTATTTTTTAGGAGACTTTACTGTAGGAGGATATGCTTGGGAGATTCACGATATGAAGATCTTGAATGAATGTATTCCAGCAAAAGGCCAGCTTGGGTTATGGGAAACTGATTTAATATGAAGGCTTTGTTAAAGTCCATTGTTGTTTCTGACACGGAAACAAACACACTAATAGCAGCACAAACCATGGTCTTGGTTTGTGCTGCTATTAGTGTGTTTGGTTTTTTAGACCGCGTAAAACCCAATGGAAAGATCCATTAGGTTGCGGTCATGAATAAGTTTTTAAACCTATTGCTTACCTTTCTCGTATCCCATTACATAGAGTGATTTATTTGGGACCCATTCAGCAAAAAGAACATCTTTATACCTGGAAATGTTTTGTTTGGATAATTGTTTTTTGAGCCATTCTTCTTCTATTCCATTTTCTTCAAGGTTATGATAAATAACTTCACCGTCTAAGATGATATTAATTGGCAATTCCGGCTGTTCTGATGACATATTAAAGTCAGCTTTTTTTGGAGTCTCAAAAGCTGATTTCGGAAGTACACTGACAAGGCCATTTGTTTCAATAATAGCGTACTCTACTTCTTGAATAGAAAAATAGCCCTGCTGCCTGATCAGGCATTGTAATTGATTAATATCCAGCTTCGCTTTTTTTAACGCTTCATATTTTATATGTCCTTTTAAGATGGCAATATTGGGTTCGCCTTCAAGGAATTTCCTCGCTTTTGCAAATTTTTGTGTTAATAATTCTACAGTATAAATGATGACACCCCAGACGATAACGGCAAAAAGAATATGAAACAAATTCACTTCCCTGTCATATACCGCGTTTCCTAATAATTCACCCAGGATCAAGGCAGATATAAAATCAAACGGTGTAATCTGTGAAAATTGAGTTTTTCCTTGAGCTTTTGTAACGATAAATAAAATGACTAAACCAGCTGTTAATTCGACAGCTATTGATAAATATTGACTCAATTCTACGCACCTCCACTTCAGCATTATGGGCATAAAGGGAATGTTTAAAACTTAAAAATCATAAAATCCTCAAGGAAGAATAAGATTTCGCATGCTGTTTTAAAAAAAGTCTAAAGGAAAAGTACAAACAGAAAAAAGGCTCCAATTATCTTTTCAGAAAATTGGAGCCTTTTTTATCATGGTTTTGTACCAGCCTCATCATATAAATTAAATTAATCGAGCACCACCATCAATGTCAACAACAGACCCGGTTGTAAATCCATTTTTTGCTAAGTAAACATAAGATTGCGCGATATCTTCAGGCTGTGCAATGCGTTTTACAGGAAGTTGTTCAGCAATTCCTTTGAACATGCCTTCGCGTTGATCTTCTGGCATTCCGGCGTATATTGGTGTATCTACAATACCAGGTGATACAACATTTACGCGCATTGGTGAAAGTTCAATAGCAAGTCCTCTTACTAAACCATCAACTGCAGAATTAATGGCTGCTAGTGTAGATGCTCCTTGAGGCGGACGTTGACCATAAACACCTGATGTAAGCGTGATGGAACTCGCATCATTTAAGTAAGGGAGTGCGGCAAGAGCTGTAGCGTATTGGCCCCAAAACTTACTGTCGAATGCTTCTTTTGCTTTTTCAACGGGCAGCTCTTTAAATAGTCCCATTGTTCCTTCGCCTGCAGTGACTACCAAGTGATCAAAATTACCTACATTCTTAAAGAAGTTAGCTACACTCTCATCGTTACGAAAATCCAGCTCGTATCCTTCTACATCCTGACCCAGCAATTTTTTTGCCTCATCGAGTCTGGAAGAAGAACGACCTGCAACTACTACTTGAGCAGAATCCTCTAAAAATGCTTTGGCAGTAGCTAATCCGATCCCTGAAGTACCACCGACAACAACAACGCGTTTTCCTTGTAATGACATGAAATAGCCTCCTGTATGATCAGTATCTTTAATTGACAATAAAATGTTTATTTCCGAAAAGGACCTGATTTATTCTTTAATTTATGCCTTCAATGCTTGTTGAACCAATTTTTTCAATGGTGTGGGTTCTCCGATAAGACTTGTTAAGTCAGTTGAAGTTTTATTCGTTTCCCCAGCTGCAATGGAATGGTAAATACCTGCAATTAATTCAGCTACTGGTGCAGGTAATCCAACATTGCCAAGATAATCTTTCATTTCATCAAAAGATACCTTTTTATGTGAAACCTGTTTACCTGAAACCTCGGAAACAACTTCAGCCAGCTCGTCGAAAGACCAAGGTGATGGGTTGACAAGGTTGTAGGATTTATTTTCATGTCCTTCTCCCGTTAATACAGCAGCAGCAGCTAATGCAAGATCTTCCCGGCTTACGGCATTTAGCTTGCCATCACCTGTGTTTGTGACTAATTCCCCGGTTGCTACTGATCCAACTAAGCTTTCATCAATGAATACATCTGAATAAAGTGAATTACGCAAGAATGTATAAGGTACGCCAGTTGAACGAATCGCATATTCTGTTGCCATATGGACATATGCAAGATCAATTTGGGATGTTTCACCAAATGCGTAACCTGTGTAAACAATGTGTTTTACACCAGCATCTCGTGCAGCCTGGACAACATTTGCATGTTGACGAATACGAAGAGTATTATCCGAATCCGGTCCTGAAACAAAAAGAACCTTTGAAGCACCTTCAAACGATGTTTTCATCGACTCATAGTCCATGTAATCGCCATGGCGAACCTCTACACCCAGTTCGGCAAGCGCATTCGCTTTTTCTACATTGCGAACGCTAGCGATAATCTCATTTGCAGGAATAGTTTTTAATAGTTCTTGAATAACACGGTTTCCATAATGACCTGTTGCACCAGTAATAACGATTGACATGTAAATTTCCTACCCTTCTATTTGCAGATTATTTCAAGAGGTCTTAGTGTAACCAAAATCGTTACAACTAGTACGGAAAAAATAGCTCTAAATAGAGCCGCTTTTCTCTTTAAGTTCAGACACCAATTGTTTGAGTGTGACGTGATCCAATTCTTGCTCCATGGCAGATTGTGCCTGCACCATCTTTGTTCGAAAAACAGACTCAATATTTGCGCCTACTGGACATCTTGGATTGGTTTCCTCATGACAATTAAAAATATTTCCATTGTCTGCAACCTCAACTGCTCTATACACATCAAGCAAAGTAATCTCATCAAGTCCCTTTTGTAAATAGGTACCTCCTGTACCGGGACGAACATGGACCAGCCCGGCTTTTTTCAACATGCCGATAATACGGCGAATAATAACAGGATTCGTATTAACACTTTCGGCAATGAAATCAGAAGTACATGAAGCTGGACTTAATGCAATCAGCGATAAAATGTGTACAGCAATGGAATAACGGCTGCTAAATTTTTTCATATATGTCATCCTCTCGATGTAATCATTATAGTTACAACGGATAATAAAAGTCAAAGAATTAGTTTGAAGAAGGAGAAAGTACTTCTCTGGACATTTTTGGTTCATACCAATTAACACAAATGATCAGAAAGAACAGTTGAATCCGCGGGTGTTCTTAAATTTAAGATTATATAACCCTGAGTTTTTAAGTTTCAATCAATAAGCCAATTAGCCACGGTCAAAACCCATCTAAGTATTCCTTGTATCCACCGAAATTTTTAAGTTGACCATGATCATGTTCCTTTGCCGTTGTTAGTAATTCATTTTAATAAGGGTATAAGAAAATAAAAGCATAAATGATTGGAGAGAGGACCGTGTTTATACAACAACCATTTGATGAATTCTTAGGTTTTCAATACGAAAGAACTGACGACAAAAGCGTTAGAGTGGTTTTACCTATTAAACAGCTATATATAAATAGTTTTGGGGTGGTACATGGGGGGATAATATCATCACTCGCTGATGTAGCGATGTGCAATACAGTTGGGGTAGATGAAAACAATAGACAAAAAGTAGTGACAGTAGATCTTAATGTATCCTTTTTAAAAGGAGCAAAAGGGGAGTGTTTAGTTGCGTATGCCCATGCAGTAAAGGAAGGGAGAAACCTTACGCACGCCGATTGTTTAATTTATGATGAGAAGGACCAATTGATCGCAAAAGCCAAGGGAGTGTTTTTTAATAATTCTTAAAACATCTTAATTTATGAAGTGAATATAATTATATTTTCTAACCGTATAATTGCTCTGAATCTGACCATAATACTAAAGGTGTATATACACTATCTAATTAGAGGATTGATGGTTATGTTTAAAAAGAGGAAGAATACAGGGATAGGAAATAAAATAGAAAATAGTATAACAAAAACCAAAAATACTCCTATCACACTAGAGGGTCTCCGTAAAAGCATAGAAAAGATGGATGACGCTAAAATAATCGAACATCAAACTCAAAACAGTAAATTATTTGTATTGATATATGTAGAACCATTGATCGATCAGGCAAGGGTAAATGAAGCTGTAATTGAACCTTTACGGCGCTGCACAAAAGAAAAGATTTCAGATTGTATTTCTGTATCAGAAATTATAGATATTTCAACGTTGAAAGAGGCTGAAAAGCAATTGATGCGTGGAGGAGTCCTTCTTTTTGATACCATTGAAAATCAATTACATGCTGTCGACCTTAAAAATACAACGGGACGTGCGATTGAAACCTCTGAAACAGAAACAATTCTTTATGGTGCCAAAGACAGTTTTACTGAAAATATAGAACAGAATATTACAATGATCCGTAGAAGAATCCCATTGACATCCTTAAAATCAGAGAAATTTATGGTAGGATCACAAACGGAAACAAAGATTATTTTAATGTATATTGAGGGGTTAACAAATCCTGATTTTATTTCCATTGCCAGGGAAAAAATCGAGAATATCGACTATGACCAGATTCTTGATTCCTCCCAATTAGCAGCGTTTATGGAGGATCATACTCATAGTATGTTTCCACAGTTTCAACAGACTGACCGTCCTGATGTATGTGCTTTCGCATTGGGTGCTGGTAAAGTTACCATTCTTGTGGATAATACCCCTTTCGTCCTGAATGCCCCGATCAGCTTTTTCCATTTGTTTCAATCACCTGAGGATTATATTAATCGCTGGATTGTGGCAAGTTTCCTGAGGGTCTTAAGGTATTTAAGTTTCATGCTCTCCTTGCTGATGGTTCCAATCTATGTTGCTTTAACGACTCATCATTATCAGATGATTCCCCTGCAAATTCTATACGTCCTAGTGGATACGAGAAGTCGATTGCCACTAACTCCCTTTTGGGAATCGCTTCTTATGCTGCTGACACTTGAAGTCATAAAAGAAGCAAGTCTAAGAATGCCTACCAAATCTGGTCAAATGTTGGGGGTCATCGGTGGTATCGTTGTTGGACAAGCTAGTGTGGAAGCAGGGTTTGCCAGTCAGGTGTTGATCGTTATTGTTGGTATTTCTGCTATCGCTTCATTTTTAGTGCCAAATTACTTGATTACCAAAGCGAACACATTGATTCAGTTTATAATATTGATCCTTGCTTCTTTTCTTGGAATAATGGGTATTTTCATGGGTATCATTTTACTTTTTGTCCATTTGAATGCACTCACCTCCTTAAGACAACCATACCTTGCACCAGTTGCTCCTTTTTATGGAAAAGATTGGCTTGACTTATTTATCCGTGGACCATTACGTTGGATGAAAACTAGACCAGAGGCTCTCCATCCATTGCAGAAATGGCGTTATAGCAGAAGGAGATGATACCTTGAGTGGATTTTCAATATTTGATAAAACCTCTTCGTTACACAGTATTTATGTCACATTGATGGTGAACAGAATACAAATGCTATATTTTGTGATCATCTTGCCCGTATTTCTTATCTATCCCTATATGATTTGGGTGATCATCCTCGTAGGATTTTTATCACAAATGAGTATTTTCCTGTTATCGAAATGGTTTAATTCCATATATGCATCTAAAGGGTACGAAGGATTTGCAGAACTTCTTGGTGAGCGGTCCGTACGGGTATTAGCTTTCATCGGATTGGGGTTAATATTATTAAAAATAACAGTAATAACGCTCGGATATGTAGAAATAACACAACATTTCATCTTTCCCTCCCTGAATACGAATTGGATGATTTTATTCATTTTGCTTATTTGCTGGTATGTTGGTTCACTGGGGATGGCTCCTACAATACGATTCGTCGTCATTGCTTTTTTAAGTACAGCGTGGATGGTTTTGTTATTAGTCAACTTTCTCTTTCAACCTTCTAATACTATACATGATCTTTTTCCATTAGTACCATTTGATTGGACGATAGAATCATGGAAAGGTGTTCTATTTATTTTTTCAGCCTTATCTGGACCTGAATATTTGGTTTTACTTGCACCCTGGTTTAATACGAGAAAAAAAATCCTTAAATACATGACAATTGGAAACGCATTCACCATTTTTGAATATTTGTTTCTTTTTATCGCATCTTTGTTCTTTTTCGGTCCACATTATCTCAAAGAAATCAGATTTCCAATGATGGAAGTGATGCGTTACATGGAATCTCCAGTATTTGAACGAATTGATATGATTTTAATTTCCTTTTATTTAATTAACTTTGTATTTGCCATATCAATCTTCATATTACTTTTTTATGGTGCGAGTCGAATCACTCTGAAGAAATCAAAAGAGCAAACGACTAAATCAGGGTTCGCCTTTTGCTGTAGTATTGTATTCATTTGTTTATTCATTAATAATGAATTGTTTTGGAAAGAGGCAACGAATCAAAATATTTTGTTAGAGCTGGAAATTTGGGCAGGTGCACTTACTTACATATTAATACCGTTATTTCTGTTCACTTCTTTAAAGCGAAAGGGCCGTGTCTAGATATGAATCATAAACATGCAAAAATAATTTTCATTATTTTTGTTAATATAATCGTTTTATTTGGTTGTTCGCCTATTGTAGAAAAAAATCTGGTTGAAGAAATTGCACCAGTAACTTTTTGGTCGGTTCAGAAAGGGGATGAGGAGAAATACAGAATGAGCACTCTGATACCTCCTCTTGTAAAAGAAAAGAAACGTCTTTTGACTGTTCAAGTTGACCTGTTAAAAGAAGGTGTTAAGGGTTTTAATTTAAAGTATTATAGAGAATTAAAATTAGGACAGCTCCGAATGCTATTAATCAGTGAGGAAATTGCAACAGAGGGAATCAGTCCATTGATTGATACAATTTTGACAGATCCTGATATTTCTAAACGTATCTATCTGGTCATTGTAAAAGGGGATTTTGATGAGTACATCAACAGTCAGCTTGGCGTACAACAAGACCTGGATTATTATCTCTATCGGATGTTCAAACATTACGATAATCAAGGTAAGATGACTGTAGTAAATTTGCATGAATTTATGAAAGCTCTTCATTCACCATCCCATTCTCCCGTATTACCTGTTTTTGAAGCGAACAATGAAAATTTCCAATATCTAGGTACTGGCATTTTTAAAAATGACAAATTGATCGAAACTACGAACAACCTAGAAGAGCAAATCTATCAGCTTCTCAGCAATGATCATTTTTTAAAGTATTTTACGCTCCGTGATCTATCTTTTGTTCTGGGCCATGTGAAAGCAGATATCCAATTGGATATCAATAAGGCCTATTCTGAACTGATGCTCACCGTCCAATTGGACGGTCGGCTTGATGAAATTGCTCGGGAACATGATTCGCTCACCCGGGATGAGCTTTCACGATTCGAGTTGGAAATTGAATCGTATTTGGAAAAACAGACTGCCGATTTTTTAAAAAAGCTTCAAGAGAATAAAGTTGACCCTTTGCATTTCAGAAATCATACCTTGAGACCTTTCTCAAAACCTCTTGAGGAAAAAGAATGGTCAGACAAATGGGAACAGATGGAGGTAAAAGTAGATTATGACCTTAAGCTCCAACCATTAAAAGATATCAAAAACTGATCA
The DNA here is from genome assembly GCF_002926065.1 of Jeotgalibacillus proteolyticus. GTDB lineage: Bacteria > Bacillota > Bacilli > Bacillales > Jeotgalibacillaceae > Jeotgalibacillus > Jeotgalibacillus proteolyticus. The sequence goes on along the minus strand of NZ_PREZ01000007.1, from coordinate 198,611 downwards.
ATCCATCTTCCGTAAGCGAACGAAAACAACTATGTTCTGAACACAAATAGGGGACTAAGCTCATGAACAGTTGAGGGCCATGGTGGGCAGCAAGCAGAGATACGAACAGATTCTGAAAATTTTTGGAGTGAAACACCATTAAAAAAGTACAGAGTATCATGAGATATTAATGCGGATGAAAGATAATTATCTGAGAACCGGATATGGGAAGCTCTTATTACCTTAAATTTAACTCAAAGAGGCGATGTAGTTAGAGTTTTTTTGTTTTGAATAGCAGTTTTTGGATATGTATGGATTTGGGCTGCCAAAAGCCCAAACCTCCACAAGAATAAAGTTCGAAATACCGGCATCATGGATGTAAATTAAATATTTTTCTTAAAGCAAGCATCACTCCCTGGTGGTCATTATCCTCAGTCACCCAATCTGCGCTTTTTTTTACAGATTCCGGAGCATTATTCATAGCAACTCCTAAACCGGCAGCTTCCAGCATTTCGATATCATTTGTGCCATTACCAATTGTTACGACTTCGTTTTGCGTAATTCCAAGCTGATTGATTAGCGGTAAGATACCTGTCCATTTTGAGCCTGCTGGAAATACTTCCAATCGGTCTCCTTCATCAAAATCAGCAGCCCCAGTAATCATTTCTTGAAGAGCAGCACGGTGCTCAGCCTGAATATAAAGAGCCAGTCGATGGGCTTCTTGCTTTGTATCGATGATATTCGATTCCACCGCTTCAGGAAGCAGGTATTCTATTCCGCGAAGTGGATGGTTGGAACGTGAAGTGCGATCTGAAAAATGAATAAAGACTCCGTTCAATTCATGTGTCTTTTTACAAAGATTATGTGCCAGGCTGGATGGGATTTTGACATCGTGGATTACACTGCCTTCTGAAAGAACGTATCCCCCGTTATAAGTGACATAGGTAGAAGTTCCTAACTTTTCTCCATACGGGATAGCCCCGTCTAAAGACCGTCCCGTTGCCAACGCTACGTGCACACCCTTTTGTTTGATTTTCCGTACGGTTTCAATTAGCTGCTCATCAAGCTGTTCTTGAGAATTTAATATAGTTCCATCAATATCAAGAAAAACAATTCTATACATCGAGATCCTCCTCAACATTATTATCGTATGGATTAAAACGCAAAATAATCTGAATGTGTAAACATACTATACAAAATACAGATTATTGTATATAGAGATTAAAGTAAAATGATTAAAATGAATAGGTGGAAATATTTTTTTTGAAAAAATAATTGAAAACGTTTTCTTTATATGATAGTTTGTGTAAAGAGCAGTTGCAAAAAATTGTACAATAATTTTTGAAATAATCGATTAAATAAATTAGCTATTACACTTTTAATTACATTGTTCCTTCAAGGGCAATGGATAACTAGATTAAATATTCTGAAAAAAATATAGAAATTGTTTTCTGGGTATGATAAATTAATGATGTGAAAATACAAAAAAATGTACATTGGAATAAAGGTGATGTGGAATGAGAGAAGATCTCTATTCAAAAAAAGGAATAGTTTTACAAAAAATTGCTGAAGAATTGCTCTTTATTGAAGTAGGTGAGAGACTGCCGAAAGTAGGTGATTTCTCTGAGAAATATCAAGTGGGAAGAGGAACCACCCAGTCTGCATTAAAAAGGCTGGAGAAAGAAAAATGTATAGCACTTGAACCAAGAGGCCATTTAGGCACATTTCTAAGATCTAAGAATTTGTCGAATTTACTCCTGTTTTCAGGAGTAAATCAAATTACTGCAGTAATGCCGCTCCCTTATTCTAAAAAGTATGAAGGGCTCGCAACGGGACTTACTTCTGAATTAGAAGGAATAGGACTTTCTCTAAATATTGCATTCATGAGAGGCTCTAAGCTTAGGCTTGAAGGAGTAAAGGAAGGACGATACGATTTTGCCCTTGTCTCAAAGTATTCTGCTCAGGAAGCGTTGAAAAATGAAAGTAATTTAAAAATAGCATTGGAATTTGGAATAAAAACATATGTTTCAGAACATGCTGTTATTTTTTCAAATTTAGAAAACAAACAACTCAAAGATGGAATGAAGGTTGGGATCGACAGTTTTTCAATGGATCAAAAAATATTAACGCAGGCTGAAGCAACAGGGTTAACGATTGAGTACCTTGAATTTAATTATATGCATATGCTTCAACATCTAAAGGCAAAAACAATTGATGCAACGATTTGGAATGTTGATGAAATAGATCCCACATTATTTAATATTAAACCACTTGCTTCACCTCTGGCAATCAACTATGAAAGTCAAATGAATGAAGCGGTTTGTGTGATAAAGAAGGATAATCGTAAGATGGAGTACATTATTGATCAGCTTTCAAAAAATAAGGTTGTTGAAATTCAATCAGATGTTGTAAAGGGAAATATAATTCCAAAATACTAGTTTTTTAATGTATAAAGGTTTTTAATTTGAATCCATTTTTGGGGGTGATTAACTCCGAGGTAAGAATGATTAATTGTGTTTTATAAAGTTCTGAGAATTAATAAACTCAATATACAATATATAGTATATTGTATATTTGTTTAAAAATATAAGGGGGATGAACAACCATGGATGCTACTTTAAAAGAAAGAGTAGATTTACTGCATGACACGAATCAAATAAACGATGAAATTTATCATCGTTTACCAGGAATTTTTGATGAAGTGGAAAAATATTTGGATGTAATTTTGACAGAGGAAAGTGCTGGATCTTTTGCTAGTCATATGTCAGTGGCCCTACAGAGAATTTCAGAAAATAATCCTGTGACAGAGATTTCAGATGAACTTAAAAGCGTTATTGAAACACATCCGAAATACTACCAATTTGCTCAAGAGATTTTATCTGCTGGAAATTTAAATGTTGATGCCGAAGCCGCTTTTATCACACTATACTTTTGTTTATTAACTGGAAAGGAGAATTCATGATGTTACGAATCGTAATTGGAGGTCTTAAAAAAGACGTTATTGAAAGAAGTGCAAAAGCTGCCGGAGGAGATAAGGTTCAAGTAACCGTTACTTCTGATTTTGATGCTGCAAAAAAAATAAAGGCTGGAGAAGCTGATTATTATTTAGGTGCTTGTAATAGTGGAGGCGGAGCTGCGCTTTCAGTATGTATCGGAATTTTAGGCTATGCCAATTGCTCAACTGTAGCGAAAAATGGTAAAAAACCAAATCCAGCAGAAATTGAGAAATTGGTATCTGAAGGGAAAATTGCTTTTGGGATGTCCGTTGAAGGCATTGAAGAAGCAGTTCCACTCATTGTTAATAGTCTGCTTAAAAAAAATAACCTTGCGTAGGAGGTAGGGTATGGAGAATGTTTCGGTAATTGAAGTTTTAGTCATAATGTCACTTACAGCTTTAACGGCAATGGCTGCCCATTGGGGTAAAGCGGTATTTCATGATGGGATTCGTCCGATTATTCCTGAATATTTGGAAGGCAGAATGAAACGGACGGAACTTGCGTCCATTTCATTCGGGTTAAGTATTGGATTTATCGTATCTGTTGGAATTTCGTTCGCCGTGTCATTCGATCTATTAAATCCATGGCTGTTATTCCTTCCTACAGATATTTTAGGTGTTATCGCAACGAGATGGTGGATGGCTGCAGCACTTGGTGGAGCTTGGGGACTTGTAGCATTATTTGGACTTACTGGCGTTCAAACCGTTTTTGCCATGCTGCCGGTTGATATTTTTAGCGCGCTAGGTGAACTATCAACACCTGTACTTGTTGCCTTTACTGCTTTTCCGATCATTGCGATTCTCTATCAATTTGGATGGGTTAGAGCACTTATTTCTGGATTTATCGTATTGATTGTCCGTCAATTGCTGCCTGTTGTCGGGGGCAATTTTACAGAAAAAGCTGATGCGAACTTAGAGCAAGCGAGTCAATTGGCTGGCGTTACGCTGCCTGCAGATGGAGACTTTGCTGCCAAAGTTACTGCGCTTACAGATGCTGCTGGGAATAACCAGCAAATACAGGATTTAATCTCACAAGCTACAAATAATTTCTCACTTGGTACGACGATTTCAAGCTTCACCATGCAAATCGCTGTACTGATGTTAATGGGGATGATTTTGTTAGTTGGTTTTGCCATCAGAAAAGATCTTAAAAATAAAGTAGAAATCAGTGTAGATACAGATGAAGAGAGTTTATTTGATGCCCGTACAAAACGCATTTATAAAGGTATTCCTATTCTAGCAGGTATTGGTGCACTTTTAGCTATTGCGGCCAATATGGGGCTAATGACTGGTTCTGAAGTGTCTGGTCCAATTCTTCAACAGGCATGGCAGGCTACGGGTCAAGAACAGGCCGATCTATTACAAAGTGCGGCGATCGCTGATTTTATCAGGGGAATCAGTTTTATTCCATTGATTGTTACAACTGCTTTAGCAACAGGTGTTTATGGAGTGGTTGGTTTAACCTTTGTATTCCCAATTGGCTATTTATTGCCGAATCCATTTTTGGCAGGAATTGCAGGAGCAGTTTGGATATTTTTAGAAATTATTGCTCTTCGTGGAATTGGACGTTTCCTTCAGCGTTTCCCTTCATTGCGTGAAGCATCTGACAACATCCGTTCATCCATGAACTCAATGATTGAGCTTGCTTTATTTATCGGTGGAGCATTTGCCGCAATGGTAATGGCACCAGAAGCAGTCGGCTTATCTCTAACCATTTACATTTTGCTGTATGCTGCCAACGAAGGACTTGGACGTCCTGTTATGAAGCTTGCTGCTGGTCCAGTAGCGATTATCCTAACAGGTATTATCCTGAACGTACTGTATTTCCTTCAATTAGTATAAATTCATTGAAAGGTAGGAGCATTCCTACCTTTTCCTTTAGGAGAGATTTTATATGAAAATTCAATCTGTTACAGGTCCAATCGATCCTCAATTTTTACAAAAAACGATGATACATGAGCATCTTGTATTTGATCTATCAGAAGTTCGTGGGGAAAAAGATGCAGATTCCAAGCTTGAAAAATCACCAGCGCTGGATCAAGAAATAAAGAGAATTATCGAGTCGGGATGTAATACTGTCGTCGAGGTATCAAATATTGGGATGGGCAGGGATGCCAAAGCGATGTTCGATATAGCGAAAAAGCATAATTTAGTCATTATAGCTTCTACCGGCTTCTATAAAGAATCAGTATATCCATCATTTGTTTTTGAAAAAACGAAAGAAGAGCTTGCCGAAATCATGATTCGTGAAATTGAAGATGGAATGGACGATACGACGATCAAAGCAGGTTTGATAGCTGAAATCGGCAGCAGCTATCAAGAGATCACCGAAACGGAGAAGAAGGTATTTGAAGCTGCAATCCTTGCTCATAAAAAAACAGGTGCTCCAATCAGTACACATTGTGAAATCGGAACAATGGGCAAAGGGCAGCTTGATCTTTTTCAAGAAAATAATGCTGATATGAGCAGAATTTCTTTTGGTCATCAGGATTTAAATGAAAATATCGAAGAGCAGCTTGAATTGCTAAAAAGCGGTGCATTTATTCAATTCGATACAGTAGGAAAAAACAGCTACAGAAAAGATTCAGACAGACTTAGCAATCTGATCGAATTACTTAATTTCGGGTACGAAGATCAATTGATGCTATCTTGTGACATTACAAGAAAATCTCATCTGAAAAGCTATGGTTACAATCATCTTTTCGAAGATTTCATTCCTGCATTATTAAATAACGGAGTAAAGGAAGAAACCATTGATAAAATGCTTGTTCAAAACCCGCGTAGGTTTTTAGCTTTTTAATTTGATAACAGTATTTTATAAATGAAAAACGTACGAAAATTCATTTAAAAGTGTCTTTTGATTTCCACACCAATCAGCAATGGACTTTAACGTTGTTTATGTTAGAAAGAAGGATAAGTGATGGCTGATCAATCTGTATTAAAAAATATGACTTTTCAAGAAGCGAAAGAGCTTCAATTTCGGCTAATAGAAGAAGTAACAAAGGAATTTAAAAATAATGAGTTTTTTCAGACAGGTGATGTAGGTCTTCATCCAGCCTATAATCGTCCGTTAATGACAGCCAAGATCGAAAGTGTACTGGCAAAAACCTTCGATTCAGAAGCGTGTGCATTGGTTCGGGGAAGTGGAACCGGCGCCATTCGAAACATTCTTAGCGTATTAATGGAGCCCGGTGAACAGTGTATTGTTCATGACGCACCAATGTATACAACAACAAAAGAAACCTTTCGTTTAATGGGATTAAAGCAAAAACGTGTAAATTTTAATGATCCAGCAGCATTGATTAAAGCTCATCAGGAGGATAAACAATCAAAGGTTTTTTATGTTCAGCATTCGCGTCAGCAGCCGAACGATACTTATAACCTGAAAGAAGTCATTTCACTTGTAAGAGAACATGGTCGGAATTTACCGATTGTGGTTGACGATAATTACTGTGCCATGAAAACAAAAGAAATCGGCATCCAGTGTGGGGCAAACTTTTCTGCATTCTCTGGTTTCAAGCTTTCAGGACCTGAGGGGATCGGAATTATTCTAGGTGGAAGTGAGATAATCCAGCAGCTTCACGACCGGAATTATTCGGGTGGTGGACAAGTGCAAGGCCATGAAGCACACGAATTACTCATCAGTTTATCCTCTGCACCAGTGATGCTTGCCATTCAAAATGAACAGGTTGAGCATTTGTGCTCCCGGTTAAGCGAGGGTGAGGTAAGCGGAATCAAGCAGGCTTATATAACTAACTCACAATCAAAAAATGTCATTGTAGAATTTGAGAAGCCAATTGCTGAGCAAGTGATTGAAATGGCTTCTAAGTTCGGGGCAGCAACTTATCCGGTTGGTGCTGAGTCACGCTATGAATTAATTCCAATGATCTACCGGCTATCTGGAAGCTTTATAGAAAGCAGACCCGAGCTTAGACAGCATGGGGTACGAATAAATCCTATGAAATCGTCTGCAAATACTGTTGTTCATATTTTACAAAATGTAATGGAAGAAATATCAAGGGGGTAATACACCCATGTTTATCAATATGACACTTAGAAGAAATGAAGGACTAATTAGAACTGCAGCTAACCTCCATCAAGAGGGGAAAATTCCAGCTAATACGTATGTCATTGATTTAGATTCACTTGAACATAACGTAAATAAGCTCAGTCAAACAGCACAACAGCATGGAATGAATTTATATTATATGACAAAACAAATCGGTCGAAGCGGCTTTGTTGGACAAGTAATTGAACAAAATGGAATTAAACGTGCAGTAGCCGTAGATATTGACGAAGCATTTGAGCTCAAAAAGACAAATTGCGAGATTGGTAACATTGGACATATTGTACAGCCTAGCAAGACTCAATGGAATGAAGTTTTAACATATTTAAAGCCTGAAGTAGTGACATTGTTTTCGAGCGAAAGAGCGAAGCAATTATCTGATGCAGCCATTGCATTAGGTAAAATTCAAAATGTAATTCTTCGAGTAATTAAGCCGGAGGACATGGTATATCCTGGCCAATTTGGCGGCTTCTTATTGGGTCAGTTGGATGGCTATTTGGATGAAATATTGAAATTAAAAGGGATTCGGGTCATTGGCATAACCAGTTTTCCGGTATTACAAATAAAAGATGAAAAAGACGATTTCGCTTTTACTTCTAATATTCAAACCATTCAGAAGGCACGTGAAATCTTTGAAAATAAAGGGATTGCTGTTACTCATATTAATGCTCCCAGTGCTACAAGCTGTCATACAATTCCAATGCTAAAAGAATTTGGCGTCACTCATGGTGAACCAGGTCATGCACTGACAGGAACGACGCCTTTACATGCTTACCGAGATGATTTGCAAGAGATTCCTAGCATTGTGTATACTTCTGAAATTTCCCATATGGATGAGGAATATGCCTATACAATTGCGGGCGGTTATTATCCGCGTTCAAATATGGAAGGGGCATTATTTGGGAGTAACGGATCGCACGTACTAAACCAGCGTACCACTGTCGATCTAGTGTCGCCTGATAATATTGATTATTACGGCTGTTTAAAAAAACAAGATCAAATGAAGGTTGGGGATTCAGTTATACAAGCATTTCGAACTCAAATCTTTGTTACAAGGGCTCATGTTGCCTATGTAAGAAACGTGAACTTTCATAATCCCGAGTTAGTTTATTTTCAAAGAAGGGGGATGTAAGGAATGAGAAAAATGACTCTCCTTGTACTCGACGGATTCGGAATCGGGGCAATGGATGATTGTAAAATTGTAAAGCCTGAAGATGTGAATGCCAATACTTATAAGCATATACGAGAAGCTGTTGATTTATCAATTCCTACATTATATAAGCTTGGGCTTGGGAAAATAGTGGACAATGAAGGTGTTCCTGTTGCAGCATACGGTAAAAGTAACTTAGCACACCCAGGAGCAGATACTTTTTTAGGGCATCAGGAGTTAATGGGAAGCAAACCGAAAGAACCTAATAAGCGCTTAATGATGGATGTGGGTATTCAAATCAAGGCTGCACTGGAAGCAAAGGGCTATGAAGTAAAATATGCAGCTGATCGGGGAACGGCATTGCTTGTTAATGGTTCAGTGATTATTGGAGATAATCTTGAATCACAGCTTGGAAACATTATAAATGTCGTTGGTGATTTGAACCAACTATCTTTTGAGGAGCTTACTGTAATTGGGAAAATCGTTAGAGAAAATGTTGATACAAGCAGAGTAATCATTTTTGGCAATGAAAAGACAACCATTGAAACCATTCTATCGGTTGTGAAAGAGAATCATCCTGGTCAATGGGGAGTGGATAGTCCAAAAGCAAATGTTTATGGCGAGGGGTATCGCGTACTTCATTTAGGCTATGGAGTTGATTACCAAAAACAATTTGCATACATGGCCGAACAAAACAACGTTCCCGTATACCGTATTGGAAAAACTGCTGACGTAATTCAAGCAGAGGGATTTAAAGACCCTGTAGTCAATACAAAGGACGTGCTGGAGACCTACCGCAGATATTATAGAAACAGTGAAGACAACGCTGTTTTTCTAGTAAATGTTCAAGAGACAGACCTAGCCGGACATAAAGAAGACAGTCAGTGGTATAAGGAAGTATTAGAAGAGTCTGATCGATTTTTAGCCTCATTTATAGACGAAATAAATGATGACGATTTGTTAATTATCACAGCAGATCATGGGAACGATCCAACAATTGGCCATTCAAATCATACTAGAGAACAAACGCCAATATTGATTGTTGGTAAACATGTAAAAGCAGTTACAATCGGAACGAGAGATACAATGGCTGATATTGCAGCAACGATGGCGGATTTCGCAGGTGTTGAGAAACCTGAGTTTGGTAAAAGCTTTCTACAGGAAATTTTGTAGAGCTTTATTATAAATCCAGATTTGATATTTGCCTTTAACGGGAGGAGTGCAGCAGCAGATGAAACTTGTTAAAGTTAAAAATTATGAGGAATTAAGTACTTTTGCGGCAGAAAAAATTCTTGAAAAAGTACGTTTCTTTAAAAGTGTTTCACTAGGTCTTGCTACAGGAGGGACCCCTGTCAGAACCTATGAATTATTAATTGATGATTTTAAAAAGAGAAAGACCACCTATCAGCATGTTCATACGTACAATTTGGATGAATATGTTGGGGTAGCGGCTGATGCTCGAACAAGCTATCGTTATTACATGTTTGAGCATTTATTCAATCATATTGATATACCGAAAGAAAATGTGCATCTTCCAAACGGTACTGCTGCAAATATTCTGCTGGAAACGCAAAAATATGAAGATGCGATTGATAACTTGAAAGGTGTAGATCTGCAGCTTCTTGGAATTGGAGAAAATGGGCATATTGGCTTTAATGAACCAGGAACGCCATTTGATCGTACTACTCATGTGACAAAGCTTGAAGAATCTACTAGAGAAGCCAACTCCCGTTATTTTAATAGTCTGGATGAGGTGCCGACACATGCTATTACCATGGGGATTGCTACGATTTTAAAAAGTAAAGAAATCGTTCTTCTGGCATCAGGAGAGAATAAAGCTGAAGCCCTTAATCGAATGTTTAATGGAGAGATCAGCAATCTTTGTCCGGCTTCTGTATTAAGAAACCATCCGAATGTGATTGTAGTAGCAGACGAACAAGCGGCATCGAAACTGGGAACGCTCAGCACTGTCAGTAACTAATAATGCTTTATGAAGTACAAAATAAGCCAAATTTACTGGACACCAGGAATTAGGCTTATTTTCATTTCATTCGAGTTTGTTCTATTTTAGTATAAGCTAGTAAGTATCAATGTTAATGATTACATGGTTCGGAAGGAATGAGGAAAGCGTCTCCATTTTTTTTGCACCGAGTAGATTAGAGCCGGAAATGTTTAATGGAGTATTATAATAAATTGAAAGTGTCTACTTGATAATTTAACTTTTTTAATATTGGGAAGGCGGGAATAGAAAATGAGCGGATCTATTAAATTTGATTTTCACACCCATCACTATCGCTGCGGACATGCTAGAGGTACTATTCGGGATTATATTGAATCAGCTATTAATCAAGGATTTCATATGATTGGGATATCTGATCACTCACCATATTTTGCTAGTGATGAGGAGCATTCTCATCCTCATATTGCTATGAGCAAAAAAGAATTTCCTTTGTATATTTCAGAAGTTCTTCAGCTTAAAAAAGAATATAAAGGAAAAATCGATGTACTGCTAGGTGTTGAATCTGATTTTTTTCCGGAGCACATTGAGCTGTATTGTAGGCAGTATGAAAAATATCCCTTTGATTATATTATTGGATCGGTACATCATGTGGAGGGGCTTAACATTTTTAATAAGGACCGCTGGGAAGGGCTTTCCGCTAAACAAAAACAGCAAACAAAAGAAACGTATTATCATCTTATCGAAAGCTCTGCACGGAGCGGGACTTTTCAAATTCTTGGTCATATTGATGCAATGAAAGGCTTTTATCCTGATTTTTCAACGATTCAGACCGATGCATTAGTTCAGACATTAAAAGTCATTGCACAGTACGATCTTGCAATAGAAATCAATACATCAGGCAAAACAAAAGATTGCGGTGGTTGGTACCCTGCTGATGATATACTCGAAATGGCCATTTTTTATGGTGTGAGGGTTACGTTTGGATCAGATGCCCACGATGCAGAAAGAGTCGGTGATGATTTTGAATTAGTAAGAGAAAGGCTCAAGCAAATCGGCTTTAAAGAATGGGTATATTTTAAAGAACAGAAAATGTTCACGATTGATATTTAATAAAAACTGGCTTGTTATTTCATGCTGGATAAAGGGGAAGATGAAAATGTATCAAATAAAACAGTTAGACGATCATAAATATAGTTTATATGAGTTAACTAATGCGAGGGCTGATTCGTGGCTAAAGGTTGCTCCAGAGAGAGGCGGGATTATAACAAGCTTTGGAGTAGAAGATGAAGAAATATTTTTCCTGAATAAAGAAACCTTCTACGATTCTGATGTAAATGTTAGAGGTGGTAATCCTATTCTTTTTCCGATTTCAGGTCAGCTTAAAAATGGGAAATACGAATGGGATGGAATTGAATATAAAATGAAAAACCATGGATTTGCCCGTAATCTTTCGTGGGAGGTCGTGGAAACACAAACAACCGAAACCGATGGAGCCTCGATAACTTTGAAGCTTACGAGCAGTAAAGAAACGAAGCAATCCTATCCATTTGATTTCGAAGTCTTTTTTACATATGTATTAAAAAACAATACGTTAAATATTCATCAGGAATACGTAAATAAATCAGATAAAGAAATGCCGATTTATCCGGGTTTTCATCCCTATTTTAAAACAGCTGATAAAAATCTTAACTATAAAACGGATGCTCAAACCTATCTGGATTATAATGATGGAAAAATTAAAAAGGTAAGTGACGGTATTGATCTTTCTGATAAAAAGGAATCCGTGGTCTTACTAGATGGGATAAAAAAGGAAATAGCTTTTGAGCTGCCTAAGCTAAACAAAAAAATTCATATGACCTATGGAGAAGAATTTGCCTATGTTTATTTATGGACAGAGGAAGGACAGGATTTTGTTTGTGTGGAGCCATGGGTGGCAAAAACAGATGAACTGAATCGCAAAGAAGAGCTAATCTTTGTGCATCCAGGAGAATCGTTAAAAACGGTGCTAACAATTGCAGTTAAATAAACAGGAGAGAGAAGAGGGAGTAAGAGTCTCTTCTCTTTTTATATGTATTTTTATTTTATTTGGTGAGGAAACTGTAATATTGGGAGCGATTCCTGGTTTTACCTTTGAAAAGAGAAATCCTGCTGCAGGAATGTTTGTTGAGATGTCGGCGGCAATTTGTCACCAAAATGTTGTGATAGATTGGCACCAGTTGAGCTGCTCTATTGAGTGATGGGCGTTTTAAGGTTGTCAGATGAATCGTTCCTTCTCATTTCTTCGCAAGGAGGAACGAAAAAAAGGTGCCGACCCATTCAATAGAAAACGAAGGAATGGGCCGGCACGTTTTTAAATTACGCTATGTTTATGGATTTGTTGACCACATGCCAGCTGTTTTAATGAAAACACGCGGGTTTAATTTAAGCTGTGCGACCATCAGTTCAGCAAGATCTTCTGGCTGCATTACATTTTCCGGATTGCCGCTGATAAGATTTGTTTCGATTGCCAGATCAGTAGCAACTGTACTTGGCGTTAGTGCTGTAACGCGAATGTTATGCTTTCTTACTTCAAGCATAAGTGATTCCGTTAATCCAAGAACGGCAAATTTAGAAGCGCTGTATGCGCTCGTTACTGGAGCCCCTTTTTGACCAGCAGATGAAGAAACGTTGATGATGTCTCCTGCTTTTCTTTCAATCATATCTGGAAGAACGGCTCTAGTAGTATTATAAACACCCATGAGGTTAACATTTATTATATTTTCCCATTCACTTGCTGAAAGCTCGAGGAATCCTCCAAACTTAGCAATTCCAGCGTTGTTGATTAGGATGTCAACTTGGCCCAATTCAGATTTGATTTGATCTGCTGCTTGCTGAACAGCTTCAAGATCTGTCACATCTGCAACAGCTACAGAAGCTTTGACACCGAGTTCTTTTACTTCTGCTGCTACTTTTTCAAGATTTGAGAGTGTTGTACCAACTAATCCAACATTGATTCCTTCTTTCGCAAAGGCAATGGCAGTTGCTCGGCCGATGCCTCTTCCTGCTCCAGTAATCAACGCATTTTTTCCATTTAATGAGATCATCTTATTGCTCCTTATCCAACCAATTTTTAACCCATACGATTATAGTCAAATTCAGCTAAAAAAGCTGAACAGAAAGACCGGAAATTAGAGAACTTTCGGTCTTTCTGTTCAGTATTAGTTTAATTACTCAAGGTTAGCATGCTTCCCGTACATAGTATTGGAATCAAGCTCTTTTTTCTCCATGAAACGTAAAATAACTGCATCGAAGAATAATAAAAGGGTTTGTTCGAAAAGTGATCCCATTGGCTGAATGGTTTTATAATCACTTGTCGATTTATCCTTAGGGGATCCAGGCAATTTAATGACTAGATCCGCTAATTCTCCAATTGTAGACTCAGGGAAGATGGTCACTGCAATAACTGTTCCACCTAAGCTTTTCGCTTTTTCAGCCATTGAGACTAAGCTTTTCGTTTCTCCTGAGCCGGATGCGATGATAAGAATATCATCTTTTTCCAGGTTAGCTGTAACCGTTTCACCGATAACATAAGCATCTAATCCCATATGCATCATGCGCATCACGAAGGATTTACCCATGAAACCAGATCTTCCTGCTCCTGCTACAAAGATTTTCTTTGCTTCAAGAATTTGGTTGACCAGCTGTTCAGCTTGCTCATCAGATAGTAAGTCTGCTGCTCGACTTAACTCATTAAGGATTTCATTAAAGTATCGAGTTGTCTGCATAATGAATGATTATCCTTGTTGGATTAGTTCTTGCATTTTAGCAGCTGCAGCTTTTTTGTCTTCTTGGCCAGTAATACCGCCACCAACGATTACTAGGTCAGGTTGTGCTTTAATTACTTCTGGAAGTGTTTCAAGCTTGATTCCGCCCGCAACAGCTGTTTTAGCATTTTTAACAACGCTTTTAATTGTTGCAAGGTCTTCGAATGAGTTTTGGCCTTGAGCTTGAAGATCGTAACCAGTGTGAACGCAGATGTAGTCTACGCCAAGCTCATCAAGTTCTTTAGCACGAGTTGCGATGTCTTTTACAGCGATCATGTCAACAAGGATTTGTTTGCCTTGTTTTTTCGCTTCTTCAACAGCACCTTTGATTGATGCATCTTCAGCGGCACCAAGAATTGTAATGATGTCAGCGCCTGCAGCTGATGCCTGGCTTACTTCGTATCCAGCAGCGTCCATAATTTTAAGGTCAGCTAATACTGCCAGATTAGGGAATGCAGACTTAAGTTCTTTAACTGCTTTAAGTCCTTCGTTAATAACGACAGGAGTACCAATTTCTACTACGTCTACATGCTCTTCTACCTCTTTAACCAATTCAATTGCTTGTGGAATATTTACAAGGTCTAATGCTAGTTGTAATTTCATCTGTTTAACACTCCTAAAATTTTTTTGTTGCAAGTAGTAATATAACCCGATGGTTGAGATTACTTTCAAAACAGGAACGCCAATTGTTTCCTATCTCTGCACAGTTACCATTATAAGTACTATAATATTAAATTGTAAGTACGCACTTTTATTTTACATAGTGATTAAAAGTATACTATAGGTTATAATAAGGGTGGAGGTGAAACAAATGTCTCGGATGGAAGGAAAAACGTTTAATTGTGAGAAAGAATTGACCCTTTCAGTTATTGGCGGTAAGTGGAAAATGTTGATTTTATGGCATCTCGGAAAAGAAGGAACGAAGCGTTTTGGTGAATTAAAGGCATTAATGCCTGGGATTACGCAGCGTATGCTTGTGAACCAGCTGCGAGAGCTGGAGGAAGACCTGATCGTTGAACGAAAAGTATATCCTGTTGTTCCTCCTAAGGTTGAGTATTCACTGACAGAACAAGGCCAGAGCTTGATGCCGATTTTGGATTCAATGTATAAATGGGGTAAAAATTATATGGATATCAACAGAATTAGCGAAGATGGAAGAGAATCCATTAAATAAGCATAGGTGTATAAATCTAAGCATGAACATCGTTAACCGAACTGTTTACCCGCTACCGTATGTGGCTGCTTTTTAAAAAGGCTGCTGCATACGTTTTTTTTATAATGGTTTGAAGCGATGGGGGATTTTTTGATTGCCGAATAAAATTGATTATAATAAAAGGAACGATCTGAAGTTTCAGGTAGTTGGTAAAACCTATTTTTAATAGGAAAATACTAGCGTAATTATATAAAGAAATGGGGATTTGCAAATGTCTGCTCTTACGATGATGAGCCCTTCTGAGGCTCGTGATATGATTCGAAATAATCGATATGTGAAGCCAACTTCAGGTGTTTCTAACGGATTTATTCAGGCTAATTTAGCTGTGCTTCCAAAGGACCTGGCGTTTGAATTTCTTCTTTTTTGCCAGCGTAACCCGAAATCTTGTCCTATCATCGATGTGACTGAGCCGGGATCAGGGATTGCCAGTCTGGCAGCGCCAAAAGGTGATATTAAAACAGATATTCCAAAGTATTGTGTGTATCGAAATGGAGAGCTTGTAGAGGAAAAAACGGATGTATCGGATCTTTGGGATGAGAATATGGTCGGTTTTTTAATTGGCTGCAGCTTTACATTTGAAGAGGCACTAATAAAAAACGGCATTCCCATTCGCCATAATGAGGAAAATTGCAATGTTCCGATGTATAAAACGACTATTCAAAGTGTAAAAGCCGGCCGGTTTGAAGGTCCGATGGTCGTAAGCATGCGCCCAATGACTGAAAAGGATGCCATCCGAGCTGTACAGGTAACGAGCCGTTTTCCATCCGTGCACGGAGCGCCTGTCCATATCGGCAATCCTGAAAGCATTGGCATTAAAAATATTAACGAACCGGATTTCGGCGACCGTGTAACCATAAATGAGGGAGAGATTCCTGTCTTTTGGGCCTGTGGAGTCACTCCGCAGGCAGTAGCGATGCAAGTAAAGCCCGAAATCATGATTACACATGCCCCAGGACATATGTTTATCACGGATTTGAAAAACGAAGAGTTTTCTGTTTTGTAGGATAACATTCGTTTCGACATTTTATAAGATACTACAGCAGGTAGCGTGTCTTTTTGATGCGCTATTTTTTGGTGGTTAATTTTACCATATGAAAAGCCAAATTAAATGATAAGCCGAGTTGTTTGACTAACATACTGTGTAGATTGTAATAATATTTAAGTACCTTAAAGCATTTCATATTTAAGGTCTTACAAACAGTATTCTGAAGGGAAAGGAAGTTTTTATGCCTACATTATTAGATTCGTTTCAAATTAAAGGACTTCAATTGAAAAATCGAATTGTGATGCCACCAATGTGCCAGTATTCCGTAACGGAAAAGGACGGTAAGCCGAATGATTGGCATTTTTCACATTATACAAGCCGTGCGATTGGCGGCGCGGGACTGATCATCATGGAAATGACAGATGTCGAGCCTGATGGAAGAATCACTGATTATGATCTTGGTCTCTGGTCAGATGATCAAATTCCAGCGTTCAAAAAAATTATAGAAACAAGCCAGGTTTACGGCGCAAAAGTAGGAATTCAAATTGCACACGCTGGTCGTAAAGCCGAAGATGCAGCAGTACCTGTTTCCTCATCAGCGATTCAATTTTCAGGGCAGTACAAGGAACCGCGTGAACTGACTACTGTAGAAGTGGAAGAAATGGTTGGAAAGTTTGAAGCAGCATTTAAACGTGCGTTAAATGCTGGTGTTGATACAATTGAAATTCATGGTGCCCATGGTTACCTAATTCATCAATTCCAATCACCGCTGACAAATAAACGTACAGATAAATATGGTGAAGACAAGAGTTTATTCGGCGTAGAAATCATTAAAGCTGCCCGTCGAGTGATGCCTGAAGACATGCCGCTGCTATTTAGAATTTCTGCAGTTGAGTATGCAGAAGGCGGTTATGATATGGACTATGTAATTGAATTGGCAAAGCGTTATAAAGAAGCTGGGGTCGACGTATTCCACGTTTCTTCCGGCGGGGAAGGAGAAAGTGGTCCTGCATCAAGCGGACCTGGATATCAGGTTGATTTAGCTGAAGGAATTAGAAAAGCACTGAATGTACCAACCATTGCAGTAGGGAGAATGGAAGATCCTGAGCTGAGCGATGAAGTTATCCGTGAAGGAAAAGCGGATCTTGTTGCGGTTGGAAGAGGTATGCTGAGAAATCCTTACTGGGCGAATGAAGCGTCTCTTCAGTTAGGAGGAGATCCGCTTACTCCGGTTCCTCTGGCAGCAGCATACAGTATACGATAAAAATAATTTGTCATTGAAGCTCCCTCAAAATAGTAGAGGGAGCTTTAATATGGACTTACAAGTTGATTTCCGATTCAGACATTCACTTTCTGTACGCGCCACAAAGCTTCTCATCTCAATTCTTGCTTATGGAGCCTCGCGTTCTAAGAAGGGTATTCCACATCCCAAACAAAAAACTAATAGAACAAATCCTCTTTAAAACCTCTTGACGAACGTTTTATTACCTTATAGTTTATTTATCACCTCTACAGTATATTTTTCCTCACTATGTTCTTTTTTTATACCTATATGTATATAAAGTGCGTACTTACATAAATAAAATATACGTATTATACTTACTCTCGCGCAAGTAATTGTTGAACTTGGGAATGCTAATGCCTGTCTATGAAGAGAACGATGGGATAAAGATTTTCAAGAGAAAATGCTGTGCTGAAAAAATATCAAGCGGGGGAATGCAAAGTGGATTCAATGTCATTTGTATTGTTTGGGGCTACTGGGGATCTGGCTAAAAGAAAAATATTCCCAGCTTTATATAATTTATTTCTTGATGAGAAAATGCCAGAGGCCTATTCCATTATTGGGTTAGGAAGAACATCTTTATCTCATGATGAATTTCAAACCCGTGTTGAAGAGTCGCTTAAGACATTTTCAAGACGAACTATAACAGATAACGGAAAAGTGGCTGAGTTTATTAAAGCGTTTCGTTATCAGCAGCTGGATGTTACAAAGCCTGAAGACTATAAAAACTTGCTTACTTTTATTGAGCAAAGAGAAAAAGAATTGAACCTTCCTGAAAACCGCCTCTTTTATTTATCGGTTGCTCCTGAATTTTTTGATGATATTGCCTTAAATATTAAAGAAAGCGGCTTAGGCACTACGAAAGGCTGGAAACGTTTAATTATTGAAAAACCGTTCGGTCATGATTTGGCGTCTGCTCGCGATCTTAATACTAAATTAAGCAGAGCATTTAAAGAAGATGAAATTTACCGTATTGATCATTATCTTGGTAAGCCAATGGTTCAAAACCTTGAAACGCTGGAATTCGCAAACCCGGTACTTCAAGCGATTTGGAATAAAGATTATATTGCTAATGTACAAATTACAGCAAGTGAAATCGTAGGTGTGGAGGATCGGGCAGGTTATTACGACCAGGCTGGAGCAATTCGTGATATGGTACAAAATCACATGCTTCAAATGCTTATGATGACAGCCATGCATTTGCCAGAGAAAATCAGTGCAGACGATATTCGCGATGAGAAAAGAAAAGTGATGGAATCTCTACGTTTATCATCAAACGAAGAGGTTGGAGCTCACGTCATACGCGGTCAATACGATGCAGGAGAAATTAAAGGTGATCCTGTAGTTAAATATTTGGAAGAGCCAGGAGTTAATGCTTCTTCTACAAATGATACATTTGTTGCGGCACGCTTATGGATAGACAATGATTTCTGGGAAGGGGTCCCTTTCTATATCCGTACAGGAAAGAGAATGAAAGAAAAATCAACGCGTATCGTCATCGAATTTAAAAACACATTTAAGGATCTCTACCAAACAGAAGATCAAAAGACTGCACCGAATTTATTAGTCGTTCATATAAGTCCGAATGAAGGGGTTTCCTTCCAGTTAAACAGTAAAAACCCATTGAAAAACGGCAAGATCGAATCTGTAACAGCTGATTTTTCACCGGTTACAAAAGAAGTGCCTGAAGCTTATGAAATATTATTGTTTGATGCATTGCAAGGCGATTCAACATTTTTTGCGCATTGGAATGAGGTCGAGCTATCGTGGAAATGGGCACAGCCGGTATTGGAAGCATTCGAAGAAAATAGCATTCCGCTTCATTCTTACAAGGCGGGATCAATGGGCCCTGAAGCATCGGACAAGCTGCTTCATGAAGAAGGCTTTCACTGGTGGTAAAAAATGCATTTTAACGTATAAGATCATGAAAAATAAGTGAATAGGTATATTTTAGGAGGAAGTCAGGATGAAGATTGGATTAATTGGATTAGGAAAAATGGGATTAAATTTAGGTCGAAATTTAATTGATCATAATCACGAAGTAATTGCACTTGATGTCAATCCAAATGCAGTTTCAGAAATGGCAAGCTATGGAGCAACTGGTACGTCAAGATTACAGGAGCTTGTCGAATCACTTGAAACACCACGTGTTCTTTGGATGATGGTTCCGCATGCTGTCGTTGATTCCGTACTTACTGAAGTAAAACCATTATTAAGTAAAGGCGACATTGTGATCGAAGCTGGTAATTCTCACTATAAAGAGTCGATTCGCAGATACAATGAGCTAAAAGAAATCGGCGTGAGCTTTATGGATGCAGGAACATCCGGCGGTATGGAAGGAGCGCGCAATGGCGCATGCTATATGATCGGCGGCGATCCGGAAGCCTGGAGCGTTGTAGGAACAATTTTTAAAGATACTGCGGTCGAAAAAGGATATTTATATGCTGGAAAAGCGGGAAGCGGACACTTTTTGAAAATGGTTCATAACGGAATTGAATATGGGATGATGGCGGCTATTGGAGAAGGGTTTGAAGTACTGGAAAAAAGTGAGTTTGATTTTGATTATGAAAAAGTCGCCAGCGTGTGGAACAATGGATCCGTTATCCGCTCATGGCTCATGGAACTGACTGAAAACGCGTTTTCTAAAGATGCCAAATTAGAAGATATCAAAGGTGTTATGCATTCTTCCGGTGAAGGGAAATGGACTGTTGAAACTGCCCTTGATCTGCAAGCAGCAACCCCTGTTATCGCGATGTCATTGTTGATGCGTTATCGTTCTTTGGACAATGACACCTTTACTGGAAAAGTAGTCGCTGCATTGCGCAACGAATTTGGCGGACACGCTGTAGAAAAGAGCGGGAAATAGCAGCAAAATTTCAGACATGAAACTTCAGTCATAACACTGGACCTTCTAAATGAAAGGGGAAGGGAACATGTCTATTTCGTTTGATTATTCAAAAGCATTGTCTTTTATGAAAAAAAGTGAGGTAGAGAACCTAAGTGAGTTTGTAAAAGCCGCTCACAATATGCTTCATGAAAAAAAGGGGCCGGGCTCTGATTTTCTTGGCTGGGTGGATCTTCCTCTTAACTACGATAAAGAAGAATTTGCACGAATTAAATCCATTAGATCAGTCTGGAGTAGAGGCATACAAGAAAAATATGTTTGCTCTGCTTGGGAAGCCAGGATTTGAAGCTGAAAAAGCAGTTTTAATGGAGCGGTTGTCTAAATCGTAATGTGTTTAAACATTGTTATGATTGACGGTATACTTTATATACTTATTATGATTATGTATCGTATAAGTAATAATGTTATGTATGTAACGTTTTAGATGTTATATTTAAAATTACACTACAAGAAAGAGTGCTGCAAATGTTTGTTGAGGATGAGCACTCATTTTTTTGAAGAGGAGAATAAAACTTATGAATCGTTTTACAATACCCAGAGACATCTTTTATGGAGAAGGATCAATTGAAGCACTGAAGGATCTTGAAGGTCAAAAAGCTACGATCGTTATAGGAGGAGAATCGATTAAAAAATCAGGCTATCTTAATAAAATTGAATCGATTCTAAAAGAAGCCGGCTTTAAAATTCAGCTGATTGAAGGAGTAGAAAACGATCCTTCTGTTACTACCGTTTTAAACGGAGCGAAAAAAATGGAAGAATTCCAGCCGGACTGGATTGTCGCCGTAGGGGGAGGTTCCCCCATTGACGCAGCAAAATCGATGTGGGTACTGTATGAAAACCCTGAGTTGACATTTGAACAAATTAAAGCACCGAACCCCCTACCTGTACTCCGCAAGAAAGCACGCTTCGCCGCGCTTTCCACAACAAGCGGCACGGGTACAGATGTGTCGCCGTTCTCTGTTATCACAGATCGTGACAAAGATGTGAAATATCCAGTTTTTGGATACGAAATCACACCTGACCTTGCGATTGTCGACCCAGAGTTAACCTATTCAATGCCGCCAAACATTGTAGCATATACAGGAATGGATACAATCACACATGGTATTGAAGCATACGTATCCCTCGCGCATAACCCGTTTACCGATCCATTGGCTTTGCAGTCTGTCAAAATGGTCGTGGACAACGTAGAAAAATCATACTCAGGCGACAAGGAAGCAAGAGGCGAAATGCATTATGCCCAGGCGATCGCCGGCATGGCCTTCTCAAACGGCTTTTTAGGAATTGTTCACAGCCTGGCGCATAAGAGCGGTGCGATTTTCGGTATTCCCCATGGTTTAGCGAATGCTCTTTATCTGCCATACGTGATTGACTTTAATAAAAAAGCAGACAATTCACGTTTTGCAGAAATCGCAAGTATGCTTGGCCTTAAAGGAAATACAGAGGATGAACTGACCGATTCCCTAACCGAAGAAATTCGCCGCTTGAACCGTGCAATGGATATTCCATTAACGCTTGAAGAATTCGGGATTGATCAAAAAGAATTTGAAAAAAATCTGGATAAAATGGCAGCAGGGGCAGTTGAAGACCCTTGTACACCAGCTAATCCACGTGAAGTGACAGCAGAAGATCTGAAAAAGATTTATATCGCTGCCTTTAACGGTGATAAAGTTGATTTCTAATCAAAAATGAATAGAACTGGCCCATACGTCATCCATATTGGACTGGCGTACGGGCAGTTTTTTTGTATTTCGCGTACTAATTGGAGAGTTTATCCGCTGCTCTGAAAACAATCTTATTAATTCACTAAAATTTATAGTTAAAGCAGAAACTTAGTAATTATTTTCAGCCTCTGAATCTTAATCAATCGCATTAACTATTCACAAATCTCTCAAATTTCTCCCAAAAAGGTCTTTTAGAAGTTTTTCAACTTATAAAAGACCTTTTTTCTGTGATTTTGTATGGAATTCTTCTTCTAAGTCGTTGTGAGGAATGTGATTTGACCATCCAGATAATATTCAAAACATGAATTATCAATGTCTATCAGTAACTTTAAAAGAATTTTGGTTGAAAAAGTATTACCCAAAGGCAAAATAGCACCGAAAAGCTGGCTCGTAGGGAAGTTTATTTGAATAAACTGTTAGTACTAAATCTGACTTATTATACGAATTTTATTGAAATTTTGATAAAATATATAATAAATGTAATATGATAGATCGAACAGGAATTCAATTCACAAAAGCTGTATACTGTCGCGACAAAAAGTTTAAAATTATGCAAATGGAATTGCTGTATTTTCGATGGTAACAGCTGTTTTTTTCTATTTATCCAGACCTTATACCTCCACAATCTTTCCATATTTTTTAACATCAATTATCAGGCAGTTAAATAGATTTTTTAAAAAGGGGATTTAAAGTGGGTAAATATTCTAGGCAAATAAAACAAACTCCTTCAGATACAGGTATGGTTTACAAATTTACATTAAAAGACGACTGCTTTATTCACACATTCTGTGAAGGGGAATTGTTATATAAACTGGGTTTCGAACCTGGAGATATAGTGGGTAGAACATTATTTGATTTTTATCCGGAGGACTATGCGGCTGAGAAATTGGAATATTATAAAATAGCATGGGGCGGAGAACCTTGTGTTTTTGAAAGTTACATAGCTGGTTTTAGTTATATTTGTACACTCAGGCCGGTTTTTCACAAAGGAAAAGTAATAGAGGTGATTGGTACCAGTATTAATATTTCGGATAGAAAAATTCTCGAAGAAGAATCTCAACAACTAGAAAATTTATCTCGAACAGTACTTGAAACAATGTCAGAAGGTATATTCCTTGTAGAGAAATGTAACCAGGAAAATAATAATAAAATAACTGCATTAAACAAAAATGTAGAATCACAACTAGGGATTAAATCTGGATATTATAATGAAAATACTTTACTAAATATGGGGATAGAATTTATAAATGATAAAGGAATACCTTTATCTTATTGGGATTTGCCAGGAATTATTACCCTGGAATTGGGGATTTCCTTTAACAACTTTATCATGGGTAAAATGAACAAAATAGGGGAAGTGTCCTGGTACTCAGTCAATTCAAAACCACTTAACAGTTTTATGGAAAATAGAAAAGGAACCCTTGTATCTTTTAAAGATATTACAGATCAAAAGGAACAAGAGTTTAAATTAATTGAAGCACATGAGTACCAAAAATCACTACTTAATACCTTAAATAGTGGAGTAGTTGTTACTAATAGAAAAAGAGAAATAATTGCAGTCAATAGCTCCATGCTTAAAATGTTGTGTTTAGATGGAAATTCGAATCAATATATCGGAACTTACGCACCAAATTTTTCTTATCTATTTAAAAGACCCGAAGCATTTTTGAAATTTCTTGAATCGATTAGTGAAACCAAACCATTCACAGTAATTGAACTGGAAACTAAGAATAATAAGATTCTTGAATGTAAATATTTACCTTTATATATTCATGGAAAATTTATTGGGAACTTTTTCGAACTAATCGACATTACTGAACACAAGAAGATGGAGGTTGCTATCAATAAATCTAAAGAAGTGGCTGAAAAAGCAAATAAGGCTAAGTCCGACTTTTTATCAAAAATGAGCCATGAGCTAAGAACACCATTGAACGGAATATTGGGTTTTGCTCAACTTCTTGAATTAGAAAAAGGATTTGATGAAGACCACCAGGATTCCATTCAAGAAATATTAAAAGCCGGAAGACATTTATTAAAACTAATAAATGACATTTTGGATTTATCAAGAATTGAAAATGGAAATTTAGAAGTTAATACAGAAGAAATATACTTCGATATCATTTTAGAAGATTGTATTAAATTACTTAGACCAATAGCGAATAAAAATAAAATTACTATTTTAAACCAAACTGATTTATATAAAAAATATGCAATTAAGGGAGATGCTATTCGTTTAAAACAAGTATTTTTGAATTTGCTAGATAACGCAGTTAAATATAATAGACCCAATGGAAAGGTCTATATTAGTTGCAGTCTAGAAAAAAACTACGTTGTATTTCGGATAAAGGATACTGGACAAGGTATTCCAGCAGAATTGCAAAAAAAAGTATTTGATCCGTTTATACGCCTAAGTACTGAAGAAGAAGGTACAGGTATTGGACTTTCTATTACAGAGCAGCTCATAAAGTCAATGGGTGGTAAAATAGGGGTAAGTAATACAGAGATTATAGGAAGTGAATTTTGGTTTTGTCTGCCGATTTCGAATCAAACAAAAAAACATCAACATGAATCTAAAGTAAATGACAAAGTTGTATATAAAAAAATACCTAATGCATTTCAAATTCTTTATATTGAGGACAATGAGTCGAATCGTCGGTTAATAGAAAAAATCCTATATGGAGAACCTTCACTAACATTATTATCTGCAGTTAATGGGATGGAAGGTCTCAGGTTAATTAATAAAAATGAACGTAAACCGGATATTATCTTACTGGATATCAACCTGCCTGATATAGATGGGTATGAATTAATAAGGAGGATCCGTCAAAATAATAAAACACAGAATATTCCTGTGGTAGCTATAAGTGCAAATGCTATGATGGATGAAAGGAAATACGCACTTGATAAAGGGGTCGTAGAGTATTTGACAAAACCTGTTGATGTTCAGGAGCTATTATCTACACTGTACAGTATCTTAAAACATTAGCTTAATAGGTCATTAAGGGGAGAAAATAAGTGAGATTGCTAATTGCAGAGGATGATTTAACTTCCAGGAAATTAGTAAAAAAAATAATTGGCAGGTTTACTGATTATACAATTGTAGCTGAAGCAACTAATGGTGAAGAATTAATTAAAATGGTTATGAGAGAGAAACCAGATGTAACATTAGTAGATATAGGTTTGCCATTGTTAAATGGAATGGATGCTATTAAATCGTGTAAGGAAATAATCCCTGATTTACATGTGATTTTTATTACTGGTAATGATGAATACGCATTAGAAGCATTTAATATAAATGCAGCGGACTATATTATTAAACCAATACAGGTTCCTAGATTACTTAAATCACTCGAAAAAGTGAAAAACTCAAATGTATCGGATTGTAATAAAAAGAAAGACATAATGATTAAGCATAACAACAGTTTTATCTTTATTCCACAGGGAGAGATCATGTTTATAGTAAGAAAAGAGCGTAAGTCAGTCATACATTCCAAGAAGGGCCAATACGAAACTAACGAACCATTGTCTAACCTGGAAAAAAAATTAGACCAACGGTTTCTGACATCCCATCGCTCAAATATAATCAACATGGACTTGCTTGATAAAATAGATGCAGTAGGACATATGTATATTGCCTGCTTCAAAAATTATAAAGAAAAAGCTAAGATAACAAAAAGCAAATTTCATTTTGTCCAAGTGTATAAAGCATTAGACTAAAGAGGCTGGGACATAACAATAATTTTAGTAACGTGAGGTGAACGGAGTGGAAGGGGGCGACTCCTGCGGGAGGAAGCGGAAGCTTGAGATCCACTTGCGTTAGCAAGTTAGCTCGAGCCCCGCCCCGCGGAAAGCGTCCCCCTGAAGCGCAGTGAACCGGGTAATTGAGGCTGAGACACATTTGTCCCAGTCTCTTTTTTGATGAAATTTTGATCGAGCAATTATAAAGGGTGTATGAAATCACTCTAAAGGTGTTTGAAACCGATTATAGTATGCCTGGACATGATTAGACAATATTTTATAGTCCAACTAATATTATCTTGTGCCTAATCTATTAACTTATTCTTTAAAGGGATACATTTTCTAATGGTTTACGATAAATTAAGGACGCAAAGGTAACCTAACAACGCATCTTTGCAACCGTTGTCAGGTTACCGAAATTAGTGATGAAAAAAATGCCTCCCTTTTTATTTCGGTAGTATTAATTTTTTTATCCTTAAGCATATAATCTAAGGGGGATTTAATAATGTTAACTAATTTTATTCGAAATGAACTCTTTTCCCACAGCTTCCAGCCTATAATCGATATCCAAAGATGGAAAAAAATAGGATTTGAGGGACTTCTTAGAACTTCTCATTTCAATAATGTTGAAGATGTTTTCAAACTAGCCATACAAGAAAAACAGTTATACGAATTAGATTCACAGTCTATCTATAAAGCTGCAGTGACCTACCATTCTGCAGGATTTTCTAGTAAGGACTGTTATTTATTTTTAAATGTATTTCCTTCCACACTTACAAATGCAAATTTCCTCCCATTTGTAAGAAAAATTAGTGCTGAATATGCTTTTTTAAATCACCAAATAGTCTTTGAAATAAGTGAATCGGAGGTAATTAAAGATTTTTTAAGTTTTAAAAAACAAATTATTCAATTAAGATCTGAGGGATTTCTATTTGCAATCGATGATGTTGGTAAAGGAAACTCTAATTTTAAATGCGTAATTGAGTTGGAACCGAATTTTATTAAGTTGGATCAATACTTTTCTAATTCCTTGCATAAGAATTTAAAGAAACAAGATTTCATTAAAAGTATGATCCATTATACTGACAAACATGAAATAAAATTAATACTGGAAGGGATTGAAACCGAAATGGATTTAGCTATGGCAAAATACATTGGCATTACGTATGGTCAGGGGAATATAATAGGAAGTCCGAAAAGCCTAAAAGTGGTTTAGAGATGATAAGTATGAAACTCAAACTATGACACTGGTTTTTTTGCTTAAATTACTTAGTAGAAATAAAAAAATTAGTAAATCAATCAATTCTTCCTTCGATATTTCTCTTTTGTGAAGAAATAGCAAAGAACAAGCTATTAGACATAAGGAGCTCCGCACTTTTATAGAAAATTACAGGATTTAGAACGGAGATGATCACTATTTTCAAATTTTTCTCCTTAAAAGTCGTTTCTATCGTTCTTTTCTTCTTTATTAGTGTAAACGTACTAAATAGTAACTCTAGTTCAGAGGAATTTCCCTTCGTTTTCCTGTACATGATGGTGATAAGTGTAATTTTATTTCTAACTACACTGTTTGCAGATCTCTATGTTAGTCAGAAGAAACTATCAGATGGTCGAAAAATAGCTGTACAATTAGTGATCTATCTAGGAATTGGGCTTATTCTTGGAGTTTGGATAAATACATATTTTATAGCAGGGAGTTCCGTGTTTATTGGGATCATTGGTTCTGTGAGTTTATGGTGTATTCAAGCCTTACTTAGTGTTTTCATTAACTTTCTGTCCAAATTAAAAATTGCTTAGATCTGCTCTCATTAAAAAGAACGATATATTTTTTCTACCTCCAAAAATAAGAGCTTCAACCCCGCCACTAGCTCAGTAAGGCGGGGTTCTTTCACATGCAATTGTTATACTGAGTATAAAATCCAGAAAACCCATTTGTGTATTTCCCTAAAATTACAGGATATTTTCTGAAATTATTAGGATTAATAGAATAATAGAAAGCGTTTACAATATGAATGTACTGAATTAACAGAAAATATAGGGGGCTTGAAAATGAAAAGTTGGAAATCACGAAGTCTTGTCGCTTCGGCTGCTTCGGCCATGCTGTTATTAGGAGCGTGTTCAGGCGGGGATGGTGCATCGGGTTCAGGTTCAAACGGTGATCAGGTTGAGTTAACCTTCTGGAATATTTGGACTGAGGCATCTCCACAGAATGAGGCCAGTAAAGCAGCAGTTGAGAGATTCATGGAAGAAAACCCTGATATAAAAATCGTACAGGAAAATATTGCGCACGATCAATTTAAAGTAAAAGTAAAAACACAGGCTGCCGGAAGACAGCTTCCGGACCTCGTACAGGTATGGCCAGGTGCAGAGCTGACGCCTCTTGTCGATGGGGAATTGATTCAGCCAATTGATGACATTCTTGACACATGGGATGGTGTAATCAGTGACACGATGTTTGCCGATTACAATGTTGACGGTGCTCAATATGCCGTTCCTGCAAATGTTACGCCTACGAGCCTTGTTTATTACAACAAGGATATGCTTGCTGAGGCAGGGTATGAAGAGATCCCTGCCACCTATGATGAATTTAAGCAGTTAATAGAGGACTTGAAGGCGCAGGGAGATATTCCAATTACACTTGGCAACAAAGGCCAATGGCTGCTGCAGTCCAGCTACATTTCAACGATCGGCGACCGTATGACAGGCAGTGATTTCCTTCAGGATGTGCTTGCTGGAGAGGCCGAATTTACGGATGAGCGATTTATTACTGCTGTTGAAGTGATTCAGGAAATGGCTGAGATGGAAGCCTTTAATAACGATTTCAACACCCTTGATAATATTCAGCACCGCGAGCTGTTTGTGGCAAAAGAAGCTGCGATGATGATTGATGGCGCCTGGTCACTTGGACCAATTGTAGAAGCAATTGAAGATGAAGGAAATCTTGGCATTGGCGTATTTCCTGAAATTGAAGGTGGAGATGGAGACCCTGAAGCGGTATCCGCTGTCACAGGTACCGGGATCGCCATTAATAGTGAGCTTGAAGGAAAAGAGCTGGAAGCAGCACAGAAGTTTTTACAGGAATTCTACTCAGAAGACTATTACACAGAACTGATGGAAGGGGATATTCTTGTTGCTGCTGATATTGAAACGCCTGATAGTGCAAGTGATGCTCTTAAGAGAGTTTCAGAGATTATCAGTAAAAAGACAGCACCTGTTTATGATGCGACTGTACCGGTTGATCTGACAGATGCAATCAACTCGGGGCTTCAGGAGGTTTCAATCGGTACTCTAACGCCTGAAGAATTTGCAGAAAACCTTCAGAGAATCGTGGACAACAGCTTATAAAATGGCAGACCAAATGAGGAAATCAGGTATCATATGCTGATTTCCTCGTTCCATAAGGAGGGACAATATGGACACGGTAAGTAAAACGAAATGGCCCATTATAGTAGGGATGGCTCCTGCTCTCCTCATCTATCTTGTATTTGCAATTGTCCCGATTCTCATTTCTTTCTATTATTCAACCATGAGCTGGAACGGTTTTTCAGACATGGAATTTATCGGACTTGCAAACTTTAGGGAAGCACTGGGAGATCCGATCTTCTGGCAGTCCCTTAAGAATAATTTATATGTCGTAGCTGCCTCTGTTTTCGGACAGGTGCCGATTGCTTTATTTTTTGCTTTACTATTGAACCGTAAACTTAAAGGCGGAAAGATTTTCAGAACGATTGGCTTTATGCCAGTGGTTATCTCAACCGTTATTATCTCTCTTGTATGGGGGATGATGTATAACTCAAGAAACGGTTTATTTAATCAGCTTTTAGGAGCAGTAGGGCTGGAGAGCTGGGCGCAGAACTGGCTTGGTGACCCGAAGTGGGCCATGATTTCTGTTTGTATTACGATCATCTGGCAGTTTATCGGCCTCTATTTAATTATCTTTCTTGCAGGGCTGCAAAATATTCCAGATGAGCTGTATGAAGCAGCTGAAATCGATGGCGCTTCAGGATTTAAAAAAACCTTGAATATAACTCTTCCAATGATGAAGGAAACGATTATCGTGGCGGTTATCCTATGTATCAGCGGAAGCCTGCGTACCTTTGACCTGATATACGTTATGACCTCAGGCGGGCCGGGTCACTCAACCGAAGTGCTGGCTATGTATATGTTTGACCAGACGTTTTCTTCAACGAGGTTTGGCTATGGCAGTACATTATCAATCTTTATTTTTATTTTTAGTCTGGGACTGGTTTACCTTGCTACTTTAATTCTTCGAAGAAAATCAGCGGCAGACTAGTGGAGAGGAAGAGGTAAAATGGTGCAATCCACAATTAGTGAACGACCGTCTGTAGGAGAGAAACAGGCGAAAAAACGTAAATTCACGAAAAAAACAATAATTTATTTACTGTTAACTTTATTTGCTCTCGTCAATGCCTACCCGATTTTCTGGATGTTTTTAAACTCATTTAAAGACAATGCAGACTTTTCCTCTAACCCGTTTGGACTGCCGGTTCAATGGATGTTTGAGAACTATGTAACTGCCTGGGAAACAGCAAGGCTTGATGTGTATTTTTTAAATAGTCTGATCGTTTCTGTTGGAGCAGTGGTTATTACAGTAGCCACCGGAGCGCTTGCTTCTTATTTCCTTGCACGGTTCAGATTTAAAATGAGCAAAATGGTGTACGGCTTTTTTGTTTTTGGGCTGTTGATTCCGATTCATGCTACGCTCGTTCCGCTTTTTATCTTAGAACGGCAGCTCGGTCTTCTCAATACCCATATTGGTCTGATCCTGCCATACATTGCATTTAATTTGCCGCTTACAATCTTTATTTTAACGAGTTTTATGAGAGCATTCCCGAAGGATATTGAGGAATCAGCGATTATGGATGGCTGCGGTGTATTCCGGATTTTCTGGTCAATTATTCTTCCGATGACAAAGCCAGCCATTGCAACAGTTGTGATTTTGAACTTTATTAACAACTGGAACGAATTTTCATTTGCACTTGTATTGATTAATGATGAGGCGCTAAAGACACTGCCGCTTGGTCTGACGAATTTTTCCGGGCAGTTCACCACTAACTACGGGGCACAGATGGCAGGGCTGACCATGGCAATCGTACCGATCCTGATTATCTATATGCTGCTTGAGAAACATATCGTTAAGGGGATGACAGCAGGAGCTGTAAAAGGATAAGATTGTTGAAAAACGGAGCTGGGGATCTAAATGAAGAAATATCTAAACGTGAACAATTGGCAGCTTACATGGAAGTTCTTTATCATTTTTTTTGTCCTGATTATCATGCCATTGTTCGCCTTTGGTTTAATCATCAGTAATAAGGCAAACGAAGCGGCACAAAATCAGGTTGTTGATAACACAAAGAAAAATCTGGAGAAAGCTTCTGAGAGTCTGGCAACTGTCTTTCAGGACATTGAGGATATTTCTTCCTATATGATCTACAGCGAGGATTTTAGAGGATACTTTAATGCAGGAAACGCACCGGGTGACCGGGGTCTTTTAAATACTCTGGAAGAGCGAATCAGCGGTTATGCGGTTTTTCATTTAAATGAAAGCGCTTATATCCACTCGATTGCGCTTGAATCAGAACGGGATAATACGTTTCAAATCGGTCAGGTTATTCAGGAAAATCAGCAAAATGAATCAGACTATATGCTCGAAGCGATAGAGCTTGATGGCAGACCGTTATGGGGAGGCTCCTATACGATAACCGATTACTGGAATCATGAATCCCATGTACTTAGCCTTTTTAGGGTAATTAACGATTTGAATAATCTTACAAGAAAGCTGGGAATGGTGACGATCAGACTTGATTCAACCAAACTATATGAGCTCGTGTCACTCGAAAACCCGGACCTCGACCAGATCGTTGTGCTGGATAAAAACTACCGGGTTGTTCTTCACGAAGACCCTTCTGTTATTGGCACTTCCTACAAATATGAAATCCCGCTTGGCGACTTAAATGAGGTGGGTGATTTTACGTATGAGCAGCAGGGGGAATCCTACCACGCAGTCGTCCAGCCGCTTGAAAATACGGATTTAACAGTAGTGGCAACGGTAGACAATGAGAGTATTCGGCAGGGGTTGTCCGGGTTAAGAACGATGATACAGCTTATGATCGTTGTTCTTGCGGCTCTTGGGATCGCAGCGATGATCGGATTTTATCATTTTAATATTAAACGGATCATCGAACTGACCGATCAGACAGAAAAATTAGAAAAAGGAGATTTCAGCGCAAAGGTTTCAGAAAGCTCCTATGACGAAATCGGAATTTTGGCTTCCCGATTTAACCGGATGGTTGATCAGGTGAACCTTTTGATTAATACAAAATACAAAATGCAAATTCAAAACCGTGATGCTGAGCTGAAACTGCTTCAGAGCCAAATTAATCCGCATTTTCTTTATAACACGCTGGATATGATCAGATGGACAGCGAGACTGGGAAACCCTGAAGAAACAGAAAAACTGATTGAGCTGCTTTCAAAAATGTTCCGGCTTAGTTTAAACAGGGGCAGCGACTGGATTCATCTGAAGGATGAGCTCGAATATTGCTCTATCTACCTAACCCTTCAGCAGCACCGGCTCGGTCCTTTATTAAAAACAGCTGTTTATTGTGAAGCTGGTATTGAAAAAGCGGTGATCTTAAAACAAATTATCCAGCCGCTGATTGAAAACAGTATCCAGTACTCAAAAGGAACTTCATTAGAACCAAAGCGATTATATTTACGCTGTTATAAAGAACAGGACATTCTCACGATTGATGTTATGGATAACGGCAAAGGCTTTGACCTGGATATTGACGAGACAATGCAAAAAGGAACCGCCCTCGCCAATATTAAAGCCCGGCTCAATCTTACTTATGGCAGTAATGCTTCACTTTCGATACAAAATCATCACTCCGGCGGTGCATGGGTCAGAATCACAATGCCCTATGAAAATGAAATTACTTCATTTATCAATAAAAGGCAGGTGACTAACGATGGGATGTAAACTATTAATTGTTGACGATGAACCAATTATCAGTAGAGGACTGGCTGAAACAATCCCCTGGAAGGACATCTCTATTGATGAAACCTACACAGCACTGGATGGAAAAGAGGCAATGGATATTTTATCGATGACAGCTGTTGATATCGTGCTGACTGACGTCAATATGCCGTTTATGAATGGACTGCAGCTGGCTGAAGAAATAATGAAGCAATACCCTGATATTAAAGTGATTATTTTAAGCGGTTACGATGATTTCGAATATGCGCGGGGAGCCATGAGATATAAGGTGAAGGATTATCTTCTGAAACCGGTAAATGTGAATGAGCTCATGGAGCGAATAAAGGGGATTGTAAGTGAAATCGAGCATTTACACTCTGACAGCGAGAAAAATGTTCTGCAAATGCTGCTAACAGACATGATCTACAAAAAGCAGGCCTCCTGTACTGAGATGCCCCGCGGAATTCTCCTTGCAACTGAGGTACTGGATGCTTCCTGGCTAAACATGATCAGCAAAGGGACAAGTGAGGAACTCGTAGACAGCTGGTTGAAGGAAGTGGAGAAATTTTTATCCAAGCTTGGTATAGCTGCATCAGTTTTTACAGCAGAAAATCGGCTCGTTACGTATGTGAAAACAGAAAATGCAGAAGAGCTGATCAATATTCTGCCAACTTTGAATCAGCAGCTTGAAAAAGTAACAGATGTGAGCTTTATTAGTGCGGGCTGTCATTTCAGTTCGGGTGGCGACACTTTTTCGTCTGATTATCAATTACTCATGGATGCACTTGGGAGAGCAGCATTTACAAATGAAAATGTTTTTTCAGTTACTCGTGAAAAAGAACAAAATATAACCGTAGACTCGTTTCAGCCTCTGCCGGCCAAGCTTTTAAATATGTTAAAAAGAGAAGCTCCCGATTTCTCTGCTCTGGTCAGCGAACTGATGGAGCATGCTGAAAAAGAAAGCTGGACTTCCATGAAATTAGTGGACGAAATTATGACTATATGTGAGCAAAAGCTAATGCTTCAGGCTTTCCATCATCTTTTCCATGAGGGGATTGTACTCAATACAGCGGACCAGCTTCAAAAAAGCCTGCTTGGCTACTTTCAAGCACTCCATGAAAAGCTGATGACAAATTATCAGCAGGGCGGCACTAGCTGGCTCATGGTGAAAGCCGCTGCCTATATAAAAGAACATTTTAATAAGGATCTAAAGGCCAGTGAAGTAGCAGATGTGATTCATGTTTCTCCAAACTACTTTAGTCAGGTCATCAAACAGGAAACAGGCATGCATTTTAACGACTATTTACATTCAATTCGTCTTGAGCATGCGAAGGAGCTGCTGCAGGAAACCTCCTACCGGGTGTTTGAAATTGGGGAAATGGTTGGCTATAAGGACTATAAATACTTCGTCCATATTTTTAAAAGACTGACGGGAGAATCGCCTACACAGTTTAGAAAATCAACTCTTCACATCAAATAAACGAAAGAAAGCAGGGTACATATGATTACATTATCAAATTGGAAGCTGCAATCGTTTGATCCGGGACGTGAAAACCCTCTGACCATTGCAGCTGTAAGCTATATCGATCACTTCTGGATGACAGCAAAAGTTCCTGGGGACGTACATTCAACCTTAATCGAGCACAAGCTGATCGAGGATCCCTTTATTGGTCACAATGACTTGAAATGCCGCTGGATAGAAGAGAAGGAATGGTGGTATAGAACCGTTTTTAACTGGAATTTAGATCATCAGGATCAGGAAATCATTGAACTGAATTTTCAGGGGCTCGATACGTATGCAACTATTTATTTGAACGGGAAAGAAATAGGATCCACAGAAAATATGTTTATCGAGCATACCTTTGATATTACAAGAGAACTGGAAGACGGAAAAAATGTTATCGCTGTCAGATTTGATCCTCTATCAAAACATGTCGGCCTAAAAGAAAAAGACTATTGGTGCAGCTACGGAAAGGAGCGTTTATGGGCGAGAAAATCCTCGATGAATTTCGGCTGGGACTGGGGACCAAGACTCGTTACTGCAGGGATCTGGAAAGAGGTAAATATCGTTAAAAAAAGTAAAACACGGCTTGGAGATATATTTGTTCATACTGCTTCTTTATCTGAAGAAGAGGCAGACCTTCATATCGATCTTAATCTGAAACGTCACTTCCTCAATAAGGATGCTCTCACAGCGCTTGTGACGTTGAGTGATGGGGATGCAGTAGTGAAGGAAGAAGTGAAAATCCATCAAAGTAAAACAGAGATTAGGCTGACAGTGAATAATCCTAAGCTTTGGTGGACCCATGATCTCGGGGACTCTTTTTTGTATGATTGCACCGTCAGCTTAAAAGATCAGAACGGTATAGAGCTTGACACGTATACGCAAAAAGTGGGCATTCGTACCATTAATGTTGATATGAAGCATGAGAATGGTGAAAATCTGTTTACATTTAATTTGAATGGCATAAGACTATTTGCTAAAGGGTCAAACTGGATTCCGGTCCATAACTTCCTTGGGGCAGTTGATAATGATAGATACAAAAAACTGCTTTATCTTGCAAAAGAAAGCAATATGAATATGATCCGTGTATGGGGCGGAGGAATCTATGAAAAAGATGTTTTCTACGAAGAATGTGATCGTCTGGGGCTGCTTGTTTGGCAGGATTTCATGTTTGCCAATGCCCTCTATCCTGATTACAACAAAGATTTTATGAAGACAGTGGAGGAAGAAATTGAAGCTGTTGTGAAAAAACTGCGAAAACACCCTTCACTTGCGCTATGGTGCGGAAATAACGAGATTGACTGGATCTATGACATGAAATTTTCGAGCGGATTAGTCACGACTCCTTTTTACGGAAGAAATATTTATCACGAACTAATTCCAGATATTCTTGGCAGGCTCGACCCGACCCGTCTTTACTGGCCAAGCTCTCCTTTTGCCACTGAAAGTGACGAGGATTTTAATGCGGAAAGTATCGGGGATAAGCATAACTGGCAGGTTTGGCATGGGAATATTAAACCAAGAAAAACTGGGGACCCTGTGGTGCAGGACATATCTAAAGAAGGTGTATCGTACAAAAATTACAAAACCGATTTCACACGCTTCTCAAGTGAATTCGGCATGCATGCTTCGGCCAACCGTTTTACATTAGAAAAATATATACCTGAAGGCGAGTTTTACTGGAAAAGCGTAGAAATGTCTTATCGTAATAAAGATAACTTTCATGAAAAAGGCATTTTATTAATGGAAGGGTTTACTGACATTCCTCAAACGATTGATGAGTACATTAATTACTCCAT
Source organism: Jeotgalibacillus proteolyticus (assembly GCF_002926065.1). Lineage (GTDB taxonomy): Bacteria > Bacillota > Bacilli > Bacillales > Jeotgalibacillaceae > Jeotgalibacillus > Jeotgalibacillus proteolyticus. Next base: position 162,508 of record NZ_PREZ01000007.1, on the reverse strand, counting down.
GCTCACTCAGGCGGAAGGGTTAAAGTATGGAATCGAGCATTACAGAAGAAACAAGCCATTTACGAGCGGTGCTCTTATTTGGCAGCACAATGACTGCTGGCCAGGGACGAGCTGGTCTCTGATCGATTATGAGCTCCTGCCAAAGGCTTCCTTCTATTATGCGAAAAAGTTCTTTGCACCTGTTGCAGCAACAGCTGACCATGACCCAGGAAAACCGGTCAGTATTTCAGTCATAAACGATTACCCTGATGCCATTGACGATGTTCTGGTCGCCACTGCAGAAACATTTAGTGGAGAGGTTATTTTTTCTAAGGAATTGCCTTACAGCGTTAAAGGAAACCAGGTTGAACAGCTAGAAGAAATAGAAGAAAGTGTCATCCTTCAGGGTCATTCTGCAGAAGAAGTATTTGTCAGTTTACAATCAAAACAGAACCGATTTCCTGAAAATATTATTCATCTAAGAGATTTTAAAGAGATGCGGTATGAGAGTACGAATCTCAAAGTCTCTAAAAATAGCACAGAAAAAAGCGTGACGATTAACGGAGGAGACTCCTTCGCCAGATTCGTGAAATTGGATATTCAACAGGAGGAGGTTATCTGTTCTGATAATTTCTTTGACCTGAGAGCAGGGGAGGAAAAAACCGTTACGTTTACTGCATTAAACGGAAAAGAAGTAGACCTTGAAAAAATAAGAATTCGTGCACTAAACAGTAAATCTGAAGGAGCGGAGGGACAATGATGAAAACAATTGAACTTAATCGCAATTGGATATTAACCTATGATGATCTTCAGCAGCCGATCCAGACTGAAATTCCCGCATCTGTTATGAATGATCTCCTGCAAAACGGACGAATTTCAGATCCTTTTTACAGAGATAATGAAGACCAGGCTATTGAAATTGCCTCAAAGGATTATCTGTACGAAACGTCTTTTTCATTAGATGATGAAATGATAAATGAGGATTCAATTAAGCTGAGGTTTCAGGGGCTTGATACATTAGCAGAGATAAAGCTTAATGGTTCGCTGATCAGCCATACAAATAATATGCATAGAATGTATGAATTTGAAGTAAAAGAGCTGCTGAATACAGGTGAGAACCATCTTTCAGTAAAGCTGAAATCCCCTATAAATTATATTAAGGAGAAACAAAAAGAACTTGCTCTGTGGGGAGTGCCTGATGCTGAAGAAGGGTACCCGCATCTTCGAAAAGGTCATAGCATGTTCGGCTGGGACTGGGGACCAAGAATGCCTGACCTCGGTATCTGGAGAAATGTTAATCTAACTTCCTATTCAAAAGGGAGAATTGATGATGTGTATATTACCCAACAGCATCATGAGGAATCAGTCATGCTTAATTTCCGCATTGGTTTGGAGAAGCTGACAGGCCAGGCGTTTGATATGGAGGTAACGATTACAGACCCTAATGGCAAAAGCGAAAGTACTACCAAAAAGAATGTAGCACTCACTGAAGAAATTACACATAAGGTTGAGCAGCCTCAGCTCTGGTGGCCAAATGGATATGGCAAGCAGCCGCTTTACACAGCAGAAGTCACGCTTCTTTCAGAGGGTAAGACGGTCCATAAAAAAACGATAAAAACAGGGCTCCGTACAATCCGTGTGAAGCATGAAAAGGATGAGTGGGGCAAATCCTTTGAATTTGAAGTTAATGGGTTAAGCCTATTTGCCATGGGTGCCAACTACATTCCGGAGGATAATTTACTTGCACGGAACTCACGAGAAAAAACGAAGCGTCTGATCACTGATTGCGTTGATGCGAATTATAATATGCTCAGAGTCTGGGGAGGCGGAATCTACCCTGAATCATACTTTTACGAACTATGTGACGAGTACGGACTAATTGTCTGGCAGGACTTCATGTTTGCATGCAGTACGTATGATTTAAATGATGAGTTTAGAGATACAGTTGTTCACGAAGTCATCGATAATGTCAAACGGCTGCGCCACCATGCGAGTCTTGGAATCTGGTGCGGGAATAATGAAATCGAAGAAGGCTGGGAGCACTGGGAGCAGATGCCAAATGACCCGAAAAGAAAAGCAGATTATATTAAGCTGTTTGAATACATTATTCCGGAGCTTTTAAAAGAACATGACCCTGAAACATTTTACTGGTCATCTTCCCCTTCTTCGGGAGGAGGTTTTGATAAACCGCGCGATCCAAACCGTGGAGATGTTCATTACTGGGAGGTGTGGCACGGGCTTAAGCCATTCACTGAGTATGAAAAATATCACTTCCGCTTCTGCTCGGAGTTTGGGTTTCAGTCCTTCCCTTCCATAAAAACGATCGACACTTTTACAGAGCCTGAAGATCGGAATATCTTTTCGCGTGTCATGGAAAAACATCAAAAAAACGGTGCAGCAAACGGGAAAATTCTATTCTACCTTTCTGAAAACTTTCTTTATCCAAAGGATTTTGAATCACTTATTTATGCCTCACAGCTGCTTCAGGTCGAAGCGATTAAATACGGCGTCGAACACTGGAGAAGAAACCGGGGACGCTGCATGGGCTCGCTTTATTGGCAGCTGAATGACTGCTGGCCGGTCGCCTCATGGAGCTCGATTGACTATTACGGACGATGGAAGGCTCTCCATTACTTTGCCCGTAAATTCTATGCGCCTTTGCTGCTGTCAGTCCGTGAAGAGGGAGAAAATGTTGAGATTCATGTAACGAATGATACACGTGAAGCTGTAAGTGCAGAAATAGAATGGAAGCTTAAGAAAAATAACGGGGAGGAGATAACTGGAGGACGTATTAGCCGCCAGGTGAGCAGTCTGTCAGCAGAACGATGCGATACTCTGTCCTTCCTAAAGAATGTCTCAGCTACCCAGAAACGGCAGACCTACCTTGAATGCAGCCTAAAAGTAAATGATAAGGTTATTAGTAATGTCACACATCTTTTTGTTAAGCCTAAGCATTTTACCTTCATTGATCCTGAAATTCAAGCAGCCGTGAGTGAAACACAGGATGCATTTGAGATTGTTCTTTCCTCTCAATCGTACGCTAAATTTGTTGAGCTTGACATGACAGACAACGATTGCGTATTCAGTGATAATTTTGTAGATCTTTCACCGGATAGAAAAGTAACCATCATTGCAGAAAAAAACAGTATAAACAAAGAAGTAACCCTGAATACATTTAAAGAGCAGCTGAATATCCGAAGTATTTACGATATGAGTGTTCATGAAAGCAGCAATCAGGAAGCATATGGGCAGGTGTCATCCAATTGACAGTAAACATCGGTGTAGACCTTGGAGGAACGAATCTACGGGTAGCAGAAGTAGATAATACAGGGGAAATCCTTCAAATGCTCAGCGAGCCCACTGAAGTAGAAAAAGGATACAGCTATACACTTAATAAAATGATCAATATGATTAATATGATAAAAGGGGGCAGACCCCTATCTGGAATAGGGATTGGAGCCCCCGGTCCTTTGGATTCCCAAAAAGGGGTTATTCTGAGCCCTCCTAATCTGCCGGGGTGGGATGATGTGCGAATTGTCCGCTTTATCCAGGAACATTTTCAGGTAAATACGTTCCTCACAAATGATGCTAATGCAGCAGCACTTGCAGAAGCGAGAGCTGGCAGCGGAGAAGGATATGAAAGTGTGTTTTATCTAACTGTTAGTACGGGAATTGGGGGAGGTTTCGTTTTTAAGGAAAAAATTTTTGAAGGTGCGCAGGGTTATGCAGGTGAAGTAGGGAATATGATTATCAATCCCGCCGGCTACCGTCATTCCAGTCTTAACAGAGGAGCATGGGAAGGACATGCTAGCGGAACGGCCATTGGAAGAGTAGGAAAAGAGCGGCTTCAGGTCCACGATGCATCCGAGGTCTTCAGACTTGCTGATGCAGAGAATCAAGAAGCATTATCCATTATCGAGGAGACTGTCAGCTCCCTTGCAATCGGTATTGCCAATATCACTCATATTATTAACCCTGAAATCTTTGTTATAGGTGGAGGTGTTATGAAATCTGAGAAAATGATTCTTGAACCACTGAAGGAAAAAATAAAAGAATTTGTTTATCCCGGGCTGCGAGAGAAAATCAACATAAGACCTGCAGCATTAGGAGGACTGGCAGGAGTCATAGGTGCATCGTTTCTCGTCAATGAGTAAAAGGTACCTTCTATAACAAGAGGTAAACAAGGAGATGACGGCCATGACTTCAAATGAAAATCTGCGGACTTGCGACAAAGGGCATAACTATCATAAAAGCAGAGATTGTCCCACCTGTCCAATCTGCGAAGCGGAACGTAAACCCGAAGATGGATTTCTTTCCTTACTAGCGGCACCAGCCAGAAGAGCCCTGGAGAACAATGGTGTGACTTCTTTAAAGATGTTATCCACTTACAGCGAAAAAGAGGTTTTGAAGTTTCATGGCATGGGACCCGCATCAATACCGAAGCTTAAATCAGCGTTGAAAGAGGAAGGTTTATCTTTTAAGCTTAGAACATAATGAAAATGCATTATTTCGTGACTGTTCGTTATAGAAACCTAAGGTGAACGGAGCGGAAAGCGTTTATCTGAAGCGCAGTGAACAGGATAAAAGGGGTTGAGACACACTAGTTGTCTCAACCCCTTATTATGATATCTAAATAAGAGCTATAAGGCTTTCTCTACTTTAAATTCTTCGTGGACAGCTCTACTCCCTCTCATTCTTCCGCTTATTTTTCAAAAATAAATTTACGCTCATATACAAAACATAAAGAGGAATGGCAAATGCAAGTGAGATCCCAAATCTGCCTGTATAAAAGGCAACGGCGAGAAGGGAGATCAAAAATAACGTTACAATGGTGCCGTATTTCGGAATCGGTACGCTTTTTAAACTCGGAATTTTAACTGAACTAACCATCAGCACACATAAGAACGTATGCGCTACCGCAATGGCAACATCCGGGAGGAAGTTTTGGAAGATTGTCAATAAAGCGATGAGTCCTCCGGCTGCTGTAATCGGAACACCGGTAAAATACTTGTTATCCGGTGTTTTATCTACATTAAATCTGGCTAAGCGAATGGCGCCAAAGACAGGGAACAGCCCTGATATAAGCATGCCAAGAATGCCAAATTCACTAAAAGCAGTGCTGTAGATCAATACCGCAGGAGCCACGCCGAATGTGACAATATCAGCAAGGGAATCTAATTCTTTCCCGAATGTGCTTTCTACACCAAGCTTCCGTGCGAGTCTTCCGTCTAAGCTATCTAACATCATCCCCGCAAGGATCATAATGGAAGCATTCTGATAATCCTTCTGTAAGACAAGCCCTATTGATAGAAACCCAAATAATAAATTGCTTAGGGTGAATAAATTAGGGATATTCCTTTTAATCATTCCAACACATCCTTGCGTTTTCTCAACATTCTCTTTTTCAAAAAGAGTTTATTACCCCTTATTTTAACAAACTGAAGGAAAGAAGGGGGGATTTTGCATAACTCCCAAAAAACTATGCGATACTTGATTAGAAAATGTACGGTATTAACAGGCTGTTTTTTTCAAATAAGATGGCTTTCCCTCCACTATCTATTCAGCTTTGTTAATTTCAAAAAGACTGCTCCTTACAGACAGGGAGCAGTCTTTTTGATTTTGAAGATAATACTCAATCAGTTCTTAGCAGCTTGCCATTGTTTCTTGACATATTCATAAATTTTGTTCTGTTCGGGCAGGTGGTTTTCTCTTCTGGTGTCATTCTCTTTCCCGTACTTGAAACTCTCAATGGTTTTGTACATTGAATCGTCCTCAAGCATTTTGAAGGGAAAAACCATGGGCTTAAAATTGGCTTCAATGATCCACACCTTCCCGTCCTCATCGACTCCAAAATCAAAGCCTATCACTCTGCTTTCCGGCCTGATGGCTGTCAAATGGGGAATGGCGGACAAGGCGATCTCATCCATTACTTTTATGGCTTTTCTAATTTGCCCAGAATTAAGGGAAGTTTTCTGCATGGCGTCTTCAACAGTAAGAATGTCCTTGGCTGCATTGGTGACGATGTATCGCAAAAGCCCCAGCCTGGCGAACTTTCCGGTGACATACCAGTCTGGGCTATTTCGCCTGCGCTGAACCATCACTCTAAAATCGATCAGGCGCTGTTCAGCCCTGATTAGGTGGATTTTTTGCTGTACAATATACCGGTTTGGCTTGATTTTACTCTTTATGAAGGAATAGGTCTCATCCTTGCCTGCAAACTTTATGATTGACCCTTCATGATGCACTTCATACAGGTCCTCTACTTCATTAAGCTGGGATACCTGGTAAATATTAAACCCCAGACGCCCCCGGCTCGGCTTGATCATCACAACTTTGTACTCTTTGACCATTTCCCAGAGTGTGCATTCACTAAACCGTTTGGTGACAGGAAGATAAACCCGCAATTCCGGGTCCTCCATTAAGATTTTGTATTGCTTCCATTTGGTTATTTGCACAATCGTTCACTACCTTTATATAAGTTGGTTATTGTTACAAACCAGATCCCGATAAAACCCATAATTTCTTGCTGCATCATTGTATGTAACCACCACATAATTTGCTTGTTCATCTGTCCAGGGATCATCATGCCACGTAATAAAAAAGACTAAATGATGATGGCTTTAAATCATGTTACTTGAACATATAGAGGTTGGTTATCTATCTCCTAAGGATTGAAAAATATCCTATTTAAGAATAAAAATGCCTTTTTTATTTCTTTTTATATTATAAAATGAATTTTCTAAAAAAGGTTGAAATTTAAATTTACCTGCACTATACTACAACTAAATCGATTTACTAAACCGGTTTAGGAGAAGTCAGACTATGAAAAAGGTAACAATGCAGGATGTTGCGGTGAAGGCGGGCGTTTCAAAAAGCACGGTTTCCCAGTATATCAATAACCGTTATGAGTATATGGCAAAGAGTACGAAGCTTAGGGTAGAAGAGGCAATTAAAGAATTAGGTTATATCCCAAATTATGTAGCAAAAAGTTTAAAGCAGAAGAAAACCGGAACGATTGGCGTCATCGTAGCAAATATTCTACATTCCTTTTCAACCGAAATTATCCGTTCGATTGAAGATGAGTGTGGAAAAAATGGATTTCATTTATTCGTTTGTAATGCGGATGATCAGCCGGAGAAAGAAAAAGCCTATATTGAAATGCTTTTAGCTAAACAAGTAGATGGGTTAATTATTTTTCCCACTAACGGAAACAACGATTTTTACCCCCTGCTAAAGCAATCTAACTTTCCAATCGTCTTTATGGATAGACGGATCAACCAGACGATCTATCCTACTCTTTTACTCGATAATGAAAGCGCTTCAAGGATCGCTGTCGAACAAATTGTGAAAAGCGGCAGGAAAAAGATCGGGATGGTATCCACTTCAATCGAAAAAAATGTTACCCCCCGTGTAGAACGGATTGAGGGCTTTAAAAAAGCATTGCAGGAGCAGGGACTAGAGTTTGAGAACAAGTGGATCATTGCAAAAGAGCCGCATGACATTGTAAGTGAATTACAGCAGGTCTGGAAAGACGAAAAGCCGGAAGCTTTTTATGCAGCGAATGATTTATCTTTAATCGAACTATTAAAATTTATTAAATCCAATCAGCTGGAGATTCCAAACGATATTGGTGTCATCACCATCGATGACTCGCCATTCCTTGAAATTGCCAATACCCCGATCACGGTTATTAAGCAGCCAACTTTTGAAATGGGGAAGGATGCGGCTGAAATCCTAATAAAAATGATTGAGAACAAAGAGTTTGAAGAGGTTTATAAAGAGCAGCGGTATACACCGTTTTTGGTTAAAAGGAAATCTATCTAAATTTTTGAAGGAGTGTCGGCAATTGCAGAGTGAATTTGGTGTATTAACAATAGGGGATGCCATGATAACCATGAACCCTATGTCAACAGGGCCGCTTCGGTATGTGACTAATTTCGAACGCAAGGTTGGCGGAGCAGAAATGAATTTCGCCATTGGGTGTTCACGCTTAGGAATGCATAGCAAGTGGATAAGCAGGTTGGGGAAAGATGAATTCGGCAGGGTGATTTATAACTTTGCCCGGGGTGAAGGGGTAGATGTTTCAGCAGTAGACTTTGTAGAGGACGTTGCTACCTCTGTGAATTTTAAGGAAATCCAGGGAAATGGGAACGGCAAAACGTTTTATTACCGTGACCCTTCACCGGTAACTTCGCTTAAAGAGGAAGATATTACAGAGGAACTGTTTGAGGGGATTCAGGCAGTCCATCTCACAGGCGTTTATTTGGCGGTTAACCATCAGCATCTGAGTATAGCAAAAAAAATCATCAAAATTGCAAAGGAAAAACAGCTTACAATCTCCTTTGATCCCAATATCCGCCTTAAGCTTTGGAGTGCCGAAAAAGCAAAAGAAGTAATTGAAACCATTTTACCGGATGTGGATATCATCCTCACAGGATTGGATGAGCTTCAACTGATTTCAGGCAAGGAATCATTGGATGAATTGAAAGCGTATACAGAGGGCTTTGGTATCCAAGACCTTGTGATAAAAGACGGCAGCAGAGGCTCTAAGCTTTGCCGAAACGGTGAATGGACGAGTGATTCCGGTTTTACGGTGACGCCGATCGATTCAGTTGGTGCAGGAGACGGATTTGACGCGGCCTATCTTTATGGATATTTGAATCATTATGAGACGCAGCAGCTTCTCAGGTTTGCCAATGCTGTAGGTGCACTAGTTACTACAGTCTCCGGCGATAACGAGGGACTGCCATATTTAGAGGATGTTCTGGCATTTATTGATAATAAAAAAATGATAGAAAGATAGGGGGAACACTAATGTCTACAGTTACGGTTTCACATAGTGAAGTCCAGGAATTGATTATTCATCAGCTGACTGGAGCGGGAATTAGCGAAGAGCATGCAGGAAAGATTGCAGATGTATTGATTCACGCAGACCTGCGCGGTGTGAATTCTCACGGAGCATTGAGAACAGAGCATTATTTAAAACGATTAGCAGCTGGGGGGATTAACCCTGAACCAGCTATCTCCTTCAACGCAAGCGGTCCTGTGACAGGTGTAGTGGATGGTGACGATGGATTCGGTCATCTCGTAGCAGACAGAGCCATGAAAGAAGCCATTAAAATGGCCGAAACAAACGGAATCGGAATGGTCACAGCTATTAATAGCAGTCATTGCGGGGCACTCAGCTACTTTGTTCAGGAGGCAGCAGAGCATGAGTTAATTGGAATTGCCATGACACATACAGACAAAATCGTTGTTCCGTTTGGCGGGAGAGAGTCCTTCTTAGGGACTAACCCGATTGCATACGGTGTACCTGCTAAAACAGAAAAGCCATTTATTCTCGATATGGCAACGTCAAACGCAGCTCTTGGCAAGGTGTTGCAGCATAAGGAAGAAGGCAAGCAAATCCCGAGCGGCTGGGGAGTTGATGAGAACGGCAGGGATGTAACAGACCCTTCAAAAGTGGTATCGCTAACACCATTTGGAGGTCCAAAAGGGTACGGGCTGTCTGTCATCGTTGATATTTTCTCAGGCTTGCTGGCAGGCATGGCGTTTGGTCCTCACATCACAAAAATGTATGGCGATCTTGATAAAAAGAGAAAGCTTGGCCATTATTTCTGTGTGATTAACCCGTCTTACTTTACGAATAAGGAAACATTCTTAGAGCAAATGGACCGGATGATTCAGGAGCTTCGTCAGGTTCCTCCGGCAGTTGAAGGCCAGCAGGTGATGGTGCCAGGTGAGATTGAGCAGAAGAAAGAAGAGAAGAATCTGGCTGAAGGAATTGAGATTGCGAAAACGACGTATGAATTTTTAAAAAATAACGATCAGTTTGTGAAAAACTAATTTAAGGGGAGAAAATACATGAAAAACAAATTATTTACAGGGGTTCTTGCATCAGCTTTACTTTTAGGGGCATGTGGTTCAGATGACAACGCAGGCGGTGATTCAGGAGACAAAATTGAATGGCGTTTTGGTCATTTAGCCGATGAAAACCATATCTGGCACCAGACGGCTGAAAAATTCGCAGAATTAGTTGAAGAAAATTCAGATGGACAAATCGAAATTACCCTTTACCCTAACAACTCTCTTGGTGGGGAAACAGATACGATCAATGCGATTCAATCGGGTACAGCAGACATGGTTATTTCAGGTGAAACCTTACAGAACTGGGCTCCTAATGCAGCATTAATGGCCGTTCCTTATGCATTTAGAGATCTTGATCATGTGAAATCTGTCGTAGAAGGAGAAATCGGGGACCAAATCCAAAGTGAGATTCAGGATCAAGCAGGTCTTACAGCTCTTTATTATCACACACGTGCACCAAGAAATCTTACATCAAACCAGCCAATCGAATCTCCTGATGACTTAAGTGGATTCAGCATGCGTGTTCCTAACGTTCCATTATTTCTAGATGCTTGGCAGGCTGCTGGTGCATCACCTCAGGTAATGGATTTCAATGAAGTATTTACAGGCCTGCAGCAAGGCGTTATAAACGGGCAGGAGAATCCTGTTGATTTAATCCAAAGCGGAGGGTTAGCGGAGGTTCAGGATTATGTAAATCGTACAGAGCATGTCTATTCATGGATCTATATTTTGGTTGGAAATGAGCAATACAATGAACTGTCTGATGAGCTGAAAGAAGTCGTACAGAATGCTGCTGAAGAAGCACAAGCGCTGGGTGATGAGCTTTATGAATCTGAGATTGATAACATCGAACAAGAGCTAATGGATAGCGGGATGGAATTTGTTGATGTTGATCAGGATGCGTTCCGTGAAGCCATGATGCCAGCCATTGAAGCATCCCTCGATGATGAACAGCTTGAGCTTTACAATCAAATTTTGGATGTTGAATAATAAGTCAGGCACTTTTGGCGCTCCTGCCAATTGTGCCTCTCTATTATGAGAGGAAGGAACCTGAATGAAAAAGTTTAGGAGCATTATAGACCTGATATTAAGCGTTCTCACGATTGCGAGTTTCACTGGCGTTATCGTTATTATCACGGTACAGATTATCTCCCGTTTCGCTCCTTTTTCCTTTATCTGGACAGAAGAGCTGACTCGTTATTTGTTCATTTATGCCATTTGCTTTGGAGCACCTTTGGCATTGATAAGAAATGAATTCATTAATGTTGACCTTCTCTTAACAAAGATGTCTGATCATTTCCGTAAGTACTATGAGACGTTAATTTATTTGTCCATCATCGTCCTTAGCGGTGTCATGGTGAAGGAATCGTATAGCTTTACGTTGATTGGAAATAATCAGGCTTCAGCGACAATGCCATTTAAATTATCCGTTATCCATGCAGCCTTGTTGATGATGAGTATATTTCTAATCTTCTATTCTGTCTTGAAGATTATTGATCTATTAAAAAATGATCAGGAATTTAAAAGGCATTATGAAGGGGAGGAGTTTTAATGGCTGCGTTACTGTTTATTTCTTTTATCGTTTTAATCTTTTTAGGCGTACCTGTGGCGTTTAGTCTGGGACTCTCTTCATTAATTTACCTTGTTGTTGCTGACATCCCTTTGACCGTTATTCCCCAGCGAATGTTCGGCGGATTAAACTCGTTTGTTCTATTATGTATCCCGGGATTCATCCTGGCTGGTAATTTAATGAACGCAGGAGGTATTACAGATCGAATTGTGGGCTTTGCCAATAATTGCTTCGGTCATATAAGAGGAGGCCTCGGGTTAGCGAATGTAGGGTCTTCAATGGGGTTTGCCGGTATTTCAGGTACAGCTTTGGCAGATACCGCAAGTATTGGTTCTGTGATGATTCCAGCAATGAAAAAAGAGGGGTATGGACCTGGGTTTTCAGCAGCAGTAACCGCTTCATCCTCAACTGTTGGTCCAATGATTCCTCCGTCTCTGCCACTCATTATTGTAGGAACGCTTGCCTCTTTGTCAATTGGTGATCTGTTTTTAGCAGGGGCTGTTCCAGGTCTTTTGTTAGGAATTGGGTTAATGATTCCTACTTATCTGATTTCGGTTAAGCGTAATTACCCAAAAGGGGAGCGCAAATCGTTTAAAGCGATATGGAAAAGCTTCACTGGTGCTTTTTGGGCAATCTTAATGACCGTGATCATTTTATATGGAATCCTGGGCGGACTGTTTACGCCGACTGAGGCTTCGATCGTTGCGGTTTTATATGCGTTTGTTATTGGGATATTTGTTTATAAAGAACTGCCAATCAAAAAAATTCCTGAAATCATGCTGTCCTCGATGACCAGTACAGCTTCCATCATGCTGCTTGTCGGGTTTGCAAATTTATTTGGCTGGATTATGGTGCGTGAGCAAATTCCGCAATTAGTGGCTGATTCTATTTTAGGTGTATCTACAAATGCCATTATCGTCATTCTGTTAGTGAATCTGCTTTTACTATTCGTTGGGACATTTATGGAAACGATCGCAGCGCTTGTTATTTTGTTTCCGGTATTGCTGCCTGTGGCGTTGCAGGTTGGAATGGATCCAATCACATTTGGTGTCATGATGGTCTTGAATTTAGTCATAGGTCTCGTAACACCTCCAGTGGGGGTATGTTTGTTTGTCGCCTCCCAGATCGGTAAGGTCCCAATAGGGAAAACAGCGATTGAGCTTTTACCATTTATAGGAGTCAGTCTAGCGATCCTTATGCTTGTGGCTTTTGTTCCTCAGGTTACGCTGTTCCTGCCGAGTTTATTTGAATAGGAGGATAATCGAAAATGAAAGCTGTAAAAGTGTTGGAAGCAAATCAGTTGAATATTATTGAACAGCCAAAACCAGTCATTCAAAATGCGGATGAAGTATTAATAAAAGTTAAACGTGTCGGCATTTGCGGTTCAGATATGCATATTTTCCACGGGACAAATCCTCTTGCAACCTATCCGAGAGTTGTCGGGCATGAAGTAGCCGGTGAGGTCGTTGAAACGGGTGAAAATGTTAAGGGAGTTAAAGCAGGAGATCACATTGTTGTTGAACCGATCAGCTATTGCGGCACCTGCTTTGCCTGCCGCAAAGGCCGCCCAAATGTATGTGAGAAGCTATCCGTTTTTGGTGTACACGAGGATGGCGGAATGCGGGAATACATTGTGCTACCCGAAAAGCAGGTTCATGTAATCAATGAAAAATTGAGCTGGGATGAGGCGGTATTGGCTGAGCCTTATACGATTGGCGCTCAGGCAGTTTGGAGAGGCAATGTGCAAGCCGGCGATACTGTTTTAATCCAGGGAAGCGGTCCGATTGGCATTTGTATCCTGAAAATGGCGTTAATTCAAGGCGCTACGGTGTTTATGACGGATCTAAATGATGAAAGACTTCAATTTGCGAAAGATAATGGGGCTCATCACGTTATTAATGTAACGAAGGATTCCCTTAAGGATCGTTTATTTGAGCTTACTGAAAATCAGGGTGTGAACATCGTAATCGATGCGGTGTGTCTGCCTTCTACTGTAGAAATGAGCCTGGAGCTTGTGACACCAGCAGGAAGCGTTGTGATCCTTGGTTTTGATGAACGTCCATCAGCGCTTCCACAATTGCCGATTACAAAAAAAGAAATCACGATTGTAGGTTCCAGATTACAGACCAACCAGTTTGGAAAAGTAATCGAGCTTCTTAATACAGGAAAGCTGAAAGCCAACGGCCTTATTACGCATGAATTTCCGCTTGATCGCGTTCAGGAAGCCTTCAATTTTGTTGAGAATAACCCGGAAAAAGTACGTAAAGCATTAATTAATCTCGAGTAGGGAGTGTGGGACATTGAGTTCAAAAATAGAATTTTATCAGAAATTCTTAGAAGAAAAGATTGTCGCAGTTGTTCGGGGTAAAGATGCGAAGGAAGCTGCAGCCATTGCAGAAGCCGCTGTAAAAGGAGGCTTAAATGCCATAGAATTAACCTATACGACTCCCGGTGTGGAGGATGTGTTTAAGCATTTTGCAGGAACGAATGCTTTAATCGGAGCTGGAACGGTATTAGATGAAGAAACGGCAAGACATGCGATTTTAAATGGCGCACAGTTTGTTGTCAGCCCGCATTTTGATCCGAAGATTGCGAAAACCTGCAACCGGTACAGTATTCCTTATTTCCCTGGCTGTATGACGATAAAAGAAATGGTCCAGGCAATGGAATATGGCAGTGATATCCTTAAGCTTTTCCCGGCCAATGGATTTGACCCATCCTTTATCGGGTCTGTAAATGGTCCGCTGCCAAATGTCCGTGTCATGCCAACAGGCGGTATTAACCTGAATAATATGAATGAGTGGCTTGATGCCGGTGCAGTGGCCGTTGGAATTGGAAGTGATTTAACAAAGGCTTATCGTTCAGCAGGTGAGGATGCAGTAGTTAAGCTCGTACAGGAATACTTAACTAAATTAGGGTAATCAGAGGAGGCGATCGCATGAATATGACGTTTCGATGGTACGGACGGAATAACGATACAGTGCAATTGGAGCAAATTAAACAAATTCCAGGTACAAAGGGAATTGTATGGGCGCTCCACCAAAAGCCTGTCGGTGAGGTCTGGAAAAAAGACGAAATAAAATCAGAAGTGGATTATATTAAGTCCTTCGGCTTTCATGCAGATGTTGTTGAAAGTGTAAATGTGCATGAGTCGATTAAACTCGGAAACAGTGAACGGGATCAGTATATTGAAAACTATAAAAAAACGATAGAAAACCTGAGTGAAGCGGGTGTTAAGGTTATTTGCTATAATTTCATGCCTATTTTTGACTGGACGCGCACACTGCTGCACCACCCGCTCGAGGACGGTTCTACTGCTCTGTTTTTTGAAAAGGAAAAAATTGAGTCGCTTGATCCGATCGAGTTAATCAATACAGTCGCTTCAGCATCTGAGCTGACGCTGCCTGGCTGGGAGCCGGAGAAAATGGCAAGAATTGAGGAGCTGTTTGCGGCGTATAAAGGAATGGATGAAGAACAGCTTTGGCAGAACCTGGATTATTTCCTGAACGCCATTCTGCCAACTGCTGAAGCACATGGCATTCAAATGGCCATTCATCCGGATGATCCACCGTGGTCTATTTTTGGACTGCCTCGTATTATTACGGGTGAAGCAAGCTATGAACGACTACTGAGCATTTCAGATTCTCCATCAAACCGCATTACGTTCTGTACAGGGTCAATGGGTGCGAACCCTGAAAATGATATGGTCGACATCGCATCAAAATATGCACAATATTCACCATTTGCTCATCTTCGTAATATTAAAATCTATGACAATGGTGATTTTGTGGAAACCTCTCATTATACGCAGGATGGCTCTATTAATCTAAATGGAGTGGTAGCCCAATTGTCTGATCAGCAATACACCGGCTATGTTCGTCCTGATCATGGACGCCATATTTGGGATGAAGAATGCAGACCGGGGTATGGGCTGTACGACCGGGCATTAGGAATTATGTATTTGCACGGATTATGGGATGCTCATCAGTCAAAATAGGGGAGGTCACTATGTTATCAACTCATGAAAATATTGCTGGACGGACAGCTGTCATTACAGGAGGCAGCGGGGTGCTTTGCTCTGAAATGGCGAGAGAGCTGGCTCAAAGAGGAGTCAAGGTTGTTATTATCAATCGTACAGAAGAAAAAGGCCAGGCAGTCGTAAATGAAATTGTACAAAACGGCGGAGAAGCAATTGCTATAGCAGCTGATGTGCTGGACCGAGATTCACTCGAAAAAGCAAAAGAACAAATCATCGAGAATTTTGGCCGGATCGATATCTTGATTAATGGCGCAGGCGGAAATCATCCTGATGCCATAACCGAAAGCGAAATTCATGATGATGAGGCGGCAGGGAAGTCATTTTTTGATATGGAGGAACAGGGATTTTCAAAGGTTTTTGCCAGTAACTTTACCGGTTCCTTTTTAGCGAGCCAGGTATTTGGCAGGGAGCTTTTAAAGCAGAAATCTCCTGTTGTACTAAATATCTCTTCCATGAGCGCTTTTTCTCCCATGACAAAGGTTCCTGCCTATAGTGCAGCAAAATCAGCGATTAATAATTTCACGATGTGGATGGCTGTTCACTTTGCCGAGCAGAATCTAAGAGTGAACGCAATTGCGCCAGGCTTCTTTTTAACGGAGCAAAATAAAAACCTCTTACTTAATAAAGATGGAAGCCTAACAGCACGGTCAGGTAAAATTATGGCTGGAACACCGATGAAGCGTTTTGGTAAGCCATCCGATCTGATTGGCACCATGCTTTGGCTGATCGACGAGAATTATTCCGGCTTTGTCACAGGAATCACAGTCCCTGTAGATGGTGGTTTTATGGCGTATTCAGGCGTTTAATTTATAAGGAATTTGAAATCCCTCAAAAGCAGAGAGTTGCCCTTGAGGGATCTTTGTTTATCAGACTTCAGTAGTTAAGCATTGAACAGCCTCCAATGCCCCTCAGACTTCAGTAGTTAAGCATTGAACAGCCTCCAATGCCCCTCAGAAATTACCTCGATGCCTTCATCCGTTACTTTAATGGCCGTATCATCATCGATTGCATACGATGGCACCGACATCCCAGCAGCCCATTTTTCTGCATGGGACATTGTATTATACGGCAGCATTTCATGATCCAGGTGTGGAAACATAGCAAAATACACGAAACCGAGCGTTTTATCGTTTCCTGCCGGCGGACGCCAGCCGACAAATGTCTCCCCTATATTTGGTGACATGACCATGCTTCCCGCGCTCATTCCTACATAGACCAAGTTCTGAAGCGAAGGCAAGAGATCCGCAAGACCGGACTCGCGCATCCAATGACATAGATACATTGGATCGCCGCCTCCTACTAACAGTACATCCGTTTCTTTAACAACAGGAACCCAATGCTCTTTATCAAGGCTTGGTAAAGCAGTGAGTTCAAGTACCCCTAGAGACTTCCATCCCAATTCGACCATAGGAGTTCCAGGCTCCTGCCCGCTGACCCATCGCCATGCCTGACCAGGACCCCCGCGGTTGGCGTGCATGGCGGTGGGAATGCAAAGGGCACTGGCTTCAGAAATTGACTTGCCAAGCAGATCGACGAGTGCGTCGTGGATCCGCGGAGTTCTAATCCCGGCAGAAGTAAGCAGCAGTTTCATTCCGGTTTTCTCCATAGACGTTGAACCTTCTGAATAATGATGCGACATACATTTTTCCTCCCTGAAGACCGAAGTCTCGTTTTTCACAAGGCTTTAAAAAAATTACATAACCATTAGATGGCCGCCTTAGTTCACTGTTCATTCATTACTTTAATTTTACAAAAATGTTATAGAAAAGATAAGTATTAAAGTGGAAGTTTGGAAGAAACCTCTACTCGTTTTTTAGAGCGGCTGGATAACGTTTAAAAAGATTTCAAAGAGGAATAGGTTAGTCAAAATGATTATTGATAAAACCTTACATTTAGTTGAAATCAACCATAAAGGAGAATGCTATATGACACAGCAACGTTCACTAGCGATAATTACAGGGGCATCATCCGGCCTGGGCTTTGAAATGGCTAAACTATTTGCAAAAGATGGCTACGATCTTGCCATTACCGGCTCAAGTGACAGGATTTTTGAGGCTGCCGAAACAATACGGGAACTCGGCGTTGAGGCGTACCCGCATAAAGCTGATGCCGCGGCATATGAAGGTGTAGAAGGGTTTTGGGACTTTGTCAGCGACCTTGACCGGCCGGTTGAAGCAGCGGTCCTTAATGTTGGCATCGGAATTGGCGGAGGGTCTTTTCTTGAGACCAGTCTTGAAGATGAAATGCGGTTAATTTCGATTAATATCACAGGTACTGTCCACCTGGCAAAACGGGTCGTCCATCATATGGTGCCAAATAGCAGAGGGAAGATTCTCATTGTTTCCTCTATCTCAGCCACAACACCGACACCTTATGAAACGGTATACGGACCATCTAAAGCATTTGGCTTCGCATTCGCTGAATCCCTACGCGAAGAGCTTCGTGAAACAGGCGTCACGGTAACCGCGCTGCTGCCTGGCGCTACAGATACAAACTTCCACGCCAATGCAGGGATGGGAGATACTCAAATAGGCTCTTCTAGTAAAAATGACAAAGAACTCGTCGCAAAACAAGGATACGAGGCACTCATGAACGACATCGATCATGTGGTTGGCGGAGATGAGAAAACGAAGAAGGAAGCTGAAGATAACCGGACAACATCAGAAACAGAAAAGGCCGCTATCCATGCCGAGAAGACCCGTCCGTAGATGTGGTGGGAAGGTTAAAAGGGTTGGGACTATTATGTCTCATCCTCTTAGTCCGGTTCACTGCGCTTCATGTGGACGCTTTCCGCGGGGCGGGGCTTGAGCTAACTTGCTTCCCAAGTGGATCTCAAGTTCCCGCTAGATCCCGCTGGAGTCGCCACATTCCGCTCCGTTCACCTCATGGTCTTAAATAAGTTTAGTTACCGCTTCTATCATCTTTTTAGTTATAGTTCACTTACATATTTTTTGTTAAATAGATAAGTTCATCATCATTAATTTGGTTTTCTCCTGTATAGTTAAAGTAGAAAGCCCAATGTGTCACGGACTTCATTAAAATCAAGGGGGAAAGAATATGCGAAGGATCATTTTATCGACTGAAAGCGGTGCTGACCTGCCGGAGGATTTAGTCCAAAAATACGATCTCCAGGTCGTTCCAATGCACATCATAATGGACGGAAAAGATTACTTAGACGGTTCCCTGCCAGTTGAAGATATTTATGACTACTACGGCCGCACCAAGAAAATCCCCACAACGACTGCTACAAATACCCACGAGTACGAGACCTTTTTTAAAACGATTAAAGAAAAGTTCCCGGATTGTATCATTATTCATATCGGCTATACATCAAAAGCGTCATCCTCTTTTCAAAATGCGGTCATTGCTTCAGAAGAATTTGACAACATTATTCTTATTGATGCCCTGAATGTTACTGGCGGATTAGCTGCGATTGTCCTGTATGCCGCTGATTTACTTCAAAAAGAACCTGACATTTCGCCTGAGGACCTGGCTGTAAAAATAGAGGCTGTCATTCCTAAGTCAAGACTTGCTTTTATCCCGGGTAGTCTTGAGTTTCTTAAAGCAGGAGGAAGGGTAAGTAATATGGCTTCTTTAATCGGTGGTCTGTTAAAAATAAAGCCATGTATTGAGTTAAGAGATGGAAAGCTGATGTCCACAAAGAAGTATCGAGGAAATATGAGCGGAGCTTCTGAAAAACTACTGAGTGATTATTTGAAAGAATTTCCGATTGATCGGAAGCAGCTGTATTTCATTTACTCCATCGGCCTTGATGAGAAGGTCAAAGAACGAATGGATGCGGCGGCTAAAGAAAACGGCTTTCAACATGTAAGATGGATCCAGGCAGGCGGGATGATCTCGACTCATTCCGGAGCCGGTGGTTTTGGGATAGCGGGATTAGAGGAGTAGTCTGGTCCAGCTTTACTGCAAAATTAAACATGCCTGTCCTCGACATATGAGGGCAGGCAATTTTTCTGACTGGGAATCTTCATTTATCATTAGCGTTCAAAGACTATAAGAAAAACAGAATCACACTCTGCATATAAACTTGTGTCATCCCATAAAACGCAATCGCGTATTTGTAATTAAAAACGATGCTGTTTTTTACTATACTGAGCCGGTTCACTGAACTCAATACGATCGTTGGCAGAACCAGTGGTGACAGCATGATGGATATGACACTTCCGGAGGTAATCCCAAGCACGATGAGTTCGGGTGGATAAGGCACGTTGACTCCTTGAAGAATTCCCGCTACCAGAACGATGACAGTCAACGGTCCGAGGCCGATAAATCCTAACAAAATCACCAAAAAAGGCAGGATTAAGAGAAAGTTTAAAAACGGAACAGCATCGGTCATATAAAGCAGTCCATCGACGAGATAATCTCCATAGCCTGATTGGTCCACTGAATCGATTAAAAATCCGGCAGCAAGCAGGATGGAGAATTGCTGGGCTTTATTTGGAATGCCGGTTTTCGCATAGTTTTTTCCGTTTTCAATGACGCTAGCGATCTTTACAGTAATAAGAAAATACAGGATGACCCAGGCCACGATAACGATTGGAATAATCAGCAGCAGGCTCACATTCCATAGCCCATTTAAAAGAAAAATGGAACCGAAGAGCGTAATAAATAAGAAGCAAAATTCGATTACGTTGCGATTTCTGTTCGAGTCCTGTTTTAATCCGCCGCTAATCTTCTCCAGCTGCTCCTGAATGCCTGCTGTCAGGTCAACCCCGTAATGACGCTCCTGAAAATAGGAAAAAAGAACAGCGAGCATCACACCGGCTAACGAGATGCAAAAACCCTGCAAAATCGATAACCCCAATGAAGCGCCGAGTGCATCCACTGCAAAAATAAAGCTGGGAATGCTGACAACCCACATGGTAGTTAAGGCAAAGGCACGCAGCAAAGCCGTTCCTTTGTAGTTTTCCCAAGCTTCTCCTTTTTGGTCGCTCAAAAAACCGTTTATCATGCCATACACCATCGGAATAGCCCCAAACAGCAAAAAATAAGAGATGATCTGTGTAATCATCAGCATGCCAAAGTAGAATTTTCGGCTCGTATTAAGAAGACGCTGCGCATAATGAATAACGGATTCAATATAAGGCTTTTCTTCAAGCACCCAGCTGATAACCGGAACGATCAGTAAAAGCGCGATCAATCCGCTCATAACAGTAAATCCGGATATTCCCGAATCAATCAAAGAGGTGCCGGATACAAGATGAATGATTACACCAATCGAAAATAAAAGAATAGAAACGGAAGCCTGCTTAATGGGCAGAAAAAAATAACCAAGGATAAAGGCTGCCATGCCAATTAAAGACAGCGAAGGCGCAATGGCTTCCCCCTGGGTAAAAGAAAAGAAAAAATACATAAAAATGTACAAACAAATGAATAAGGTATATCCCCGTTTAGCGAATTGTTTCATCCCGGATACTCCTGTCTGCTTAAATAGATGTCACAATCTATCCTATCATAGGAGGGAGGGATGAGGTTCGACCGTGACTCACAAGAAAGAAAAATCACTATCTGTTTTGGTCTATTTTTCTAAGTAGCGAATGAATAAATTCATCATTTATAGAGAATAAATCTACATTTCTTATTTCAAAAAAACACCTAGTAAACTTTTACTTAGCTTGTTATCATTTTAGTTATTAAAGGTTTTTTTGCTTTATGGTTAATCATCCATGAGCCGGATAAGGGATGCCTTTTGAAAATCGGAGGAAGTTAGATGAATTTACATAATTTCGAAGAACATATAAATCGAAAAATAGTACGTAGAGGACATGAATATTACCTTGAAGGGCATTTGATGGAAGTATAGGAGCGGGAAAAAAATTCGTTTGTTTTTATATCGAAGGGTCAGAGGTTTATGAAGTGCGTATTGAGCTTGGAGCAAATAATGAGGTGTTATATACCAGATGTGATTGTCCTTACGACTTTCCCTCTATTTGTAAGCACGAAACTGCCTGTTATTATGCGCTTTTAGATCGATTGGAACATGCTGATTTACTAGATGATAACCAGCCGAAAAGTGATGATAGGTTGGCGCTGCAGGCATTTCTTAAAAATCTATCAAGGGAAGAGCTTGAGGGAATTATTCTTGATATTGCAGGCAAAGACCAGACTGTGGAGCAAGCTTTAATTGTTAAGTATGGAACTACAAACGATAGGAATGAAGAATAAGAGAAGTAACCTCTTGATAGTAAAAAGGAGCTGCCATTTAAATGACAACAACAACCGATCATTTATCAAAAGAAAAAAAAAGGCCATTTTGAGAGCGGCTGATTCCATCATTGCCGAAGGAGGAAAAACCCTTCTGGCCAAGATCCTAAAAGGGTCAAAGGATAAGAAAGTACTGCAGCTGGGGCTCGATAAAAACCCTTCCTACGGCTTTTATAAAGGAGTAAAATTGGATGATGTTCTGCAAAAAATTGAGTGGATGATCGATTATCGATTTTTGGAGATTAAGTATTTCAGAAAGCTGCCACTGATTACTTTCACAGATTTGGGATGGTTAATTGAACGTGATCAATATACAGATGAATTCATAAATGAGTGGAGAGAATGGATCAGGGAAGGAAAGCAAAACCCTGATATGAGTTATTTAAAAGACCGGAATAGAGAAATGATATTGTTGCTGCTAGATAAGGTGAAAGAATCGGGCGATCAATCATTCATTCCTTATTTAGAGCTATGGGCAAAGGTCGATTACAAAAAAGTCAAAGCTGAGATTCAATACACCATAGATGTTTTAAAAAGTAACGAGCCGGTCAGCCATTCTTTAGCAGAGAAGAGACAGGATGAAGTCAATGAAGCACTGAAAGGTGTCATCCCTCATGATATTAGAATGAAATGCTGGTCCTGTACGAGGAGATTCACCTGGACAATAGGAGAACAAAAGTTTTATAGAGAAAAAGGCCTTTCCTATCCGAAGAAGTGTAAGATCTGTCGTGGAAAAGGGTTTGGTTATTCATAAAGTGACATTGAACTTAAAAAATGATGGCAAAAAAATCCCTCAAAGGAAGAAATTTTTTCTTTGAGGGATTTTAAACCTGCTAAATCATAAAAAGCCCCATCAATGATGAATACTTTGAACAAAAGACTGATTATAATCACTTTTTGTGTACACGAACCCTTCCATCAAAAGACGGGCAGTCCGGCCAACTTTAATCGTTAAGGGAAACTCTTGATAGATTGTTTCCATAACCCCGGCCGGGTGGCCAATTAAGATAGTTTGTTTGTTTCGATCAATCATATCTGAGAGGATTGTTCCTTCAATTTTGCTGGCTGCTGTGATGCACACTGCCCCTGTAATAGCCAGTGCTTTATGTGGACGCTGCATTGACATCATTCTCACCAGCACATCAAAATCTTTTTTCTTGTGAAATTGACCCGCACTATCCTGATAGTCAAGAGGCTTTGAAACGACTGCCATTTTAGGGGTGGCTGGGGAAAGTGCTGTCGCTTCAGTTTTTGAGGCGAATCCGCAAATCTCAGCAGCTGCTGAACGCAATTCCTCTAAAAGAGCAAGCTGCTCCGTTGAGTATTCCTCAGGTAATTCATCCCCGCGAAGTCCTATATCCTGTGCACGAACAAATACCAGCGGGTTGGCGATATCCACAATTGATGCATTGACCTCACCTAAAGAGCAAGAGAGAACATCGATGGTTTTACATGTGGGAAGTACTTTTCCTGTAACAGCTCCTTCAGGATTTTCGAAAGATAAAAAGATAGGGGAACCGCTGCCTGGTACGCCAGGGATAGAATAATTTCCTTCTGATTTTACTCTGCCATTCTCTACTTCAACCTCAGCTGTGATGATTTTGTTCGTGTTTGTATTAAATATTCTTACTTTTGTAATGGGCTCTTGTATTGGAACAAGTCCTTTAGCGATTGCGTAAGGACCGACTGCTGAAGAGATATTCCCGCAATTCCCCTTAAAATCGACCATTTGGTCATATAAGCTTACTTGCGCAAAAGTATATTCAACATCATATAAAGGGTCGCTGCTTTCATCAATAATCGCTACCTTGCTTGTAAGAGAGTTAGCTCCGCCCAGCCCATCTATTTGGTTAGGGTCAGGACTGCCCATAATATCCAGAAGCAATTGCTTAACTTCCTGATCGTATTCAGGTAGATCTTTCTTCTGCAAAAAAACGCCTTTACTGGTTCCGCCACGCATAAGTGTAATCGGTACTTTATTCATTTTTCATGTCCTCCTTAAAGCAAAATGAATGTTGTCCAAATGATACTCATAGCGTACAATGGAACCGATTATAAGAAAAATCAAAAAATTATATTAAACTATATAAAAATATTTTATAGTTAAGGGGCGATGATCACGATGGACCAAAAAGATTGGCAAATTTTAAAGGCGATTGCAGAGGAAAAGAGTTTAACAAAAGCAGCTGAAAAATTATTTATTACACAGCCTGCTCTTAGTTATCGATTGAAGCAACTGGAGGAGTCTTTTCAGACAAAACTCTTCTTCCGAACAAAGAAAGGAATTGAATTTACTTCTGAAGGCGAGTATCTCGTGGAATATGCAGAGGAGCAGCTAAAGAAATACCTCCATTTAAAAGATGAGATTTTTAACATTGGCAACGATGTGAGGGGGACACTTCGGATTGGTGTATCAAGTAATTTTGCGCAATATAAGCTTCCTGCATTATTAAAAAAATTCTCAACCTCTTACCCTAATGTCCAGTTCAAGGTACTGACGGGTTGGAGTACTGAAATTATGAGTTTATTAAACCAATCTCAAATTCATCTCGGCATTTTAAGAGGAGATTATGAATGGGAAGGAGAAAAATTACTTTTAACAAAAGAGCAATTATATATTATATCTAAAAACAAAATTCTACTGGATGAGCTCCCGCAATTACCATTCATTTACTACAAAACTGATAATTCACTTAAACGCTTGATAAGCAGCTGGTGGAATGATCATTTCACAAAGTCCCCCTTAACTGCAATGGAAGTGGACAGACAGGAAACGAGTAAAGAAATGGTAAAGAATGATCTGGGCTTTTCTGTTGTACCGGAGATCTGCTTAACTCCTTCAGATGAGCTTTATACAGAAGGGTTACATTATAAAAACGGGGAGCCTGTCCTGAGGGATACGTGGCTAATGTACCGTACAGACTTTATCCAGTTGACGATTGTAGAAGCTTTTATTGACTTCTTAATCAAACAGCAAACAGTTAAGATATAAAAAATTTTTATGACGACCTATAATATTTAACTATTTTACTTATAGCGATGATTTCTTTAACCTGATGACAACATAAAAAAAGAAGGAGGACATGACAGTGAGAAAAATGTATACGCTTACTTTATTGTTGATTCTTACTCTTTTTCTGGCAGGTTGTCAGTCTTTAGTGTTAATAAGTCCAAATCAAACTAGTAAAGGAGAGGTGGATTATCAGGATACTCTGCTGACAATGGTTGTTCCCTACCAGTCAGGAGGAGGCACGGACGTTTTTGCAAGATTTATGACGAAGCCGCTGTCAAATCACATTAAGAACCAGCCTAGTATTCAAGTAGAAAATGTTCCAGGCGGCGGGAGTATTACAGGTACGAATAAATATGTTAATTCGTATTCAAAGGATGGAACAAACCTGGTCACAACCAGTGCTTCAACACATATCCCCTATTTACTGAAACAGTCGTCTGTTCAGTATAACCTGGATGAATTAACTCCTTTAGTTGGAGCTCCTACAGGTGGGGTAGTATACGGTTCTCCCGACTTGAAAATTGGAAGCGGTTTCGAACTTAAACAGGTAAAAGAAGATTTGTTTTTTGCTGGGATGTCACCCACCGGCTTGGATTTAACAACATTAATCTCTTTTGAAGTGTTGGAGATAGATGCTAAAGCAGTACTAGGGTACGAAGGGAGAGGGCCGGCAAGAGTAGCTTTTGAACAAGGTGAAAGTAATATTGATTTTCAAACGACGACAGCTTATAAGCATAACATCGCTCCTAAAGTAGAAAATGGGGAAGCGATCCCGCTGTATAGCCTGGGACAGATCGACGAGAACGGAGAAGTTGTGAGAGATCCTCAGTTTCCAGATATTCCGACTGTAAAAGAGGTCTATGAAGAAATACATGGCGTTGAGCCTTCAGGACGGGTCTGGGAAACGTACAAGCACTTTCTAAACGCTACCTATACCTTACAAAAGGTTATCTGGGTTCATAAAAGTGCTCCTGAAAGTGCCAAAAATGAATTGAAGGAAGCAGTCAACAAGCTAGTCGAGGATGATCAATTCAAGGAAGATTAATCTAAGGTTCTGGAGGGGTATGAAATCTATACGCAGCAGGAGTTAGAGGAAAGAATTGAGAACCTGGAGAAAAACACGAATGAGGAAATAATCGAGTGGGTGTACGAATTTCTCTTAAGAGAACATGGAGTTGATGCCAGAAAACTATAGAATTGAGGGGATACTATGTTTGAAAGTGCAATGGAGGCCTTAAGTATTGTATTAGATCCATCAAGAATGTTATTCATGTGTCTTGGTATTGGTCTGGGAATCATCGTTGGTCTACTTCCAGGTTTAGGCGGAACCGTAGGAATGTCCCTTATGCTTCCATTCATTTTTGGAATGGATCCTTTCGTCGGCATCGCATTGTTAATTGGGATGGTAGCCGTTATCCATACAGGAGATACTTTTCCTTCTATATTGATTGGGGTTCCCGGTTCAGCCGGTTCGCAAGCAACCATTATGGATGGATTCCCTTTGGCTAAAAAGGGGGAAGCATCCAGGGCGATGGGAGCTGCCTTATTTTGTTCGATGATAGGGGGAATTATTGGGGGTATTGTGCTTTTTCTGGCTATTCCAATTGCAGCTCCTCTGATCACCAGCTTTACTTCACCGGTCCTGTTTATGTTAACAATGCTTGGACTGAGCATGGCAGGTCTTTTGGCGGGAGATTCTCCTGCTAAGGGAGCGTTATCTGGTTTATTAGGCTTACTGATTGGTGCAATAGGAAGTGCTCCGGCTGTTACTGAGTATCGGTATACTTTCAATTCACTTTACTTATCAGATGGTCTTTCTCTTCCAGTTGTGGCACTAGCAATTTTCGCTTTTCCCATTCTTATTACCATGCTCATCCAAAAAGGAAGTATTGCAAAAACGACTCACTTACAGGGAGGGGTATTGAAAGGAATTGGTGATGCGCTAAAAAATAAATTTTTAGTAGTGAGAAGCGCTATCTTAGGAAGTCTGGTGGGATTCATTCCGGGCTTAGGAGGAAGTGTCGTTGACTGGCTTGCTTATGGAGCTGGAAAAAAGACGGTAAAGAACAACCAATTCGGTGAGGGAGACATTAGGGGAGTCATCGCTCCGGAAAGTGCTAATAACGCGAAAGAGGGCGGGTCACTTATCCCGACACTTCTTTTTGGCATTCCGGGCAGCGGGACTACCGCTATTCTGCTTGGTGGGTTGATTTTAATGGGGTTAGAAGCAGGGCCAAAGATGTTGACATCCGAACTCCCTGTCACCTTATCAATTGTTTGGACACTTGTCATTGCTAATATAATTGGGGCACTATTATGTATGATCTTAATCAAACCGATTGCTAAATTGAGCTTGATACCTGGAGAAAAGCTAGTCCCTTTCCTTGCCGTCCTTTTAGTAATTGGAGCTTATCAAAGTAATTTTTCGTGGGGAGACCTTATTACTTTGATCGCAATTGGTTTATTGGGATATATCATGACAATTCTCGATTGGCCAAGACCACCGTTGCTGATCGGTTTTGTCCTAGCTGTCTCAGCAGAAAGATATTATTGGATTTCTATTGAAAGATATGGGTGGGAATGGCTCGGTCAGCCAGTTGTCATTACAATCGGCATAATTATTGTAATCCTGCTTACTGGAGGAGCCATCATGAAAAAAATCAGTATCAGCTTACAAAGAGAAGGTGTATAAAATGACTAAACAAACACTGAATGTAATCTTTACTACGTGTCTATTTATTACTTTTACCTGGGCAGCTGTAAGTGCACTTGCTTTTTCAAGATTAGCTCAATTCTTCCCTTTATATGTGTCAATAATCGGAAGTATTGTTTCCGGTATTTATTTAGCAACGGAAATTTTTAAATTAGTGAAACAAAAAGAAAAAGTGGAGCAATCCAGGGTATTAATTTTAAAGCCACTGATTTACACATGCTGGGTTGCAGGGTACATAGGTATCATCTATTTAGCAGGTTTGTTTCTTGCTACAGCTATTTATCTCGTTGCCTTTTTACTAATAGAATCTAAGTTTTCGCTATTTAAGGCTGTCTACTCAACAGGTATCGCTTTGGTAATCATGACAGTAGTAAGCAATTTACTGAAAATTGCATGGCCGCAGGGATTAATAGGGATTTGAAGTGGAAAACTAATTGACTAGTTTCATTCACCTTTTCTTTAACATTAAGTAATTTCAATAACAAGATTGTTAATAGGAGAAATTATTTATAATAGGATTATCATCCGAAATTTCAATTACTCCTGATGTCAGGCATTTACTAAAGGAATGATAAAGTTGAAAGCACTTCTTTCATTAAAGAAAAGCCTCAATCAAAATAAGCTGATCGTCCAAAGGGAAGAAGGCTATATTGCCGAAGAAATATTTCACTTCTTTCCACGGGCATCAGAAAAAGAAATTAACAAGCTGCCCGAATATACTCCTAAAGATCTTATTGCTTTTTTAAGATTACATAATGGTGCTGATTTATTTGTTCATCCTGAAAATGGGGGCGGAACGCATTTGTTTTCAGTGGAAGAGATAGTAGAGCACCAGGAAATTTGGGATTGTCCTGAAGGCTTTACTCCTATAGGAACGGGGATGGATGGCTTATGGATCGTTTGCCAGACTGAGAATAGGGAGTCTGAAAGAAACTTCATTTGGATCGGGGAATTTATGAGTTTTGAAGACGAGTTTGAAAAAACATCTCTGGATTTCTCTACTTGGTTTGAACGGTTTATTCTTGCTCAGGGGTCCTCTTTTTGGGAGTGGGGGAGGGAGTAAAAACGCGAAAAAACTACATGCACTTGGAGTAATGGGACATGTTTTTTCGGAAAATGAATGAAAAAGAAATAAAAAACACAGAAAAAGCGGTAAAAGCAGGGTTTGTATTTTATTTGTTTGCTTTAGGGGCAAGTGCTATGTATTCGTTTCTATTGGAGTCACGATCTAACACATCATTTACTATTTTAATGGCGGGTTTAAATTTTTTCTTCGGGTATGATTTTATTTTAAATAAAATAGACAAAAAAGAAAGAAAACACTAGTAGACTCTTATACTGGATTGGTGTCTTATCCCTTAAGGTTTTGAACTTTTATTTGTACTGTGGGAGATTTTTAAAAAAGAAGGAATGTATCAACCAAATGAAGAAAATATTTAGGGTTTTAACAGAAGAAAAAAACCACCTAAATAGAGGCTTTTCATTCGTTATCTGGACGATTGGAAGGTCTTTTTGTTTTTTAATTGAATTTTAAAAAGTTAAATAAAGCAGTTTTGTAAAATATTTGTCTTTTATAAAGGAGAATGAAGTAATCAATCGAATTCCTAATATAAGTAAATTTCCAGATAGGAGTTTAAGTGCATCTATTATTTTTACTATAAAACAAGGAGATGGTTTCCATGAAAAAAGCATTGGATTCGAATAAAATTGCACAAATCGGGATTATCGTACGTGATATTGAGAAAACCTCACAGGCATATGCAGATTTTTTTGGTATCGAAAAGCCTAAAGCTGTTTGGACAGATGGGTATGAGAAAGCGGAAACGGTGTATAAAGAAAAGCCATCAAATGCCCGTGCTCAGCTTGCGTTTTTTGATATGGGGTCTGTCCAGCTTGAACTAATCCAGCCGAATGAGGAACCGAGTACGTGGAAAGAGTATTTGGATACACATGGGGAAGGCGTGCAGCATATTGCTTTTATAACGGACAAGATGAAAGAAAGAGTGGATGCCATGCAAAGCGAAGGAATTTCCTTGATTCAAAAGGGAGAGTACACAGGTGGAAGATATGCATACATGGATACTACCGAGGATTTAAAGGTGATTTTTGAACTGCTTGAAAATGATAAGTAAGGAGAGCTGATATGAATATATTCATAACCGGTGCAAATAGAGGACTTGGTTTAGCGTTAGTTCAAAAAGGGATTGAGCGGGGAGATTTTATTTTTGCAGGGGTGAGGTCTGCTGAGGAGGCAGAAAAAGGAATACTCGGTGATCTGAATAAAACAGGGCAGCTTAGAATTGTGCAAGTCGATGTAGCGGATGAAGCTTCTGTTGTTAAAGCAAAAAATGAAATTGAGAAATCTGCCGGTTTTTTGGATGTCATTATTAATAATGCGGGGATTTTGCTTGAGAGTGACAAATCAATTGAAGAGTTGGACTTAAATGAGTGTATGAAGTCGTTTGATGTTAATACACTTGGACCGATAAGAGTAATAAAACACTTATTGCCACTGCTTGAAAAGGGCAGTCAGCAATCTATTATAAATATTTCGTCTGATGCAGGAAGTATTTCGAATGCTTATGTAGGGAATTACCCGTATTGTCTGTCAAAAGTCGCGTTAAATTTACTTTCTGAAAAGCTTGACCTGTATTTAAAAGAAAAAGAGATTCAGGTTCTATCTATACATCCCGGGTGGGTGAGGACAGATATGGGTGGAGAAAAAGCAGCCATTTCACCTGAAACCTCAAGCGAAGGGATCTATCGTTTAATTGATCGTTCAGTAGAAGTTAATGGAGAATATGTTTTTGTAGATTATAAAGGACAACCAATGAAAATTTAGAGGTGAGTGAAATGACGAAGCGGATCGTAGCTGTCCTTGGTGACTTTTATCATAAAAAGGACAACCTGATAAAATCCATGGAGCTTGGATTGAAGAGGGCGGAGGCAGAAGTCGAAGTGGAATATTCTACTGCTCGTGAGCTGAGCGATCAGCTTAAAAGTTTACCAGATGCAGTCATTCTCTCCACGGAGAACCGGTTAAACCCTGAAGATGACAACGTTGAAACATGGATGGATGAGAGGGTGGCTAAGGAGATAAGTGACTATGTGAAAAACGGAGGCAGCTGGCTTGCCTGGCATTCAGGCCTGGCTTCGTATGATGATTTGACTGACTATACTGACATGCTGCGAGGACATTTCAAGTTCCATCCAAAAGAGCATCAGGAGGTAACCTACTTTCCCGAACAAGGTACTGCTTATGAAAGCCTGTCTACATTCATACTGGTAGATGAACATTATTTTGTTCACTGCGATGACAATCACGAGGGTATCTTTATGCGCTCAGAATCAATTGACGGCAGCTCAATAGCAGGCTGGTCTCATACATATGGGAAAGGAAAAGTCGTCTGCCTCACCCCTGCACACAACGAAGCAGGATTAGCTGATGCTGCTTTTATAGATGTGTTAAGGAAGAGTTTAATAGAACTTCTATGATTGGAATTAAATAGAGAATAAAAAGATCCGATGTAAGCTCTGGAAGCTTACATCGGATCTTTTTTTATTAGTAAAAGTACCTAATCGACATAAATCGGGTGGTGCCAGGCACCACAGAAGGCCCCACAGAGGGCACAATGAAGTACCACCCCACGAAGAAGACACCCGAAATGATTAGTGGAGATAACATCGGGTAAACAATTAATATAGGTGAATAAGCCTATTTATCTAAAATCTACTTATTCTATAAGGAGATGATCGAGATGAAACAAGTAGTAAATTCAAATAAAATAGCTCAAATCGGCATTGTCGTGCACGATATAGAAAGAACTTCGCAAGCCTATGCAGATTTTTTTGGAATGGAAAAGCCTGATGTGGTTTGGACAGATGGATTTGATAAAGCAGAAACTGAGTACAGGGAGGAGCCAACAGATGCCCGTGCCCGCCTTGTGTATTTTAATATGGGTTCCGTCCAGCTTGAATTGATCCAGCCAAACGGTGAACAAAGCATCTGGCAAGAGTTCTTAGATAACCATGGAGAAGGCGTTCAGCATATAGGCTTAGCAACAGATAAAATAGATGAAAGAGTCCGCGACATGGATAAAGAAGGAATCCCGCTACTACAGAAAGGAAAGTATGCAGGAGACAAATATGCATACGTTGATACGAATGAAGAGTTAAAGGTGATTTTTGAACTGCTTGAAAATAAGAATTAAGAAAACTGGGTTGAATCAGGGACAGTTGAGCATAGTTCATGTTAATACAGCCGTAATGATTAAAATAAAGGATCTGTTGTGAGCTGAAGTAGCTTGCAATGGATCTTTTTTACTCATTCGACGTTAATTGACAGAAATCGGGTGGTGCCTGGCACCACCCGATTAGGCTATTGCCGTATTTCGAAACAAATGCTGGTGATCATCATATAAAGTTGCGTTCCAACCATCAAAAGTTTTCAACTGTTTTTCTCCTCTACTATTTAAAAATCTGATGCACCGTTTTCTGCTCCATATTAATTTGTGACTTGCGAGCAGTATCGTAAAAAGGAATTTAATCATAGATTAATAAAATTAGTAGATTTCATCATCCGTCAACAGCAAGAGATTCTAATTAGATTACATAAAATTACAGAAAGTTACATAAAAGCACATTTTTATATGCTATTATAAAAGCTAAATAAAATAATTAAGAGTAAGAGGGATACGATGAATAAATCGGGACAAATTTCTTTAGTGTTCGTTTCGGTCGGATTTACAACCTACCAGACAGTGGTGAACGATGAAGCCTTTTTTACGTTGGACTTTTTTCTCTTTACCGTTATAGCATGGCTTGTTGGCAGGCAATATGATAAAGCCCGTTTCTATGAAAAACAGGCACGTGCCAGTGAAGACAGCTATAAACAACTAATCGATTCATTGCCAGAGTCGATTATTATCCACCGGGATCAAGTTATTGTGTATGTAAATAAAGCGGCAGTCAGTATGTTCGGGGCTGAAAATAAAGAAGAAGTTATTGGGAAATCTATTCTTGATTTTACTGATTTCGAGTATATAGAGCGTGTACAGCAACGCTTAAAGCAGGTAAAGAAAGAAAAACGGCCGTTAAACAGTATCGAGCATAAATTAATACGGAAAGATGGGTCCAAGTTTTTCTTTGAGGTTTCTTCATTAACTATTGTCTTTGGCAAAAAACAAGCAATCCTCTCAATTGGAAAAGATGTTACCAGTAGAAAAATACAATCAGAACGGCTCATTCAAAAATCAGAAAAGCTCGCTATGCTCGGTCAGTTAGCAGCGGGTATTGCTCATGAAATACGTAATCCACTCACTTCAATCAAAGGATTTATCAATTTGGTCCAGTCCAATAACCAAAAAAAAGAGTACTTTGACATTATCTTTTCAGAGCTTGAAAGAATAAATGTAATTGTGGGGGAATTTTTGGTGCTCGCAAAACCCAGTGCAGCAACTTTTGTAGAACAAGATGTGAAGATATTAATTAAAGATGTTGTAACCTTGATTAATACCCAGTCCATTTTGAACAATGTCCAAATTTTCGTGGAGTTTGAAAGTGACCTGCCTATGGTTAGCTGTGAACAAAACCAAATAAAGCAAGTGTTTCTAAACCTCTTGAAAAATTCAATTGAAGCTATGCCTAAGGGCGGCATTATTGATGTAAAGGTAAGGGAATCAGAAGACGATACGATCTCAATCCTTATTATTGACCAGGGGATCGGAATTCCACAAGAGCGGATCCCTACACTTGGAGAACCATTTTATACCACGAAGGAAAAGGGAACAGGTCTTGGACTCATGACCTGCTATAAGATTATCGAAAGCCATAACGGCAAGTTAATTATTCAAAGTAAAGTAAACGTGGGAACCACGATTGAAATCATTTTACCCGCCACCACTCAATCATTATTAAAAATGGAAGTAAGCCATACTTGACTTTCACAATTAAAGGGCATTGCTGATCAATAATTAAAATTTATCTCTTTAAAACAACCACCTGACCCATTGGCAGGTGGTTTACTGTACATCCCTGAATCTGAACATTGACTCGTAATAAAAAATCCTTTGTTCGGTTGTGAATGAATATCTGGATAGAATACTGTCCTCATCAGAAGTTTCTTCTGTCTCAACTAACTTCACTTCGCCAGGGCCAAGGGTCATAATGTTGGACTCTGCCACTTTTATTTCATTTTCATTCGCATCCAATGCCCTTATGCGGAGCTGTACTTCTTTTTCATCGTCTAAATTGTTTTTAACATAAAAATAATTGCTGTAATCAGTACTTGTGCAATTAGCAGTTACGCGTCTAATACACTCTTTTGTCGATCTGACGATAGCGACTGAAACTTCCTCGTTTGCCTCTTCGTCTGAAAGTGCCTGCATTGCTTCTTTGATGTCTGCAACATAGGTTGATTTTTGAGCAAAGGGCAGAACCCAAAAACTAATAAAAAGAGAAAATAAGGTAAAGCAAATGATGAAAACCCAAACAGCTTTAGGATTATGAAGGGACTTAGGTGCTCCTTTATTCATTAGGGTTACCACTATGTTTAGAATAGATAAAAAAACTAGAAAGGCTCCAGCGATTACGAGCGCAACTATGCTTTCTGTTTCATTAAGAAACAATGGAAGCTGATACGTGCTGTAAAAATGATAATTAATAATCGCACTGATCACAAGAATTGCCGCAAAAAGAATGAGCGGCTTTTTCCAAGCGATTTTATCGCGTTTACCCCTTGTCACATCAATGAGGGAAAAGCCCACCCATAAGAATGGAATAAGAAATATAAGACTTAATGCGGAGATGATAGCCATGGCATTCTTCCTTTCAGGTCTACGTAGTACTTGATGTTAAAATATACCTTACATGTAAGAAATCTAAACGCAAAATAGCAATTAATATATCGCTTTCTCACCGTCACTTATGAAAAATTCACCTTTAATTTAATATCCTGCGGGTGATCGCCGAAGTCCTTTCCAAATAGGTTAATTCCGCCTTTATGGAGCGCATCGTCCTTGATCCCGATCTTAAAAGAAAGAAAGTCATGATCCTTCAGGTGCAAATCATCTATCGTAACATCTGAAAGATAAAAGGCATCAATTGCAGTTTTTTCTCTCGTTACCTTCCAGGTCTTAAGAGTCCCATACTGCGTATAAACGGTATCTGCCCAGGATTTTGGATTTAATTTCCCCGGACGATCCCCAAAATCCCCAGGGCTTGTCCAGGTGCCAATATCTACACTGTTTAACCAGACCGTTATATCAGATGGCCAGTTTGGATCAAAGTTCGGTGCTTCTGAACATAGCTCCAATGAAAGCTCAAGGGACTCTACCATTTTGTCATGGGGAACGACCAATGGAAGTTTGTATTCAAAGTACCCTTTTCGAGTCCAGATAAGTTGGGCATTTGTTCGGTTTGGACTGTAGAAGTACCCTGGCTGATCCTCAGGAATTAACAGTCCTTCATGATTTGCCATGCCGCAAGTAGGAGCCGCTTCATAATCCACATACTGCCCGATCGGCATTTCTATTTCAACGCTTTCAAAATCAGTTAAATGGTCTTTTGGGTCATTTAACTGAATATGAATATCGTCAAAGTTTCGCGTACAAACTCTCATCGACCCTCTAACGGCAGGTCGCAGTTCGGTTAGGATAAGACCTGATTCCTCCAGCACCTTTATATGAGAAGCGGCGGTTGATACGGGAATTTTCAGGCTTTCAGCCAATTCGTGTATATTGACGTTTTTCGTATTTAATAAATTTATAATATCCAATCTTACCTTTGAAGATAAAGCACGAGCCATTTTTTGCAGCTCCCCTGGTTTTTTAATGGTCAGTTCATACAAAACAGATCCTCCTCACTAAGTACTAATCTCATTTTTAATTAAAACAAAAAATATGTAACAAATGATGGTTATATTCAGTAATTTTTTTATACTCTAATAGTAAAACGTAATAAAGATTAAATAAAGGCTTATTTAAAACAATATTTTTGTATATATACATAAAATACTACTAAAAAATTTTGACAATACAAATATGAAAGCGTATTCTAAAAGAAATAAAAGACAAGTTGATGATGAAATTATCTATTTAAAATCAAATCTATGAAAATATAAAATAACTGCTTAGGAGGTCATACAAATGACAAACAAAACACAGGAATCAGTGAAGCAATATGATACAGGTGAAATACAGGGCGCACTGTATGGACCGGGAATTAAGGGACTAAAAGGAGCCTTCAGCCGTGAGTTTATCGCAAAGCTTGGAGAGGAAATTAATGAGCTTTATAAAGAAGCGCTGACAAGAGAGGGCGGAGCAGTAGGGAGAGGACCGAAACGTCATTATGTTGAAATTCATCCGGAGGATATTAGCGGATTTGTGGAGATTGTTACGCATCCATGGGTAAAAGAGGTTTGTGAATCAGTGTTAGGGCCGGAATACAAAATCGTTGAAATCGGATTTGACGTACCAAACCCTGGTGCAGTCAATCAGCCATGGCACCGTGACTTCCCGGCTCCTGAAGACACCACAAAAGGTAGAAGGTTGAATTCTCTTGCCTTTAACTTAACGACTGTTGATGTGGAGGAGGATATGGGGCCATTTGAAATCGCTCCTGGCACTCAGTGGGATGATGGCAGCGGATTCGAGCATGAAATGTTCCCTGCAAAAGAACTCTACTCCAGATATGAAGAAAGAGCCGAGCAGAAGATGCCGAAGATGGGTGACATCTCCGTCCGGTCTGCTTTGACGATCCACCGTGGAACCACGAATCATTCAGATAAATCAAGACCGGTTTTAGTACTGGGCGTAGATGCACCGGGTGCAAACAATCATGAACGGCATGATCTTCAGCTAACCAAGGGATTTTACAGTTCACTGCCTGAGGATTTAAAGAAGCACCTTCATGGGCGTCTAGTTGATGAGCTTGAAGTGATCGTACAGGGGCATTCCATCGAGGGCTTGATGATGGGCGAAGCCTAATTATTCTTTTATAAAAGTAAATGAGTATACTTTTCCTTAATATTCATTTAAGAAATGTAAGGTAAAGCCAAGTGAACCGGGAAAGGGGTTGAGACAAATATCTGTCTCAACCCCTTTTCAACGCTCTATCCTTGATATAACTTGCAATCAGCCAGTTCTGCGTTCAACTAGATTGACCCCAATCCCCATTGCAATAACGCCAATCAGAACCATTAAAATGAGGGGCTGCGTAATATCCTGCAGGGTTGCGTCATGCATAACAACTCCTAATATTGCGTCCATTGCATGTGAAACCGGGAAGAGGTCTCCGATGAATGTAAGCACCGGGTTTGTAACGGTCCCTGGCATCCAGTAAGCTCCGCTGATTAACGGAATCATGGGGATAAGGGACGGGTAAAGGGCGTAAAAATGCTCCGGCTTTTTGACAAGGCCTGTCACAAGTGTCGCCACACTCACCATGCTAAAGGTGAAAAATGCGAGAGCGAGTAAAAGAAGATCCAGCCGCTCGCCGATATCATAATGTAATCCATATTTAAAAATTAAAACGACTGCTGTCATTTGGATAAATCCGATAAAGAAGGCGTAGGCAATATAAGCTGTGTACATGCCTGTTTTTGAGAGCGGTGATAAAATCATGCGGTCCCACAGGCCTTCCACCTTGTCTT
This sequence comes from Jeotgalibacillus proteolyticus, assembly GCF_002926065.1. GTDB lineage: Bacteria > Bacillota > Bacilli > Bacillales > Jeotgalibacillaceae > Jeotgalibacillus > Jeotgalibacillus proteolyticus. Next base: position 125,453 of record NZ_PREZ01000007.1, on the reverse strand, counting down.
TTAAAATATTGTTCACGCGAAAACCGATAATAAACATGGCTGTAAGCAGGGTGAAGGCAAACATTAACTGGGTGCCCATATCATAATCGGCTCGTTCTTCTCCAGTAAGTGAAAGAACCTCCATTTCAATCGGCGGTTGGTTGAGCTGAGCTTCTATGGATGAGCGCAGGGCTTCGGAATCATCCGATTGCGCAATTGCTCCCTGAATGAAAGCCTCCTGCTCAAATACGGTTCTTACCTGCTGGTCAACGTAACCGACTGTAGGCATAGAAGAGGCTGTTACCAATTGATAATCGTCCTCCATTACTTTTACGGCTACGTCCGAACGGCCCTGCTGTACATTTTTTCTTGCTTCATCAGGATCGGCAACGACAAAATGAATATCGCTCCCTTCATTTAGAAGGCTCTCCCATTTTTCCTCAACTGCCTGGGCATTCTCTTCCTCGCTGAAAATGGAGACGGTAGTAGGGGATTGAGCCCCGCCAGTAAAAATCAATGTTCCCCCAATACTCGCAGCGATAAAAATAAGAATGATATAGGGGTTGCGGCGTTCCTTTGCCAATTGGGCTAAAAATACTGATATCATGATGTTTCCCCCTTTTTAGGGTATAAAAGAATACTTCCCATGATAGCTGCCGCTGATAGCCCCGCTAAAATAAGCAGAGGAACCCACAGTGCTGAAAAATTTTCATATTGGAACCATTCCATTAATACAGCTAAGGTCTGACCATTTGGTGTGAATTCTCCAATTTGCCGGAGCCATTGCGGCATCACATAGATCGGAACGAAACTTCCTCCTATAGTTCCAAACAACATAATAATCCCCATAAATAGTCCATCGACCACATCCTGATTTTTAATCTGAAGTGAAATCGATGTGAGAATGGAAGTAAGCCCTGCTATCGAAAAGGAATAAACCAACAGGATAAGAATCGTTCCAAACCAGAAGGTAAGGGACCGATCAGCAAAAGACCCTAGAATTAAGTGAGATCCGATAAAAATAATAAGGATCTGAAGAAAGGCTAAAATAAAAGTCGAACTCGTTTTACCAAATAAAAAGTGAAGAGGGGGAGCATTTGAAAGAATGACCCGGCTAAAGGTATGCTCACGCTTTTCAGACCCTGTTCTGGAAGCAATGGTGCTGGCTAAAAAGAGCACAAACAGCACTCCCATGGAAATGGTAAAATACTGATCAATTCCAATGGTGAGAGAACTGGATTGTTCTTCTTCCAGCGTTTCTATGCCTCCAACTGGCATTTGGACCTCTGCCGGATCGATTGTCCCGCCTGCTGAAGAGATGACATACTGCAAATTCATCTGATCAACAAACCCTTGGATTATGCTTTGAATCATATCTACTTCAAATGCTGTATCTTTTGCTGAAAATTCCAATGCAGTTTCAGCTTCCTGCTCAAAATAAATACGGTTAAGCAGGCTTGTTGTATATCCTTCAGGAATAACAAGCATTGCGTTTTTGCTTTCGTTTTCTACGCTTTCTCTTGCAGCACTTTCTGACATGGTTTCAACAGTCATCCAGGATTCCATATCAGGACTCATTAGAAACTGTATGAGCGACTCTACAGGAGGAGCTTCTCTAACACCTGTGGTCAGTGCTTCTTTTACATCTTCAGGAAGCTCCTGTGATTGGTTGACGGATGAGATAAACTCCTCCAATGCTTCGTTTTCGTTATCTTCTATCACAACACTTAAAGAAAGATCATAGTTTTCACTTTGATCTTCACCGAATAGTCCTGACAATGCGAAGCTTAACACGACAATGATGAGAAGAGGTAAGGTAATGACGATTAGCAATTCCTTACGGTCACGCCAAAATAGAAGCAGGTCTTTTTTTAAAAATGTCAGCATGCAGGCACCTCCTAATCTCTTAATGTCCGACCTGTTAAATGGAGGAATACATCCTCAAGTCTTGGGTTTTCCATTTGAAAATTGATGATTTTACTGTTGTGCTGATCGACCAGCTTTACAAGATCGCTGATGATGTTGGATGATTTTTTCGCAATGATTTTAAGTCCGTCGCTTGTTTCTTCAATATTACGTACTACATCCATTTTAAGTATTGCTGTTATAAGCTCATTACTTGTCTGGTTTAACTGGACCATCATTGTATCTTCATTGGAAAGGATGCTTAATAGCTCTGGCTGGCTGCCGGAGGCGATCACTTTTCCGTGGTCCATGATGTACACACGGTCACAAAGCTGCTCAACCTCTTCCATGTAGTGACTGGTGTAGAGGACGCTTGTGTGATCCTGCTGATTTAATTGACGAATCATTTCTAAAATATAGTTTCTAGATTGCGGGTCGATCCCCACAGTGGGCTCATCAAGAATAAGGATTTCCGGCTCGTGCAGCATAGCTGAAGCAATATTGATTCGCCTTTTCATTCCGCCGGAAAATGTTTTAATGAGGTCCTTCTGCCGTTCCTTAAGCCCAACGAGCTCAAGCGTCCGTTGGATACGGGACTCCAGCTGATCCTTTGGAACGTTATAAATGCGCCCAAAGAATTTCAGGTTTTCATAAGCCGTCAGCTCCTGGTACAGCGCAATTTCCTGAGGTACAACACCAAGGACTTTCCGAATATCTGCAGGAGTTTTAACGACGCTTTTCCCGTTTAGTTTTACGTCCCCCGACGTTGGTTTTAATAAGGAAGAAATCATGGATATCGTCGTTGATTTTCCTGCTCCGTTCGGACCGAGAAGGCCGACTGATTCTCCTTTGTCCAAATAAAGATCCACGTCCTTGACGACTATTTTTTCCTTGAATTTTTTGTTTAGCTGTATGGCTTCAATCATCTTTAAACCTCCCTAAGTTAACTGATCTGACTATAGAATAAATGAAAAAGACCAGAGCCAATACTGACTCTGGTCATAATATCTGTGAAAATCGTGACTTCCGTCATTTTTATACTAAATTGTGGCGGAGCGCATAAATGGCTAATTGAGTGCGATCACGCAGCTCAAGCTTATCTAAAATCGTGCTTGTATTATTTTTCACCGTTCCAATAGAAAGACCTAGACGGTTTGCAATTTCCTGATTGCTCAAGCCTTCACCGATACAAATTAGAATCGCTTTTTCCCTTGGCGTAATGCTTGAATCCACGATATTTTCTTGGACTTGCTGCTTTAATAAAGCGGGCATTACCTTTGCTGCTACCTGATCCTCTATCGATAATCCTCCTGAAAGAGCACTTTTAATGGAGCGGATGAGGGATTCTGTATCCCCGTTTTTCAGCATATAACCGTTAACACCAAGTTTAAGGGAATCCATAACATATTGGTCGTCGTCAAAGGTAGTAAGAATAAGAATTTTCACAAGAGGCCATCGGTTCCGGATAATTCGCGCTGCTTCAATGCCGTCCATAACAGGCATACGAATATCTAAAATGGCGATATCAAATGATTGTTTTTCAAAAAGCTCAATGGCGGATCTGCCGTCATCAGCTTCCCCGGTTACTTGTATCTCCGGATCCGATTCAATCATCACCTTTAATCCCTGACGAACCATTATCTGGTCTTCAGCTAAAAGTACCTTAATCATGATCTCCCCGTCCTTTCAATTTCACCCAGCCCTTTAGAATAAATTCTTTTTCGCTGCTTTGTGCCCTCAAGCCTCCTCCGAGCTTTTCCAGGCGTTCGCGCATCGAGCTGAGTCCGTAGTCCTCTCTAAACGTTGAGGCTTGGCCGCCTGTTATCGGATTAATAATCTCAAATCTAAAAATGCTGCCACCCGGTGCTTCAAATGTAATTTGCGCTTCCCGTGATTGGCTGTGTTTCATAATATTCGTCAAGCCTTCCTGAACAGCCCGGTAAATAGCGAAGGACTGTTCACCGGTAAGCGGAGCTGCGAACGCCCCGTGGTTAACTGTGAAGTGAATACGAAGAAAGCTTTCCAGCTCAAGCTTACGGATAAGCCTCATTACGCCCTGCAGACCGCCAATTTCCTCCTGCTTAAATGTTTTAACTGCTCGGCGGGTTTCCTCGAGGCTTTCATCCGCCAAATTTTTCAGCCGTTCCACCTGTGGATCATTCCTTGTTCCAGATTGTATTCTATAGGCTTCCAGCTGCATGATAAGCGAGGTTAGCTTGTGACCTACTGAATCATGGATTTCCTTTCCAATCATATGCCTCTCTTCCTGTCTGGCATTTTCCTCATCCTGGGCCAGCCGCCTTTTTAGCAAGCGATATTCTCTATGTAAGTAATCATAATCAGCGATAAGCTTTTGGTACGAATCGTTCTTCCATTTATAATAACTAAACCCTGCTACTAATAGTATAGAAAACAGTCCAATGAAAAGTTGAGTTGAAGCTGTTATATCCTCAAAAACCGTCAAGCCTGCAATAGATATTAGGTAGATAACATAAGCAATCCACATATTTAAAAGAGGCAGTTTTTCAGCACTTTCCGCCATGAGGAGCATATAAACAAATAGGATAAGCAGATTAAACTGAACTGCTCCACCAGGAAAAAAGACGAAAAAAACAACAGCAGCATTGAGACAAAACAGGAGTGTCAGAAACCAGATTTTTTTCCGGAATAGGGGCATTAGAAAAAATAACGAAAAATAAAGCGCCACGCCAAGCAGCCGCAAGCTGTTTTGACCGATATCCTCAAACAAAGGAAGGGCAAGCGGCAGCCATACAAATAGATGAAGTGTCAGCCATATCAAAAATGATTTCATTCGCACCACCTTAGTTATTCGTTAAAATTTTTCAAAATGGTTTATGTAATAATCGTATCTTATCATATTATGGAAAGTACGAACGTTGTAAGTGGTAATCCATCCTTTTTGAAACGGAGTGACTGAACTTGCGTGATCGAACATTGCTTGAAACCTACAAACGCTTCCTGAAAGATTATTCACTCGAACAGCTTCGGTATATTCCGGAGCCGGGAGTGTGGTCGCTTTGCCAGATGTACGATCATTTAATTATCGTTGCTAACGAATATCTTGATTGTGCAGAAGCATGTGCAGAAGCTCACAGCATGGAGGGAAGAGGGAAGACTGATTTTGGCGAGTACCTATTTGCCAATGGCGGATTTCCTCCTGAAAAAATCAGACTGCCCGATGAAATGAATGCTCCTCCTGATAATACGAAAAGCACAGAAGAACTCATGCTTGAGCTTGATCAATTGATAATTCGGATCGAAAAAGTAGAAAACACGGTGCAGGAAATCAACCCTCAAAACAAAGTTAAGCACGGCGGTATCGGCTGGATGAATGCCGTGGAATGGACAGCGTTAGTTGGAATGCATTTCCGCCATCATCTGCGTCAGAAATATGAGCTCGACCAAAGGATTTCAAAGTAATGAGCGATGATCTCAAAAACGGGAGATCGCTTTTTTTAATTCTTCTTTTACTTATCCTGATTCAATCTCACCCCTCTATACATTAGGATTCATTTCTTGAGAAACCTACATAAAGGCGTTAATTGGAATACATTCTTTAAACCCTGGAGGCAAACAATATTTTTAGTGATTGAAAAAGTGAGGAAGGTTGATGATGAAAAAGAACATCGCTTGTTTTTTATCCTTTTTTCTTTTGTTTTTTATATTTACTGCTGCCAGTGATGCTTCAACAGACAATAAAGGAAGACAGTATTACGAGGAATCAGGACTTATTCTTTGGGATATTAAAACAAAGAAAAAAGTTATTGCCCTCACCTTTGATGATGGACCCCACCGAAAATATACTCCGCAAGTGCTGGATCTGCTTGAAAAATATGAAGCAAGAGCAACCTTTTTTATTATTGGAGAAAACGTTTTAAAAAATCCAGAGGTTGTATCAAGAATGTACCTGGAAGGGCATGAACTTGCCAATCATACCTTTACCCATCCGACAAGAATAACCATACCGGACCTCCAAAAAGAAATAAAACGAACAAATGACTTGATTTCCAGCATTACAGGGTTTAACCCTAACCTATTTCGACCAGTCGAGGGACATTATACGGATGAAATGGTTGAACAGATAGGAAATGATGGCTTTAAGGTCGTCATGTGGTCCTGGCATCAGGATACAGAAGACTGGAGGGAGCCCGGGGTAGATCATATTGTGAATCGAGTATTAAAAGGGACAAAGCCGGGGGACGTGGTTCTTTTTCATGACGGAGGAGGAAACCGCAAGCAAACAGTCGCTGCACTGGAAAAAATCCTGATTGAGCTTCAAAGGCAGGAGTATGAGTTTGTTACGATTTCAGAGCTGCTCGCGATTCAGGAAGCAGAAAATGGAAATCAGTAATGAAAGTGAAGGAAGCGTTGAATCAAAAAAATGCAGTTAACAAAAAGATCTCCGTCCTCCCGTAATCAGGTCTATCCTGAAGGGAGGCGGAGATCTTTTAAAATTAACTAGATATTAGGTGCGCCTGATCAATGCATCATCATCTCATGAGCGATATCCTCACCGCTCAAATCAGAAAAGTAATACGTCGGCCAGTTCACTACTTCATCAAGCAACGCTTCCCGGTCATCGCCCCAATACAGATGATAATGGTCTGCATCTGTCGGCTCGATGCCGTGGTCACTGAATTGAATATAGGCTGGCATGCTGCCTTCCTTTTCTTCAGATAGCTTGAAAATGTATCTGACCCCGCGGTTGCCTGCTTCATAATTCAAGACTTCATATCCGTCATACGTATAGGCTCCTGAAGATTCCTTGCCGTTTTCAAAGAAGGTAAATGTATCTCCTTCAATGATGATACGGTCTACATCTGTTTTGTAGCCTTCTGTATAGTATTCTTTATATTCTTCTGCTGTTTTATCGCCGTCTTCTGCTTTATGAGCAAATACTTCATCCAATGTTCCATCGAGTAAGTAAGGGTAGACGGATTGCCAGTCGCCTTCCCAATCAGAAAGCTCACGATCTTTAATTTGCTCGTCTTCAAAATAGCCATCATAAATTTTTTGGGCTTCTTCGTCTAAATCATGATCGTGGTCATGACTGTGATCATGATCATGGTCGTGCTCCTCAGGCTCAACAGCAGAAGATTCTGCCAAAGCGATCTTTAATTGCTCAAGATTATTACGCATCAAAGTAAAGTAATTCTCTTCATTTTCGATATCCTCCTCTGTTAAAACAGAGAGATTATGAAGCTGAAGAGCTTCTGCACCAATTTCTTCTCTAACAACCTCCGCTACTTTAGGGGTTATATTTTGTTCGAAAAATACATGTTTTAGATCATATGCTTTCGCTGCTTCAATAATCGACTGCAGCTGTTTTTGGGAAGGTTCATCGGTTGAGCTTAAACCGGAAACTGCAAGCTGATGTACACCATAAGCCTGTGACCAATAGCCGTAAGCTGCGTGGGAGACGATAAAGTGATTGCCTGGTACTTCTTCCAATTCAGTAGAGAATTCTTCATTAAGATTTTCAAGCTCCGTTTTTAAGTCTTGAAAATTTTCATTAAAAAGTTCTTCTTTTTCAGGTCGTAGTTCAACCAGCATATCTTTTACGTTCTCAGCCATTTCGATTGAACGAATTGGATCGAGCCATACATGAGGATCATGATCTCCGTGATCGTGATCGTGGTCATGCCCGTGATCATGATCATCACTTTCGGCCAATTCAATTCCCTCTGCTGCTTCTATTGTGACAACATTTTCCGAGTCTACTGCATTTGATATTTTCTCAGCATAAGTTTCAAGTCCTGCTCCATTCATAATGAAAGCATCAGCATCTGCAATGTTCATCATTTCCTGAGAAGTTGGCTCGTATGTATGGGAGTCAGAACCAGGGGGTAAAATTGATTCCACTTCAGCTTCTTCCTCAGCAATACGCTCTGCAAAAAATTGAAGCGGGTACACGGTTGTGTAAACTTTTAGCTGATCCTCTGATGATGAGGATTCTTCCTCACTGCTAGTTGAATCATTTCCTCCGCAGGCTGCTAAAGTCACAACGCTCAGTAGTCCAAATATAGAGATCCAGGTTTTCTTCATTTTTTTCCTCCTAAAAAAATAATCTTTTTCAATATATCGTAACCATTACGATTTGTAAATAAGAATCATTACTTTTTGTGGGGATTGGAAACAGATAAAATTAATTTTCCTATATTCTGAAGAGGAAAAAAATGATTTTAGAAGAATTTAGTTAGAAGGATACTTTCGATGAAGGAGGATGAAAAATAGGGGATTCCAGACGGGTTAACTAGACCCCAGGGTACAAAATCAATTTTCTCGAAAGACTGCGGGGAAGATAAAAATTTTATTTACATAATAGGGAGTAAGCAAATGCAGAATTTTTTAAAAGAAGTAAGATCACCGGTATCCATACCGCTATCGAAAAAAGCAGTCAATTCATTGGTGCTATTACTTGCGGGTAGTAGTTTCGGCGTATTTTCCAAAATGCTTGATCAAACCCCCAGTAATGAATTGCCGTACTTTTTGGAAATGCTCGATTTGGGCAATTTCTTTTCTCGAATCGGTATTTGGCTTTTTCTTTCGGTACTCATCTCTGTTTACAGTAAATCACCTGGCAGGGCTATGGTGAATGTTTTTCTGTTTCTGGCAGGGATGGTAGGCAGTTATTTTCTTTATACCGTTTTCATCGCTGGCTTTTTTCCTGAATCCTATATGATGTTTTGGATCATCGTGACGGTTTTTACACCTTTTCTCGCTTATTTGTGCTGGTATGCGAAGGGGAGAGGAATAATGGGCATTGGCATCTCATCTCTAATCGTCATGCTTCTATTACGGCAGGCTTTTAGTTTTGGTATCTGGTATTTTCACTTGAAGAGCCCTCTGGAGCTGCTTCTGCTGATTGCTGCTGTTTTCGTTTTGTATCAGTCCAAGAGACAGATTATAAAAGTAGTGATTATTGGATTAATTCTTCGCTTTCTTACTGCAGATATGTATTTTTTCTGGGGGCTGCTGTAGGGTGAAACAGTTTATAAATATACTAGCTAATAGCAGCCGCAATGGCTGCTTTTTTAGTTGTAAAAAGAGTTGAAATTATTTACTTATTAAATTTTATGTAGATATTTCCTTAAAAACATACTCCTGCACATCTGGATGTATAGAAGTATGGTATTATGTAATCTACTCAATAAACATGAATCTTGTCGAATGATGAGAGATCAAGGGTTGAGTTCGAAAAACTGACTATAGTTAAGAAGGAGTGATGCGCATTGAGAGGGAATAAGACTTTAACGATTTCTGTCGGGATTTCTATTTTATTTGTTTTAATCGGTGTAATCATCCCCGAAAGACTTGCCGACGCCATGAATGCCTCCCAAACATTCGTGCTGGTTAACTTCGGCTGGTTCTATCAACTAATTGCTACGTTTTTCCTCATTTTTGCCATTATCATGATTGTAGGGCCTTTCGGCAAAATTAAACTCGGAAAACCTGAGGATAAGCCAGAATACAACAGAGCCACTTGGATTGCCATGCTTTTTTCAGCCGGGATGGGGATCGGTCTGCTTTTTTACGGAGTAGCTGAGCCAGTATCACATTTTGCGACACCTCCATTTGGTGAGGGCAGCACAGAAGAGTCTGCTGTCTTAGGTTTGCGCTATACGATCTTGCATTGGGGTCTTCATGCATGGGCGATTTATGCCATTGTTGCTTTAGCGCTTGCTTACTTTAAATTTAATCGAGGTTCTCCCGGTTTGATGAGCGCCACACTGACGCCTGTTATTGGCGAAAAGAGAGCAAAGGGCGGCATTGGGATAGCAGTGGATGTCATTGCTGTATTCGCTACATTATTTGGTGTAGCTGCTTCGCTTGGTCTTGGCTCACAGCAAATTAATTCTGGACTACAGTATTTAATCGGCATCCCCTATAACTTTGGAATTCAATTAACAATTATGGTCATTATAACGACTCTCTTTATCCTTTCTGCTTCAACAGGGATCTCAAAAGGGATTAAGTGGTTAAGTAATATTAATATGTCTTTAGCAATGATATTGCTTGTTGCCATGTTAATCTTAGGCCCAACTGTATTCGTTCTTAATCTGTTTGTTAATACATTGGGAGAATACATACAAAACCTTCACCGAATGGGCTTGCGGTTATCACCTTTTAACGAAGAAGAAGCTGGGTGGACGCAAGGGTGGACAATCTTTTACTGGGCCTGGTGGATTTCCTGGACCCCGTTTGTCGGGATGTTCATTGCCAGGGTTTCAAAAGGAAGAACCGTTCGTGAGTTTACCGTAGCCGTTCTGTTGATTCCAACTGCCTTATGTGCATTTTGGTTCACGGTATTTGGAGGAACAGGTATTCAGATGGAACTATTAAATGGCATTGATATCTCAAGCCAGCCAATTGAAACAGCCCTGTTTATGGTATATGATCAATTGCCTTTAGGCGCAGTTTTATCCCTGATATCAGTGCTGTTGATTTCCACCTTTTTTATTACCTCTGCGGATTCTGCAACGTTTGTATTAGGAATGCAGACCACTGGGGGGATGTTAAATCCGCCAAATCGTGTGAAAATCACATGGGGACTGATTTTATCAGCTTCTACGCTTGTGCTGCTGTTTTCAGGAGGACTCGACGCTCTGCAAACGGCCATTATCGTAAGTGCTTTGCCGTTAACGTTTATCTTACTTGTTATGGCATACAGTCTATTAAAATCATTTAAGCAGGAGCTGAGGGCAGGACGCACAGCCCAGCCGCGCCGGAAAGAAAAGATTTCGTCATAACAAATTAAGAGAACCATTCGCAATGAATTGTATTGCGGATGGTTCTTTTTATTTTACAAAACAGTTGACGAGGAACCTTTCTTGACTTATGGTTATATACATAACTATATAACCATATAACAAAGAGAGGTGAGTTCTCATTGAGCCATTCATTTAACGACAGTAAGCCAATCTTTATGCAAATTAAGGATCGTATCGAGGACCAGATCGTTAATGATCAATTAAAGACAGATGATCAAATTCCATCCACCACTCAGCTTGTGACCTTCTATAAAATTAATCATTTAACCGTTGCGAAAGGAATCAATTTACTTGTAGAAGCAGGTGTTATTTATAAAAAAAGGGGAGTAGGAATGTTCGTTGCAGAGGGGGCAAAAGAAATGTTAATTGAGCAAAGGAAAAAAAGCTTTGTGGATCAATTCATGCTGCCAATGATTCAGGAAGCACAAAAGCTCGGGATACCTGAAGATGAATTAACGAGATTGATTAAACAGCTGAAAGGGCGTGAGCGAGAATGAAGAAGGATGTTGTTTTAAATCATGTCACAAAGACGTTTGGAAACGTTAATGCAATTGAAAATGTGTCGCTGCAATTTGATGAAGGAAAAATATACGGGCTAATTGGCCGGAATGGTGCTGGTAAAACTACACTCCTTTCACTTCTTGCGTCATTTTCTGAGCCTTCCCAAGGAACCATTGAAATGGACGGAAAACCACTTTTTGAAAATGCTGACCTTATGGAGCAAATAACCTTCGTCTATGAAAGAGACTATCAGGAAAATTCAGAAAAAGTGAAAGAGCATTTAGAGGCAGTTGAAGCGTACAAACCTTATTATGATAAGGATTATGCTATGGAACTGATAAAGGATTTTAAGCTTTCTCTAAAAACGCCTTTAAATCAATTGTCAAAAGGTATGAAGTCTGTGTTAAATGCCATTATCGGCCTTGCCAGCCGTTCTCCAGTCACGATCTTTGATGAAATCTACAGCGGAATGGACGCACCGACACGGGAACTTTTTTATCAAAAAGTGATCGAGGATCATGCGCTTCATCCAAGAACGATGATTTTATCCACTCATCTTGTGTCAGAGATGGATTACTTATTTGAAGAAGTGGTAATTCTGCATAAAGGAAAAATGCTGTTAAAGGAACCGGCTGATGAGCTGCTTGATAGAGGAGTTTCAGTTACGGGAGCTGCAGAGGGTGTCGATCGGTTTATTCAAGGGTTGAAAACAATTAATACGCAAACGCTAGGCGGCACGAAATCAGTAATGGTTATCGAACAGCTTACTGAAGAGCAGCGCCGTAACGCCAGACAGGAAGGTTTGGAGATCGGTCCTGTTTCGCTCCAGAATTTATTTATTCACCTGACGAAAGAGGGGGAGCATAATGAAGAAAATTAATCGTAATGACTTCAAGGTTGCCTACGATATGATCTTTGTTCAGCTGGGATGGGCTGCCTGGATGATTTCAATTGCACTTGTGGTATATATTGGTCTTCGGTATTTTTTAGGCACTGATGGTATTGGGAGTGGATTTTTCAGCTTTATCGAAAATCCCTATAAGATCTTTATGCTGGTCGTTGGTATCCTTTCCGTGCCCAGCTTCTTAAGCTACTACGTAAAGCTTGGGGTCACTCGAAAGCATTATTTCACAGGAGCCGCTCTTTCCTCTGCAGCATTATCTTTGATCTTTATGATTATTGCTGTGATCATCACCGGGGTCGAGCAGATAATTGCAGCTACTGATGTTGAAACCTTTTTGGGAGTTAACACCTCGTGGATGTTAATTTTCTTCGTATTCAGCTTAAATATCTTTATTTATTATGCAGCCGGCTGGCTTATTGGTGCAGGTTATTACCGTTTTGGAGGGTGGGGACTTACCTTTTCGATTAGTGGAGCGCTTCTCTTAATTTTTATGATGGACCTTCTTTGGTCAGGTGAATTAAATACACCGCTCCATAGAGTACTTTCTATATCGGCACCTGAAAACCTTTCTCTTATCTTGTCGTTTGGAGGATCATTTCTTCTGGGCGGTCTTGCAGTATGGGGTATTCATAGAATGACGAAGAGAGTGCGAGTGAAATTGTAGGCAATGCTTAGTATGGGTCATCAATAAAAGAACAGAAAAAAGAGCCAGAGACATAACAATCATTTTAGAAATGTAAGGTGAACAGAGCTGCCGATGATGGGGAAGTTTGGTCTCGAACGGGAGGAAGCCTATCGTGAGAATGACGGTCATCAGAAAGTGAAGGATGTATTCAGCCCGGAATTCCAGAAGATTTAAATTAGTTAAATTATAACTCTGATGTCCAGGTTCGCGGCTATTATCCCTCCTATGCATTTAAGGAGTTTGAGAGAGAGAGGGGTACCAGATCAACTTTGAAAAAGAAGATGAAGAGATCCTTCGGAATGGTAAGGTAGATTATCTTGGCTTCAATTATTATATGTCTACGACGGTAAAAAGCGATATCGAAAGTGATAACCGAGGCGACAACGTGAACGGCGGTCTGCCAAACGGTGTGCCAAACCCGTATGGGCTATACTCCTTGGGGAATCATCGATATTGTTTCCTTACAACCGGAGAAATGAAAAAGCGCTACGGCATGATCTATGTTGACCGGGATAACGAAGGCAATGGCTCGATGCAGCGCTATAAGAAGGATTCCTTTGAGTGGTATAAAAAAGTTATTGAAACAAATGGACAGGACTTGTCCTATAAGAAATAAGGAACGATTAGTAAAATATAAGGTTTTTCAAAGTTTAATAAACTTTGAAAAACCTTTTTTATATTATTAAGAAGCTTGTAAATAGTGTTATCTACCGCATAAAGCTTTCACGTTTTCTAGATTATTAGGGGATAGCATGTATTATCCTTTTAAAAGCAGGATATTTTAAATAGAGAGCGAACAATGAGGGAGGAATACTTACCTTAAAAAGGAGTGATCTTTCTTGGATAAAAATACTGGTAAAGAACTCACGCAGGAGCAAAAAGAGGAGCTTATGCAAACGCTGAAGGAACGCTTTACTCAAAACATGAATCGTCATGGAGGACTGGAATGGGCTGAAATTGAGGCAAGGCTTGAATCGGATGCATCAAAATTATGGTCGCTCAGTGAAATGGAGAAGACAGGAGGGGAGCCTGACGTCATAGGATTTGATGAAGAGAAGGACGTTTTTCTATTTTGCGACTGCTCAGCGGAAACTCCCAAAGATCGCAGAAGCTTTTGCTATGACCGTGCGGCACTGGAATCAAGAAAGAAAAATAAGCCCATAGATAACGCAAAAGACAGGGCTGCTTCGATGGGGGTTGAACTATTAACAGAAGAGCAGTACCGGAGGCTTCAAACACTTGGCGAGTTTGACCTGAAAACCTCAAGCTGGGTTCAAACTCCTGCTGAAGTGAGAGATCGTGGAGGTGCCCTTTTTTGCGACAGACGGTTCGGGCGGGTATTCCTTTATCATAACGGAGCAGAATCCTACTATGCTGCCAGGGGATTTCGTGGGTTCTTGGAGGTTTAAAAGCTGGAAGAACTTTGTTAATAAACGAGCTGACTCGTTTAGGAGAAACCTTTGCAGGGTAATGAGCAAAATAGAAAGAGTAGATATTATCCAGGGGGTGAGAGTATGAGTGTTGATCAAAAGTTCAAAGTTACGTATCATCTTTCAAGCGGAGCAAAGGTTGTAGATAATGTGGAAGCGGAAGATAAACATAGCGCCGCTTTAAAGTATGGTCATGACGAAACGAAATTCGTTGAGAATGAAGACGGAATCCTTCACAAATTTAATCTGAAGGACGTTGTTTTAATTTCTGTAGATCCTGCTTAAATAGCATTTAAAAATAAAGCATCCTGCGGGGTGTTTTATTTTTGAGCATTTTGGCCCCCTCCTTATTAGTACACTTACGAGATTGCTTAACACAGAGGGGTCATTCCAGCTGCAAAACATTCATTCCAATAGTTAATGGTCCATGCCTCTTCATATGGTACGATTAAATTATCACTGAATAGAGGAGATAAGGCATGGCACAACTACACTTTCACCTCGCAGACTATACCGTTACGTGGAATGGAGAGAGCATTCCCTTGCTTCGAAAAGAATTTTATCTTCTTCAATACCTCTATGATCATTCCCCCCAGGCCTTCTCAAGAGAGCAGCTTTTGTCAGCTGTGTGGCCGATGGAAACTCCATCTGACCGTACAGTCGACGATCATATTTATAGGCTGAGAAAAAAGCTGGGCAGTTGGTTTGGTACAGTCAAGATTGAAACGGTTAAAGGGTATGGCTACAAACTAAGCTATGAGAAAGAGAATCATGCACCTTTACCTGTCATTCAAGACCCTGAATTTCAGGAGCTGCTTCAGCAGGTGCTGGGGAAATATCATCTGTATGGTCAGGGAGAAGCGGTTAATGCCTTTCTTTCAAAAAAGGAAATGGGTATTGAAGCTCCTCAGGGGTACGAGGTAATTCTGGCTTACTTGAGAGGCGATCTATGGTGGTTTGTAGAAGACCAAAAGCTTCCCATGAATGAAAAGCTATATTTTATCATTATTATTTATCAAAGTCTGACAAGGGATTATGCCAAAGTCATTTCGTATTTTGAACAAGGAATTAAACAAAATGCGTTTTCACCTAAAACACATTTTGAAGCTAAAACGCTCGGTCTGTTTTTTTCCTACGTTTTCAATAAACAATTTAGACGTGCCAATGACTATTACAGTCAGCTGACAAAGGATATTGCCCCGGAAATAACAGATGAAGAGCATGGCTTCTATCCATATTTAATGAATGTGAGGCTGATGCTGGCTCTTTGTGAAAAAGACCAGGATGAAGTTGACTTGCTTTTGATTAAAATGGAAACGTTCTTCGAAAGAAAGCCGTATCAACGTGAACTTGGGGTCTTTAACATCATAAAAGGCGTTAATTTACTCCGAAATGGTGAGAACGTAAAAGGAAGAGAAATGATTGAAAATGGATTTAGTATAACAAAGGGAACTCATTTTAAGGGGCATCTTTTTCTCGCACTGGATCTCACTCTCTTTTTTCTTGAGCTGGATGGTACTGACCCCGGGTTATTAAAGATGATACAGGAGAGAAAAAATAAACTTAAGCTTGAATATCATCCTTCAGAGTTAGTTAAAGAAATAGTAAAGATCCTGGATATTCATTTTATTTGACCATATGATATTCCTCTGACATTGGGAGCTTATTCTGTAAAAAAAGAGATAACAGGATAGGTGAAGACAATGAAAGAAAAAAGTTATCATCCTTCAATCTGGCGCAATACCGTTTTTATGAAGCTGTTTGCGTCGTATTCAGTTTCGATGATGGGAAATTATTTTGATGCGATTGCCATCATGATTATTTTTGGCTATGTGTGGCAGGCGGAGCCGATAATGATTGCCTTTATTCCAGTTGCAATCGCCCTGCCCCAAGCGCTTCTTGGACAGTTTGCAGGGGTGCTGACGGACAGGATGAACAAAGTTAAACTCATGATGATTGCTGACATTTTAACTGCCCTGCTAACTCTTTTGTTAATGGTTACTCCAAATCCATGGCTTGCACTGATCGTTATTTCGATGAGGTCTGTGGTGAATGTCATTCATTTTCCTGCCCAGCAGGGATTAATTAAGCAGGTGGTCGGCGAGGAGCATCTTGTTAAAGCTTTTTCACTGAATGGAATGATGATGCAGCTGTCAAAAATTATAGCGCCTCTTCTTGGGGGGATGGTAGCAGGTGCAGCTTCACCTCAGCTGTGTCTATTAATAAATGCAATTGCTTTTTCTCTGTCTTCACTCATTTTGTTCTCGATTTACAGGAAACAAGAAAAACCGGATTTCTTCTTGAGCAAAACAGAGAATAATGACCAGATGTCGTTCTGGCAATCTTGGAGGGAAGGCTGGGGCCTTGTGCTTCAAAGCAGGATCCTGTTCGTCAGCTTCTGTTTTTCTTTTACAGGGCTCCTGTTTATCCAAATGATTGATGTGCAGTTTATTACATGGTTTAGGGATCTAGCGCCAACACGTCCTGAAATGATCGGCTGGCTTTTTGCTTCTTCAGGATTCGGAGCCGTAGTAATGATTATGGGGTTAAATCGATTTAAGGCATTTCGAAGTTATGGCTGGCTTCTTGGAGGAAGCATGTTATGTATCGGAATTGGCTTTGCCGGTGTAGGGCTTTTAAAGCCAGGGTTTGATTTGTGGCTGCCTGTCCTATATGGAATAGTCGTCGGCCTTGGGGTTGGCTTGTACACGATTGGTTTTCAATACATTATCCATAAAAACACGACCGAGGATTCAATAGGCAGGGTTTCTGGAATTAGCAACTCCATCGCCAGCCTATGCGTGGTGCTGGCGCCTCTCATCGGGGGAGCGTTAGTGCAGGCATTCGAAGCGGGTGCGGTTTTTACTGGAGTTGGGGCTATCTGTTTAGTTCTTGGCATCATAGGGATATTATTTCAGAAGTTCCTTTGGGCGGAGACTGTATTTCTTAAAGTATCAAGCAATTAACCGGACGAAATAGGTTGAGACATCACATTTGTCTCAGCCTATTTTATTTCGTTAATTTACGATCGAAACTTTTTCCCTAAATAAACGCAAAATAAAAAAATATCACCACAAAACCAACAGCTGAAAGAATCAAAGAAAAAAGCAAAGAAGAACGTTTTGCTGATTCTCCGAGGATCTCCCTTACCGTAACCATCACAATTAATCCTACTGCCACACTGGTCACATACGCCCACAGCATTGGATGGTCAAGTCCAATGAAGCTCCCGGCAAAGGAACCGAGTCCAACAGGCAGGGCAACGAGAAGTGAGAAAAAGAGCCAGGTAAAAAAGCCAAAGCCAGCCAAAAATAAAGGAGTAAACAGTATCATTCCTTCAGGAACATTGTGAAACATAAGCGTTTGAAGGAAGGAGACCGTAAGCGACGAGGTAGTAGTCGAGCCAAGAATGACACCAAGAGGGAAATTATGAACAGAAATACTTAAGGCTAAAAGCATGCTGGCATGAATCATCATATTCTTTTCAGCGCTAGTGGGATGGAAAGTGATCGAATGTGAAGCTCTATGTATCAATTCATACAATAGGGCGCCCGTCAAAAATCCGAGGAAAAAAATGATCCAGTCACCTAATTCTACGGCTTCGGGTGCCATTTCGAGGCTGACAAGACCAATAATTAATCCTGAGCATAAGGAAGAAATAGAATGAATGCTTCTTTGGAACCCTTTAAGAAACCATGCCAACACACCACCCAGACCAATACCTGCTGCAGTCGAGAGAAAACCCGCCAGCCAAATGAAGGACATATCCTCACACCTTTTCAATTAGTAAACTCGAGCTTGCGCCACTAAACATATGTCCTGCAGTGGACAAACATGCCAATCCTTTGGTCATGATACTATCAAGGTGCGGTTTTCTTAAATATGGAGTATGTATTGTTTACAAAACTGTAGAAAATAACAGGAAATAGTTGGACCCTAAGATGATAAGATTGAAAAGACCTTTTTTCATCCTTAAAAAATTTCGAGAGGTGTTCACATGCCAAATAAAAAATTTCAACTGATTATCCTTGCTGCTTTGCTTGTATTTGCGATCGTGACTGTGGCTGTTGTTGTGGTCAATAATAACCAAAGCAATGAGACAGTGCATGATGATCAGCCGTCCATTGAGGGGCAGCCAACCATTGGAGAAGCGGATGCGCCTGTTCAGATTGTAGAGTTTGGAGATTTCAAATGCCCTTCCTGCAAGGCTTGGGAGGAAGTGATTTTCCCTCAGCTTGAAAATGATTATCTTGATAATGGAGATGTTTCATATTCGTTTATTAATGTGCTTTTTCATGGGGAAGAGTCTAAAATAGGATCATTAGCTGCAGAATCAGTTTTAGAGCATGACCCTGAATCCTACTGGACATTTCATAAAAAAATGTTCGAGGAGCAGCCTGCACAAAATCATGACAGTCTCTGGATTACTCATGACAAAATGGCAGAAATTGCAGAAGAAACAACTAGCATGAATGTCAGCCAGCTAATGAGTGATCTCGAGCAGGAAACAATGGCAGAGCAAGTCAATCAGGATATGGATCTTGTAGAAGAGTTTGATGTTCAATTTACACCAAGCATTATGGTCAATGGAACCATGATGGAAGATCCGTTTGATTATGAAGCGTTAAAAGCGCTGATTGATCAGGAACTTGAGGGGTAATCAGCATGAGCTCAAATCAAACGAAAAGTCAGCTTTTTTTGCTTCTCGCCTGGCTGGTATCAATGGTGGCCACATTAGGGAGTCTTTATTTCAGTGAAATCCGGGGATTTATCCCATGCGATCTTTGCTGGTTCCAGCGAATCTTTATGTATCCCCTGACGATTATCCTTGGAGTAGGTGCGTTTCAGAATGATTTGTCCGTTAAACGATTTGTATTTCCAATGGCACTGATTGGCGGTTCAATTTCTGTGATGCATTATATGGAACAAAAGATTCCAGGCTTCGGCGGAATTAAGCCGTGCGTGAGCGGTGTACCATGCAACGCTCAGTATATTAACTGGTTTGGCTTTGTCACCATTCCATTTCTTGCGTTAACCGCCTTTCTTTTGATTACGATCTTTATGGTATTGGCGCATGTTTACTCAAAGAAAGTCGATTAACCAAAAGGGATTAAACGAATTTAGCTATATAGTCACTGAACGTTAAAGTGAAGCGTCCACTTGATAAGCAGTGGTCCAGTTTTAAAGAGGTTGAGACATCTGCATGTCTCAGCCTTTTTGTGTTAAATAAGTCTTAACGAAATGATGCTTTTAAGAGATAATTAAGTTAAAAGAACAGGAGGAACCACTATGGAACTCTTTACATCATACATAAAAGGCTTCGATAATCCTGAACACCGGGAAAGGCTGGAAGAGATTTATGCCTGGATGGCTAATACTTTTCCTCAGTTAGAGCCTGTGCTGAAATGGAATACACCTATGTTTACCGATCATGGTACCTTTATTATCGGCATTGACGCTGCAAAGCACCATATGAGCTTTGCGCCGGAAGCAGTCACGATGACCCGCTTCGCTGATGATATAAAAGAGGCCGGATACAGTGCCACAAAGGGCTTGTTTCGCATTAAGTGGAATCAGCCGGTGGATTATGAGCTGCTAAAACGTATGATTGAATTTAATATTGAGGATAAGGCTGGGCATGAGGGGTTTTGGCGTTAGTGTGTATACCTGAAGTTAAGTGATCAGAGATAGAAAATCTTTGATCTCTTTTTTTACAGTAATAAGAGAAAACCTTTAAAAACAGCATGAGGAATAGGCGTCTTAGTGGTAAGATGGAAACAGATGGGATCGTTTTGGTACATACTGCAATAGGACACAGATAAAAGCATCATGAGAAGGTGAAAAGGGGGATTACCAGTGGATAAAAGATACTTAGACCTGCTTGCTGAAAAATACGACCGGGAAGAAAAAGTCGTCACTGAAATCATTAATTATGAAGCCATTCTTAATCTGCCAAAGGGCACTGAGCATTTTGTCAGTGACCTGCACGGGGAGTATCAGGCCTTCCAGCATGTTTTGCGTAATGGATCGGGTCGTGTGAAAGAGAAAATACGGGACATCTTCAGCGGGGTCATTTATGAAAAAGAAATTAATGAACTCGCAGCCCTGGTATACTACCCGGAAGAAAAATTAAAGTTGATAAAAAACAGTGTTGAAAATGAACAGGAGCTTAATAAATGGTATAAAGACAGCATTGAACGCATGATTAAGCTGATTGCTTATTCTTCTTCAAAATATACACGCTCCAAATTGCGTAAGGCGCTGCCTGAGCAGTTCGCTTATATAATAGAAGAGCTTCTTTATAAAACAGATGAATTTGCCAATAAGGAGCAGTATTATTCTAAGATCGTCCAGCAGATTATCACGCTTGGCCAGGCAGAAAAGCTCATAATTGGCCTTGCCTACAGCACGCAGCGGCTTGTGGTGGATCATTTGCATGTTGTTGGTGATATTTATGACCGGGGACCTGAGCCTGATAAAATCATGGAGGCTCTCATAAACTATCATTCTGTTGATGTTCAATGGGGAAATCATGACGCGCTGTGGCTAGGTGCTTTTGCCGGTTCAAAGGTTTGTCTTGCAAATATTATCCGGATCTGCGCCCGTTATGACAATCTTGATATTATCGAAGATGTTTATGGCATAAATCTCCGACCGCTATTAAATCTGGCAGATAAATACTACGAGGATAATCCGGCATTCAGACCGAAAATCCATTCAGATAAAAAAACATCTGATCACGAAAAGCTGCAAATCACAAAAATCCATCAGGCTATTGCGATGATTCAGTTTAAGCTTGAAAGCCCAATTATTAAAAGACGTCCGAATTTTAATATGGAAGGCCGGCTGCTGCTTGAAAAAGTAGATTACGAGAAAAGTGAGATCACGATTAATGGCGTGACGTACCCACTTGAAGACACCTGCTTTAAAACGATTAACCCGGAAAAGCCTGATGAGCTGCTTGAAGAAGAAGCGCAGGTAATGGACAAGCTGTTATTTTCTGTGCAGCATTCAGAAAAGCTCGCAAGACATATGAATTTCCTTATGAAAAAAGGCAGTCTTTATTTACGATATAATGGGAATCTCTTAATTCATGGCTGTATTCCGCTTTGTGAGGATGGACCTATGGAGAAGATGGAGATAGAGGGAAAAGCGTATAAAGGACGTGAACTGCTTGATGTATTCGAGCAGTACTTACGGAATGCATTTGCCCATCCTGAAAAAACAGACGATCTGGCAACGGATATGGTCTGGTATTTATGGACCGGTGAGTATTCCTCCTTATTTGGAAAGCGGGAAATGACCACCTTTGAACGGTATTTTATTAAGGATAAAGCCTCTCATAAGGAGAAGAAAAACCCTTATTATTCGTTGCGTGAGCAGGAAGAAACATGCCGCAGAATCCTTGAGGAGTTTGATCTGAATCCGGATAATGGTCATATTATCAATGGCCACACACCCGTAAAAGAGATTGACGGTGAAAACCCAATCAAAGCAAACGGCAAAATGATTGTGATTGACGGAGGATTTTCAAAGGCGTACCAATCCAAAACCGGAATTGCCGGCTATACCCTTCTTTATAATTCCTACGGTATGCAGCTCGTTGCCCACCAGCACTTTAACTCGAAAGAGGATGTTCTTATTAACGGGACAGACGTGTTATCCGTCAAGCGCCTGGTTGATAAAGAGCTTGAGCGTAAAAAAGTGAAGGAAACGAACAATGGAGAGGAATTGCTACAGAAGGTTGAGCTTTTAAATCGGTTGATGGAATATCGTTATATGAAGTAATGAAGGCATTAAAAAAGACATTGAAAGCTTCACTTTCAATGTCTTTTTTTCTGAATTAATCAGCTTCATCCTCACCAAGTGCAAGATAGAGATAATCAGAATCAGTGATCAGGTCAATTGTTGTTTCTCCATTCTGGTAAGAAACCCAAGCTCCCTCCCGATTTGTTTCTTCCCAGCCGGCAAATTTAATTTTCATTTCATAACTAAAAGGAATTCCCTCATCGCCTGATGCTCGTCCCCAGGTAAAGGTCATCGAACTGCCCGTCTCTCCAGCTACTTGTGCACCCTTCGGAACAGGGAACTCGTCCAGCTTAGCGGAAACGTCATAAGAGAACGTGACAAAAAGTATGAAAAGAACCGGAATACCAAGAAGCACAGTGAAAAGCCAGGTGAAAGATTTTTTACTCATATAGAACCTGCTTTCTTTTTCTAAAATTGTTTTATATACCCATATTACTCGTCGTTTGGGTAATAGGAAAGAAATACTTTTTTTCAAGCAGAGAAAAAATATCGTTATAATAATGAAGAAGAATTCTAAAATTAGGAAGCGAGTGAGAATACATGAAAAATGTTTCTAAAATGAGGATTTACACGTCTGCCAAAGAGATTTTTGAAGCGTTTGTTGATCCTGAAAAGATTGGGCGTTTTTGGTTCTCATCAAGCTCTGAAAGATGGGAAGAAGGAAAAACAGTCACATTGCGCTATGAGGAGTATGAAGCGGAAGGGGATATCTTTATTAAAGTAATTCAAGAGAACCAAAAAATTGTTTTCGAAGACGATGACGGTCATAAAGTCACAATAAATATTTTAGAGGAAGCCAAAGACAATTCGATAATTGAAGTGATAGAAGAAGGGTTTGATTCTAGAAGTGATCATCTCATCGATCAGCTAGTAGATAATAAAGAGGGATGGATATATATGCTAACCTGTTTAAAAGGCTATCTGGAATACGGTGTTAACCTCAGAGCCTCGTTGGAAAAATAAAAGTAAATCACTAGTAAATTCTTTTAAAAAAGGGAGCCATAAAGAGTTACAGGGTTTTACAATAGGAAAAAGAAGGAATGAAGGGAAGAGAGAGGATATCATTTAATTGTTTCTCTTTAATTCTTATATAAACTGGAGGCTTCCACAATGGTAACTGCTAAAGCTAGAGCTGTAAATGGTCCGGACCAATCCTTCCGTGCTGCTGAAATTGAGCGGCGGAATCTTGACGTGAGTGACGTTTTGATTGAGATTAAATTCGCTGGAATCTGTCATTCTGATATTCACACTGCTCATGGAGAGTGGGGAGAAGTAAATTACCCGCTTGTCCCAGGACATGAAATTGCAGGAATTGTCTCAGAGGTTGGATCTGAGGTAACAAAGTATAAGGTTGGCGACAGAGTAGGCGTTGGCTGCATGGTTGACTCATGCGGCGAGTGTGAGAACTGCCAAAAAGGTGAAGAACAATATTGCCTTAAAGGAAATATCCCTACTTATGCCGGTGTCGATAAATACGGGGAGCCTACTCAAGGCGGCTATTCCTCTCATATCGTCGTAACGGAGGATTTTGTCGTCAGGATTCCTGACAACATTGAACTAGATGCTGCTGCACCATTGCTTTGCGCAGGGATTACGACTTATTCTCCGCTAAACCATTGGAATGCCGGACCGGGCAAGAAGGTAGCGGTGGTCGGAATGGGCGGTCTTGGTCATGTGGCTGTTAAGATTGCCCACGCTATGGGAGCAGAGGTTACGGTTCTTTCCCAAACCTTAAACAAGAAAGAAGACGGGCTGGCATTTGGTGCTGAAAGCTACTACGCAACAAGCGATTCAGAAACCTTTGAAAAACTTGCCGGCACCTTCGATTTAATTATTAATACGGTAAGTGCGAAGATTGATATCAATGCCTATATCTCATTGCTGGCTTTGGATGGAACACTGGTAAATGTAGGTGCTCCTGCTGAACCGCTTGAAGTGAATGCGTTCTCGCTGATCCCTCATCGCCGTTCTTTTGCAGGCTCTATGATCGGCGGTATTCGAGAGACACAGGAAATGCTTGACTTCTGTGCGGAGCATTCAATCGCTCCCCAAATTGAAGTAATCTCAGCAGATCAGATTGATGAGGCTTACGAACGCGTTCTTGCTTCTGATGTGAAATATCGATTTGTGATTGATAATAGCACGCTCTAAGAATACTGAATGATGGCCCTCTGTCTTATTAGGCAGAGGGGTTTTTTACGTTCTTAAAAAATACAGTCCTCTAACAAAGTAATCATACATGTGTCATCATTCTGCATTAGCTGCACCTATCTATCCTCCTGGTTAAATAAGAATGTTTCACTGCCTTTTAAGTTGAGCTTTGGTCAAAGTAATAAATCCATCCTTCTTCTTTAATGAGGGCGTTCTTTTCTTTAGGCGGGTGCTTTATTTTTGGCAGTACTTTTCCGTTGCTTCCAAAAGCCACAGCAAAAAGGGCACAGAGGGAGGCGTCATAAGCATCTGTACCTGGAGAAGTGTCTTCAGGTAAAAAGCGTGTTAAATAGGTATGCGCTTCTTCAAATCTTTTTTCCTTCACCAAAGCAGGATAGACTTCGATAATCAGACGGTGATCCGTGTCACTTGCTTCTTTTAAAGGCAGTGTTTTGAAGCCTGCTTCTTCTTCCCATCGTTTTGTATGAATCATCGCTGCAGTTGCATTATTTCCAATCCGGTCATAAGAAGCCGATAACGGTTTCTTTCCGAATACCCTATAAATCTCCTGGTCCGTAAACCGATAAGCGAGCGGGTTGAAAATTTCTTTCTCGGGTTTTTTCATTTCGGGTCTTTCTCCATTAATAAGACGGTTAAAAGCTGCAGGGTAACCTAAAGGAGCATCAATACCAATGATTACTAACGTGTCGGAGTCAACTGCTTCAAGTCTGAAGGAGGGATCAACTTCTGAAATGAGATGATCCAGAGTCAACAGCCCCCGGTCTGGAATCGATATTTCTGCAGCTTTGCCTGACCAGGAGATCTCATTTGTCCTCCGATCCCACTGACACATCGCCACACCGTGGTTATTTCCCATCCAGCCGCCAACATCCCAGCCAAGTCCGATTACTTTTGAAAATGCCATATATATCTTCCTTTTTATGAGTATTCGAGTTTGTATCTTCCCTTTTAATTATAGGATCAAGCCTAATCTTTTTAAAAGGTACCTGACTTGTTTTCGTCATTTGCCCAAACCAAGGAAGAGCAGTTTTAGATGCTTGTAAAGTTCAAAAAAACAGGAAGTAGAAATTAAGAGGATACGGGAATGAGTGTACACTCACTTCCAATACTTAAATTCTGTTCCCTTAAAGCAAAAATGGACATGTTTCTTTTTCATTAATCAATTAAGATTAATACATGGGGTGAGGAATATGAACTGGATCCAGTCTCTTCAGGCATCAATTGATTATATAGAAGACCATCTATTAGAAGACATTGAAATTACAAATGTTGCTAAACAGGCAATGGTGTCCCCGTTCCATTTCCAACGGATGTTTGGACTGCTTACAGGCATGCCGGTCGGCGAATATATTCGCAGAAGAAGATTAACTCTTGCAGCGCACGAGCTAGTAAAAGAAGATGTGAAAATTATTGATGCAGCCCTAAAGTTTGGGTACAACACTCCGGAATCATTTTCAAAGGCATTTCGAAAACAGCATGGACTTTCACCAAGAGAAGCAAAAAGCGGGAAAGGAAAGCTTCACTATTATCATCGCCTGGTAATCCAGGTGACTTTGAGAGGAGAAACGCCGATGAAGGTTGAAGTGATTGAAAAAGGTTCGGTGCAAGTCGTTGGAATCAGGCAGGAAGTGTCCTGTGCAGATGGAGAGAATTCTAGAGAAATCCCAAAAATCTGGGGAAGAGTAAATCAGGATGGAACAGCTGACAGTCTGGCTTCAATAAATAATGGGGAGATCAAAGGAGTATTAGGCATTTGTGTAGACAAAAGCAAAGATAAGCCCGACACGATTGACTATTGGGTGGCGGCTGCCCATGAAGGCGACCGTCCGGAACGATTTGAAACAATGGAGCTGCCCGCTTCTAAATGGGCAGTGTTTGAAGTAAGAGGGGCTATGCCGCATGCGATTCAAACGATGTGGAATCGGATCTATACAGAATGGTTCCCGGCAAGCAATTATAAACATGCCGGAACACCGGATCTCGAGGTCTACTCGGGTGGTGACCCCATGTCAGAAGAATACATTTCTGAAATATGGATTCCTGTAAAATAGGATAATAGGTAAGATTAGCAGGGGGAGCCGTTCATTGCGAACGGCTGTCGCTGCTTTTTTCTCGTTTAATTTAAGTGTTTTGTCCGGAAAGAAGGGTATCGTAAAGTAGGATTGTTATGTACTTAATGAATGGTAAAAACGTTAAAAGACCCCTACGGAATGAAAGGAGCTCTCTCTATGGCTGTGATTGAAACAGATGTCATTATCATTGGGGCCGGGCCAGCCGGGCTGATGGCTGCGAATGTCCTGCAGAAAAGAGGAGTGGATTTTGTCTGTCTTGAGAAGAAGCCGGGACGCTCTGTGCTATCAAAGGCGCTTGGGATTCAGGCAAGATCGCTTGAATTGTTTGAGTTTTTAGGTGTGAATAAGCCATTTGTAAAAAGAGGCTATCCGGGACCTGGAGCAAAAATTCATTTAGCCGGCAAAAAGCCCTCCTACGTGGAAATGTACCATGTGAAAAGCAGATACCCTTACTTATTAATTATTCCTCAGCATGAAATTGAAGAAATTCTTGAAACTCATTTAAACGATCGGGGTGGTGTAATCTCAAGGGAGCATGAGGTCCTTAATGTGGTTCAGGAACAAGAAGGAGTTTATGTCACCGCGAGTCATAATGGGGAAACTAAACAGTATTTAGCTAAATATGTTCTTGCCTGTGACGGCGCCCACAGCAAGGTCCGGCAGCTGTTAGATGTTGAATTTGTCGGAGAAGATGAGGGCATCACGTTCTTCACAGGAGATGTTGAAATTCCTGAAATGAAGGAAATTCATATAAACCTGCACATTAATGACCGGGGGGCTGCCGCCTTTTTCCCGTATAAGGATGGTTCTTACCGGGTTGTAGGCTTTGACCGTACAAGACAAAAAGGCCCTCGCAGAAAAGAGATGAAGCTGCAGGAGCTGCAGACTTCACTCGACACGATTTTAACGACCTCCTATCAGGTGGAGAAGCCAAGGTGGCTCGGCTATTTCGGAACAGCTCACAGACAGGTACCAAATTACCGGGAAGACCGCGTCTTTTTCGTTGGTGATGCTGCTCATATTAACAACCCGCTTGGCGGCCAGGGAATGAATATCGGACTTGAGGACGTGGCGAATCTCTGCTGGAAAATCGATACGGTTCTAAAAGGATACGCAGGGAGCCCCTTTCTTGATACGTATCACGAAGAACGCGCACCTGTTGCGAAAGAGGTAATCCGAAATACTACACTCGAGCTTAAAATGATTCAGTTAAAAGGTTTTCCCGGTAAAGTCCGCAACTGGGCAGGAAAAGCAGCGCTGACACAAAACTGGGTACAGGCCATTTTTGCAAAAGCCCTGTCCCATGTTCATAATGATTATGATAAAACACCGATCAACCGGTCATTTAAGGACAAATCCCTACCAAGAAGAGCAATTCAGGCAGGAGAACGCGTGCCGGATCAGCTGCTGTTTATGAACGGAACAACAGATGAGCGGCTTTTCCCTCTTATCCAGCGCCTCGGCTATGTGTGTTTAATCTATATTGATTCCTATCAGCCGGATCTTGTTGACTTTGCCTATGCTTTTGCAGAAAAAGCAAATGAAGCCTTTCCGGATATGATAAAGGTTTTCCTTGTGGCAAGAGGCGGAACCGTTCTGACCGAACGAAACGAACTTCCGATTATCTATGATTCGTACCGTCATCTCGATCGGAATTTAGGAATGAGAAAGGGAAGCATGCTTTTCATCCGACCGGATGGGCATGTTGGATTCCATGACGGATCAGCGGATTTGAAGAAGGTGATGGGGAAATTGAAGAGGTATTTTATTTAAACGAAAAAACGGCTCGCTGGGATATTCAGCGGGCCGTTTTATTTAGATCGTACGTTTAAAAGCCTTTACAATCACGCCGTCATTGGCGGGTTCAAAGTCGTACTGAGGCAGCCGTTCAAATCCATGCCTCGTGTACAGGTCAATGGCTTCTTCCATGAATTCACCAGTATGAAGGCCAATTGCGGGGTAGCCTTTTTCTTTTGTCCGGTCGATGCACGCCTGAATAAGAGCTGAACCAACGCCTTTTCCACGCGCTTTGCGGGAGACAGCAAGCACCCGGAGCTCCGGATAATCAAGCTCATCAACGTACCCTTCATAAGCATCCGTCTTCGCAGGAAAGAGTGCGACACTGCCTGCAATTTCACCTTCCCATTCAGCAACGAGCAGCTCCACGCCTGGCTGCTGGTCTGCTTCTGAAGAAATGGCTTTTTTAAGCGCCTGCCAATGCTCCTCAGAAATTCGGTTTGTATGCTCGCTATAGGCTTCGATCCGCTGCTTTCGAATCAGCGGCAGCTCTTTTTTTTTGGCTTCCCTGATATGAATAGTCATGTCGTTACTCTCCTTGTCTACGAAACTTACCTTGTCTGCTGCTTAAATGCTCGCGTCCATGCGGTTTTTCCCATAAAGACAAGTCAGGTCCTTTTGGCAGTATTTTCGTTTCTGTTTTATCTGCATTGATTGTTATAGACAAATGGTAATGACGCTTAATCGCATCAAAATCCGTCGTGTCGCCAAAGCCGGGTGTCTGGTACAAATCACGTGCATAGGCCCAGAGGTTTGGCATTTCACGAATTAAATTTCGATTTGTATTAAATCCGTTATAGTAAGCAGCATCAAACCGGGCGAGTGTGGTGTATAACCGTACATCAGAATCGGTAACGAAATCGCCGTGAAGAAAACGGCGGTCTGAAAGCCAGTCCTCAAGGTAGTCAAGCTTGGCAAAGAGCCGGTCAAAAGACTCTTCATAGGCTTCCTGCGACTGAGCAAAGCCGCATTTATAAACACCGTTATTAATGTCATGAAAAATTTCTTCATTTAAGGTGTCAATTGTTTCCCGGTGTTCCTCAGGGTATAAGTCGGGAGCATCTTCTTTATGAAACTCCTTCCATGCAAGTTCATAGTAATTGGTTAAACGCGGGTAATCATTATTAACGGCTTTTTTATCCTTTAAATCTACCATAACAGGCACCGTTGGACGCCCATCATAGTCAGGGTCTGCATTCAGATAAACCTCACTGACATATTGAATCCCGAGAATCGGGTCAACATTCTTTTCATCAAGCGAAAACTCCCAGTCCACCCGGCCGATAGCAGGCCTCATAGGGCTTGCCGTTCCTAAGCTGATGGCATCCTCCAGCCCCAGTAAGCTCCGGACAATAACTGCGCGGTGAGCCCATGGACAGGCTGGCGACCAAAGCAGGCGGTAGCGGTCTTTTTCAACAGGCAGCTCACCTTCATTTTGACCGAATGCTTTAGTAAAACGATTTGTTTGCCGCTTAAATGATCCATCCTGGCTTATTTCTTTTGGTTTTTTGTCAGTCATGATTAATTCCCTCATTTCAGATATAAATATATATCGCTTATTCAGTTATCCCATGTTCTTTCATGACAGTCAAAAATAATTAACTATTCTGAATGTATTTGTTGTTTTATGAAACAAAATGTAAGGTTATTCCGTATAATTATTACGACTGGAGGCGAGAGAAATGAAAAAATACATAATGCTGATTTTAACTGCTATCCTGCTTTCTGCCTGCTCAGATACGGGAGGAGAAGTAGAAGCACCGGTACAGAATGACCCGGCTGAAGAAACTGAAGAAGAAAGGGAACAGGCACCGGAGGAAAATGAAGCTTCAGATGATGACCTGGAGACAGTTGAGACTCTCGGGCTTGTGTCCTCTTTTGAAGATTTAACAAAAAATGAAAGCGGCGAATTGACAAAGGAGTATTCATTGCGTGATGAAACGAACAGCTTTGCTGCTATTAATCCTTTAGAAGGAATTGAAGAGGATTTTATGGCGCAAATGCAGGGAAAAGAAGAGATTGAAGATCCAGAGCGTGTACTAGAGCAGCTGCAGGCTTTACTTGGAAATGGAGCTGTTGGTGCATTAGCCGAAAAGCTGAACAAATTTAAACCCACTTTTTCTGCACCGCTTCTTCCTGAGCCGGAAGAAATGGACGCAGGAGCAGAAGGAGAGGAGCCCCCTGCACATGCCATGATTCTTTTGGATGCGAGCTCGAGTATGCTTTTGGATGTGGACGGGGAACAGAAAATGATGGTGGCAAAGGATGCGGTACTTGATTTTGGAAAAACGATCGGTGCAGCAAGTGAGGTTTCCCTGTATGTGTATGGACATGAAGGAACGCAGGAGGATGAGGACCGGGAGCTATCCTGCTCAACGATAGATGAAATCGTGCCGATGGGTGAGTATAACGAAGAGAAATTTTATGAATCAGTAAACGGGGTTGAAGCAAAGGGCTGGACTCCGTTGGCAGAAGCGATAAAAAAAGCCAAAGAAGACAGCAGCCAGTACGAAGGTAAATTGACTGTATTTATCGTCAGTGACGGAATGGAGACCTGTGGGGGCGATCCGATAGCAGAGGCGGAAGCATTTGTCGAAGAGGATGAGGATCGCAAAGTGAACATTATTGGATTTAATGTGGATGAGGAATCCGAAGAGCAGCTCAAAAAAGTAGCAGAAGCAGGCTTAGGAGACTATCTTGCGGCCGACACCGCAGAAGATCTGCAATACAGCATGAAGAAAACATGGGTGCCGAGTGACATGGAAGTGATTAATAAATCACTTTCATCCCCTAAAAACGGCTTCGCTGTTCCGTTTCAAAATCTCGAAATTAACGACACTGCTATGGATTTAGGCTTCGCTCTGAGCCGTGAAAATGCGCGATTTAAACGCGGTGTTGAAATACTGAAAAATGAGGAAGTAATTACAGAAGAGATTGCCCGGAAAACAGTCGAGCTCATCGATTCTCAAAATGAAGTTAAAAAACAGCTGATCGATGAGAAGAAGGAAGAAAAGCTTCAGGCAATTGAGGATGAAGTAAACAGAATTGATGAGGAGATCAATGAGTGGGTTGAGCGAATGGAGAAATTGAAGGAGGAGCAGGGGTAAAGAGGATTTCCCGGATCTGGGCAAGGATCCGGGGATTTTTTTTTGCATTGTTTTTTTCTAAGTAAATTTTACAGTGGATTTATGGCCTGCTGGGGTTCCAGTTTTATGCTTAAAAATGAAGTTACAAAGCGGCTAAGTCATCTTTATACCAAGATGATTCGACAGATTCAATGAGTACGAACTATCCGTTACTTTTTTGGAAATTTCCTTTTAAAGTTAGTTTAATCACTATACAAACTATCAAAAGACTGATAGAATATTTTTGTGAAAACGATTTCTTATAAAAAGGAGGTAGGGGTAGTTACTAATTCTGCTCTGAGAAAAATGAAAAAGAATAAGAGTCTTTATATCATCATGATTACACTAGTGGCTACACTTGGCGGACTGCTTTTCGGATACGATACAGCCGTCATCTCCGGGGCGGAGTCGTCACTCCAGGCCTACTTTGCTGATGGGTTAAACTTAAGCTCCCTTGTACATGGACTGACGGTTTCGAGTGCATTAATCGGATGCATTATCGGCGGGCTGCTGTCAGGTTATTTCTCTACCCGGTTCGGTCGGAAGAGAACGCTGATTTTAGCGGCTGTTTTGTTTTTGTTATCTGCTATCGGTTCCGCTTATCCTGAGCTGTTGTTCTTTACGGCAGGTGAGCCTACGTATTCTCTGCTTATCACATTTAATCTTTACCGAATAATTGGAGGAATTGGTGTAGGGCTTGCTTCGGCTGTCGCTCCGATCTATATCGGTGAGGTAGCACCGTCCCATATTCGGGGTAGGCTGGTGTCTTTAAACCAATTTGCGATTATATTTGGAATGCTTGTTGTTTATTTTGTGAACTGGGGGATTGCCAGAGGACAGACGGAGGCCTGGGTAAATGATATTGGCTGGAGAATGATGTTCGCATCTGAAGCAATTCCGGCACTTCTATTTTTGCTGCTGCTATTTTTAGTGCCTGAAACCCCTCGTTATTTGGTATCCCAGCAGAAAAATGACGAAGCGATGAAAATACTTACAAGGATCTACGATACAACGATGGCCAAGGCCACCTTATATGAAATCAAGCAGTCATTTGATACGAAAAAAGGAAAGCTGTTCTCCTATGGTGTACCAATTGTCGTAATTGGAATTTTGCTTTCCGTTTTTCAACAATTTGTAGGAATCAATGTCGCCTTGTACTATGCCCCTCGAATTTTCGAAAGCATGGGTGCAGCGAGGGACGCATCTATGTTCCAGACGATTATTATGGGACTTGTAAATGTTGTTTTCACTATAATTGCGATTTTAACGGTCGATAAATTCGGCAGAAAGCCGCTGTTAATCATCGGTTCGATTGGAATGGCCATCGGAATGATCGGTGTGGCAGGCTTAGCATTTGCCAATGCGATTGGGATTGCCACGCTCGTATTTATCATTATTTATACAGCATCCTTTATGATGTCCTGGGGACCAATTGTCTGGGTGTTAATTTCAGAAATATTCCCAAATAAAATTAGAGGGCAGGCAGTAGCAATTGCTGTTGCAGCTCAATGGGCAGCAAACTATTTCATTTCCTCAACCTACCCGATGATGATGGAATTCAGCGGAGGATTAACCTATGGCTTTTATGCGCTCATGAGTATTTTATCAGGACTATTTGTTTGGAAGTTTGTACCTGAGACGAAAGGCAGATCACTAGAAGAGCTAGAGATGATTTTAAAGAATAAACGTTCTGCAGAAGAAAAGAAAAGATCCTACGCTCAATAAGATCTAAAGGGTGAAAAATGCTATTAATTATTTTTTAAATTCTTTGTTTATCGAATAGACAAACTAATTTAAATCTGATAATCTTTAATTAGCAAATAAAGAAAGCGGTTACGAAAATAAAAAATTAACTACTATTTTCTATAATTTAGGAGGAATTATGAATGGCTTATTTTAATTCAGTTGAAAAGATTAAGTATGAAGGCGCAAGATCATCCAATCCTTTTGCATTTAAGTTTTATAATCCTGAAGAAGTAATCAACGGAAAATCAATGGAGGAGTACCTGCGATTTGGCATAGCATACTGGCACACTTTTACAGCAGATCTTTCCGATCCATTTGGTTCAGGTACAGCGATCCGGAAATGGGACAATTATTCAGAAATGGACAAAGCGAAAGCCAGAGTAGAGGCAGCTTTTGAATTTTTTGAAAAGCTGAGTGTTCCTTACTTCTGCTTCCATGATGTGGATATTGCTCCTGAAGGAAACAGCTTAAGAGAATCAAATGAAAACCTGGATACAATCGTTTCGATGATGAAGGATTATATGAAGGACAGCAAAACGAAGCTTCTTTGGAATACAGTAAATAATTTTACACATCCAAGATTCGTCCATGGTGCAGCTTCTTCTAACAACGCAGATGTTTTTGCTTATTCAGCTGCGAAAGTAAAAAAAGGGCTTGAAGTAGGGAAAGAATTAGGAGCAGAGAATTATGTGTTCTGGGGCGGACGCGAAGGCTACGAATCTCTGCTTAATACAAACATGAAGCTTGAACAGGACAATTTAGCACGCTTCTTCCAAATGGGAATAGATTACGCAAAGGAAATCGGATTTGATGCACAGTTTCTAATTGAGCCAAAGCCGAAGGAGCCAACCACTCACCAATATGACTTTGATGTGGCAACAGGTTTATCCTTCCTGCAAAAATATGATCTTAAGGATCATTTTAAATTTAATATTGAAGCAAACCATGCAACACTTGCAGGCCATACGTTTGAGCATGAGCTTCATACTGCGCGTATTAACGGCGTTCTTGGCTCAGTCGACGCCAACCAGGGCCATCCGCTGTTAGGCTGGGATACGGATGAATTCCCAACGGACCTTTACTCTACTACGCTTGCAATGTATGAAATTATTAAAAATGGCGGACTTGGGAGCGGCGGCTTGAACTTCGATGCGAAAGTCCGACGTGGATCCTTTACACCTGAGGATTTATTCCATGCTCATATTGCAGGAATGGACAGCTTTGCAGTCGGCTTAAAAGTGGCACAAAAACTCTATGATGACCGCGTTCTTGAATCAATCATTGATGAAAGATACAGCAGCTTTGACAGCGGAATCGGAAAAGATATCGTGGAAGGCACAACTGATTTCCACAAGCTTGAAGAGCATGCGCTGCAATTAGGAGAAATTGAAAATCAGTCCGGTCAGGTTGAACGAATTAAATCAGTCATCAACCAATATCTGCTTACGTCCTACGCAGGGGAATGATGACAGTGAGCTATGTAATTGGAATTGATTTGGGAACCAGTGCGGTGAAGCTGCTGCTTTTTAATAAGCAGGGAGATATTGCTTATCAGGTTTCAAAAAACTATCCGCTAATTCAAGGGAAAAATGGCTACAGTGAGCAGGAGCCTGAAGCCTGGGTGCAACAGACCTTTGCCGGACTTCGCCAGCTTATTCAGGAGGGGCCTTGTTCAGCACAGGAAATTGAAGGAATAAGCTTTTCAGGTCAAATGCATGGCTTGGTGCTGCTTGATGAGCAAAACAAACCATTGAGAAACGCCATCTTATGGAACGATACAAGAACCACTGAGCAATGCAGGCAGATTTATCAAGCCGTCGGTGAGGAACGATTATTAAGAATTACTAAAAATCCGGCTCTTGAGGGCTTTACTTTACCTAAGATTTTATGGGTAAAGGAGCATGAGCCGGAACTGTTCCAACAGGCGAAAACCTTTTTGCTTCCAAAGGATTACTTACGCTACCGCATGACCGGTGAAGTTGCAATGGATTATTCTGACGCTGCAGGAACTCTTCTATTAGATATGGAGAAAGGGCAGTGGAGTGATGAGCTCTGCCGGATTTTTGAACTGAACTTAGCACTGTGCCCGCTGCTTGTTGCTTCCTACGACCAGACGGGGACAGTTATGCCCGAGGTGGCTGATGAAACTGGGCTGTCCGCTCAGACAAAGGTATTTGCAGGTGGTGCAGATAATGCATGCGGTGCAGTCGGGTCTGGTATTTTAGCCGATGGCCAGACGCTTTGCAGCATCGGCACCTCAGGCGTTATTCTTTCCTATGAAGCAAGCAGTGACAAGGATTTTAACGGTAAGGTTCACTACTTTCATCACGCGGCGCCGGATGCCTATTATACGATGGGGGTTACCCTGGCTGCAGGCTACAGCTTAAGCTGGTTTAAGGAGGTCTTTGGAGCAGAAAGCTCCTTTGAAGAGTTTGTCAAAGACATTGAAACCGTTGAACCGGGATCTAATGGATTGCTTTTCACCCCGTATATTGTTGGGGAAAGATCGCCTCATGCAGATGCTGTCATCCGGGGAAGCTTTATTGGAATGGACAGCTCTCACAGGCAAAAAGAGTTTGTTCATTCGGTGATGGAAGGAATCACATTTTCGTTAAATGATTCGGTTGAAATTTTCAGGGAGAATGGCAAAAACATTCACTCGATCGTTTCAACAGGCGGTGGTGCAAAAAATGAATATTGGCTGCAGATGCAGGCGAATATTTTTAACGCAGATATCGTAAAATTATCGAGTGAACAGGGTCCCGGTGTAGGGGCTGCCATGCTTGCCGCTTATGGCTGCGGGTGGTTTGCAACTCTCAAGGACTGTGCAGATCAATTCCTTCAGGTGGATCGCGTGTATTCTCCACAGGAAGAAAAGGTTCAGGTTTATAAAGAGCTGTTTGCGATTTACCAGGATGTGTATCATCAGACAAATTCGTTAAATGAAAGGCTAAAAGCCTATAGAAAGTAAATTAAAAAGCTGTCGGGGAAGCTCCCGGCAGCCTTTTAATCTTCTAGATAGGAAAAACCGTAATTCACAAAGCTGTTAATCATCAGCGCCATCTCGCCAGGGGTCTGATCCATGTCATTATCTATCCAGTCCTTAATCACATGAATCGCTCCGCTGATCACAAACGTACTCAGGAACTTCGATTTTTCCTCTTCTACATTGCTTTCCTTCATCCAATTATTCAGC
The DNA here is from genome assembly GCF_002926065.1 of Jeotgalibacillus proteolyticus. Classification (GTDB taxonomy): domain Bacteria; phylum Bacillota; class Bacilli; order Bacillales; family Jeotgalibacillaceae; genus Jeotgalibacillus; species Jeotgalibacillus proteolyticus. The sequence goes on along the minus strand of NZ_PREZ01000007.1, from coordinate 89,340 downwards.
ATGTAACGGCGGGTCAGCGTCATCATTTTTTGTTCGAAATGCAGTGAGCTGTTGCTGTTTAAAAGGGTTCGCAGAATTAATTTGTTGTCATTAATATATTCAAGTATTTTTTCAGTAATTTGAATCGCTTCTTCTTCAACCTCATAGCTGTAGCTGTTCAGGTAGGCATCCATTTCCTCGGTCACTTCATTTTCTATTTTGTTTAACAAATCCAAGTGATCGGAGTAGTGGGTGTAAAAAGTCGACCGGTTAATGTCGGCTTTTTCGCAAATTTCCTTAACAGTAATCGACGAAATGGGCTTTTCCTGAAGAAGGGAAATGATGCTTTTCTTTAAAACATTCCGCGTGTATTTTTTTCGGTTATCTAATCTTTTGCTCATTATCCACTCATCCTTTTGTTAACGATTTGTGAAAATCCAACACAAAACAACATTGTGTTGGATAACTGACGCTGCTGCCGATACTGTTTGTTGAATATCCAACACAGTGTCAATACAATAGTAGAATGTAGACAGTGTATATGCAAGAGAGGATGACGCTTTATCGACTGGACAGGACAGGTCATTAAACATAAAAAAGGAATTGTTATACTATTTTTCATCATTGCAATGCTTTGTGCAGCGGCACAATTTGCTGTATCAGTTAATTACAACATGGCCGATTATCTGCCGGAGGATTCTCCTTCCTTACAGGCAGTTGACCTGATGGAAGAAGAGTTTGATGACCCAGTGGCGAATGCAAGAGTCATGATTAAACATGTCTCAGTGGCAGAAGCCCAGGATTATAAAGAGGAGCTTGAAGCCATAGACGGAGTAAGCGGCGTTATGTGGCTCGATGATGTCGTAGATTTAAAAGTTCCGCTGCAGGTGGCCAATCAGGATACAGTCGAAACCTATTACAAGGACGACACTGCACTGATATCTATAAGTATTCGTGATGGAGACGAAGTGGAGGTCACGCAAAAAATTTATGACCTGATCGGTGAGGACAACGCCATCACCGGTGAAGCCGTCACCACAGCAGTTTCGCAGGAAATGGCAGGGGAGGAATCCATGTATGCGGCCCTCCTGCTTGTGCCAATCATTATATTAATTTTAATCCTATCTACGAATTCATGGGTTGAGCCGGTGCTGTTTTTAACGGCAATCGGGGTCTCGATTCTGATTAATCTTGGAACGAATATTTTTATTGGGGAAGTATCGTTTATCACCCAGTCGGTGGCTCCGATCCTGCAGCTGGCTGTGTCGCTCGATTATGCCATTTTCCTTCTGCACAGCTTTTCAGATTACCGCAAAAAAGTGGCAGATCCGACTGAAGCGATGAAGCTTGCGATGAAGCGTTCATTTCCAGCTATCGCAGCTAGCGCATCCACGACCTTTTTTGGCTTTATGGCACTGACCTTTATGGAGTTTGGCATTGGCGCCGATTTGGGCGTTAACCTGGTAAAAGGTATTTTATTGAGTTTTATTTCTGTTATTGTCTTTTTACCGGCACTTACTCTGCTTTGCTATAAATGGATTGACCGGACAAAGCATCGTCAGTTGATCCCTGACTTTAAAGGAGTAGGCAAGCGTGTGATCAAGCTGCGTGTGCCTAGTCTAATTATCGTCATGCTGCTGATAGTCCCGGCCTTTTTAGCGCAAAGCAACACCACTTTTATCTATGGTGCCGGTGAGCACCCAGAAAACATGCGCGCTGGTCAGGATGCTAGAGCGGTAGAAGAGGTCTTTGGAAAAGAAATGCCGATTGTACTTTTAATTCCTGAAGAGGACAGAGGAAAAGAAGAGGAGCTTGTCCAGGAGCTTGAAGGTCTGCCAAAGGTTTCAAGCGTCATTTCCTACGTTAATATGGTTGGCGCTGCCATCCCTCCTGAATACCTGGAGGAATCAATGATCGACCAGTTTTATTCCGGTAACTATGCGAGAATTACACTTTACACGGAAACAGAGGCAGAAGGAGAAGAAGCGTTCTCACTGATTGAACAAGTGGCAGAGACAGCTGATTCCTATTATGACGAAACTCATCTGCTGGGTGAGAGTGTTACCTTATATGATATGAAAAACATCGTTCAGCACGATAATACCTTCGTAAATGTAATGACGATTGTAACGGTGGCACTTGTTCTGCTGATCACCTTCCGCTCGTTGTCTGTTCCGGTGGTGCTGCTGCTGACGATCCAGGCGTCTGTTTGGATTAACCTTGCGATTCCATATTTTACAGACGATCCGCTTGTTTATATAGGCTATCTGCTGATCAGCACCATCCAGCTTGCGGCTACGGTTGATTATGGAATTTTGTTTACTGAGAATTACTACAAGCTCAGACAGGAAATGACGGCTATGCAGGCTATTAAGAAAACCGTGGATGAAAAGCTTTTTGCGATTTTTGTATCAGCATCCATTTTGTCGAGTGTAGGGTTTATCTTATGGCTGACTTCCACCAATCCGGTTGTCTCATCCATCGGATTATTATTAGGCAGAGGAGCGCTTTTAGCGTTCATTATGGTCGTATTCCTGCTGCCTGCCTTATTGGTTTTATTTGACCGTGTGATTGAAAAAACAAGCTGGAAAGCAAACTTTTATAAGGGGAAATGACGATGAAATTTAAACGCACAGGTGCTGCCTTTACAGCCATTCTTCTCGCAATGCCGACACTGCTTGTATCAGCTGAAACAAATGATACTTCAAAGGAGGAAGATTCTCCTCAGGGCGAGGGATCTTTTTCAGCAAAGCATGAAGTGGTTTATGCGACGTTAACTGCCACAGGTGAACCGGGAGAGATGTATGTCGTTAACAACTTCACTGTTGAAGAACCGGGAAAATTGATGGATTACGGCCCTTATAGCAGTGTTCAGAATTTGACTGACCTGACCGGGATTGAGCAGGAAGGGAACGAGGTCCAATTTACTGCAAAGGAAAATGAATTCTACTATCAGGGGAATCTGGACAATATGCCGCTTCCCTGGAACTTTACTGTTACGTATCTTTTAGATGGAAAAGAAATAGATCCTAATCAGCTCCCTGGAGAAGATGGGGAGATTGAACTTCAAATTGAAACAACGAAAAATGACAGTGGTGAGGAGCTTTTCTTTGAGAATTACCTGATGCAGATTTCATTGACATTAGATTCGAACCGCTTTAAAAACATTGAAGCGGAGGATGGAGCGTTAGCAAATGCTGGGAAGGACAGGCAGGTGACCTTCACTGTACTGCCTGAGAAGGAGGAAACCTTCTCTGTGAGGGCAAATGTAACGGACTTTGAAATGAACGCGATTGAGATCGCGGCTGTTCCTTCCTCCATGTCAATTGATGCTCCTGACACAGATGAGATGCAACAGGAAATGATGTCATTATCCGATGCGACAGCAGAAGTTAATCGTGGAGTTGGCGGGCTTAAGGATGGAATCTCTGAGCTAAACAGCGGAGTTGCCATGCTCTTTGACGGATCTGCTCAATACCGCGACGGCATCTCACAGCTTCAGGCAAACTCATCCGAGCTTGTGAACGGCTCAGCATCTATTCAGTCAGCGCTTCAGCAGATGAATGATGCAGTTGGAGGAGCCGGCTCTGGAAGCGGCATGGATGTCAGCCAGTTTAGCCAGCTTGGAGAAGGACTGCGGCAGATTGCTGGAGGACTTCAGGAAGTTGAAAATGGTCTTTCAAATCTTAGCGGACAATACGCCCAGGCCAACGAGGCACTGGGCCAGTCAATTAACTCCATCCCGGAGGCGTCAGTTTCTGAAGAGGACATTCAAGCGCTATATGAAAGCGGAGCAGATCCTGCCGTTGTAGACGGGCTAGTTGAAAACTACCAGGCTGCACAAACGGTCAAAGGCACCTATGCCGCTGCGGGCGAAGCATTCCAGGCCATTTCACCGGCACTTGATACAAGCGCTGGCTCACTTAATGAAATGAGCTCAAATTTAACTGCAATGGCCGACCAGCTTGACAGCAGTCTTGCTTCGGTTGATATTGATGAATCGATTGCTCAGCTGCAGGGAGGGCTGGAAACTCTTTCAGCCAATTACAATGCGTTTCATTCCGGGCTGACAGAGTATACAGGCGGAGTTGATCGTCTGGCTGGCTCTTATCAGGAGGTCTATTCAGGAATCTCCGGCTTAACAGGAGGAACTGCAGAGCTTGAAGGCGGAGCGTCCCGCCTTCATAATGGAACGGCTGAACTCGCTTCAGCGACAAGCGATTTGCCTGATCAGATCCAGGTGGAAATCGATGAGATGATCAGTGAATTTGATAAATCCGATTTTGAACCAGTATCCTTTGTTTCAAACGAAAATGAAAACGTTGAAGCTGTTCAATTTGTAATTAAAACAGAAAGCATCCAGAAGGATGAAGACGATCAGGAAGAGGAGTCTCAGGACGAAGAAAAAAGCTTTTGGGACCGTCTGCTGGATTTGTTTAGATAACCACTAACACAATATATCTTCAGAAACGTTATGCGAACGAAGCGGAAAGCGTTAACCTGAATGCAGTGAACCGGTTGAAAAAGGCTGAGACATACATTTGTCTCAGCCTTTTTACTTACTATGTTTTTTTAGAAAATTTAAAAAACAATTGACACCTTACTACCAGGGTAGTAAGGTTAAAAATAATAATATACTACTCTCGTAGTAAAAAAAGAGGGGTTTTGTATGGAAGAAGTTATAGTGACATTAAAAGAATTCGGAATGACAGAATATGAAGCGAAGATTTATTTATCCCTTTTGCAAAATCAGCCTTCAAATGGAAATAGTATTGCAAAGCTATCAGGAGTTCCTGCGCCAAAGGTATACGGGGCATTACAAAAAATGAAGGAACAAGGCCTGGTGTTTACCGTATCAGGAGGAAACAACGGGAAGCTCGTTCGATATAGTCCTCTTCCATATAAAGAGCTTTTGAAAACGAGGAAGAACACCTTTCTCGATCAGCTCGAATTTTTGGATGAATCCCTGGCAGAGGTTTCTTCAAAGAGTGATGTAAATTGGTCTGAATTATTTTTAATTGAGGGTTACTCCGCTTCAATGGAGGTTGTCCAGTCAGCTATTTCGGAATGTGAAACGGAGATTATTATAAGCTGCTGGAGCAGAGAGCTTGAGGTATTAAAAGAACTTCTGTTTGAAACACATGAACGCGGAATAAAGATTGTCACCCTGGTTTTTGATCGAAAACAGATGGATGTTCCCTGGAAAAGCTTTTCACATTACAAGGGAGACTCTGCATTAAATCGCCACAGCGGTGAGTTTTCAATTGTCGTTGATAATAAAAAAGCCATCCTTCTTCAATCTCTTGAAGGTTCTCCACACTCAGTCGTTTCAAGCCACCCTGTCATGGTTTCGACGACAAGAAACTATATAAGGCATGATATTTATGTTAATCGAATGCTTGCTGATTTTGAAAAAGACGTCACCACGTACTATGGAGATGAGTTGGAAAAATTAATTGATGATTTCTAAGCTGCCTTAGACGTCATGACCATTTTTTTGAAAGCGCTTTAATACTTTGAACTATTTTAGGAGGAGATACATATGGAAAAACTCATTATTACCGTTGCTCCTACAGGGGCTCAAACTACACGTGAACATACCCCTTATGTGCCGTTATCCCCGGAGGAAATTGCTGATTCAATTTACGAATCCTATAAGGCAGGGGCCTCGATTGGTCATGTGCATGTAAGAGATATTATGGGTGAAAACTCAATGGACTTAAGGATCTATCAGGAAATTATCGACCGCGTTCAGGAAAAATGCGATATCATTTTAAACTTAACAACAGCAGGGGGATTAGAAACGACTGAAGAAGAGCGCTTGCGGGTTTGTGAGCTTAATCCGGAAATGGCTACATTTGATGCAGGCTCAATGAATTTCGGTTCAAGTGTTTTTCTGAATACCCCAAGCTTTTTAGAAAAGCTGGCTGCTGTGACAAAAGAGCGCAATATAAAGCCCGAAATTGAAGTGTTTGAAGTGGGAATGATTCAAAATGCATTGCGTATTGCCAAAAAGGGGTTAATTGAAGAACCATTTCATTTTCAGTTTGTCTTAGGGGTGCCGGGCGGAATGCCGGCAACGCCGAAAAATCTCATGTACCTTGTTGAAAATCTGCCAGAAGGATCCACCTGGTCAGCCATTGGGGCCAGCAAACAGCAATTAACCATTAATACTATGAGTATTTTATTAGGCGGTCATGTACGGGTGGGGATGGAGGACAGCGTTTATTTTCGTAAAGGAGAATTAGCCAAAACCAATGCCCAATTTGTTACACGTATAGTGGAGCTGGCAAAAATAGTTGGAAGAGAAGTGGCAACACCTGATGAAGCGAGAGAGCTTTTAAAGCTTAAGACGAATAATAGAGTAGGTGGCAAAGCATGAAAATAGCCGTTTTAGGGGCCGGTTCCCTTGGAATCATTATTGGTGCATTAATTACAGAAGCCGGGCACGATGTTGAGTTAATCGATATTGACCAAAAAAACGTAGATGCCTTAAATGAAAACGGGGCAAGACTTACCGGTTTTTTAAACAGAACAATACCGGTCACAGCAAAGCATCCGAATAACCTGAACTCCCAATATGAAGTAGTTTTTTTACTTACAAAGCAAGTCTTCACTGAAGCATCTTTAACGAATATACTTCCTTACCTTCACAATGAAAGCATAGTTTGTACGCTGCAAAACGGTGTGCCCGAGGAGTATGTAGCTTCAATTGTCGGCAGCGAAAGAACAATTGGAGGGGCAGTAGGCTTTGGGGCAACCTGGGCAGGCCCTGGTGCTTCTGAACTGACAACTGAAACCGAAACGATGAAGAAATATGCATTTGATGTAGGTGAAATAAATGGTGAGATCACTGACCGGATCAAACAGGTGAAGAACATTTTAGACGCAGTTGGCCATTGTGAAATTACCACAAACATCAATGGGGTGAAGTGGTCTAAGCTGCTAATGAATGCAACCTTCAGCGGAATGTCAGCTGCTCTTGGCTGTACATTCGGAGAAGTGCTGAAGAATTCAGATGCAATGACCTGTCTCGCTACTATTGCTGATGAAACCATTAAGGTTGCCCGCTCTCATGACATAAGGCTCGAAACCATGCAGGGGAAGGATTTTGAACTTCTGGAGCTGAAGGATCAGAACAGTATCCATGAAAAGCTCCCGTTTTATCAGGAAGTATGGGGGCCTCATGCAAATCTAAAAGCGAGCATGCTTCAGGATCTAGAAAAAAGAAAACCCACAGAAATTAATTATATAAATGGTTATATTGCTGAAAAAGGAAAACAAAAGGGTGTGCCTGTCCCTTATAACGATTTCGTCTGTCAGCTTGTCCGTGAGGCGGAGAAAGAAAGGAAGACACCTGATTTTAATGAAAATCTTACAAAATTCAAAGCTCTTTTCAAAAATAATGTAAGCGTATACAAGTAATTCTTATTTTAATACTAAAAACGGAGGTGTGATCAAATGTTTATTGCCTTTTTAATCTGGATCATCATCATTATTTTTGCCCTGATCCTTGGAACGTATTTATGCTACAGAATTGAAAAGCATGGAGTCAAACGCTGGGGAGCTACAGGAAGCCTTTTTAAATATAATCCAAAAAGTGAGGAGTAAATAAGATGATCTATTTAGTTATTCTTGGTTTATATGCAGCCTTTATCGTTTGGACCTCGATTAAAAGCCTGAAGCAGGCTGAATCAATGTCTGACTTTACAACCGGCGGCCATCGGATGGGACTCCTGCTTGGTATTGGAACTACCACAGCCACCTGGGTCAGCGTTGCATCTGTCATGGGGGTCCCGGGTTACCTATACAGCAACGGAGTCTCAGCAATTATCGGCTGGGTTGCCGGGTGGTTTTTGGCAACATCTCTCATACCATTAGTAGCGTACAAGATTAGAAGACCAAAAACACCTGCCCGAACGTTTCCTGAATACATACATCTCCGGTTTGAACCATTTCGAAAGGTTAGTCATTTACGGACAATCGTAGGGCTGACTATGTTTGTTGGGTACTTTTTGTTCGTGCATCTTCAGGTAGTGGGCTTTGGTATCGTTTTTTCTACTATCACAGGAATTGATTACAAGTTTGCTATCTTTGCTTTTCTAATTTTCCTGCTCTTCACTAGTATTGGAGGCTTCTGGTCAGTTGCAGCAACCGATACATTGAATACTTCCTTAATTGTCATAGGCGTTATTCTTGGCGGCGCATCTGTGCTGGTCGCTGCAGGAGGCTGGGATTCGATCGTTAATACGATTTCTACAACGACGAGCCCGACAAATATAGGGGGAGAAGCATTGGCTGCCGGTTCCATGATATCTCCTATCGGTACATTTGGTCTTGGTGCTTTATTTGCGATCTTTATGTCTAATGCGGTAGGTTCCATTGTTTCGCCGCACTGGGTCACAAGGATGCTTGCGCCTAAAAACATTAAAGTTGCTGTTCTTCAGATTATGGGATCTGTTTTAGTCCTGACTGTCATATTTATTCCTTTAATTATTATGGGTCTCGGGGCAAAAACACTAATACCGAGTTTACCTGAGGGACAGACAACAGATTATATTATTCCCGTGATCATCCAGCAATACACGCCGCCGCTAGTCGGTGCTCTTACACTCGTCGCCCTTTGTGCGGCAGCTGTTTCTTCAGCAAATTCAATGCTTTTACATTGCGCAACATCTGTCTACTATGACGTTTACTTAAATATTTTCAGAAATAAGAAGGTTACAGAAAAGAAATTTAATATGAATCTGAGAATCGGCATGTTCCTCATCGCGGTCATTGCTGTATTTAGTGCCATCACTCCGCCATGGTTCCTGGCAATGGGCTTTACCTATGTTTATGGAGGGTTTGGGGCCGTATTCTTTGCTGTTGTGATCCTTGGACTCTATTGGAAGCGTATGAACAGAGCTGCTGCTTATGTGTCCATGCTCGTTGGACTGGCGACTTATGTCATCGCCATGATCGCCAGTGCGACCAATCCGTTCCTCATCGCATTAATCGCTTCTTTGATTGGTGTTATGGCGGTTGTATTTCTTACCAAAAAACCGCCTGTGGAGGCGTATGAGCCATATTTTGAAACTGATATCAGCCCATCAACAGAACAGGTTTTTACAAATGTCCAGCGAAATGAAGATAAAATCGTGGCCGATGGAGAGGAAAAGATGATTAAGAAAGATGCTTAAAGACTGAATGAAAGATACCGAGGTGAGAGAAATGAAATTGACAAATAAAACGGCTGTTATTACCGGAGGCTGCAAAGGGATCGGTTATGCAACAGCCAAAACATTTCTTGAAGAAGGGGCAAAAGTGGTCATTATTGACCTGAAAAAAGAAGAGATCATCAAGTCTATTGAGAGCCTTAAGCAATTTGGAGAACATATTGAAGGGTTTGCTGCTGACGTTACGAGTAAGTCCTCAATAATGGCAGCGATGGATTTTACCCTGAATACATTTGGATCCATTGATATTTTGATCAATAATGCAGGGATCGTTGCAGATGCACAATTATTAAAAATGGAGGAGGAGCAGTGGGATAGGGTGATAAATGTTAATCTAAAGGGTGTCTTTATCACCACTCAGGCGGCTGCTTTACAGATGAAAAAACAAAAAAGCGGCGTGATCCTAAATGCATCCTCTGTTGTCGGACTTTATGGTAATTTTGGTCAATCAAATTATGTGGCTGCAAAGTCCGGAATAAACGGCATGACAAAAACCTGGGCCAGAGAGCTTGGGCGCTATAATATACGGGTAAATGCTGTTGCCCCTGGCTTTGTCTTAACGGATATGGTAAAGCAAATGCCTGAGAAGGTCACAAGCATGATGAAGGAAAAATCCCTGTTAAATGAAATTGGGAAGCCTGAAGACATTGCTAACGCTTATGCATTTTTAGCATCAGACGAAGCTGCCTTTATTACCGGCACAGTACTTAGTGTAGACGGCGGATTAACACTTTGATTGCCAAACCCCATCCATTTCCCTTAGGTTATGGATGGGGTTTTTCGTTTAAAAATAAACATTAAGGAATCAACACATCGATTCCTTCCTCGAGAACAATTTTCCCACCAATTGCCTGCAGGACCAAACCCATTGCTGAGGTCAGATTTCCTTTTATAGAAAGCTTTCCTCCCTCAACAAACAAAGGATGATTAATATTGATTGCAGTTACCTGCTTCGCCACCCCAAGTGATGTCATAAAATCTCCGATGGTTTGAATCCAAACGCCGAAAAGAATAAAGTCTTCACCCTCTGACTCGGGCTTCAGTCTGTAGGATTTCGTAATCAGAACAGCCTCAGTAAGCTTAAGGCCAAACTGGATCCAAAGTATACTGGAAACCTTTCGATCCAGTTCAAGTATTTCAAGGTCATTATTGTCCACACACATCACCTGCTATTTTGTAAATGGATCAAGTGATTTTTCTTAAGAAGGGATGTGAAAGCCTCTTTTATATTCTGATGGGCTTCTGCGAGCAGATAATCTAAACCTGTATGGGAATCGTCATCAAGCGCTTCATATACGGAAAGAAGCTTTTTAAAAGCTTTTACTAAATCAAAATGCTCCATTGAAAATTCAAACGGCACCTGAATCCCTTCAAGCTGATCCACTATAGCAGCACAAATTTTTGCGCTCTCACCAGGTGATCGCTTGTCATAGCTTACACACGATTTCGCAAGCGTATTGCCGATATGCGCTAATGATCGTCCATAGCTGACAATGTCCATAAAATCACTCCTGCCACGGTTGATATCTTTATCATATGCGAGCGAAGAAGAAATGACTGTTGAAGTAAAGGACACTCGCTCACAAATCAACGGAGATTAAAATCACGCTCATAAATATCAAATATGGTCCATAAAATTGGGATCGCGCTCACAAATCTTCAGGTACGGTTTATAAATCTAAAATAACCTCATAAACCCTCACTTTTACTAAGAATAAATGCTTTAACATAATTTCTTTATACTTTTACCATGTTTATTTTCAAAAAATTCATTCAAAATCAGTAGATAGTTCGCCGGTGATTTGAAATAATTATCACAAGGGTAAAAATAAGCGGGATGAGGGTTTTAATATGCAGAAGCTGTTTGAATATAACTGGCAGGTGCGGGAGGACTGGTTTAAATGGTGCAAGGCCGTGCCGGAAGAAGAGTTAGTTAAAGAACGTACTGGCGGAGTAGGAAGTATTTTGTTTACGCTGGTACATATTATCGATGTTGAATACAGCTGGATACTGGAGCTGCAGGGCAAGGAGGTACCCCCTGCACCAAACTCTGAGGAAATAAAAAGCGTAGATAAAGTAAGGGAGTTTTCAGCCCAATGCCACGAGGAAGTGAACGCTTTTGTAACAAGCTGGACGAGTGAACTGGAAGAAAAGGTCTTGGAGGAAACAAATTCATCCGGAGAAATTGAGCGTTTAAAGTATGGGGAAGTGATGCGTCATGTCATTGCTCATGAAATCCATCATATTGGGCAGCTGTCAATCTGGTCTCGGGAAATGAATCGGCAGCCGGTTACTGCAAATTTAATTAGACGTGGATTGTTTGAAAATTAGTGCACATACGAGGAGGAGATTTTATTGCAGCAGACCTTATTAATAATCGATGCACAGCAGGAATTAATAGAAGGAAATAGGGAAGAAGCAGGTGTTGCTGACATAGAAAACCTGATCCAAAATATTAATACAGTAATTAACAAAGCAATAGGTGAGGAGATATCTATTGTATTCGTTAGGGATTTAGATGTTTCAAATGGAGAAGGACCAGGATTCCAAATCCATAAAAATATACATGTGCCGGAAACCGTACATATCTTTGACAAAGCCGCTACAAATTCATTTTACGGCACACCGCTGCTTGGCCATTTACGTGAAAACGAGGTTGAGCATCTGGTTATTATGGGCTGTAAAACTGAACACTGTATCGATACGGCAGTAAGAACGGCTACTGTTAATAGATTTGACGTAACGTTGGTAGGAGATGCCCATTCGACTGCCGACTCCGCGGTATTACCGGCCGCACAAATCATTGCTCATCACAACCAGATACTTCATGGCCATTATAATGTAGATCATTTTTCAGTTGTCAGAAATTCTGACGAAGATCTGTTTAATCCAATCCACCATCAATACCGCTAATCATTAGTTATCTGCAGAATTAGGGCGCTTAATCCTAAGCGTCCTTTTTGTCATTCTAATGAGTTTTTCGATTTTGGGTAAAATAACATCCACAATCACAAAAACGGGAGGGGTTATGCATGATTATAGGCAGTCATGTTTCGATCAGGGAAGGCTACACAGGAGCAGCGAGAAAAGCAGCTGCCTTACATGCAAATGCCTTTCAATATTTTCCGAAAAATCCAAGAAGCCTTATTGTAAAAGAATTTGATAAGGAGGACGCGGGGCAGTGTCAGGAATTTTGTACAAAGAATAAACTTGTATCCGTTGCCCACACACCCTATCCAACAACGCTGACTCCCTCAAGCGATTCCAAAAGAGAGCTGGTTGTCGCTTCGCTATTAAATGATTTAGAAATTGCTGATGCCTGCGGTTCGTTAGGGGTTGTTGTTCATTTCGGGAAAGATATTTTTCACTCTGACCAGCTGAAAAGCTATCGATTAATGATCGACGTATTAAATAATGTGTTAAGCGAGTGGCAGGGAAAGTGTAAAATCCTTCTGGAAAACATGGCAGGGAAGCCGGGTGCGATGGGAACAACTCTTGAAGAACTCGTCCAGCTTAGAGCATTGTGTGAGACTCCTTTGAAAATTGGTTTTTGCTTTGATACATGTCATGCTTTTGCAAGCGGACTTTGGGATGGGAACAACTGGGCGGAGGTGGAAGCGAATGGCGTAAAGCTTGGCTACCTGGATCACCTGGCTGTCGTTCACCTAAACAATTCAATGTATGAATCAGGATCGGGCAAGGACCGGCATGCAAATATCTTTGGGCAAGGGTACATAAAAGAAGAACAGTTTGATCAATTAATTACGTCAAAGAGGTTAAAACCAATACCATTTATTCTGGAAACCCCAAAAGCAATAGTTTCCCACGAAATGGAAATTCGTCAGCTGCAGAAAAAGTGGGGAAGAGAAAAGTAGCAAAAGCTTATTCTTTTTGCTTCCTGCCCAGTAACATCATTCCCCCCTTGTATCATACACTGATCTAGGGGTGAGAATATGCCAAGAGTTAAATATACGGATTCTGATGTTGCTTTAATGGCAAGGATGATGAGAGCCGAGGCAGAAGGTGAAGGAAAAACCGGTATGCTGTACGTTGGAAATGTTATTGTGAATCGGGCGAAAGCAGATTGTTTGGATTTCGAAGATGTAAGAACCATTCGTGATGTGATCTTTCATGTCCAGGGAAATAACTATTCATTTGAAGCGGTTCAAAAAGGAAATCTGTTTTATAATCGGGCAAGATCGGTTGAAAAAAGATTAGCCAAGAAGAATCTGGATTACTGGACACAGCACCCTGCAAAATATGCTCTTTGGTATTTCAATCCATACGCTCCATGCCCGCCAACCTGGTACGGCCAGCCCTTTTCAGGTCAATTTAAAAACCACTGCTACTACGAACCCGCACCCGGAACCTGCGAAAGCGTCTATATCGGAGGATAACCACTATCCACATAAAAATCAAAAAGGAACCCCTCAACTGAGGAGTTCCTTTTTATCGTTTCTGTATTAACTACTGCTTAGGATGAGCGGTTGCAAACAAGAAAAGTATTCACCCATAACATTTCCCTTATTAAGCAGTAAATAAATTACCCAGAAGTTGATTGCAGTGGAAGGGGCTGACTCCTGCGGGAAGTAGCGGGAAGGCTGAGATCCACTTGCGACAGCAAGTTAGCTCAGCTCCCGCCCCGCGGAAAGCATGCCCCTGCAGCGGAAATCAACATGCTTCATTTAAAGGCATTTATTCATAACTCTACATTTGGACCGTATTTAATCCGCAATCAAACCTTATTCACAGAAGCATCATAAATCGAATCCACCGCTTCCTTCAATGCATCATTAAACTCTTCTTCCGTCTGGCTAGCAGTAAGCTCAGCAGACAAAGCGCGTGAAAAGCTTGCAACCAGGCCATCATTCTCCTGCAGCTTCTCATTAGCATCCAAGCGTGAATAACCGCCCGAAAGCGCCACAACGCGCAGCACACGTGGATGTTCAACTAAATCCTTATACGCATTCGCTTTCGTTGGAATCGACAGCTTCAGCATGACATACTGATCTTCAGATAATGCATTTAACTCATTAAGTATTTCTTCACGCAAAATTTCTTCGCATTTTTCCTTATTCTCACTATAAATATTCACTTCAGGCTCAATAATCGGAACGAGTCCGGAAGCAATAATCCGCTTTCCGATATCGAATTGCTGCTGAACCACTTCTCTAATTCCGGTTGTGTTCGGCTCATTTATGACTGAGCGCATTTTGGTGCCAAAAATGCTCCGTTCTCTAGCCCGGCCGAGGGTCTCGTCCAAATTATCAATCGGCTTCATCAGCTGCACGCCATTTTCCTCTGAAGCAAGTCCCTTATCGACCTTCAGGAAAGGCACGATGTCTTTCTCAGCAAGATAATCTCCTGTGTACATTCCTTCAATTTTGCGATCCATCGTCTGTTCAAAAAGAATAGCTCCAAGAATACGGTCACCGTTAAAAGCAGGGGCTGTAATGATTCTTGTCCGCATCTCGTGCACCAGGTCGAACATTTCTTCCTCACTCGAATAAGAATCCTCCGAAACTCCATAAGCTGCCAGAGCCTTCGGGGTGCTGCCTCCGCTTTGGTCGAGCGCTGCGATAAATCCTTTTCCATTTTTAATTTTTTCGAATTGATGTTCGTTCATGCTACCACTCCTTTTTAGAAATGAAGAATCCATTATACTCTTCCCGTTTATCTCTTTCATGTAACTAAAAAATGGCAGGTTATTTTTAATCTTTAACCAGAGTCATCCAGCAAACATAAAAAAGAGGACCCATCCCCATGGATCCCTGCTTTTACGGTTGATAAGGATAATGATAATTGTAGGAGTAGCCCTGAGGGTACCAGTAAGGTGAGGCGGTTTCGGTATATGGTCTATTCTGTGCCGGTGCACAGCTGGGACCTATATACGTATTCGGGTTCACAGTGGCTGTTGTTTTAATCCATTGATTTTCATCCATGCAATAGTTATGAGCCATTACGTTTGAAGGAGTAAATTTTAAAATGTTTGAACCAAGGATGACCAAAGGAGTCGGTGCATCAAAAATAGCGAGCAAGTGAGTGCGGTCTGCTAATGCCTCCTCGTAATGCCACCAGCCCTGCGGAACATTGGCTACTTGCCCGGGCGTAATCGGGTAGGTTTGAATTTCGTTGGTAAAAGGATTGAGCATGGAAACATTGGCCTTACCGGAAATACAATAAACAAGCTCAGAAGCATTTTGATGGTAATGGGGCTCAACAAAATTAGATTTACTTAGGAAAATGTCAAGAAGAGAAGAGCCCTCGAGTGTGTTTAATTGATTAACACCCAGTACATTTATCAGGTTGTAGTTGTCTTTTTTATATAGATTGCTTGTATTCAGATCAAAGGTGAACTGAGTATCAGGAGAGGTATAGTCCATGTATTTTGTCAATTTAAACTCACACTTTCTGCATGGCTGCTTTTTGTCCTTAGTGTATGAGCATATTTATCGTTAGGTGATTATCTGTTTTTAGTTTAAGCTTACGGACATTTTTAGTGAAACCGCATAGGATAATAAATCATCACTAAAGGAGCTGAAGATTGTGTACGATCAATATGGTTATCCGTATTATTATTATCCACCTGGTTATGGATGGGAAGGCCAGCCGGTTTACGGAACATATCCAGATCAGGCAGATTGGAGCGGTCAAACGAACTCCTACCGTTATCCAATTAGCACCCCTTTAACAGATTATGGGCCACAGCCTTTTGTGATTAATATTAATGCAGCGACAAAACAGAATAATACGTTCCGAACCGCTTTGTGGACAGGGAAGCATTTACAGGTAACCTTAATGAGTATTAATCCGGGCGAGGATATTGGCCTGGAAATTCATCCTGAAGTGGATCAATTCCTTCGTATTGAACAGGGAAGGGGGATGGTTCAAATGGGTAGTGATCCAAACAATTTATCCTATCAAAGACATGTCTTTGATGATTCTGCCATCATGATTCCTGCAGGGACCTGGCATAATGTCACCAATACGGGAAATATTCCGTTAAAGCTTTATTCTATTTATGCGCCGCCTAACCATCCATTTGGAACGGTCCATCCGACAAAAGCAGATGCAGAAGCGGCTGAGGGTGGTCAGTAGCTTTCACTAAAGTACATGAAGAATGCCTGCTATTCGTCCAATAAGGACAAAAGCAGGCTGCTTCTGCTGCTATTCATTTTCTTTTGTTTCTTCCTCTTTCTCTCTACGGTCCTTAATGTACTGGTACCGCTGCCGCTGTCTGTAGCCATAAGTTGAGGATAAAACAACCTCCTCCTCCTCAAGTGCTGAACCCAAGGCACCGATAATAGTCGAAATGCTCGTCGCGGTCCAGGCGATATAAAAATAATTGATATAGCCTACTTCCCCTGAAACCTCTGACTGGAGCAGACTGATCGGAATAAGTATAATAACTGCGACTGAGAAAAGAATAAACAGTAATGAATAGTATAAGCTGACGGATACAAATAAGGTCAGTGCTGTTGTTGTATTATAAAGATTTCGAATATAGTCTGTCTGGTTTGATGATGATTTTTTCTCCCAAAGCTTATGGGCAGTTATAATCCAGGTAACCATTGCCGAAATGGAAATAACGGTAAGCAGTAGCATCCGCCAAGGGCTATATTCATTGCTTAGCGTCCATAACGTAGGAAAGACAAGGGCGTAGGCACCAGTCGTAAACGCCAGAATAATGACTTTAATAAAAGAGGGAAACAAGGTCCATGGCCGGTTTGCCCGAACCATGCCGGTCAAAAGTCGAATGGCGCTTCCAAAATAGGAGTCGACTTTAAAACGTACATCAATATGCTCTTCATTTTCCTCAGGTGCTTCTCTTTTAATAGGAGAAAGCCTGTCAAAACCATGTCTGCCAACAAGGCGTTTTGGATGCCTGTTTTTCAGATTCTTTTTATTCTCCCTGTCTTTTTTCTGCAGTCTTTTTTCTGCTTCTGCACGGCCTTCCTCAGAGCTGTCAAAGGTCATTTCGTTTACAAGCTGCAAAATGGAATCCCTGATCCTTCTGCCAAGTGGAACTGCGCCAAGTCCGGGCAGGCTGATTAACGCAATGCATTCTTCTTCTAGTGCTTCAGCTATGATGACCTTCTTGTTTTTAAGCAGAGGAAGATCTGTGATTGCAACGGTAAAATCCCATTCATTTTTACTTTTAAACTTAACAACCTCCCGTAAAACCTCCTCGGAATTATCTGTTCCTCCTGTAAGAGAATCAACCGTCAATTCAATTTTCCATTCACATTGATCGTCTACATAGTAGCTGAGAAGCTCAGGTAGATCGTCCTTTATTTCAGTAATTAATTTTTCCGGGTAGCCGGGGGCTGTAATCAATCCCAGTTTATTGATTTTACCACTCATATTTTCACCCCAGATCCTTCAGCCGTTTTTTGTCAAAGTCTCTTTATGTAATAGCCTTAAATAAGTGTTTTAAAAACAAAGCAGAAAATATTTCACTGAAATTTTTCTTTTAGGCTGAATAGGGCTAAAAATAATGAAAATTTTGTAATTTAAGTTTAGTTAAGGAAGAAGAGGATCAAGTATACTAGAAGCAGGAAGAGATAGGGGAGCAGGATGATAATACGGCAGGCGCACTTGTCAAAAGTTGCTTTAGAATTTCTTTTAATATTGTTGTTAAGTCTAAGTTTAAAGATTCTCCAAGAGTAAAGAAATTGACATTGATCATTAAACCAACGCTTGCGATTTTGCTCGCTGTGGTGGCATTTCAGTTTTTTGAAACATCATGGGAAAAGTGCTCTAGCTTATGGGGCTATTATTCTTTCGTAGCTTTACGTCTATTGGCTGATGACGAAGTATGTATTCAAAGGCTTAAAATCGCTTTTTCTGTTTACATACTTTTTACAAAATATAATTCATTCTTTCTCTCATCAAATCAGAATTATCTGATATAATAGATTTACATTTCACCCAGAGGAGGATGTTCCATGACAGATGTTGATGGCCGCGAAAAAAAGCAGACCGAGCAATCTAGAGAAAATAAATCCTCATTTGATCTTCTGAAGGAAAAACATGAAAAAGAAATGAACGAACTATATGTAAGACTGCAGGAGCTGCTGGACGAGTTTAAAATGTGTCATTATTTTAAGAACAATCGTCACGTGAGATAGATAGCAAAAAGGCCTGGCTCAGGAGTTAGGCTTTTTATTATGGGGAAATACTATTAAATAAAAAGATAAATAGTTTATAAATATATTATTTAATGATAAAATTTTAACTAATAGTAAAATACAGAGAGCATATACAAGTGTAAATAGTATGCTTAAAATCTGCAAAACCCCCCAATTTTAAATCGAAAAGTGATTGTGATTTCATGTTTAATTCGTGAATGCTAGGAATATTTAGGGGGATAATGTAGTATTTTGTAATGAAAGTGAAATATGACTGTTATTCTCTTGTAACTCTTACCGATTATACTAGGTTTACATTCTAGCAATCGGGGGTAAAATACTTTGTTAAAAAGAATACTTGGAGTTTTATTGATTCTTGCATTAGTACTTTCCGTCGCACCGTCATTTGATAAGGCTTCAGCATCTGGAGCTACTTACTATGTTAATATAGATTCCGGGAATTTGAATTTACGTAAATCTGCTTCCACTTCGTCAACGATTATAGGCAAACTGCAACGAAATCAATCCTTAACTGTCCACTCTCAGTCAAATGGATGGGCTAAAGTAACGGCTATTGGAAAAACAGGTTATGTAAGTACACAATACATAGCGAAAAGTAAGCCTAAAGCAGCCGCAACAACAGATTATAAATCAAAAGCAATTTCAGTTGCAAAAAATAATATAGGTGTCAAATACGTATGGGGTGGAACAACTCCTAAAGGCTTCGATTGTTCAGGTCTTGTAAAGTATTCATTTGCACAGGCTGGAAAGACACTTCCACGTACAGCTGCTGAAATGTATGGACAAGGAACAAAAGTTAGCACTTCATCATTAAAAGCAGGAGATTTAATGTTTTATGCAACATCTGGCGGTTCAAAGGTTACTCATGTTGCGATTTATATCGGAAATGGACAAATCATCCATTCTACATCAACTAATGGCGTAAGAATTGATAATATCAGCAACTCTTACTGGAAGCCTAGATTCGTTGGAGCTAAACGTCTTTAATAAATAGAGAATTAAGAGATGAATGATATACTCCCCTTTAAGGAGACAGATTTAATCAACAAAAATCTGCCTCCTTAAAAGGGAGTTTTTATTTTGACTTCAAGTATGCAGATGTTTCCAGATGTTAAGGCCTATCATACATTACTCACATACACAGCCATAATATTGACATGACCAACCTCATTCAGTATATTTCTTCTTACAATAATACTGGATTAATTAGAGCCTTCCCGGAATTAACCTTGTAATTTTGTAAAGATCTTTTATCTGTCTGCCAGTTATTGGCGCACACTATTAAAATAGAAGATTTTTTTGAAAAAAATGAACAGCAGGAGGAACAGCATGAATAATGAATCACCTAAGAGCAATCCTTATGCTCTTATTCCATTTGGTCTTTTTATCTTATTATTTATAGGCTCAGGCTTAGTGACCGGAGACTTTTACGTAATGCCAGTGCTGGTAGCTCTTTTTACAGCTATTTTACTGGCCCTAATGATGAATCGTAAAACTGATTTTCAAACAAAGGTACTGCAATTATCTCAGGGGGGAGGCCATCCCAATATTATATTGATGGTCCTTGTTTTCCTGTTGGCAGGAGCTTTCGCATCGGTTGCGGACGGGGCAGGCGCAGTGGAATCAACGGTTAATCTCGGGCTGACACTGCTTCCTCAAAACCTTCTTGTCGTTGGATTATTTGTCATAGGCTGCTTTATTTCTATTTCCATGGGGACATCAATGGGAACGATTGTTGCCCTCGCACCGATCGGAGTCGGGATTTCTGAGCAAACAGATATCGGTGTCGCGCTTGCTATGGGTGCGATCATCAGCGGAGCAATGTTTGGTGATAATCTTTCCATAATTTCTGACACCACTATTGCAGCAGTTCGAACGCAGGGAGTAAAAATGAAAGATAAATTTAAAGCGAATTTCTTCATTGTTCTTCCGGCGGCTATTCTAACTGCCATTATTTTTGGGGTAATGACAGCCGGGTCTGAAGCAGCTATTGGAGGATCCCATCCATTTAACATCGTACAGGTTCTCCCGTATTTAGCCGTTCTTATTTTTGCCCTTGCCGGAGTAAATGTCATCTTAGTGCTGATTGGCGGAATCTTATTTGCCGGAGGTGTTGGACTGGCACTTGGAGAATTTGGCTTTCAGGATTTTATCGGTCTTATCGGCAGCGGTTTTACGAATATGCAGGAGCTCGCTTTAATCGCGATTTTACTCGGAGGGCTAGTTGAACTAATTAGACAAAATGGAGGAATTACTTATTTACTTGAGGCTGTGACCAATCGGGTCCGAACGAAAAAAGGCGGAGAGGCTGGCATTGCAGGTCTTGTAAGTATGGTGAACTTTGCCACAGCAAACAATACGATTTCAATCATTACAGCAGGGCCATTAGCAAAGCAGATTTCAGATAAATACCAGATAGACAATCGGCGTTCTGCCAGTTTGCTTGATATCTTTTCAAGCTCGGTACAGGGGGTTATTCCTTACGGGGCGCAGCTTCTTGCTGCAGCAGGAGTGGCGGCTATTTCACCTGTCGCACTTATTCCATTTTGTATCTATCCGATTTTAATCGCCATCTCAGGTATGATTGCTATCGCTGTTCAATACCCTCGTTTTACAGCTAAGGCAGAGAGTAGGGAAGGATAGGGAATACGCTTGTTTATCCATAAGTTGAACTTTAATTCACTGATTAAGATTTTATAGATTAAAGATCATGCCTTAAGGGTGTGGTCTTTTTTTATTTTAGAATGAAGTTAGACGTTCATTCATTCTTAATAAGTATATTAGCAGAAAATTTCACTTGGAGAGGTTAAGTCTCGTACTAAATTGGTTTATAATGATAAGACTTTATCTATTCACACCAACCCTATATAATGATCAATTGATAACACTAACAAGAAAGGCCAAGTGACAATGAAACGATTATTTATTACTTTTTCTTCTATACTTATCATTTTATTTATATCCCTCCTTTTTTTTGAAAGCAGAGAATGGGGAGCTGCAACCAGAACCAACTTAGCTGAAGAAGAGTGGATTGGTGCCTGGACTGCTGCCATGCAGGAGCCTGCTGAAAAGGGACCCTCGAGGGAAGGATTTGAAAATAAAACAATCAGACAGGTGATTCATCCCCATCTTGATGGAAAAAGCATGCGTATTCGTCTCTCGAATGAATTCGGAACAGAGCCGCTGATGATTGAAGAGGTACGGGTAGCCCGTTCAAAAAGCGGAGCGGAACTTATTTCCGGTTCTGATCAGGCGCTTACCTTCAACGGACAAAAAAAGGTGACGATTCCTCCAGGGGAGAAATTGCATAGTGATGCACTGTCATTTGAGGTGACTGCGGGACAAAATCTTGCAGTCAGCATTTATGTCCAGAAAGCAACGGGACCGGCAACCTTTCACGCAAGATCGATGCAGACGACTTATATTGCCAAAGATAATCACCTCAAAGATTCCGGAACCCAGGCTTTTACGGAGGAGGAAGAAACATGGTTTTGGCTTGAGGGCTTGGATGTTGTGCCTGCTTCGTCAGTAAAGGGAGCGCTTGTCATCGTGGGAAGCTCCATTGAAAATGGCAATTACTCAACGGTTAATGCAAATCATCGCTGGCCGGATTTTTTAGCAAAACGATTTAATGAATCTGCTGGTGAATGGTCGGTGTTAAACGCAGGGATATCAGCAAATCATTTAATTAAGAGTCATGCAGATAAAGGGGAAAACACGCTGAATCGCCTGGAGCGCGATGTTTTCAGTCAGCCAGGGGTAAAAGCAATGATTTTAAATCAGGGGATTAATGATATTCGCCATTATCCTGATTACACCTCTGAGGACCTTATTAATAAGATGGAAGAAGTTATTCAGGCGGCTCATGATAAGGGGATCGCTATTTACGGAGGAACCTTGATGCCTTTTAAAGGTTCAAGTAAGTACTCAGATGAAAAAGAAAAAATCCGTGTAGAAGTCAACGAATGGATCCGCACAAGTGGAGAATTTGACGGAGTAATCGATTTTGATGAAGCGTTAAGAGATCCCGATAATCCAGAACGCTTTCATCCTGATTTCGACGCGGGAGACCATCTTCATCCTAATGATAAAGGATATGAAAAAATGGCAGAGACGGTAGATCTGACGATGTTTGAATAACATAACTTCAAAAGCTGCTTCCGTTAAGGATGCAGCTTTATTACCCTCTATTCTGCTTCCTGTTGTTGGGTGTTGAGAGGAGACTTTAAATCGTCCAGCATTTGCATTACCCGTAGAAGATCCTCCTCAGAAAATTCCTTTGCCTTTCGGAGAACCAGCTTTGACTTTTTCGTACCTAACTCCCGGATCAGCTTTTCTATCTCCGTATCATTGCCCATAGAATTACGCTTACTTTCTCTTTCAAGCAGCTCTGATGCAGGCACGTCCAGGACAGTAGAAAGCCTCAGAATCGTCCTGGTGTCTGGCACCCGGATGCTTGCTTCATACTTTTCAATTGTCTGAAGACCTAAACGTGCCTGGATGGCCAGCTCTTTTTGAGAAATATTCCTTTCTTCACGAATTCTTCTTAAATTATCACCAAAGTGCGACATGCTGATTCCCTCCCTGGTTTTATTTATTCCTTCTCCTTCTATTTTATCATTACATGGAAAAAATAGTCTCTTCTCCCATGAACAAAATAAGACAACATTAAAAAACTTTATCGACAATTCTTTCTTTAATCAGTTTGACATTCAATGCAGGATAAAATATACTAGGTGAAATTGAATTTTCGAATAATTATCAAATTAAATAGGGTCTTATCAAGAGAGACGGAGGGATTGGCCCTTTGATGTCTCAGCAACCAGCTCTAAAGGTGCACGGTGCTAATTCCAATGGGTAAACAGCCTAGAAGATAAGAAGAATGTTTGTAAACCCGGACCTTCTTCTTATGAAGAAGGTTCTTTTTATATGGGTGTATATCCGACTAAATCTATTGGTTTATTAATTTACAGGGAGGAAGAATCAAACTAACGGAGGCCAGCAATTAAGAGTAAAAGCAAGAAAGCAAGAAAGCTAAAATAAATGTTTATGAGGTGGGAAATTTGCAGCTGCATGTGAAAAATAGTCCTTTCAATGAAGAACAAACGGAACTTATTAATCGTTTAATCCCGACGTTAACTGACCATCAAAAAGCCTGGCTGACAGGTTATTTATCAGCAGCTCAGGCAACACAAGCACTTCCTTCAGCAGATCCTGCTGAAAAGAGCCAGGTGCAGCAGGGAGCAGGTTCACAGGGAACAAGTCCTGCTGTCACAAGAGAAGTGACTCTGTTAATCGGGTCGCACACCGGGAACGGTGAGTCAGTGGCGAATGACGTAGAAGAAACATTAAAGAAAGAACAAATAAAGGTGTCCCGCTTTTCCATGGATGAGTTTAAGCCAAAATCTCTTAGTAAAGTGGAAGATCTGCTTGTTATCACGAGCACACATGGAGACGGTGACCCGCCTGATAATGCACTTGAATTACATGAGTTTTTGCATAGTAAACGGGCGCCAAAGCTTGAGGGAGTAAGGTTTTCTGTTCTTTCACTTGGAGACAGCTCCTATGAATTCTTTTGTCAAACCGGTAAAGACTTCGATCAGCGTCTTGAAGAGCTTGGCGCAAAAAGGCTATTTGACCGTGTAGATTGTGATCTTGACTTTGAAGAACCGGCAGCCCAGTGGCTTTCTGGGGTTCTTGGCGTTCTGAATGAATCAAAGGCAGCGGATGTTTCTGCACAGGAGACGTCAGAAGCTGCGGAAAGTTCTTCAGTGAATCAGCCGGCTTACTCCCGTACAAATCCTTTTCATGCAGAAATATTGGAGAATATAAACCTTAATGGACGCGGCTCAAATAAAGAAACCCGTCATATTGAATTGGATCTAGAAGGCTCTAATTTGTCCTATCAGCCAGGGGACAGCCTCGGAATCATTCCGGAAAACGATCCCGCACTTGTCGATCAATTGATTGAAGCGGCGGGGTGGGACCCTGATGAGTCTGTATCAATTAATAAAGACGGGGACATTCGCTCATTGCATGAAGCATTGATCAAGGTTTTTGAGATTACAAGTCTATCAAAGCCTCTAATTGAAAAAGCAGCAGCTTTAACGGGGAACGAGGGGCTTAAGGAGCTTTTGAAACCTGAACAGAGCGAAAAGCTAAAAACATACATTTACGGACGCGACCTGATTGATCTAACAGAGGATTATGGACCTTGGGAGGTTCCTGCCAAGGAATTCGTAGGCATTCTTCGTAAAATACCGGCAAGGCTTTATTCCATTGCCAGCAGCCCAAACGCTAATCCTGATGAAGTTCACTTGACAATTGGAGCCCTGCGCTATGATTCAAATGGACGCAACCGTACAGGTGTCTGCTCAGTGCAATGTGCAGAGCGATCAGAACCTGGCAGCAGCCTGCCTGTATTCGTTCAGTCCAATAATAACTTCAGACTGCCGGAAAATCCGGATACGCCGGTCATAATGATTGGCGCGGGCACAGGTGTTGCGCCTTACCGTGCCTTTTTAGAAGAAAGAGAGGAAAGCGGAGCGAGCGGGAAGTCCTGGCTTTTCTTTGGCGACCAGCATTTTGTGACGGATTTCCTTTATCAGACAGAATGGCTGAAATGGCTGAAAGAGGGCGTACTTACCCGCATGGATGTGGCCTTTTCACGGGATTCAGAAGAGAAGGTTTACGTACAGCATAGAATGCTTGAAAAAGGCAAAGAGCTTTTTGAATGGCTTGAAGCGGGTGCGAATGTCTATGTTTGCGGTGATGAAAAGTTCATGGCAAAAGACGTCAATGCGGCTCTTTTATCGATTATTGAAAGAGAAGGAAACCTGACTTTACAGGAAGCAGAGGCATACCTGGCCAATTTACGCAGTCAAAAACGCTACCTGCGAGATGTGTACTAAAAAAAGATTATCCTTAAAACGAGGGGAGATACACCATGACCAATAAAGAATTATCCCGCCAGGATGGACCGCCTAATGAAATGGAAAAGATCAAAGAAAGAAGTAATTTTCTCAGAGGAACGCTTACAGAAAGCTTTGAAGAGCGCCTTACAGCATCCATTCCTGATGACGACGGAAAATTACTGAAGTTCCATGGAAGCTATATGCAGGATGACCGGGATATTAGAAATGAGCGTAAACGCCAAAAGCTTGAGCCGGCGTATTCATTCATGATTCGTGTACGCCTTCCGGGAGGAGTTGCAACACCGGAGCAGTGGCTGACGATGGATCATCTTGCAAATACTTACGGAAATGGAACGCTTAAGCTGACAACACGCCAAACATTCCAGCTGCACGGCATTTTAAAATGGAATATGAAAAAAACGATTCAGGAGATGGACCGTGCGCTGATGGATACCATTGCAGCATGCGGGGATGTAAACAGAAACGTAATGAGTACATCCAACCCATACCAGTCAGACGTTCATGGAGAGGTGTATGAGGTCTCGAAGAAAATCAGTGAGCACCTTCTTCCAAAAACCCGTGCGTACCATGAAATTTGGCTGGATGAAGAAAAGGTTCTTGAGAGTGCAAAAACAGAAGAAGAGATCGAGCCTATCTATGGAGCGCTTTATCTGCCGCGTAAATTTAAAATTGGGGTTGCTATCCCGCCCTCCAATGATGTTGATATTTATTCACAAGACCTTGGCTTTATTGCCATCATTGAGGATGGAAAGCTGCAGGGCTTTAATGTAACAGCGGGAGGCGGCATGGGGATGACTCATGGCGATACGAATACGTACCCTCAATTAGCGCGGGTTGTCGGCTTCTGTCCGACTGAGAAGGTTTCGGAAGTAGCTGAAAAGATTCTTACGATTCAGCGTGACTACGGAAACCGTTCTGAACGAAAAAACGCACGTTTTAAATACACGATCGATAAAAGAGGCCTGCCTTGGCTGAAGAATGAATTAAATGAACGGTTAGGGTGGGATCTTGAAGAAGCCCGCGCCTTCCATTTTGATCACAACGGTGACCGATATGGCTGGCTTGAAAACGATGGCAAATGGCATTTGACGCTGTTTATTGAAAACGGACGGGTAAAAGACACTGAAAATTACCCGATAATGACAGGTCTTCGTGAAATTGCGAAGGTTCATAAAGGATATTTTCGCCTGACGGCTAATCAAAACCTGATTATCAGCAATGTGAGCCGTAGAAACAAGAAAAAAATCGATGAACTGGTGGCACAATACGGACTTACGGACGGCAAAGAAAATTCTGCTCTGCGCAGAAATTCAATGGCCTGTGTGGCCCTGCCTACATGCGGACTGGCCATGGCGGAAGCTGAGCGTTATCTGCCAGTACTCGTGACAAAAATTGAGGACCTTCTAGAAGAAAATGGTCTTCGGGATGAAGAAATCATTATCCGCATGTCCGGCTGTCCAAATAGCTGTTCAAGACCGGCGCTGGGTGAAATCGCCTTTATTGGGAAAGCTCCCGGCAAATACAATATGTATATGGGCGCGGGCTTTGCAGGGGATCGCCTGAACAAGATTTACCGCGAAAATATTGGTGAAGAGGAAATCCTGGAAACATTAAAGCCAATCGTTTCACGCTATGCGAAAGAACGCCATGAAAACGAACATTTTGGTGATTTCGTTATTCGTGCAGGCTACGTTGAAGAAGTGACATCCGGACTGAACTTTCATTCATGAGTTTTAGTTGATTGGAGTGTTTTATGTTGAAGTATAGCTACGTTTCCCACCTCTATTGTCCAAAATGCGGGAATGAGTACGATACAGCGGGAAAGCAGCAGCTTTGCTCGTGCGGGTCTCCACTTTTAGTAGAGTATGAGTGGGATGAACTAAAAAAAGTACTAACACCTGAACAGCTGACAAAAAGAGAGAACTCCCTATGGCGGTATCATGAGATGCTTCCTGTTGAAAATGAGGAGCATGTTGTTTCCCTTGGAGAAGGGATGACTCCGCTGCTAAAGCTGCCTGTTCTCGGAAAAGAAATGGATATTCATAACCTCTACATGAAGGATGAAGGGCTTGTTCCCACCGGAACCTTTAAAGCGAGAGGTGCTGCAGTCGGCGTTTCAAAGGCAAAGGAAATCGGTGTAAAGGAATTTGCCATGCCGACAAACGGCAATGCCGGAGCAGCCTGGGCTCTTTACGGGGCAAAGGCAGGGATCAAATCCACAATCGTTATGCCAAAGGATGCACCGAAAATTACGCGAAATGAGGTTGCCCTATCCGGCGCAAATTTATATGTTGTAGACGGACTGATCAGTGATGCCGGGAAAATCGTCGGGAAAGCTGTGAAAGACTACGGGCTGTATGACGTTTCAACGCTTAAAGAGCCGTACCGGATTGAAGGCAAAAAGACAATGGGCCTTGAAATTGCAGAGCAAATGGGCTGGGAAATGCCTGGTGTGATTCTTTATCCTACCGGCGGCGGAGTCGGGCTGATCGGCATTTATAAGGCATTAAAGGAATTACAGACCTTAGGATGGGTGAAAGGAAGACTTCCGCGTCTTGTTGCCGTGCAGGCTGCAGGCTGTGCGCCTATCGTAAAAGCATGGAAGGAAAAGAAGACAGAGTCTGAATTCTGGCCAAACTCTGAAACAAAAGCCTTTGGAATTAATGTACCAAAAGCACTCGGTGATTTTTTAGTGCTCGACGCCATTTATCAAACAGACGGCTGTGCTGTTGAAGTAGAGGATGAATCCATGCTTGAAGAGCAAAAAAGAATTGCACGTCTTGAAGGAGCCTTTATTTGCCCTGAAGGTGCTGCTGTATTTTCCGCTATTCGCCGCCTAAGACGAGATGGCTGGATTACCCGGGATGAGACGGTTGTAGCCTTAAATACAGGCGCTGGAATCAAATATCCAGATACTGTAGACAGTGACGTTCCTGTTATTAAGAAAGATACTTCTATCAAAATCTGATCGATTAGTTCTTATTAGGATGACGAAAAAGTATTTCTTAAGGTAAACCAGATGTCCTAAACGATAAAAGAGGAAGAAATGATTTAGTTTTAAACTTGTAAATATGCTACGATTCTATTAAAGATAAACGTCCTCTTTCAAGAGGGCGTTTTATTTATGTGAAAACACAACTAATCGCTTGGCTCTTACCATTCATGTTAATGAATCATGCTGAAATAGGGCATTTACAAACATTTAACAAATTTAATTAAGAAAAGGGCTAAACAAGCGAGTGATCCTAATGGTAGTATGGTAAGAGGAGTCTTGAATCCGCTTTTTTTAAAAAGGATAACAGGAATCAATAATGCATTTCATTGGGCATACTGACTCTTACATAATCAATAAAAAGTAATAAAGGACTTGGAAATGGAGTTGTCATGATTGGCTGATTTAAGATCACCAGAAAAAAGATTTCGCCCGGAGCTCGAAGGGGTTAGAGCGGTAGCGGCACTCCTGGTTGCTATTTATCATATATGGCTTGGTTCAGTATCAGGCGGAGTTGATGTGTTTTTCATTGTTTCAGGCTATTTGATCACGACCTCTTTGCTATCGCGTATGGAGAGGGAAGGGAAAATCAATTATCCTGAGTATTTGCTAGGGCTGGGGAGAAGGCTTTTCCCTATTGCATTCACCGTCATTTTAGTAACCGGTGTGCTGTCAATTCTGCTAATTCCAAAGACTGTTTGGACACAGACTGTACCTCAGTTATTTTCCTCTGCTTTTTACTTTCAAAATTGGCAGCTGGCAAATAATGCAGTTGATTATCTGGCTCAAAACAATGCTGCCAGCCCATTCCAGCATTTTTGGGCTCTATCCATTCAGGGACAGTTTTACATAACCTGGCCGCTTTTGATTCTGGCTGCTTATTTAATAGCAAAAAAGGGGTTAAAGTTACCTGTCAGAAAAACGTTGTTAACAATTTTGGCGATTGTTTTCACCATGTCGCTTTCCTATTCCATTTACATAACAAATGCGAATCAGCCATGGGCTTACTTTGACACCTTTGCCCGCGTTTGGGAATTCAGTCTTGGAGGTATGCTTGCTCTTGTTATCCCGTATTTAAGCTTTAAAAAACCGATTACTTTTATTATTGGCTGGCTTGGGCTGGCGATTATCTGTTTAACAGGGATTCTTCTTCCAGTTTCAAACGTATTTCCAGGCTATGCTGCCCTGCTGCCGACAAGCGGTGTCATTCTTGTGATTATCGCGGCTGAAAATGGAAGCCGCTTTGGGGTTCAAAGATTACTTGGGTCGAAGCCATTCCTGTACTTCGGTAGTATTTCTTACGGATTTTACTTATGGCATTGGCCGCTTTTAATTTTCTATTATGCGTATTTTGGAAGAGAGACAATTTCTTTTGCAGGCGGTATTTCAATTTTATTGATTACCTTTTTGTTATCCATTCTCTCAGTAAAGGGAATTGAAGCGCCGTACCGAAAAATGAATATTAAAACGTCAAAAGGAAAAACAGCTGGTGTTCTTGCAGCCCTAATGCTCCCTGCTCTGATCGTAGGCTCAACCTGGGGAATCTATGTTAATCAGACCCAGGCGGTTGGGGAATCCACCATCGGGGATCATCCAGGTGCACAGGCTATTTCAGATAATATCCAGCCTAACCCGGCTGCTGAAGTGATTCCTGATCTCATTGCTGTTAAATCGCATCTTCCTTCCTTTTATAAGGAGAAGGGTTGTTATTCTACCGGTGAGAGCGCCGTGGTGACCAAATGCTCCTATGGTGTAACTGAGAATCCTGATTACACGATTGCAGTTGTAGGGGGCTCTCACTCTGGCCACTGGGTCCCGGCATTAGAAGCGATGGCTGAAGAAATGAAATTAAAAATTGACGTCTACAACAAAGATGCCTGCAGGTTCTCAAATGGTGACCATCCGAAGCAGCTGACTCCGTCCTGTACTGAATGGAATGAAAGTTTGATGGAGCCTTTAATTGCAGGAAAACCGGATTTAGTTTTTACTACAGCAAATAATAATATTGGAGATACAGTTCCCTCAGGATATATAAGCAAGTGGAAAGAGCTTGAAGGAATTGCCACTGTATTTGCTGTGAGGGATAATCCGAGGTTCGAAGATGATATACCGACCTGTGTAGAAGAAAAAGGACCTGAGGCATGCTCAGTTCCAAGAGAAGAATTGCTTTCATCCACTATTCCCTGGGAAAACACAGAAAATATTCCGGACAATGTCTATTTTGCAGATATGACGGAATACTTTTGTGATGATCAAGCCTGTCACGCTGTGATAGGGAATGTGCTAGTTTATCGGGATCGCCACCATATCAGTACAGTTTATGCAGAGACATTGGCTAACGGGCTAAAGGTGCATATACAGGAAGCCCTTAAAAATAAAGAATAAGTTTAATGAACGAAAAGGTTCCCGTCACAGGGGGCCTTTTTTGTATAATAAAGGATTTTTTTGTCGCTTCATAGGTTTTTCACATAAAGGAGAGGGTAGAGGGAACGGAGCAGTAAACAGAAAGTGTTAAGGAGGAAGGAGGATTTTATGAAAAACAATAAATTAATTGATTATCAAATTTTTATTCCCTCACTTCTGATCGTTGCTGCTATAAGTGTTCCATTTGCTTTATTTGAGGCTGAGTCATTAAGCGTGCTTAATTCAATATTTGATTCAATTGTAAGCGGGTTTGGCTGGGGTTATTTATGGTATGGAATCATTTTGGTTGCAGCGGGACTTTATTTATCCTTTTCAAAATATGGTCAGGTCGTTTTAGGCGATCCTAATGAAAAGCCGCGTTTTACGCTGTTTGAATATGCCTCTATCCTTATTGCGATGGGGCTTGGGTCGACCATTATGCGAACGGGGATGCTTCAATGGTCATCAGTTGCGAATGATCCTCCTGCCGGAGTTGATATCGGGTCAGCTGAAGCTCTTTTATGGGGGAATTCCTACAGCATGTTTTTATGGGGATTTCAGGTATTTGCTATATTTGTCATGATTGCCCCTGCCATGGCTTATGTACTTCATGTTAAAAAACGTCCGCTTTTAAGAATTTCAGAGGCCTGCAGAGTGCTTTTAGGTGATAAGCTGACAGATGGCTGGGCTGGCAGAGTTCTTGATATCTTATTTTTAATTAGTATCTTAACCGGTGCTGCTGTAACACTTGGTCTGGGTGCTCCTATCATTACCTATAATCTTTCAGCGCTTTTTAATATTGAAGTTACCTTTGGGATGACGATTATTGTAACGATTGTCTGGGTGTTCCTATTTTCTCTTAGTGCATATCTTGGAATTGACAAAGGGATTAAACGATTGAGCACTTTTAATATGTATCTCGCTGGACTATTCGCTTTATTTATTGTGCTGGCAGGACCAGGGGTATTCATTTTAAACTATTTTTCAGACACTGTTTCCTTTTTGCTCACGAATTATCTGACCATATCTTTAAATACGGAATCAGTCTTTGAAGGAGAGGCGTCCCATATCCAAAGCAATACTGTTTTCTGGTATGCCTATAGTGCTACCTGGGCGATGCTGCACGGAGTATTCGCCGCTAAGATCTCTAAAGGAAGAACAATAAAGGAAATGATACTGACTTATTTACTTGCTCCAACCCTGATCTCCTGGATCGCAACAGGGGTCCTTGGAGGACTTGGCGTTCACCGCTATTTAACTGGTGAAGTTCCTGTGCTTGATTTAGTCCTGGAGGATGCAGCAGAAGGAATGTCTGTTATTCCGGAAATTCTTGCTACTCTTCCGCTTGGAGGATTTGCGATTGTCGTGTTTATAATCATAGCGTTA
This sequence comes from Jeotgalibacillus proteolyticus, assembly GCF_002926065.1. Lineage (GTDB taxonomy): Bacteria > Bacillota > Bacilli > Bacillales > Jeotgalibacillaceae > Jeotgalibacillus > Jeotgalibacillus proteolyticus. Next base: position 57,275 of record NZ_PREZ01000007.1, on the reverse strand, counting down.
ATTTTCCTAACAACCACTCTTGATTCCACGACGTATACAATCGCAGCTTATACGAGTACAAATGACATGAGTGAAAAAGAACCGCCTAAAGTTCTGAGAATTATAATGGCTGCTATTATAACTGTTCTTGCTCTAATTTTAATGCGTGTCGGAGGGCTTGCCCCATTAGAGGTCATATCCGGTCTGATGGGTCTGCCGATCATTTTTATTCAGTTTCTTCTGATCTATGCAGCAAAACGAATGATTGATAGGGATCAGGCATGGAGACACAATGTAAGAAAAGAAACAAACTAAAAGCGCGTGCACCGGTTATTCCGGTGCATGTTTTTTACGGTATAATAAAATAAATTAGCCAAAGAAAGGGATGGTCAAATGTACAAAGGAATTCATCATGTATCAATTATTGTCACCGATATAGAGCGATCAATGAGATTTTATGAAGAGGTTTTGGGATTTGAGAGAAGTAACGAGCGTCCGGGGTTTGACTTCGATGGAGCATGGTATCAGATAGGAGAAACACAGCTTCATTTGATTGCATTTAAGGAAGGAAAAACATTAAGGGGAACGACTTCAATTGACTCAAATGATGGACATTTTGCCATAAGGGTTGAAGATATTGAGGGATTTATAAAGAGAATGGAAGAAAATCAGGTAGCTATTTTAAATAAGCCTGTGAACAAAACAGATTGGCATCAGGTATTCATTAGTGATCCGGATGGAAATTTGATCGAATTCAATCAGTAGTTCAACTGTGTTTTTATGTAAAGTACTTCTTATTAAAATCTTACATAAGTCAACAAGACTGTCAGACGGAGTAATTCAGTGGTTTATTAACCACCTGAGGCAGTAATTACCGCTATACTCGTTTCAAAATAATTATTATTATACTAATTATGAAACATATTAAACGATTTACCTCATTATTCTTGCTGTCTATTGCTTCAGTCTATGGTTTTAGTGAATCCGGTGCGAAAGCTTCCTCAGCACATACGGTTTCATCCGGGGATACCATGTGGAAGCTGGCTGTCCGCTATGAAATAGGCGTAACGGAAATTATTCAGGCTAACCCTCAAATCGAAAACCCGGACATGATTTACCCTGGGCAGCAGCTGACTATTCCAAGTGTAAGCAGCTTTGTTTCAGTAGAGGAGGAAGTTGTTTCTCTTGTAAACCAGGAACGGGCAAAAAATGGTTTGAAGCCGCTAAAAGGGGATTGGGAGCTTTCACGTGTTGCGCGTTTTAAATCAGAAGACATGCGTGATAAAAACTATTTCAGTCATACTTCTCCTTCATACGGAAGTCCTCATCAAATGATTCGTGATTTCGGCCTTACATACCGAGCATCAGGAGAAAATATTGCAGCCGGCCAAACATCAGCTCAGGCTGTCTTTACTGCCTGGATGAATAGTTCTGGCCATCGCCAGAACATCTTATCCCCAAGCTACACACATATTGGTGTAGGATACGCTAAAGGAGGATCGTACGGCCATTATTGGACTCAGATGTTTATTGCAGAACAGTAGAAAACGGGGGGAAAACCTCGTTTCTTTATTAATTATTGTAAGACGTGATGAGTGTCTATGCCAAAGAGTACCTCTCTTCATAATGTAGTAGTGTACCTTCGTTTTCAGGGTAATGAAAATGAAATAAGGCTGCAGATAGGAGGGTTTTACATGGGCTATGGATATGGCGGATGGGGCTTTGGCGGCGGCCACGGCGGCTGCGGCGGCTATGGCGGCGGTTACGGTAACACCTTTGTGCTGATCGTTGTTCTATTTATTTTGCTTATCATTGTCGGCGCAACTTTTTACTACTAGGAGTATAAACGGATTATCCAGTTGCCGCTTTGTCTGCCTCCCCTTGACAGGCGGTTAAAAAAGATAACCGTAAAAGACCTCTTCCTTGGTTAAAAGGAAGAGGTTATTTGTTTTTTAATGGCTCATATCATAAAGACCGCAAAAGAATAAACGTCTTAAAGATTTTAGCCCGTGTGATCCATCCATTTAGCCGGAAGCAACTTTAGTTACTAATAGGACTGCAGCAGACCAGATGATACAGGATTGCTGCAGTCCTATATTTATATTTGTTATTACTCATAATAAATATCGCTCCTATTCTCTTAAATTAGTTAATCCTCTTGTAAAAATAGGAAGAGTAGGATAACATGTAAGCACTTACATACAGAGTCATCTGATGACCATATGAGTTATGGAGAATTAGTAGAGATTAGATTCTGGCAGTGTTGTCTGTTTATAAGGGTTTATTATGGTATGCTGTTTTGCTTGCTTTTTAAAAGATGAGATGGAGGGTGATAAGAATGAAGGTTTCATTATTTGTAACCTGTCTGGCGGACGTCTTTTATCCGGGAGTTGGGAAAGACACAGTTGAAGTGCTTGAACGATTAGGCTGCGAGGTGGATTTTCCGGAGAAACAGACCTGCTGCGGCCAGCCGGCTTTTAACAGCGGGTATCACATAGACACAATAAAGGTGGCGAAGCATATGATCACGACCTTTGAGCATGCCGATTACGTCGTGACGCCCTCCGGCTCTTGTGCAGCCATGCTTAAGGAGTATCCTGAGCTTTTAAAAGAGGAGAGGGATTGGGAAAAGCGTGCAGAGCAGCTTGCGAACAAAACCTTTGAGTTTACCCAGTTCCTGGTCCATGTCCTGAAGATTGAAAAAGTAGATGCTGAACTGAATGCCAATGCCACCTATCATACATCATGCCATATGACCAGGCTGCTTAGAGAAACAGAAGCTCCATTAAAGCTGCTTAACGGAGTAAAAGGGCTGAATCTTGAAGAACTCCCTAATCGTGAAGCGTGCTGTGGATTCGGAGGGACGTTTGCAGTGAAAATGTCCTCTATATCAGAGCAGATGGTGAATGAAAAGGTTATGCATATTGAAGACACGAAAGCAGAGGTATTAATTGGTGCAGATTGCGGGTGTCTCATGAACATCGGGGGCAGACTGGAACGAAGCGGAAAGCAGGTAAAGGTTATGCATATTGCACAGGTGTTAAACAGCCAGGAATCACTTACGAAGGGGTGAGCGCAAAATGCCAATGAAAATAGGAGATCCAAGCTTTGATACCCGCGTAGAAAAGGGACTGAAGGATACGTTTATGAGACAGGCTGTCACGTCAGCTCAGGAGCGATTAAAGCTTGCGAAAGGAAAGGCGGAGGAAGAACTTGGAAACTGGGAGGAATGGCGCAGTCTGTCAGAGGAAATTCGTGCTCATACGCTTGAAAATATCGATTACTACCTGCACCAATTAAGCGAAAATGTCAGTAAAAATGGCGGTCACGTATTTTTTGCTCAAACGGCGGAGGATGCCAATGCGTATATTAAAGAAGTAGCTCAGAAGAAAAACGCTAAAAAAGTGATTAAATCAAAATCCATGGTTACTGAGGAAATTAGTATGAATGAGGCTCTTGAAAGCGTGGGCTGTGAAGTCATTGAATCCGATCTTGGCGAGTACATTCTTCAAATTGATGACCATGATCCGCCCTCTCATATCGTGGCTCCTGCTCTCCATAAAAACAAAGAGCAAATCCGGGACACTTTCATTGAAAAAAAGGGCTATACCAAATCCTCTAATCCGCAGGAGCTTACGCTTTTTGCAAGAGAACTTCTTCGAAAAGAATTTCTTGAGGCAGATATTGGCGTAACAGGCTGTAATTTTGCTGTAGCTGAATCAGGAAGCATTTCACTAGTGACAAATGAAGGGAACGCGAGACTCGCGACAACTCTCCCTAAAACACAAATTACAGTCATGGGAATGGAGCGGGTGGTGCCTACCTGGGAGGAGCTTGATATTTTAGTCAGTATGCTCTGCCGCAGTGCGGTCGGTCAAAAGCTGACAAGCTATGTCACAGGGCTTACCGGAGCAAGAGAAGAAGGAGATGTGGATGGACCTGAAGAATTCCACCTGGTCATTGTTGATAATGGCCGATCAAAAATTTTAGGCACCGAGTTTCAGGCCGCACTGCATTGTATTCGCTGTGCAGCGTGCATTAATGTTTGTCCGGTTTATCGTCATGTTGGCGGCCATTCATACGGCTCGATTTACCCTGGACCAATCGGTGCTGTTCTGACACCTCTGCTCGAGGGCTATGATGATCATAAGGAGCTGCCATATGCGTCTACACTTTGTGCAGCCTGTACAGACGCCTGTCCGGTAAAAATCCCGCTCCATGAAATGCTTGTGAAGCATAGAAGGAATATCGCAGAGGAAAAAAGGACAACCCTTTCTGAAACCTTTGCAATGAAAGGCTTTGGCTTAGTGGCAAGCTCACCTGCTTTATTTAATATGAGCACGCGGACTGCCCCATTTATGTTATCTCCTTTCACAAAGGATGGATCGATCAAAAATGGACCGGGACCGATGAAAGGCTGGACCGATATACGTGATTTTCCTGAAAGCAAAAAAGAAAGATTCAGAGATTGGTATAAACACCGTGAGAGCAAAAAAGGAGGGGGCAGTAAATGATTCAGCATCGTGAAACGTTTTTGGAGAATGTAGCCAAACAGCTCGGACGTCCTGGAAGGACCTCCGGAGTTAAACGGCCAGTCTACCAGAAGAGCCCCCAGCACAATGTGATGAAGGATCATTCTAAGGATGAACTCCTTGCTATTTTAAAGGATCAATGTCTTGCCATTCATACAGACTTTAAGCAAACAACTCATGATGGGATTGAAAAAGCAATTGATGAAGTGCTGGAGGAGTATAAGGCAAGCTCCGTCATTACGTGGAATGATCCGAGATTTGACGCTTATGGCCTGAGTGATTTTCAAAAAAGGGAAAATGTTGACGTATGGGATGCTGGAAAGGAAAGCCGGTCAATTGAATTAGCGGAAAGAGCGGATGTGGGGATTACTTTTTCTGATTATACTTTAGCGGAATCAGGAACTGTTGTGCTCTTGAGTAATAAAGGGAAAGGGCGTGCAGTTAGTCTGCTGCCTACCTATTACATTGCTATTATTCCAAAAAGCACCCTTGTGCCGAGGATGACCCAGGCGACAGATGCTATTCACAAAATGGTTGAAGCAGAAGGCGCCCGTCTGCCTTCCTGTATTAATTTTATCACTGGTCCAAGCAATAGCGCCGATATAGAACTAAATTTAGTGGTTGGTGTTCACGGACCAATCCGCGCCTGTTATATTGTGGTGGAGGATCGATAGGAAAGATATAGACCATACAATAAAAGCATTTGAGTTGAACGAGGTGCAGAAATGGCATTTAAACAAGTACAGGCCAAAAAGATTTCAGAGGTCATTTGTGAGCAGCTTGAGCAAATGATTCGCGAGGGAGAAATCAAACCCGGGGAAAAACTTGATTCAGTGGAGAAGCTGGCAAGGGAGTTTAATGTAAGCCGTTCCGCTGTCAGAGAAGCGCAAAGTGCTCTTCGTGCAATGGGTCTCATAACGATAAAACAAGGGGAAGGCACCTTTGTAAATAAATATGATTTTTCAACAATGGTATCACCTGTATCTCCGGAAAATATCATTACTAAAAAAGAAATACTTGAGTTATTTCAACTCAGAAAAATTATTGAGGTTGGAGCTGCCAGCCTTGCAGCCGAGCATCGAACAGAGCAGCAGCTGGCTGAAATGAAAAAATCTCTCTTTGAAATGAAGCAGACAGAAGGCGATCAGGATCTCGGTGAAAAAGCGGATATGAAATTTCATCTCTGCATTGCTGAAGCAGCCGGAAACAGTCTGATCATCGACATGATGCAGAGAATATCTAATACCTTAAGCAAGACAATGTATGAAAGCAGGCGGATTTCATTATTTACCACAAAGCAAACCTTCACCCGTCTTCAGACGCAGCACGAAGCTATTTACGAGGCAATTAAAGCGATGAATTCAAAAGAAGCGAACCGGACCATGCTTGAGCATCTGGTAAATGTAGAAGGGACGCTGATTGATTATCATGAACAAAGATAAAATGAGAAAGAGGCTGGGACAAAACGATCGTTTTATAAATGTGAGGTGAACGGAGCGGAAGGGGGCGACTCCTGCGGGATGAAGAGGGAGCTTGAGATCCACTTGCTGAAAGCAAGTTAGCTCAAGCCCCTCCCCGCGGAAAGCGTCCCCCTGAAGCGCAGTGAACCGGGCCAAAGGGGGTGAGACACAATTGTCCCACTCCCTTTCATTTTGTAAATCAAACCTTATCCTCCCGAAAATCCACATAAACCGTCCCATCCTTTTGCATACCTGCATAAAAAACATCCGATAGAGATTTTACACCGGAGGCTTTTAAGCTTTCCACCAGCCATTCCTTACTTATATTTAATTTCTCCAGATTTTGTTCAATGATTTTCCCGTCAGAGACTAGGGCAGTTGTGAGTGGAATTACTTCAAATGGAGGCTTAGTTCCAGTCAGTTCCTTTTTCATCACAGACAGTTTTCCATCTGTTTCAAATATGGCATAGTCCACATCAAAAGAGAGAAAATGTCCTTGCTTCGCAATAAAGAAAGTAACTGATCAACAGTCAAACGTGATTTTTTCAGTTCGGCCTCCATGATCTTTCCTTTTTTAACAAGAATGCTTGGTTCACCATCTAATGCCTTGCGTATCTTTGGAAATTTAATATCAATCGTTTCAAGCAGGAGGGTGATAGAGACATAATAAAACTCCTTTAAACCTGCTGCTAATCAGTATTCCTTGGATTCAGCTGCTATATTCAATAAAAATCATTAAGATTTCTAAAATAAAGCTTTTTTGAGAGCATGTTGTCGTGTATCAGATAGGGTGTAGAAGTATTCAGTCAGATGAATAAGAAGTACCGGATTAGACTCTGAATATAGGTAAATTTCTGAAAGAGAGTAATATTTATATACTATTAAATGAATAAAAATTCACTACAAAAGGAGTGTTTTTGAGTTATTATTCAATCATTTATTACGATTGCCGGAATGTTCTGCTATATTACATAAGGAAATGCTTATTACACTATTTGGAGAGGCAGGAGAAATCTATGAAAAAAGTTGCATCACAATGGCTTGCACTAATTTTGGCAGTAGCACTTGTGCTGCCTGCGTCGCTTGCTGTGAATGAAAGCAGTCCGGTCCAGGCGGTAGAATCCACAGAATTAGAAGTCAGCAGAACCAATTTTTCACTAACAGAAGTACGAACAGTGGAGATTAAGGCTGACTTTGGAACAGAAATAAATCCTGATCAGCTGGAGATTCAATTTGGCGGAAAGGATCTTTCCGAATGGAAGAAATGGACAAGCGGGACGCAGTATGATGGTGAACCGTTTATCAGAGTAATTGAAGGGCCTTCTTATATTGAAGGAACGACTGAAATAGCCGCAACCATTGAATTTGGTCTGCTTTATGACCGCACGGATCTTTCCAACAGAACGATCAGAACGCAGTATCAGCAGTTTATTGGAAACTATGAACTGGCATTGATCGATACAGAGAGTGGGAACAGGGCGGCATCAACTGTAAAGCTTAATGTTTATGATGAGTTTTTATTTAACGATGAAATCAAGCCTGCTATTGATGAGGTGTTTGCTCAGGCAGAGGCAGATGGAAAGAATGGTCGTTACTTAGAATATCAAAAGCTAGGAGAATCTGTTGAAGGGAGAGACCTTCACTTTGTCATCTTAGCGAGAGACAAAGAGGCAGTGGATACATACTTAAACGAAACCTTGCCGGCTGCATTGGAAGACCCTGAGAGCCTACTTGAAAAGCTGGAAAATGGAGAAATGGAAGATTACCAGGTTCCGGTCTGGTTTAATAATATTCATCCTGATGAAGTAGAGGGTGTCGATGCACAGGTTGAACTGTTAAAGAAGTTTGCACTTGAAGATGAGGTCACTTTTACGAATACAGATGAAAACAATAACGAGATTCCCACCACTTTAAAGGTGGATGAACTTTTAGATGATGCGATTTTTCTTTATATGTTTACCAACAATCCGGACGGCCGGGTAGCCAATACGCGTGCAAACGCTGAAGGCTTTGATCTTAATCGTGATAATACAAACCAGACTCAAGTGGAGACTCAGCAGATTACACAGATTATTGCCGAGTGGACTCCGCTGTCATTTATTGATATGCATGGCTATGTGGACGGATTTTTAATAGAGCCGACTACACCGCCGCACAACCCGAACTATGAATACGATTTATTAAATGATCATTTAATTGAACAGGCACATTCAATGGGAAGAGCCGGAGTTGGGAATTCTGACTTAACCTCTTACTTTATCCCTAAGCTTGAATGGGAGGATGGCTGGGATGATATGACGCCGGCCTATACTGCCATGTATGCCATGCTTCATGGATCACTTGGGCATACGGTGGAGGTTCCGTCGTTAAGCCAGAATTCGTTACATGCCATGGTGGGGGCCGGTCTTGGTTCAGCCCTGTTCGTTACCCAAAATAAAGATGAACTATTTCAAAAGCAATTAAAGATTTTTGAACGCGGGGTTAATGGAGAGGACAACCGTGCAGTAGATAAGTATTTTGTTAATGCTTCCGGTGAATCAATTGGCCGTAACCGAAGCGGAAATGACAGCTTTTTCCCTGACTATTATGTTATACCGAGTGATAAAAAAGTCCAAAAAAATAGTTTAGAAGCCGCAAATATGGCAAACTACCTTATTCGCAACGGAGTTAAAGTAGAAGAAACCACCCAGCCAGTCACAATTGATAATATTACTTACCCAAAGGGAACGTACATTGTACCGATGAATCAGGCAAAGCGGGGCTTAGCCAATGCGGTTCTTTATAAAGGAGATAATGTCTCTGACTGGAACGCTATGTATGACCCGATTGTTGTAAATTTCCCTGATTTAAGAGGTTTTGATATTCTGGAGGTTCATGAAGGAGGTCTTTTTGAAGGGAAGACATCTGAACTGAAGGATGTAACGACGCCTTCTGCAGATGTGAAAGGAAATCCCCCGAAGCAAATAGTAGCTAACAGCACAAATGATACAGTAAAGCTCGTTAATGCACTTCTAGCCGATGGAAAAACAGTGGAAGTCGTAACAGAAACCAAAGGAAATGCAGTTAAAGGCGATTATATTATTGAATCAAAAGATCTTCATGCGTATGCAGACACGTATTATTTCGAAGCCAAATCGGCAGGAAACGCGAAAAATATTAAAACAAGCAAGCTTTCACAGCCAAAGGTGGCAGCATCTGGCTCTGCTCAGTTAAACTTCTCTTTAAGAGCGCTTGGATTTAATCTGGTGGAGCAGACTGAAGCTGATGTAATTGTGAGTGATGGAGGTTCTTTCAATAGCGATGCTGTTGCAGGAAAGTCTTATATCGGCATTGGTGTATCCGCACTGAATGCTGTTCGAAACAGCGCAGTTCTTCCAGGTTTTAATTTTAATTTCACCCGCTCCTCTCATGAAGGACTGGTAAAAGCTGATCTAAAGGACCATGCTCTTACAGCAGGCTATGAGGCAGATGAGCTGCTGTATGTTGCAACCGGTTCATGGATTACAGATGTTCCTGAAGGAGCAGACGTACTGGCTTCCTTTAAGAATACAAATGATTTTTATGTCTCAGGCTGGTGGCCTGGAAATGAAGCTGCACAGGGGCAGGTTATGGCATTCACTTATGAAGAGGACGGCACTGATTATACCCTTTTTGCCAATGAGCTGGCGTTTAGAGGGCACACCCAATACAGCCACCGCCTGCTTGCAAATACGATTTTTAATTCAACTTCAGAAGAAGCGGTTGAATCTCCAAAAGGAAACAAAGGAAATAACGGAAAGAAAAATAACGCTTCAGTAGGAAAAGATAAGATTAATGTACAAAAATCCAAGGATTCAACTAATCAGAGTAAAGTAAATGTAACTGTCAGCAAGGATGCATTTGCTGAAGCAGCGAAATCAAATCAGCAGATTGACAAAATCACGATATCTTCTGGTGTTACAGAAGAGGAGAATGTACTTGAAGTAACAATTCCTTCAGCAGCTATTGAGGAGCTTAAAAAGGCACAAAAGTATGCAAGCCTTGAACTGGGGTCAGGGGATTCTGTTTATGTGATACCTTTAGCGGATATTGATCTGGATAAAGTGTCAAATATTGGAAGTAATTTCACGGTTTCCATCGAAATTACAGAGGAAGCTGAAGTCACTACAAGCAGAGATCCTGATAGACAGGAAGTCATCGTGCATCAGATTAAAGTAAAAGGAAAGTCAGGTAACAGAACAGAAACGATTGTTGATTTTAAAACATTTGAGGGAGACCTATCTGTTGAGTAAGTAAGCAGCTTATCTAAACAATTGCCCCAAAAACGTAACGGGTTTTTGGGGCTTTTTCTATAGGGTAATCGATCCGCTTTAAGAAAAGGAACACCCAATAAATTCATTTATCCGGTAAGCATAATGCAGCCTTTCCAAATAATCATTTTTTCTTACTGCTGTTTTGGGTACTAACGAATCCTTTGGAGTGGTGTCCTCTTTTGTAAGATAAGGATAAGCGTAAAGCTTAGGCAATTCCAGAATAAAGTGACCGTTAGAAAACAGGGAGCGATAATGAGCAGAGGCGCGCCCAAGAGTTAATAGATCAGGGCGATCTCCTCCGGTAAATATAAACGGAAGCTCTAACACAGCCGCAGCCTGGGCGCTTTGTCTGCTTGTACCTGAGACAATCAAATTGACAGAACTGCAGTCTGCTTTTTCCTCAATCAATTTTTTACTGCTTTGCACCCGTTCAATAAAAACTGAATTAGTGGTGGCGAGCTTTAGCTTATTTAAAGTTAAATGTTCTCTGGAATTCTCCAGTATTAAATCAAGTCGTTGAATTTCAGCTGAACAAAGGTACTTTAAGAATTGATTAACGGAATGATTTTCATCTTCGGGATCGAGGCTGAGTTTAATACCAATTCTGATTGTATCCGTGCGTGTTGTCAGAGTGGAGATAACCTCGGCCAGCCGGAAATTGTAGGATTTAAAATCAGAGGCATCAAGCAGCATGCGTCTGTATCCCAGCCTCTCTGCTAATTGCACCTGCTGTATCACTTTTTTAATGTATTCCCTTTTAAAAAGCGATGAATAAAACGGAGCCTTTTCAAGTAATCCGAATTGATAATTCATAGGAAATCTCCTCCCATTTTGTTCTTGCACACAGTGTCTGATGAAGTATAGTGACTAGTTAGCCGTTTATTAACAGAAATACAAAAACAGGCGGCAGCATACTAAATTAATCAGATGTAATTTTGTGGGCTTAGGGCTGAGAGATTCCAAATAAAAACAAAATCCAACCTCTGTTAGAAGAGGTTGGAAGATAAAGCCTCTCCTTATTTTTCAGACAGTTGTCTGCTGGAATGAGCACCTTCTATTTATCAATAGAGGTTGCTGCGGGATCACAAGACCAGATTCCTCCCCCGGCTCTTCATAAGGATTAGTGCATTTTAAGTTATGTTTTAATTTATAAGACAGCAGGGGATATGTCAAATGATTAGTGGAATAAATTTGATTTCAAAAATGAAATTCAAAAAATTTAAAATTTGGTGTTGACAGAGTTTGGATATCGATTTAGAGTAGTTACTAATTTCAAATAAAAAAACAGTTTTGCCAGCTGGATTTTAAAAGTCCGGTTGTAAACTGTTTTTTATTCCCTTTAAAACCGATTTAACAGGTAGGTTTAATTGAATTTAAAGTGTTTTGATTAGTTGGACCAGGTTTACTCCGGCACGCTGATCGGTTCACCGAAGGCATACATAAGTATACTAAAGCTGTGAAAGGAGGCATTGTGGTGGCGATTATCGAACAGGAGCAAATTGATCATATTATTTCAAGCTTAGAACGGCTTCAATTTGGAACACTAACCATTACCGTTCACGATGGAAAAATTCAGCAGGTTGACCAGACAGAAAAGAAAAGATTCGATCATTCAGGTAAAAAAGAAAGAAAACGTACTCCATCAGCCAAATAATACTAATCAGTATTCATACCACTACCGGACAACCGGAGCCAATAATTAATGGTTTCGGTTTTTTGTGTTTTTAAAATGAGTTTATTCGTAATAGGGAGGAGATCTATGATGAACGTTTTCTGGTTTTTGCCTACACACGGGGATTCGAGACATTTAGGTGTTACAACAGGTGGGAGAAGTGTTAATTATCCTTATTTAAGACAAATTGCTCAGGCAGTAGATGAATTGGGGTACACAGGAGCTTTATTGCCAACTGGAAGATCCTGCGAGGATTCCTGGGTCATTGCCTCTTCTTTGCTGCCGGTAACGACAAGAATGAAATTTCTAGTTGCCATTCGTCCCGGGCTAAGTTCTCCTTCACAGGCTGCACGAATGGCAGCAACCTTTGACCGAATATCCAATGGGCGGCTACTGATAAATGTAGTTACAGGAGGCAACCCTGTTGAGCTAGCGGGAGATGGGTTGCACTTAAGCCATACAGAACGTTATGAATTAACAGATGAATTTCTTGAGGTTTGGCGTGATCTTCTAGCCTCTGGTGAATCAGACTTTAACGGAGAATATCTAAAAGTAGATAATGGAAAGTTATTATATCCTCCTGTTCAAAAGCCTTATCCCCCTCTCTATTTTGGCGGGTCCTCCGAAATTGGCCAGGAGGTTGCGGCTAATCACGTCGATGTATATTTAACATGGGGAGAGCCTCCTGAAAAAGTAGCTGAGAAAATTGAAAAGGTCAGAAAAAAAGCGCAGGCAAAAGGAAGAACACTGAAGTTTGGTATTCGTCTTCACGTAATTGTACGGGAAACAGAGAAAGAAGCCTGGGAAGCGGCTGAGGATCTTATTAAATACGTGGATGAAGATTTAATTGCAGCCTCACAACAAACATTTGCCAGCTATGATTCGGTAGGTCAGCAAAGAATGCGCGAACTGCATAACGGGCGTAAGGATCAGCTTGAAATAAGTCCTAATCTTTGGGCGGGGGTGGGCCTTGTCCGGGGCGGAGCGGGGACAGCATTAGTAGGTGATCCTGAAACAGTAGCTGCCAGAATGAAGGAATACGAAGATATTGGAATAGAGACCTTTATTCTTTCAGGCTATCCGCATTTAGAAGAATCATATCGGGTAGCAGAGTTGTTGTTCCCTCATCTACCTTTAAAAGGTCAATCTAATAGCAATGAAAAAAACGGACTAGTAGAGCATTTTGGAGAGATCGTTGCAAATCATCATCTGCCAAAAAAGAAGGTATCAAATAAATAAAATGTATTCATTCAATCCTTAAAAGATTCTTATGAAGGAATGGCAACTATCGTTAAATACGACCTTATAACACAATTAAATGATCTTATTGAGAGAGGTGGAGGGAATTGGCCCTATGAAGCCTCGGCAGCGGACTCTAAAAAAGAGAACTGTGCCAAACCCAACAAGCGGCAGCTTGAGTGATAAGAAAAGTCAGGAAAAAACTCCTTCTTTCATGTCAATCAAGCACATGAAGATGGAGTTTTTATTTTGTCAGCCAATCAAATAACCAGATATTTTTATTTAACAAAAGATAAATCGACTGGACCACCAGAGATTTTCTCCATTCGAGAGAAAGCTCTGGTTTTTTATATTTTTTAAAAAGGGGAGATTCAGATGACACTGCTGGATTTAAATGACGTCAGTAAACGTTTTATAACAGAAAAAGGGATAACGAGGGCTCTGGACGATATTGAGCTTGACGTGAAGAAGGGGGAATTTATAACGATTATCGGTCCGAGCGGCTGCGGGAAAAGCACTTTGCTAAAGATTATTGCAGGACTAGATACAGAGCATGAGGGAGAGGTTCTCCTGGATGGAGACGCTGTTTTAGGACCCAGCATCGATAAAGGTTTTATCTTTCAGGAGCCGCGTTTATTCCCATGGCTGAATGTAGAAAAAAACATCTCAGCTAATCTACCTGTTACAAAAGAGGTGAAAGAACATGTGCGGGAGCTGATTAAGCTTGTTCGGCTGGAGGGCTTTGAAACTGCTTACCCAAAAGAGCTATCGGGAGGAATGGCTCAAAGGGTGGCCATAGCAAGGGCACTGCTCAGAAATCCGAAGGTGCTGCTGCTAGATGAACCTTTTGGTGCACTTGATGCTTTTACAAGAGCCCATATGCAGGAGGTTCTTCTTGATATCTGGCAAAAAAATAAAACAACGATGATTTTCGTTACGCATGATATTGACGAAGCAATATACCTCGCTGATCGGGTGGTTATCATGAATGCCCGTCCGGGAACGATACGCAAAATGATACCGGTTGGGGTGACACATCCCCGAAAAAAAACCAATGCTGATTTTCAAAAGATAAGACAGCAGGTGCTCACTGAATTTGAGCAGGTGGAGCATGGGAAGAGTTTAGCGGTAAGTCATTCTTAAAAAAGGAGAGATGAAGATGAGTAATCAGGCAGGAGTATTATCCAGAAGAACGATAGATGAAAAGGAACTTGCATTAAAACGCCAAAGAAAACAATCGATCACCTCTTATTGGGTCAGAGGATTAGCACTTCCGGCATCCATTATTCTTATTTGGGAGCTTGCGGGTCTGTTTGAATTAATTTCTGCGACACTTTTACCCAGGCCAAGTGAAATTCTGGCCGCTTTTAGAGACTTGATTGTGAGCGGTGAGCTATTCAGCCATTTCACAATCAGCCTGTTGCGCGCGATTGGAGGATTTTTACTTGGAGGAGCGTTAGGTCTGGCAGCCGGATTAGCGGTAGGTTTTTCAAAAAGAACCGAACAAACGCTGGACCCAACCCTTCAGATGCTTAGAACGGTGCCGACACTTGCAGTGATCCCTTTGTTTATCCTGTGGTTTGGATTTGGAGAGGTATCGAAAATACTTCTAATCTCCAAAGCTGCTTTCTTTCCTTTGTATGTAAATGCTTTTCTGGGAATTAGAAGTGTTGACTCAAAGCTATTTGATGTAGCTAAGGTGCTGCAGTTTAGCAAATGGAAGCAAATCACCACCTTAATCCTGCCAGCTGCTCTGCCAAATATTCTTCTTGGATTAAGATTATCGCTTGGAGGTGCCTGGCTCGCGTTAGTGGCTGCAGAGTTAATGGGCTCAAGTGAAGGAGTAGGTTACTTAATCATGGACGCAAGGCAATTCTCCCAGACCTCTATTGTTTTTGTCGGAATTATCATTTTTGCCGTTTTTGGAAAGGCATCGGATTCCTTTGTCCGTTATTTTGAGAGGAGACTGCTTAAGTGGAGAGAGAATTATATTGGCTAAGGTAAAAATATAAATTATCCAGGGGGAAATGAATATGAAAAAAAATATATGGTCATCCGCAGCTCTATTTTCAGCAGCTTTATTTTTCATTATTGTTCTAACAGGTTGCGACCAAAATGGGAGCACGAGTGCAGATTCAAATAAGGATATAACGATAAACATTGGCGTTCAGGGAGCTACCGGCGTGCTGCCGTATGCAAGAGAGAAGAAGGTTTTTGAGGAAGCGTTTGAGGAAAAAGGCGTCAAGGTAGTCTGGAATGAGTTTGCCAGCGGTCCTCCTCATTTTGAAGCACTTGCTTCTGGCAGACTTGATTTTGGTGCAACAGGAGGAACTCCTCTTATCGCAGGCCAGTCGGGTAATGTTGATTTTAAAGCAATCGCTGTAACCAGTGACGGAAAAAGGGGTAATTCCATTGTTATTCCTAAAGGCAGTCAGATAAAAGACTTAAAAGATCTTAAAGGAAAGAAAATAGCGGTTGCGAAAGGAAGCAGTGCCTATAACTTCCTATACATGGCGCTGGATCAGGCGGGTCTGACTGATGATGAGATTGATGTTGTGCAGCTGCAGCCGGATGAAGCAAGACCGGCGCTTGATAATGGATCTGTGGATGCCTGGTCTACATGGGAGCCCTATGCCACAACGGCAGTTTTTCAGACTGAGGCAAAATCATTAGCGGATGGAGAAGACCTGAATATTAATGCACCAAGCTTTTTAGTAGCCAGAACAGATTTCACTGAAGAACATGAAGATTTAACCGTATTATTCTTACAAACGTATGAAAAGGTTTTGCAGGAATTTATTGATCACCCTGATGAAGTTGCCCAGGACATCGCTGGTTTTAAAAACCTGGATGTAGAGATTGTCACTACAGTGCTGGAAAAATCCAATTTAATTCTGTCACCAACAACAGAGGAGTTTGCAGAAGCTCATCAGGAACAGGCAGATTTCCTTTACAAGAGCGGTGGAATTAATCAGAAGCTGGACACATCAGAAGTAATTGAGAATAAATTTGTAGATGAAGCGCTGAAATCATCACAATAATAATCGAATAATTTTAAATTTTTACGATATTCTTTAAAAAGGTTAGACAGAGGAGGAGGTTTACGCTATAATCCTATTATTCTAATAAAACATACCTGCTTACTTGGTTATTAAATCCTATTGTTCAAACAAAGGACAAAAGTTAGGCGGGAGGAGCTCTTTCTTGGTTTTACAGCCGAAGCCGATCAGACAAACTGAAGGCAGACTTCTATTTACCACACATTTAATCATGTGCAGGTGATGGGGTCTGCCTTTTTTTCGGCTTACTAAGGAACATTCAAAAAA
This sequence comes from Jeotgalibacillus proteolyticus, assembly GCF_002926065.1. GTDB lineage: Bacteria > Bacillota > Bacilli > Bacillales > Jeotgalibacillaceae > Jeotgalibacillus > Jeotgalibacillus proteolyticus. The sequence goes on along the minus strand of NZ_PREZ01000007.1, from coordinate 40,775 downwards.
GACATCCGAAGCTCTGTAAAATCAGACCAGAAAAATTAAACGAAAAGAGGTTTTTAGCATGAAGAAAAAATTCACTAAGTTCAGCTGGCCTGTTTTAACAGCAGCCCTTTTATTATCAGCATGCGGAGGAGACGGGCAATCAGCTGACGGAGAAGCTTCGGGCTCTCAGGAGTCGGTTGAGTTATTAAATGTATCCTACGATCCGACCCGTGAATTATACGATGAATTTAACGAAGCCTTTGCCGCTCACTGGAAGGAAGAAAACGGTCAGGACGTAACCATTCAGCAATCCCACGGTGGCTCCGGCAAACAGGGGAGATCTGTTATTGACGGACTTGGAGCAGATGTTGTAACGCTCGCTCTGGCTGGGGATATTGACCAGATTTCAAAGGCGGGACTGCTTGCTGAGGATTGGCAAACGCGTTTAGACGATAATTCAACCCCTTATACTTCAACCATTGTTTTACTGGTGAGAAAAGGTAATCCAAAGGACATACAAGACTGGGATGATCTGGCTAAAGAAGATGTTTCCATTATTACCCCTAACCCGAAAACATCAGGCGGGGCAAGGTGGAATTACCTCGCTGCCTGGGCTTACGCAGACCAGAAATTTGGAGGAGATGAAGAGAAAATTAAATCATTCGTAGGCGACATTTTCAGAAATGTTGAAGTGCTGGATTCAGGTGCGCGAGGTGCCACAACAACCTTTGTTGAACGAGGAATTGGCGACGTACTGATTGCATGGGAAAATGAAGCGTTTCTTTCTATAAATGAACTCGGCGATGATAAGTTTGAAATTGTCGCACCGTCCATCAGTATTTTGGCAGAGCCTCCGGTAGCAGTAGTGGACAGGGTAGCCGAAAGAAACGGTACTACGGAAGTGGCTGAAGGCTACCTGGAATACTTGTATTCTGATGAAGGACAGGAGATCGCGGCAAAGCATTATTACCGTCCACGTAACGAAGAAATACTGGCTGAGTATGCCGATCAGTTCCCTGAAATTAACCTCGTAACTATTGATGAGGATTTTGGCGGCTGGTCAGAGGCACAGGCAAAGCATTTTGATGATGGCGGGACGTTTGATGAGATTTATGTACCGCAATAATAATTTTGAAAAAGGAGGCTAAGGACTAACCATCAGTTTATAAACGTGAGGTGAACGGAACGAAAGGGGGCGACTCCTGCGGGAGAAAGCGGGAGCTTGAGATCCACTTGCGAAGCAAGTTAGCGAAGGGCCCCGCCCCGGGGAAAGCGTCCCCCTGAAGTGCAGTGAACCGGGTTTAGGAGGGGGAGGCACATTTGTCCCTCCCCCTTTTTATCTTTTTAAAGTGCAGGTGAAAACATGAAGAAATTAAAGCTGAAAAAACATAGTATTTTACCAGGCTTCGGACTGTCATTGGGCTTTACCACTTTTTATATCAGTTTGCTGATTCTTCTGCCGCTTTCCATGATTTTTATTAATACAGCATCAATGAGCTGGCAGGATTTTTGGACCACCGTCACTGAACCGCGTGTGATGGCCTCCTACAGACTGAGCTTTGGCGCTTCTTTTGCTGCTGCAAGTATTAATGTCGTTTTTGGTGTGCTCATTGCCTGGGTGCTAGTCCGGTATTCATTTCCCGGGAAGCGGCTGATTGACGGACTTGTGGATCTGCCATTTGCTTTGCCGACAGCTGTGGCTGGGATAGCCCTGACAACTTTATATGCTGAGACAGGATGGGTTGGTCAATTTTTGCCTTTCAGGGTGGCTTTTACACCTCTTGGCATTACCATCGCCTTAACCTTTATCGGGCTGCCATTTGTTGTTCGGATGGTGCAGCCGGTTCTGCAAAGCTTTGAAAAGGAAACGGAAGAGGTTTCTGCTATTTTAGGCGCTACCCGCTTACAGACATTCCGAAAAGTCATTCTCCCAGAGATTTTTCCGGCTGCTCTTACTGGATTTGCTCTCGCCTTTGCAAGAGCGCTTGGCGAGTATGGATCGGTAGTCTTTATCGCTGGAAATATGCCGATGAGAACGGAAATAACGCCTCTTTTAATCCTGACCAAGCTTGAGCAGTATGATTATGCCGGCGCGACTGCTATTGCTGCAGTGATGCTAGTGATTTCATTTGTTTTGCTGCTGCTGATTAACGGACTGCAATGGTGGACAAATAAGAGAATTGCACATTAATGAAAGAAAGGAGCAGGTAAGATGGCAGGACAAATTCCATTGCAATTAGGCGCCAAAAAGACAAAATCCCAGTCTGTTACAGAACCGCCCTGGGTACGCAGAGTTTTAATTTCTGCAGCTTTATTATTTTTAGCATTATTTCTTGTACTACCTTTAACGGCAATCTTTATTAAAGCGTTTGAGCAGGGTATCGATGTATACACAGCCTCCATTACTCACCCGGATGCGCTTTCTGCCATTAAACTGACCCTGCTGGTCGTTGTTCTGACGGTGCCGCTGAATGCCTTATTTGGAGTAGCGGCAGCATGGGCGATTACGAAATTTGATTTTAGAGGAAAGAGCATTCTTGTTACGTTGATTGATCTTCCTTTTGCTATATCGCCCATTATTGCGGGACTTGTTTTTGTTTTACTCTTTGGGTCAACCGGACTCTTTGGCGATTTTTTATTTGAACACAACATCCAGATTATATTTGCAGTACCAGGAATTGTACTTGCCACTTTATTTGTAACCTTTCCATTTGTGGCAAGAGAGCTTATTCCTTTGATGCAGGCTCAAGGGTCAGCAGAGGAAGAAGCCTCGCTGACACTTGGAGCAAATGGCTGGAAAACGTTCATGCGGGTAACTCTGCCAAATATTAAGTGGGGTCTGTTGTATGGCATTATTCTTTGTAATGCACGAGCCATTGGAGAATTCGGAGCAGTATCGGTCGTATCCGGCCATATTCGGGGGCTGACCAATACGATGCCGCTGCACATTGAGATTTTATATAATGAGTACCAATTTTCAGCTGCATTTGCCGTAGCTTCGTTAATGTCCATTTTAGCAATCGTTACATTAATCCTGAAAAACATTATCGAATGGAAAGCAGCGCAAAGAGAACAACAGGAGGACGTAGTATGAGTATACAAATAAATGATGTATCTAAATCTTTTGGCTCCTTTAAAGTATTAGAGGACATCTCCATCGACATTCCAACTGGAGAGCTTGTCGCCCTGCTTGGCCCATCCGGCTCAGGTAAAACCTCCTTGCTGCGTATTATTTCAGGACTTGAGGAAGCGGATCAGGGAGCAATTTTATTTAATGGTGAAGATATGACGCACATTCAAACAACAGAGCGGAAGGTAGGCTTTGTTTTCCAGCATTATGCTCTGTTTAAGCATATGACGGTTTTTGAAAATGTAGCTTATGGACTAAGGGTTCGGCCGAGAAAAGAGCGGCTGTCTAAAGTAAAAATCAAAGAGAAAGTGGAGGAACTGTTGGGTCTGGTCAAGCTTGAATCCTTAGCAGGACGTTATCCCTCTCAGCTGTCAGGAGGACAAAGGCAGCGTGTTGCATTAGCTCGGGCACTGGCAGTAGAGCCTAAAGTGCTGCTGCTTGATGAACCGTTTGGAGCGCTTGATGCCAAGGTAAGAAAAGATTTGCGAAGATGGCTGCGCAGGCTGCATGATGAATTCCATATTACAAGTATCTTTGTCACACATGACCAGGAGGAGGCGCTTGATGTAGCTGATCGGATCGTTGTCATGAATGACGGTAAAATTCAGCAAATAGGCACACCTGAAGAAGTGTATGATCATCCAAACAGTCCCTTTGTTTATGATTTTCTTGGTAATGTAAATCTTTTTCATGGCAGACTTGAAAACGGCAAGCTGGTGAATGGGCATGCCGAAATTGAAGCATCGACTGCGAAGGAATCAGAGGGAAGAGAAGCAATCGCCTACGTAAGGCCACACGATGTGGTAATCGAACGTGAGCGAGTATCAAAAGAAGCTGTACCGGCTGAAATTGTTCATATTCATGTGGTGGGCAGGACTGTTCATGTGGAATTAAAACGAAAAGATGTTGATGAGTTTTTAGAGGCAGAGCTGCCAAAAGAGCAGTACCGGAAGCTCGCTCTTGAGCATGGTCAATCTGTGTTCATTCGGCCAGGTCAGCTGAAGGTTTTTATTCCTGAGGATTTTTCAATTTAGATCCATTGCACTATTTTTTCATTCATAAAGGGGAGCAGCTCAAAGCTGCTCTCTTTTTACGTGAAAAATTAGTTAATAAATGAGAGAATATAGAAAAGCCTCTTTTTATTTCCCGGGAGATAACTTACTATTAAAAGTGGCTAAAAGTATTGTAGGAAGTAATTGAGGTGTTTCCCCATGGAGTTTATTTTTTCGTTTGACCAGCTTTTAAAGAGAGTGGAGGAAAGAACCCGCATAGGCACTATTTTGATTCTCTCCCCGGATCTTAAACCGGATAAAAACAAGAAGAAGTGGCGTTATTTTGGACTGGCATCAGGTCTTATCGTTTTATACTCCGTTTTGCTTCTGCTTTATATTGGAAGCTGGCTTTATTTGGTTCTCGTGAATGTTCAATTAACAGAGATTTTCGCAATTGTTCTCACCTTACTAATTTCCTTCCTGCCAATTATGGTCATACTATTACTCTTCATAAGGTATACTTTCAGACTTTATCCCTATTCATATAATGGTATTTATTCTTTAACCTATCCCATTATTTCAGAGGAGTTTCAGATATGGATATTCGAAACACAGCACAGCAGAAAAACGGTAGAGGAATACATTATTCCTTATTTGCGTGGAGAGATAGAAAAAAAGAATGAGAACCCGATTCTTACCTTTGTAAGAAAGCTATTACCTTCGTTCATGACCTATTCAAAAACCGTTCGACTTAAGCAGCTCGAGCAAGTAATTTACGGCTATTTAATTGACGCAGATTCTCCAAAGGATCCCCTTACATTTCCACCGAGAAAAAGCAGGGGACGATACTAGCTGAAAAACAGGTAAGCCCTGGCCGAACGCATCCCAAGAGATGCATTCAGTCTGGGCTTTTTTGTTATGGAATTGATTTTTAAGCGGAACATGAATACTCTAATAAACCAAAAATATGATAATAGTGGACTGACAAAGTCGGAAGCGGTATATACGCTTAGGCAGAGAGGTGAGAGGAATGGCAGCCATAAATGGATCAGAATATATTAAGAGGATCGACAGCTTAAACAGCGAGGTCTGGATTGAAGGCGAGCAGGTAAGAGGGAAGATTTCTGAGCATCCTGCATTTAAAGGAATCATGAAGAGTCAGTCAACGCTTTACGATTTGCAGCATAAAAAATCCCTGAAGGATATTATGACCTTCGTTTCTCCTGGAACAGGAAATCGGATCGGAACTTCCTTCCTGCTGCCAAGAACAAAAACGGATCTTAAACAGCGAAGGCTAATGATACAGGAGTGGGCTAAAACCAATGCCGGTATGATGGGGAGAAGCCCCGATTATATGAATACCGTGCTGGTGTCGCTTGTGGCATCAATCGATCTTCTTAAGGAAAGAGAAAATTGTTTTCCTGAGCATATTTTAAAATTTTATGAAAAAGCCAGAGAACAGGACTGGTCATTTACCCATACATTCATTGATCCGCAGGTGAATCGTTCGCCATTTCATATTCCAAACGGAGACGGAGAAATCATTGCAGCTAAAATTGTGGACCGTAATCAGGATGGGATTGTAATAAAAGGAGCAAAACTCCTTGCAACCCAGGGAGGAATTACGGATGAGATCCTGGTCTATTCGTCAGCTGGTTTAATTGATAATGCTTATTCCTATTCATTTTCCATCCCGAGCAATACGAAAGGATTAAGGTTTCTCTGCAGACAGCCCTTTAACCATAGGGAATCATCCTTTGATTCTCCCTTAGGGTCGCGTTTTGAGGAAAGTGATGCGATTGTCGTTTTTGACGATGTGCTTGTACCATGGGAGCGGGTTTTTCATTACGACAATATAGAAGTAACAGACACCTTATCCAAAAAAGGAGCCTATACACAGCTTGCTTTGCATCAGGTGGTGTCCCGCCAGGTCATAAAGGTTGAGTATATTCTTGGCGTCGCTCAATTGATGGTGGACACGATAAATACAGGGGGATACCCTCATATACGAGAAAAAATAGCGGAAATCATTGTAGCGCTTGAAACGATGAGGGCCTTTTTAGTCGCCTCTGAAGCAGGAGCTGCTGTGCATAATGGCTTTATGCTGCCGGACTTGAATCCCCTGCGTGCAGCAATCAGCACCTTTCCCCGACTTTATCCGAGACTGACAGAAATCCTGCAGCTCCTTGGAGCAAGCGGAATGGTCTCCATTCCAACAGAAAAGGATTTCAGCAGTGAGATAAAAGAAGATCTTAATTTATTTCTGCAATCCAAAACAAAAAATGCAAAGGACCGGGTCAGACTTTTTCGGCTGGCGTGGGACACCTCGATGAGTGAATTTGGATCGAGGCAGACCTTATATGAGCGTTATTTTTTTGGAGATCCAATCAGATTAGCAAGTACGCTTTATCAAATGTATGATCGAGACGCTTATGTAAAGCGGGTGGAGAATCAGTTTTTAAAAGAATAAAGGATAGAAAAAAGGAATTGCCGGGAGCAATTCCTTTTTTCATGGTTAACTGGCTGTATTAGGCAATTCCTGCTTTCATAAGCATTCCATCAAGTGGACGCTCCATCACTTCTTCCATCCACGCTGCGGTATGAATCAGCTTTTCAAGGTCTGTGCCAGTTTCCACGCCCATACCGTGAAACATATTAACCATATCCTCTGTACAAACATTTCCGACAGCCTTTGGAGCAAAAGGACATCCGCCAAGACCTGCAATGGAGGAGTCAAATCGTTTAACACCGCTTTGATAGCCTGCGAGTGTATTGGCAAGACCAAGGCCGCGGGTATTATGAAAGTGAAGCCCTAATAAAATATCATGCCCAAAGGCTTCTCTAAAGGAGCTGACGACAGAGGTAACCTGAGATGGGTTTGCCATGCCAGTAGTGTCTGCAAGTGTTATTTCTCTGCATCCAGCCTTTAGAAAGGCTTCGGCTGTTTTGAGAACGCGATCTACAGGAACCTCTCCGGCATAAGGGCATCCAAAGGCCGTGCCAAGAACCCCTGATGCGCTTTTTTTGGCAGCGATGCCTTCAGCTATTACTTTGCTCAGTTCAGAAACGCTCTGGTCAACTGTGCGCTTCGCGTTTTTTAAATTAAATTCATCACTTGTAGTAGTGACGACATGAAGATAGTGAATATCCGTTTTCAGTGCTCTTTCAAGACCTGAATAGCTTAAAACAAGACCTCCATACCGAACATCCTTATCTTTTGGAAGTCCTTTAAGCACGTCTTCTGCATCCGCCATTTGAGGAACAACCTTTGGATTTACAAAGGAAGAAACTTCGATGTTTTTAATTCCTGCAGCAATCAGCTTTTCAATTAGTTTAATTTTCATTTGAGTGGATACAATCTTCTTTTCATTCTGCAGCCCGTCTCTTGGGCCTACCTCGCAAATTTCAATCATGCTGCTCACTCCTTCATTGTTTTCAGTTCATGAAAATGAAGCAGAACCTGATCTCTCCCCTGGAAAATATGCTCATGCATCGCAATCCGGGCTCTTTCTGTATCCTGATTAATAATGGCTTCTAAAATAATTTTATGATAATCAAGGGAGCGTCTAAGTTTTTCCTCTGAATACCAATAAAAAGAACGAAAAACGATAGGGACGACTACAACCTTGGAAATATGGAAGTGAATATGCTCATTTTTCGAGGCATTGATGATGGCCTCATGAAACTGCTGGTTCATTTCAACAATTTTAATAATATGTGAAAAATCATTCTTCACATACGTATCGATTGCGTCTTCATAAAGGTTATAGGCACTCCTTATTTTTAAAAGATCCTCCTCTGTTCGGTGAAGAGCCGCCTGTGCTGCCGAATATCCTTCAAGCAGGGTACGTAAATCATAAATCTGACGTATGTCTTCTTTTGAAAAATCCCGGACACTAACGCCTCGTTTTAACGGTACAATTAATCCCTCTGACTTTAATTGGTTAATTGCTTCTCTAATGGGTGTTCGGCTTAGGGATAGCTCCTGAGCGAGATTTTCTTCTGTCAGACGCATGCCTGGCTGATATTTTCCCTGAATTATATTATTTCTAATTGTATTGTATACATCCATGACGACACCTCCATTTTATTGTATACAATAAAATCTATTCTTTCAATATTTTCAGAAAATTTTTAAAGGAAATCAATTAAAATAGTAAATTTATAATTCTTTATACCTAAAAAGAAAACGCTTCCAAAATAATGTTGATTTATTGTATACAAAGATATAAGATTGTACACAACATTCAGAAAGTTCTAATAAAAAGAAGCTTTAGGAGGAAAAAGGGATGGAAAAAAGTAATGAAAGACTTCCATTAGAAAATATTCGGGTACTGGAGCTTGGAACCTTACTTGCAGGACCATTTTCAGGCAGACTGCTCGCTGACTTTGGAGCTGAAGTGATAAAAGTGGAGCCGCCGGGAAAGGAAGATCCCATGAGAAAGTGGGGAAAGGAAAAGAACGGAACCGGCTTATGGTGGCCGATACAATCACGTAATAAAAAGTCGATTACGTTAAATTTACGAGAAGAAGAAGGACAGACTCTACTAAAAGAACTCGTTAAAAAAGCGGATGTCGTAATTGAAAATTTCAGACCTGGAACAATGGAGAAATGGAATTTATCCTATGAAGAATTATCGGAAATTAATCCAGGCATTATCATGGTAAGAACATCCGGGTTTGGCCAGACCGGTCCTTATAAAAAACGAGCGGGTTTTGGCAGTGTAGGAGAAGCTATGGGCGGTTTACGTCATGTAACAGGATATGAGGACAGAGCTCCTACAAGGGTAGGAATTTCAATAGGGGATACGCTTGCTGCACTTTTTGCCACGATTGGCTGCTTAGTCGCAATCAACGAAAGGCACATATCAGGAAAAGGGCAGGTAGTAGACACGGCATTATATGAATCTGTTTTTTCAGTAATGGAAAGCCTGATTCCTGACTACTTGCTGGCTGATTTTGTAAGAGAGCGAATGGGGAATATTCTGCCGGGCGTTGCGCCTTCAAATATCTATTTTACTAAGGATGAAACGTATATTGTAATCGGAGCAAATGCAGACGGTGTTTTTAAAAGACTTTGTGACGCAATGGGTCAGCAGGAGCTTGCAGAGGACCAAGACTACAAGACTCACGAGGCACGCGGGAGAAATATGAAAAAGCTGGATCTGTTAATTGAAGAGTGGACAAAGTCACTGCCTTCAAAGGAGCTACTATCCATCCTGGAGGAGAAAGGAGTTCCTTCCGGCTTAATTTACTCAGCAAAGAATATCGTTGAGGATCCTCACTATCAGGAACGTGAAATGATCGTGACAGTGGACCACCCGGAATTAGGTGATTTTCCAATGCCGGGCGTAGTGCCTAAGCTGAGCCGGACGCCAGGAAAAATTAAATTCCCGGGTGCTGAAAGGATGGGTAAGCACAACGGGGAAGTTTATAAGAATTTACTTGAATATTCAAGTGAAGAACTGAAAGGGCTGCAGGAAAGAGGGATCATATAGTCCCTCTTCAAAACGCATTAAGAGAAATATACCTTTTTTAAGACATAAAGTAAGCGTTTACATAACGCTGTCTATTTTTGAAATCAGCTTTACAGTCAAAGCAAAGATCTGCCGGTAAGCAGAAAGGGAGTGCATGCATTGAGTAAAGATCAAACAAAAGAGCCAATCAGAAAAAAGTGGATTTGGATAGGACTTGTTATTATAATGCTCGGAATTGTCCCCTGGTATTTTCCTAGAGGCACTGAGGTTCCTATCATTTTGGGCTTTCCTTACTGGGCGCTGATTTCCTTGTTTTTCTCATTGTTACTTTGCGGTTATTTAAGTTGGTTATGTGTCAGTCAGTGGAATATTGTTGAGGACATTGAAGAAAATGAGGATTAATGGTTGGGGAGGGAGAGCGTATGAATCTAACATTTGCAGGAGTTGATGGAATTATTATTCTATCCTCCTATGCTGTGATCATGCTGGTAATCGGCTACCTTGCAGGAAGAGGTAAAAACCTGAGTAAAAGTATGTCAGGTTATTATCTTGCCGGAAAAAATCTGGGTTTTGTTGCATTGTTCTTTACCTTGTATGCTACTCAATACAGTGGTAATACCATCATTGGATATGCTCCATCTGCGTATCGGACAGGCTTTACCTGGCTGCAGTCCATTTCCTTTATGACTATTATTATAGGTGTCTATCTGATGTTTGCCCCGCGCTTATACGTCATATCCAAAAGACTAAAATTTGTTACACCTACAGATTGGATTCAGCACCGGTTTAAATCAAAGGCTGTAACCATTCTAAGTATATTTTTAATGCTTTGGGGATTGGGAAATTATTTGCTTGAGCAGCTGGTTGCGATCGGACAGGCTGTTGCAGGACTGACAGGGGGAACGATTCCCTATCAATATGCTGTGATCGCATTTGTCGTTGTTATGCTTGCATATGAGTGGATGGGTGGAATGAAGGCGGTCGCTTTTACGGATGTTATGCAGGGAATTGTCCTTATGATAGGCATCATCGTATTTCTAATTGGTGCTTTGTATTTAGTTGGAGGGAATTTTGCCAGTGTTACAACCTTTATTGCAAGTACTGAACCGGCAAAAGTAGGAGTGCCGCCGGCTGATGCAACCGTTAACTGGCTAAGCATGCTATTGCTTGTCGGCTTTGGAGCAGCTATTTATCCGCATGCCGTTCAGCGTATTTACTCAGCAAAAAGTGAACGCATCTTAAAAAGATCGTTTTCAAGAATTGCCTGGATGCCACCCATTACGACAGGGCTTGTATTTGTTATAGGGATCATTGGCATCATGATGTTCCCGGGACTTGATACCGGTGGCTCTGAACAGCTTGTCGGGATGATGGCAAATGAAATTGCTGCTATTAACCCTTTCTATTATTGGGTTATGATTTTATTTTTTGGTGCGATTGTTGCTGCGATTGTCTCAACAGCGGATTCGGTTCTGCTAAGTTTTTCTTCTATGGTGTCCAATGATGTCTACGGCAAATTTATTAATCCTGAAGCAACAGAACACAAAAAAGTTATGGTCGGAAAGTACAGCGGAATTGCTGTGGTTATTCTTTTACTTTGGCTTGCCTGGAATCCTCCGGGGACTTTATATCAAATATTCGTGCTGAAGTTTGAATTATTGGTCCAGGTTGCACCTGCATTTATTCTGGGTTTATATTGGAATAAACTTTCAGCTATACCTGTATTCTGGGGAATGCTTTCTGGAGCGCTTTTAGCAGGCTTACTGACGTTAACAGGAAATAGTACCGTTTACGGTGTTCATGGCGGGGTTTTAGGTCTGGCTCTAAATTTCCTGGTTGCAGTAATAGGATCATACTATGCATCCGTTTCGTCTGCTGAGGAATCAGAGGCAAAGGAAATGACCTCATTAAAAATTGAAGCATAGAAGCTCACGTAAAAGAGATGATGATCTATGAAAGAAGTGTCCATAACATCCGGGATGATTAATCGGATAAACCCCTGGAAAATGCTTATTTGGCTTTTGATTACTCAAATTATGGTAGCGTTTATCGGTCGGAGTCTCGGACCGCTTGGGATTTTAATTGGAGAGGACTTTTCGTTGACGAAAGCACAAATCGGAATTCTGCCGGCTGCCCTCTTCCTTGGGCAGGCACTGGCATCTATTCCTGCAGGTTTTTTAGTAGACCGGCTCGGTTCAAGACTGCTTCTGATGATGGCTGCTGCTATAACCGGAATTAGCTTCATTATTCTGACGGTGAACGCGAGCTATTGGATTTTAATTGTATTGATCGTTTTAGCAGGGGCAGGATACGGGTCGATGCATCCGGTGTCAAACAGAGGCATTATCTATTGGTTTAAGCAACGGCAGCGGGGGACTGCAATGGGAATTAAGCAAATGGGGATCACGCTTGGTTCTGCCCTTGCCGGTCTCCTGCTCCTCCCGCTGGCAGCGTCCTATGGATGGCGCCCGGTGTTGGGACTTGCAGCAGCAGCTCTGGTATTTACAGGCTGTCTGGCTTATATTAACTATAAAGATCCTGTAAAAATAAAGGAGAAGGATCCTAATCAGTCGATAAAAGCTTTTTATATTTCTCTGCTGAAAATGACAAAAAATAAACCATTAGTCTACGTAAGCGTTAGCGCATTGTTTTTAAATGGCTCTCAAATGTGTTTAAACACGTATATTGTTCTGTATGCTTATGAAAAAATTGGCCTTAGCTTATTTATGGCGGGAATTCTATTTGTCATTTCTGAAGTCAGCGGCTCCTTTGGCAGAATCGGATGGGGAATTATCAGCGATCGCTTATTTGATGGAAAAAGGGTCATAATCCTTATTTTCATTGCCATTCTCACTGCTGGTGCAAGCTTAATGATTGCCTTTATCCCTGAAGGAACGTCTTTTACGGCTATCGCTCCAATAGTCATGGTTTTTGGCTTTGCTGTTTCAGGCTTTAATGGAATATGGATGAACCTGGCCTCAGAGCTCGTTCCTAAAGAACAGGCAGGTTTATCAAGTGGATTCAGCATCATGGTAGGGTCACTTGGCGTCATCATGGTTCCTCCATTTTTCGGATTTATGGTGGACCAGACCGGCAGCTACACAACCGGCTGGGTAACGATCTCTTCTTTTATGGGACTTGTCCTATTCTTTTTACTCTTACTTTCCAAGAAAAATAACAATTAGTGAACCCGGGAGGAAAACAATGAAATTTAATCCAGCTCAGCTCGAGCCAAAGCAGGTCTATAAATTGTTAAGCGGTTCTGTTGTCCCTAGGCCCATCGCATGGGTTTCAACTATTTCAAAGGACGAAACGCTCAATCTTTCTCCATTCAGCTTTTTTACGGTTGCTTCAAGACAGCCGCCAATGCTTTGTATTTCAATTGGTCCAGGTGTAGGGGAACGGGAAGGAACGATTAAAGACACCTTAACCAATATTCAGAATCAAAAAGAATTCGTCATCAATATCGTCCCTACATTTTTAGGAAATGAAATGCAACAAAGCGCTGAGAATGTTCCAAGCAATGTGAATGAATTTGAACTGGCAGGTTTGACGCCGGTGGATAGTGAGCTGGTAAAACCAAAAAGAGTAAAGGAATCCCCTATTCAAATGGAGTGTAAATTACATCAGATCATTAATTTGGGCAGTGATTATTTAATTATAGGGGAAATGGTTTTATATCATATAGATGAAGAATTTTATGCTGGCAATTATAAAATAAACCTGGAAAAGCTTCGCCCTCTTGGAAGACTAGCGGGGAATTACAGCGAAAGTGCCGATTTTTTCACCCTGCCTAACAAAGACTTAAAATAAGTTTAGAAAAAACGTTATTAAAAGATTTGCCTATTGTATATTGGGCAGGTCTTTTTTGTTTTTTAATCTTAAAATCATTTTTCAAATGGTGCAACCTGCGTTATGCAGGGATTTATTTACATCAATTGAGGGTATGATGAAAGGAGCGGTACAAAGAATCAGGGGGGATGGTAATGAGTCTTCATCCAATGGTATTGTCAGCTAAAAAAATGATTAGGGAAGCATTTGAAGGGCCGGTCATTCCTGTTAAGGAGACTGCGTTTACAAATAGAGAGGCAAGTTCCGGTATTTTTGGGGTCCTTGAAAATCTCTCACCGGAAAAAGCGTCTCAAGATGTAAATGGCACGACAGCTGCGGCTCATATCGATCACATCCGATATTATATCTGGGGAACGAATGAGCTGCTGAAAACGAACAAGCTGCCTGAAATGAACTGGGAGCAAAGCTGGAGAATCGACTCAGTAGATGAGGCACAATGGAATAAAATAAAAGCTGAACTTCACAAAGAATACGACTTCCTAATGGGAGAGGTTGAAAAAATTAAATCCATTGACGTACACACAAATGAAGTATTAGGGTCCCTCGCTCACTCTGCCTATCATCTGGGTGCGGTTAAACAGATGCTAAAGGCATTAGAAAAATAGAGGGTCCGCGTGAAGCGCAGTGAACCGGATAAAAGGGGTTGAGACGCGCAGTTGTCTCAACCCCTTAATTAACTTTCCGCTTAAAAAGGGACAGTTTAAAATGATCACGGATTTTTTTGATTAGAAAACGCCCTACCCTTTACTCCTTCCAGCCATTCCCTTAAACTAATCGTCATAATGCCAAAAACAAAAAGGGGCGTTCACCTTTGAAGCACGTACATAGCGATATTCTTCAATTCAGAGGAACTCATTACGACTTTGGATATAAGCAGGGAGAGCTGCTGAAAAATTCACTCACCGTTAAGAACCGTGAAAAGCAGTGGAGAGTGAGAAAGCCAAGATTTAAAGTGGAGGAAGCTGAAGTTAAGGAAGCCATTACAAACTTTGCCCCAGGAGTGTGGGAGGAGCTTATCGGTATTCGTGATGCCCTGCACTGGCCAATGGAAAAGGTCATGATGGAGTTTGGCGGCTACCGGGTCGATTATAAGCGTTCCGGCTGTTCAATTATGACAGGTGACGGTTATTTAATTAGAAATTATGATTACATGCCAAAAACCTATGAAGGACGATACTGCTTCTATCAGCCAACAGATACAGGCTATGCCACAGTTGGTCCTACTCAGCGCATCACCGGACGGATGGACGGGATGAATGAGCATGGACTTGCAATGGGTTATAATTTTATGCACCGGAAAAAGCCTAGAGATGGGTTTATCTGCTGTACGATTGGAAGATTCATACTGGAATCCTGCGCCACTGCTGAAGAGGCGGTTTATATGCTGAAGCAGATCCCGCACAGGCATTCGTTCAGCTACACAGTATTTGATAAAAGCAATCAATCCTATGTAGTAGAAACGTCCCCGCGCGGAGTCGAGGTCCGTCAATCTAATGTGTGTACCAATCATTTTGAAATCATGACGGAAGAAAACCGAAATCATCTTGATGATTCGATGAAGAGAATGAATGCTATTACAAACCAGCGAAAAACCGTAAGCTCTGCTTATGAGGCATTCCGGCTGATGAACGGTACCGAAAAAGGTGTCTTTTCAAAGCAATATTCCAATTGGGCAGGCACAATTCATACATCAGGCTATTTACCGGGAGAAATGAAGGCCTGGTTTGCGCTCGGAGGGGACCAGGAGCCGGTAGAGCTTAATTTAGGAGAATGGCTTAATGGTCAAACAGTCCCGCTTGAACAAATGTCCGGGCAGGTGGACACAGATATTCCTTTCGTTCATATGGAAGAAGGGGCTTATTGGACAAGTAAATAGAATTAAGAAGAAGGTTGGGACAATTGGATGTCTCAGCCTTTTTCGTCCGGTTTACTGCGATTAAGTCGGGATTTTGCAGGGCCAGGTTGTTATGAAACGGACTTTTTCTAAAAAAAGGTAAATTAAAAACAACCTTAAAATACATAAAGTGGTAAAATGAGAGAATAAAAGATGTATAAGGAGGATACAAATGATTAAAAATAATAAATTCTTATTCTATTCCATCATAACTATTCTTGGAATCTTTGTTCTTTTACTGATTTTCGGTATTATCGGGCTTTTTGCATAAAGGGAAATGCTTTTAAAGAGCGAGCTTTTTACTATTTGTTTATGGAAAGTTCCTGATGAACGGCTCTTCCGGTATAAATTCCTGATAAAATAGCGCTCTCCACACGGGTCCGCCCACTTGAGTCATTTTTCGTTAAGAAGCTGTCACCAGCGAGGAAAATGGGTTTTTGGTCTAAACGAAGAAAAGGCTGGCGATACACATTAACGGCTTCAGCATAACGCCAACGCTTCAGCAGTTTCTTTGAAATGATCCTCGGACTTAGTATTTTGTTTAAAGAAGAGATAATCTCCTCGAGTATGTTTTCTTCCACTTGATTATAATGAGCTTCACTCCAATCAGCATCCATATAAATAGAAAGAACAGGTGTAGAAGATATCCCTTTTTGATCATTTGCAATGATTTTATCCACTCCGTCTGGAAGGTTTTCAGAAATAATTCCCTTTTCACCAATTTCAAGCGTCTCTGTTAAGGAAATGAGTCCTACAAGGCAGGGTCTGAAAGCTGAAGCATAAAGAATCTTTTCACTGGATGGAGACAGTACCCCGGGAGAATTTTTCAGCAGCTTTAGCGATTGAGGTACAGGAGCAGTCAGAATAACAGCGTCGTACAAAGACTCTCTGATTGAAGAGATTACATTGACTCTCTCCTGATCGAATGATAAAAAAGTCACCTGCTCATTAAGTGAAATCTCCAAATCCTCTGAAAGGCTTTTGATAAAAGGACCCATGCCGTTTATTCCTGTATATCTTGGAAAATCGTCTCCAAACCATTTCTTCACCAAGCCGCTTTCGAGCCATTCGTCAGTTAAGGCACTCAATTCCTTTGAGCGTACAGTAAAAAACTGAGCACCGCTGTCTGCATGTCCATTGCCAATAGGATGGGTAGCCATTCTACCGCCTATGCTGCTTTTCTTTTCAATAATAGTTGAGTGATGACCAAGCTCAACGAGCGTTTTAGCTGCAAAAATCCCGCTTACTCCTGCACCCACAATAGAAATATTCATAGGAATGAACCCTCCGTTTGTCTAAATATGTACTTATTTCAATAGACTGTTAATCCGATCAAGTTGTCGGGTAAAAGTAACTATTTCCTCATCGCTGAATTCTGTATGAAGAAGTTCATTTAAATGACCAAAAATGATCGCTTCACTTTTTTCAATAAGTTTTATTCCTTTTTCAGTGATTTTAACACTGCGTTCTCTTTTATCACGGCCGGAGTCAATGATGATCAGACTGTTTTGCTCAAGTTTTTTTATGCGGTTTGATATGGCTGTTTTAAAGACGCCTTGAATAGCAGCGATTTCCCCCTGGGAGATGTCGGGGTGTTCGTTGATGATCCGCAGTGTTTGAAGCTGCTGGGTTGAATACGGCTTCAGTTCAGCGTCCTGCGCCATGATCCCGCCTACATATGCATTAATACTCCATATAGCTTCACTGAATTGAATAAAAGCTTTTGTCATTTCTTTTGACATTAGTACACACCCTAAACTATAATGTATTGTACATGCCATGAACTAATTATTGTTGATGGCATTTTTTTATTCCTATTGATTAAGAGATTAAGGTTTTTGACCAGGCTAAGAAAATTTTAGCTTCAACATAGGAGAGAGGATGTTAGATATGAATACTAAACAATCAATCCCACAGCCAAAAACGTATGGACCGCTTGGTAATCTGCCTTTAATTAATAAGGATAAGCCTACATTGTCACTTTGTAAACTGGCCGAGGAGCATGGAGGTATTTTTAGATTTGAAACCCCTTCAGCTTCAGCCATTATGATTTCAAATCCTGAACTGGCGGCTGAGGTTTGTGATGAATCCAGGTTTGATAAAAGCATTGAAGGAGCGCTGGAAAAAGTTCGTGCCTTTTCAGGCGATGGACTCTTTACCAGCAGAACAAATGAGCCAAATTGGAAAAAGGCACACAATATCCTCATGCCTACTTTTAGCCAGCGTGCAATGAAGGATTACCATTTGATGATGGTAGATATTGCTTCCCAGCTCGTTCAAAAATGGGCACGGCTCAATCGAAATGAAACAATCGATGTGCCGGATGATATGACCAGACTAACGTTGGACACGATTGGCCTATGCGGTTTTAATTACCGTTTTAACAGCTATTATCGTGATACACCTCATCCATTTATCACCAGCATGGTACGGGCGCTCGACGATGCGATGCACCAAATGCAGCGGCTTGATATTCAGGATAAGCTGATGGTAAAAACGAAACGGCAATTTCAACAGGATATTAAAGAGATGTATTCATTAGTCGATCGATTGATAGCTGAAAGAAAAGATAATGATGAGGAAGAATTTAAAGATCTGCTTTCCCGCATGCTAAACACAGCTGATCCTGACACTGGTGAAATGCTGGATGATGAGAATATCCGCTTTCAGATTATCACCTTTTTAATTGCAGGGCATGAAACAACAAGCGGGATGTTGTCCTTTGCAATTTATTATTTGATTAAAAATCCAGAAAAACTTGAAAAGGCATATGAAGAGGTCGACAGGGTGTTTTCATCGGATGCACCTTCATATAAAGAGGTTACACAGCTTAACTATATCCGGATGATTTTAAATGAGTCGCTGCGCCTTTGGCCGACAGCTCCTGCATTTAGTTTGAATCCAAAACAGGATACTGTCATTGGCGGTAAATATCCTGTCAAAAAAGGAGAGAGGGTTACGGTCCTGATTCCTCAGCTGCACCGGGATAAAGATGCCTGGGGAGAGAATGCCGAGAGCTTTGTTCCTGAACGCTTTGAGGATCCCAAAAGTATTCCACGTGATGCCTACAAGCCCTTTGGGAATGGGCAGCGGGCATGCATTGGAATGCAGTTTGCGCTCCATGAAGCAACCCTCGTGCTCGGCATGATTTTAAAGCAATTTAGATTAATTGATCACTCGGATTATGAGCTTGATATTAAACAAACATTAACGCTAAAGCCGGGAGATTTTCATATAAAGGCGGAGCCAAGGGAAAAGAAAAAGACCAGCCTGGTTTTTGCAGGTTCTCAGCAGGAAGAAAAACCGCAGCAAAAAGACTCTCCCATGTCTTCTGCTGTTAAAGGAGCTGAAAACCTCTCACTGCTTCTACTTTATGGATCGGATATGGGGACGGCTGAAGGAGTAGCATATGAGCTTGGAGAATTGGCGGGATCACGTGGAATTCAAACAGAAGTCGCCTCTCTTAATGACCGGGCAGGCAATCTGCCGAATGAGGGAGCTGTTATCATTGTGACTTCCTCCTATAACGGGAAACCGCCAAGAAATGCAGGGAAATTTGTAGAGTGGCTGAATGAACTCAGGTTAGATGAACTTAATGGCATACAGTATGCTGTATTCGGATGTGGTGATCAAAATTGGGCAAGCACGTATCAGGATATTCCGAGGCAAATTGACGAACAGTTCTCTGCAAAGGGTGCTAAACGTTTTATTGAGCGCGGAGAAGGAGACGCAAGCGGAGATTTCGAGGAGCAATTTGACAGCTGGAAAGAAAAGCTTTGGGCAAATGCCATTGAAACGTTTAATCTGGAGCAGGATGTTTCTGATAAAAAAGACAGCAGCACCTTACATGTAGAAATTGTCAGCGGCTATGAAGAATCACCTTTAGGCCGTACGTACAATGCAGTAAGTGGTTGGGTTGCTGAGAACAGTGAGCTGCAGCTTCAAAATAGCGGGAGAAACACCCGCCATCTTGAAATTCGGCTGCCTGAGGATACCACCTATCAGGAAGGGGATCATCTGGGTGTTCTGCCTCAAAATAGTGACCTGGCAGTTTCCCGTGTCCTTAAAAGGTTTCATCTTAATGGAAGAGAACAGCTTATTTTATCAGGAAGCGGGCGGAGCACGGCACATTTTCCACTCGATCGGCCAGTGAATATATCAACGCTTTTACAAAGAAGTGTGGAGCTGCAGGATGCCGCATCCCGTTCGCAAATAAAGGAAATAGCAGCTTATACCGTATGTCCGCCGCATAAGCATGAGCTTGAACAGCTTACAGAGGAAGAGACATATAAAAAAGAAATTTTGTCTAAGCGGGTTTCAATGCTGGACCTTCTTGAAAAGTATATGGCTTGCGAAATGCCTTTTGAACGGTTTTTAATGCTTTTACGACCGCTTAAGCCGCGGTATTATTCTATTTCAAGCTCACCGCGAAAAAACAAACATCAGGCAAGTATTACCGTTAGTGTTGTGCGCGGCCCTGCCTGGAGCGGAAAAAGTGACTATTTCGGAGTAGCTACCAATTATTTGGCAGGCTTACATGAAGGAGATGAGGTTCAGCTTTTTATCAGAACTCCTGAAACTCATTTTCAGCTCCCGGATGATCCTGCCACACCCATTATAATGGTCGGACCCGGTACCGGAATCGCCCCATTCCGGGGATTTCTTCAGGCGCGGGAGCAGCTTAAACAGAATGGGGAAGCGCTTGGCGAAGCACATCTTTACTTTGGCTGCAGAAATGAATCAGATCATCTTTACAAAGAGGAGCTTGAATCCTATGAGAAAAATGGGATCGTCACGTTAAATACTGCTTATTCACGACATGAAAATGATGGTAAAACGTACGTCCAGCATTTAATGGCTCAGCATAGAGAGAAATTAATTACCCTTCTTGAGGATGGAGGAAGGCTTTATATATGCGGAGACGGTTCGAGAATGGCCGTTGATGTTGAAAAAGCTATCAGAGAAGCTTATCAGAAGGTGCGGAATGCAGGGTCAGAAGAGTCTGCTGAATGGCTAAAAACACTTGAAGAAGAGGGACGTTTTGCAAAGGATGTCTGGGCAGGTGTGTAAAAAACAAACATAAATAATATACAAAAGATCAGTGGGCGCTATCAACGGATGATGGTGCCCACTGACTTTTTATCTTTCTTTTTAAATTCACGAAAAGATTAAACAAGGAAGGGAGTGGAAAATACATAAAGTAGATAATAAAAATTACCCGTTTTTTAAAAAAGGGAGTGATTTACTTGTATAAGGATATCATGAAGTCCATAGAACACAGGAATTCTCCATTACCTAAAGGGCCATGGCTTTTGACACAGCGATGGGAGCATCTATTATTTATGCATTATCCTGTTTTAAAGGAACGCCTTCAGGAACTTGTTCCAAAGGAGCTTGAAATAGACACGTTTAAAGGTCAAGCCTGGATTACTGTTATCCCGTTTAAGGTAAGCGATATGCGCCTTCGCTATCTTCCTCCTTTTCCTTATTTAAATACCTATCTTGAATTAAATGTAAGAACCTATGTTAAAAGGAAAGGGCGCACCGGCATTTATTTTTTTAGCCTGGATGCAGACAAAATGGCAGCTGTTTTAGGAGCAAGAGCCGGGACGCTGCCTTATTATTATGCCAAAATGAAAATGCAGCAGGATAATGGACGGTTTTATTTCGAAAGCATAAGGAAGGATGTGTCAGGTGCTGCCTTAAAGGGCAGCTACCGTCGTGATTCAGCCCCTTATTTTCCGAAAAAAGACGGCCTGGACTTTTGGCTGCTTGAGCGGTATTATCTTTGGTCATATAAAAAAGGGCAGCTGTTTTGTTTAGGAATTCATCATAAAAGATGGGAAGTCAGTGAGGTTAAGGCTGAAATCTCTTCACATCAGCTCGTGCCATTTCTGCCAGGAGAAGAGCTTCCCAAGCAGCCTCTTATGCATTACGCCGAATCAAAAAGAGTTTTATTCTGGAGGTTAAGAAAATCTCCTTAAGTGTTTGATAGAAAGTTTCTTTGGATAAGAAAGGCTGATTCTAGTTATTTTTGTCGATAATTGGTATGATGAACAAGATGATTCTATTTGATAAAAAAATTTACTATATAGGTGAGATAAATGGCGCAAAAACTGACAGAAAGTGTTAATGTAGGCGGATTGCAATTTGGATGGAATATTGAAAAAGGTCAATTCATCTTTGAAGGGGAAGATGCTGTTCTTTTTTGGATTTCAAGTGCGATGGGCACTTTTTTTGACACGATAGAAGAGATATCGGGCAAGGAATCCTCCAGTCTTGTTTTTGAAGCAACCGGATTCAGGCAGGGACTTGTTGTAGGGGAATACTTTGAAAAGATGAAGGATGTTGACGTGGAAACAGCTGCGAAGTTGATCACTAACACCTATGCATCTGCAGGCTGGGGTAATACGATCATTAAAGATTTAAACTATGAAACAATGACCCTCACTGCATTATTAAA
Organism: Jeotgalibacillus proteolyticus; assembly: GCF_002926065.1. GTDB lineage: Bacteria > Bacillota > Bacilli > Bacillales > Jeotgalibacillaceae > Jeotgalibacillus > Jeotgalibacillus proteolyticus. Next base: position 18,988 of record NZ_PREZ01000007.1, on the reverse strand, counting down.
GGACAGCTGGGAGCATAAGATTAATAAAAACCAGGGGAAAACAGTGGGCGGCTCTTATCTTCCTGCGCATTATGCTGGAATTTTTACTGCCATGTTTGGCACAAATATCTGGTATAAGGTTAAGCATGATCAGCTTAAAGGATATGACTATACAGAAGTAGAATACTTTCCTTCTGAGGTAACGGTGGCTGAAAATATTCATCAGCTTGCAAGAAAGAGAGAGTCTGAACAGATTCTCCAGTTAGAAGCATTGGTGGAAGATAAAACGAGAGAATTAAAAACGCTTATTAAAGAACTTTCTTCACCGATCATCCCTGTGCTAGACGAGGTGGTAGTCGTACCTTTACTGGGTAAATATGATGAAGAGCGTTCCGAAGAGCTCGTTTATAAAACACTCACAAATCTGCCGGCTTATAAAGCAAGCTATCTTATTTTGGATCTTACAGGATTAAATAAAGATATTAGTCAGCATACGGCAAGTCTTATTGAAAAAATAGGCTCTGCCTCTGCCTTAATCGGTACAAAGACGGTACTCGTGGGAATATCCGCAGAATTAAGCATGGTTATATCAGAGTCTGACATTGATCTATCAAAGTTTGACTGCTTCCAGACGCTTCAGCATGGTATTCACTATGCGCTTAGTCAGCTTGGAAGAAGCATTGTTTAATATTTTTACCTAAGCTTATCTTCATTTACCGGGTTGTGGGACCTATTTAGAAACGAACTAAAGCCGTTGAGACAGTTGTCTCAGCTGCTTTTTTTTTTGAATATTTTTCGATCGGGGATTCGGGTTTTTTATTTTTCTGACAAATGAAAGGGTTTTCAAAATATTTGTCGAAAGCTGTAGTGTAGACCTAATAAGAAATTAAATGAGGTGGTTGAGATGAAAGGGGCTATACGTTTTTCAAATTCATTGATGGAACGGTATTTGCCAGACCCGTTTTTGTTTGTAGGAATTTTAACATTAGTTGTTTTTGGTCTGGGTCTTGGCTTAACAGGTTCATCTCCGGTTGAAATGGTTGCGCATTGGGGTGGAGGCTTCTGGGGTCTGCTGGCCTTTTCCATGCAGATGGTGCTTGTATTAGTTACAGGCTTTGTTCTGGCAAGTTCACCTATTTTTAAGAAAGGTCTCGGAAAGCTTGCAAGCTTCGCCAGCTCACCGGGAAGCGCGATCATATGGGTAACTCTTGTTTCTATCGCTGCAAGCTGGATTAATTGGGGATTTGGATTAGTCATTGGAGCATTATTTGCAAAGGAGCTTGCTAAGCGTGTTGCAAATGTTGATTACCGCCTGTTGATCGCAAGCGCTTACTCAGGGTTTATTATCTGGCATGCTGGGTTTTCAGGCTCAATCCCGCTTTCAATAGCGACGGACGGTCACCCCTTCTTTGATAAAATCGGAATCATCCCAACAGGCCAGACCATTTTTGCGAGCTATAATTTAATTATTATTCTTGCACTCATCATTATCCTGCCTATTTTAAATCGGCTGATGATGCCCAAAAAAGAAGAGACGGTGACAGTGAATCCTGAAATGATTAAGGAAGAGCCAGCGGAGGCACCGGCAGACCGTTCTACATTAACTCCTGCTGAAAAACTGGAGGGAAGCTGGATTCTTTCTATGATCATTGGGTTATTGGGAATTGCCTTTTTAGTGTATTATTTCACTCAAAACGGCTTTGCCCTAACCTTAGATATTGTGAACTTCTTATTCCTATTCCTAGGCATCCTTTTCCATGGAACGCCTAAAAATTACTTAATTGCCGTACAAAATGCGGTTAAAGGAGCAGGCGGCATTATTATTCAATTCCCTTTTTATGCAGGAATCATGGGGATGATGACAGATTCCGGACTTGCTGAAATGATGTCCAATGCTTTTGTTAACATGTCCACTGAGACAACCTTTCCGCTCTTTGCGTTTTTAAGTGCCGGAATCGTAAATTTCTTCGTGCCCTCAGGTGGAGGACAATGGGCTGTACAGGGGCCAATTATGCTCGACGCTGCTCTCATGCTCGGGTCAGATCCCGGAAAAATAGCAATGGCTGTAGCCTGGGGAGACGCCTGGACCAATATGATTCAGCCGTTTTGGGCGCTGCCGGCTCTGGCGATAGCAGGGTTAAAGGCAAAGGATATCATGGGCTTTTGTCTTATCGTATTATTTGTCAGTGGAGCGGTGATCGGACTTGGACTAGTCTTTTTGTAAAAAATAGTAAGCCTTCACGAGCATTCGTGAAGGCTGTTTCTTTTTAAATGGAGTGCTTTAGCATCGTAATCAGCCAAGAAGCTTGTACCAGACAGGCGGTAAGAGTAAAATGTTAGTAAATTAGTCAAAACCTTAGGGGGATGGTGGATGAAAAGAGCATTGATTAACATTGATTACACCAATGATTTTGTAGCTGAAAACGGAGCGCTGACCTGCGGTGTTCCCGGTCAGGAGATTGAACACCGCATCACTGAGCTGACAAAACAGTTTCATGAAAATGGAGATTTAGTCGTTTTTGCGATCGACCTTCATGACGAAGGAGACGATTATCATCCCGAGACAAAATTATTTCCCCCTCATAATCTGAAAGGCACAGCCGGCCGGGATCTCTATGGTTCACTTCAGGAACTATATGATATGATTCAGAAAGATGAGAATGTATGGTATTTGGATAAAACACGGTACAGTGCTTTTTCAGGAACAAATCTTGAACAAAAGCTAAGAGAACGTAATATCAGTGAGCTTCATTTAGTAGGGGTCTGTACAGATATTTGTGTCCTTCATACAGCTGTAGATGCTTATAACAAGGGGTTTAAAATTGTTGTCTACCAGGATGCGGTAGCAAGCTTTAATCCAGCAGGCCATCACTGGTCACTTCAGCACTTTACTTCCTCGCTTGGAGCAGAGGTAATCTAGTATTTAATTAAGGAGCTAATGCAATGAATAAGGGTTTTCAAGATGACAGCTTAATGCTACATACTGATTTGTACCAAATTAATATGGCTGAAACATACTGGGAAGATGGCATGCATGAAAGAAAGGCAGTATTCGAGCTTTACTTCAGAACACTTCCCTTTGGTAATGGCTACGCCGTCTTTGCAGGGCTTGAAAGATGCCTCAATTTCTTAAATGATTTTCGATTTTCAGAAAGCGACCTTGAATACCTGGAATTTGAGCTGGGTTATAAAAAAGACTTTGTCGCTTTTTTAAAGGATCTCCGGTTTACCGGGACAGTCCGATCCATGCGTGAAGGAGAACTGGTTTTCGGCAACGAACCGATTATGCGCGTTGAAGCGCCGATTATTGAAGCACAGCTTATCGAAACAGCCCTGTTAAATATTGTGAATTACCAAACCCTGATTGCCACTAAAGCTTCAAGAATTAAGCAGGTAGTAGGGAATGAAACGCTGATGGAATTCGGCACCAGAAGAGCTCATGAGCTCGATGCAGCCATCTGGGGCACGCGAGCGGCCTTTATCGGCGGTTTTCATGCAACGAGCAATGTCCGGGCCGGTAAAATGTTTGATCTCCCGGTTGCCGGGACTCATTCTCATGCAATGGTTCAAGCATACCGAGATGAGTATACGGCCTTTAAAAAATACGCAAGAAGACATAAGAACTGCGTATTTTTAGTGGATACCTATGATACGTTACGTTCAGGTGTGCCGGTGGCGATCCGGGTGGCGAAAGAGCTTGGAGATGAAATCAATTTTGCCGGTGTCAGACTGGATAGCGGGGATATTGCTTATTTATCAAAGGAAACCCGGAAATTGCTTGATGAAGCAGGCTTCCACGATACTAAAATCATTGCTTCAAATGATTTGGACGAGTATACCATTCTTAACTTGAAGGCTCAGGGAGCAGTGGTAGATGTGTGGGGGATCGGCACGAAACTGATTACCGCGTACGATCAGCCTGCTTTAGGCGGCGTTTACAAGCTGGTGTCGATTGAGAACAGCGAGGGTGAAATGACCGATACGATAAAAATTTCAAGCAACGCTGAAAAGGTTACCACTCCAGGAATCAAGCGTGTTTACCGGATTATTAATAATTCAAATAATAAATCCGAAGGGGATTACATTACGCTTGAAGGGGAAAACCCTCAGGAAGAAGATCATTTGAAAATGTTCCATCCGGTTCATACCTTCGTTACAAAATTCGTCACTAATTTTGAAGCAAGAGATCTTCATCAGGTTGTGATTGAAGGCGGAAAACAGTGTTACACCACTCCGCCGATAGAAGAAATTAAGGCCTATGTAACTGAAAATCTTGAATTGCTTTGGGACGAGTACAAGCGTTCAATGAATCCGGAAGAATACCCGGTAGACCTCAGCCAGCTATGCTGGGACAACAAGATGCGGAATATTCAGGAAGTCAAGCAGTCTATTCGCAATGCCAGAGCGGGGTTTTAAAGTTTATCATTAAAATTTATATTGAGGTGATTGAAAAATGGCAACACTGCAGCAGCAGATTATTGAAGAAATGTATGTCCAGCCGACGATTGATCCAAAGCAGGAAATCAGGAAAAGTGTGGGTTTTTTAAAGGAATATATGCAAAAGCATTCCTTTCTAAAAGGGTATGTTCTGGGGATTTCAGGCGGCCAGGACTCAACCCTTGCCGGTAAGCTTGCCCAAATGGCTGTTCATGAATTAAATGATGAAGCAGGCGAAAAGAAGTATACCTTCACCGCTATCAGACTTCCTTATGGTGTTCAAGAGGATGAGCAGGACTGTCAGGATGCGATTTCCTTTATTGAAGCAGACGAGGTGGTAATCGTTGACATTAAACCTGCAGTAGATCAGAGTGTGAATTCGTTAAAAGAAGCAGGGATTTCGATTTCTGATTTTATTAAAGGTAATGAAAAAGCCCGCGAGCGAATGAAGGTTCAGTATTCTGTCGCTGCCGTGAATAGTGCAGTAGTGCTCGGAACAGACCATGCAGCAGAAGCGGTTACCGGCTTTTATACGAAGCATGGAGATGGCGGAGCTGATATTCTTCCGTTATTCCGCCTAAATAAGCGCCAGGGGAAACAGCTGCTAAAAGAGCTTGGATGTCCGGAGCATTTATATACGAAGATGCCGACTGCTGATTTAGAAGAAGATCGTCCACAGCTTTCAGATGAAGAAGCGCTCGGTGTTACGTATGAACAGATCGATGATTATTTAGAGAATAGACAGGTGAGCGAGGAAGCGCAAAAAACAATCGAAAAGCATTATTTAGCTACACAGCATAAACGCAATATGGCAGTTACGCTTTTTGATGATTTTTGGAAATAATTTAGAATTGTTGATTAAATAGTGGAGATAGAGGCAATAAATGGGACATCCCCTTTTGTTGTTCATACCTTCCCTATGAACACATTGGAAAACCTGATCGAAAAAAGGGGCAGCCCTTTATTTGATCAGGTTTTTGTTTTTATTAGATTACATATGCGGCTAACTCCTCGAGGTCACAAGTCATTTCACTGCGGTGGTAAAGAACGCCCTCCTCGTGAACTGCCTTGTGCTTGTCGGAGCTAACCGGGCACTTCCGCTTTTCTTGATGTCCAGCTGCAGCGGCTAGCTCCTCGAGGTTTTAAGCCAGGCTGACTTGCTGACAAAAAGCGTCAGCCTGCCAGCCCGTCTTAAACTTGTCGGAGCTGAACAGCCGCTTCCGCTTTTCTTGATGTCCAGCTGCAGTGCCCAGCTCCTCGAGTCACAAGTCATTTCACTGCGGTGGTAAAGAACGCCCTCCTCGTGAACTGCCTTGTGCTTGTCGGAGCTAACCGGGCACTTCCGCTTTTCTTAAAGCAGGAATGTTTATTATATTCGAAATATAGCGTATGATTGGTAGTAGAATGGCTTATATTATTGGATTTTAGTGGATTTTTGGAACTTTAACATAGATTGCATACAGCTCTATATGAACATGTCCGGGAGGGAATAAAATGTATCACGCTAAGTTGGAAACAATACTGCATAATATTGAAAATGTCATGATTGGAAAACGTACAGTGGCTGAGTTGAGTGTAGTGGCTTTATTGGCACAGGGGCATATTTTACTTGAGGATGTTCCTGGTGTTGGTAAAACCATGATGGTTCGCGCACTTGCTAAGTCAGTTGGGGCAAATTTCACCCGGATACAGTTCACGCCGGATCTACTGCCGTCAGATGTAATGGGCGTTTCTATTTATAACCCTAAGGAAATGGAGTTTCAATTCCGTCCAGGCCCGATCATGGGGAATATTGTCCTTGCCGATGAAATTAACCGTACATCTCCTAAAACCCAATCGGCTTTGCTTGAAGGGATGGAAGAGGGAAGCGTTACCGTTGATGGAGTTACTAGATCGCTTGAGAAGCCGTTTTTTGTAATGGCTACTCAAAACCCTATAGAATACGAAGGTACTTATCCGCTGCCGGAAGCCCAGCTTGACCGTTTCTTATTAAGAATGAAAATGGGCTACCCAAGCGCTCAGGAAGAAATGGAAGTGTTAAATCGAATCCAGTTTTCTTCTCCGATCGATGAACTTCAGCCGGTTATTTCACTTCCAGAGCTTCAGCAGCTCCAAAAGGAAGTAAAGGAAGTTTTAGTAGATGATACCATTAAAAGCTATATCGTGGAAATTGCAGGCAAGACCCGCTCGCATGCAAATGTTTATCTGGGCGTAAGTCCCCGAGGTTCTATTGCTTTAATGAAGGCAAGTCAGGCATATGCCATGCTCCATGGAAGAGACTATGTACTGCCGGATGATGTGCAGTTTTTAGCCAGCTATATTTTCTCGCACCGGATTATATTAAATTCAGAAGCCAGATATGAAGGTATTAAGGCGGAAGAGGTAATTGAGAGAATTGTTGCTAGGACCCGAGTTCCGGTACAAAGGCTCGCGAAATAATGATGAAACACCTTTGGAATCGGCTTCAGGAGGTAAGCAAGGTGCTTCTTGTTCTGGTGCTCCTTGCAGGTACCTTTGCTTTTGCCATGTTTCAGGGAGGGTTTGTCAGCTGGTTTTTATTCTACAGCTTTTTGCCATTCTCTCTTTATTCCCTTCTAGTCATGATTTATCCTTTATCTGACTTCACCGTGTCCCGCAGTATAAAATCACAGGAATTAAAAGCTGGTTCAAGTGTTATTATTACTATTCAATTAAAAAGAAGCTTCCCCGTCCCTCTGTTTTACTTAGTCCTGGAAGATCAGGTTTCAACAAGTATTTTTTCCACCTCTCAAGTCTCTCAAGTGAAGAAATTGATTTATCCTTGGTTTAAAAAAACAATAAAGCTGGAATACGAGATTGAAAATCTTCCTCGTGGGGAGCATGATTTTACCAGTCTTGAAATAAAAACGGGCGATTTTCTCGGCATATTTCAAAAAAGCAGGAGGCTTCACCTGAAGGATGTTATTTTAGTTTACCCTTCATACGTCCAGATGAATTATCAGCCTCTGAATGTACGGTTTGATCAAGGGGCAGCCTCGGCAGATATGAAAATTCAGCGGGATACAACAGTTGCTACCGGCTTGAGAGAATACCAGCCGGGTGATCGGGTTTCCTGGATCCATTGGAAGTCCTTTGCGCGGACAAATGATTTAATGACAAAGGAATTTGAAGAGCGGAAGTCGCACGATACGTTCTTCGTCTTGGACCGTACACCTTCTTTATTATTTGAAGATATGGTAACATTTACCTCTTCTTTGAGCCGTGCTGTGCTGAAAAAAGGCGCCCAGGCAGGTTATTTCTCGTCGGGTTCATCAAATCAGCTGGTGCCGGTTAAGAGCGGAGAGCTCCATCAGAGACAGATTGACTATCAGCTCGCGAAGGTGCAGCCTGACAGCAGGCGGTCTTTTAATGAAGTCATAAAAACAGAAGGCGTCAGCATGGCGCCTACAGCTATCATGATGGTCGTAACATCCCAATTAACACGTGAACTTATTGAACAGATCCATGAGTCTTCCAAGACAAGTACGGTGATGATTTTTTATATTAAAGCAAAAGGTGTACAAGGCAGTAGTGAGGAGCAGCAGATTAAGGCGTTGGCTTCATCAAAAGGAATTCTTGTAAAAGAGAGCTATGCCGGCCATTTTGCTAATGTTTTTTCGGAGGTGAAACAGGCGTGATTCGTTCTTCCGGGTTTTCAAAACTCATCTTTTTTGTGCTGTATTTCTTAAGCTTTATGCTGCTTTGGGAATGGGTCCGTCCAATTGATCAAATTACTAATACAGGCTTTTTGCATTTCTTTGTTATGTTTGCGGGCTTGTCTTTGCTTTTGTATTATTTTGGATTAGACTGGAGAATTTCCGGCCTCTTTAAAATCGGGTTCATTATTGCGGTTCTTCAGCAGCTTTATTTTGAAGCTGCCTTTCTTCAATTCGGCTCCTGGATTCCTGATTTTATCGCTTCTATTGGAAGAAGCCTTGCCCTGACGATTCAGCAGGACTGGAATGCAGTCAGTGATGTTTACCGCAGCCTGTTATTTTTCATTTTGCTGTGGCTTACCACTTATTTAATTCATTATTGGATTTCTGTACGAAAGCAGTTATTTCTGTTTTACCTGTTTACGGTCATCTATGTGGCGCTCTTAGACACGTTCAGTCCTTACAGTGCTGAATTCTCGATTGTCAGAATCATCTTAATCGGGTTCTTATTAATGGGAATGCTGACTCTGCAGCGGATTTTGGATCAGGAGCAATTAAAGCAGTCAGCTAATCAGTATCAAAAATGGATTGTCCCATTAGTAGTAATGATCGCTTTTAGTTCAGTAGCTGCTTATGCAGCTCCTAAATCAGAGCCGATCTGGGATGATCCTGTCCCGTTTATTACAGGCATTGCCGGTGGTAATGGGACTGGAACGGGCGGCGTTAACCGTCTTGGGTACGGCGTGGATGATTCCCAGCTTGGCGGATCCTTTGTCGGGGATGATACGACAGTATTTACAGTAGTCACGAACGCACCTCAGTATTGGCGCATTGAAATGAAGGACCGGTATACAGGAAAGGGCTGGGAAAGTTCTTCTGCTATAACAGGGGAAGGGCCTGGTTTTACGATCGGGGAAGAAGTCCCATTGGAGCTGTCTGTAGTTAACGAGGAAGAAGAACCTGTAACAGCCACTTTTGATATTCAGCTGCCATACAACCATGTTGTCTATCCTTATAATCCGCTTCAGCTGGAAGAAGGAGATGCTGAGCGCTTTGTACTCGATCCTGTAAACGAAAAGATTACTTCCTTTAACGGCCCTGAACGAGTGGAGCTGGACACCTATGAATGGACCTTTGAAGAGCCAAGATATAGCTTGACAGCTCTTAGAGAAACGACCGAGCTTGGTGAATTCAGCGAAACTGGCGAGCTGGATCAATATTTGCAGCTGCCTCAAGAGCTTCCTGATCGGGTCTATGATTTAGCAGAAGAAATTACAGAGAATGAAGACAACTGGTATGGAAAAGCGAAAGCGATTGAACGTTATTTCTCTCAAAATGATTTTACCTACGACCAGGAGAATATTCCTGTCCCTGGAGAAGGAGAGGATTACGTTGATCAATTTTTATTTGATACAAAAAGAGGATACTGTGATAACTTCTCTACTTCAATGACTGTCCTGCTGCGTGCTGTTGATATTCCTGCACGCTGGGTAAAGGGATATACAGACGGGGAAATGATTGGTCAGGTAGAAGGCGGTCTTAATGAGTATGAGGTAACGAATAATAATGCCCACTCCTGGGTAGAGGTATTTTTCCCTTCAGTTGGCTGGGTGCCGTTTGAACCGACAATCGGTTATTCGAGCAACGTATCTCTTGACTATGATATAGAAACAAATAGGGATACAGAGCCTGTTGAAGAAACAGAGCCTGAAGAACAGGAAGATACTTCGACTCCGGTTCCTTTAGAAGATGAAGGGCCGACGGATGAAACAGGAATGGAAGGGCAGGGTGTATCAGCTACTACCTTCTGGGAAAACGTCCGCGCCTTTATTACTGAAAACCGAATGGCCTTAATTTTCTCCACTTTGCTAGTTGCAGCTCTTATGACCTTGATTTACCGAATGCGTTTCCGCTGGCTCCCGAGAGTGCTGATTCTTTATTACAGCTTCAAAAAGGACGACGATATTTTCGTCAAAGCTTATATGTCCCTATTAAAGCAGCTGGATCGATACGGATTAAAACGGGAAGAAAACCAGACGCTTCGTGATTATGCGAAAAAAATTGATGCCTTTTTCGGTACAAATGAAATGGGCAAACTGACCGCACAGTATGAACGGATTTTGTACCGTCAGGAGAAGCAGGAGCCTAATTGGCGTGATATGCGTGAATTATGGGAAAATTTAATTAAACGTACAACCGGTTGACCCGCGTCATTTCAAACGTTAAAATGATTTCAATTAACAGAAACAGAATACGCCCCTTCATATATGTTCGATAATATGGATCGAATGTTTCTACCAAATCACCTTAAATGATTTGACTATGAGGGCGGTCTTTTTGATGATTGTCGAATTTTGAGGATCTTTGTTAAAAAGACTGCCTGATGTGAAAAAGCCGGAACGCTTGAAGGGAAGGAGTTAGTGCTCTTTTTCATGCCTGCGTTCTTTTTTTATTCTGTTGACAGATTATAAAAATTTGATTTATGAGGTGACACGATGCTAGGTAAGGAAGAAATGCACAATCAGGAAATGATCGTTGTACTCGACTTTGGCAGTCAGTATAACCAGCTGATCACACGCCGTATCCGTGAGTTTGGCGTCTACAGCGAGCTTCACCCGCACACCATTACAGCTGAGGAAATTAAAGAATTAAACCCGGCAGGAATTATTTTCTCAGGCGGACCAAACTCCGTTTATGATGAAAATTCATTCCGCGCTGATGAGCGGATTTTTGATCTTGGTATTCCTGTTCTTGGGATCTGCTATGGGATGCAGCTAATGACGATGCATTTTGGGGGCAAGGTTGAAAAAGCGAGAAACCGTGAGTATGGGAAAGCGGAAATTGATGTGAAGGAAGCAAAAGGATTATTCAAGGGGCTGCCGACTAATCAGCTTGTCTGGATGAGCCACGGAGACCTTGTGGTAGAAGCACCTGAATCATTTGATGTAGTAGCAACAAACCCTTCCTGCCCGATCGCTTCAATCAGCAACGAAGATCAAAAATTATATGCCGTTCAATTCCATCCGGAGGTTCGTCATTCTGTTCACGGCAATGACATGCTTAAAAACTTTGTTTTTGACGCATGTGAGTGCAAAGGTGAATGGTCGATGGAAAACTATATCGAAATTGAAATAGAAAAAATCCGTAATGAAGTCGGGGACCGTAAAGTGCTTTGCGCATTGAGCGGAGGAGTTGACTCTTCTGTTGTAGCGGTACTTATTCATAAAGCAATCGGTGATCAGCTGACATGTATGTTTGTTGACCACGGCCTTCTTCGTAAGGGAGAAGCGGAAAGTGTCATGAAGACATTTGCTGATGGCTTCAATATGAATGTGATTAAAATCGATGCACAGGATCGTTTCTTATCGAAGTTAAAAGGGATTTCAGATCCTGAACAAAAACGTAAAATCATTGGAAATGAATTTATTTATGTTTTTGATGATGAAGCGAAAAGGCTTGAAGGTTTTGACTTTCTCGCCCAAGGCACCCTTTACACAGATATTATTGAAAGTGGAACAGCCACTGCGCAAACAATCAAGTCCCACCATAATGTAGGCGGGCTTCCTGAAGACATGGAATTTACGTTGATTGAACCATTAAATACATTATTTAAGGATGAAGTGCGTGCACTTGGAAGTGAGCTCGGCATTCCGGATGATATCGTGTGGCGTCAGCCATTCCCGGGACCTGGTCTTGGAATTCGTGTGCTTGGTGAAATTACAGATGAGAAGCTCGAAATTGTTCGTGAATCTGACTGGATCCTGCGTGAAGAAATTAAAAAAGCCGGCCTTGACCGAGATATCTGGCAATACTTTACGGTTCTACCTGACATCAGAAGTGTAGGGGTTATGGGAGATGCGCGTACGTACGATTATGCGATCGGGATTCGTGCTGTTACATCCATTGACGGGATGACATCTGATTGGGCGCGTATTCCATGGGATGTACTTGAGAAGATCTCAGTACGACTGGTGAATGAAGTGAATTCAATCAACCGCGTGCTGTATGATGTTACGAGCAAGCCGCCTTCCACCATTGAATGGGAATAAGCGAATATTTCCAACAAAAATATTCGACAATGTTCGTATTTAGGATTGACTGACTTTTGTGATCCTGATACAATTTAACTAGATTAATTGAATAGACATTCGTCGTATAACGTCGGGAATAGGGCCCGAAAGTTTCTACCAAGCCACCGTAAATGGCTTGACTACGAGGTATTGAATGAATAGGACACGTAAAAGCTCCAGCATAATGGATCTTTTAGCCTTTCAATCGATAAATTCAGCCTCCAAACGACAACGATCGTTTAGAGGCTTTTTCTCGTTATACGGATTGAACAATTTTGGAGGGACAAGGAATGAAAAAGTATTTTCAGTTTGAAGAGCTCGGTACTAATTACCGCAGAGAAATTATAGGGGGGCTGACGACCTTCCTTGCAATGGCGTATATTCTGGTAGTAAATCCGATTACGCTTACGCTTATGGATGTAGAGGGGCTGCCGGACGCGCTCCGTATGGACTATGGCGCTGTATTCGTAGCAACAGCTTTAGCTGCTGCGATCGGTTCACTTGTTATGGGAGTCATTGCAAAATACCCGATAGCCTTAGCTCCAGGTATGGGACTGAACGCATTTTTTGCTTACTCGGTTGTTCTTACGCAAGGAATTCCATGGCAAACAGCTTTAACAGGTGTTTTATTTTCAGGACTTATCTTTATGGTTCTTACTCTTACAGGCATTCGTGAGAAAATTATTAATTCTATTCCAGCTGAACTGAAATTTGCAGTAGGTGCAGGGATCGGATTATTCATTACTTTCATCGGCCTTCAGAATGCCGGCATTATCGTAGGTGATCCTAACACGATGGTGGCGCTTGGAGATCTTACGCAGGGGAGCACACTGCTAGCAATATTTGGTATTTTTATTACAGTTATTTTCATGACACGTAAGATTAATGGCGGTATCTTTTTTGGGATTGTCTTAACGGCTATTGTCGGAATGATCGTCGGGTTAATCGACAGACCAAGCGGCATAGTAGAGCCCGCCCCGAGTCTTGCGCCTACATTTGGTGCAGCTCTTGAGCCGATCTTCAATAGTCCTGGTGAACTGTTCACGATTCAAATCCTGGTTGTTGTTTTAACATTTTTATTCGTTGATTTCTTTGATACAGCCGGGACCCTTGTTGCTGTAACAAATCAGGCTGGCCTTATGAAGGATAACAAGCTGCCTCGTGCAGGCCGTGCATTATTTGCTGATTCAACGGCAACTGTATTTGGTGCCGTTCTTGGAACATCAACAACTACTTCTTATATTGAATCCACTTCAGGGGTAGCAGCAGGTGCCCGTACCGGATTTGCTTCTGTCGTAACGGCGCTATTATTTGTACTATCAATTTTCTTCTTTCCTTTATTAGAGGTTATTACGAGTGCAGTTACTGCTCCTGCTTTAATTATTGTGGGAGTGCTGATGGTATCAGCTCTTGGCAAAATCGACTGGACACGTTTTGAAATTGCTGTGCCTGCATTTTTAACTATTATTGCCATGCCATTATCCTACAGCATCGCGACAGGAATTGCGATCGGCTTTATCTTCTATCCGATTACGATGATTGTCAGCGGAAAAGCAAAACAAATTCATCCCATTATGTATGGCCTGTTTGTAATCTTTATTCTTTACTTCATATTCCTTTCATAATAAGCTAAAAAAGGAGCCGTAATCCTAGGCTTCTTTTTTAATTGGTTTCTACTTATGTCCTTGTACCTAATTTAAAGCTTCAGGGTTAACTTGCGATCCTTACCATAATGGGATGTGAATGATAAATGGCTTATAAGATAACAAAAATCCTTAATAATAATGTGCTGATTGCACAGGATGAGCTGGAAACAGAAGTAGTTCTGATCGGAAAAGGGATCGGCTTCAAAAGGCAGGTTCAAGCCTCCATTAAACAATCCGAGATCGAAAAGCTTTTTGTGCTCCGAAATCATTCGGAGCAGGAGCAATTTAAAAAGCTTCTTCCATATGTAGAGGATGACCTACTGAAAGTAATTATCTCTTCTATTGAATTAATTCGGGAAAGAACAAAAACGTTCTTAAACGAACATATTCACGTAGCGCTAACAGATCACCTGGTCTTTGCAGTCAATCGGCTGATGAGGGGAATGGCTATTTCCAATCCCTTTTTATTAGAAACTAAAGCGCTTTATCCTTATGAATATGAAATAGCAAAAGAAGTTGTAAAGCTGATTAATGACCGTGCCCACATATATTTGCCCGAAGGTGAGATAGGGTTTATCGCGCTTCATATTCATAGTGCGATGATGAATCGAAATGTGCATGAAATCAGCTCTCATTCGCAAATGATCGGCAAGCTGATTCAGGTTATCGAACAGCAATTTGATGTTGAGATTGATCGGGAAAGTATCGATTATATGAGACTGGTTCGCCATATTCGCTATACGATCGAACGGGTAATCCGGGGAGAGCGGGTGGATGAACCGGAAAAAATAGCAAAACTGTTGAAAGAAGAATATCCCTTATGCTATAATCTCTCATGGAAACTGATTAAGATCATGCAGCAGACATTAAAAAAACCAGTATACGAAGCAGAAGCAGTATATCTTACAATGCATCTGCAGCGTATTCAAACAAAAATGAAATAGATCTATTACAATTCTTTACGTGTTACTGATTCGATCAGGCATGAGTAAGGAAGGTAATAAAAGCTTCGACATGTGATTTCACACTTGTCTGCTTTTTAATACCTTCTTCACTCATGCCTTTTTTGTTTGTTTGTGTGAAATTAATCAATACTAAACTATAGGAGGCTATTATGTTTAAAAAATTATTTGGCTCATTGCAGAAGATCGGTAAAGCCTTAATGCTTCCGGTCGCAATTCTCCCTGCAGCAGGTTTGCTGTTAGCTTTTGGTAATGCGCTGCAAAATGATACGCTAACAGCGCTCGCGCCTTTCCTAACAAATGACTGGATTGTCATGGTGGCAAGTATAATGGAAGAGTCAGGCGGAATTGTATTTGATAATCTTCCATTACTATTCGCTGTTGGGGTTGCCATCGGTTTAGCAGGAGGAGATGGTGTTGCCGGACTTGCTGCAATTGTTGGGTATTTAATTATGAATGCAACAATGGGAACAGCGCTTCAGCTGGACTTGGGCATGGTGACGGGTGAGAATGTTGACCCTGCCCACGCCTTAGTACTCGGGATACCTACTTTGCAAAGCGGGGTGTTTGGCGGGATAATCGTCGGGGCTCTTGCAGCATCTATGTACAACCGTTTCTATGATATTGAACTTCCAACCTATCTTGGCTTCTTTGCGGGTAAACGTTTTGTCCCAATTGCAACTGCTGGATCAGCAGTATTGCTTGGACTCGCTATGCTTCTTGTGTGGCCGTTTATCCAAAGTGGTTTAAATTATTTCTCGAACAGCCTGCTCGGAATTAACATGGCTCTATCTGCCTTTATCTTTGGAGTTATTGAGCGTGCTTTGATTCCGTTTGGTCTTCACCATATCTTCTATACACCATTCTGGTTTGAGTTTGGATCTTATGTTAATGCTGCAGGAGACACTGTACGCGGAGACAATCATATTTTCCATGCCCAAATTAGAGACAACGTACAAGATTTAACTGCAGGAACATTTATGACTGGGAAGTATCCGTTTATGATGTTTGGACTTCCTGCTGCTGCACTTGCAATTTATCATGAAGCACGCAGCGAAAAGAAAAAACTTGTGGCAGGTATTATGGGTTCTGCTGCACTGACTGCATTCCTGACAGGGATCACAGAGCCGATTGAATTTGCTTTCCTTTTCGTTGCGCCGCTATTATTTGCTGTGCATACATTATTCGCCGGATTATCATTTTTAACCATGCACCTTTTAGATGTAAAAATCGGTATGACATTCTCAGGCGGTTTAATAGACTTCCTATTATTCGGTGTCCTTAATTCTCAAACAAACTGGTGGCTTGTTCTGCCGGTAGGTGCTGTGTTTGCATTAATCTATTATTTCGGCTTCCGGTTTGCTATCCGTAAATTTAACCTGGCTACTCCGGGAAGAGAGACGGATGAAGGAGAAGAAGATACACCAGCTAAAGCTTCATCGAAATCTGATCTGCCATATGACATTCTGGATGCATTTGGCGGCTCGTCAAACATTTCTAACCTGGATGCATGTATCACGAGACTTCGAATTCAAGTAAATGAGCCATCTCAAGTAAATAAGAAAGAGCTTAAAAGATTAGGAGCTGCCGGAGTGCTTGAAATCGGAAATAATATACAAGCGATTTTTGGTCCGCGCTCTGATAGCTTGAAGCATCAAATGAAAGATATTATGGACGGGAAATCACCAAGACCGGTTAAAGTTGATACTTCCGCTGAAGTTGAAAAAGAAATTGATGAAACAGTTTCACCGGCAATGCAGAATAACCCTGAAACATCTCATAGCTTTGTTTCACCTCTAAACGGCCGTGCAGTGCCAATTACAGAAGTGCCGGATCAGGTGTTCTCAGGTAAAATGATGGGAGACGGTTTTGCGATTGTGCCATCAAGCGGAGAAGTATTTTCACCTGTTGACGGAAAAATTGTAAATGTTTCTCCGACTAAACATGCAATTGGAATTGAATCCGATCAGGGAAGAGAGATCCTAATCCACTTTGGCATTGATACAGTTAAGCTAAAAGGGGAAGGATTTGAAACGAAAGTAAAAGAAGGGGACACTGTAAAAGCTGGGGACCTTCTATTAGAAGTAGATTTGGAGTTTGTAGAAGCGAATGTTCCTTCTATTATTACCCCTATCATTTTTACAAACCTCATGAACGGGGAAGAAGTGGCAGTTACTAAAAAAAATGTCCATGCTGGAGACAGTGATATCATTGATATCAAATAGTCAGGGTAAGGGAGCCGCGCTTGTGGCTCCCTTTATTTTTTCTTAAAAAGAGAAAAAATAAAAATTTTAAAAATATAAGTTGAAATATTCTGAATAATAGTTTATACTGAAATTGTCCCAAAATATATTGACGTCGAACTAGGAGGTGTGGTAAATTAATAAAGCTCTCGTTTGAGAGATAAGTAATTTCATAAATTATGTAGGTTTTTTTGTTTTCTATTTTTTCTCTTTCATTATATAGTGAGGAAAAAATAGTAAACATCTTATAAAAAAACTCTTTACAAGAATATGAAACACATGTTATTATAGTTAAGTCGCTTGAGAGAGCGGTGCGAAGAAGCACATTGAACCTTGAAAACTAAACAACCAAAAACGTCAACGTTAATTCTTGATTTAAATGAAACAAATGAGCTTTTCAAACACTTTACGGAGAGTTTGATCCTGGCTCAGGACGAACGCTGGCGGCGTGCCTAATACATGCAAGTCGAGCGGATCGTTTGGAGCTTGCTCCAAACGATTAGCGGCGGACGGGTGAGTAACACGTGGGCAATCTGCCCGTAAGACTGGGATAACTCCGGGAAACCGGGGCTAATACCGGATAATTCCGGCTCTCTCCTGAGAGCCGGCTGAAAGATGGTTTCGGCTATCACTTACGGATGAGCCCGCGGCGCATTAGCTAGTTGGTGAGGTAACGGCTCACCAAGGCGACGATGCGTAGCCGACCTGAGAGGGTGATCGGCCACACTGGGACTGAGACACGGCCCAGACTCCTACGGGAGGCAGCAGTAGGGAATCTTCCGCAATGGACGAAAGTCTGACGGAGCAACGCCGCGTGAGTGAAGAAGGTTTTCGGATCGTAAAACTCTGTTGTTAGGGAAGAACACGTACGAGAGTAACTGCTCGTACCTTGACGGTACCTAACCAGAAAGCCACGGCTAACTACGTGCCAGCAGCCGCGGTAATACGTAGGTGGCAAGCGTTGTCCGGAATTATTGGGCGTAAAGCGCGCGCAGGTGGTTCCTTAAGTCTGATGTGAAAGCCCCCGGCTCAACCGGGGAGGGTCATTGGAAACTGGGGAACTTGAGTGCAGGAGAGGAAAGTGGAATTCCACGTGTAGCGGTGAAATGCGTAGATATGTGGAGGAACACCAGTGGCGAAGGCGACTTTCTGGCCTGTAACTGACACTGAGGCGCGAAAGCGTGGGGAGCAAACAGGATTAGATACCCTGGTAGTCCACGCCGTAAACGATGAGTGCTAAGTGTTGGGGGGTTTCCGCCCCTCAGTGCTGCAGCTAACGCATTAAGCACTCCGCCTGGGGAGTACGGCCGCAAGGCTGAAACTCAAAGGAATTGACGGGGGCCCGCACAAGCGGTGGAGCATGTGGTTTAATTCGAAGCAACGCGAAGAACCTTACCAGGTCTTGACATCCCACTGCCCGGTCTAGAGATAGACTTTTCCCTTCGGGGACAGTGGTGACAGGTGGTGCATGGTTGTCGTCAGCTCGTGTCGTGAGATGTTGGGTTAAGTCCCGCAACGAGCGCAACCCTTGATCTTAGTTGCCAGCATTCAGTTGGGCACTCTAAGGTGACTGCCGGTGACAAACCGGAGGAAGGTGGGGATGACGTCAAATCATCATGCCCCTTATGACCTGGGCTACACACGTGCTACAATGGACGATACAAAGGGCAGCGAGACCGCGAGGTGGAGCTAATCCCATAAAATCGTTCTCAGTTCGGATTGTAGGCTGCAACTCGCCTACATGAAGCTGGAATCGCTAGTAATCGCGGATCAGCATGCCGCGGTGAATACGTTCCCGGGCCTTGTA
Source organism: Jeotgalibacillus proteolyticus (assembly GCF_002926065.1). Lineage (GTDB taxonomy): Bacteria > Bacillota > Bacilli > Bacillales > Jeotgalibacillaceae > Jeotgalibacillus > Jeotgalibacillus proteolyticus. Next base: position 170 of record NZ_PREZ01000007.1, on the reverse strand, counting down.
CACACCGCCCGTCACACCACGAGAGTTTGTAACACCCGAAGTCGGTGAGGTAACCTTTATGGAGCCAGCCGCCTAAGGTGGGACAGATGATTGGGGTGAAGTCGTAACAAGGTAGCCGTATCGGAAGGTGCGGCTGGATCACCTCCTTTCTAAGGAAATGGCCGATGGCT
>NZ_PREZ01000006.1 GCF_002926065.1 Jeotgalibacillus proteolyticus | reverse complement strand
CTCAGTTGGTAGAGCAATGGACTGAAAATCCATGTGTCGGCGGTTCGATTCCGTCCAAAGCCATCAAGATACGCTGCGCTAGTGGTGTATCTTTTTTTTATGGAAAAAGCGGATATATATTCCTCCAATAGTCCTTTATAGGAGAAAAAATGATGCTTCAAATTTCCTGCGTTTCCATCATTTCTATGGAATACTACAGTTCCTTTACAGTTGCCCTGAAAGGGTTTCTTTCATTTTTTCATATGGTACATTTGTTGGGTGTAAAAACGGACGCTATTTTTAGGGTTCTATTTTTTTATTCTCGAGGGAATGTGAAGGGAGCAGCAAATGAAAAGCAGTAATCCATTTAAAAAAGAGGCAATAAAGTCTAATAGATTTTCAACTAGAGTGTTTCAGGTCATAATCGGAGCGGCGACAATGCTATCCATTCTGGTGGGAGGAACAGTCCTTGCGGATACAAAAGCGAAAAATGACCTTAGTACGCTGTATCATGTGTATTCCGGGGACCAGTATGTAGGAGCAGTATCGGAGGAAGAGTCGGTTAAGGGATGGGTGGACGCCCAAAAAGACAAGCTGACAGAAGAATTTGAGCTTACTTCCTTGCTCTCTTTAAAGGATGAAATTGTTACGATACCTGAGCAGGTGTTTAATCCTAGTACAAATGATGACGGCGTGTTAAAGGAATTACAGGCCTCTGCTGCGTTTCAGACAGAAGCGAAGACCCTTAAGCTGAACGGACAGACAGCAGCCCATGTGGCAGGAGAGAAGGAAGCGAAGGAAGCTCTCCGCCTGATTAAGGAAAGTGCTATACCAAAAGAAGAACTGGACCAATACGAAAAGCAGGACTCTTCTTCGCTACCCGATTTGAAGGTAGATGAAACAAGAATTACTGAGATCGAAGTGGAGGGCTTTGAAGAGCCGAAGGAAGAAGCGGTTTCCCCTGATAAATTAGTTTCGCCTGAAAAAGCAGCAAAGATTATGCTTAAAGGTCTGAAAAGTGAGACCGTTCATAAGGCTTCTGAAGAAGACACCGTTGAAAAGATCATTGAAAAATACGATATGGACCAAGAAGAATTTGAACAATTAAACCCTTCTTTAACGGATGGCGAACTTAAGCCTGGCAGTGAAGTAGCAGTCACCGTTCAAAAAGAAGGGGTAAAGGTTCATGTTAAAAAAGAAACAAGAGTAAAAGAAAGCATTGATTTTAAAGAAGAAGTGGTTGAAGACGATACCATGCCAATCGGTGAAACAAGCGTGAAGCAAAAAGGGAAAGAGGGAGAGCGGGTTCTCACTCTTCAAACCGAAGAAACTGACGGCAAAGAGACGGCTAAAAAAACAGCCGATGCAGAGATTAGCAAGATGCCGGTCAACGAGGTAATAATAGAGGGAACAAAGGAAATTCCTTCTAAGGGGGCTGGCTCATTTATATGGCCGGCTAATGGCGGAAAGATCTCAAGTCATCAGGGACCAAGGTGGGGCAGCTTCCATAAAGGCATCGATATTGCCGGCGCTGATGATTTAACGATCAAAGCAGCAGACAATGGGACAGTAATCTCTGCTGCCTATGAGGGCGACTATGGAAATAAGGTAGTCATTGATCATAATAATGGGCTTCGCACGACCTATGCCCACCTCGATAAGATCCATGTAACGCCTGGCCAAACGGTTAAACAGGGAGAGTCCTTAGGAGTTATGGGAAATACTGGTTTTTCAACCGGTGTTCACTTGCACTTTGAGGTGCATTTGAATGGAGAACTTGAAAACCCGATGGACTATCTATAAACCACATGAGAGTCTTGGAGATAACGAATATGTTAGAAACGTGAGGAGCACGGAGGCAAGCCCCCGCCCAGAGGCAAGGGTTACCTGAAGAGCTGTGAACCGGACGAACGAGGTTGAGACTACTAGTTGTCTCAGCCTCATTTTTCTATCAGGCTTTTTCAAAATTATTTCTCAGGAAATATCGATAATAAGCATTGCTTTTTTTCTAATAAGTGAATTATGCGTTGTAACATGGTACATTAACTATATACGTGTCTCTAATTGTTTTGACATGAACATGCAATATCGGATGAAAAGTGAAATAAAAGATGATAGATAAAAGGAGATCAGTGATATGGATAAAAAGATTTTAGTAGTAGACGATGAAAAGCCAATTGCAGATATTCTTCAGTTCAATTTGAAAAAAGAAGGCTATGAGGTTCATTGTGCATATGATGGAGACGAAGCCCTTGCGAAGGTAGACGAAGTGAAGCCGGATCTTATCCTGCTAGATATCATGCTTCCGAGCCGGGATGGCATGGAGGTTTGCCGTGAGGTTCGTAAAACGTATGAAATGCCGATCATCATGCTGACAGCAAAGGATTCTGAGATTGATAAGGTTCTAGGGCTTGAACTTGGGGCAGACGATTATGTGACAAAGCCCTTCAGCACACGTGAGCTTGTAGCGCGTGTAAAAGCCAATCTTAGACGCCACCAGGCATTAAAAGGCCAGCTTGAGGAAGAAAATGAAACAAATGAAATCACAGTTGGTGCGCTTACAATTCACCCGGATGCCTATATGGTATCAAAACGAGGGGAAACGATTGAGCTGACACACCGTGAGTTTGAGCTACTTCATTATTTATCCAAGCATATCGGTCAGGTCATGACCCGTGAGCATTTGCTTCAGACCGTTTGGGGATATGATTATTACGGTGATGTCCGTACGGTTGACGTAACAGTTCGCCGTCTGCGTGAAAAAATTGAAGATAATCCGAGCCACCCTGCATGGATCGTTACACGTCGCGGAGTGGGGTATTATTTAAAAAATCCGGATCAGGAGTAATGTAAATGAGGAAGGTTGGTTTTTTCAGGTCAATTCACCTTAAGTTCGTTTTAATTTATGTATTGCTTATCGCGCTTGCCATGCAGATCATCGGCGTTTATTTTGTGCGTGAGCTTGAAGAGACTCTTGTAAATAACTTTAAAGAATCGATTGTAGATCGCCTCAGTCCCTTAGAATATAGTGTGACAGAGGCGATTGTCACTGATATTGAGGGAACCAGAACCGAGGAGGATCCGCTTCTTCAGGATACAATCGGTGCTTTGCTGAGCGGGCTTGATTCTGAGGATATCAGTGAAGTCCAGGTAATTGACGCCAGAAGCAGAATTATTGGGGCGTGGTCCTCTGAAGGAAGCAGCCAGCCGATTGTCGGACAACGAATGACCAATTCACTTGTTCAGCAGACACTTGAAGAAGGGGAAACCCTGGAGGAGGATTTAAATCAGACCTATGTCGACCCTGATCACGGGCGTATATGGGTGCTGACTTCCCCTCTTATTTCAAATGGAGAAGTCATCGGAACGATCTATATCGTATCCAGAATCGAAAATGTTTACTCTCAAATGGATGATATTAACAGCATCCTGGCTGGAGGGACGGCTATTTCGCTTGTAATTACGGCTATTTTGGGCGTCCTGCTCGCGCAAACGATTACCCGGCCGATTTCCGATATGCGTAAACAGGCACTGGCGATGGCAAAAGGGAACTTCTCGCGTAAGGTTAAGGTATATGGCAATGATGAAATTGGGCAGCTTGCCACCACCTTTAATAATCTGACGAAGCGTCTTCAGGAAGCCCAGGCAACAACTGAAGGTGAACGAAGGAAGCTTTCTTCTGTTCTTTCCTATATGACCGATGGAGTTATTGCGACAGACCGGAGAGGACGGGTTATCTTAATTAACGACCCGGCTGCCGGCATGCTGAATGTTTCACGTGAAACAGTACTTTCCCAATCCATCACTGAAGTGCTTGGCATCGAAGGCGAATACACGTTAGAGGATCTTCTTAACCAGCAGGACTCGCTTATTCTGAATTTCGGCACACCGGCACGGCCATACATCCTAAGAGCAAATTTCTCCATTATTCAAAAGGAGACCGGGTTTGTGAACGGCTTGATTACTGTTTTGCATGATATTACTGAGCAGGAAAAAATTGATGCAGAACGGCGTGAATTTGTGGCGAATGTATCGCATGAGCTGAGAACGCCGCTTACAACGATGCGAAGTTATTTGGAGGCGCTGGCTGAAGGGGCCTGGGAGGACAAGGACATTGCACCGCAATTCCTAAATGTCACCCAAACAGAAACCGAGCGGATGATCCGTCTTGTCAACGATCTTCTTCAGCTTTCTAAAATGGACAGCAAGGACTATCGTCTGAATAAAGACTGGGTAAACTTTATTGATTTCTATCAGCGTATTATCGACCGCTTTGAAATGAGCCGCTCTCAAAATGTGACCTTTAAAACCAAGCTGCCGAAGGAATTGCTGTATGTTGAAATTGATACAGATAAAATGACTCAGGTACTGGATAATATTATTTCAAATGCGCTTAAATATTCACCGGAGGGCGGACTCGTCCGATTTAAGGTGGAAAAGAAAGAAAAAGAGATTGTTGTCAGTGTGGCAGATCAGGGTATGGGCATACCGCGCGAGAATGTTAAAAACATTTTTGAGCGTTTTTACAGAGTGGACAAAGCCCGTACAAGACAGCTTGGCGGTACAGGCCTTGGACTTGCGATTGCGAAGGAAATGATTACGGCACACGGCGGACGCATATGGGCGTCAAGCGTGGAAGGAAGAGGAACAACCATTTATTTCACCCTTCCTTATGATCCGACAAATGAGGATGAATGGTCATGAATATAGAAGGATTTAAATCAATATTACTGACACTGCTGGTGGTGCTGAGCGGAGTTTTGACCTGGAATGTATGGACCTTCCAGCCAACCTATGACACAATCGAAACGGCTCCTACTGTGGATGTGTCGATCGCTGATGAACGGACAAACAGCGAGCTGATCAAACCGAGTCAATTTTTGGTGCACGGCACGGAAAATGTTCGGGGAACGTCAAGTGAAAGTGAAATCGACGAGCTTCTTTCAACGATGTATGATTGGACCTTTTTTAGCCTGCGTTATAATGCTGCTCTAAGCGATAGTGACATAAAGGACCTCACTCATGGGCAAAACCGTGTGGAGATTATTTTTCCGACCTCCATCCCGTTTTCTGCCTATCAGAATGTATTTGATTTTGAAACGAGTCAGATCCCGGATGATGTTTTCGATCGTGTAGTGATCCAATTGCCGCAGGAGGGTGACGTTACCTTTCCGGTGTACTTTATTTCGTACGATACAAAGCAGGTATATGAAGCGAGAGTCGATCTGGATGAGCTTCCTCCTTTAAACGACAAGATTGTATCGAAAGCAGAGGAAGAGTATGCAAGCTATTTCCCTTACTCAGCAGGATCTGAGAAAACTCTTTACCTGCCGCAGGGGACAACAGAGGTGGTTCAGTATAAATACTATATGAACTCAATTTCCCCGCAGCAATTTAGAGATGCCTTATTTTCAGATCCAAATGCGGTATCGGTCAATTCTCTAAACTCGACGGAGGATCAGTATCTGCACCAATCGAGCCTTATGCGGATAGACAGTTCCACCAATACATTAAACTACGTTAATCCGAGTGCAGCTGAGTTTACGACTGCCGGAGGGCCTTCAGAGCTTCTTCAAAAAAGCAGACGTTTTGTCAATGACCACGCAGGCTGGACAGACAACTACTATTTATACCGGCTTGATCCATCGGTCCAGGAGGTAACGTATAGACTTCACGTGGAAGGGCTGCCTGTCTTTAATGACAGAGGCGTGCCTCATCTTGCACAAATGGACCAAAAGTGGGGCGATACCCGGATTTTTAAATACGATCGTTCGCTATTAAGCCTTCATTTTGAAGTGCCTTCAACGACTCAGACCACTTTATTAATGACAGGGTATGATGTGATTGAGACATTGGAGAGCAGCGACTCCTTCGAGCCTGACCTCCTGCAGGATGTAACAGTCGGTTACTATATTTCAAAGGATTCCAGCAACGATTTCTATACACTTGAACCAATGTGGTTTTACCTTTACAATGGAAATTGGAAACGGGTTCCAATAGATGGGGGGGATCCTGTTGGATTGGAGTAAAACGAAAACCATCTTTATTGTGGTGTTTTTCATCCTGAATATTTTCTTATTCACCCTGTTTTTGAAAAAATATCAAAGCATGCAGCTCGATGAACTGCCGGAATTGACGATTGACCAGCGCATGGCTGAGGATAATATTACTTACTCAAATCTGCCAACTACTTCAGAGCCTCATCCGTATTTAAATGCGAGAGTCCATCGTTTTTCAAATACAGATATTAATGAGCTTGAAGGACAAACAGCGAGTGTTAAATATGATATTGTACTGGATTCACAGCTTAACACGCCTATTGATCTGGAGGATCCTTCTTCTCCGGATGAGCTTAGGGAATATATAGATGAATACGTCATGGGCGGCGAACAGTACCGGCTTTGGTCGTACGAAGAGGAAGAGGATCGCCTGATTTATTATCAGCATTTTGAAGATATGCCAATCTACCATAATATTACCGGCAGAATGGTTGTTCATTTAAATGATCAGGATCAGGTGATCTCCTATGAACAAACGATGCTTACCTCCATTGAAGAATTTGCGGAGGATCAGAACCTGATTAATCCAAGACAGGCTCTTGAAGGGTTCTACAGAAGGAATGCGATTGAACCTAATTCAACCGTTGTGGATTATGAGCTGGGCTACTACACGTTTATCCAGTTAAATGAAACCGCGGCTGAAACGCAAGTGCTGACGCCTACATGGAGAATGGTTTTTGAGCAGGAGGATGGAGACCAGGAAAGTCTTTATATTAATGCGGTTAACCCAAGTCTAATAGAAATTGATCTAGAAAGTCTTGAATTTGAACAGCTAGAAGAAATCGAAGAAACAGTGGAGTGAAGACTATGACGATGCACATGAGTGTGCTCGCAAGCGGAAGCACAGGAAATGCGATTTATGTTGAAACAGAGAAGCATTCCTTTCTGGTAGATGCCGGCCTTAGCGGAAAGCAGATGGAGCTTTTGTTTGAGCAGGTGGGACGGTCGATGAAAAACCTGAGCGGCCTGCTGGTGACGCATGAGCATAGTGATCACATAAAAGGACTTGGCATTGTAGCCCGCCGCTACAATCTGCCAATCTATGCAAATGAAAAAACATGGACAGCCATGGAACCGATGATTGGAAAGATTGATCCAGAGCAAAAGTTTCATTTTCCAATGGAATCAGTTAAAACCTTCGGCGATCTTGATATTGAATCGTTCGGTGTCTCACACGATGCCGCAGAGCCGATGTTTTATGTGTTTCACCACAATGGCAAGAAGCTTGTGCTGATGACCGATACCGGCTATGTGAGCGACCGGATGAAGGGGATTATTGAAGGCGCGGATGTGTATGTGTTTGAAAGCAACCATGATGTGGGGATGCTCCGTATGGGACGCTACCCGTGGAATATTAAACGGAGAATTTTGAGCGATGTGGGGCATGTATCGAATGAGGATGCTGCGCTTGCGATGAATGATGTGGTGAAGGATAATACGAAACGAATTTATCTTGCCCATTTATCTCTTGATAATAATATGAAGGATTTAGCGAGAATGAGTGTGAGCCAGACGCTTGAGGGCTGCGGCCATGTGATTGGCGAGCAGTTTGATCTTTTTGATACGGATGCGAAGAAGCCCACGGAGCTGTTTGCGATTTAGTTCGGTGGCATTAGCGTAACATGTCAGAAGTGAATTCCCTTAACAAAGGTTGATTTACGCTGCAGGGGGACGCTTTCCGGGGGGCGGGAGATGAGCTAACTTGCTGCGTAAGTGGATCTCAGCTCCCGCTTCATCCCTCTGGCGTCTCCGCCCTCCGCTACAATCAGCTGGATTATAAAAAGGAGTAAAGTACTTTAAACAGTGAATGTTTGAAGTGCTTTACTCCTTTTAAAATTGGTAAAAATTCATCCTTCAGTTTTAACAGTCTTTGAGTAAGTGGGGGTAAGAAGGATTCCGACGATGAATAGAGCATAGGTGATTTTTCTGATGGTGTGATAGTAGTCGTGGGATTGAAGCATGGATACATTAAAGATCATGGTGATGGCTGCGAACAGGACAATCGCCGTTCCAATCGTCTTTCTGGACATGTGCAGCGCCACCTTTTAAATCAAATCTGTGCTTTCTCCATCCTTTTTAATGTGATAAAGCGATGCAAACAAACCAGTTAACCCTGCCGTAAGCGACGAAATAAGACTCCAGCCCAAATATCCCCACTGCCCGGTAGCCAGTGATAGGATGAGAAAAATTATGGGGAAACCAATTAACGCAAATAAAGAAACAAAAAAGGCTAATTTATTATTTTTCATCGCTCGCCTCCATATTTTCCACGAATAATTTTATTCGTCTGTCTCATTACTATATCATTATTCTTCCATATTTATATTAAAAATTCCATTGTTTTTTCAGATGCGAAATTCCAACACCTTTGTGAAAAGAAGCATTTTTTAAATGGATTTGGTTCTAAAACGTTTATGATAGAGGAAGGATAGGAGGAGTGAGGGACTATCCGAAAGGAGTCATATAATGTATAAGCAAATTGCAGCCCTTTTATTAGTAGGGGGACTTGTAACGATATTAATACTTAATGTAATAGAAGATAAAAATACATGGGAAGCTGAGCAGGCACGCCAGCTGACTTATGAGGTGAAGCCGTCTCAAAACGATCAGGCGCAGGTCGTTCCTTCTGATGGCGTGTTAAAGGAAGGGCAGCGGGCTCCTGATTTTGAAACGACGACCGCTGATGGTGAGACGGTATCCTTGAGCGATTACGAGGGAAAAAAAGTCATTTTAAATTTTTGGGCTACCTGGTGTCCGCCTTGTATTGAGGAAATGCCTCATATGCAAAAATATTATGAGGAAAATGCAGAGGATCAGAATACAGAAATTCTCGCTGTTAATTTAACGACAAGAGACAACGGGGCAGACCGGGTAAGAAGCTTTGTTGAGGATTACGAGCTGACCTTTCCTGTATTACTGGACGAATCGGGAAGCCTTGGCGATCAGTTTTACGCGTTTACGATTCCGACAACCTATATTTTAAATGAAGAAGGCATCATAACGAAAAAGCTGATGGGGCCGATGAATCAGGAAATGATGATTGAACTGATGGAGGAAACAGAATAAAAGGACCAGAGCCAAGGAGGCGCTGGTCCTTTTTTGTTAAAAGATACTGAAATCCCATTCAGTTGAAATTTGCCGAAGCAGCATTGTGCCTGCTGCGCTGTTGCCGTTCGCATCAATAGCTGGGCCAAAGACGGCGATGCCACAGCCTTTTCGAAATGCTTTTTCTTCCGAATGCCATTTAGGTGGGACAGAAGCCATAATGCCGCCTGAAACGCCGCTTTTCGCAGGAATGCCGACATGGGCAGCAAATTTACCAGATGAATTATACATGCCGCACGTAACCATCAAAACCTTGGCAATCCGGGCAACGTCACTGCTGAAAATCTGCTGTTCTTCAACCGGATCAAAACCGTCGTGGGCAATAACGAGACCGATTTTAGCGAGATCCTTCAGGTTGATTGAAATCGAACAAAGCCGGATGTAAATCTCGAGTGCTTCCTCCACATCCAGGTCGAGGAGATTTGATTCCTTCAAATAGTACGCAAGTGCCCGGTTTCGGTGGGCGGTCTTCCATTCAGACTGGTACACCTCGTCATCAAGCTCAAGATTATGGCCGATCATCCCTTCGACAAATAATAGGAAGCGGTCAAATTTTTCCTCAACCGTGTCCCCCGGAAGCATGGAAGCGACCGTAATGGCACCTGCATTAATCAAAGGATTAAAGGGCTTGCCGGGACGGTGAATTTCAAATGGAATTATGGAGTTAAACGATTCGCCGGTCGGCTCCACATCCACCTTGTCCAAAACAAAATCCAATCCTTTAAAATGACATAAGGCAACAAAGCTGATAATTTTTGAAACGCTCTGAAGTGTAAAATTTACATTAGTATCGCCCACACTATACGTATCCCCGTCGTAGTCCATAATGCAAATACCAAGCTGGCTTGGATCCTGTTCTGCCAGGGCCGGAATATACTTTGCTGTTTCGCCGAGAATGGTATGAGAGCGGTTTTCCTCTACCCAAATCTCCAGCTGATCCACTACCTCCTGCATTCTCATTTCACATGCCTCCTTCTCTCGTTGTCTTTGCTTTCTCTATCATGGCGGTTTAGGCATTTGTTTGTCAAAGAATGCGGTTTTTACGCCCTTTTTAGCGTATGTTATACGAATTTTTGTACAACCTCTCTAAAGACAGTGAAACCTTGTTTTTCATAAAAGCGTTTGGCTGACTTATTATCGCTCCAATAATCGAGTTCAATTCGCTGAATGCCAAGTTCGCTGGCGCGCTCCTCGACCTTTTCCATCAAACGGGTGCCGCATCCCTTGTGCTGACTGGAGGGCAGAACACTGATTTGATGGATATATAACGCTCGGTATTCTTTTTTAAAGGCGTTTGCCGGCTTTTCAATGCGTTCAAACCAGACATATCCAGCGGGCTCGCCGTCCTCTTCTGCCAGGTAGACCTCATGCGTTCCGGACTTGAGAATCTGCACAAGCGCTTCATGTACGGAAGAGAAATCATATTCGTTAAAGACCTCCGGATAAAGTCGTACGTGCTCGTCCTGCACGGTCTTGTTTAATTTCGTCATTAATGTGGTATCAAAGGTTTGAGTAATCTTCAAAAGGAACACCTCTTCTGCATTGTTTTTTAAGCCTTCATTAAACTATTTTTAAAATTTCTTTTAAATTTAAACTCTTTTTCATCTGATTTTCATGTTTTGTTTTTATAGTAAAGCATATAGAAAAGCCACTAGGAAAGGAAGGAAGAATATGGGCTATTACGATAACGATTACCAGGAACGCAAATCAAAGCAAAAAAGCGGAAGTAAGGCAGGCTACTTTATTTCAAGCTTAGCCGGTTTAATCGTTGGAGCTCTTTTAGTGGTGCTTGCTCTGCCGTTGATTGGAGACTACACGGCAAGCCCGTCTAATAATGGTCTTCTTGATACGAACAATACGGCCAATCAGCAGACGGCCCAGCCGATCTCCTATGATGTGAGCTCGGATGTGACATCAGCTGTTGAAACAGCAGGAGATGCAGTAGTAGGCATAACCAACATCCAATCGGGCCGCGGGGGAATGTTTGGCGAACCCCAGGAAGAACCTGCAGAAGCGGGAACAGGCTCGGGTGTCATTTATAAAAAAGAGGGAGACAATGCTTATATTGTCACCAATCATCACGTTATTGACGGAGCCCAGCAGGTAGAGGTAACCCTTGCTGACGGCACGAAGCTTGAAGCAGAAATTCTTGGCAGTGACATCTGGACAGATTTAGCGGTGCTTCAGGTAAGCGGGGAAAAAATTGAAACCGTTGCTGAATTCGGCGATTCAAAAGCTCTTAAACCAGGTGAGCCGCTTATCGCAATCGGAAATCCGCTTGGCCTTCAGTTTTCAGGCTCTGTTACAACGGGTGTAGTATCAGGGGTTGAACGGACCATTCCGGTGGATGTAAACCAGGATGGAGCACCAGATTGGCAGGCTGAGGTTATTCAAACAGACGCCGCCATTAATCCAGGAAACAGCGGAGGAGCGCTTGTTAACATTCAAGGCCAGCTTGTCGGCATCAACTCCATGAAAATTGCCCAGTCCTCAGTAGAAGGAATTGGACTTGCGATCCCAATCGACATGGCGATCCCGGTCATTGAGGACCTTGAGTCATCTGGAGAAGTAAAACGCCCGACAATGGGGGTTACATTAGTTGACCTTGCCAACGTCCCTGCTGTTCATCAGCAGCAGCAGCTGAATCTTCCGGAAGAAGTAACAACAGGTGTCGTGATTGAGCGTGTTGTGCCAAACTCTGCCGCATCAGCAGCAGGACTTCAGGACATGGACGTGATTGTCGAGATGGATGGAGAAAAGATCAACAATACGATCGAACTCCGCCAGCATCTCTACACGGAAAAATCAGTTGGAGATGAAATGCAGGTTAAAGCCTACCGTAACGGGGAAATGCAGGAATTCACTCTTACCCTCACAGACGATGCGCAGCTGTAGAAGGTAAGTTCATATAGATGTAAACTTTTCTAAGCCTAAAAAAGCAGGAACCCTGAGTGTTGGGGTTCCTGTTTTTTGATTTGTTGGTGTGGAGGAGGCGCATTTGGTTCGCTCACAAATTCAAGGGATTCGACTCTAAAAAACTTCAAAAATCATTCTATGCTAAACTATATGAAGAAAAAAATGAAGGAGCGGGAAAATATGAAGATTTATTGCTGCAAGGAGCATGTGGAGCTTGCAATGGATATTTTTGTGGATGAAGAGGAAACATTTCCTGCGTTACACACAGTGGATAACTTAAAACAATTGTCCACACACTGTGAATATTGTCGAAACGAAGCAGCATATCTTGTGGAGAACGTTTGATCCCATACGACATGTGGATAGAAATTGTGGATATGTGTATAACTTTTGGGGATAACCTGTTTATAATTATTGAATAACTTTTCAGTCCCGAAATAAAATCTGGAGCATTTGGAAAAAAATAAACCATAAATACTATAACCACGCGCTTATATGAACATCCGCTCGGAAAAAAGTAGTGAAGAAATTTTCTCATTTTCTAATTTAGTTATCCACATGTTATTAAAATGTAACATAAATAACCAGAATTGGAGGAGTTCTTTTTTGTGCATCATAAAAGAACCCTGTACAATACCTCTATAGTGTTAATAAGAGTGACGTTACTAGAATTACTCTAAATCTGTTAGATAATTGCTTTTTTGAATTGCTTATTAATAGTATAATTAGAAATAGAGTTGGAAAATGGAAAAATTGAATGGTCTACGCGAAAGGAGATTAGTGAATGTACACGGTGTTTTCAACCTTCGATGTACCTGAGGATAAGTCTGATCAGGTAATTGAAATCTATAAAAACCGCTCAAGATCTGTGGATAACGCTCCCGGATTTAAAGACTTTCTTCTTTTGCAAAATGATAAGAGAGCTGGAGAGATTACGGTACAGCTATTTTTTGAAACAAAAAAGGATTATTTGAACTGGGTGAGAAGCGAGGATTTTAAGAGAATCCATGAGCTTGAAAAGAAGTACCCGGATCAGGAGCTGGCCTCTATTGTGCCAAAGGTGACGCAATTTAAGGTGGTTGCCCAATGAATTCGTTTGAGCATGAAGCAAAGCTCGCAACCGATCTTATTTATGAGCGCGAGCCCTCTTTGATGGAGCGTTTTGGTGAAAAGGGAAAACGAAAATGTTATGAGGATAATATTCATCATTTCAAGCAGCTTCAATCTGCGTATGCATTACAGCAAGCTGCTTTTTTTACTGATTATGCGCTTTGGTTAAATGGAATACTATCAAAGCACGGCATGAATGAGCAGCATTTAATCGATAATTTTCAGATCATTCATCAGGTAATCAATGAAACAGATACACTGGATGCCGACACAGTAAAAACGTACGAGGTTTATTTAAACGAGGCTATTGGTGCACTTCAATCTCAGGCCGTTAAAGGAGCTGACTAATGTGTATTGCCCAAAAGAGCTTGCCGGTTATTTCCTAGAAGGCAATACCGTTAAAGCATGGAAGTATATAAATGAGCAGGAAAAGCTCACGCTTCTTGATACGTATCACGCGATGATCACACCTGCTATGCAGCATATTGGCTACCTGTGGGAAACGAATGAAATTTCAGTAGCAGACGAGCATCTAGCCACGGTTACGTGTGATTATGTTGTTTCGAGGCTCGCTCACGCGCGGTTGGCCAGTCCTGAAAAAAATAATCGAAAAGCTATGTTTTTATGCCTTGAAGGAGAACAGCATTACATCGGGCTAAAGATGGTTAACAGCCTGTTTGAAGAAATGGGCTGGGATACAAAATATTACGGGGCCAATCTTCCGGTTGAATATATTTTAAAAACAGCAGAAGCCTGGCAGCCTGCTGTGGTCGGTTTATCGGTGTCGATCGTCTATCATTTGCCAAAGCTTAAGGAATACATTGAGGAGCTTTCAAAGCTTCCTAATCCTCCTGTCGTTATTGTCGGCGGGCGTCTGACAGAGAAGTATGATCTAAAGCCTTACTGCTCTGAAAATACGATCATTTTAAAGGATCTGAAGGAAATGAGAGAATGGCTGAATTATGAACAAACAAAATCCAAACAAGATGCAGCACTTTAATGAGCAGCTTCCTCTTCCATTTTTAAAGCTGGACAAGGATGGTACAATCATTCTTTATTCCACGCTTGCGATGGAGCATTTTGACTTGAGTGAGGATCATATTAAACATATTGTTGACAATGAAAGCTATGAAAAGCTTTTACGATACAGCAGCAACGATAAGGCGCCGGTTGTGCGGATGGAGCTCAATATGAAATCCCGCACGTCGCCTGTTACGCTATATGAAGTGTATTTGACGTGGGATAATGAACTTCATGCAAGCATGATCCTTTTGCCGAAGGACCAGTCGAATATGCAATTGATCGAAAAAATGATGTCTCTTCAAAAGCGTCTGGCAGAAACGGACTTTGAGCTATATGAGCAAAGAGAAGAGCTTGAGCAGATCCTAAGCAGACTTCATGAGCTGTCGGGTCCATTTATCCCGCTGACCGATAAGATGTGCCTGATCCCGCTATTTGGTGATGTGACGGAGGAAAAAATCAACGTTATCTCCCACAGCTGCCTACAGTCTGTCTTTGCGGGAGAATACGAAGACGTTCTTATCGACTTTACTGCAGTTGGGAACGTAGAGGACAAAGGCATTGAACAATTCGTCCGCCTCCTAAAAACCCTTCACGTCATGACCGGCAAAATCATCAAAATCATCGGCATAAAACCACACACAGCCAAAACTCTAAACAAATACGCACTGGAAGGCTTCATGGAATTCAACCAATCCCTCAAGCAAGTCCTCCAAACCCACTTCACAAAATAAACCCACAGAGAGAAGCTCTCTGTGGGTTTTTTTATGTTTTATGTTTCGACAAGGATTGGCAGGTGCCTGTCACCGCGCGGGAGTGTCATGGGAAAGTGCAATTCGACAAGTGCCTGGCACCGCCCGAAGTGTCACCCCGCAAAAGATTTTCGACAAGTGCCTGGCACCACCCGATTCTCCCTTCTTTTTTCCCAATAATAGTAATTATTTCAGTATTATTTTAGTTTTCCTAACACATGAACATTGCCGATATAAATAAACGCTTTTTTCACGTTTCGTTATGGCTGCATATTATTCTGATTAGCTGTTGTGATAGGTGTCAGAGGATTTTTCTTAATAGTTTTGTGATGAAAATTCCCGATAACCAAAGTCTAGTTAATTTGATAGGATGAATTCAGCTTTAAAAACTTGTAAAAAAGGAGTGTTAAAAATGAGAAAGTCGAAGAAAGTCTTTATGAGTATCCTGCTGTCTTTTAGTCTTGTGATGCCTGCTTTATCTGTAAGCGCTGAGGACGTGACGAAGGACAGTGCTGAAAAGTTCAGGGTTTATGTCGAAGCGCCGAATAAAACGATGAAGAGCTCAGTGAAAGAGCAGTATAAGGCACGGTGGGATTTGACGGAAAACGGGTTCTCAACTGAAATGACAGAAAAACAATTTCAGGCACTCCAGAAAAATAAAAACCTGAGTGTTACCAGGGTACAGGAGGTAACAATTGATACCGATGTACGTGCTTCGGCAAAAAAGGTGGGAACAATGGCGGTTCCAACGCAGCAGATCACCTGGGGCATGAAAGCAATCTATAATAATGCCAATCTCACAGCGACTTCAGGCGGACAGGGAATAAATGTAGCAGTGCTCGATACAGGGGTTGCGATCTCTCACCCTGATCTATCAAACCGTGCGAAGCAATGTAAGGACTTTACGCAAAGCAATCCTCTCGTAAATGGGACATGTACCGATGTTAACGGCCATGGAACGCACGTAGCGGGAACAGCTCTTGCGGATGCAGGAAGCGATAAACGAGGCATTTATGGTGTTGCCCCTAGTGCTAACCTATGGGCGTATAAGGTGCTTGGCAATAACGGCTCAGGCTATTCAGATGATATTGCAGCAGCAATTCGTCACGCAGCAGATCAGGCAGCAAGCACCGGTACAAAAACCGTCATCAATATGTCGCTTGGCTCAGCTGGAAATGACAGCTTAATTTCAAGTGCCGTCAGCTATGCTTACAGCAGAGGCGTACTTGTTGTAGCTGCTGCAGGAAACTCCGGATCAAGAGAAGGCACGATCGGCTACCCTGGCGCCCTCACTCAGGCTGTTGCCGTTGCAGCGCTTGAAAACAGACAGGAAAACGGTACATACCGCGTTGCAGACTTTTCTTCCCGCGGCTACCGGTCAACAGCTGGTGATTATGTGATCCAGCAGGGCGATGTTGAAATCTCAGCTCCAGGCGCATCCATTTATTCCACCTGGCCAAATGGCGGCTACAATACGATCAGCGGTACTTCAATGGCAACCCCTCACGTAGCAGGACTTGCTGCGAAGGTGTGGGCAGCAAATCCAGGCTGGACGAATGCACAGCTTCGCACAAACCTTCAAAATCGTGCAAGAGCGGTTGATATTAAAGGCGGAATTGGTGCTGCTACAGGTGACGATTACGCATCAGGGTTTGGCTTTGCAAGAGTAAACTAACAAAAAAGCCGGAGGAGCTTCCCTAAAGAGGAAAAAGCTCTCCGGCTTCTTTATCGTTTGAAGGCTCCACTCCTTCAAACGCAAGCTCATCATAAACAAAATACCCGTTTTTGCCCTCACCCTTCACCTTATACATGGCGCGGTCTGCCTTTAACACCAGTGCTTCGACATCCTTACCATGCTGCATGGAGAAGCTTACCCCTATGCTTGCTGAAATGGGAACCTCCAGCCCATTTAGTAAAAACGGCTGCAGCTGCAGCTGGATAAGAAGTGCTTCCAGGTACTGCTCGATTTCACTTTCCAGTGTATAAGGGAGAAACAAATAAAACTCATCCCCGCCAGGCCGCGACACCAGACCATCCTGTATGACAGAAGCTTTTAATATACCTGCCGTATGAACTAAATACGCATCTCCTATCTGATGCCCGTAGCGGTCATTTACCTGCTTAAAGTCATCCAGATCGACAATCACCACTGCCACATGCTCGTATTGCGCCATTTCTTTTTCCGTATGCTCATAAAAAGCGCGGCGGTTGGCAAGCTCGGTAAGCGGATCCTCAAATGCCAGCTGGCGGAGCCGTTCTTCGTTTTCTTTGACAGAAGTAAGATCCGTGATAAAAAGAACAAATTGTTTTTTAGTAAGCATGCTGCCTTCGATCATAATAAACTTCTCTGTTCCTTCGGCAGTAGTAAGGCTCGCTTCTGTTTGAGGAATTTTTCCGTGGGCTTTAAAAAGAGCATTGAAATTCAAGCGGCTCTTCTCAGGTAAGAACTTATTAAAATTCAGCTTCACGAGTGCCTCTTTATCAAAAAGAGTATGGGCGGCAGGATTTGCCTCCTTGATTTCCCCTGTATGAGAAATAAGCAGGATGGCAGAGGGGTTTACCTCATAGAGCGCTTTAAATTCAGCAGATGAAGAGGATCGACTGATTTTCCTATTAAAAATAAAACCCATCAGAATCGTAAGCATCAGCCCTACATAAAGAGCGGAAGCAGGAATGGAACTATCTGGGTAAATAGACTCAATAAAGAATACAGTAAGAAGAATGGTGCTGACAAATACCCATAAAAGAATAGGAAGGATGCGCAAATCCTTTCTCCATGCTAAAAACACAATAAAAGAAGCCACTATAGAAGGGAAAAAAAGAAAAATCAACTCATTCAGCATGGTCAGCACCGCCTTATTATCTAGTAACAAAAGATTAATACACAAATAGTACTTTTGCATTAAATAGTATGCATTAGTAGCATATAGCCCTCTTTTAACTAATTGAAACAATAAACAGTCGTTTGAATCTGCTCAAAAGGCATAATTCGGGGCGTGACAGGCACCCGTCGAATTGAAATCGACAAAAACCGGGGCGTGCCAGGCACCACTCGAAAGGCACCACCCGAATTTACAAACCTTTTCAAATTTTATACAACCGCTTAATAGCCAGTTAATAATTTCCTTTTAGAGTTAGAGGTGTGAAAGACAAGTGAATAGAAAATCGGCTGACAAACAGAGAACCGTAAAAACGAGAGACAAGGATGCCTCTTTTTGTTTTTATGGATTTTTTATGTTCAGGGCCAAATAAGGAGTGAGATGGTGGCGAAGTTATTTTTAGATAACGTACGGGATTCTCAGGTGATTGCTTCGATTAAGGAGCCAAAGCAGCTTGAAGCGTTTAGTAAAACGGACATCAAAACGGCCTTTTTACTGCTCGGGGATCTGACGGTGATTAAGCGGTATGTGGATTTTTTAAAGGCCTACAATCGCGATGTATTTTTACATATAGAAAAAATCCCGGGCATCAGCTATGACCGGGAAGGACTTAAATTTATCGCAAAACACGTAAAGCCAACTGGAATTGTGACCACAAAATCCTCGCTGATCCAGTCAGCCAAAAAAGAGGGGCTGAGCACAATTCAGCGGCTGTTTTTAATCGATTCAGATGCGGTAGAGCACGGTCTTGAGAACGCAGAGAAGTCGCAGCCTGACTGTCTTGAGCTTATGCCTGCTGTAGTGCCGCATATGATCGGAAAAATCAAACAAAAATCGGAAATTCCCATTATAACAGGCGGACTTATTCAAAACCGGGCGCAAATGCAGGCAGCACTCGACCACGGGGCAACAGCTGTTTCTACCGGCAAACCACATTTATGGAAGCCGCTTCGGGAGGTGGTTCAATGAGAAAGGTAGAGCTTAAGGAAATCACAAAAACCTATGACGGAAAAATCGATGTCTTAAGTTCCATTGATGTCACGATCGAACCGGGAGAATTTTTTGTGCTGGTCGGGCCTTCAGGCTGCGGGAAAAGCACCATGCTCCGGATGATCGCAGGACTTGAGTCCATCACGTCAGGCGAGCTTGCGCTGGACGGCAAACGGGCGAATGCTCTCCCTCCAAGCGAGCGCGACCTGTCCATGGTTTTTCAAAATTATGCCCTGTACCCTCACTTAACGGTAGAACAAAACATCACGTTTGGACTGCATGTGAAAAAAATATCGAAAAAAGAGCAAAAGGTGCGCTGCGAGGAAGTGTGCGAAATGCTCGGTCTCACTCCCTACATGAAACGAAAGCCAAAGGAGCTCTCAGGCGGTCAGCGACAGCGCGTTGCTTTAGCAAGGGCAGTCGTGACAGAAGCACCGCTTTGTTTAATGGATGAGCCGCTGTCGAATTTAGATGCAAAGCTGCGGGCAAAAATGCGCTCAGAAATCCGTCAGCTTCAGCGAAAGCTCGGGCTCACGATGATTTACGTCACGCATGACCAGACAGAAGCGATGACGATGGCAGACCGGATGATGATCCTGTCAAACGGGCGCGTTCAGCAGATCGGGCGGCCGCTTGATGTCTATAATCATCCTGACAATCTATTTGTTGCTTCCTTTATCGGCTCACCGCCCATGAACCTGATTGAAGCGGAGGTATCAGACTCCATGCTTACAGCGGATGGCCACTGGGTGATGCCGATTCCAAACGAAAAGAAATGGCTGCTTAGAGAAGATAAAGTAATGCTTGGGATAAGACCGGAGCATATCAAGCTCGCGAAAGAAAGCGAGCCCGGCTTTTTTGTCCAGGTGGCAAATGTGGAGGTGCTCGGGACGGAAACGCTCGTCACGTTTGATTTTGGCGAAAAATCACAGTGGGTCGCAAAATGGAGCGGGCAATATGATATTCTTCCTGGCACAAAACTCCGCATTACCGTAGACAACAAGCATTATGCCTTTTTCTCAGTAAAAAACGGTAAACGGCTGGACCGCAGTCCGATCCCTGCAGCGGTGAAAAAGGTGTCGTCATGACGATGGCACAGGAAGTAAGGGCTTCTGATGAAAAAAAGCTGAGGAAACGGGAATGGTCCAATTTCCTAACAGGAATTTTATTCCTTCTGCCGTCTTTGCTTTTATTCGGTGTCTTTCTGTTTTACCCGATGGTCAGAACCGTGTACCTTAGCTTATTTTTAACCAGTTCTCAAGGCGTGCCGATCGTCTTTGTCGGCTGGGATAACTTTTTTGCCCTTTTTCAATCAACAAGCTTTCAGCTCAGTGCAAAGGCAACGGCGCTGTTTGTTCTCTACACCGTCCCGGCAAGCGTGCTGCTGGCAACGGCACTGGCTGTTTTAGCGAATCAAAAGCTAAAAGGAATCGGCCTTTTCCGCACGATGTTTTCAGCCACGATGGGGATGAGTGTCGCCGCATCTTCTGTTATCTGGATGTTTTTATTTAACCCGTCGATCGGGCTGTTTAACCGGATTCTTGCTGCCCTGAATATCCCGGGGATCCAGTGGCTGCTTGACCCGCAGTATGCGCTTTTGTCTGTATCCATAGCCACGATCTGGATGAATACAGGCTTTGCATTTTTAATCCTGCTTGGCGGTTTGCAAAATATTGATTCATCGCTTTATGAAAGTGCAAAAATTGCCGGGGTGAGCGATGCCTGTCAGCTTCGAAAAATCACCCTGCCGATGCTGTCGCCGACCTTATTTTTTGTCACAACCGTCACCCTGATCAACGCGTTTCAGACCTTTGGCCAGATTGATCTTTTAACAAAAGGCGGGCCGATGGAGTCAACGAATGTCATCGTTTATTCCATTTACAAGGATGCCTTCATTAATTACAACGTCGGGTCAGCGAGTGCACAGGCGGTACTTCTTTTTGCAGCTGTACTTATTGTGACGGTGATTCAATTCAAAATCGGCGAAAGGAAGGTGCACTATCAGTGAGCACGGGAAAAAGGATTCTGCTTTATATAACGCTCACCGTATCTGGACTTGTGATGGTGTTCCCCATTCTTTACGCCTTTCTCATAAGCTTTATGCAGGGCGGTGAGCTGCTTCAGGGTTCATTCTGGCCGGAAAGCTTTTCACTCGTCAATTACGCCGCTGCGTTTGAGCGTGTACCGCTTTTAATGTATTTATGGAACTCGCTCCTTGTCTCGGTGCTCATTATGGCCGGTCAGCTCATCCTGTGCAGCCTTGCCGCTTTTGCGTTTGTGTTTATCGAATTTAGGGGACGCGAATGGATTTTTTATCTCTTTATTTCCACCATGATGATCCCGTGGGAGGCGACGATGGTGCCAAACTTTCAAACCGTGCAGTCGCTTGGCTGGCTGAATAGCTATGCAGGCCTCTCCATCCCGTTTTTTGCAATGGCCTTTGGAACATTTCTTTTGCGCCAGCAGTTTAAAACCATTCCCAAAGAACTGTATGAAGCCTCACAAATTGCCGGCATCAGCAAGCTCCGTTTCTTCACGGGAGTCGTACTGCCAGTCGCAAAAACGACGATGACCACACTCGCCATTTACAGCTTTTTAACCGCCTGGAATATGTATCTGTGGCCGCTCCTTGTCACCAACAATGAAGCAAACCGCACCGTTCAGATCGGCCTTAAGCAAATGCAGACCCAGGAAATCGCAAGCGACTGGGGCGTTGTTATGGCCGGTGTCATGATTGTCATTTTGCCAACCCTTATTCTCTTATTTGCAGGACAAAAACGATTACAGGAAGGCCTCACACAAGGGGCGCTAAAATAAGGAGGAAATCAATATGAAAAAGCTATGGATCGGATCAGCTGCACTAGCACTGCTTTTAGCCGCATGTGGAAGTGAAACAGAGGAAACACCGGAGGAAGGCGCTTCAGCCAACGCCTCACCCCCTCAGGAAACAGATGGGCCTACAGAGGTCATCTTCTGGCATGCGATGAGCGGAGAGCTTGAAGGGGCGCTGAACAGCCTCGTTGATGACTTTAACGAATCACAGGATGAGTACGAGGTTGAGCCTGTTTTCCAGGGGACGTATGAGGAAGCACTGACGAAGCTGAACACCGTTGCCGGTACGACTGAATCACCTGCTTTAATGCAGGTATTTGAAGTCGGAACAAAATTTATGATCGATTCCGGCTATATTCAGCCGGTGCAGGACTTTATTGATGAAGAAGGCTTTGATACGTCCATTTGGGAAGAAAACATTACGAATTATTACAGCGTGGACGGCGTACAGTATTCCATGCCGTTTAATTCCTCAACGCCTGTGTTAATCTATAACAAAGATGCATTTGAAGAAGCGGGGCTTAACCCTGAGGACGCTCCAATGACCTACAGCGAGCTTCAGGAAGCAGCAGCTGCTTTAACAGAGGGTGAGCAAAAAGGCTTTTCGATTTTAAATTACGGCTGGTTTTTTGAGGAGCTTGTCGCAGCGCAGGGCGGACTGTTTGTAAATGAAGACAACGGACGCGCAGGCCAGGCAACAGAAGCTGTATTTAACGGAGAAGAAGGAATGAACGTGTTTAACCTGATCAAGGATATGTATGACGAAGGAACCTTTTATAATTCAGGTCAAAACTGGGATGACATGAGAGCGGCGTTCCAGTCAGGCTCTGCAGCGATGATTCTTGATTCCTCTGCAGGCGTAAAGGGAATGATTGATAATGCCCCGTTTGAAGTCGGAGTAGGCTATCTTCCTGTACCGGATGACGCTGAGCGCAACGGAGTCATTATTGGCGGCGCGTCCCTTTGGATGGCTGGTGACATTGAAGAAGAAGAAAAGCAGGGTGCGTGGGAATTTATGAAGTACGTATCTTCAGCCGAAGTACAGGCGCAGTGGCATGTTGATACTGGCTACTTTGCGATCAACCCTGCAGCTTACGATGAGCAGGTGGTTGTCGACCAGTGGGAGGAATACCCGCAGCTGAAAGTAACCGTTGATCAGCTAAAAGAAACGAAAGCCAACACTGCAACAGGCGGCGCACTGATCTCTGTGTTCCCTGAAGCACGTCAGCGCGTTGTGAATGCGATGGAAAGCCTGTACCAGGGAGCAGACCCACAGGAAGCACTGGATAAAGCAGTGGAGGAAACCAACCGCGCACTCGAAAACGATGCGTTGAAAAACGGAAACTAACCACAAGGGAGGAAGCTTCATGACGACTCTTTATGCCCATCGCGGCGCAAGCAGAATGTGCCCGGAAAATACGATGGCCGCTTTTCGCCAGGCGGTCCGTGAAAAAGCAGATGGCATCGAACTTGATGTCCAGCTGTCAAAGGACCATAAAGCAGTGGTCATCCACGATGAAGCCGTTGACCGCACAACAAACGGCACAGGAGAGGTAAAGGATCTCACCTTAGCCGAGCTGAAATCACTCGACGCAGGCAGCTGGCAGAACGCCGCCTGCAAAGAAGAAACAATCCCGACCCTTGAAGAGGTGTTGGCCTGGATCAAGGGGACGGACATGAAGCTGAATGTCGAATTAAAAACAGATGTGTATCCGTATGAAGGCATCGAACAAATCGTACTCGAACAGCTCGACCGCTATGGCCTGAAGGAACGCACCGTCATCTCTTCCTTCAACCCGGAAACTCTCAAGCGGGTAAGACAGCTTGATGGCACCATCCGCCTTGCCGTCCTTGTGTGGGATGAAACGAAGGGCATGGTAAAGCTTGCTCAAAAGCTAAAAGCTGAAGCCATTCATGCAAAAAAGGATTTCATGTTCACAAAGGAAGCCGTAAAAGCAGCACAGGCCGGCATTCCGATTCGTCTCTATACGATCAACGACCTGTCAGAACTTGACGGCATCTCCCTTTCATCAATTGAAGGAATCTTCACCGACGAGCCAGCAAAGCTTCGAAAAGAGCTCGCAGCCATGTTGCTTGAGTAAAATGAATACAAAAACAGCCGTTCTTCCATTTGGGAGGAGCGGCTGTTTTCGTACGCAGCGATCATGGTACAATAAACCCATCAAGCCATCGGAGGAATCACCATGAAAATCTCAATCATCACCGTCGGAAAACTAAAGGAAAAATACCTAAAACAAGGCATCGCCGAATACACCAAGCGCCTTAGCGCCTACGCCACCATCGACCTCATCGAAGTCCCGGACGAAAAAGCACCCGAAAACCTAAGCGAAGCCGACATGCAGATCGTCAAACAAAAAGAAGGCGAACGCATCCTATCCAAAATCTCCCCAGACACCCACGTCATCACCCTTGAAATCAAAGGAAAGCAGCTCACTTCAGAGGAGCTGGCTAAGCAGATGGATCAGCTTGCGACTTATGGGAAAAGTAAGATTGCGTTTGTTATTGGGGGATCGCTGGGATTAAGTGAAGACGTCACTAAAAGAAGTGATTTTGCCCTGTCGTTTTCTAAAATGACGTTTCCGCATCAGTTGATGAAATTGATTTTGTTAGAGCAAGTGTATCGCTCATTCAGAATACGCAAAAACGAGCCATATCACAAATAATCATAATAACTACATTCCGATATAACAAATATGCTTAGTAATTGATTTATACATAGTGAACAGTTTTATAGCGATTGTATTCGGCATAAGTTAATTGAATAGATTAGTTAGGTGAGTTTGTTTCCAATACGAACTCATTTTTTTATGCAATAAAAAAGCCATCAATTGCATCTGTAATCAATGGCTATCAGGTACGGCATTCGTTCATTTGTGTATATCTTTAAAAATCAACAGAAACTGAATAAAGTCTGATGCTTGATTCTGTGTCAGTTCTTTACTGCGATTGACATTGAAGCCATTCTGCAGGATTTCTTTTGCAATTTCTGTCGGTAACTTCATCTCATCAACGATATTGAAGATCAACTGCAGCTGATCTTTTGTTACTTTACGATCTGCGGTTGGCTTTTGGCTTTTAGGGAAATCTTCAATGTCTTGAGTGAAGATACCGCTTGACCGTGTTGCCGACAGAACGGCATCAATGAGCGCTCTCTTCTTAGCCATCTTCAACACCGTATTAACGATGGTGAATGAATCCTGCTGACGAAAGGATGCTTCTTTGCTATTGCAGGAACCAATTCCTTCAGCTTCAATCACCTGATTTTCTTTTTGAATGAGGGTCACCTTCACTTCATAAGCGAATATGCCTCTATCCCAATCTTCAAGACGATTAGTAACTTCTGCAGTTTTAGAAAAGCCAAACACGTCACATAACTTTTCTGCACCGGGTTTGAGCAGCGTCGGTTTAGAGAAGCCATTGATGAGGCCATAATCAACGCCTTTAACCATTACATCCTCAACAAACGTGTTTAACTGTTCAATGCGCTTCTGTGACTCTGTTGAAGATGATACGATATTCGGCAGTGACTTGATATCATCATTTGCACCATCTATGAAACGAACTATGTTGTCTTGAATTCTTTTCATATCTTTTCCCCTCTTTTCAATGGGTTAATGTTTATTAGTGAGCTTAGTTGCTAATGCGCTCAAACCTTTTGCAGTGTATTGAATAGTAGATTTACTCATACGCTGCTGCAGATTGTTTCCTTTAGAAAGCAGACTGTGCGACCAATCAACAGTGCTGGACAAAGCTCGGTGGGATCCCTTATTCAGCTTATCTACCGTCTCATGCCATGCATCAACCCACTCGTCTCCTTTAATGGAAGTCAAGTTTGCAGTATCCCTTAAGATTTCATGAACTATTTTTGTGAGTCCATGAGTGCTCTTCTCTTCACAAGCGTCTTCAACAACCGCTTTTAAATCATAGATCCTCTTCCGTTTGTTTATTAACTGAGTTAATTGCACATAGTCATTCTTCTCAATGGTTAGCAGTATCTCACTATCAACCTCATTCAACTGTTGCTGTAGTGATTCAATCAGTTCACGAATCTCTTTCTTAGATAAGTCTCTTCCTTCTTCGATTCTTTTATTAAATGATTTAAACATCTTCATTCTCCTCTCATATTTTCTTGCATGAAAACACGGTATCCCTTCAATGTAAGTTTCAAAGCCTTGTGACCATCAAAATGATTAAAAATAAGAAGTAACCCTTCATCTTCTAACTGGTGAAGATCCATTTTGTTTAAGCCATACTTCTTTAAATCTGCAGCAGAAACCCACTTGTTTCGTTTTTTAGCCTCTACTAAAATCGTTGCTAGTACTGAATTCATCATTGCCACCTCCTTTCAGTTGCGCTCCTCTCACCGCGCTAGTCATCTCTGTCAAACACAAAAAAGCCGTTATCTATCCGATTGGATAAATAACGACTTGTATAAAAGGGGTGGGGCATGAAACGGGTGGGTACCCCATTGTTATATTTAAATGGTGGTACCAAAGAAAAACATGCTCATTTTTATTCTATAATAAGGAATATCTGACTTCGCCAAGCAAAGATACACTACAAATTATGTAAAATTCATTCTGTTTATCTATAGGTTCATTTAGAATGTAGTTAGACTATATACCTGTACAAAAGAAGGGGTTATGCTTAAAAAAGAAGATAGAATGTAAATTTAGGGGGTATTATTTTGTATCAACCGGATCCACAATCAATAACTTTTTCGACGCTAATACACGATATAGATAAAGGGATAATAAAGATACCACAATTTCAACGTGACTTTGTGTGGTCTTTGGAGCAATCTGCTAAGTTAATAGATAGTATCATCAAGGGTTACCCTATAGGGACTTTTATACTTTGGGAATCTCAAGAAAAGTTAAGGTCTGTTAGGAATATTGGCGGAGCTAGTCTTCCAGACACACCTCCTGGATCAATGGTTCAGTATGTCCTTGACGGTCAACAGCGTATGACAAGCTTATATGCCAGCTTAAAAGGATTACAGGTTCAAAGAGATAAGAAATCTGATGACTTTTCAGGTATTTATTTAGATTTAAATGCGAACGAGGAAGAGACCATTATTATTACAAATATAGAGGGGCGTAATGAAACAGATGTTATTTCATTAAGAGACTTACTGCATGGTGGTATATCAGTCCTTGCTGCCTATCCGACAACAATGTATCAGAAACTTGAAGAATACAAGAACAGATTAAATACATATCGATTCTCTACCATTTTACTTAGGCAGGCATCTATTGACGTAGCAACAGAAGTGTTTACACGCTTAAACGTTGGTGGTAAAAGCTTAACAGTTTTTGAAATAATGGTGGCAAAAACATATGATGCTGATCAGGATTTTGACCTTGCAGAGAAATTTGAAAAGCTAATTAACAGGTTAGAGCACGTTGATTATGAGACAATATCCGATAGTACAGTCTTACAAACAATATCCATTCTACTTGTTGGAGAGTGTGCTAGGAAAAATATACTTAAGTTAAATAAGCAATCCTTTATAGATATATGGGAGAAAGCAGTAGATGCTATCGAAAGGGCAGTTGATTATTTTAGAGACTACTTTCGTATCCCTGTTTCAAAAATTCTACCTTACAACGCTCTTGTAGTACCATTTTCATATTTTTTCTATCACCATCCAAATAAACCGGTTAATGAGATGAAAAAGTATTTAGATGATTTCTTTTGGAGAGTTTCACTGTCTGAGCGTTATTCAAGTGGGGTAGAGACAAAATTGGCACAAGACATAAAGAGAATAGATCAGATTATAAATAGTGAGCTACCTAGATATGACTTTCAAGTTGATACTAGTGTAGAAAACATAAAGAATAACGGCTGGTTCAGTGCTAACCGAAGCTTTATAAAAGCAATATTATGTTTAATGGCATACCAAGAACCTAAATCCTTTAATGATAATTCAATTGTAAGAATTAACAATGATTGGTTAAAGCAAGCTAACAGTCGAAATTATCACCACTTCTTTCCAAAGGCTTTTTTACAGAAGAAGGGTGAGGATGGATTTTTTATCAATCATATTGTCAATATTACTATTGTAGATGCATTCTTAAATAAGAATAGAATCCGTGCTCAAGCACCTTCAAAATATATGAAAGCATTTGAAAAGGAAAATAAAGACCTTGATAAAGCTATGAAAACGCATCTTATTGACGATTTAAATTCTTATGGTATTTGGAACGATGATTATGATGCTTTTTTTGACAAGCGTGCTGAGAAGATCAGTCAAGAACTTGAGAAAAGAATTATCCCGAAGAAGATTGGTGCTCAAAAAGGCTTAAGGTCTGAGGGATAAATAGTAATAATTACCATATAAGGAACAAGAACCATTCATTTGTGTATTATCTAAAGACTCTGCTTTATCATGAGAATAGAGTAGGCTAAATAATTGGGTATGAGTATATTATTTAAACGAGAATAAATTGATTAATTACAAAATTCAAAGGAGGTGTATGTTGTGGCACGTGCAGACTTAATAATTAAGCTTGTAGAAGCTGGTTCATTAAGAAATATGAAACTTTTTAACAAGACAGTAGAGGCAATGATTGCTGAAGAAAGAAGCAAAAATCATAACATTTTAGCTGATAGATTAACGGATGTACTAAGAGAAAGTAATAAGTCTCAATTATTTAATAATGATAATAAAACGAATACTTTGTCTCTGAATAAAAATAACCAAAGTCTTTTCTTTGAGACTACACCAAATGTATTCTTAAATGATTTAATTTTAGAACCTAAGATTATGGAATCTATAAATGAGTTAATACAAGAACATTTTAGGCGTGATTTATTGAGGTCTTATAACTTAGAACCTAGAAATAGGTTAATTTTGGCCGGCCCCCCTGGAAATGGGAAAACTTCATTAGCAGAAGCAATAGCTAACGAACTTATGGTTCCTTTAATATCAGTCAGGTATGAAGGGATCATGGATAGTTACCTAGGTGAAACATCTAATAAGTTAAATTCATTATTTGAATATGTTCGGACTAGGCAGTGTGTACTTTTTTTTGATGAATTCGACACAATAGGTAAAGAAAGAGGCGACACTCAAGAAACTGGTGAAATAAAAAGGGTTGTTAGTTCATTACTTCTTCAAATTGACCGTCTCCCAAGTCATGTAATCGTAATTACCGCCACAAACCACCCTGAACTATTGGACAGGGCAGTCTGGCGAAGATTTCAATTAAAATTAGAGTTAGAAAATCCAAGTAAAAAACAAGTTGGAGAATGGATTGATAAATTTCAACAGGATAACCAAATGTCATTAGAATATTCTAAAAGAACATTAATGGATAATCTTAACGGATTGAGTTTTTCCAACCTTAATGATTTTGGATTAGATATCAAAAGAAAGTATGTATTGTCTCTACCGAATTCTAATATGCGAAAAATAGTCAAAAATGCGTTGGATGGTCTTAAAGGTCAGTTCTCATTAACAGAGTTAAGGGGTGAAGATGTTGAATGATAAGCCTATTTTAATGCTTCCAAATCCTACAACTGTTGATAGGGCTACAAGAAATGGAGGAAGAGGGAGTACAAGGTATCCAGAACATAATGAACAAGTACGTAGAATATTGCCTAAGTTTAGACGTTTAGAAAGTGCATTCGATAGTGAAAGAGGAAAAATAAGTGAAAGTATGGCTGGAATAAATCCAGAATATGCTTTGGTATTTGAAACAGTAGGAACCATAGAAAACTTTGTTAATGCAGTAAGGAAAATAGAAGGCTTAGATTGGCTCTCTGAGATTGAAGAGTATTTTGATTCTGATGATGATTTTTATCAAGTCAAAGATGGGGAAAAAGTAGAGGATAAGCAATTAAATGGTCGTTTATTTTTAATGATGTCTGATCAACAGGCTATGAGAGAGTTAAAATCTCTATGGGAGAAATATCAAGATGGTGATCCATTTGAATACGGTTACGGTAAATGGAAAAATTTATTCTCGCAATTAAAAGACATTAGGCTATGGGATGTACAAGATCGATTCTACAATACCGGTCTAATTGAAGTTTTAAATGAAAAGATAGAAATAGGACAAGAAACTATAAAGTTTGAGATAGAGTTATGGTTTAGAAGTAATTCAGGTAAAAGATTAGAAGCTGCAAACAATATAAAACAATTAATACAAACTGCTCAAGGTAAAGTAATCTATGAAAGTACTATTGAACAGATATCATATCATGCAATTCTAGTTGAGACACCTATTAGTATATTTGATGATTTGCAGAATGACTCAAATATAAAGTTAATTAAAGCAGATTCAATAATGTACTTTCGTCCAGTTGGACAAACTATTGTAGAGTTTCCTCCAATAAATGAAGAAGAAAACGAGATAGATATTGATCCATATGAAATAGATGATTCTCTTAGCCCTGCTATAGCATTATTTGATGGGTTACCCCTACAAAATCATCAGTTACTTAAAGATAGATTGATAATCGATGATCCTGATAATTTTGAAGAAGATTACCAAGCTAGTGAGAGGATACATGGAACCACAATGGCATCCTTAATAATTCATGGGGAACTTGATTCGCAAAATCTACCGATAAAAAGGCCACTATATGTAAGACCTATAATGAAACCAAACCCATATGCTTATGGAGTAAGGTCAGAGCATATACCTGAAGATATTCTTCCATTGGATTTAATACATAGGGCTGTAAAAAGACTTTTTGAGGGAGATGGTGATGAAGAACCTGTAGCTCCTAATATTAAAGTTATTAATATATCAATAGGAGATTTATCCAGACCTTTTGATCTTCAAATAAGTCCTTGGGCAAAATTATTGGATTTCTTATCACTTAAATATAATGTGTTATTTATTGTAAGTGCAGGGAATCATACTGGAGCAATTAGATTAGATATAGAAAGAGACGAGTTTCAGAAGGTGAAAGATGAGCCTTTTGTTGAACAGCAACTGATAAAGTTTATATCTGATAGTATAGTTGAAAGAAGAATACTCTCTCCTTCAGAATCGATAAATTCTCTTTGCATCGGTGCAAGTCATACTGATGCATCTACTGTTTCAGTTCTGGGTAGGCGTGTTGATTTAATAAAAAATCCAGAAATAATGAGCCCTTATAGTAGGGTAGGACTTGGTTATAGAAATTCAATTAAACCTGATGTATTGTTCTCAGGTGGTAAACAATTATATTTAGAGAATGTTATTGGAGACAATGGTTTCGCACTTTTAGAGCTAGCAAATTCAACACTGGCTCCAGGTCATAAAGTTGCAATCCCTGGTTCTAGTGGGAATTTGAACGAAGTTGCATATACAAGAGGAACAAGTAATGCGACAGCTTTAGCTACCAGAGCAGCTGCAAATATATATGAAATGCTTGAAGATTTATTAAGTGGTAATGAAAATGGCTCAGATATTATGAAAAATTATGGGGTACTGATGCTTAAAACTTTATTAGTACATGGAGCAAGTTGGAATCAAGCATATGATCTCTATAATCAAGTTTTAAGAACTCCAGGAGATTCTACATTTAAAGATAAGCAAGTACCGAGGTATTTAGGTTATGGGTTCGTAGATGAAAACAAAGTACTAAATGGTTCTGAACAAAAAGTGACTCTTATTGGATTTAGTAGATTAAAAAAAGAAGAGGGGCATATTTATCAAGTGCCACTTCCTCCTTCTTTAAGTAGTAATAAAATTAAGAGGAGATTAACAATTACTCTAACTTGGTTTACACCGCTTAATAATAATAATCAAAAATATAGACAAGCTCATCTGTGGTTTAACTCAGAAAATGATATCCTTCAGGTAAATAGACAAGAGGCTGATGGAAGGGCTGTTCAAAGAGGGACAGTGCAACATGAAATTTTTGAAGGAGATACTGCAGCAGCTTTTATTGAAGGAGATACATTAAGTATTAAAGTTAGTTGTCGCGAGGATGCTGGTGGGTTAAGGCAGATTGAAATACCCTATACCCTAGCAGTAACACTTGAAGTGGCGGAAGGTATAGAAATTCCTATATACACTGAGGTGAAAGACCGATTGCGTACATTAATTAGAACACGGCAATAGGTTTATTTATCTCAAGAAATAATATTGCTTCTAACAAATTAAAAAGAACCCTAGTATCATTGAATGATAAGGGTTCTTCGATTTTTATATTTTTGAGGAAATGCAAATAACTATAGATGTGTGTGAAATTTTACTCTTATTCATTGGTATTTATTAGTGGGAGTAAATGTTTGTACTCGACTGGGGCAAAATAATTTAAATTAGTATTTGAAAGTAAGGTGAATTTAGTGAAAGAGTTAAAAAGCTCAAAAAGTTTTATATCTTTAGTAAAAGAGATGGATGCAGACTATACAACGCAACGTGATAGAGGAACAATGTTTGAATTATTATCACGCACATATTTTAAGAATGAACCAATGTATAAGCGTTTATTTGATGAAGTATGGACATTAAATGAGGTACCAGTTGAATATAGTATTCCTAAAACAGATACGGGTGTAGATTTAGTAGCTAAAGAACGTGAAACAGGTTTATTGGTAGCGATTCAATGTAAATATTATGCTGAAGATACAATTATTCAGAAACAACATATTGACTCATTTCTAAATGAGGTCGGTAAGAGGTTTTATGCTAAAGGAATCATTATTACATCAACAGACAGATGGGGGAAGAATGCAGAAGAAGCGTTGAGTGGTCGAGATAAAGAAATTACACGTATATCATTGACGCAACTTAAAGATAGTAGAATTGATTGGTCAGAATTCACTTTTTCTAAACCAGAACAAGTAAAAGTTCAATAGAAGAAATCACCAAGAGACCACCAAATCCCTGCTATTGAAGAGGTTGTGAACGGCTTTGAAACGATGGATCGCGGAAAGCTTATTATGGCTCCTGGTACAGGGAAAACATATACTTCTATGGCAATTGCTGAAGAACTTGCAAAGAAGAAAAATGATGTTTTTCGAGTTCTTTATTTAGTCCCAAGTATTCAATTACTTTCACAAACGTTACGTAGTTGGACAGCAGATACGAACTACAATATGGATGCAATTGCTGTATGTTCTGACCGGAAAGTAACCAAAAAAGAGAGTAATGATGATGTTGCAGATATTAACGTTGTAGATATTGGCTATCCAGCAACTACAGATACCAATAAGCTTTTAGAGTATCGATCGAGAATTGAAAATAGTAATAGTAAAGGTGATTTTTTAACAGTATTTTCAACATATCAATCCATTGATGTAATTATCGAAGCTCAAAATAAAGGCTTCTATGAATTTGATTTAGTCGTGTGTGATGAAGCGCATCGTACTACTGGATCAACTGAATTAGGTAAAGAAAATAGTAGCTTTACTAAAGTTCACTATGATGAAAATATCAAAACAATTAAACGTTTATATCAGACAGCTACGCCACGAGTTTATGGTGATGCAGCGAAGCAAAAAGCAGACGAATTATCTGTGGTTATTGCAGATATGGATAACACTGAGTTATATGGTGAAGAGTTTTACCGTATTGGATTCGGTGATGCTATTAGTCAAGGTATTTTAACAGATTATAAAGTAATGGTACTAGCAGTAGATGAAGAAATGATTGCCCGTCGATTCCAGCAAATGCTTGCAAACAATGATTTAGAGTTAGAGTTTGATGATGTTACAAAGATCATTGGTTGTTGGAATGGTTTGGTGCGCCGAGGTAGCAATTCAGATGAAGCGTTAGGCGCAGCTATGAAAAGAGCGATTGCATTTACTGGTACTATTCGGGAATCAAAATTAATAACAGAGATGTTTACTCATGTGGTTGATCAATACCTGTACCAAGATTTAGAAGAGTTTGAACATCAATATGAAATTGAGATTGATCATGCGGACGGATCAATGAATGCATTAGAGAAAAACAAGAAGATCTCTTGGTTAAAAGATGAAGTACCTAATAATACATGTAGGATTCTTTCTAATGCTCGTTTCTTAACTGAAGGTGTAGACGTTCCTGATTTAGATGCAATTATGTTCTTGAAGCCACGCAAATCAAAAATTGATATTGCTCAATCTGTAGGACGTGTTATGCGGAAATCTACAGGTAAAGACTATGGTTATGTAATTTTACCAATTGGGGTTCCAGCAGGGGCAGATACTAATAGTGTTTTAGATAATAATGATAAGTATAGAGTAGTTTGGGAAGTATTAAATGCTTTACGTTCGTTAGATGAACGATTTGATGCAACGATTAATAAACTTGAATTAAACAAAAAGAAACCAGATCAGATTCAAGTTATAGGAGTGGGAGATGCACCTGAAGGAGGAGAATTAAAACCAACCTCTTACCAAACTTCTTTGATGTTATCTGACGAGGATTTATCGGATTTAGAACGTGCGATTTATGGAAAGATTGTGCGTAAAGTAGGTAATGTGCGTTATTGGGAAGATTGGTCAAAAGATGTAGCTGAGATTGCCCAAAAACATATGCTGCGTATACGAGTAATGCTAGAGGATAAAGAAAGTAAAGCCTATAATGAATTTCAAAAGTTTATTAAGAGTTTACGATATAACATCAACAACTCAATTACTGAAACTCAAGCTATTGAAATGTTAGCACAACACTTAATTACAAAACCTGTATTTGAAGCATTATTCGATTCTTATAGCTTTGTGCATAACAACCCTGTTTCGAAGGCGATAGATGCGATTTTAGCTATCCTCGATGATCAGGGCTTGATGAAAGAACAGGAAAAGCTCGAGTCATTTTATGAAAGTGTACGTGTGCGTGCTGAAGGTGTAGATAATTTAAAAGCAAAGCAAGATATTATTATCCAGCTGTACGATAAATTTTTTAAAGTAGGGTTCAAAGAAACCACAGAGCGTTTAGGAATTGTTTTCACTCCTGTTGAAGTTGTAGATTTTATTATCCATTCAGTAGATGACATATTGAAAAAACATTTTGGTAAATCGCTTGCTAGCGAAGGCGTCCATGTATTAGATCCGTTTACAGGTACAGGCACATTCGTTACTCGACTATTACAAAGCGGTTTAATTCTTAAAGAAGATTTATTACGTAAATATACGCAAGAAATTCATGCAAATGAAATTGTACTTCTAAGCTATTACATTGCTGCAATCAATATTGAAGAAACGTTCCATAGTTTATATGGAGGAGAATATGTACCATTCGAAGGAATAGTTTTAACAGATACTTTTGAGAGTACAGAGCATAAAAGTTCCTTTATGGATGAGTTATTTGATGAAAATAATTCACGTCTAAAACGTCAACAAAAGGAACCGGTTTTTGCTATCGTTGGGAACCCGCCTTATTCTGCTAAGCAAAATAGTGAGAATGATAACAATCAAAATCAAAAATACCCAAGTTTAGATACTTTGATTCGTGATAGTTATGCAAAATACTCAACAGCTCAAAATAAAAATAATTTATATGATTCTTATATTAGAGCATTTAAGTGGTCTTCAGAAAGAATTGGAGATAAAGGATTAATTTCATTTGTTACGAATAGTGGTTTTATTGATGGAATTACAGCAGACGGTTTAAGAAAATGTTGGCATGAAGAGTTCAATTATATTTACGTATTGAATTTACGAGGAGACGCAAGAACTCAGGGGGATCGAAGAAGAAAAGAAGGTGGAAACGTATTCGATTCCGGCAGTAGAACAGGAGTTGCCATCACATTTTTAATTAGAGATAACAGTAATAACCATGAAATATTTTATTATGATATTGGAGATTACTTAAATAAGAATGACAAGCTGTCTCTA
This sequence comes from Jeotgalibacillus proteolyticus, assembly GCF_002926065.1. Lineage (GTDB taxonomy): Bacteria > Bacillota > Bacilli > Bacillales > Jeotgalibacillaceae > Jeotgalibacillus > Jeotgalibacillus proteolyticus. The sequence continues at coordinate 267,341 of NZ_PREZ01000006.1, read as the reverse complement.
CTTTCAGATATGAAGACGTTATCTAATATAGAATGGAAAAAAATAATCCCTGATTCATTTAATAACTGGATTAATCAAAGAGATGATAAATTCATGCAATATATGCCGATTACAAATGACGAAAATAGTGTTTTTATTGATAGAGGGATTGGATTTGGTAGTAGTAGAGATGAGTGGGTGACAAATTATTCATCAAATATGTTAACAAATAGTGTGAAAAAATTGATTGAAAACTTTAATTATCAGGTAGAAAACATTACCGAGAAAGATCAGTTATTAAATAATCCTACTCTAATTAATTGGTAAGATGATCTAAAAAAGAGATGGGAAAAGAAACAAAAAGTTGAGTTTGAGGAAAATGCTTTTACAACTATTCAATATCGACCTTTTGTTAAGCGTTATTTGTATAATAGCAAGCCTTTAATTAAACGACCAAGTATGTGGAACAAAGTATTTAGCGAGTCATTAACTAAAAATTTATTTTTAAACTTTATGGGCGGGGATAAGGGCTTTTCAGTTTTAGTCACTAATCAAATTACGGATTATCAGACGTTATTTAATAATAAATCTATTCCGTTATATTTCGTGGGTGAAAACAACATTTTTGAAAATAGTGCAGATTGCATAGAAAATATTAGAGATTCGATTTTATTAGATTTCCAAAAGCATTATAGTGATAACTCAATAACGAAGTTATCCATTTTTTATTATATTTATGCTTTATTAAATTCTAAAGACTACCAAGAAATTTATAAAGCAGATTTAATGAAGGAAAGTCCCCGGATTATGTATGTAAAGGACTTTTGGGTTTATGCTGAAACGGGTGAGAAACTAGTAAAATTACACGTAAATTATGAAAACATTGAACCTTATGAAGCGACAATTGAATTTAAAAATGCAGCTCCTTCTTACGAAGTAATTAAAATGAAATATGCAAAAAAAGGTGATAAATCAGCGATTATTTATAATTCTGATATTACGATTAAGGATATTCCTGAAAAAGCTCAGAGATATGTACTTAATGGAAGAACACCTATGGAATGGGTTATGGATCAATATGTTTATGAAGTAAAGAAGAATAGCCAAATATTGTTCGATCCTAACCAATATTCGACAGATGAAAAATATATTTTGAATTTATTGTTAAAAGTAATCAATGTATCAATTCAAACTATTGATTTAATCGATAATTTACCTACATTAGAAATTTAAAACTTAGTTTAAAAGCCAATATTCCTGCAAGAATTTATATAATTGTACTGTGAGACGTTAAGCTGGACTCCTGATGTTAATCTTATCAATATGAAAGGTAGTGGACAAACAGCCACTACCTTTTATCTTAATCTATTTTACCCTATCCAACGTTACGGTGAACCGTATCATAAGTAAATGAGGTTCTATAAGTTAGAAAAAAAGCACAAGTCAAAAATGCCGAGTTAGTGATATAAACTTGGCATTTTACTAGTCCTTTATCTAAATCTCGTGATTAAATAAGGGCACCGCATTCTCGGCACCCTTTTATTACAGCAGTGTGCCAACTTTTTTATGAATAAATAATACGGATAAACTCTTATGGGAATTGAAACTCTATCTATCTACAATATATTCTTATTCGCCCTCGGCACCAAATAAGAAGGCATCTCTACATCAAGCTCCCAAACAAAACTCATCGGTTTATTCCCTGAGTGCTTAATGTAATTTGCTGTTCCAAGAAAGACGAAAGGGGAAGGGAGGCTGCCTTTCTCTTTTTTGTATTCTCTGACGAAGAGAGCTATATTGTTTCCGGTTTGACGGTGATGGATATACCGCTTGGCAGTTGGGCTATTTTCACTGACTCTACTTTGTGTTTGCCAGTGGAATAGCTTATCGTTTATCGCATAGTCCTCGTAAAGTGTTGAAGGTGAAAAGTCTTTTTCTGATTTGTTTAGCGTGATGAAAAAGATATCAAGATTCTTGTCTTTGAAGTACTTAACGCCTTCGCGGAAGGCTGGACTTTGCTCATTGTTATTGAAGTCAAATCCGGCAAGCACCTGTGCAGTTGAGTAACGGCTATGGACTTGAAGCGGGCATGGGAAACTAAAGTCAGGCTGTAATTCAATCGTTTCTAAAGAATCATAAAGAACCTCTATAATTTCCTTAATCTCCTCTTTGAATGCAGGATGTTCTAACACTTTTTCAATTCCTTCTTTTATGGAAGAAAGTCCTTCTTTTTCAGGGTGGGCCTGATAAAAAGAGTAGTAGAACATGTTCAGCATCAATTCTTCTTCTTTCCCGCTTACTTCCCTCATTTTTATATAACCATTTAAAAACGCTAGCAGCTTTCTTGAATTAAGATGAAAGAGGTTTGGCAGGCGGCTTGTCAGCCACTGTTCTTCTTCATAGGAGAAATCCTCTGCAATGCCTGCGTCCACTAGCAGTCGGGAAAAGCTTCTATTCCTATTTCCTCCGTAAAGGTCATAGACATCCAGGTGGTAGTGATCCAGGAAGTTTTTCAACGTAACGGGTTTTCCGGTATCCTGTTCGAAGGTTCTCAGTTTAGCTACAAGGTTTCCTTTCGTATTCGCACCTGCTTTGATGTTTCGCAGAATGTATTCCTTTGCTTGTTTTTCCAGTTGGATGAAACAGCCTTTTGGGAGGTTAAAGAATCCATTTTCCACATAGTACTGGACCGAGTGCTTTGAGTTGCCAATTAGAGCTCTCAGTTTTTCTTCGTATGAATAGTTGCGGTGAGCTTGTCCAACAAAATCCAGGACCGTCAGGCATTCCTTGTCTTCTGATAGACGAAGGCCGCGTCCGAGCTGCTGCAGAAAGACGGTTAAGCTTTCCGTTGGTCTCAGGAAGAGAACCGTGTTGATCTCAGGTATGTCGATTCCTTCATTGTATAAGTCGACGACGAAGATAAACTTGATTTCTCCTGAGACGAGCAGCTGTTGAGCTTTCAGGCGAGAGCTACGATCTGTTTTTCCATGTAATGAAATGGATGGAATGCCGGACTTATTAAAGAAATCGGCCATATACTGCGCATGGGCAATCGACACGCAAAAGCCCAGCCCTTTTACATCGCTGATAGCGGTGACATACTTCTGGACGCTTTGGACGATCTGTGAGCTTCTGAGGTGGTTGGACGTATAGACATTTTCTAATTGCTTAGTATCGTAACCACCTCTTGACCATTTTAAATCTGAGAGGTCGACGGTATCGGTCACACAAAAGTATTGAAACGGACTTAACAGCTTTTGATTGACCGCTTCGGTTAACCGCATTTCGGCTGCTACATGGTCATCAAAATAAGAAAGAATACTTTTTCCATCCATCCTTTCAGGCGTAGCAGTCAACCCCAAAAGAATTTTTGGCTGATAATGATTCAACAGCTTTTGATAAGACCCTGCTGCCGCATGGTGGAATTCATCGACGATAATAAAATCATAGTAGTCAATTTCGGTATGCTGATCAAGTTCCTTGCTGTTAAAGCTCTGAATGCTGACAAATACATGATCAAGAGAAGAAGGCTGTTGAGCCCCAACAAGCAAGTCCCCAAAGTTTGGCTCCCGTAAAATCGCACGGAAGGTGTTCAGACTCTGTTTTAAAATTTCTTCCCGGTGAGCGACGAAAAGAAGCTTTGCCTTACCGCTGTTTGCTTTCCTGAAGCGTTTGTAATCAAAGGCAGAAATGACCGTCTTGCCAACACCAGTTGCTGCGACCAATAAATTTTTATAGCGGTGGTGAACTTCCCGTTCTGCCTGGAGCTTTTCCAGGATTTCTTTTTGATAGTAATAGGGCTGGATGTCAAAGAGATATTGAACCGATTCCTCTGCAACTTTACTTTTTTCTAAAGCCAGCTTAAGTGTTAGGTTGTCCTCCTCATTTTCTCCATTAAACGCTTTGAACTCCTTATCATTCCAGTAGCTTTCAAAGGTCGCCTCGCATTTTTTAAGAACGTCAAAGGAATCCTTCTCCGTTACTTTCACATTCCACTCTAGCCCCGAAGTAAGAGCGGGATTGGAGAGGTTGGAAGAGCCGATATAAGCCGTACTGAAGCCAGTGTTTCGTTTGAAAAGATAAGCCTTGGCATGCAGCCTTGTCCGTTGTACATCATAGGAAATAAGAATCTCGGTGTTAGAAAGCTTACTTAGCTCCTGGACTGCTTTATAATCCGTCGCCTCCATGTAAGAGGTCGTGATAACACGAAGCCTGCCGCTATTCTCAGTAAACGTCTTCAGTTCTTCTAAAATGATCCTAAGTCCACTCCACTTGATAAACGATACAAGCATATCGATCGAATCAGAAGACACAATTTCCTTCTTCAGTTCACCAAGCATATTCGGTTCGTAGCTGGAGCCAGTGAATAAGGTGCTCTCAGATATAGGTGTTACGGGTCGGATGACTTCCTGGCTTCCAATGCTTCGTATGGAGTTCATCTTAGAATAAATATGAGTTAAAATTTCGCCTTCTTCAGCAATTTTAAGCTTTTCAAATTCTTGGCGGTCCAATCGCTTGCTCAGAGTGGTAATGATTTCATTGCAGGTCTCAATTTGTTTAAGGAGGGCCTGCTGATCATTGCGCTCTTCGTCGCGAACGTGATTAAGAGCATTTCTCGTCACCGAACTGATGTAAGAAGAAAGCACTTTCCGTGCTTCCTCCACATCCAGAGGAGACTTTCCTATATCAAAATTTAAGTCGGAGCCAGATAGCTCTTCTTGAAGCTTCTTCGTTATGATTTCTTCATAGATTCCTTCTTTTAGCGTCATGGGGATCCTTCCCTGATATATGGTTTTATTTGGTGTAATTATATCATAGCTGGATAGATGACTAGTTAAGGAGAAGAAGAGATGAAGTCCATTCATATTTTTTGTAGTTTTTCCTAATCAAAGTAGCACGAAAATTTTGATGAAAACGAAAATGCGCCATGCGCCAATCCGGAATGAGAACACCAACATCTTTAATTTCTACAACAAAATGTTTAGTTTACCCATACTTTTGTCAAAATTTCCTTGCTAAAATTTAGACAGTCATAAGAAAGCGCTTTCTTTAATTTGTTATGCAAGGTAATTTGAAAGGGAGGCAAAGCATGGGACAAACACTAAGCCACACAAACGAATTGGTCCATAGGAAGGCAAACCCAAAACTTAAGATCGTAGACGGAACCGGAAATCCTTTATCAAGCGAAGAAATCCAAATCAAACAAACCAACCACAAATTCCTATTCGGATGCGGCATCTTTGATGTCATCGAAGTCGCAAACGAAAACGTACCGGCAGACAGACTTGCGTTTCAGGAACAAAAACTGGATCTGTTCTTAGACGTATTTAACTCTGCCACACTTCCTTTTTACTGGGGAACGTTTGAGCCGGAGAGAGGAAAGCCGCTGACAAAGGAATTAAAGGCAGCTGCCCGGTGGTTAAAGGAGAGAAACATCGCTGTTAAAGGACATCCGCTTTGCTGGCATACGGTCACGGCTCCGTGGCTTCTTGAGCTTAGCAATGAAGAAATCCTGAAAGCGCAGTTTGATCGAATCGAGCGGGATGTAAGTGACTTTAAAGGGCTTATTGATACATGGGATGTAATCAATGAAGTGGTGATCATGCCGATCTTTGATAAGTACGATAATGGCATCACGCGGATCAGTAAAGACCTTGGTCGTGTGGGCATTATAAAGGAAATGTTTGCAAAAACACGTGAATTCAATCCCAATGCGAAGCTTCTATTAAATGACTTTAATACATCCATTAACTACGAAATCTTAATCGACGGCTGCTTAAATGCAGGCATCCAGATTGATGCGATTGGCATTCAGTCCCACCAGCATCAGGGGTATTGGGGACGTGAAAAGCTAGAGGAGGTACTGGAGCGTTTCTCGCATTTTGGTCTTCCAATCCACTTTACGGAGAACACGCTGACATCGGGCCATCTGATGCCGGCAGATATTGTTGATTTGAATGACTACCAGCTTTCTGAGTGGCCGTCTACACCGGAATTCGAAGAGCGCCAGGCAAGAGAAGTAGAAGAAATGTATTCGACTTTGTTTAAGCATCCGCTTGTCGAATCCATCACGACATGGTCCTTCAGTGACGACGGGGCATGGCTTGGAGCGCCGGCTGGCTTTGTCAGACAGGATAACAGTCCGAAACCTTCCTATGAGGTGTTAAAGAAGCTCATTAAAGAGGACTGGTCTACGAATGTAACGGCTAAAACCGATGATTACGGAATCGTATCGTTTGAAGGATTCCTTGGTGAATATGACGTTTTAGTTGGAGGGAAGAAAGCCAGCTTTACTGTAGACAAAAATGATGAAATGGTGCAGCTTGTTATTGAGTGAAAAGGTTTGAATTGGAACAGTAATAGAGCGATTTCTACTTACAGGGGTCGCTTTTTCAATTCTGTTGGTTCCCAGAAGAATGATCTTTCGAATTTCGTACGACAGTATTCGACGCTAATATGAGTAATAACTAATACGATTGGATTACCGTTTCGATAAATTTATACAAATTAAAATTAATACTTACAGTCACATGTCTAAATATTGCTAATATTCATAGTGTTCTTTTGGCAGTTAATTTTATACAATTATATTTGCGTAAGTTATTTTACGATAAAGGAGGCATGTTGAAGCTAATCTAGGAAAGAAGTTCGAAAAGGGACAAGTCCGATATACTTTGTTTGTTGGTTAGATGAACTTACATCAACTTTTTTATTTATGGTTATCTGAAAGCGTTTACAAATCTAAAAAATATTAATAGAGAAAGGATAAAACATATGAAAAAAACGAAAAAGTTTTTGGTTCTTGGGATGATGGTTGCTCTTTTGGCGCAGCCTTTTGGGACGCAGGTGTCTGCTAACGCTGGTGTTCACTCACAGCCGGTCTTAGACAAATTCGAAGCGCTTGATGAAACTGTTTATACACCAGCCACGTATCGGCTTGCCAGCATGGAATATCAAAAAGTAAAGGAGTTAACGGACAACCCTGACGCCACAAAGGAAGAAATCAATGCTGCAATTAATGCTTTGAAACAACGAATCGCAGAACTGAAAGTCCAAAATGGTTCAGCGTCCCTGTGGCAAACCTATGAGGATTACTTTGAAATAGGGAATATCTACAGCGGTCCCGGCAATCTGGACCCGAGTACCGTTCGCGGTGCATTAACAAATGACCATTTCAACTCCCTTACGGCTGAGAATCATATGAAGCCGGACAACCTTTCCTATGGAAATGCTGGGGAGGAAGGTAAGTTTAATATTTTTAAGGGGTCAAACCATGTGTCTGATCAGCTGGTACGTGAAGCGCAGGCTACAGGCAAAACAGTACACGGACATGTTCTTGTGTGGCACGGCCAGTCTCCTAACTGGGTTAATGGCGGTACAGGCGGCAATTACACAAGAGCACAAGCGAAGAAAAATATGGAGCACTATATTAAAACGGCAGTTGAGCATTTTGACACCAATTATCCTGGCGTGGTTACAAGCTGGGACGTTGTCAATGAGGCATTTGTTGATGGGGTGGACACCATTTCTGAAGGCGCAAACTGGAAAGACTACCTTCGTGAAAGCAATCAGAGCGCCTGGTTCAAGTCTTACAGCAATGGCATGAAAGCCGGCGAAGATCCAAGTGACTTCATCTATGATGCATTTGTCTTTGCCCGTAAATATACAGACGCTAAGCTATTTTACAACGACTTTAATATGTACCAGGATGGCAAGTCGAAGCTTGTGGCCATGATGGCAAAAGAGCTGAATGCACGCTACAAAAAAGAGTATCCAAACGACCCTCGCCAGTTAATCGAAGGTGTGGGCATGCAGTCTCACAACTACATTATGGATACGCCGCCTTCAAGTGTGGAAAGAGGCATCCTTAATCTTCTTTCTGCTGGTGTTGATCTGATCATTAGTGAGCTTGATCTGTTCGCCTGGTTCCCGTGGAACGGTGAGCCTACCGGCGGTTCTCTTGCCGGCTACAAGGATTTGAGAGATCGCGGGATTGAGGACATCATTGCCTCAAACGGCACGGAAGAGCAGCGAAATTACTGGATTAACCGCGGGATTACCAACGGTTCTGAGATTGAAGTCGTTCAGGCTGAGGTTTATGCTGAATACTTCAGAATCTATAAGAACTACGCAGCAAGCATCGACCGTGTTACCTTCTGGGGTCTTAACGACATCCAAAGCTGGAGAAGAGGGCACAATCCGTTAATGTTCAACAGTGATTTCTCACCGAAGGACGCATTCTTTGCGGTATCGGATCCTGAAGGGTACCTGGGCGTTGACGCTTATTATGTAAAACCAGTCCCTGCTCCTAAGGTTGCTGAAACGATTCTTTCCTATAATAATCTGAAGCCTTCTTATAAAAATGGAAAAAAAGGCGGGAATTTTATCAGCGAGGTTGCCAAAGAAATGGGGCCTAAAAATGTATTCCAAAATGAACAGAAATCCATTAAAACAGGAAAAATCGAAGAATCCAATCCTGCATACAGGAAAGCAGTGTATGAGTACCTGAAATCACATCCAGGCATGGAAGGGCAGGTAGTCATCATGCCGCCGGATACATTCTTTGAGACGAGTAAGAAATAACCATTAAAAGTAAAAAACCTGCAGCTCATTATGAGGTGCAGGTTTTTATATTAGCTAATCCGCAAAACCGGCTTAATCGTTCTCCCAGCCTTCGAATCCACAAACGCTTCATTAATTTGATCAAATTCATAGAAAGTCACGAGTTTATCAAACGGGAATTGACCTGCTTTAAAGTAGGCAATTAATTGCGGGATGAAGACGTTTGGTACGGCATCGCCTTCGATGACACCGACCATGGTTTTGCCTTCAGCCATCAGGTCGTTATGCACGTCGATGTTCATTTCAGGTGTTACCCCGACAATCGCTGAGACACCAAGTGGACGCAGTGCCTGCAGGGATTGACGGACGACTGGAGGAACGCCTGTTGTATCGACAGCGTATTTTGTTCCGCCGTTTGTGATTTCTTTGATTTCCTTCACGACATCTACCTGTGTGCCGTTAAGGGCATGGGTGGCGCCGAATTGTTTAGCCATATCAAGGCGTGAATCATGTACATCAACGGCAATGATCGTTTGGCAGCCGACAATTTTTGCTGCCATGATGGCGCTTAGTCCAACAGCACCGGCACCATAAATCGCAATGGTTGAACCGAATTCAGGCTTCAATTTATTCAGTACGGTTCCTGCTCCGGTTTGGATTCCGCAGCCAAGAGGTCCGAGCAGGGCTAAGTCTACATCTTTATCTACTTTCACGACATTGCGCTCATGTGCCACGGCAAATGTACCAAATGATGACTGGCCAAAGAACGTGGAAAGCGGCTGGCCGTCCTGAGATAAGCGATGCGTATGATCGTCATTCACTCCGCCAAAGTTTAAGTCATTAAACGTTTCACAAACGGTTGGATGACCGATTAAGCAATTTTCACAGTGACCACAGTGAGCAAAGGATAAAACGACATGATCGCCTTTTTCAAGACGTGTCACGCCTGCACCAACAGCTTCGACAATTCCTGAGCCTTCATGGCCAAGTACAGCCGGCAGCGGGGCAATAGCTGCATCACGTGCAACCGCATCGGTATGACAAACACCAGTCGCAACGATTTTGACTAGGACTTCGTTTGCTTTTGGTGCTGCGAGATCTACTTCTTTAAGAATAAAATCCTCACCCTGTGCATTTGTAACAGCGGCTTTAATTTTCATCTTCACCATCTCCTCTTATAATCATCATAATCATTTAAAATAATAGGTACAATATCAATCATTAGACGAATATGTATATTCATTTTGGTTCATAAGGGTGGGAATTATGCAATTACTCCAGCTGCATTATTTTCTGCCAGTGGCAAAAGCGGCATAGGTCACACGATGTTAGCCGGTCATGAAGAATTATTTATCACCAGCTGCATGGTACACATCTTTAAAATAGCTAAACTAGATTCCAAGCCATCACCTGAATTTTTCTAACTGCTTAAAAAGAACCTTTATCAAAAATAGCGAAAGAATGGAACCTGCCAGTAAAAGTGACATATCCCACTGGGCATCCCATTGATCGCCTTGCATTCCTAAAAAATCGGTTGTGACTTTCCCTTGTTTCCCTATTTTCGTACTAGCCCACTCAATGATTTCATAGAAAGCGCCAATCGCCAGTGTGATACACAGCGCAATAAAGATTGTGGTTTTGCTTATCGATAAAGCTGTTTTCCTAACTAATAGTTCGATGATCACGATCACAATAGACCCTTTAAGAAAATGACCGAACCGATCATAGTGGTTTCTCTGTAACTCAAAGTAATCCTTGAGCCATGTAAAGAGAGGAACCTTGGAATAAGAATAATGTCCTCCTATAAACGTTAAGATCACAAGAAGAGTAATGATGATATAGGAAACAGTGGTAAGGCGAAATTTGTTATAGGTGAACACTAAAATTATCAAAGCCAATAAGGAAGGAGATGTCTCCATTAGCCATACCATATAGCCTTCCTCAGGTTTAATCAGAGACCAAATAAGAACAAGGAGAACGATAAATAATAAGAAAAAATGGATTGAATTCTTTTTTCTATGTGGCATTTAACTCACTCCATCAAAAACAAGATGGTTATAGTATTTACTAAACATTTGCCTTTTATAAAGTAAGAAATAGAATTGAATTTTTAAAATGTACGTATTTAAAAATTAAATTGTCAGTTCATAAATTTATTTCTTCCTGCTGGATGATAAGTAAGGTAGTGGTTACCAGCCTGAAAAGATAAGATAAGACTCAACTCATGGATGGATAGTAGAGTCTTTTTGGCGTTTAAATCAAAGCTTCCTTACCGCAATAAACAGATCAATCTCATTATCCCGCTCCTCGGGCTTATACCGTTCATCCCAGAGCTCAAAATCATACCCAAGAGACATATAGCCATTTTCCCTTAGCCATGTGCCATATAAATAGTCATAGGAGTGAGGCAGATCACTTTCAGGTCCTTTATGCGTGTAAGCAACATACGTGTTTTTTTCCACCGTGTGGAGAATGGCACCATCTGGAGCTTCCTCCCCCGTTACTTCATAGCCGACCATCGTTGTAAATGGATCCTTGGCTGCATCGAATGCTTCCTTCATCGGATAAACCTGCACCAGGTAAAGGTGATTCCCAAGCTTATTCTGAAATAAGTCTGCTTCTTCCCCAAGCCTTGCCACCGTCCTGCTCACCAAATCCGAGCCCATAATCTCCTGTAAATTTGCTTCAAACTGATAGCCAGCCACGCGAAAGCTTTCCTTTTCAATTACCTTTGGTTTCATTTTCCTCAGTCCTTTTTTAAATGGTGTTTTCCACGAATCAACTGATCGCTCGCTTAACAATTTCAGGGCTTGTTCTCCTAATTTTTTTCAGCTTCATCTAATTGATTCAACACTTGCTCCAATTTTCCTTCATCAAGGGTCGTATTTCTATGTAAAACTTCCGGTTGAATTAAGGTTTTAATTTCAGTAAGGATCTCTGTGGGAAATTTTAGAAAGCATACTTGCTCCGCGATTTGGAACAATACCAATGTATTTACGATACAAAGGAGGGGAATCAAAAATGGATCCACAGAAAGTATTACCGGACCACGAAGCGTTAGACTTGCATGAAGCTATTAACTTTAAAACGCTTTGTATTGCTAAGTCTAAATTAATGCAAGGACTGGTTTTTGATGATGATCTTAGGAATTTAATGAAAAAAGATGTTGAACAATCCATACAAGGTCTGACTGAATTGCAGTCTCTTTATGAACGGGCACCTTTTCAGGCTCCTGTTCCTCAAAATCGACCAACCCCCATCGTTGGTGAAAAGGAGGGAACCGAACATTGAATAATGATTATTTAGACCCGATAAACGCCCTGCATATGCCTGAAATGGCTGACACCACATTTGCCATGGACTTTCTGCTTCGTGCCAAAGAAGGTGTTCGAAACCTATCTGTCGCCTTAACTGAATCTGCATCACCTGATGTTCGTGCTGCATTAAAAAAACAATTGAAACAGGGCATCGCGCTGCATCAGGAAATAACTGAGTTAATGATCAATAAAAAATGGTTCCATCCATATGAATTACCTGAACAGTTTAAATTGGATCAGCTTTCGGCCAACAATACGATTAAGATTGGCAAAATGAATCTGTTTCCCATTGAGACCAACCGAAAAGGTGTGTTCGATCGGACACCTGATGAAAATTAATACTGGAGGTTTTATAGGATGAAGGCGGTAACCTATCAAGGGATAAAAAATGTTGTTGTGAAAGAAGTGCCAGATCCAAAGATTGAAAAGCCGGATGACATGATTATCAAAGTAACCAGTACTGCTATATGCGGTTCTGATTTGCATTTAATTCATGGTATGATTCCTAATCTGCAAGAGAACTATGTCATTGGACATGAACCGATGGGGATTGTTGAAGAGGTTGGTCCTGAAGTAACGAACCTAAAAAAGGGAGACCGCGTAATCATCCCATTTAACATTGCTTGCGGTGAATGCCGCTACTGTAAAGACAATTTGGAAAGTCAGTGCGACAATTCAAATGATAATGGAGATATGGGCGCCTATTTTGGCTATTCCGGCACAACTGGCGGTTACCCAGGCGGACAAGCAGAATATTTGAGAGTCCCTTTTGCAAACTTTACTCATTTTAAAATCCCCGAGACCTGCGAAGAGCCTGATGAAAAGCTGACGGTTATTGCAGATGCCATGACCACTGCTTTTTGGAGTGTTGATAATGCGGGCGTAAAAGGCGGGGATACCGTTATTGTTTTGGGATGCGGTCCTGTGGGGCTTTTTGCACAAAAGTTTTGCTGGCTAAAAGGGGCAAAGCGGGTAATTGCAGTTGATTATGTGAATTATCGCCTGCAGCATGCGAAGCGGACAAACAAAGTTGAGATTGTGAACTTTGAGGATCATAAAAATTGTGGAGAATACTTGAAGGAGATTACCAAGGGTGGTGCGGACGTAGTCATTGATGCGGTTGGTATGGACGCAAAAATGACCGATATGGAGTTTCTTGCCAGTGGATTAAAACTTCAAAGTGGTGCGTTTGGCGCCTTTATCATGGCGACCCAGGCTGTCCGCAAAGGCGGCACAATCCAGGTGACGGGTGTGTATGGGGGGAAATACAACGGCTTCCCATTCGGAGATATTATGAACCGCAATGTAAATATCCGTTCAGGGCAAGCACCTGTTATTCACTATATGCCTTATATGTTTGAGCTGGTTACTAAAGGAACGATTGATCCTGGAGATGTGATTAGCCATGTCTTGCCACTCAGTGAAGCCAAGCGCGGCTATGAGATTTTTGACACGAAAACGGATGATTGTATAAAAGTCATCTTAAAGCCTTAACGAAGGAGGATAAAACATGAATTATGCCCTACATGAAATTCTTGAGGTTCAAGAAATGGCCGCTTTTAAAACAAATTGCTTAACAAAGTCTAAAACCATGAAAGCACTGGTTAGTGACCCGAGGCTAAAAGAATTGATGCAGCAGGACATTGATCGTTCCACCAAACAATTAAACGAATACACATCCGTTTTATCTAAGGCAAAGCAATCGTTAGGAGATGAGTAAAATTGAATACAATCATCGAAAACTTAACAGGAATGGATGCTCTTTCCGACCAGGTTGTTGCGATGGATTTATTAATTGCAGCAAAAAGCGGAGTTAGAAATTATGCCATGGCTGTTACAGAAGCGGGAACACCTGAAGTCAAAGAAATGTTAACACGGCATTTGGACGACGCCATAGAAATGCATGAGCAAGTTTCCGCTTATGCAGTGGAAAAGGGATGGTATCACCCTTGGGATACGAACGAGCAGATCCAACTCAACCTGACAAACATGAAGACCGCATTGAATTTACCAGCACTATAGAACATTTGAGGGGTTGAGACATATGTGTCTCAGCCCCTTTCCGGTTCACTGCGCTTTTAGGGGGACGCTTTCCGCTTCTTATCTAGTTAGAATGCAGGAGCAGGTAATTCATTGATCTTTATGCGAAGCAAACTATATGGCTTTTCCCGCAGATCCCTTCCATAATGAAACCTGGCCTGCCGATGTAATTGGTTCACAATTAGATATAAGTATTGATCCGGGCCAATGGAAAACGTATCCGGCCATAAAATTCGCGGGTCATGTGCAATGGTTTCCATGTTCCCATTCGGTAGGATCTTTCGTATGCTGTTGTTTTCATAATCCCCTGCATACACGTTTCCTTTTGCTCCAGTAATCATTCCGTCAGATGCCCCTTTTTCTCCCCAATACTCCACCTGTGAAAGTAAGTCCTCCTCCGGTATTGTTCTGTCTCTAAGTGAGTCTGTAGAAATAGAGAACAATTGCCGGCTCGTTAATGGACAAAAAAACAGCGTCTTACCATCCGCTGCTATAGCAATACCATCAGAGGCCAGTCGGAAAGGTGAAGTGGAGCCGTCCTTATTTCGATTCATCAGTATGTTACCTTCTACTTTTGGCAAGAAATACGGATCGGGTGATGTAGGTGGGGTTCCACTTAACCGTCTGTAGGCGTATCCGGTTTCTAAATCGACTACAATGATCCCCCCAGGGCCATTGGAGGATGAATCTGTTATATAAGCATAACCGGCTTTTCCCACCCGAAAATCAAAACGAACATCATTCAAATAGGTGGTTGGCAGAACTACTCCTTCAGTAAATGTATAGACCCTGCTGATTGTATTCGTTTTTAAATCAACGGCGACCAGTTTTGCTCCCCCTATAATGGGTTCAGAGAAATTAGGCGCTGCTGTATCCACTATCCAAAGTGTTCCCCGTCCATCAGCCACTACACTTTGGACACTAATAAAGGACATAGCAGCGTTTGCCGGGTTAGGCGAATTAATTGCTGCATTTGGATAGGGCCGTAATTGACCCTCCACAATCTCTGCCACCGTAAACCTCACGTCATCTCCCCATCTGGGAAAGCAGACGAAAATTCTGCTGGTTTCTGACACTGTAACCCCTGTAGGCATAGCACCATAAAACGAATGAACAAGTTCAAAATTACCGAAATATTTTTCCATAGGCAACATAAAATTCATCCCCCTTCACGTGATTTGAAGTGATCGTAACTATATATGATTTGGAGTTTTACCTGTGCTTGGCAAAACATTAATGGAGGACTTGTATTTTCTTTTGTTAAATCTATTCCCCTGAACATAATAAATGCAGAAATTATTAAAGTATTCGGTGGGGCATAAAGTGGAACAAGCATCGAGTATAAAATTTAAGCTTTCTATTACTTTTTGTTTTAGAAAAGAGGGGAAGGCTTCGACATAAGGGGAGGGTACTGGCATATATTTTTTTAGTGTTCTGAAATATAATAAAAGATAACTTATACAAACAGATTTTTCTGTAAACTAGTTAAAAATCGTAAAAAGCAGGAGGTGAATTTCAGCATGCAATATGATGCAAAAGATGCTGAAGAATATTTAGAATTGCTTGAAGATGATTGGCGAAAAGATAAACTTCTCGCGATTCGCCAAATGATTTTTACATATGCACCCGAATTGGAAGAGGGTATCCGCTATAAGATGTTGAATTTTGGCAAAGATGATATCTACGTCTTTGCATTAAATGCGCAAAAGCATTATGTCAGCCTCTATGTAGGGACAATCGATAAGATAGGCGATGCAGAAACGCTATTAGCGGGCTTTAACTATGGTAAAGGCTGCATTCGTGTTAAAAAATCGATAAAGATTGAAGATACAGGATTGGAACAATTTATCCATAAAACTGTTGATATGTGGCGTGCAGGTGAAGACACGGCTTGTTAATACGGAATGATTAAAAATAACCAACGATGAAAATAATCATCTGCAATAGAAGCTGGAATGAGGTTATCCATCAGTAAACGTGATTTTTCACTAAAGGGGTCGTTTAGTGCAACGAGGAGTATCGTCAGATTTATTCGGAAAGTCTCTGTTCATCAGGAACAGAGGCTTTTTTTAGTCAATTAGTAAAGCTTTAAGACGGGATTCAATAACGTCTTCCGAAGGCTGTTCATTATTTTGTACATATCTCGTGTATATGCCCTACAATGTCCAACTGATCATAATACTCTACAAATTAAGCTTTTCATCCGACCAGTATGTCATCCATTTTACATAAGGAGTTCCTCAATTTTAATCTTTTTCTAATGTTCTTCTAATTCACTAAACCGTTTTCAAAGTTACATTAGTAATTAGTAATTAGTAAAAACACAAAGGAGGAACAGAGGATGAAAATAGTGGTTATTCCCTCAGGATTTAAAGAATGTTTAGATGCATGTGAGGTTGCAGCTGCAATGGAAAGAGGAGCAAAGGCTTTTGATCCATCCATTGATATGGAAGTTATACCGATGATAGACGGTGGTGAAGGGTTTGCAAAAAGGATCACAGAAGTAAAGGGAGGCAAGATTTTTAATCACAAAGCGACAGGACCGCTGGGTCAGACTGTTACAAGTCATTTTGGGATGTATCGGGAAGATGGGAAAGTTTTTGCCGTCATTGAAATGGCTGCAGTGGCTGGCTTGAGCCTTGTGCCCCCCACTTCAAGAAATCCTCTTCTCACCACCACTAAAGGAGTCGGAGAGTTAATGATAGAAGCCATTAATCAAGGCGCTACCGATGTATTAATTGGCTGTGGAGATTCGGGGACCTCTGATGGCGGAGCAGGGATGGGACAGGCGCTTGGGGTTAAATTTTACGATAAGGATGAAAGGTTGTTGAATATACAAGGAGCAAAAGATTTGATGAGAGTCGCTAAAATTGATGTCAGTGAGACAGACCCGCGCCTGGAGCACGTAAACATAAACGTCGCATGTAATTGGACAAATGTATTGTGCGGTGAAAAAGGCGTGGCAAGGGTGTTTGGCCCACAAAAAGGAGCATCACCAAAGCACGTGGAAGAACTTTCTGATGCACTGGAGCATTTAGCGTCCCTTATTCAGCACACAAAAGGCATTAATGTAAGATCGACTCCAGGTGGAGGAGCTTCAGGTGGACTGGGTGCAGGTCTTGTGGCGTTTGCCGGGGCAAAACTTCATTCAAGATTTGACATCATCAAGAAATACATAAACATTGAGAAAGCAATTTCTACAGCGGACGTTATTTTAACTGCTGAAGGAAGCTTGGATTTTCAAACTCCAAATGGAAAAATCCCTGCAGAAGTGGCCCGAATTGCAAAGAAATACCAGGTTCCTGTCATTGCGCTTACCGGAACAATTGGAAAAGGAGCAAAACAGAACTATACTATCGGAATTGATGCCTATTTCAGCATTATTCAAAAGCCGATTTCCCTTGAGCATGCAATTCAAAAAGCACCAGAGTGGATTGCAGAAAGCACCGAAATGGTGTTAAGGCAAGTTAGCATTGGATTAAACATTGCCAAAAACAAAAGGAAGGCTCCCTATCATGAAAACGCGTACCGAAAAACATGAGAGAAAACACAAACTCATGAACAAGCTTCCGCATATTCAAGGGAAAATGAAAGTCCTTTTAGGTCTGCATCTATTTTTTTTATTGTTCATCTTAACTGTGGCGGGGGAATTAAGCTATCAAGGAAAAGCAGCCCTATTCTCCTTCCTTTCTGCCATGGCTTTGTGGATTTTGACCTCCCTTCCTGCAGGCTATGTGGCAATCGGCCTGATCCTTTTTATGATCCTTTTAAATGCACAGCCTTCAGGGGTGTTATATCAATCTCTTTCAGAAGAAGTAGTCTGGCTGATGATTGGGGCATTTATCATTGGAGAGGCATTTAAAAAATCCGGCCTTACAGACAGAATGTCTTCATACGTCATTGACAGATCAACGAGTATCTCGTCCGCATTTAAGGGGGTGAGTGCCATCTTAATACTGACGGCATTCTTCATCCCCTCGACCTCAGGGCGGGCTGCTTTGTCTAAGCCGTTCATCGATAAATTTGGTGAGTACTTGTCAGCAAAGGAACGCTCCACCCTATCGCTTCTGGTCCCGATCATCATATTGATGAGTACCTCTGCGACATTGATCGGAGCAGGATCCCATATCATCGGGGTCAGTCTTTTGGAAAGCACGGTCGGGGAAGGCATATCTTTTATCCAATGGTTTGTATGGGGAACACCATTCGCAGTCGCCATTTCGGTCATATCTCTCTACACGATAAAATGGACTCTTCGCCCAAAAGGAAAGGAGGAAACACAAGCATCAGACTTCACTGAACGTTCAGATCCTGCAGCCGCCCAAAAAACATTAGGCAAAAAAGAAAAGCAGACCATTCTGTTCATCATTCTATTGGTAGCGGGATGGATGACAGAAAGTATCCATCACTATGACATAGCCTTTGTGACAATGGTCGGAGCTTTCATTTATATGATGCCCAGGTATGGAGTTATCAGCTGGAAGGAAGGGATTGAATCAGTATCCTGGAATCTTGTATTGTTCGTAGCAGCAGCCACCGCGCTAGGAAAAGCTTTGGGGGATACAGGGGTAGTCAGCTGGACGCAAAAGCATATGCTTTCATTTCTGGCAGTATTTGAATCTTCTCCCGAATGGCTTTTGGTCCTTGCCATCTTGATCGTAACCGTCACAAGTCATCTATACATCACCTCCCACACCACTCGGGCTGTCGTCCTGATACCGGGCATTATCCTATTCAGCCAAACGGTCGGTGTGGATCCGGTCGCAATGGTATTTATCAGCCTGATTGGAATGAACTATTGCGTTACCTTTCCAGTCAGCTCCAAAGCATTACTGTTATTTTACGAGGAAGGCAAGGATGGCATTGATGCGAATGATCTTTTAAAAATCAGCAGGATACTAATGCCGTTATATATAGGCGTGATGATGCTCTTTTACTTCACTTACTGGCAATGGACGGGGATGTAACCAGACTCCGCCCGAAAATAACGCGAATTTTCATTTACAGGCAAGAATTAAAAAAGGTGTCAGCCCCAAAGATCACACCTTTGAGGGCTGACACCTTTTTCATGTATTGCACCAATTATTGTCTCTACCTAAGTGCGGTTCATTCCGAAATAGATTGCTGTACGATAGATTGGATTGACTTGCGTCAGCTGTACCAGTTGAGTAGAAAATCAACAAAACAATCTCAGTACGTTAAGTATCGTTCCAGTCCCAAAAACTAGCTTATTCATCTCTGCCAGAATTGACTCCCTATCTCATATCTGGCAATGACTCGCTAAGCCCTGCATCAGAGGATGAACGGCGGTAATGAATCTCTTAGATGCAATTTTTTCTGCAGCAAACTATTTCCCTGCTAGTGGCGCAGCTGAAGGACTTATAAGGAATGCCATCTTTGCGTTACCCTTGCCCTCTGTACATCTTCAACGAAGGGGGGGTTCGGTGTAAACTGAATTTGTAGAATGAATCCTATATTGAAATTTGTGAAAAAATGAACTTAAACTATCGGGGCAGGTTAGTTAAGGAAGGACGAAATTAAAGTATTATAAGAATAGTACCAAAATAAGGGGATTTGTAAATGCATACAAACAATAAAACAGTACTAGAATTAGTGCAGTTTGATAAATATGACGTAAGAGATTTAATAAAACTTTCTGCATCAGTTAACTGGGATTATGATGAATATGAGATTAGAACTGTTATGTCATCAGGTAAAATATTCGGACATATAAATGCTGAGGGGAAAATTGTCTCGAGTGCAGCAATAATACCATATGATACTGATTTAGCTTCAATTGGTATGGTCATTGTTAATAAAGAATATAGAGGTTTAGGCTTGGGGAAAAAAGCCACAAACAAATGTATAGACAGTGTCTCTAAAGACACCTCAATAATGTTAATTTCAACTGAAGATGGGAAACCCCTATATGAAAACCTGGGTTTTATTACTGTCGACTATGTACATAAGTATTTATGTGATAGATATAATCAGACTCAAATGTTTATTAATCGAGAAATTACCTTAGAGAAATACAGTGAGAATGATTTTAATGAAATTGTTGAATTAGATTTGGCAGCGTTTGGTGATAAGAGAAGAAAATTTCTTCTTAACCGGATAGATCAATCAAAACAATGTTTAGTTGTTAGAAATCAAAAGGGAAAGATTACTGGATATGGATTATCCATATTAGGACCAATAAATCTAATATTAGGACCTATAGTAGCACCAGATCCGCAAACAGCAGCTTTAATAATCGATGGATTGGCTCATAATCATCAAGGAAAGTTAAGGATTGATGTGACATCCAATAATGACGAGTTAATGTTATTCTTGGAGAAAAGCGGATTTGTAAAAGTTAGTGAACCTCCAATTATGATAAAAAACTCTATTAATATGCCATTCAGAAACAAAGAATTATTCGCTATTGCGGCACAAGTTTTTGGGTAAAGATAATTAAATCCATTTTCAACTAACGGGAGCATTCCTTTAAGAATAAAAAAGGAAATAAAATGATTAATTATGTACTTAAAAAACATTCTTTGGTTTCAGCCGAAACTGATAATGATGCAGTAGATTTTTATCGGCATTTTGGTTTCAAAATCACAAGTCTGGGTGAAAGGTATCCAAGTGTTGAACGTTATCTTTGCAAATTCAAAAGGCAGTAGCTTTTGGTGGCGTGTTCGGTATAACTATTGAATAAGTCATCATTTTAGGTCATAATACAATGCCAGATCAAGCAAAGCAAATCGATGCACAAGGCCTTGAAAAAGTAGCGGAAATTGCCAAAGCGTGCGTTAGGTGCTCAAACGGCTACTGTAGAAGACACAAGTAAAATAAGTTCAGTACATCCCTTCGTGAAATTTCAGCGAAGGGATTTTCTTGTATAGAATTTACAGAATCCTAGAAAGGTAATTGCTAACAAATAAGACGAAAGGTTTTACTTTTAGATCTTGATAATTTAAGATAAAGCAGATAATGAATATCCACGTTAGACAGAAAACACTAAAACAACTATAAAAAGGAGCTGCACATCATGCAGATGAAAACCGGGGTTGAACAATCGGTCTACGCTATTCTAATGCTGAATATGCTGCCAGATCGAGCGGTATTACCAGGAGAAGCAATAAGCCAACAGTTAGGGAGCTCACCGACTTATTTTCAAAAGCTGTTGAGAAAACTAGTAAGCGCAGATCTCATTACCTCTGTTGCAGGTGTAAAGGGTGGATTTAAATTAAAGAGAAAACCTGAAGAGATTCGAGTGTACGACGTTTATCTTGCTATAGAAGGTCAACAATCTCTTTATTCTCCAAGTGGTATTCTTGATGACATGCTTGACCTGGAAAAAGAAGATGAATGTTGTTTATTGACCGATTTAATGGATGAAGCTGAATCGACTTGGAAAACAGTTTTGGAGCGTGAAACGATTAAATCTCTACACGAAGAATCAACGAAACGTTTTCCTGAAAAAATAGAAGGCTTAAGGGAATGGGTAAGAGAAAGAATGGTTTTATAAGATACTAGGAGAGTAACGATATGGATAATTTAAAATCCCATCAGGGTTTTGCACAAACATTTAAAGATAATACATTAACGATTGGATTAGGATTTCCTTTGGAATCATATGAAGGAAGCTTTCCTAAAATGGATTTGGAAGAGCAAATGCTACTGGCGAAAAAGTCAGAAAGTCTAGGATTTGCTTCTTTGTTTGTTAGAGATTCGCCACTTTATAATCCGAAACTTGATGATGTTGGGGCCCTATACGACCCATGGGTGTTTCTTTCTTACGTAGCGGCGCATACGAATCAAATTGCTCTCGGTACTTCGAGTATCGTGACGACATTGCGTCACCCGCTTCACGTAGCAAAGTCAGCTGCCTCATTGGACACAATCTCTAAACAGCGATTGTTACTAGGTGTAGGATCTGGCGATAGGCCAATCGAATTCCCAGTATTTAAAGTGGATGATCATGAAAAGGCAGCGTTATTCAGAGAATCTATCGTGGTAATGAAAAAAGTCTGGAAAGAATCATTTCCACAAATTCAGACAGAGCGTGTTGAGATGCTTCAAGGTGATGTCGTTCCCAAACCAATTCTTTCGGACATTCCGATTTTAGGTACAGGGTATTCTGGCCAAACGATTGAGTGGTTGGCTAAGCATACAGATGGTTGGTTTTTTTATTCTCAAGGAGTCAATGAGCAACGTGAACTTGTGAAAAAATGGCGAGAAGCAGCTGGCGTGTTCAAACCATTTGCGCAAAGTTTGGCAATTGACTTATCAGAGAATTCAAATGAAGCACCTAAGCCGATAAAGGGCGGGTTTAGATCGGGTTATAAATTTCTAATCGATTATTTACACGCTTATTCGGATGCTGGTGTTAACCATGTTATGTTTGGTTTAAAAAATAGTAAGCGCCCAGCTGCAGAAGTGATTCAAGAACTAGGCGAATATATAGTTCCTCATTTCTCTCCAAATAAACAATGAAAGAAGTGGAAGTTAGATGATTAAAGGTTTAGATCGTATTAATAAATTAGCAAAAAAACAGCGTGAAGAGGGTTTAACCAATGCTGAAATGGTTGAACAAACCGTCTTGCAGCAAGATTATTTACGTGAAATTCGAGGGCAGGTTCTCAATACTGTGTCGGGTATAACGGTACTGGATCCTTTGGGCAATGATGTAACACCCGAAAAACTACAGCAAAAGAGGAAGTGAACGACATGAGGTTAAGTGTTCTGGATCAGGCACCCGTAACAAAGGGAAATAATTCACCAGATGCATTGAAAAAAGCAGAAGAGCTCGCTATTTTGGCAGATGAATTAGGCTACCGTCGAATGTGGATGGCAGAGCATCATGGTACAAACACTTTTGCAAGTTCAGCTCCAGAGGTGACAGCAGCCCATTTAGCTGCCAAAACGAAACAAATCCACCTCGGAACCGGTGGTACAATGATGATGCACTATTCTCCGCTAAAACTGGCTGAAGTATTTAAAACACTGAGCGCATTTTCACCAGGCCGAATTGATTTTGGTGTGGGTCGAGCGCCAGGAGGAGATAATGATTCTATCTATGCTTTATCCGAAGGACGCCCTCCGATGATCAACAATATGTATGAAAAATTCGATATAGCGCTGCAATTGATCAATGATGAAGTACCAGACGATAGACTATACAATAAAACGATAGCCACGCCATCCAAAATTGTGTTGCCTGAAGCTTGGCTATTAGGTTCGAGTGGCAATAGCGCCATTCAGGCAGGGCGTATGGGCGTTGGTTATTCGTTTGCCCAGTTTTTTAATGGTCAGTTATCCGAGTCGATTTTGGAAGCTTATAAGAAGAACTTTCAACCTTCAGCGTTTATGGAGAAGCCGGAAATCAATGTTTCCTATATGGTGACAACAGCCGAAACAGCAGAAGAAGCTGAGTTTGAAGCAGCGCCCCAAGATATTTGGCGATTACAGTTTACGAAAGGCAAAATCGGTCAAGTTTTGACGCCTGAAGAAGCCCGTGACTATCCGTTGACGGAAATGGATCGAATGATGATTCAAGACAGCCGAAAAATCCACTTAGTAGGATCTGCAAAAGAAATTGCAGCGCGATTACAACAAGAACAACAACAATATGGATTTGATGAAGCAATGATTTGCAGTATACCCCATTCACAAGAGAAACGTTTGAATGTCTATCGCTTATTAGCACAGGAATTGCTGTAAAGAAAGGAAGTATGGAAATGAAGGATTATTTAGTGAAAGCAACTGCTTATAACAATCAGGTGCGTGCCTATGCGGCAATCACAACAGAAACTGTCGGAGAAGCGGAGCGTCGTCATCAAACATGGCCAACTGCCTCTGCAGCTCTGGGACGTTCGATGACAGCTGGCGTGATACTTGGCTCTATGTTAAAGGGTGAGGAGAAAATATCGATAAAAATTAACGGTGGCGGCCCAATTGGCACCATTTTAGTCGATGCAAACACAAAAGGGGAAGTGAGGGGCTACGTAACAAATCCTCAAACTCATTTTGATTTAAATAACCAAGGTAAACTAGATGTGAAAAGAGCCGTTGGAACAGACGGTATGTTGACTGTATCAAAGGATATTGGCTTACAACAGCCTTTTGTTGGATATGTTCCTCTTGTGTCAGGTGAGTTAGGTGAGGATTTCACATCATATATTGTCAATTCAGAGCAAGTACCTTCATCTGTAGGAGTAGGTGTTTTAGTTAATCCGGATCAAACGATTCAGGCGGCGGGGGGCTTCATCATTCAACTAATGCCTGGAACAGATGATGAAACCATCCAACTGATTGAAGAACGTTTGAAAGATATCATGCCTATTTCATCAATGGTGGAGCAGGGAATGATGCCTGAGCAAATACTCGAACAAGTACTAGGTGCAGGTAATGTAAAGTTTTTAGAGACTATACCAGTTCAGTTTCAGTGCCAATGCTCCGAGGAGAGAATTACGAATGCCATTATTAGTCTGGGTGGCGTCGAGATTCAGGATATGATTCAGACAGACGGACAAGCTGACGCAAACTGTCATTTTTGTAATGAAAACTACCATTTCTCTAAACAAGATTTAGAGTTATTACTCGAAGCGGCTGTATAATAAAGTTTACGTTATTCTCACCATTAAAAGCCATCTTTCTAGATTACAGAAAGATGGCCTTTTCTTTGAAGTGGAAATAGAGAATACGTTCAAATTTCCTTGGTTATAATTTGTAAGCTTACTTCGTCTCGTATGACATAACCTTGTAAATTTTTTATCAAAATGGATATAGAATTTTACTGCATATGTAAATTTAAGAATAATCTACAGTGAAGAAGCGATTTAGCTGAATTAAATAAGGGGGATAATATGAGTTTCTTATCAGCTGGCATTTTTACAATTTGGAGCTATTACAAGTAGTTATCATTCTAATTCTTATAATAGGAGGAATCTACCTATTGAAAAACCTGAAAAAGAAAAAAGGTAACGCATAACTTTGTAACTAAATGTACTTAAACTATTGGGAGTTTTCCTTTAATAAGGAGTGCTTTTTTCTTTGTCCATCAAAAGGAAATTAATGTTAAACTAAAGGGGCAGGTGAGAGGAAAAAGGAATTTATCTATAAAAAAAGAACTTAGACCTTAACGCCGCTTTTTAATAAGATCATCCTGTTCATCAAATAATGACCTGAAAAAGCGGAAAGATCAAATGCAACGGCGAGACCCGAAAAACCTTTTAGAGATTGAGATTTCCGGTTTCCGGTGATAAGCCTTACATCAGGCAGCCATTTGTTGTCTTTTCGAAGCTGTGACATTTGTTTAGTCACTTCCTCTAATGCTTGTTCTAATTCTTGGATATCTAGTTTGTACTTAGCAAATTTCCTTTAACACCCTTTATCAATTAATCGCTTCATTATAGAAACGCGGAAACCTAACTCAAATATTTCTTCAAAAATGCAATCAGCTAAATACAAAAACAACCAGTTATCCTATAGTAACTGGTTGTTTTATTACAGGAGTTCATCAGCAATCAATTTATACGACCGTAAGCGATCCATATAGTCATGAGTGATAGTAACGATCATGAATTCATCATTGTGGTAGATTGATTGGAGCTGTTCAAGCTGCTCCCGTACCTCTTTTGGATTGCCGATGATTATTTTGCGTCGCATTTCATCAATTACTTGTTGTTCTCCGCTTGTATATGGATAGCGTTCGGCTTCCTCTAGTGAAGGAACCCCTTCGCTGCCTTCTCCTTTTTCCATTTTTAATTTCCAGAGAAAACCGCTCTTTGCCAAGTCTTCAGCTTTTTCGGTCGTTTCTGCACAAATGGCAGACACTGCTATGATCGATTCCGGTCGTTGGGATGAACCCGGCTGAAAATTATCCTCATAGGTTTTAAGGATTTCCGGTCCATCTTTATCGCTCATGAAATGGCCGAATGTATAGGCGCTTCCGTTCTCTGCAGCAAGCTTGGCACTTTTGATGCTAGTCCCGAGAAGCCATGGTTTAGGAGAAATTTCCGGAAGCGGCGCTGCAGATACTTTTGAATACATATCTTCTTCCGGAAAATCATCTTTGAGGAAACGCAAAAGTTCTTTAAAGGATTCCGGCATCTTGAAAACATTTTGTAAAAAATTATCCGAGAGAGCCATCGTCACTTCCGCTGATCCGCCGGGAGCCCTTCCGATCCCTAAATCAATTCTGTCTGGAAACAGAGTCGCCAGCATATTATAGACTTCAGCAACCTTGTACGGTTTATAATGCGGAAGCAATACCGCCCCTGCCCCGATGCGGATTGTTTTGGTGTGTGCCCCAATGTAGCCCAGCATCACTTCGGGCGCAGAACAGGACAGTCCGGAAAAATCGTGATGCTCGGCAATCCAATAGCGCGTGTACCCGAGCTGTTCCCCGCTTTTTGCAAGCTCCATGGAAGCCTGCAAAGCCGTGGCTGGTGTTTTGCCAGCGGATACAGGTGATTGATCCAGGATGCTTAATTTCAGTGGATTTTTCCTACCCAATTTCAATCAGCTCCAGGCTGAATAGGGATGAAGAATGTTCATCCGTGAAATCAGTCCGTGAAGTAGAGTAATTGTTGATGGTTCCTCTGAAGCTCAAATCAAGCTCAGGAACCTTTACATCAAACGTATTTTTGTATAAATGGACCGTAACGTCGTGGTACTCAGTCCCGCCTCTTACTTCGAAATCAAACCGAATGGTCTTTGCTTCTTTTCCGGAGCTGTTTGTGGCCGCTCCTTGTTCAAAACCAGTTACTTTCAAAGAATAATCGTCCAAAATCACTTCATTTACCATTAAGGATCCTCCTCTATTTTTACCTAAGTTAAGTTTGTCCATGTTACCATTCGCCGTAAACATTGAACAAATTTTCTGCTTCCTCTATTTAGGGGATATTTATGAGGATACTTTATAAAACTAAGCAGTTAAATATTTAAGTACTCACTCCCATTAAAGAATAAAACCAGCTCCCAACCCAGCTGATCACAGTGAAAGTCGTTGGCTCCCACCATGATACAATAACGTTGAGGGTAAGATAATAACGATCAGTGCAGACTTCTTAAAATTCTTTTTTCCTTTTCTTTGCTTTTTTTATAAAGTCAAGATTGTTGGACATAATAAATTTGTCCACAATGACCGGAGGATTTTCCGGAGAAAAGTGACAAATTTTATTTATTAAGGAGGATCACAATGGGAATTTTGAGCGGCAATCCAAAAGTTGAACCCATGCATTATGGTGAAGTGTTTGGCACCTGGTCATATCTTTCTACTGCAAAAGCTGGAATAGCCAAATTCCAAACGTTAATTAATCATGCAGGTGACCGCGATTTGCAGGAGTTAATCGAAGAAGCAATAAAGCTGGGGGAACAGGAAGTTGAACAGCTGGAAACGATTTTAAAAGAAAATGGCATTGGCTTACCTCCAACACCTCCTTCCCGTCCCGTAGCTAAGTTAGATGAAATTCCAACTGGTGCAAGGTTTCATGACGTGGAAATTTCAGCATCAATCTCCATGGATATTGCAGCTGGTCTAGTTGCTTGCAGCCAAATCATCGGTCAATCAATTCGTGAAGACATTGCTTTGCTTTTTGGCCAATTTCATATGCAAAAAGCAGCACTTGGCGCTAAATTTTTAAGACTAAGCAAAGAAAAAGGCTGGCTCGTTCCGCCACCTCTTCACCAAGGGCAATAATCAGGCATCCGAAGTTTGTTAAATGAAAAATGACGAGTAAAAAAGATACCCCTAAAAAATGAACCATTCTTTTTAGTCTTCTTTACACGACTTTTTAATCAACGAACTAAACACCAAATAATGGGCCGAAAAAGCATCCACTTCCATTATTATGTACTTAAATCATAATGAAATTCTAATGAAACTTAGAATAGCAGCAAAGCTGGCTAGTATCTAAATGGTTTAAATCATTTAGAAAATAGCCAGCTTTTGTTTTTGCTGGAAAGTCAATGAAGTGTCGGTATTTAAAGTTTTTTGCTTAGCCGCTTATGGTGTTCACTCTAGACCAGATTATTGGGTATATAGAGACTTCAGTTGATAAGGGTTTAATTTGTATTAATTCTTTTAAATAGCTGTTAATATTCGATAAACCTTACTAACAGGTGCCAGGCACTTGTCGAATAGGCACCTGTCGAATCTGAAGCGCAGTGAACCGGGTATAAGGGCCTGAGACCTATTTGTCCCAGACCCTTTATTCTGTAAATTATAAGCTTAGAGACAAAATCAGTCCTAAATACATTGAGGCAATAAAACTCCCTGCGAAGAAAACGCCCACTGCCGGCTTTACTTTTTTGAAGCTTAAAATAATAAGGATAAGGAATAACAGCGAAGTTACGAATAGTAAAATTGACATTGTATTTGCGGTTAACGTTACATTGGCTGCAGGAAGGATTTCCTTGCCGAGTATCCATTCCACCCAGCTGGAGGAGCCTTGAGAATCAGCGGCAAAATCAACCTCATGGGGCGGTGGCAGTGTTCCTAAGATACTTGTAAAGAAGAACACAATTAAAATCACAATCGTTTCCGCTTTTACCCATGGACGGGGATTAAAGGATGGAGAGCTCACAGCTCTTCTTGCCAATACCCCATTGATAAAAGCAAATACCAAAATAGGAATAATTCCGATATGTTTTAATAGGAGCATTTGTCCATAGGGTAAGAGCCAGGAATTAACATACGTATCAGGTTTAACAACAAAAAACATTAATGTTAGCCCGCTAATGACAATGATGATGATGCAGCCTATTGCAAACGGAGTAAACCACTGTAAAAACTTTTTCCATTTCGTTTGATCTCTTGAAAACCATGCTACGTGAATTAATATGCCGCTCCAAAGGATCACCATTGAGAAATGGCCAGAATGTGCAACAAACCCAAACCAAAAAGATAAAGAAGCACTATGACCTGAATATCCAATAGCCAAAACCATTATTACTAACAAGAGGCCTTGTACATGTTTGGAGCCATTCAGCAAACATGTGACCCAAAGAAGGACAGATGAAAAACCGATAACTACCCATACTTTCCCTATTTGGGAATCAGTAATTACGGAATAGGCTGCCATTGTAAAGCCAACTGTATCTCTAAAATAAGAAATGGCCAGTGCAGCCGGGCCCAATGAAAAAACAAAGACTCCCAGGGTAGATAACAGTATCGTTCTTTTAGAAACGGTGGATTGCGGCTTGTATTCTGCCGGGATATACTGCAATGCAATATATCCCGCGAGTATGGCAAAACATAAATAAGTGCCAAATTCACTTATAGGAATTAGAAACTCCATTCTACTTCTTCCTTATAAAAAGTATTGCCAAGCCAACACTCAACAGCAAAACAACCACAACAGGGATGACAATTTTTGTGAGATTGGATTCAGATTGCTCATTGTTTGATTCTTTCTGATTTGCTGTATCCTTTTGTCTTACTTCCCCTTCTTCATTTACTGCTGGATCTGTGCCTTCTTTATTATTGGGGTTTTCAGTTATAAGCTCTTCTTTCCCGGTTTCTCCAGCATCCTGTTCAACTTGAACAGAGAATGGAATCTCTCCAGTTATTACATGGCCATCTTCACCAATGATCTTCCACTTAATAACGTATGAACCATTTTCCGGTGGAGCTTTAAATACTCCAACCATCTGGGTTCCTTGTGGTTCAACACTTTTAAATGGAATCTTCTGGTCGTCCTTCACTAGTGTCATTGTACTAAGTGACTCAATTTCCCCTCCAAAGTTCAATACGATTTTATTCAAATGTTCCGTTACCACCTCTCCCGATACAGGGGTGGAGGATTCTAAGTGTGTATGTGCACTTGCTATTGCTGGCAGCATTACTAGTATAATCCCTAACATGATCAATAATCGTTTCATTCTTAGTCCATTCCTTTCATCATTTTTTCAGTCCAAAAAATAATTTTCCTAATTATTGAAATTAAGAATCAACCCGTTTAATACAAAATAAATTTCATATGGTTTTCTAATAGGACTATTTATCTCATAGGGTTGTTAAGAGGAATAAGTGGATGAATTTCCTTGGGTGGGAGAAGTAGAGGGGTATCTGGTATTGGGTTAAGAAAAAAATTCTTTGTAAAGTATTCGTTGTTTTCTTCATGAAAAGAGAAAAGCAGAAGATTTAAAAGCAATATTCTGCTTTTACCTAGATTATTTTTTGCGAACTGCTAACACAAAAGCCGCCAATGAAAGGATAGCAGCAAGGCTAGATAGTATTAACGGAAGAGAATTGGATTGGCCATTTGATTGTGTATCATTCGACTTGTCATTTTTAGTTTCTTCTTTTGCAGAATCGGCATCGTGATTGTTTCCTTCAGCAGCCCCCGCAACGATATTTGTGATGGCGTGCGGTTTTTCCGATCCCTCATCACCCGTCCATTCTACAACAGTGCCATCTTTATAATACTGAAAAGCATCCCAGACAGCTTTAGTAGCCGTGTCGGAATTTTTGGCTACAAACGTAAATTGTTGAAATTGACCAGGTAAAATTCCTTCTCCAGTCGTTTCATAGGTGATTGTCGCCAATTTTCCATTGGCATCCTTTTCGGAAGTAAAGTTCCATCCAGGAACGGGTTGATAAGACTTTACTTCCAATCCCTCTGGTACCTTTAAGGTTACCTTAGTTGTTGCCACATCTTTTTCCACAGGGACCTTCATAGTATATGTTTCCCAGGCACCAGTAGTGGATTCATCTGGTGTCACCGTCACGTGTGCACTGGCTATGCTGCAAAATAAAAAGATCCCCAAAAATGATAATAAAAGCAAATTAGATACTTTTTTAATCATACTCTTCATGATTCACTCCGCCTTTTCTATTATTGGACTTTTTTGACCTAATGCCCTCCCTTGTAGATGATTTACTGCAATTATATTCGAGGGCTAAGACAAAATTACAGTGCTGTTTCCCATATTCATTTGCATTATTTAAGCAACTTAAAAGTTTATTTAACATAGTATAAAGTAATTTGATTGGGGGTAGAAAAGTGGGAATACGAAGATCTAAAGGTAAATGCGGGCCAAAGTGTAAATGTGGACCAGAGTGTACATGCGGATCAGAATGTAAATGTGGAACAAAGTGCAAATGTGGATCAGAGTGTAAATGCGGATCAGAGTGTAAATGCGGATCAGAGTGTAAATGCGGATCAGAGTGTAAATGCGGATCAGAGTGTAAATGCGGATCAGAGTGTAAATGCGGATCAGAGTGTAAATGCGGATCAGAGTGTAAATGCGGATCAGAGTGTAAATGTGGACCAAAGTGCAAATGCGGATCAGAGTGTAAATGTGGACCAAAGTGTAAATGCGGATCAGAGTGTAAATGTGGAAAAGAGTGCAAATGCGGAACAAAGTGCAAATGTGGACCAGAGTGTACACGCGGAACAAAGTGCAAATGCGGACCAAGCTGCAGTTGAGACACTGGATGCGATTGTGCCTCAAGCTAAAAATTGTGATTAAATAATTTTTTCTTTATGGCGGAAGGTATTTTTGAGTTTTTTTTGGAGGTAATCGTATGTTATTGACTATAAGTACATTAGTTGTTTTAGCTCATACACTTTACTTTATTAAAGAAATTCATGTTAAAAGGGAACGTTTCTCAGGAATGGAAGGACTAATGGCAGTTATGTCAGTGGCTATGGTTTCCAGTTTAATTATAGGGTTAATTTTTGGTGTACTATTCCACGATAACCTTACAACTTCAACTATATATGGGATAATAGTAAGTTTGATTGTGGGATACTTTTTAGGAAAGCCTTTAAAGTTATACGGAATAATTGAAGCAATGGGAGCAGGACTGATGGGAAGTATGATGGGGGCAATGTTGGGATACATGTTGCCTTCAGCTAACTACATAATTATGTTAACGTTTCTGGTTATCTTGTATATCATTGTCGTTTTTTGTTTAATTTTTTTATTGAGAAGAGCAATCAATAATTCAAGTTCAAACTTTAATAAATCAACTGGTTCGATTTTGGTAATGACTTTATTAACGATTATGATGTTAATTACTGCTTTTCATGAGAACTCGAATTTAAATAAGCAAAATAATAATCATAGACAACCAGTTGAAATTCCGTCGCATGAGCATAACCATTAACAAGTGGAAACAGTTTGTAACCTTATTAAATTTCATTGAAAGTAAGTCCGAAGCTGAAACAATAAAAGTAGAAACAAGCTCTAAAAACTTTGAAGGAACAAAAAGAGATTCGCTATACATTGACGGCGAATTTGTTGGTGAATAAAAAACTTTTATAGAGATTAGCTTGTTATATTACGGTAAGCATTCCTTCAATAAGGAGTGCTTTTTTTTTTATCCAACAAAAGGGAATTAATGTTAAACTATTGATGATTAGGTATTCGGTCTAAAAGGCAGTAGTAAATTCTTTGATTCGGAGTGGTAGTCGTGGAAAAGTACCAATTAATAAATATATCCAATGAAGCCGTTCTGTCTATTGTATCAGCTATTAACAAACGTCTGAAAGGACGAAGGAGTCCTTTGGTGGTGTCCCTAGACGGAGGGAGTGGTGCAGGCAAATCTACGGTGGCTGCTGAGGCGGCTTCGCATTTGGGTGCAACAGTCATTCAGTGTGATGATTTCTTCGCAGCAACTATTACCGACGATGAATGGGATACCTACACACCCGAACAAAAGTGTAGTCGTTGCATCGATTTGCAGCGTATGCGTACTGAGGCATTGTTGCCACTTATAGTAGGTAAAAACGCTCAATATTACCCTTTTTCCTTTTCGTCTTGGAACGGTTTGTCATCATACTTGGTCACAAAAGAGCCTTCTGAGGTAATTATACTTGATGGAATTTATTCCTCACTTCCTGAACTTTCCGATGTTGTCGACTATAAGGTTCTTGTGGATGTCTTACCCGATGTTCGCCGCCATAGGCATAATCTCAGAGAGGGGAATGACGATGTGGCTTGGCACCTTCGATGGGACTCCGCTGAGGATTATTATTTCTCAGTCCTGTGTCCACCATCATCGTTCGATTTAATAGTGGTCAACGAATAGTCATAATAGTTTTAACGATTGTTGTATGAAAACCCTATTAATAACACTCTTTCAATTGTATAAGTACAATTTTTATTCAACTAACGGGTAGCTTTAGTTGAATAAGGATTGCTGAAAGAAATTATTATAAGAATTAATTCTACTGCAAAACAAACCATTTTGATCAATCAAAATGGTTTGTTTTTATTTATTTATTTTAAAGTTATATTTGTTCAATCAAAGTAGACCTTGGATGCACATTAAAAGTGTAGTCTTATCAAGTTGCTGAAGTGTTCAATCTTGGTTGTTCAATTGTTAATTATTAGTTTTTACCGCAAGGTCCTACCCTTAAAACACTATCTAAAACCTAATAACTTCGAATGCTAGTCTAAAGCAAATATTTTGAAGAACTCTTATAGGTAAAGGGGGCTATTGTTCCATAAGAGCTTCCTACGTTCCAAGAAGTATGCCATATTTCATGCTGAACAAGATCACCGCTAAAGCAGTCCACTAGAATATGCAATGCCTGTCACAAGCTAGTGTCTTAGGACTTATAAAAATTGCGTAATTCCGATTATCTTATTATGTTCTAACTGTTACCCTTCAAGTGTTAAAAGAGGCTAGGAGAAAACGGGTGATTAAACGAGAATGCCCCGCCAAAACAAACTGTTCTGTAGGGGCATTTTTATTTTGCTCTTCATATACAGCCTGCGCTATTTACCTTTGCTAGCCTGTCAGGCTGGTTTCAAATAGATCAATGATCTCCAAAAATCTTTCAGCTTCTCTAAAAGTATGATCTGCCAACAGTGGATGAATATTACTTTTAATTCTGCATGCTTCAATTAGATCCCTTGCAGTCTTCTTAAAATCCCTTAACGAAACAACCGAAACTTTATTTTGGTTAAGAAATTGACTTTGAAGAGGAATTGTTTCGGATTGAGGCCACATTGAATCTAAATCAATTGCTTGAAAAAGAAGTTGATCAAAATCATGACTAAATTCCCTAGCCTGAGCCACTAACTTTCTCTCAGAAGGATCTAATAGATGTCCAATAAACTTAGCATGATCAGCCATAATCCTTAAGAAGAATACATTTTCTTGAATGACAGCATCAGGCGTTGGAGCTAACTTCCCTTCATTTAGTTCTTTTAATCGATTAGCAAAGTAAGCTGCTTCTCTGCTTACATGATCTACTAATAGTGGGAAATTGTTTGTACGGATCTCGCAGCGCAAAGTTAAACCTAATACCTTTCGCTTATAAGACCATATTGCCACAGCAGCCTGGTAAACTTCGGCATTAAAGGCTTTAACCTGACTTATATCTGAATTTACTGTAAACCGGTCTAACCTTTCTTCAATTCCTTCAAACAATGAGATGAATTTCTTTGCCTCATCAATTAATTGTGTCTGTTCGTATGTAAACCCTAAGCTTAAAAATAAGGCATGCTCTTTCATAATCCTAGACCAGAATTTAATTTCATCTAAAGATCTGGCTACAATCGCATCAGCGAATTTAATCTCCCCCCTGCTGAAGTTTTCTACTTTCTCACTATATTTACAAGCTAGTTTTATTATTCTTATTTTTTCATAAAAAAGTTTCACTATCTGTTCAGAAAGATGAGAGCAGTTATTAAAATTACCGTGGCACTGAGTCATCATTTGTTCAATTGCCTACAAATTTAAAGCTCCCCTCCTTTTAAATGAGACTAAGTCATTGTGTGAAAGCGTGTTAGAAGAAATTCCTCGTTAAAGAGTTAATGGATCGTTTTATTTTCTTGACGTAACAAAAGATTTATTTGATGCTGGTTAGCGTTATTCTGCTTAATTCTACGATATAATGTTGCAGCAGAAATCCCTATGGCACCTTTTTTTGTTAATAATATTTTTCAACCTAAAGGAGGGGAAGAACAATAGAAACAACTTTTAAATTAGGAAAAATCGAAATTCCACTGCCTGATGCATCTAGTTCATACTTTTTCATTGATCAAGATCTGGCAGAAAGTTGTATAGTAGAAAACCACATTTTTAAAAGTTAACCCCATTCAAAAGAAGGAGCTCAACTAGGGCGCCAGGTGGAATTTTTTCTTTCAAGTTTGGAGTAAAGTTACGGTTATGGAAGGTAAATGGAGGAATACAACCAGAAACCTTTTACCGTTTAAAGCGTAACAGAATAAAAGGCTCTTGAAAGGAGAAATGAAATCATGGCCCCCTATCACTTTTCTGTCCAGGTGCTTTCAAGAAGCAACGGGCAATCGGCTGTTGCTTCTGCTGCGCATCGATCAGGAGAACGGCTTTTAGATCAACGATCAGGTGAAATAAAGATTTACAGGCGGACCCTGCAACCGGAAACAATGATCATTTCCCCATTACATGCGCCTGAATGGGTACAAAATCGCAGCCGTTTATGGAATGAAGTTGAGAATTCAGAGACACGCAAAAATTCCCAACTAGCCAGAGAAATCAAAATGACGCTTCCACTAGAGCTATCCGAGGTTCAGCAGACAGATCTTGTCAAAGACTTTGTCCGAACGGAAGTTGTCCGCAACGGAATGATCGCTGATATTGCGATACACCGAGAAAACCCCAAGAACCCTCATGCGCATATCTTACTAACCACCCGGGAAATTTCTAAAGATGGATTCACGGTTAAAAACCGGGATTGGAACGATCGTGCATTATTAATGCAATGGCGTAAAAAATGGGCAGCCCTTATCAAGCTGGCGTTTCAAAAGCAGCACTGAAACATACAGTTACCTTATAGAGGGTACCTTTGAGCTAATAACTAATGATCTGAACGCTGGGTCAACTTGCGATTAGGTGGAGACGGTTGGATTTGGTCCATTGTTATCGGGTGTTCCACGGTAAAGGTTATCCAGCCTTCTTTGTATGCTGCTCGTATGGATCCGTTATGCAACTCAACAATTCTTTTTGCGATCGCAAGTCCAAGTCCAGTGCCTTGATTGTTCTGTCTTGCCTGATCTCCAACAAAGAAACGCTCAAATAACTTTTCCGTATCGACTATAGACGGAGCTTCCACCCGGTTTGATAGTTCTACAATTGTCATTGAATCATTCGTTTTCAAACTAATGTGTATATCAGAAGGTTTTGTGCTATATTTTATCGAATTGATAAACAGATTTTCATACACACGAACGATTTTATTAACATCCAATGTCACTGTGATTTCTTGATCGGGTATTGATTTTACAATCTTGAGGTTCTCTTTTTCAAACATAGGAACGTATTCCCCAAGCAGCTGCTCTAATAAACCTGAAAAGTCCACTTCACTAAGTTCTAGTGTGATATCAGGACTTGATAAACGCGAATATTCAAAAAGTTCATTGATCAAAGATTCAAGTCGTTTGGAGTTAGCGTAGGAGGTTTCAAGATATTCTTTTAATTGATTTCCGTTAGAATATTTATTCGTTCTTAACAAATCCAAATATCCAATAATGGATGTTAAAGGTGTACGCAAATCATGGGATATGTTTGTAATAAGATCGTTCTTTGCTGTTTCCAGTTGTCGTTCGTATTCAAATTTACTTGCCAATTCGATGGACATGGTATTAATGTTCTCGGCAAGTCTGCCTATTTCGTCGTTTCCTTTCCTTTCAATCGTTAATCCCAAATTTCCATTTGCAATTTCATTAATACTTTCTGTAATGCGTTTTATATATAATATTTTCTTTCGAATAATAGCTAAAAACGTGCCAATAAAAGAAAGGATAACAAATGCAAAGACAGAATATACGATAACATTATAAGAAGTTACCCCTATTTCTTCAGCTGAAAGATATTCAATGCTGTAAAGATACAAAATACTTTGAGAGAGGATGATCATTACAAGAAACGAGACCAAAAAACTAATGGCCACTGCTGCTAATAGTTTTACAAACAATGAACTCTTCAATCGATTCCCTTTCATATTTTATAACCGACTCCCCACACAGTTTTGATATATATGGGACGCTTTGGATCTTCCTCAATCTTCTCCCTTATTTTAGTAATGTGTACCATTACCGTATTATCTGACTTGAAAAAATTTTCTTTCCAGACAGCTTCGTATATTTTTCTAACGTTTAATACAATGTCCTTATTAACCGCAAGAAGTTCAAGTATGTCGAATTCCTTTGGAGTAAGCCTTATTTCTTTTTTATCCACCCATATTTGGCGGGTATCTGTATTGATCATCAGATTGCCAATTTCAATGATGGTTTTGTCGTTATCAAATTCGGTATTATACCTTTTATATCTCCGGAGCTGGGACTTTATTCTTGCGATTAGTTCCAACGGGTTAAAGGGCTTTGAAATATAATCATCTGCACCGGATGTAAGTCCTTGAATTTTATCCATATCTTCTGATTTTGCTGAAAGCATAATAATAGGCATATGGCGTTCTTCTCTAATCTTCATGCAGGCTTTAATCCCGTTCATCTTAGGCATCATAATATCCAAAATTATGAGGTCAAAATCCTCTTTTTCAAGTAGTTTTAACCCTTCAATTGCATCCTCAGCCTTTTTTTTTGAATTCCTTCATTTTCTAAATAAACAGAGATAAGGTTTCTGATTTCTTTATCATCATCGATTTAAAATTTTTGTCGTCAATCTTTTTTCCATCCTTTTATTTTCCGTTTAGTATTCCCATTTTTACTTTGGCAGCTCAACACAAAAGCGGGTGGAGCATTTCGATATTCACGTTTGATGTCAATCTGTTCAAAATACTGATTAAACATTTCCTTTTTCAGCAGGGTATATTGAAATGTAATAAACGTACCATCATTTTTCAATAAACTTCGAGTTTTATCTAAGATAACACTCGAGACATTCTCCGGCAAACTGGCAAAAGGCAAGCCGGAAATAACATAATCAATAGATGGAATCTTGTATTTTTTTATATATTTGTCTATGCTCTCGGCGGTATCGTTTATGATGATAAAGTTGCTTTCACTCTTGTATTTTTCATTTAACATCTCGTAAAACATGGTGTTGTTCTCGAATAATATAACCAGCGTATCTGATTCTCTATATTGAAGGATTTTATCAGTAAAAACACCTGTCCCTGCTCCAAGTTCAACGATATAGTTAGCCGAGGAGAAATCAATGGTCTCAACCATTGTTTTAGCTAGATAACCAGAGCTTGGTAAAATAGCTCCGATTTTTCTTGGAGCAAAAAAATATTGTTGAAGAAACTTTATTGATTGCAAGTCTATTCACTCCTTAGAATTTTAGTTCTATGAAAAGAATAGACTTAACATATTAAGAAACATTCATGGAATTTCTTAAGAATTCTTAAGATGCTTTATGATTCAAAAGGAAATTCTCCTAAACGGCATTCTTACTTAATTTAATAGAAAGTCCAGATAAATAAAATTTATTGTAACGCTTTGAATGTCCAAAAGTTATATAAGTGAAGGGGGTGAAAACGGGTGGACTTTGAGGAAATCTACAGGAAGTATTTTAAAGAGGTTTTTTTGTTCATCAAATCCCTTAGTCATGATGACCATATAGCCGAGGAAATTACGCAGGAGGCATTTTTTAAAGCGGTAAAGGCAATTGAAAAATTTGATGGCTCCAGGGACATCCGGGCATGGCTTTTTACCATCGCCAAAAACACCTATTACTCTCACTACAAAAAAAGCAAACGGTACATACATAGGGATGCAGCTGAAGAACCGGCGATGGACGTGAAATTTGTTACTCATTTAATGAATGAAGAGGATGCCTTCATCGTTCACCAGTTTCTTCACTCAATGAAGGAGCCATACAAGGAGGTCTTTTCACTGCGTTCCTTTGGTGAATTATCATTTGAGAAAATCGGTCTTCTTTTCGGAAAAAGTGCAGGTTG
This sequence comes from Jeotgalibacillus proteolyticus, assembly GCF_002926065.1. Classification (GTDB taxonomy): domain Bacteria; phylum Bacillota; class Bacilli; order Bacillales; family Jeotgalibacillaceae; genus Jeotgalibacillus; species Jeotgalibacillus proteolyticus. The sequence continues at coordinate 228,586 of NZ_PREZ01000006.1, read as the reverse complement.
GGCAAGGGTCACCTATTACAGAGCGAGAAAACAGGTTCTAAAGCATATGGAGGGGATGAACAATGAAGGAGATTAAATGCACCGTTATTCAGGATGTTTTGCCTCTTTATGTTGATGAGGTAGTCAGCCTGGATACAAAAGAAATGGTCGATGAGCATTTACAGCATTGTGAGAAATGCCAAAAGGAATATGAAGCAATGAAAGGGACGTTGTATATTCCAGCCCAAAATGAAGCGCCTTTGATCAATAAAATTAATAAAAAATGGCGCAGGAAAAAAGTGATTGTGTCCATTGCTTCCGTTTTGGCTACAGCGATTGTTTTATTTGGAGCATTTGCGTATGTTTTTTATTTTGAAAGAGTTATTCCTTACTCGGACGACCTATTTGAAATTGGCTTAGAAGATAATAACCAGCTCGTTTCTCAATACTACGGTAAAAGCTATGCTACGGTACACGAAACTCATCCCATGCGACTTGAGATAGACGGTGAGACACGGAATGTCAGTTTCATCTACTACACCAAAACCATTGCTGATTCACCCTCAAGAAGTTTGTTAAATAGAGAAAAAAATGATAATGAACAGGATTATAGCTGGACTTTTGCTGAAAGTGAAAAAATTGACGCCGTTTATTATGCGGAGTTTGATGTATATAAAATTACGGATGGAAAGGATTCCTGGGAAGCGGTTTTAGATCGTGGGGAATTGGTTTGGGAGAGATAGAAAATTAAAACGTATTACAATAAAAATAGACCTGCCGTACAGCTCTTCGACAAGTGCCTGGCACCTGTCGATCTTCACAGCAAAAACAAACCCGTCATGTCTATTACATGACGGGTTTGAGCAAGCCAGTATTATGTTATTATCATTTTCATCGAGACACATAGCTACTTAACTGACTTACTTATTGAGGGGGACATCAGATATCCCGCTATTCTATTGATAAAGATTATCCAAAAACACTTCTAATTTTTTTATGTCTGTCATGTTTTCATTGCACGCATGACTATCTTTACATATATAGTTCCCTCTGCTGATATAGGTTTCTTTTCCGCTTCTAACCTTTGTCATAAACAAAGCCACTTCACCCAGGTGATTACAAATACTGCAAATGCCTTTGTTATTGCTATTGGCAAAGTGACCTGTTATGCCCTTTAACTTACCCTGATATTTTACGATTAAATACTGCTTATGGGCGCGCGTGTCGAACCATCCAAGGTAAGACAATCGCTGAAAATCCAGTGTTTCCAGATCGGGAACTTGCAGCTTTTTCGCTTTCGGGAATAGCTTTTCTATTTGTTTCTTCGTGACTTTCTGGAATGGGATCACATAGTTGCGTTTTAACTCATTTAGAAAAGTCCTCGCTTCAGCCTCGTTTTCCAATTCGATCATGCGGTTCAGAAGGCATTCCTGATCCTCTGTCATTCCAGGAATCGTGTCTTTCACTTTTGAAATCGCATGAAGCTTTACTGCGTCCCGGGTATCCTGATGATTTACAGTATTTTGAGTGTGAATGACAAAATAGATCTGCTGTGCAATAAAATTATATTGGTCATTTCGTATAAACATTTGTTCCGTTATTTTAGATGTATCCATTTTCTATTCGCTCCTTATCTTTTCATTTCATTAGATAAGTGCAAAACCTGAATAGAAGGATCCATTGATTGGCGATTAATATACAATCCTTAACCCACGCAAAGTATCGCCTACTTATTCAGGCTTTGCATGAGTCGATGCCAATTCTGACGCCTGCATGTTTCTCGCAATTGTCATCAGGTACCACCTCCTGTTAGTAAAAGAATATACATGAAAGCTTATTTACGCAATACTCCAGACCTACAGAATGTAGAAGTTTTAGTAAAGGCGCAGCTCTAATTAATTCTTTTGTCGAGTATGTCCTTATGAAAGCTTATTAGATAAATGACAAAAATCGACAGGTGCCTGGCACCTGTCGATTTCCTTTATTTATTCTCTCTATCCCTTTCCTGCATCTGTCTAACCTGATCAGAGTGGTAAGGTGAGCCTTCTACTTCATCCACGACACTAAATGGGTTGCCGTCGAGGTCGAAGAAGTCGAAGAATTTCATTCCGCCAAATTCGTCGATGTCTGTTACAGGAATGTTGTTGTCTTTGAAGTGCTGATGGGCTGTTTCGATCTTTTCTACCACAAAATTAAAATAGCTGTTTTTCTGATCCCCCTTCGTTCGGAACTCAGTTGGTTGAGGGGATTCAACTTTGATCAGAGCCAGCTGTGTGGACCCGGCAGGAAGGTATAAACCAACCCCGTCTTCCCAGCGGTCAATCATTTTTCCCCCAAGAAAATTTCCATACCATTCTATCGATTTTTCGATATTTGTTACCGGAATGAAGATACTCCCAACTTTAAACATACTTTTCCTCCTCGTAATGAAATTCATCCTTATAACGAATATAATAGATTAAAAGTTACACTTACATACAAAATTAAACGAAAGGGGAGAAAAGATGGTTTTTGAAGATGTAGAGCATGCGATGAAGAAGCTTTATAGGTATTGCTTAACGCTTACAGGTTCTCCCTGGGCTGCCGAGGACTTAGTACAGGAAGCGATGCTGAAGGTTTATCGCATGAAGAGGTCAGATCCGGGTAAAGAGTTTTCATTTTCCTATCTATGTACAGTGGCTAAAAACCACTTTATCGATGAAAAAAGGAAGTATCAAGAAAGTGTTCCTTATAACGAAGAACTGTACGGGAAAGAATATGGTTCTATCGAATACGCCGGTTTAATCGAACTCCTCCTTGTGAACCTGCCTTTGAAGCAGTCGATGCTCATTACCTTAAAGGATGTATTTGGTTATTCCTCAAAAGTGCTGCGAGTGAGTAATGAATCGGTCAAAACAGCCCTGCATCGCTCAAGGAAAAAACTAAAACTCGCACAAGAATCAGGTATAGAAAAACCACCGCCAACTCACGAGATTATACCGGCACTATTAAAAGCTATACAGGACTCAAATGCGATGCTGATATTTTATTATTATCGGCTTTTAGAGGCACAGAATTTTAACGTAAAAAGAAGCAATTCTGAATCCGTATTCCACGTGATCGATCCGGATGGGAACATTTTAGAAATTGTCTCATAGTCATTTCAAGGTAGGGAAGCAGGTGCTTTACGATGTCGAATGCAGCGCAGGTATACATAGATCATCCGGAAAAAATAAAAGAATTATATAAACGAACCTTACTTATTGTGGTTATTTCGCAAATGTTTGGCGGGGCAGGGCTGGCTGCAGGTGTTACGGTTGGCGCTTTGCTTGCAGAACAGATGCTTGGAACAAACGCATTCGCAGGCTTGCCTACTGCTTTGTTTACGTTAGGCTCAGCGGGAGCAGCATTAGCGGTTGGGAGGCTTTCCAACCGTTTTGGAAGACGAACCGGATTAGCAGCAGGTTTTTTGACAGGCGGCCTCGGAGCGGCAGGTGTTGTACTGGCTGCTGTCTTAGGAAATGTCTTTTTGTTATTTGCCGCTCTTTTTATCTATGGTGCAGGTACGGCTTCTAATCTCCAGGCCCGTTACGCAGGAACCGACCTGGCAACGAGTAAGCAGCGGGCGACTTCTGTCAGTATCGCGCTGGTAGCTACTACACTTGGTGCGGTTGCTGGTCCAAATTTAGTGGGAGTGATGGGGGATTTTGCTCTTTCCATTGGAATTCCTTCACTTGCAGGACCCTTCCTCTTAGCTTCAGCTGCTTATATCATGGCAGGGGCTGTTCTATTTATCCTGCTTCGCCCGGATCCATTTGTGATTGCTAGAAAAATTGAAGCAATAAATCAAAAGTCTGGAGACGATGGATTTTTAGAAACAACTGTCCATCAGGATAATAAAAAAGGCATTATTCTTGGTGCGACGATCATGGTTCTTACTCAAATTGTGATGGTAGCGATTATGACGATGACACCGGTCCATATGAGGCATCACGGACATGGATTAGATGCTGTGGGTCTTGTGATCGGCTTTCATATTGGTGCGATGTATCTTCCTTCCCTCATTACAGGCGTTCTGGTTGATAAGCTTGGGAGGACGTTCATGGCTGTGGCTTCCGGCATTACATTGCTTCTTGCCGGTTTAACAGCTGCGATGGCACCGGGAGACTCCATGTTTTTTCTCGTACTGGCTCTTTCCCTTCTCGGATTGGGGTGGAATTTCGGTTTAATAAGCGGCACTGCGCTTATCGTTGATTCAACAGGTATTTCCACACGCGCGAAAACCCAAGGGTCGCTGGATGTGTTAATCGCCCTGGCAGGAGCTTCAGGCGGAGCGTTATCCGGAATGGTTGTAGCGGGTTCAAGTTTTGAAACGTTATCACTAGCTGGCGGCGTTTTATCCCTAATTCTTATTCCGGTGGTTGTTTGGTCGGTTGGGAGTAAAAAGAATCATTAATGTATTTATACCAGCTTTTCTATAAAAGATTCTCCTTGCTTTTAAATATAAAGGTAGAGGAGAATTTCTTTAGGAAATGCCAGAACATTAATTACTTGAAAATTACAAATTATTAACATATACTTAGTTTGTCTAATAAACAAAGAGAACATTACCATTCTAAGCAGTTTTAAGATAGGGAGGGTTGGAAATGAAAAAGGCAGTGATAACAGGTGGAAGCGGCTTACTTGGTTCAGCTGTAATAGAGGAATTTTTAGCGCATGGGTATGAGGTCGTAAATGCAGATGTTAAGCATCCAAAGGAAGCACTTTGCAGGACCGTCATTACCGACTTAACGAATTTAGGAGAAGTTTATGGCATATTGGCTGGAGCTGATGCCGTCATTCATCTTGCAGCGATTCCGGTGGCTTATTCCCATCCAAATGAGGTAACTTTCCAAAATAACGTCATGTCTACGTATAACGTGTTAGAGGCGGCAGGCACGTTAGGGATTAAAAAAGCTGTTATTTCTTCCAGTGAATCCTCCTACGGGATCTGTTTTTCGAAGCAGAACTTACCTCCTCAATATGTACCAATTGATGAGGAGCATCCGCAATTACCGGAGGAAAGCTACGGGTTGTCGAAGATTGTGAATGAGAACACCGCTGAAATGATTCACCGCAGAACGGGCATGCAGGTCGTTTCCTTCCGTTTAGGCAATGTCATCTCGCCTGAAATGTATAACAATTTTCCTGGGTTCATCCATGATCCTGAGCAGCGGAAAACGATTTTGTGGAGCTATATTGATACACGGGATGCAGCAACTGCTTACCGGCTGGCCGTTGCCACAGACGGACTTGGTTCTGTTGCGCTTAATATCGGAGCGGATGAAACGAGTATGGATATTGAAAGCAGGCAGCTGATGGAAGAATGCTTTCCTGAGGTAAAGGATTTTAGAAAAGAGTTAAACGGCTTTGAGCCCCTTCTAAACAATGAAAAGGCAAAAAACCTTTTAAATTGGACCCCTGTTCATAAATGGAGAAACTACGTAACTGTATAATCGACTATTTACAAAAAGGAGAGATAAAAAATGAGTTTACAAGAGACAACGACCTTACATAATGGTGTTAAGATGCCATGGCTTGGCTTTGGTGTATTTAAAGTAAAAGACGGGGAAGAAGTGGTCAATTCCGTAAAGGCTGCATTAGAGACCGGCTACAGAAGCATTGATACGGCTGCTATTTATGGAAATGAAGCAGGCGTCGGCCAGGCGATTGCTGAATCTACTGTTCCACGGGAAGAATTATTTATTACAACAAAGGTATGGAACTCAAATCACGGCTATGAAAAAACGCTTGCTGCTTTCGATGAGAGTATGGACAAGCTTGGGCTGGACTATTTGGATCTTTATTTGATTCACTGGCCTCTTCCTTCTCAGGGGAAATACGTTGAAACATGGAGAGCGCTTGAAAAGCTGTATAAGGATGGCCGCGTTCGTGCCATTGGCGTCAGCAATTTTAAACCGCATCATTTGGAAGAGATTATTTCAAACGGAGAAATCGTACCGATGGTTAATCAGGTAGAATATCACCCGCAATTTAATCAGCGTGAATTGCATGATTTTTGTAAACAGCACAACATCCAGCTTGAAGCCTGGTCCCCGTTAATGCAGGGAGGGCTGCTTGACCATCCGACGTTAGTCGAAATTGCTGAGAAACACAATAAATCAACTGCCCAGGTCATTATCCGCTGGGATATCCAAACGGGTGTTGTTACCATTCCAAAGTCTGTTAACCCTGAACGGATCGCTCAAAACGCTGATGTATTTGACTTTGAGCTTACGCAGGAAGAACTGGACAGCATCAATGCCTTAAACCAGGATGAGCGTCAGTTTGCTGATCCGGATGAGTTTGATCGGGTGTAAGGCTTATGTAAGAAGAGTCCAGTAAAGGGCTCTTTTTTATGAAAAAGTTAAGAAAATAAAGGAATCGTATAATACTAATGATAATTTTGTCGGATGATTAAGTCTACATGTAAAATGCACCGTTTGCCCTTTGATTTGGCCAGGTCCACCATTGGCAGGATTTGATTGATATATTTCTTTTTTGGTTAGAGTTTCATCTTCAATAAATTAAACAATAAGAGATTTAGTGATAGCGCCCTATATACGATAGCGTCTGTCGGAGCATTTTCAGGAATGATCGTTGCAGGCTCAAGCTCCGAAGCATTTTTAATGGCTGGGGGAGTTTTATCCTTGCTGCTATTTATGTAACACTGAATTGTGGTCTTTTTCCGGGTTCACAGGAAAAAGATCCCCGCCTTATTATCTTAGACGGGGATAAAGTAAACGGGATGAACAATCAGTGGGGGGCAGAATACCCCACTAATCGAAAATTCGTTGGATTTAGGAGTGGGTTTCACCTTCCTCAGATGGTGGTGTATCTGCTGGAGGATTATTTGTCCCAGGGGGTTCCTCGTGATGATCATCTTCGTCAGCATGAAGAACCTGAACCGGATGGGCGTCTTTTATAACAGTGATTGGCCTCATCATATCATGATCCTCATGTTCCAGGAAGTGGCAGTGCCAAATGTAATTGCCAACAAAGTCTTTCCAGTGCATGATGACAGATGTTACGTAACCCACGTCTGCCTTGAATACATCCTTCCAGCCGGTTTCATAATCCCGGGGAAGCTCAAGCGGTCCCATTTCAAGTACTCCTTCATTCAGATACTTATCGACATCAAACGGTCTTCGGCCAATTATTTTGCCCTGAATTAAATGAATGTGAATCGGGTGTGGGATTGGTGTGGTATTAATAAAATTCCAAATCTCGATGGAATCCAAAGATGGTTTTTCTGTTGCCGGGTCATGATACATCCTGTCATTCAGCATAAGCATCAGCCTGCCGTACTGATCATTTGTAGTTGTTAATGGTAAATCCCTTTTTATATGAGCGTGATGGGTATGAAGATCCATGAGAGGCGCCAACTCTTCCGGAATGGAGCTAGTATCATCTCCTTTAAGTGGAAGGGATACCCGGAACTCCATTACAACGCTGGTATGTTCACCAGGAAATTCGGTGTCGTCGTTCATTAACGTAATGGTCTGTCCCTGAAGGTTTGTGAAGTCAATAATGAGATCGGTTCTTTCTGCCGGCAATAGCTCAACACTGTCAATTGGATTCGAGTTTGATAAAAATCCGCCGTCTGTCCCTATTTGAATCAGTTGCTGACTGTTTGACAGCCTTAAAACGTATCCTCTTCTATTTGAAGCATTCAGCATACGGAACCTGTATTTTCGTGGTTCTACATTTAAATAGGGCCATACTTTCCCGTTCACCGTAATCGTATTGCCAAGGTGGCCGACGGTGATGGAAGGGTTTACAGGAACAGGCGGGAATGGCGGTTGAGGGCCGGAAGGGTAAAATAGTGAACCGTCCTCATTAAATGATCGGTCCTGAATTATCATAGGGATTTCATAGTCTCCCTTAGGCAAATTTAACCGATCTTCAAGATGATCCCGAAGAAGATAATAGCCGGCAAGTCCTGCATAAACATTTAATCGTGTTAAAGCCATGGCATGGTCATGATACCATAGGGTAGCGGCAGGCTGGTGATTCGTATATTCATGAACCTTTCTCCTGAATTTAGGTCCTGTATATTTAAACCCTCTCGTATACCAGGATTCAGGATGACCGTCACTTTCCCAAAAAACATTCGCACCATGAAGATGGGTGACCGTGCGGACCTCTGGTGAATCGCTTGCTGTATGAAGGGTGCGGTCAACAGGCAGAAAATGTTTGGATGGAAGTCTGTTAATAAATTTTACATAGGTAGATTTGTCTTTTCTCGCCTCGATTGTCGGCCCTGGAATCAGCCCGTCATACCCCCAAATCTTCGTGAGGGGGAAGTCCTTATGAAAACGATGCATCGCTTGTTTTAGTTCCAGCTCATAATAGGAATTTTTGGGATAGGATCGATGGCATGTCGGCCTTGCCACAGATGGCTTTTCGAGTTCGTCGACAAACTTCGGTATATTGTCAGGATCAGAGGGGTTCACTCTATTTTCCAAATATAACTCTCCTTTTTATTAAGATTTAGTAATCTAAGTAGGAATCGATTTTCCTAAAGCCTTGCGAGCTTATAAGGGCAAGGAGTTGTAAACATTATTTCTTCTGATCAGCTATGAACGCATATGATTCCTATTATGATTATGATATTTTCTGTACAGAAAAAAGAACTGATTAAAGTGTGGATTTATAGAAAAATGGTTGGTTGTCCGATACCTGCGTCAATTTTCGAGAGAGAGTAATCTAGGTAAGTAAAAAGAAAAATCAAGTATCATTTAAAAGGTTATGATTGTTTAGAGTGGATGATCGTTAAGGAGGAAGACAACATCTACCTCCTTTCAATATAAAGAGGTGAAAAAAATGGAAACCATCTATTTCGCAGGAGGATGTCTTTGGGGCGTGCAGGCCTTTATTAAAACACTGCCAGGCGTTACTGCTAAAGAAGCCGGAAGAGCGAATGGATCAGGAAGGACGCTTGATGCTCCGTATGATGGATATGCGGAATGTGTCAAAACAGAATTTGATCCAGATGCAGTAACAGTGGAAAACCTAATGAGTTATTTCTTTGAAATCATTGACCCTTACAGCTTAAATCAGCAGGGGGAGGATGTTGGAGAGAAATACAGAACGGGTGTGTATAGTGAAGAACCGCAGCATCTAAAAGAAGCGAAAGATTTTATTAGTAAAAGAGACGATGCGGACCGAATCGTGGTTGAAGTCCTGCCTCTTGCAAACTATGTGCGAAGTGCTGAGGAGCATCAGGACCGGTTAGAAAGATGTCCGGATGATTATTGTCATATTCCTGATAAACTGTTAAAGAAGTATAAATCGTAATAGTTATTTAGAAATAATATTTAGAAAAGAATCGTTATAGAAATTGTAACGATTCTTTTCTTTTGACTCCCGAATAAAGTATACTGCTTAATTATGAAGCTAAAAGATTGGCAGGAGTGGAATTCTCTCGTCTCAAGCTGTTAATCACCATTGGTATAAGGGTTTAGTTTGTGGTGGTTAATGAAAGGACAATAAATTAAGAGAGAGGATGAGGGAATGAGTATTTTTATACAGGTTATGCTGCCAGTGCTGATCATTCTGGTGTTAGGCTATGGACTTCAAAAGTGGAAGAGCTTAGATATTAAGCCGCTATCTACAGTGGCAATTTATATTTTCACCCCCATGTTAATCTTTCAAAATGTGTATAGTGCCGATTTAAATAATGATTACCTGACACTCGTTGTATTTTCGTTACTTTTAATGATCCTCATGATTATCATCACGAAAATTTATACAAAGATAAGAAATGCAAAGAGCTCTACAGAAAGTGGACTGATTCTTTCAACAGCGTTTATGAATTCCGGTAATTACGGCGCACCTATCGTCTTGTTTGCTTACGGTGAGGTGGCTTTTGACTATGCGGTTTCGTTACTCGTTATTCATTTAATTATGATGAATTCTTTTGGACTCTATTACGCTGCAAGAGGTTCTGGGGGAATAAAGGTTGCGTTAAAAGCGTTACTTGAAATGCCTCCTACATATGCTGCACTGTTAGCCATTTTTATGAATTCATTTAATCTGCAAATGCCAACTAATCTGATGCTGATGGTTGATTTACTTGCGCCTGCAACGATTCCATTGGTTATGTTAATTTTAGGGATGCAGCTGGCGAATATCAGTCTGAAAAACTTTTCAATTGAACTTCTTTCCTTTGCTATTATTACACGATTATTTTTATCTCCTTTACTTGCCTTTATCATTCTCTATTTTATTCAAGTGGACCCATTGATCGAAAAAATCTTAATCCTGATCGCAGCCATGCCATCAGCTGCAAATACAGTTATCTATGCTGTGCAATATGATAGTGAACCTGAGCTTGTCTCAAGTATCACGTTGATTACGACACTTTTAAGTATTGTAACTATTACCGGGTTGTTGTGGGTTTTGTAAATATACATGAAAAATCCGTATCAGGGAAACAGCAGCATGCGTTCCTGGTACGGATTTAACAATTCCGGATAATTGACTTTCCTACCTCCTGATGATATTCTTTATTTTAATTACAGACATTAAGAGTCTTTAATGTCGTTTATTAACAGGAGGTCAATAATGAAATATTCAAATGCAACAAACTATGCCCTGCATACAATGGTTTATTTAACAATCCAGGAGGGAGAGAAGCTGGTAGGGGTTCAGGAGCTGGCCGATATGCAGCGTCTTTCTCCGACGTATCTTTCTAAGATTTTAACCAAGCTTGCAAAGGGTGGTCTTATTGAGTCTACACCTGGAGCAAAGGGGGGGTATAAGATTTCAAGAACAAAGCATGAGATATCTTTTCTCGATGTGATCAACGCGATTGAGGGTGATACAAGTTTATTTGATTGCACGCTTCACCATGAAGGCTGTCTAATCGAAAATGTCATGAGAGAAGCGGAAGAGAATATGAAAACAGAACTGAAGTCCAAGCTTTTGATTGACATTGCCAGAGAAGCGGAAGCAAGACAATTTAAGGGAAAATAACTTTATTTAAAGGAGTGAAGCATATGTTATTGGATTGTGCTGTCATTGGCGGTGGACCGGCTGGACTGAATGCAGCTTTGGTGCTTGGCAGGTCAAGACGTAAAACGGTTTTGTTCGATGATAACAAACCGAGAAACGCAGTAACGTCAGAATCTCACGGGTTTATCACCAGGGATGGGATAGACCCGCAGGAATTTAAAAGGATCGGTCAGGAGGAAATAAGAAGGTACCCTGATGTGAGCATAGAAAAACAGCGGGTTCAACGAATCGTTAAAGAGAATGGACAATTTAAGGTGGAAGCAGAAGATGGAAGTTTGTTTTACGCAAAAAAAGTAATTCTTGCGACCGGCTTTAAGGAAACCCTTCCTGCTATCCCCCGTGTAAAAGAGTTTTATGGTAAAAGTTTATTCGGCTGTCCCTTCTGCGATGGGTGGGAATTGAGGGACCGCGCACTTGCCGTGATTGCAGATGGTCAGAAGGCAGTGCATATGGCAAAGTTGGTGTCCAACTGGACGAGTGATTTACTTGTATTTACAAATGGCAGTCAGGTGATTTCACAGGATGAAAAAGAATTATTACACAGTAAAGGAATCATTATAAATGAAAAGAAAATCATTTCATTAATTGGTGATGAGGGAATGCTTGAGAAGATTCAGCTGGAGGATGGAACGGAAGTGCTTTGTGAAGGGGGTTTTATCGCTTCAGATTGGGAGCAGTCAGCCTCGTTTCAATCTGAGCTCGGGTATCAAGTAAATGACCAGGGAGGAATCGAGACTGACAGCTGGCAGCGTACGAAATCGTCTGGGGTGTTTGCATGTGGAGACACCAGAATTGCCGGTCCTTCTCAGCTCATATTAGCCGCAAGTGAAGGAAGTATGGCCGCAATCGCTGTAAATGCAGAACTCATTGAAGAGAAGTTTAACCTGCAAGCCTAAGTAACAGTTTAGAAAGGAGAATAAGAATGCCTCATGGAAATGCCCATAAAGGAAAAGTATCTTATTTAGAAAGCCCGGAACGTAAAAAGGAATTTTCCCCCGAGCAGCTGCTCGACCTAATCCGGTTAAGGGAGTCAGACAATGTTTTGGACTTTGGAGCCGGAACAGGTTATTTTACGATCCCTGCGGCAAAAAGGGTGAAGGGGAATGTATATGCAATGGATATCGATGCTTCAATGCTTGGTATCATCATTGAAAAGTCACGGAAGGAACAGCTTGAGAATATTGTGCCGGTCGAGGGCAGTATTGAAGCACTTCCTGTATCAGAGAGCTCTATTGATGTTGTCATTGCTTCTCTTGTCTTACACGAAATTCAGCCGCTGGCACCACTTTTACAGCAGCTAAAAAAAGTTCTGAAGAAAGACGGCTATCTCATCTGCCTTGAGCTTGAACCAAAAGGGAGTTCTGGAAAAGCACCAAGGATTACTTCAGAGGGAATGAAGCTTGCAATGAAAGAAGCGGGATTTCATGTAAAAGAAATCATTTTCCCGTCAGAGGCCTTATATTTACTGGTTACTCAAAAGGCTGAGTAAGATCTTTCCTTTAATCAATTAGAGATATTAAAGGTCTTTAAAGTACGTAAAGGAAGAATGCAAGGCTGCGGCCTTTGCATTCTTTTTTACGTTACTCATTTGCCTATCGTCTCACAGTTTTTTCAATTGCTGCTCACCATTCATACCCTTAAGAATTCAGGCCCCCTCAGCCCTGCCGCCCAAAACCCCGCTCATCAGCTCAGCAGAAATCGGATGGCTGAAATAATACCCCTGCGCTTCATTGCACTGCTTTTGCTGCAGGAATTGAAGCTGTTCGATGGTCTCGACTCCTTCAGCAATTACTTTTAAATTAAGGTTATGGGCCATTGTAATAATGGTTTCAACGAGTGAAGCATCCTTTGAATCGGTAAAGATATTACGTGTGAAGCTTCGGTCGATTTTTAGCGTATGTATAGGAAATGTCTTTAAATAATTTAAGGAGGAATAGCCTGTTCCAAAATCATCGATGGATAGGTGAATTCCCATATCTTTTAGCTGCTGCATTTTTTCAACTGCGTGCTTTGAATCCTGTATAATGCTTTCTGTCAGCTCGAGTTCTAGATGGTGTGGGGCAAGACCTGTTTCCTTCAGAATCTTTTTCACCCGATCAATCAGGTCGCTTTGTTTAAACTGGCGGGAGGAGATATTTACAGCGATCCGCATGTCCTCAAACCCTTGCTTTTGCCATTCTTTATTTTGTAAGCACGCTTCTTTAAGAATCCACTCTCCAATAGGAAGGATTAAGCCAGTTTCTTCTGCGATTGGGATAAATTCAGAAGGAGATATAAGTCCCCATTCCGGATGATTCCAGCGAAGAAGAGCTTCACTGCCAATGATTTCATTGGAAATGACGTTTATTTGCGGCTGATAGGCAACTGTGAACTCTTCCCGCTCCAATGCTTTACGCAGCCCGATCTCAAGCTTCATTTTTCTGGTGACAGCTTCGTTCATTTCCGGTGTATAAAACTGAAAGTTGTTTTTCCCCAGTTCCTTTACCTGATACATGGCTGTGTCTGCATTTTTAATCAGCGTCTCACTATCCTGTCCATCTGCAGGGTACATGGCAATACCGATGGAAGGAGTAATATATAATTCCTGATCATCTACAATCAGCGGATGGTTAAGCGCATCAACAATGGCTTTTGCCCGTTTTGTTACTTTAACGTCTGTTGTTTGCGGAAGCAGTACGATAAACTCATCGCCTCCCTGCCTTGAAACCGTATCATGCTTGCCTAAGAGGGATTGAAGAAGCTTGGCGACCTGAATTAAAAGCTTGTCCCCAACTGCATGGCCAAGCGTATCATTTATGTATTTAAAACGATCTAAATCAATGAAGAGGATGCTTAATGCATGGTGATTGCGCTTTGCCTGATTAATTGCCAGCATCAGCCGGTCCTTTAACAGGAAGCGGTTAGGCAGTCCGGTTAGCGGGTCCAGGTAGACCATTTGATTCATTTTATTTTCGTTTCTTTTTCTTTCCGTGATATCACGGATGATGCTGCTAAAGAAAATCTGGTCCTCTTCCTTCCAGGCAGCTACGGATATTTCAATTGGAAATTCGATGCCGTCATTATTCATTGCTTCCATTTCGACAATTTGCCCCATAACCTCTATGTCGCCGGTAGAAGCAAATTCCTCCATCGTCAGCTCCTGTGCCTTGTGGTATCTTTTTGGGATAATTTTTTTCACATTTTCCCCGACCATTTCATTTTTCTCAAAGCCAAAGATCTCTTCTGCTCCTTTGTTCCAGGAAAGAATGGTCCCGTGTCCATCGTATAACATGATGGCGTCACTGGCGGATTCAATAACAGAATAGAATCTTCTTTGAGAAATAACTGATTGGTTTTCAAAGCGCCGGTCAATCATAATACTTAAAGAAACAATGCCGAGTAAGATAAGGACGATTATCCCTATGCCATAGGCTAAGTAGGTTTTATTAACTGGGTCTAATCCTGCCATATTAGTGTGCTGGTGAATTTCATAGCTTGCTGCAGTCATTCCTGTATAGTGCATGCCCGAAATGGCAGCACCCATGATAAGCGAGCTAATCATTTTTCTCCAGAGAATTTTTTTCTTTTGATAATTTTTACTAATAAAAGAGATAAGATAAATAGCTGCTACAGCTGCAAAGAATGCGACTAATATGGACAGCACAAAGAGATAAGGATTGTAGACGATTTCAGCATCCATTATCATCGCTTCCATTCCGATATAATGCATGAATGCAATACCCAAAGCCATGAAGAAGGCTCCCAGGAAGACATGCAGCTTCTCAAGCTTCTGTCTGCTGATTATATATAATGCGATGCCCGAGGAAATAACAGCAGGCAGGATGGATAGAAGAACTAAATGAACATCATATTGAACAGGGATGTTCAGATGAATGGCGAGCATGGCAACAAAATGCATCGCCCAAATACCGGCCCCCATTGCGAGAGCGCCTGCTCCTCCCCATGCCAATTTTGCTGATGATCCAGCTTTACGGACTTGCGCTCCGAGGTCGAGTGCTGCGTGTGATGCGATAATAGCAATCATGATCGATAACAGCACAAGCGGCAGGTGATACGAAGTTGAGATATCTTCCATGAGTGCAGCGGCTCCTTTTTGTTGACTAATATAAACCTATTTACTATCTTTTTCGGCAAAAATCGGGACTGTTTTAGGATAAATTGAGAGATGATTCATATATTTATTTGTTTATCTTAAATTATAGTAAAAAAATGAAAATATACCTTGCATTGCAAGTTATTCAAACCTATAATAAATTTATACCTTGTAATACAAGATAATGAATTGGCGGGATGCTAATGTCACAAACACAAATGATGAAAGGAATACTTGATGGCTGCCTCCTGGCGATTATCCGTGGGAAAGAAGTGTACGGCTATGAAATGACTGAACGGCTCAGTGATTATGGATTCGGTGAAGTAAGTGAGGGGACGATTTATCCGCTTCTCATGAGAATGCAGCGGGAAGGGCTGGTCACTTCGGTTAAAAAGGAATCGACAGCAGGGCCAAAACGAAAGTATTACTCTCTTACTGACAAAGGACATAAAGAGCTTGAAGAGTTTCTTGCACGATGGAAGAGGCTTGAGAAAAGTGTAAACAATGCAATCCGACAGGAGACAAATGAGGGGAGCGAAGGCAGTGGATAATTTATCAAAGGAAAGCCGAAGATTTCTTGATGACCTGAGACTGTATTTATTTTCATCCGGCAAAAATGAAGCGGAAATAGGCGAAATCGCAGAAGAACTTGAAGTTCATTTTGCAGAGGCAGAGAAAAACGGGAAGCCGATTGAACAAATCGTTGGGGAATCACCGAAGGAATACATGGAGATGATTTCTAAAGAAATGAAGGTTGATACGAAAGCGTGGCTTAAGTACATTCCTCTTATCATCTTCGGAGCAATTTCATTTTCAGTGATTGCCCAGCTTGTTGACGATTTAAGACTAAATTTTAGCTATGTGTTCCTTGGGGGAACAGTTGTCATCAGTATTATTTTTATCCTGCTGGTGTTCGGCGTCTTTAAATACACCGCAAGCAGACAGGTGTCGAAAACGAAAGAGCTTTTGATGATTATGATTCCCAGCTTTTTAAATATCGCGTTATTTGGCGCGCTGATTTTCTGGGATATGTTTTACACACTGCCAGGAATCCAATTAGGTGTAACAGCAAGTATCATTACCGGCGGAATCGTCCTGTTATTTTTGATAGGCTTCTCATTTTGGGCGAAAACGGCGATTCTTCCAGTCATACTAGCAGCCCTTCACATCCCGGAGCTCCTGCTTAGATTAACTTCATTAGAAGTATCCGCCCGTCTAATCATCGGGATGATCATAACCTATATCGTCATCGGTCTATATTTGTATTATACGTTTAAAAAATTGAAGAAAGAAGAAACAGCTTCCGCATAAAAACTAATATTTCAGCAATTGAAGGAGACCGTTCACCACCTGAAGGGCTCCTTTATTATTTTCCTATACTTCTACTTCACTCATCAATGCATGGGTGTTCTCCTCAGTATCCTTAAAAAACACCATCCATGTTTCCGTATTCCCCATTTTCGACACGACATGCGGATTGCCGATAAACGCAACACCGTTTTCCGCTAAGCGTTCATATGTATCTTGAATCGTACTGACCTGAAAATATAAGACCGAGCTTGGATGAGCAAATTCCTCCTTTTCAGGAAGTGTCAGCATCAGACGAAGCCCCTCACATTCAAAAAATGCCATGGTATCTGTATTAAATAGAAGAGACAGTCCCAATTTTTCTTTGTAAAACGCTATTGCCCGATGAATATCCTTCACCGGCACCCCAATTTGTCCAATCCGTTGAATGTCCATCTTCATTCCCCTTTCATGTTAGTTCCAGTTTAAGTATACACCAGGAAAATAAATAAAGGATTTTTATAGAAAAATATCGAAATTTACATTCAGCTAACTAAGGGGGAGATCTAGTATGAAAAAATCATTTATTGAACAGCTTCATTATTGCAGAATTCCCGTAAGAAATTTAGAGCAGTCTGCGCAATGGTACGAGGAGGTGGTAGGACTTCAGCTAGTGTCGATGACAGATGATCCGTTTGCGATTATGAGAATTAATGAAGGGTCTCTATTACTGGTTTTAGTCCCTGCGGAGGATGACACATTTTCACATTTTACAACGGATAATAAACCAGCATTCAGCCTTGGTTTTACCAGTCCTGCCTTAAAGGAATTCCATCAGCACTTACAGGAGAAGGGCGTAAAGGTGGGGGACATAACTGAAGATAAGGGCCATGCCTACTTCCACTTTTATGACCCAAGTGGGAATCAGCTGCAGGTGCATTGGTGAGAGGAGACAAAGTGACAAATCTCTATTTTGTAAGACATGCCCACTCTATTTATACGCCGGATGAGTTAGAAAGACCATTATCGCAGCAAGGCTTTCGCGATGCTAAAAAGGTCACGGAGTTATTAAAAAAAAGAAAATATTGATACAGTGCTTTCAAGCCCATATAAGCGAGCGGTTCAAACGGTCCAGGGGATCGCGGATTACATAAAAAAAGAGATTGAATTAATAGATGGTTTTAGGGAGCGGACCCTGACGACAGGACCTGCTGAAGATTTTATGCTTGCCATAACAAAAGTGTGGGAGGACCCTGATTTTTCCTTGGAAGGTGGAGAGTCCAATCGCGAGGCCCAAAAAAGAGGGATCAAAGCTGTATTCGATGTGGCAGAACGGTACAGAGGTAAAAATGTAGTGATTGGAACTCACGGGAATAGTATGGTGCTGATGATGAATTATTTTGATAAGCAATACGATTTTTCTTTTTGGCGTGAGCTTGCGATGCCGGATATTTATAGGGTGACGCTGGAGGGGAGGGAGCTGAGAAGAGTTGAAAGGAAATGGGAACCCAACTGAAAAAAGAGTGTGGGACAAATGTTTCTCACACTCTTAAACCCGGTTCACTGAGCTTCAGGGGGACGCTTTCCGCGGGGCGGGGCCCTTCGCTAACTTGCTTTCAGCAAGTGGATCTCAAGCTCCCGCTTCTTCCAGCTGGAGTCGCCCCCTTCCGGCCGGTAAAATTACTGGCTGTTTTAGACATGAATAAGCACGCACATCCTCCTCAGCCCTATCATTACTATAAACTGTTTATCCAGTGTGAAATTGTGGGTGGTCAAGAAACGCTGGGTTTAGAAACAAAAGGGGTTCACTTTTATGATCAGACTCATTTACCGGAGCTTTCTGTAGGCAGAAATACAGAAGCTCAAATCAAAATGCTGTTTGAATTTCTGCAAAACCCTGATAAGGAAGCGATTTTTGATTAATGACCATGAGTAATCTTCCCATTCAATTTCGCTGCATCCTTACTGTTTTGAAGCGGGGAAAAGCGAAGGGGCATATACCTTTCCTCTGTTTCCTCGCCCGCCTTTTTTATACTCTTAGCTTCATCAATCAGAACGCTTTACACTAAGCACAGTGATCGTCACCAGGATAAGGACCATTCCAAGAATTTGAACCGTGGTTAAATGATCCCCAAGCAGCACAACACCAAATAATGAGGCAGTCACCGGTTCGACCATCGCGACCATTGAAGCAGTTGATGCGGCAGTCAATCGAATACCAATCAAGTACAAGATAAATGAAATACCTGCGCCCACAAGCCCTAATAGAAGAAACCATCCAATATCGCCTGAGGTGGCCACAGCTGCTGCTTCCTGTTTGTCGGTAAACAGAAATAGGATGAGACAAAAGGACACAAAGGCAATCGTTAAGATTGTCTGCGGCTTGCCGATCGAAGAGGCGTTTTTAAATCCGAATATAAACAATGCGTAGGAAATTCCAGCAGCAAGACCTGTTGCAGCACCTAGAAAGCTCACGGAAATCGATTCGGTGTTGTATGCGCCTGTGAGCAGGATGATCCCCATAAGCACACCGGCAATACACCCCCATTTAAACCAGGTCGAACGTTCGATGCGCAATAAAAAAGAGATTAACAAAACAAATACTGGTGCGGTATACATTAACGTAGCAGCAACAGCCACGCTTGAAGCCTGGATACTTATAAAATAAAAAGTGAAATTTCCGGCCACACCAATCCCTGCTAACACGGACCAGATATAGAAGCGCGGAGAGGCAGCTAAATTTTGTTTAAAGCGCAAAATAAACCAAAGTAAAAAGCATAGCAACCCAACAGCACCCCGGTAAAAGGAGATAACAATCGGATCCCAGCCTTTATTCATTAAAATATCAGCAATTCCTCCACTAATGCCCCAGCATATAGCGGCTAATATCACCAGGCCTGTCCCTGAAAATCTCATCGTGTGCCCCCTAAAGGTAAAAAGTTTAGTGCAATATGATTTTTGTTAGTTGTCTGATGGAATATATTTGTATGTAGACGGTAATTCCTTAAAATTTTCATGCATAAACCTAAATGGGCTTTGGTAATTTAAAATGAGGTTAACTTATATCAAATAAAAAAAGAGAAAAGCCACTCGGCTCTTCTCTTTACCTAAAATCATTCAGTTGTTACGATACAGAAAAACCTTCCTCAGCCTTCACTCCGTCTTTCACTGTAAACTCATCAAGCAGAGCGCGCACTTCGTCGGTATTTTCTGTTTCCATCAGGCGGTTTCTCAGCTCGCCTGCGCCGCGGAAGCCGCGGACATAGATTTTAAAGAAGCGTCTGAGCGGCTTGAATGCACGCGGCTCAAGCTCTTCAGAATACTTATCATGCAGATCGAGCTGCAGGCGAAGGAGATCAAGAAGCTCTTCACTTGTGTGCTCTTTCTTTTCTTTTTCAAAAGCAAATGGGTTTTGGAATATCCCGCGTCCAATCATAATGCCATCAATGCCGTACTTTTCAGCCAGCTCAAGGCCCATTTGACGGTCAAGAATATCCCCGTTGATCGTCAGCAATGTGTCAGGAGCGATTTCGTCCCGAAGCTGTTTGATCTCAGGAATCAGTTCCCAGTGAGCTTCGACGTTGCTCATCTCTTTTTTCGTACGCAGGTGAATGGAAAGATTGGCGATATCCTGCTCGAGAATATGCTTCAGCCAATTGCGCCATTCGTCCACTTCGGTATACCCAAGACGCGTCTTCACGCTGACGGGAAGTCCTCCGGCTTTAGCTGCCTGGATGATTTCCGCTGCTTTTTCCGGGTGGCGGATCAGACCAGAGCCTTTTCCGTTAGCTGCAACATTCTGCACCGGGCACCCCATATTAATGTCCACGCCGCGAAAGCCCATTTCAGCCATGCCAATGCTCATCTGGCGGAAGTATTCAGGCTTATCTCCCCAAATATGAGCGACGATTGGCTGCTCATCTTCTGTAAACGTCAGGCGGCCTTTGACACTGTCTTTTCCTCTTGGGTGGCAGTAGCTTTCTGAATTCGTAAACTCCGTAAAAAATACGTCAGGTCTTGCTGCTTCACTCACGACATGACGAAACACGACATCCGTCACTGCCTCCATCGGCGCCAATACAAAAAATGGCCGCGGCAGCTCATGCCAAAAATTATCTTTCATCGTATATCTGAACCCTTTCTTTAAAGGGAAACATGTTCCCGAAATGTATATTATAAATGCTTTTATCTCAATGACTGCTGATTTTAGAAGTAATGTTAACCAGTATATACTTTACTGGGATCTGGTGAAAAGTGCAAGGGGACGGATTTCGGAGGGAAGGATTCCCTGTTCAATAAGGTAGTAGATTCCCGAAAATCGATGGTTATTCTCATTCAGGAGGGGAATCCCTGGTACCCAGCCTATCCTCTTGGTAAAGACATCCAGAAAAGAAGATTTCAATAAAGTTGTAAATTCCGTCCTAAGTAATGATGTAACAAAATATAATAATAAGCCCATATGGAAAGGGTATTGGAGTTTTCCTATTTTAGATCCTATGAATAATACAATAGAAATAACATGTACTGAACAAATTATCCACCAATAAATGATGCGAATGAAGTAGTATAGATAAAATACCTTTTCACTAACGGGTGCTTTTCTTAAATTTGGTTTAGCCATTTGCTTATTGTAGTAAAGGGGCAGTTTAGTTCAATTAAGAAGTAAATTATCGTAAGAAGGAATTTAGGAGAAATAGTAGAATACTTTATAAATCGAAAAGAAATAGTGGTAAAGGAGGCGTTCATTATGACAAATTTTAAAATTTACACTATTAATGACTATATGGGGATAACAGCTAAGTGACTTTTTTAGCGTTTCCCCTAATTTTGAAAGGGGAAATTTATGAGTACCGAAAAGGTGAAAATCGTAGAGTTAAATACAGAAAACTGGTACGGCTGTTGTGAATTAGAGGTATCAGTTGAACAGGAAAAATACATCGAGCCAAATGCTATATCAATAGCTCAGTCAAAATTTGAGCCTTCATTAAAGCCATATGCTATTTATGCAGGAGATAATATAGTTGGTTTCTTAATGTATAATTCTGTTCAAGAAGAACTTGATGGTTATTGGGTTTATAGAATAATGGTGGATAAGCAGTTCCAAGGTAAGGGAATAGGTAAAGCCGCGACTAAATTAATGATTTCAGAAATGGCTAAATTACCTAATATAAAAAGAATTGTTGTAGGCTATCGTCCTGAAAACAAGGGAGCGCATAATTTATACTCTAGTTTGGGATTTATTGATAATGGGGATAAGTTCGGTAAGGAAATGGCAGTTATCAAATATATAGCTGAGTGATCCGCTAGAAGATTTTATAAGAAAGGACCATTCGCTGGTCCTTTCTTATTGTCGTAACTGGGGCATTCCTTCAATAAAAAATTGAAGAAAGTATTAAATTTATAGTAAAAGATGTTCTATCTCATTTTATAGCTCACGAACAAGTTGCATTGTCTGAATTGCGTTTTGCATTAATGGGAATGCAATACAATCCTGAAGAAACTAACATTGACCGTTTCAATGCGTTAGACCAGGAAGGATTAACCGCCTTTTTCATTGAATTCCTTATTGAATAAACGGGGCAGGGTAGCTAAACAAGAATTAGTAAAATAGAGTTGTTAAAAAACTGAAACTCCACAATCAGAACTGTTTATTAATGGTGTAATTGGAAATTTAGAGAGTGCATGAGGGTCGTTATGGAGTTTCAGTATGATTGTCTCTGCGGAAAAGGAAGGATTGTAATGATGTATCAAGGAAAGTTGCGAAAAATAACGATTGTGTTGTTAATATTATATACAGCTTTGATCCTCTATTTCTTGTATCTTGGTTTCAATAGAGGTTCCCTGGGGCAAGACTCTAGCTTACGATTTAACCCAATACCTGGAGCGATTCAATTGCATTATCCAATGGGAAGAGACTTTCAAAATTGGTTTTTTCAGTTTGGGAATTTTGTAGCGTTCATACCTTTTGGGGTTATCATTCCACTCCTGTTTCGATGTAGTTTTAGACGCTTTATAACCTTTTTTATTTTGTCTATAACCATACTTGAAATCCTACAAATGTTTTCTGGTTTGGGAGCTTTTGATATAGACGATATCATAATTAATTTAATAGGCGCTTCGGTAGGTTTTGCGGCACAGCAAATAGTCACCAGTGACCTTGATAAACCAAAAGGGATTTACAAAGTATTCATAACGGCTACGGTACTTGCCCTTTGCACTATTATAATTATTGGCGGTATCAATAATTATTTAGAAAAAGGGGGAGGGGAAATCGCAGCTCTGAATGAACTGATCGTAAAAGATGGGTCTGTAAAGTGGGACGATAGCTTGTCCAGCTTTACAGTAGACCGAAAAGAGGTCACGCCTCATATAAATCTGTATAGTAGGGATAATACGAAAACCAATGAATTCACGTATCACTTAGATGGCAAATATAAAAACATAACAGGCTATGTCGCCCTACCGGACGATGTAATTAACGGTGCAAGAACAGAAGGTAGTGACATAGAATTCATCAGTAGCGGAACAGTCATTTACTCGTTAGGGTTATCAATCACAGGAAAGGAGAAATTTCAAATCCCTTTAGATGGCGTAACTGACCTTACTATAAAAGTAATTAACAAAGATCCAAATCCAAATACGAATGCTGTGATGTGGGATATTACTCTTACAGAGGTAAACTCAGGTCAAAAAGTTATAAACACTATAAGAGAAAAAATAAGAGCATTATTCTAACAAAAACCTCAACAAAGAAACGAAAATAAGCTACATACGAGAGGGGTACCTTATTTTCATTTTGGTATTGTGATTAATTTCACTTAAACTAACGAGGAGCTTTAGTTGAATAAGATAATAAACTAAAAAGAACATGGGATGGCATTATCAGAGTGACACATGAGGAGAAAAACTATTATTTTTAGCTCTCGAAAATGAATGCTGCTTTCATTCCAAAAAAACCGACGGGTCTGACAGAAACGGAGCAGGTAAGGCTTTAGGAAATTGTGGAGAAGGTTAGACAGAGGAGGATGCTGCAGCAATAAGCATGCTGCTATTACTTATACTTATAATAAGAATTCTGAAGGGGAAGAGAAATGTGAACATAAGACTCATTGAAGCTGGCGATGCTGAAAATTTTTTGGAGCTAAGTAAGAAAATCGATGAATCTGGCTTTATGTTGTTTGACCCCGGAGAACGACAAACGAGTGTTGAACAACAAAGAAAATCGATTGAAGGAATGTTGTCCCAACCAAACACCATCTTCTTTGTAGCAGAAATCGAAAACGAGCTTGCCGGGTATATTGGCGTATTAGGAAGTGGTTTAAATCGAAACCAACATTCCGCAACTATTGTTTTGGGCGTTCAGGAAACCTATCAAGGAAAAGGCGTTGCGACCAAGCTATTCAACAAGGCTTTTGAGTGGGCTAAAGAAGCTGGGATTTTAAGGTTAGGGCTGACAGTTCTCAAGCATAACCATAAAGCATTTAATTTATATAAGAAGATGGGATTCGTTTTAGAGGGAGAAAGGGTTCACTCGTTAAAAATAGAAGGGGAATTCGTAAATGAATACTATCTATATAAATTGTTATAAAATCTCTAAAGCACCTTACTATAGGTGCTTTAATCATGTCTATCTACTATATAAATCCACCTCTTTAAATTATTCAAAACGCGATTTTCTATAAAAGTATGGTACGATTTAATTCATAAAAATTGATCTATGCTGGCAGGCTGACTCTAAAATGTTTGCAGCAATACATAAAAGTAAGTAAACGCGGGAGGAATTATGCCTAAAACAAAATACATAGAAATTTATGAGGATCTTAAGCAGAAGATTGAAAAGAGCTTTTACGAATACCAGCAGCTGCTTCCTTCAGAAAATACACTCGTGAAAGAATATGAATGCTCTAGAAATACCGTGCGGCGGGCGATTGCAAACTTAATCAATGACGGCTACGTCCAGACAAAGCATGGCCAGGGAGCAAGAGTTATTTATCAGGACTTCAAGCAAAATGAATATATGTTTGGCGAGACGGAATCGTTTAAGGAGTTTGCACAAAGAAACCATAAGAAGCATGAAACCAAGGTCATCACATTTGAAGAATTAACGGTGGATGAAACGATTCATGAGCACACACGGATGCCAATCGGCGTTGAGGTCTACCATATTAAGCGTGTACGTCATTTAGAGGGCAGCCCGGTCATTATGGACGTTAACTATTTCCGCAAGGACGTAGCAAAAGGACTGACAGTGGAGATCGCAGAGGACTCAATCTATGAGTATTTGTCAAAGGAGCTGAATCAGCGGGCCGTAACCGCCAAGCGGAAAATGGTGGTGGAGCGAACGACAGATATGGATGAAAAGTATCTTAAGCTCGATGGCTTTAACAGTGTTGTCGTCGTAACGAGTCACATTTTTAATGCAGACGGCATCATGTTTGAGCATACGCAGTCGCGGCACACGCCAGGAAATTTTGTCTTTTTTGATCAGACCCAGCGTAAATGAATGTAAACCTGAAAACAGAAATTCCTATTTCGTGGAGTTTCTGTTTTCTTATTTTAACTAATTAAATTGCTTTAAATATGAAAACACTTACAATAGATATAAGTCATGTAATTATGGCAAATAAAGTATCATATAACAGTCAATAGATTTATTGTTTCATTCGTGGGAAATAATTAGAAGGAGGGTGTAAAAATGTTTGATTTGTTTTTGGTTTTATTTCTATTATCTATTTTGCTGCTCATAATGGGTTTAATCAACCCGGGATTTGCATTAAGATGGGCTCCAGAAGTTAAGAGAAATAGAAAAAACACGCTGTTTTATTATGGTTCCGCTATTGCGGTGTTCTTTATTCTATCTGTCGTAACAGTAGAACCGGTAGAAGAGATTGTTGCTGGCGTTGAGCAATCAGAAGCAGCTGCTGCGCAAGAAGAGACGGCACGTAAAGTGGAGGAAGAGACAAAAGCAAAAGAAGAAGCAGATCGTAAAGCAGAGGAAGAAGCAAAAGTAAAAGAGGAGGCTGACCGTAAAGCAGAAGAAGATGCGAAAGCGAAAGAAGAAGCTGACCGTAAAGCAGAAGAAGATGCGAAAGCGAAAGAAGAAGCTGACCGTAAAGCGGAAGAAGAGGCGAAAGCAAAAGAGGAAGCAGAACGCAAAGCAGAGGAAGAGGCGAAAGCGAAAGAAGAAGCAGAACGTAAGGCAGAGGAAGAAGCGAAGGCAAAAGAAGAGGCCGAAAAACAGGCAGTCTCAGGCTCACAGCAGCAGGCAGTCAGAAAGGCTGAGGATTATTTGAACTATACTTCTTTTTCAAAAAGTGGATTAATCGATCAGTTGGAATTTGAAGGCTTCACTAATGCGGATGCTTCTTACGCGGTAGAAAACATCATCGTAGACTGGAGAGAGCAGGCCGTAAAAACAGCTGAAAACTATATTGATTACACGTCTTTTTCGAAAACAGGGCTGATCGAACAATTAGAATTTGAGGGTTTCAGTTACGAGGATGCTTCTTATGCAGCAGAAAACATCATCGTAGACTGGAGAGACCAGGCTGTCAAAACGGCTGAAAATTATCTTGATTACACGTCTTTTTCACGAGCAGGACTGATAGAACAATTGGTATTTGAAGGCTTCAGTAACGATGATGCTACGTATGCAGTTGATGCTGTAGGGCTTTATTAAATTAAATATTAGTTGTGCTTAAACATAACCACATGACAATCCTCACATCTTAATGCAGGCATTTTCTTCATTTTAAAAAATGGAGTTCCTACTAATACTTCACTCTCATAGTCAACAAAAATTGATTCAGGTGAATCTGACCAGGAAATTCTTCGGGAAGAGAAAAGATATCCATTCTTTAACTCGTTATTACATTCAGGACACTTTATCGTATCATCCATCTTTACCTGCACCGCCTTTTTCATTTGTTTTCAAAAAAATAACGTTTCTCTTTAATAGTAACATTCCACCAAGACTCGTATTGAACCTTCTTCCATATACAAAAAAAGAGTACAGGAACGAATTCCTGTACTCTTTTTTTAGTTTCCTAGCTTTCCAGCAAAATGAATAAAGACACTTGAGGTCCAAGTATGGGCAAGATCGCGCAGTCCTTCTCCTGTTTCTGCGTGGAAGTTTTCAGCGAAGCCGCTTTTTTTACAAAGATCCAGGAATTTTTGTGCTACTTCATCTGCAAGCTCCTGCTCTCCGCATTCTTCAAACGCTTCAGCAAAAAGAAGGGTCGTTGGCGCCCAGATTGGTCCTCTCCAGTACGCATCCTCTTCATAGAAAGAACTGTCAAGTGCTTCTGAAGCGATTCCCCACTTCGTTAAATACCGGTCGCTTTTTAACACATCGATCATTTTTCTTTTAGCCTTTTCAGGCAGTCGGTTCCCTAAGATAATCGACACCAGCGGAAGAATCGACTGACTTTCTATCACCTGCTGATCCTTCGTAAAACGCGCGACTGGCAGGTCATCAATCAGGAAGTATTCACAGAATTTTTCTGTGTAACGGGCAGCTTCCCCGTTCCAATGCTCCTGCTCCTGCTTGCGGTTCAGTTTGCCTGCCACAATGGAAAGCATGTCCATTGATTTGATAAGAAAAGCAGTTAAATCAGGGGAGTCGATAATATTGGCATCCCGGAACACTGTGCTGTTATCCTGCCCGGAATCATTCCCGTGATGATACTCACAAATCCCGTCCCCATTGTAATCCTTATACGAAAGGTAAAATTGGACGTGCCGTTTAATTTGAGAAAAAATCGTTTCAAGCTGCTCCGTTGAAAGGGTCATTTTCTCCATCATCTTTAAGACAAACAGCCCCTGAACCGGCGGCTTGGAGAAATTCCAGCGGATCGTTGAATCACTGATGGAGCCTGGTATTTGCCCCAACTCATCCTGATGATCAAATAGCAGCTGGATTTGATCCCACGCAAGCTGATCATCCACGCCGGCAAGCGCAAGCCCATTAAATGCATTGTCCCAGCTCCAGACACCGGGGAAATTGGCATTTGACATATACAGTGCTTTTCGTTTTAAAAGACCCTGCTCATTGACGATACAGCTCCAGTTCAGGTAAGCCGCGTCCCGTAACGTCTGTTCATATCCTGGAGGGACAGAGGGCTGCTTAGATAAAAAGTCTTCGAAATGCTTCGTGCTTTTTTCAAGTGCCGCTTCAAATGAGTACACTCTTTTTTGCGGGAGGCCGCCATGTGTCGGTACATCCTCAATCACGCAAAGAAATTCTTCCGAATCCTTCGAAGTGACTTCGATGCTTGAACGATTATCGGCTTTATTCATGCTTCCGGTTGTATCCATCGTGACATTTTGCTGCAGGCTGACCGTTCCGTTTGGAGCAAAGATCATGTACTTGGTCAGATTCTTGTAGCTATTGACGATACAGAATTCCTCATCCTTGTTTCCTAATAGATAGTTGTATTCAAAATTAAAGACGGGCTGCGTATCAAGTGTCAGTCCGACCTCTTTTCCTCTGCCTTTAACAAAAATTCTCTCAGAATCCTCAAAGCAAATGTCTACTTTTCCTTCATCGAAAATAAGGGAAATGGTAAATCCATCTGCTTGGTGGGTGTAGTCAACAGGAGTTTCGTTCACAGTAGGAATGAGTTTGAGGGCATTTTGATGCTGTTTGGATTTTCCTCGTACAGAGTTAAGGTAAACGCCTTTTTTATGAGGGGTTTCGCTATTTTGATAGGTTAGTGCCATGTAGGAACCGTAATGGCTCATTGGCGTGATGCTGATATCCAAATTAAACACTCCTTTTTAAACTTTGCTTGACATCCAATTAGAACAATTTATACTGTACTATATCGAACTTGTTTAAACAAGTTACAATTTTTGAAAGCGATTTAATGAGGAGGTCACGAGGATGGGGTTTAAAGAAAATGTAGCTGATATCGTAAAACAGATCGGCGGACCGGAAAATGTCAGCAATGCTACGCATTGTGTCACCCGGCTGCGTCTGATTCTGATAGATGAAAGCCTCGTAAATAAAAAAGCATTAGAAGAAAATGAACTGGTGAAGGGAACCTTCTCAGCAAGCGGACAGTTTCAGGTCATCATTGGTCCGGGGTTAGTTGAAAAGGTTTACAAGGAATTCATTGAACAAACTGGTGCCGGTGAAGTATCAAAGGATGATATGAAAAAAATCACCGCTAAAAACGGGAATGTCATTCAAAAGGGTGTAAGGATTCTTGCGGATATTTTCATTCCCATTTTGCCGGCGATTGTAGCAGCCGGACTTCTGTTAGGGTTAAATAATCTGCTTGCAAACCCTGGAATCTTCTATGATGAGCAATCAATCCTAGATGTACACACAGGCTGGACAGGCTTTGCGGAGTTTATCAATGTCATTGCCAATACAGCGTTTACATTTCTCCCGGTCCTAATCGCCTGGTCTGCTGCGAGAAAATTTGGCGGCAGTCCACTGCTTGGCATCGTACTCGGTCTTTTATTAGTGCATCCTTCCTTAATGTCTGCGTATGATTACGCAGGAAATCCAGGGGATGTGGAGTACTGGAATTTATTTGGCTGGGACATTGCACGAATCGGCTATCAGGGTCAGGTGCTGCCTGTTATTTTTGCGACACTGATTCTAACCTGGTCTGAAAAACAGCTGAAGCGTTTCATCCACGACAATTTACAAATGATCTTTGTTGCACCGCTTGCCTTAGTATTCACGGGTCTTCTGACATTCGGTATTGTCGGTCCAATCACGATGACAGGATCTGCGTGGATCACAGACGGTATTTTGTATCTGTTTGAAGTCTCACCTGCCTTTGCCGGCGCTGTGTACGGATTTATTTCCGGACCGCTTGTTATTACAGGAATGCACCATATTTTCTTAGGCGTTAACCTGCAAATGGCCGGTACACTGGGCTATGTGACGCTATGGCCAATCGGTGAAACCGTTACACTCGCGCAGGGTGCTGCAGCGCTCACGATGTTCTTTATTATTAAGCAAAATAAAAAGCTAAAAGGTGTGTCACTTACAGCGACGCTATCTGCCTGGCTTGGGGTTACCGAACCTGCAATTTACGGAATTAACCTGCGCTTCAGGTACCCATTTATCGCCGTTATGATCGCAAGCGCCGCCGGAAGTGCGTTTCTTGCTGCACAGGGGGTAAAAGCAACATCAGTAGGTGTAGGAGGCGTTCTATCCTTCCTATCTGTATTCCCGGAACATTGGGGCTCCTACTTCACCGGAATGGGAATCACGTTTATCCTGACAGTCGGGCTGACGTTCCTGTTCTTTAAGAGTAAGTGGTTTAAGACAACCGAGGATGCGAACATATAAATAAAGTTAAGCGACCCGGTTCCACTCTGGAACGGGTCGCTTTTTAGGGATTTTGTTACACTCTTAACATCGAAGGGATGTGTATGTACTATCCACTGCCTATTTGTTAACTGCGAATAAAGAGAAGCCTGACCGTTTTTGAGTACAGTCAGGCTTTTTTTATCGTTCGAATAGAAATCGTTCATCTTATTGTTACAAGTGTTCCTTTTTTAGGCATGCTAAAATCTCCTAAATCGCGGGGATCAGGAGATAACTTTAACTACTGCCTTCACTATTCACCCATTCTTCCTCAAGGGACGATGACCTTCACCTGCCTCACGCAGCAACCGCTCCACTGTCCCTGCATCGGCCATTACTTTCTCAACATCAAAAACCATCGGAATAAGCGATGTGCCTGGTCCCTTCAAAGGTTCTCCTCTTTGTTCAATCGCGACTCCATAAGTGATTTTAAGCATTCGGTAAAACTTCTTTTCAATCAGGGCAATATAATATTTTGGGGAATAGGTAACCGCATGGTCGTGGAGAATGTTCAGAAATTGAGGGAAGTACCCTTTTCGCTGGTAGCCTTCCTGAAGGCATAGTTTATCAATTTCCCACGTTCGGG
The DNA here is from genome assembly GCF_002926065.1 of Jeotgalibacillus proteolyticus. Lineage (GTDB taxonomy): Bacteria > Bacillota > Bacilli > Bacillales > Jeotgalibacillaceae > Jeotgalibacillus > Jeotgalibacillus proteolyticus. The sequence continues at coordinate 198,274 of NZ_PREZ01000006.1, read as the reverse complement.
ACTGATGCTGCAAAATGTCTTCGTAAATAGAAAACTTGGATCTTTCAGGGCCCTCAACCGTGCTGTTCGGGTTGGCGGGGTCATAGGGGGTGAATTCAATTGTTCCGATCACATTTTTTGCTAAAAAGGGGAACCTGGCCTGAGCAAGCAGATTGTAGCGGACACCGTCTTTTGCGTAAGGATCGTTGACCCAGCCATTTTGTTTACATACATTCTCCCAGGTTTCCTGGAATTTTTTTTGCTGTTTCAGTGTTTTTACGATTTCAAACATTTTGAAGCCCTCCCGATTTTACTTATTATAAAAAGAGTCTGGGACATAATACTAATTTTAGAAACGTGAGGTGAGCGGAGCGGAAGGTGGCGACTCCTGCGGGATGAAGCGGGAGCTTGAGATCCACTTGCGAAGCAAGTTAGCGAAGGGCCCCGCCCCGCGGAAAGCGTCCGCCTGAAGCGGAGTGAACCGGATAAAGGAGGTTGAGACATACATTTGTCTCAACCTCCTTGCTTAAAGATTAGCTGTCGATTGGATCAGGATCTACAGGATCTGGAGGAGTTCCAGGATCTTTTGGAGGCTTTGGATTTTTCCATCCCTTCATCGTTTCGCTTACATCTAAAACGTCAAACTCAGGTTTTTTCCAAACTTTCTTCATGTATTCCACCCTCTCATTTCATAGTGTTGAGAACATATTTGTTCTATTAAAAGGAAATAATCCAAAAAATTGTTCTCAATTAAGAATTTACTGGAACCTCCAGACTTTGTCAACAAATAACTGTTATTCTTAAAATCTATTCTTTTATTCAGCTGGTGAAAGGAAATTTACCTGTTTATTATGATAATTTGTATGAATAAAACCGCCATTCTCCCGACATTTTTGACAATTGATTCGGTTAATAGAAGCAACTAGTATTTAACGTAGAACAGAATGTAAGAGGAGGCGGATCTGGTGACACATCTAAAAGGTGCTGAAGAAATAACTATTCGTGACGTTTGGGAGGCCAGGAAGCGAATTGCCTCCATTGTAAAAAAAACACCGCTGATTCATTCTGCCACTCTTTCAGAAAAAGCGGGGCGGCCGGTTCATTTAAAGCTTGAAAATGTTCAAGACATCGGAGCGTTTAAGGTGAGAGGAGCCGCTAATAAGATCTTAAGTTTAAGTGAGGACGAGAAAAGAAGAGGGGTTGCTGCGTTTTCAACCGGAAACCATGGTCTGGCTGTTTCGTATGTGGCGAAAAAGCTTGGCATTCCAGCTTTTGTCTGTATTTCAAGCCGCGTACCTAAAGCGAAGGTCGAGGCACTCCAAAGACTTGGCGCCACTCTTGAAATCGTTGGCGATAGTCAGGACGACGCGGGTGAGCGATGCTATGAGCTTGAGAGAGAGAAGGGGCTGACGGTGGTTCATCCGTTTGATGATCCTCATGTGATTACCGGTCAGGGAACCATTGGCTTGGAGCTTTTAGAGGAGCTTCCGCAGCTGAAGGATGTTGTTATTCCGCTTTCAGGAGGCGGACTGCTCTCAGGGATCGGACTTGCGCTAAAATCAACTGATCAAAACATAAGAGTCACGGGAGTTTCTATGGAAAGATCTGCTGTCATGGCTGAAAGCTTAAAAGCAGGAAAACCCTTATTAATGAAGGAAAGTGAAACACTCGCAGACAGCTTGCTTGGCGGAATTGGTCTTGATAACCAGTACACCTTTACTATGGTTAAGCGCTTCATGGATGATCTGCTGCATATTCCGGAAGAAGAGATCGCCTATAGCATGGCTTATATGATGGACAAGCATCAGCTGATCATGGAAGGTGCTGCAGCTACCGGCATCGCTGCAGTTCTGGGAGAAAAGCTTCCTCATCAGGACGGGGACATCGCAGTGATTATTAGCGGCAGCAATGTGGATCTGTCAGCGCTTCTCCCCCTGCTTCGTACGTATTTTCGAAATAAATGAATTTTTAATTATTAAATTAAATATTTATTCATTCGCTAAAAAATTCTTTTAATACGTCATTCAATTTTCATATGAAGTGACAATTATCTCTCTTCCCCTTCATTAACCGACAGGAAACGCTTCCTTATCAGTTTTTTATTGTCGATTCCCCCTGTTTTTTTACGAAATTGGTCCTTCGCGATCATCCGTACACTTTAATGTGTTTTAAAAACCGGACTACAAAAAATCTATATAAATTGTATAATGGATGATATAAAAATGAATAGAATGGAAGGATCAGTCTGTTTCTTCTATTTTATTCTGCTTAGCAGGGATGGGGGGACGAGCATGAGAGTAACCATCGAGAGTGTTTTAGGCTACGAGATTATGGAAAACGCCAAAATCATTACAGGAAAAGAGGAAGCCAAAAACAGAGTTGTGCAATGGATCTCCGTCATTGAGATGCCTGTTGAAAATTTCGTTCGTAAAAATGAGGTAGTCTTAACAACAGCGATGGGATGCGATGACGAAGGTGCTTTCAAATCGTTTGTTCAGGATATTATTAACTCTGAAGCCTCTGCTTTAATGGTTGCGCTTGGGAGATACATTTACGATATCCCCAAAGAGGTTATTGAGCTTGCGAAGAAATTTAATTTTACGATTATAGAACTTCCCTGGGAAATTCGTTTTGCCAATATTATTGAAGAAGTGATGAAAGAGATCAACGATATTCACTATAAAGAGCGGGAACGGTCTGAGAAGGTCCAGCAGGAGCTGCTAAATCTGATCCTGAAGGAAAAGGATTTGACTCATATTTCAAAGTTTATCCAAAGACAGATTAACTGCTCTGTTATTATTACGGACCGGTCCGGCTCAATTCAGGAAAAAGCCTCGCACTCCCAGAAATTTATCGCCCAATGGAAGAGCTATATTCTTCAGGGACTCCTCCCTTCCAGAAACGATTCCTCCCCTTTAACACGTGATCCAATGTTCCAGAAGTTTCAAATGATTGAAGTAGAAAACCAAACCATTTTGCAGCTTCCCGTCTTAAAGGTGCTTGGAGATCCGCAGGGGTATTTGTTTGTGATGGTTCCCGCCAATACGTCTGTAAACGATTTTTTAACCCAGTTTTGTGTGAATGTGCTTGAGCATTCCGCCACAACGATTGCGCTTTGGCTTTCAAGAAAAAATGCCATCGAGGAAACTAAGATGCGTCTTCGAAGCGATTTTGTACAGGAGCTTGCTAAGGGAGCGTTTGTTTCAGATGAGCAGGCTTACACGCGGGCGAAATTACTTGGGTATAATTTAAAGCTGCCTTATGTTTGTGTGGCAGGCATGCCTGAGAATTTAAAGGAACTGTTTGAAAAGCAGCATCAAAGCGTTCATTCCTATGAGCAATGGCTCGAGAACATGCTTTTATATATAGAAGAAGAAGTTTTTTACGCTGCCCAGTCGCTGAAGAGGGAGGTAATGATGACCTTTCAGGGAGTGCAGCTGATGATTTTTATTGAGGTTTCCGCTGAAAATGAAATGGAAAATGCGGCAGATTTCCTTAATGTCATTGAACGGCGGCTTGGGAACCTTCCGCCTGAGGTGATCATTTCGTGGGGGATTGGAGGCTGCCATGAAGGATTTATCGGGCTTAAAGAAAGCTGTGAAAATGCTGTGACTGCTTTAGCGATCGGCCGGCGCAAAAAAGGAAAAGGGTATAAAATGCTGTATGAAAACACAAGGGTTGAACGTGTGCTTTTGACACTTGCTCAAAATGAGGAAATGAAGGAGGTCATCATGTCAACGATCCAGCCGCTTATTAAGTACGATGAACAGCGCAATATGGATTTGATCGGGACCTTCAGTGCCTACAATCAATACAACGGAAATGTAAGCCAGACAGCCAGATCCCTGAATTTACACCGACAGTCGCTTTTGTACCGGCTGAGAAAAATTGAATCGTTGACAGGGCTTTCGCTTATTGAGCCGGATGATTTGTTTTTACTGGACCTAAGCGTGAAGACCTGGAAAATGGGTGTGTCCGATAAAATAGTGTAAGAGAGAACGTACATCATTTAGCGAAACCGCCAGGAAAATCCATCTGTACTGGATCTTCCTGGCGGTTTTACTATATGTAAAAGGGTTTAGCTAAATTGACTACAAAATTATTTGAATATTCATACATTTTAGCAGATGATAGATTTTCTGACATGGATTTATAATGGCTGTAACCTTCCAAAAAAATGAAAGGGAAGGATTAGAAGCAAAACAGGGAGTGATGGTCCAATGTTTTTTGCAACGGCAGAGTATAAAGAGAGAATCCGCAAAACAAAGGAGAGAATGGCTGCCAGGGGAATTGACGTGCTTCTGATTACGGACCCGGCGAATATGAACTATTTATCCGGGTATGACGGATGGTCTTTTTATGTGCATCAAATGCTTGTGGTCATTAATGATGAGGATCAGCCAATCTGGATTGGCAGAGAGCAGGATTCAAACGGGGCAAAGCTGACAAGCTGGCTTTATCACGAAAATATCATTCCTTACCCTGAAAGCTACGTTCAGACGGATCAAAGGCATCCGATGGACTTTGTCGCTGAAATTTTAAGGCAGATCGGTCAGGATAAGCGGTCGATCGGTGTGGAGATGGAGAATTATTATTTCACCGCAAAATGCTACGAGAGGCTGAAAAAAGGCTTGCCTAATGCAGTATTTCACGATGCCACTCTTTTAGTGAATTGGGTCCGGCTTGTGAAATCGAGTACTGAAATCGAGTACATGAAGCGCGCTGCATTATTTGTGGAAAAAGCGATGCTCGATGGCATTGAAATTATTAATGAAGGTGTACGTGAATGTGATGTCGCAGCGAAGGTTCTCCATACCCAAATAACAGGAACAGAAGCATTTGGCGGTGATTATCCTGCTATAATGCCGCTGCTGCCTTCCGGTGAGAAAACCTCGACACCGCACTTAACATGGACAGATGAGCGCTATAAACACGGAGACACGGTAATCCTTGAATTAGCCGGGTGCTATAAACGCTATCACTCACCGCTTGCAAGAACGGTAAATATCGGGAAGCCGTCTCCTCAAATGGAGCATCTTTCAAAAGTAGTGGTTGAAGGCTTAAATGCCTGCCTCGATATGATTAAGCCGGGGATCGCCTGTGAAGAGATTGAGGAAGCCTGGAAAAAATCTATTGAAAAAAGCGTAATCACTAAGGACTCGCGGCTTGGTTATCCAACGGGACTCAACTATCCGCCTGACTGGGGCGAGCACACCGCAAGCATTCGAAAAGGGGATAAAACGATTCTGCAGCCTAATATGACCTTCCACCTCATCCCTGGCATTTGGCTGGATCATTACGGCTTTGAAGCGAGTGAATCGATTCGCATTACAGAAACAGGGTGCGAAACCTTTGCGGTGCTTCCGCGTGAATTATTCATTAAGGACGGCATGTCAAATAAGTTAACAGGATGACGGGAGGTTGGTAATCTCATGCTTATTGTGATAGAGCAGGAGCTGAAGCACTATGTGAAATTAAATCATGAAGCACTAAACATCGTGGAGGACGGGTTTTCAAGGCTGGCAAAAAATGAAGCCGTCATGCCTCCGATTATGCGTGTGGATGTTCATGATCAAAATGGCGAAGTGGACGTAAAAACCGCCTACGTTATAGGAAAAGACATGTTTGCGATAAAGGTATCATCTGGATTTTTTAATAATCACGAGCTTGGGCTCCCAAGCGGGAATGGACTGATGCTTTTAATTAGCACGAAAACGGGGGTACCTCAGGCCATCCTATTAGACAATGGTTATTTAACAGAGGTGCGAACGGCAGCAGCAGGGGCCATTGCCGCAAACCTTCTTGCTAAAAAAAAGATCGAAACAGCAGGCGTGATCGGAGCCGGAAGCCAGGCGCGATACCAGATAAGGGCCTTAAAGCTCGTTCGGGATTTTAAAAAGGTTCTTGTGTATGCCCGTTCCGCTGACCGGGCCAAAAAATACGCAGAGGCTATGGAACAGGAGCTGGGTATTGATGTCCAGGTGGCAGAAAGCGCAGAGGAGGTCGTACGGGGCAGCGATGCTGTCATCACGACAACCCCTTCAACAGAGCCGCTTATTAAAGCGAAATGGCTGCATCCGGGACTTCATATCACCGCCATGGGCTCGGATGCTGAGCATAAGCAGGAGCTTGAAGGCGAAGTGCTTGCCCGGGCCGATAAGCTTGTATGTGATACGAAGGCGCAATGTGCAAGGCTTGGCGAGCTGCATCACGCATTAAAAACCGGTGCTGTAACAGAAGCGACCCCCGTTATTGAGCTCGGTCAGCTGACATCAGGTGAGATGGCCGGCCGGGACAATGAGGAGCAGATTACGGTATGTGATTTAACCGGTACAGGCGTTCAGGATACAGCAATTGCCCTGTACGCCTACGACGAAATGGTCAAGCGGAATTCAGGTGTAAATGTAGAGAATAAATCTTTATCACTAAAAAACGGATGAGGAGTGGTCAGATGACAGGCAACAGCATTAAAGCAGGAACAAAGGCAGTATGGGCAGGAGAAAAAGAATACCTGGCGCATGGAGCCACACAGGTGCCGGTCGTTTTGAGTGTTGCCTACGGCTATGACGATATGGACGAATGGTACGATGTAGCAATTGGAAAGAAAAAAGGCCATATTTACGGGCGAAATACCAATCCTACTGTTCAGGCTTTTGAGGATAAAGTGAAAATTATGGAGGAGGCAGAGGCAGCCACAAGCTTTTCTACGGGAATGGCTGCCATAAGCAATACCCTCGCCACTTTTCTGCTGCCGGGGGATCGAATCGTCTCCATAAAGGATACGTACGGCGGAACAAATAAAATTTTCACCGAGTTTTTACCCCGCCAGCAAATTGAGGTAGCTCTTTGTGAGACAGGCAATCACGAAGCAATTGAAGAAGAAGTGGCAAAGGGCTGTAAGATCCTGTACCTCGAAACGCCAACCAACCCAACTGTGAAAATCACAGATATTGAGCGGATGGCAAAAGCCGGACACGAGGCAGGAGCGCTCGTCATTGTCGATAACACATTCGGGACACCGATCAATCAAAACCCGCTTTTACTCGGGGCTGACCTGGTCATCCACAGCGCGACTAAGTTCCTTGGCGGACACGCGGATGCATTGGGCGGTGTTGTATGCGGGGCAGAGGAGCTTGTAGAAAAAATCTACCATTATCGCGAAATTAACGGGGCCACAATGGATCCAATGGCGGCGTATCTGACCCTTCGCGGCATGAAGACCCTTCATTTGCGCGTGCGCCAGCAGGGAAAAAATGCGATGGCACTTGCTAAATACCTGCAAACAAAAGAACTTGTTGAGGCGGTTTATTACCCGGGTCTTGAAACCCATTCGAATCATGATATTGCCAAAAAACAGATGAAGGATTTTGGCGGCATGCTGAGCTTCGCTGTTAAGGGTGGAGTAGACACAGTCAGAGACCTGCTCCCTAAGCTTGAATACGCAAACCGGGCAGCAAATCTTGGTGCGGTTGAAACGACAGTCGGTCCTGCCCGTACGACAAGTCATGTGGAGTGCACTCCTGAGGAGCGCGCAGCGATGGGAATTCCTGAAGGGCTGATCCGCGTATCATGCGGAATTGAAGATATTGAGGATATACTGGCTGACTTTGAGCAGGCGTTTAATCATATCAACAGCGCTTTAGAGGTGTAATGGATACGTTTAGACAAGAGGTGAACGATAAATGCCAAATGATCATCCGATCAAACATCAGGCAGACCAATTAGCCTCTCAGCTAAAAGAATGGCGGCGCACACTTCACCAATGTCCGGAGCTCAGCTTTCAGGAATATGAAACAGCACGCATTATTGCTGGTGCTTTGGAAAAAATGGACGGGGTGAACGTCGAAAGAGGAATCGGTCTGGAAACAAGCGTTGTCGGGACCTTAACCTCAGGGGAAGGACCGGTAATAGCGATCAGAGCGGATATTGATGCCCTCCCGATCAACGAAGAAAACGCCATCAGCTACCGCTCAAGAAATAACGGCATTATGCATGCCTGCGGACATGATGCTCACGCTGCGATTTTGCTTGGAGTGGCGGCAATCCTTTCTAAAGCCTTTAAAAAGGGTGAAATCAAAGGAACAGTGAAATTTGTCTTTCAGCCTGCAGAGGAAAAAACAGATGAGAAGGGTCTTTCCGGCTCTCCTTATCTCCTGCAGGCAGGTGTTTATAACGGGGTGGAGGCGGCAATTGCGCTTCATATGTGTCCCTGGCTTCCTGTTGGCCAGGCTCAGGTAAATGACGGATTCAGTATGGCAAATGTAGATGTGTTTGAAGGAAAAATCTTTGGAACAGGCGGACATGGAGCCTATCCGGAGCTTGGAACAGATCCGATCTGGATGCTTGGCCCTGTGATGCAGGCTATTCACGGAATCGTTGCGCGAAAGATATCAGCACTTGACTCAGCGGTTGTGAGCATCGGACAAATTCATGCCGGAACAGCAAGTAATATTATCCCGACCGAGGTTTTAATCGAAGGCACTCTCCGCAGCTACTCCCCGGAGGTCCGGCATTTACTTGAAGTAGAAATAAGGAATGCCTTTTCAATCGTTCACCATCTTGGGGGAGATTTTTCATTGACGATGAAACGTGGAGAACCAGCCCTTAATAATAGCGCGCTGGTTAACAGATGGTTAACAGAAACGATGCTTGAGCTTTATCCCGGATTTCATCTTACAAATCGTGCATTTGGATTAGGTGGAGAAGACTTTGGCTATGTGACGCAGAAGCTTCCCGGTGCCATGTTTTTTCTTGGCTGTGCGCGGCAGGATGGTCTTCAACGGGATTTACATACACCCATTTTTGATATCAATGAAGACTGTCTTCCAATTGGGACAGCGGTTCTCTCACAAACGGCAATTAAATGTTTAAAGCGGGAATTCTCCCTGCATCGTGATTTGGCGGAGTAAAGCAATCAGTGCTTGGGCATGAAGGAATCAAATTTTCCATTCAGGAAATGACAGAGCCAAAGATGGATTGCTCCAACTTATTAAATTAAACAGAAGGCATTCTGCCAGGAGGGAAAAAGCTGTTGTCTGCGCTTTTTTCTTCCGGCCTCATTTAATTTCTATTTATTTAAGACTCGTAATCTATGAAGCGACTAAGAGAAAAAATAGATTAATAGGGGGACATGTAATGAAAGAAAAGCCTGAGAAAGCGTCGTTTACCAATACAGTTTTTATCGTATCGGCAGTAATTATTGGCTTATTCACCATTTGGGGGGCATTTTCTCCTGCCAGTCTCGCAAACTACGCCGGAGTGGTTTTTAATTTTACGAGTAATGCCTTCGGTTGGTTTTATTTATTTAGTGTAGCCATCTTCGTTTTCTTCTGCTTGTATTTGGCCTTTAGTAAATATGGAAGCATCAGGCTTGGCAAAGACAATGAAAAAGCGGAATTCTCCTTATTTTCATGGATTAGTATGTTATTCAGTGCAGGCTTTGGGGTCGGGATCGTGTTTTGGGGTGTTGCCGAGCCGCTCACTCATTTTGCTGTCCCGCCGCTTGAGGGTGTGGAGCCCCAGTCGGCAGAAGCTGCCCGGGTTGCGATGCGCTATTCATTTTTTAACTGGGGGATTCATCAGTGGTCTGTTTTTGCAATCGTCGGGTTAGCACTTTCTTACTTTCAATATCGTCATAAACAAAAAGGGCTGATCAGTGAAACGCTTGAAAGCGTCATGCCTAAAAGAGGACGAAGTACATTAAAGGTTTCCGTTAGTATTCTTGCGGTAATTGCTACAGTCATCGGCGTGTCCACTTCCGTTGGCATGGGCATTATGCAGATTAATGGGGGGTTAAACTATGTTTTTGCAACTCCCAATAATGCCTGGATGCAAATTGCGATTGTCGGTATCATTATGGTGCTTTACCTGATTTCTTCTACTACCGGAATTAATAAAGGAATAAAATTTTTGAGTCTTACGAATATGCTTCTCGTTGCCATTTTAATGGTTGTTTTTCTCATTAGCGGACCGACTGTTTTTATTTTGGAGAGTTTTGTGCTTGGAATCGGGGATTACGTTCAGAACTTCGTGGAAATGAGCTTTTTCCTAACGCCTTACACAGGAGATGCATGGGTTCATAATTGGACCGTATTTTACTGGGCCTGGGTTATTGCCTGGTCTCCATTTGTCGGCTCGTTTGTTGCACGTATTTCAAAAGGCAGAACGATCCGTGAATTTATCCTTGGTGTCATGATTGTGCCGCCGGTGATTGCATTTATTTGGATGGCCATTTTTGGAGGAACCGGCCTGTACATGGACTTATTTACGGGTACCGCGATTTCAGAGGCGGTTTCACAGGATACAACAACTGCTGTCTTTGTTTTATTGCAGGAATTTCCTTTCTACACATTATTATCTGTTATCATGATTATTCTTATTGTGATCTTCCTTGTCACGTCAGCTGACTCAGCCGTCTTTGTTCTTGGCATGATGTCATCAGATGGAAGTCAGAATCCTTCTAATACGGTCAAAATCATCTGGGGGGTATTAATGGCCGCCATCACAGCTGTTTTAATCGTAAGCAGCGGATTGCAGGGTCTGCAGACCGCATCCTTAGTATCAGCACTTCCTTTTACCTTCATCTTAATTTTCATCAGCGTTTCACTCATGAAGGCATTGAACAGGGACAGGCAGCAGAAAATTGAAAATATCAGCTCTATGCAGAGGAAAGCACAGTAATTAAAAAAGCCATCTCTGCAATTCGCAGTGATGGCATTTTTTAATGCTCTTTGCACTCACGCTCATCAGAAGAAATACCAAGCTTTAAGGACAAAGCATCAAGCATGCCTTTATACTGTTCATACTCTTCCTCACTCAGACCGTAAATTTCATGCGTTTTGACCGGTATCTGTTCAGCTTCTTTCTCAAGCGCCTGTCCGCGTTCTGTAAGCCGGATCACGAGCTGCCGTTCATCCTCGGGGTTTCTTGTTTTTTCAATATAGCCAATCGAGATCAGCTTATTTACAACAGGGGTCAGGGTGCCTGAGTCGAGCTTGAGCCGCTCGCCGATTGATTTTAGCGTGACATGATCCTTCTCCCACAAAACAAGCATGACTAAATACTGAGGATACGTAAGGTTTAATGGCTCCAGTAAAGGTCGGTACCGCTTAATAATTTCCTTAGAAATTGCGTAAAACGGAAAGCAGAGCTGACTGGATAAATGTAAAGGGTTCATAAAATTCCTCCCCCTGAGAGTCAAAAAAATTGTATTTTCGTTTGTATTGTGTAAAATTAAATTGTGCACAACATAATTATAGCATAAAAACATTTTACTTACAGGAGGAATGGATGATGAAAAAACTATTTACATCAACAGCAACAGCAGTAGGCGGCCGTGAAGGACATGTTCGTTCAGAGAGCGGAGTCGTCGACGTAGCACTTGCTATGCCGGGACCAAACGCAAGTAAAGAGGCAAGCAATCCGGAAGAGCTTTTTGCAGCGGGTTATGCAGCATGCTTTGACTCAGCGCTTAATATGGTGGCCATGATGAGCAAGGTCGAGCACGGCGGCTCTGAAACCACAGCGCATGTATCGCTGAATAAAGACGATAGAAGCTATGTGCTATCGGTTGAAATGGATGTCCTTGTAAAAGGCCTTGATCAGGATGCAGCCCAAAACCTTGTAAACGAAGCGCATAAAATGTGCCCGTATTCAAACGCTACACGCGGGAATGTGGATGTAAGCTTTAACGTAAGAACTGCATAAATTTAACTAATGCAGCTAACAATCTATCTGCCAAAGGCGTTTTAGCCTTTGGTATTTTTTTATGGAAAGAATTCCTATATAGTAGATGTGGAGATAACTAGTGGATATAAACTGAAGTTATCAAAAGGGGAGTTTGCTATGGGGGTTTACCAGCCAATGTATTTATTCTTTTACCTGCTGGTACTGGGATTACTTTATATACCAGTGTTTGCAGGAGCATTTATGAGATTCAAATTTACCTTTATAGGCATCATCCTTGCTGCCATTTCACTGGCTGGTTATGTAATTGTCGCCCTGTATATGACCGGAGCAGGCTATTATTCAGATGGGGGATATCATGAAGACGGATACTCATCCGTATTGTTTAATTTGGGCTTGATGGAGTTAATCCTCTTAGCCTACCCATATATTTTTCTTGGACTGGCTGTCATTTTAGGAAAAAAGGGAGAGCGTGTGTAAGGATTTGGAGGCTGGGACATAATAATAATTTTAGAAACGTGAGGTGAACGGAGCGGAAGGGGGTGACTCCTGCGGGAGGAAGCGGGAGCTTGAGATCCACTTGCTGAAAGCAAGTTAGCTCAAGCCCCGTCCCGCGGAAAGCATCCCCCTGAAGCGCAGTGAACCGGGCAAAAGAGGCTGACACAAACATTTGAACTGCTTCTTTTTAGCTTGTACCACTTGTTCTTATGGATTATATTTAACTAAAGACAGGTGGAAGGAAACTCCAATAATTTTACTGAATATTCAAATATCAAAACGAAGTATTAATTGAACTGACCAAACTTTGTTTACCGTTAATTCTATAAATGATAGAGGAGAGATGACAATGATATTTTTATGTATGGGTTATTTTAACGCTGAAAAAATGCATGCACTGCCAGGGGCAGAGGTAGAAGCGTTGATGAATGAATGCCAGCCGTACACGGATAAACTATATGAAAGCGGTAAGGTGCTCCTTGATGCGGGACTGGAGTCAGAGGTTAAGAGCTTGCGTCGTGTGGGAGAAAAAGTGATGGTAACAGACAGGCCGCCTGCAGCAACGAACGAGTTGATTGGCAGCGTGTTTATTTTGGAAGCTGAGAACATGGAAGAGGCGATCCAACTTGCCTCCATCCATCCGACCACACAAGTAGATAAGGGAGAAGAGTTTGGGTGGCGCACTGAAATCCGTCCGGTTCATTTCTTTAAAAATGATAAATAAAGAATTATAAATATCAAGATTAAGGAGATGACTTTATGAACAGTGGTATGAATAAAGTTCAGGACGTTCTCGAAAATTATAAAAGTGCCATTTACGAAAGGGATGTAGAGAAATTCATATCTTCTTATAGTGATGATGTACATATTTATGACAGCTGGGGACACTGGGAGTGGAAGGGTATTTCTTTGTGGAAAGATAATGTGGTCGAGTGGTTTAATGGATTAAAGGAAGAAGGATACTTGCTTAAAGTAGAGTTTACTGATGTAACAATTGAAGAAAATAATGATCTCGCATTCGTCCATTGTGCGGTTACGTTCGCCGGTTACACTGAACAGTCCGGAGAGAAAAGCCGTCAAATGACAAACCGCTTTACGTTCGGTTTGAAAAAACAAAATGACTCATGGCTCATCTCACATGAACACTCCTCACTTCCCATTAATATGGATACAGGAAAAGGGATGTTTGACTTAAGGTAATGGAGCGAAAAATAAGGAAGAATTGGGGGTGAGACAAATGTATCTCACCCTCTTAAACCCGGTTCACTGCGCTTCAGGGGGACGCTTTCCGCGGGGCGGGGCTTGAGCTAACTTGCTTACAGCAAGTGGATCTCAAGCTCCCGCTTCCTCTAAGCAGGAGTCGCCCCCTTCCGCTCCGTTCACCTCACGTTTATAAAATAATTGTTTTGTCACAGTCTATTTTTTAGTTACTGACATTTACGAGTAAGAGCATAAATAACGTACTAAATACGATTAGCGCTAGTGAAGTAGACAAAGCCGTTATGGAAATCTTTTTTGATTTGCTTTCCTTTGAAGTAGTCAAGGCACCGATCGAAAGGAATATACCAATGAACCCAAGAACGGTTCCCGAGGGTGGATAAATATGTATAATTCTGAAGAAAGAAATACCTATTTTGATCGTGTTATCAGGGGGCTGAGTTCCTCTGATCTAGTTGAAGGGGTTGTGCAACCGTGCAGGCATTAAATGAAGAAGCGTATTAGTTATTCTAAACCTAGGACTACAATTAAAGAACCAGGTAATCAAACGTTTGTTTAACAGTAAATAGGATAGAACGAGGTGCTGAAATGGAATTGAAGAAGACAGAGGTTCAGGTGGAATTAGCCCAATACAATCCCGTATATGACGACCAACTAGCAGCGTTTCATTTAAATGAGGAGCAGCATCAATTTACGAGTATGCCTTTGGAGAAGTTGAACCATCCAAAGCTTTCAGCTAACGCTAAGCATATCGTCATTCTTGACAATCGTATACCGGTTGGTTATTTTGCTTTGGAGGAAGGAGAAAAACTTGCCAAGTACAGTCAAAATCAGAGGGCGATCCTTCTCACTTCTTTTTCAATCAATTCGAAATATCAAGGGAAAGGAATTGCAAAGGCAGCACTCAAGCTTTTGCCTGGATTTATTACAGGAATACTCCCGGATGTAAATGAAGTTGTTCTTGGCGTGAACAAAAGAAACGGTCCTGCTATCAATCTTTACAAGAAATTAGGTTTTGTGGATCATAACGAAATTTATATAGGGCCCAAGGGTCCACAGCACATTTTACATTTAAAGCTGTGTTAGTAAATAGAGCCCTTGAGGCTCTTTTTTAGCTATTTACAAAACGGATTGATAAAATTTACTTACATACATAAAACCCGGGAGTGAGCAGGAATGGAAATTGGCATCAGTACCTTTGTGGAAACAACCCCTGACGTTAAAACAGGAGAGGTTATCAGCCACGCGCAGCGAATACGCGAGGTTGTAGAGGAGATTGTGCTTGCAGATCAGGTAGGCTTGGACGTATTTGGAGTCGGAGAGCATCACCGTGAGGATTTTGCAGCCTCTTCACCGGCTGTTGTACTGGCTGCTGCGGCTGCTCAAACAACTAGGATTCGACTGACGAGCGCCGTGACGGTTCTTTCATCTGCTGATCCTGTTCGTGTATTTCAGGACTTTGCCACGCTTGACGGCATTTCAAACGGCCGGGCAGAAATCATGGCAGGGCGTGGTTCGTTTATTGAATCCTTCCCGTTGTTTGGCTACGATTTACAGGATTATAATGAGCTTTTTGATGAAAAGCTTGATTTACTTCTTACGCTTCAAAAATCTGAAAAAGTGACCTGGTCAGGAAAGCACCGTCCATCCATTACTAACCTCGGTGTTTACCCTCGTCCTGTGCAGGACCCGCTGCCGGTTTGGATTGGAAGCGGCGGAAACAGTGAATCCGTCGTTCGTGCAGGTCTGCTTGGTCTGCCGCTCGTTCTTGCGATTATAGGCGGCAGTCCGCGTCAGTTTGCTCCGCTCGTTCAGCTGTATAAAAGAGCAGCAGCACAGGCTGGCCACGACGTGTCAAAATTGCCGGTTGCTTCTCATTCCCACGGCTTTGTAGCAGAAAGCACGGAAATCGCAGCGGATAAATTCTTCCCGCCAACCCAGCAGGTCATGAATGTGCTGGGAAGAGAGCGGGGCTGGGGCCATTATGACCGTTCTACCTTTGATTCAGCGCGCAGCTTCGAGGGAGCGCTTTACGTAGGTGATGCTGAAACAGTCGCCGAAAAGATCATCCATCTCAGAAAAATAGTCGGCATCACCCGCTTTATGCTTCACGTTCCAGTAGGCAGCATGCCGCATGAGGATGTCATGAAAGCGATCGAGCTGTTAGGGAAGGAAGTAGCACCGATTGTTCGGAGTGAGGTTGAGTTGTGGGAGGCTGAGCAGCAGGTTTAGGGTATAGTAGTTAAGCCCGAGAAGTTCAGATTCTTTAAACCACAATAGGAAAAGCACTAGGGCTTCTAAGGCTTTGGTGCTTTTTTGCACCCATCATTTTTTTAATCGTCTTCCCATCTGTTTCACGTGAAACGAAAAGCACCCCGTATTCATTCCCGGGGTGCTTCATTCTTACTTCTCAGGAGCCAGTTCAACTGCCTGACGAAGAGCTTCCAGCATGCTTCCTTCATCAGCAATGCCTTTTCCTGCAATATCAAAGGCGGTTCCGTGGTCCACGCTTGTGCGGATAATCGGCAGGCCGACGGTGATATTAACACCTGCTTCAAGACCGAGTACCTTGATTGGGCCGTGGCCCTGGTCATGGTACATAGCGACGACGATATCAAAATCACCGCGCTGGGCACGGAAGAATAAGGTATCAGCCGGAAGGGGACCTTCTACATTGATTCCGTTTTCCTGTGCTTTTTCAACGGCTGGAATAATTTTTTCTTCTTCTTCGCCGTAGCCAAAGAGACCATTTTCTCCGGCATGCGGGTTGATGCCGCACACACCGATTTTTGGTGATTGGATGCCTGATTTTGAAAGGGTCTCGTGTGCAAGCTCAATGACCTTCAGGACACGCTCCGGTTTGATCATATTGATGGCATCGATGATCCCTACATGCGTCGTAACGTGAATGACCTTCAGCTTAGGTGAAGAAAGCATCATCGAAAAATCAGTCGTGCCCGTTAACTCAGCTAGGATTTCTGTGTGACCCGGGTATTGGTGGCCGCCTTTATGAAGCGCTTCTTTGTTTAAAGGAGCTGTGCAGATGGCATCAATTTTCCCTTCATTCGCAAGTTCAATGGCTTTTTTTAAATAGTGAAAAGCAGCATTTCCTGCTTCAGCAGATACTTGTCCAAATGGAAGGTCAGCTGACAGCAGATGGAGATCCAGACAATGAATCTCCCCGTAAGAGGTTGAAGTCAGCGAATCCTGTTCACTGATTTTTTTAATCGTGACGTTCATATCAAGTAATGCAGCCGCTTTTTCAAGACGTGATGCATCTCCAATTACAACCGGATGAGACTCCTCGTACAAATGTTTATGCTGCAGGCTTTTTATAATAATTTCAGGTCCGACTCCAGCGCCGTCACCCATTGTAATGCCAATAATCGGTTTTTTACTCATAAATCGCTGCTCCTTTCAGTTCACGCATTGCTCGGTAAATCGATTGTTTATCGCCAAACGCACCGGCTTTTGTCACAATGGTCATTGCTTTGTCGGGTCCAATTAGTTCGCCGGCAGGAATGCCCGCTTCGATTTGCTTAATTAACCTGATGCCATTTCCGCCAAGCAGCTTTGCTGTTTCCTTAGCCGTATCGCCGCCTGTTAAAACAAAACTTTGGAGGTGGGGGAAGCGTAGGGCAAGCTCTTTTACTATTTCCCCGAGAGCAGTAGAGATACGCTCACCGATTTCATAGCTGGTTAACCCGAGCTCCTGTCCGCGCTTTTTCACCGTTTCTCTAATATCGGAATTTGAAGGAACAAAGATGGCCAGATGCAGCTTGCTTTTTATTGCTTCTTCACATTGCTTTATATAAAGAACCCTTGTTTCTCTCCATTCAGAGGAGAAAATACTCAGTGTATTAATTTCCACTCCTACGACATCTTCCTGATCTGCAGCGTAGCGAACCTGTTCCTGCGTTACACCAGACAGACTGCCGCAGACGGTAACTACCTGATCTGCCGGCTGAATGTGGCGTACCTCAGGCTTAGTGTGAAAATGTAACACCTCAGGAAGCACCTCTGCAAGTCCTGCAGACCCTGCCCAAATAACATTTGAGGAAATGCTGTTCATTCGTTGTGCGAACAGACGCAAATCTTCTTCCGTTTCAGCATCGCAAACAATGTAATCAATACCCTGTTCTTTTAAAGAGCGAATCCGATCTGTAAAAGAGTGCTCATCTGCTGCCTCAGTTTTTGTTATCAGCCCGACTTTTTCTCCGATTTCCTGCTTAATGAGGCAGGGAATAGAGGATTCTGTGACGGGGTGCTTCGGGTCTTTTGAAATCTCGGTTTCGGCTAATGGCTGACCTTTTATATAATGTATACCATCTTTTGTTGTGCGATGCAGAGCAGGGAAAGCAGGGGAGATGAATACAAATTCCGGATTGAATACTTCCTTCACTGCTTTCAGCTCTGTTCCAATATGCCCTCTTAGTGTGGAGTCCATTTTTTTATAAATGGTCTGATAGCCGGCTTCCTTTAAATAAAGAGCGGCTTTTTTTGTCTCTTCATATGCTTTTTCCTGAACCAGCGCTCTGGCATTGGTATCAATGACCAGACCGCTGTCAAGGTGGTGCGACCGGTCAGGCAGATCAAACAGCACGGAGGTTGGTATTCCTTTTTCCGTCAGCTGTACACCGCTGTCGTTCGCACCTGTTAAATCATCTGCTATAATTCCGATCCTTTTTTCCATTAAAATCCCTCGTTCTACGTTTAAGATGCGTTTTTCGGTTCTTCTTCTGTTAAATAATCCTCAGGCAGTCTGACTCCTTTTTTCTCAAGGGTTTTCACAAGGAAAGCCACGTAGAGAGGCAGGAGGATGGCAGTTGTTACAACAGATGCAGCGACCTGAACAGTAGCAATTTCCACATTCGCTGCAAATCCGGCACTTGCTGCAGCAATCGCAGCAGGGGTAGCCACGGCATTCCCGGCTGTTGATCCTTCCGCTGCTCCAACGATCGGATTCCATTTCATCGCTTTAAACACAAAGTAGCCTGCTGTACCTGTAACAAAAACCGTTAACAGTCCAAGCACAACTCCGGCAAGACCGCCTTCAATAATGGCCCCGAAGTTAATGCCCATCCCAAGAGCAAAGGCAAAGAACGGAATCAGCATAGAGCTTCCTTTATTTAAAAAGCTTCTCATTTCTTCATCAAGATTTCCTAAAATCATCCCGATTACAATTGGAAGCAGGACAGAGATAAATGATGTTACGGAGAATAGTCCGTCTACAAAGCCCATTGCCCCAAAGATTGATAAAGCGACCATCGTGAGGAATGGCCCGTCGTTTAATGCAAGAAGTGAATAAGCTGCACGGTCGGTTTTATCGCCGTATTGGCCAACAAGTGCTACATAAAGTCCGCCGTTGCTGTTTGTCATTGCAGCAATAACGGCAATTGGCGCCAGTCCGAGCCAAAGCCCATTTTCACCGGCGAACATATAGGCAAGCAAACCAACAGCTGCCCCGACAATCCATTTGACTGTTAAAAGTGTGGCCCCTTTACCAAGGCTGACCCCGACATTTCTAAAATTAATCTGGGCGCCGGTACATAAAAGGAAAAGGGCAATTAATGTACTTGCTCCATCCACAAACAATGCTTGTGTAAAATTTCCAATTCGCAATAAATCAGGTGCGATGGTATTAAGTGTTGCAGCAAGCAACAACGGTACTACCATCATACCACCAGGAATACGATCAAGTGTAGCTTTAATCTTCATTTTTCTATCCCCTTTGTTCATTTTTTATGAAAAATTAAATTATATAGCGCTTTCAATTATTTATGTTAAACCTGTAAGCGCTTTTTTGCAACAGATAATTAGATGGAAAAATTTTATTTTTATAAAGTGTTGCATAAATAAACAAAAACCATAAAATAAAGAGGATAAGACAACTGTTTGTCTTATCCTCTTTCGTTCGGTTCACTGCGCTGGAGTCGCCACATCCGCTTTGTTCACCTCACGTTTTAAACATTATTGATATATGTCCCAAAGTCATCTGCTAATCATTTAATTTTCTCCATAACGTTGAACGGTTAATGCCAAGCCGTTTTGCAGCCCGTGACTGGTTTCCGTTTTCTTCCTGGAGCACCTGGTCAATAATCCGCTTTTCAATTTCCTTTAAGGTTCCTTCGGTTTGAAGCGGGCTTGAGGTGGTTTGTACTTGTTTCGCTTCAAGCAAACTTTTAGCTGCTTCCTCTTCAATGTAGTAGCTGGATGCCTGCCGGCTTAGTTCATGAATTGTCTGCTTAAGTTCATTCAGGTTGCCCGGCCAGTTGTACTGCTTGAGAAGCTCCATTGCTTCCGGTTTTATCCCAAGCGTGTCACTGCCGGCCTCCATATGAAAAGAGGTTAAAAAATAATGCGCAAAAGCAGGGATATCCGCTTTTCTTTGTGTCAGTGGCAGAAGGTGGATGGCCTCAGCCTCCTTATGCTCTGTGTAGGGAGGGTTATCAATATAAAGGATTTGTATATCAGCAGATAAATATCTGAGCTGTTGATCGATTTTCTTTGTAATCTTCTCGTCTGCTATCTGTAAATGATTGATGAGTAAGGTTCCCTGGTGAAGTGGTCGAAGGATATGCTCCAGTGTCTCAAGGCTTTTATCATCCATATATTCACCATCAATCGAGATTAACGGCGCTTCTTTACATCGTTCTGCATGCAACAATAAAGCGGCTGCTGATCTTCCGGTTCCGGGCGCGCCGATAATATGGACTGGCTTGTGCTGGGAAGCAAGCTTTTTCAGCTGATTTTTCAAAGATTTTGTATAAGTGCTGTCGCCAATTAAAGCCATAGGCTTCACATCATAGTGGATGGATATGGCTTTGTTATCTCCGTAGCCTCCAATTGGGTAAAACAATAATCCGGCTAAATAGGAATTGACCCTGAAAGTCTGAAGCATATAAGTGCGCCTGCCAACGGAAAGTGACGTCCATCTTGCTTTTTTATCATTGACCGTATTGAAAATCGTCCGTTTTATGGACGTAAACGAAAGCTCATTTCCGTCCACCAGTTGCGTGAATGCATGATTCTTTTCCCGTATCTTCAGTTCCTGATCTATTACCGACATGGGGTAAGGGAATTGAGTAAAAGTTTCATGAAGAAGTGAAAAATCATGCTTCACTTTTCTCGAGAGCATAAATGCACGCCTTGCTTCTTCAAGAGCTTCTAGCAGGGCTTCTTTTCCTGACGTAATTAAAACGCCCTGGATCCCGCTTGACTCTGCTGTCTGTACAGTAATAACATCCCCGATTACTGCCTGAAAGCCCTGTGATTTCAGCTCTTCTAGAAGCGGCTTTACTTCCTCGCGTGTATGAACCGTTTTGACTTCAATGTCATATTCAAGAATGCTGCAAAGAGTGGCGGCTCCTTGTGTAATAGAAGAAAACCCCACCATCGCAACTTTTTTATTCATATTTTTAATTAATGTAAAAATTCGGAGCATATCATAGCCGGTAATGCCAATATGGATGACGGGCAATGAGACCGTCTTTTCAATCGTTAACGCGGTGCCTCCCCGGCTGATCAGCACATCGTATTCCTCAAGCTCCGCCTGCCGGGCAAACTCTTCGCCTTCATCCAAATTTGCTACCCTGATCTCAAGGGTCACATCAGGCGGCAGGGTGAGCTGTCTTACTACTTCCGCCATACCGCTGTAGGGTGCAATTAACATTGCTTTCATGCAGTTCGACTCCTAACCTGTTGCATATTAAAACACTTTTTATTATGACATATCCGCTTATTCATGTCACGGATGATAGGGAGAAAACTGCTGGGGGCACTCATTTAACGGAGTTAGAGGGGGAGACGAAAATCAAAAAACCCGGCTTTTATTTTCAGCCGGGCGTTAAATTATTAAGCTCTTTGTCTTCTCGTCATCACATCAAAAATAACTGCTAATGCCAGTACGCCTCCACGGATCATGTACTGGGACGCAATTCCAACCCCTAAAAGGTTCATCCCATTTACAAGCGTCGCCATTACCACCGCTCCAATAACCGCACCTGTTACTTTCCCAACACCGCCGGCAGCTGATACACCACCGACAAAGGCAGCAGCGATTGCATCAAGCTCAAAAAGCGTACCCGCTGTTGTCGTGGCAGATTGTAGTCGGGAGGTGAAAAGAATCCCTGACAGTGCTGAAAGCATTCCCATCGAACCGAAAACAATAAAAGTGATTTTACTGACATTAATTCCGGATAGATGAGCAGCCTCAGGGTTACTCCCAACCGCATAAATATGACGGCCAAGCACCGTTTTGGTCGTGACAAAATGATAAATAATTAAGACAAGAAGAATAATAATCAACGTCCAGGAGAAGCCGTTGTACCCTGCAAGAATCCAGGTAATATACCCCATTAGGAAGGATACAAAAGCAAGCTGGATAATAAAAAGAGGAAAAGAGACAACATCAAAATTATACCGGATTTTGTTTTTGCGATTTTTGATCGCATTGAAAATATAGTAGATGATGGCTGCTGCTCCTAGAAGCAGCGTCAGCAGGTGAAGGCCTCCAACCTCAGCAATCGAAGGGATGTACCCATTGCCGATTGCGTTAAAGGCGTCATTGGTGACGTTAATGGTGCCTGACTTTTCCGTGGCCTGAAGCAGGGCACCCCGGTAAATCAGCCAACCTGCAAGCGTCGCAACGAAAGCGGGAATCCCGACCTTTGCCACAAGAAACCCAGTAACCGAGCCTGCAAGCATACCAAGCAGTAAAATGATTGGAATAACAAGATAAACAGGCATACTAAACTGCATTAATAATATCGCAGCAATTGCTCCAAGGAAACCTGCAAGAAATCCGATAGACAAGTCAATGTGACGGATAATAATAACAAGCATAACCCCAACAGCCAGTACAGCAATATAGCCGGCCGAGTCAATTAAGTTACTGATATTTCGTGAGGACATAAATAAACCATTTGTCATCACTGTAAAGATCAGCATGATCACAAGAAGAGCAATATACATGCCGTAATCACGGATATTATGTTTGAGTAACGCTTTCGCTTCTTTCAATAAATTCATTTTTTTCACTCCTATTGCGTTGCGAGTTCCATTATTTTTTCCTGATTGGCATCTGTGGCTGAAAGCTCGCCTCTAATCCGGCCTTTTGCCATCACATACACCCGGTCACTCATGCCGAGTACTTCGCCAAGCTCTGAGGAAATCATAATAATACTCATGCCGCTTTCAATGAGTTTGTTCATCACTGTATAAATTTCAAGCTTTGCCCCTACATCAATCCCGCGGGTCGGTTCATCTAAAATTAGCAGCTTTGGATTAACAAACAGCCATTTACCGAGTGATACCTTCTGCTGGTTTCCGCCGCTTAAATTGCCTGTCTTTTGCTGAATCGAAGGGGTTTTAATGCCGAGAGAAATTCTGTATTTCTCCGCTGTCCGTATTTCTTCGTTTTGATTCACAACCCCATAGGTTGAGAGCTCCTTCAGATTGGAAATGGAGATGTTATTTTTAATATCCTGCAGTAAAAATAATCCGTCTCCCTTACGATCCTCTGTAACGTAGGCGATTCCTGTTTTGATCGCATCACTTGTATGAGCAAGCTTTACCGGCTTTCCATCCACTTTAATCGTTCCGTCGGTTTTATATTTCTTTGAATTGCCAAAAATGCTTAGCGCCAATTCAGTTCTGCCTGCACCCATTAATCCGGCGATGCCGACGATTTCTCCGTAGTTCACATGGAGATTAATATCCTCGGCTACGTTTCTGCCGATTCTTGGATCATGTGCGGTCCAGTTAGTCAGCTCAAGCAGTTTGTCGCCCTTAGCCGGCACTTTTCGTTTTGGGTAGATGTCTTCAATCGCCCGGCCGACCATGTTTTTAATGATGGCGCCTTCTGTTATTTCACCCTTCGCACCGTCCAGTGTACAAATGGTTTTGCCGTCACGAAGAACGGTGGCTTTATCTGCGATGGAAATGACTTCATTTAATTTATGAGAAATCATGATCGAGGTAATACCCTGTTTTTTCAGCTCTCTTAAAAGGGAAAGAAGATTTTCACTGTCTGTATCATTTAAAGCAGCAGTCGGTTCATCTAAAATCAGCAGCTTCACTCGTTTACTCAGTGCTTTAGCGATTTCAACCAATTGCTGTTTTCCGATACTGATGTCTTTAATTAAAGTCTCAGGATTAATGTGGAGGTTTACTTTGTCCAGCAATTCCTTTGATCGTGTGACAGCTTCATTCCAATCCACGACGCCCTTGCGATGCAATTCATTTCCGGCAAAAATATTTTCATAAATGGTGAGGTCAGGGAATAGGGCTAATTCCTGATAAATGATGACAACCCCTGTATCAACGCTGTCGCTGATTTTGCTGAACTTTTGCACCTGATTTTCAAAAATAATATCCCCGTCATATTCTCCGTAAGGGTAGACGCCGCTTAACACCTTCATCAGTGTTGATTTGCCGGCCCCATTTTCTCCGACAAGACAATGGATTTCTCCTTTTTCCACTTTGAAATTGACATTGGAGAGCGCCTTTACGCCGGTGAACTCCTTTGAAATATTTTTCATCTCCAAAATCGTTCCGCTCATCCTGTTACCTCCTTATGGCAAGAGTTTAATGAAATGCAGAGCAATCGTGACAGCAGGATCACCGGCACGATTGCTCCATCATAAAAGGAAATTACTCCAGCCCTGTAAAATCACTTGCTTCATAGTAGCCTGAATCGATCAGCTCGGCTTTTACGTTATCCTGGTCAACGACGATGACGTCAGTTTGTTTTGCTTTTACTTCCATGCTGCCATTATCGTAGGTTGCAGTTGTCTCAGGTGTATTGCCGTCGATGATATCAACGGCCATGCCCATTGCATCTTCAACAAGCGTACGAACATCCTTAAATACAGTCATCGTTTGCTTGCCGTCAATAATGTATTGAATTGACGCCATATCTGCATCCTGACCTGTAATCGTATAGCTTGTAACGGCACCATCTGAAGCGAAAACATCAGAGATCGCACGCGCTGTTCCATCGTTTGGTGCAAGAACGGATACATCACCTTTTAGGTCAGGACCGGCAGAAGTAAGATGCGTTTCCGCTTTATTTTTTGCTTCGTTTGGATCCCAGTTCGTTGTCAGCTGACCCACGATGCTGCCAATTTCCTGACGATCTAATTCCGCTTTATCCTTCAGTCCTTCTGCAGCACTTGAATTGGCGATGACAAATGTTCCATCAGCAATCTTTGGCTGAAGCGCTTTCCAGGCACCTTCGAAAAATAGGAAGGCGTTATTATCAGAAGCGGCTCCTGCATACAGGTAAAGCGGGATGCCGTCTCCTTCAGCATTATCCACTAGGTACTGCCCCTGAGCTTCTCCTACCGCAACACTGTCAAAAGTGACATAATAATCAAGTGCGTCAGTATCGGTTATGAGTCTGTCATAGGAAATGACCGGAATTCCTTCATCTTTAGCTGCTTCTACAGCAGCCCCGGCAGCAGCTCCATCATGAGGTGCAATGATTAAGACATCCATTCCTTTACTGATAAGCGTTTCTACATTTTCTTTTTCTTTCGCTGATGACCCCTGGCTGAATAAAATCTCGGTTGAGTAATCAGAATCAGCTAATGCTTCCTGGAACCTCGTTTCATCCTGGACCCATCTCGTTTCATCCTTCGTCGGAAGGACAATTCCTACATCCAACCCTCCGCTGCCTGATCCGCCATCATTTCCGCAGCCTGCCATCCCCACTGTTAAACACGCAGCAGCAAGCATCCCCAATGCTTTCGATCGTTTCCCCATTGTTATTAGACCCCTTTCGAGAATGTAATTACCTAACACATGGTAAATATAGCATCACAATTCAATATGAAAACGCTTACTTAGGGTAGTAAATTATCATTGTTCTGTATTTTTTTAATATTCATTATTTTCTACTGTAAGAGAACAAAAAAAGGCGTGACATATTTGTCCAACTTTTTAAATCGGTTCACTGCGCTTCGGATGGACGCTTTCCGCAGGGACGCCGCTGAGCCTCCTTTGTCGTCAAAAGAGTCTCAGCTTGCCGTCATATCCTGCAGGAGTCGCCACCCTCCGCTCCGCTCACCTTATTTTACTGCTAATAAAAAGAACAGGTTAGTTACTTTAGAGAAAGTCTTAAGGAAAGGAGGGGATAAAATAATTTGGTTATCACCTGTCCTGCAATAAAACAACACGCAATTTTCAGAAGACACACTCATAACAAAATAATTACATAGCAACAAATTCCTTATCCAGAAGTTGATTGAAGCGTAAGGGGCTGACTCCTGCGGGAGGAAGCGGGAGCTTGAGATCCACTTGCGACAGCAAGTTAGCTCAAGCCCCGCCCCGCGGAAAGCATGCCCCTGCAGTGTAGATCAACACGCCCGATTTAGAAGGTCATCCTCATCTCATAATGAATTCCGAAGCACCAAATCCCATACTTAGAAGTTGATTGAAACGGAAGGGGGTGACTCCCGCCGAAAGCATGCCCCTGCAGTGGAAATCAACACGCCTCATTAAGAGGGTAAATCCCGCTAAGGAGCATAAACCTCCTTCTCAAGATGAAACCCATCCGCAATCACCGTCTCCCGGATCGTTGACTCATCAACCAAAACAGGAGAAAGAAGCACAGAAGGAACATTAATCTTTCCATTATTAATCTTCAAATCCTCCTGAATCTCCTCCCCAATCGCCAGTTTAATTGCCAGTTCCACCGCTTTTTGAGACAAATCATCAATGCTCTTATACATCGTAACAGTCTGAGTTCCTTCCACAATCCGCCTCACGCCAAGAAGATCTGCATCCTGTCCCGCCACCGGAATCTTACCTGCGAGACCGTTAGCCTGCAGCGCATCTATTGCACCGCCTGCCGTCGCATCATTTCCTGCAATAACAGCATCTATATCATCGTTATTTGCCTGCAGTGCAGCTTCCATATTTTCTTTTGCATACTGCGGAAGCCAGTCCTTTGTCCACTGATTAAAAACGACCGTAATCTCTCCGCTTTCAATATATGGTTTTAATACGCTGAACACGCCCTGTTTAATCAGATGAGCATTGTAATCCGTTTCAGCGCCGCCAAGATAAACGTATTTTCCTTTTGGCACAAGCTTTGTCATGGCCTGTGCCTGGAGGATGCCAACCTGTTCATTATCATAGGATACATATAAATCCACCTCGGCATTTCGTACAAGGCGGTCGTAGGAGAGGACCTTAATCCCTGCATCATGTGCTCTTTCCACAATGGCCGCCATTGATTCTGCATTATGCGGCACGACAACGAGGACATCAATTCCCTCACTGATCATCTTTTCTGTTTGCCAGACCTGTTTCACATCATCCCCATCTGCAATTTCAAGCACTACTTCTGCCCCATGCTGCTCAGCTGCTTCTTTAAATAGTTCAAGGTCCTTTGTCCATCGCTCTTCCTTTAAAGTGTCCATGGAGAAACCAATCTTAATTTCTTCTGCGCTTTTAACAGGAGGCGGTTCCGGCAGGGGTTTCTCTACAGCTGCTTCCTCTCTGGGCAGGCAGGCGGTCAGAAGGAGAGTCGTATAAATAAGGATCAGCCATTTTTTCATGTCTTTTGATTCCCTTCAGTAATAAATAGTGATTAAGATAAACGCTGTTTACGATAATCCGTAGGAGACATGTGAAACGCTTTTTTAAATACCTTGCTGAAATAATTCGGGTCATGATAGCCGATATCGATTGAGATTTCCTTCATGCTTTTCTCTGAATCCCGCATTAACTTCTTCGCTTTTTCAAGCCGGCATTCGGTTAAAAAACTAATATAATTGATGCCGAGCTTTTCCTTAAAAAGCTTACTCATATAAATGGGGCTTAAACCTGCTTCCCTGCTGATCAGTTCAAGTGATAAATCCTCATGAGCATGCTCGATAATATACTGTTTGATCTGTTCAATAATGTCTCCATCAGTTTGCAGATTGTACTCCTCCTGTGTATCCTTCATTCGCTGGAGCATATAAGCCGTTTCGGCCCGGAGCTGTTTATAGTCCGTTACCTGCGAGGAGTAGACGGATAACTCCACTGCAATTCCCATGTCAGCCAGAATAGAGGAGAGAAGCCAAAGGATTTCTGCCAGCTGTTTTTGTGCCTGGATAACGGTTTGGTTTTCTCTTTCCAGTTTTTCAATGATGGTATCAACCTCTTTTATCAGCTGATCCCAGTGCTGATGATGAAGATAGCTGTAAAAGGTTTGTTCATAGGCTTTATAGGAATGGGCAAACAGGTCCAGCGTGAGAGAAGGGAGGTCTGAATAAAACTGATACTTCACCGGCTGCTGGTCATTCCTCGTCGCAAGGATGGACTCCTGGTACGATTGCTTTATTTTTTCAATCGGCTTATAGACACTCCCGATTCCAATAAACCACTCTGCCTGAGTATGCTCCCTTAAGGAAAGAATTTTATTTGCCAGTGAAATGGCCTGCTGGCGAAATGAGCGTCCGGCTTCCCTAAAAACGATGATTGGAATTTGACGCCCGTTTAAAGCGCCTGTCCATCCGCTGCCTGTTTTCCTGACGATCTCTTTTACGGCTGAATAGGACTTGGCAGCATCTTTAGGAAGCAAAAGGCTCATCACAAATTTATCCTCTGTAATCGGAATGCCAAGCAGCTCAACAAGCTGGTGTAAATGAATTTCATGTACGTGATCAAATAACAGCTGAGTGACCACGTCCGTTTCAAAAATAGCCATCGCTTTTTTAATGGTGTCCTGATTCTGCCTGATTTCCTCAGAGGACCTTTGCTCCTGGTTGATTTGATCGAGAACACCCTGCACGGTTTTAACGATTTCCGCTATTTTACTCGGTTTTACGATATAATCGTTCACCCCAAGCTTCACCGCCTGCTGGGCATATTCGAACGATGCAAAAGCGGTAACCAGAATGAATTTTGCAGAAGGGTGGGCAGCACGCAGCCGTTCAATGGCTTCAAGACCTGAAATGCCTGGCATTTGAATATCCATAAACACCAGATCAGGCCTAAATTGCTCTGCAAGTTCAATCGCCATTCCGCCATTTCTCGCCTGATGGACCACAAGATTGTTAAAGTGCCGTTCAAGAATTAATTGCAGTCCGTCACGTTCAATTTGTTCATCGTCTACTAAGAGTACATTGACCATATCGTATTTCTGCTCCTATTCTCATTCGTAATTTTACTTAGCAGGGAAAGGATTTAAACTCAGTAATTGACTGGTACGGCTTCTTTTTTAAAAATGTATAGGATGATTTTCGTTCCTTTTCCTCTTTCACTTTCTATCTGCACGACCTGTTCACTGCCATTAAAAAGCCTTAGCCGCTGGACCACGTTTTTAAATCCGATTCCTGTGCTTTTTTCACTTGTAATTTCTCTTGCAGCCATCAGTTCATCGATTTTTTCATTTGATATCCCCGGACCGTCATCCTCCACCTCAATGATTACTCTGTCAGGCTCATTTTTTAGCCGAAACCAGATCGTGCCGCCGTGCTCACTAGGCTCAACTGCATGGATGATAGCGTTTTCAACAATGGGTTGAAGAGTTAAGCCGGGAATCAATGTATCGAGACCTGCTTCATCTATCTCATGAATAAAGGTGAGGCGATCTGTATATCTCGCTTTTTGAATGTGAATATATTGCTCGAGCACATAAATTTCCTCACGCAGCGCTGTCGGTCTGTCCATATGCCTTAAATTGTACCTAAGCAGATCAGCGATACTGACAAGAAGATCACTTGTTTCTGCAGATCCGTCCATATAGGCCTTTTTCGATAAGGTGTTTAAGGTGTTAAAAAGAAAATGCGGATTAATCTGGCTTTGCAGACTAAGCAGCTGGCTTTCCTTTAATAAGTATTTGCTTTCCTGAAGCTCAGCCTCTAATTTCGCTTTTTGTTTGGTTTCAATAAAGAGCTGATTTAAGTTACTTCTCATCTGCTCGAACGTTCCGGCAAGGATCGCCGTCTCATCCTTTGAATCGGATTCTATTTTTATATCGAATCGCCCCTTTGCCAGTTGTCTGGCAGAGTTCGTCAATTTTTCGAGCGGCTGAGTGATTCTGAGTGAGAACCAATAGGTGAAAAATAGCAGTAACAGAATAATGGAGATTAATAGCCATACACCGAGCTCATTCAGCTTTTCAGAGCGGTCAATAATCTCCCTGTACACGATGTCATAGGTTACGAGCTCCTTATCAATGACAGACAGCCTCATTTCTGATACATAATCTGCAATATGGAGCGCCTCATTGAGTGCTGTTTTTGCAGGCTCTGTTTCACCCGCAGCTTGAAAGTTGATGGCTCTTTCCGCCATCTCTACAAGACTCACTGTCAGATTCATATAATTCGTCAGCTCGGATGCATTTTCAGCGTTTCTGAAATCCGATACCTGTCCGTACAGGACGTTCATTCTGCTTTTATGGCGTTCAACGGTTCTGATATTCTCATCAGAAGGAGTTAACACATACGAATTGAGTGATCCAACCAGCTCCTGACTGACCATATTCAGTTCATTCATAATAAGATACCGCTCAAGTATTTGGTTATACTGATCCTGCATTTTTTGATTATAGTAGGTGAGAGACATCCAGATCACAACCATGATAATCAGCACAACAATCGCAAGGAGCCAGATTTTCTTCTGTAAATGCTTCATTGCGGCGCCGCATCCTTAATGATTCGTGTTTCGGTAAAATACCCTTCAATATCCAGAGGCACATTCTCTTTATCCAGCCACTCCTTCATTCGCTGAACGCTGATTTTGCCCATTTCCTGCGGAGATTGTTCAACGATTCCGTCAATTTTACCGCTTTCAAGTAATGCGTAAGCTTCCCGCTCCTCATCAAATGTATAAAGATAATAGGGATCAACCTTGCTTCTTGTTTCAATCTCAGTCACCAGATTTTGTGTGAAAGCAGCATTCACGGCGATATAGGCTTCTGTTTCAGGATAATAATTTAGCAGATCACTAATGGCTGAAATATCAGGGTTACTGTCGGCGCCAATTTTTGCTTCAATCGTTTCGATTTCAGAGTGGCCGTTCAGGTAGTTCTTTATGCCATCAAGACGCTGCTGCTGAAAATATTCCTGCTCGGCGTTCATCATCAGCACGACTTCTCCTTCTGGCCCCATGTCCTCGATCAATTGCGCTGCCAGTTGCTCTCCTGCTGAAAACTGGTTGGATCCCACATAGGTTTTGCGGAGACTTTCTTCTTTAGGAACATCATGTGCAACGGTAATAATCGGGATGCCGTAGGAGGCCGCCTTAAGCTTTGTGAGCTCCTTGAATTTTTCATGGTCAAGCCCCTGAACGATGATTCCATCAACCTTCGAATAAATGGCTATCTCGATTTTGCGGAGAAAGTCATCTCTGTTTGTTCCGTAAATCCCCGTGACATCCAAATCGACTCCAGCTATTTCTGCTTGTTCCTCAGCACCGGCTATCACCTCCACCCAAAATGGATGGTCCATTTCATTCATAATGAAGGCTACTCTTGGACGGTCAGGAGACTCCTTTGACTCAGCCGGCAAATGCCAATTCGTGTAAAACACAGCACCAGCAGCCTGAAATGTGGAATAAAATAAAAATCCTCCTAACCCGGCTGCCATGAGTGCAACGATTTTTCTCATAAAAGAGGGCATCTCCTTTTAGAAATGAATTAGTATTCAGTAAATTATAGCAAAGAAGGTAAAAGGAGTATATATATGTAAAAAAGGAATTCAGTCCATGTGGATAGCATACTGAATCGTTTGATCTGTACATAAGAGGGTAGATGGAATACAAATGGAAAACACCATTTCATATTTTTTAGAACCATCATCGAAGAAGTCTTCATAGGACTTACCATCAATGATAAAGGAGCGATTGATCATGTTTACTACTAACTTTTCACGTATTTATATAGATGGAGAATGGAGAAAGGGTAAGAGCGAGAAGACGGTGAAGAATGTAAATCCGCTTAATGGGGAAGAGCTGGTGACGATTCAGTCGGCTGATAAAGAGGATTTAAATGAAGCATACGAGGCTGCAGCCCGTGCACAAAAGGAATGGCAGAATGAGCTTCCTCAGAAGAAGCAGGAGGTTTTGGAAAAAGCCATCGCTGTCATGGAGGAGAATAAAGCCCTGATTGTTGACTGGCTGGTAAAAGAAGCCGGCAGTACAATCGTAAAAGCAGAGGTTGAATTTCAGGCATCCCTTGATATTACAAAAGAGTCGGTGCGATTCCCTTACAAAATGGAGGGAAAAATCTTTCCTTCGCAAATTCCAGGAAAAGAAAATAGGGTGTATCGGAATCCACTAGGCGTAATTGGGATCATCAGCCCATGGAATTTTCCGCTTCATTTAGCCATTCGTTCGATAGCCCCGGCCATTGCAACAGGCAACGGGGTCGTTATCAAACCGGCCACTGATACCCCGGTCACCGGCGGACTGATTTTTGCGAGTATTTTTGAAGCGGCAGGTCTGCCAAAAGGTTTGCTGAATGTTGTGGTAGGACGCGGCTCTGAAATTGGAGATGACATCGTCACACATCCAATCCCCCGTCTGATTTCCTTTACCGGCTCGACTGAAGTAGGGAAGCATATCGGAGAGCTTGCCGGGGGCAGCCTGAAGAAAACAGCGCTTGAGCTTGGCGGCAACAACGCGATGGTCGTCCTCGATGACGCGGATATTGACCAGGCTGTTGAGTCAGCATTGTTCGGGAAGTTTTATCACCAGGGGCAGATTTGTATGGCGCTTAACCGGATCCTCGTCCATCGGGATATCCAGGAGCAGTTTACGGACCGGTTCCTTGAGCTTGCCAGAAAGCTTACCTATGGTGACCCTGGAGATGAAAATACAGCTGTCGGCCCTTTAATCAATAACAAACAGGTGGAACGAATTTTAGAGGATGTGGAAGAAAGTGTTCAGCGGGGAGCAGAAATCCGCCTTGGCGGTCAGGCAGACGGCAATGTGCTTGAGCCGACTGTTTTAACAGGGGTAACGAATGAAATGCCGATCGCAGTTAATGAAATTTTCGGTCCTGTTGCCTGCATTATCCCATTTGACAGTGAAGAGGACGCCATTAAAATGGTCAACGATTATTCCTTTGGTCTTAGCGGATCCGTTCATACGTCAAACATTGAACGGGGAGCATCCTTCGCTCATAAGATTCATACCGGAATGATCCATGTTAATGATCAGTCTGTAAATGATGAGCCGCATGTACCGTTTGGCGGAGAAAAAGACTCTGGTCTTGGCCGCTTTAACGGAGAATGGGTGCTAGAGGAATTCACCACATTAAAATGGCTGTCCGTCCAGCACACACCGCGTGACTATGGACCATTTATAAATAAATTAAAATAATCAATTGAAGCAGGACCAATCAAATTATAAGAAAAGCACTTCAGCAACAGGTGAAAGCGCCTGGCTGGGGTGCTTTTTTTAGCTCATTCGAAGCAAGTAAGAGGGGGGATAGTGATGAGTGTTTCACGTGGAACAGTTTCTTTTTGGAGATTTAGAGGAAATCGTCATTTACTGGATGTTACTGCCATCATTAAACGTTCACAATCTACTTGAATAATCCGCCTTTTAAGATAGCGCTTACTATATACTTAATCTAATCGAACTTTTGGAGGAACAAATGATAAAATTAATGGCTGATTCTACATGTGACCTGTCCCACGAAGTACTTGACCTATACAACATAAGCCTGGCCCCATTAACTGTGAAAATTGAAGGGAACGTCTTCAGAGATCGGGTGGAGATTAAACCGGAGGAATTTTACGAGATGATGGACAAGCTTTCTGAATTCCCAACTACCGGAGCGCCAAGTCCAACGGAATATGTAGACATTTTGAAAGATGCCGTTGCAGAAGGACATACGGAGATTTTATGCATCTGTATGTCGAGCGGGACAAGTGCATCCTATCAGTCAGCTGAGCTTGCGAAGGACTACTTTTTTGAAGAAAATCCGGATTCATCGGTAAGAATTCATATTGTCGATTCAAAATGCATGAGCCATGGCAGTGGCTGGCTTCTTATAAAAAGTGCACTGATGAGAGAGCAGGGAGCGTCATTTGAGGAGCTCGTAGAATTTAACGAAACATACAAAACGAAAGTGAAGCATTTTCTCTCAGTTGACGACTTGAATCATTTAATCAAAAGCGGAAGAATCTCCAATGCCAGCGCCATGATTGGAAAATTTCTTTTGCTTAAGCCCATCATGACCATGAAGGACGGCAAAGGATCGGTCGTTGCAAAGGAAAGAGGACGTAAAAAAGTGCTCAAGCACTACGTCAATGAGTTTAAAAAGAGAATCGACAACGATATAACGGATTTCATTATTATTGGCTTTACCTCAGATCGAACAGTAGCTGAGACCCTTAAAGAAAAGGTGCAAGCAGAAACCGAATTTGCAGGAGAGATCCATGTGCTGCAAATGGGAGTCGCCGTCGGAACCCATGTAGGACTTGGAGCGATTTCGATGTTTTTTGTGGAGAAGCAGTAGTTTTAGAATAAAGAGAATCGGACAAAACGATCATTTTATAAACGTGAGGTGAACGAAGCAGAAGGGGGCGTCTCCAGCGGGAAGAAGCGGGAGCTTGAGATCCACTTGCTGAAAGCAAGTTAGCTCAAGCCCCGCCCCGCGGAAAGCGTCCCCCTGAAGCGCAGTGAACCGGGTTTAGGAGGGTGAGGTATATTTGTCCAACCCTCTTTAATTCAATTTAAATAATTGAAAAGAAAATGGGAACCAGTAAACTAAATAAAATTGATTGCATAAATGAGGTCCTTATATTTCCTCTTGACACCATAAATCAAATTAATTAAACTGTGTGTAACCGGTTACATCAACTCGATAGATTCTTTTAAAAGAAATTCCTCGAGAAAGAACCGTTTTTTATTTCATCATTCTGTAACCGGTTACATCTGGTTACCGGAAAAGGTTGGGAGACAGATGGCAACGATAAAAGAAGTGGCAAAAAAAGCTGGAGTATCCGTTGCTACGGTTTCCAGAGTTATAAATAACAAAGGCTATGTTCATGAGGATACTCGAAAAGCTGTAGATCAAGCGATAAAGGATCTGGGCTACAAACCAAATAGTGTTGCAAGAAGTCTTTATAAAAAAACATCCAAAACGATTGGCTTTTTAATTCCCGACATTACAAACCCGTTTTTCCCGCAGCTTGTGCGCGCGGTGGAGGATGTCATGTATCCAGCCGGCTATACGACCATTCTTTTTAACAGTGATGAAAACCTGGCTCATGAGCTTGAGTATATTGAAAAAATGACGTCCAAATATATTGATGGCTTTATTGTCGTTTCAAATACCCTTCAGTGGGAGCACCTTCAGGACGTAAACGTACCAATCGTTGCATTAGACAGGCATATTGATCAAAGGATTTCTTCTATTACAGTTGATAATTATGATGGCGCAAAAAAGGCCATCGAGTACATGCTGGATCGGGGCTGTAAACAGATTGCCCATTTAGAAGGGCCTGAAAATGTCCTTACATCGATGGAGAGAAAACGTGCATATGAGGATATGATGAATCAGCATGGCCTGCCAATTCTCTGTCATCAGGGACATTATGAATTAGCCCGGGGGATGGTGAGTACGATGCAGCTTTTATCGAATAATCCGAAGATTGACGGGCTCTTTGCCGCCAATGATGTAATGGCGATTGGCGCATTAAAAGCAGCAACAAAATTAGGAATACAGGTGCCTAAACAGCTTTCAATCATGGGGTTTGACGGAGTTGAATGGGGGACGACCGTTACCCCTGAGCTGACAACGATGGAGCAGCCTATCTATGAGATGGGAAAACGGGCAGCTGAGCTTTTACTAATGCAAATACAGGATTCACCGAATAAAATCGAGCATCATTTATTAAAAACCTCATTAAAAGTCAGACAGTCCGTTCAGTAAGGAGAGGGTTTTATGATTACAGTTGTAGGCAGCTTAAATATGGATCTTGTAACACAGGTGGAGCGGTTTCCGAAAAAAGGGGAGACGCTCCAGGGCACTTCTTTTACGACAATCTTTGGTGGGAAAGGAGCGAACCAGGCAGTAGCAGCTTCAAGGCTGGGGAGTGAAGTCGAGATGATGGGGAGAGTCGGAGATGATCCTTTTGGTCATTCTTATCTCACTTACTTAAAGCAGCAAAATGTCTTGTTATCTAATGTGGAACCGGTTACACATTTTCCGACCGGTACAGCAGCCATTACAGTTTCTGAGGATGATAACACGATTGTTATTGTCGGAGGAGCGAATGACGCCATGACTGCTGAAGAAGTGGAAAAAGGAAAATCAGTGATTGAACGGAGTTCCGTTCTGCTTGTACAGCTTGAAATTTCACAGAAAGCCGTTGAAAAAGCAATACGGCTTGGCAAAGAATCAGGAGTGATTGTTATTTTAAATCCTGCTCCATTTCAAGCCTTTCCTTCCCACTGGTGGGAGCTTGTTGACTATGTAACGCCGAATGAACATGAAGCGGCAGCATTAAGAGCCAGTGCAGATTTCCATTCTGATTTTGAGAAGAAGCTGATCATTACAGAAGGGGCAAAAGGAGCAAGCTACATGATTAATGGCAATCGGGAGCTGGTGAAGGCACCGGTAGTAAAGGTTGAGGATACAACAGGGGCCGGGGATACGTTCAATGGAGCACTGGCGTCAGGACTCGATCAGGGATTGCCTTTACAGGATGCTATTTCACGGGCAGTAGCGGCTGCAAGCCTTTCCGTTACAGCTCTAGGCGCTCAAACCGGCATGCCGGATAAAGAAGAGCTCCAAACTTTTATAAAGGGGCTGTCGTTATGAAGAAAAACGGTCCTTTAAACAGTGAACTAACAAAGGTACTTGCCGACTTGGGACATACAGATTCAATTGTTATCGCTGACTGCGGGCTGCCGATTCCTGATCACGTAAAAAAAATTGATCTTGCGTTGACGCTTGGAACACCGAGCTTTGAGGAGGTTTTAGCTGTCCTTAGAAATGAAATGGAAATTGAGAAAGCAACCGTCGCTTCTGAGATGAAGGAGTACAATCGGGAGCTTGCCCAACGAATTGATCAGGAATTTAACCAGTTGGTTAGCGTGGATCATGAAACATTTAAAGTTCGGACTCAACAGGCAAAAGCGATTATTCGAACCGGTGAGGCAACGCCTTATGCCAATATTATTCTTCATGCGGGGGTGATTTTTTGACTACTAAACCGATCATCACCATGACCAATATTCACAAATCTTTTTCTTCTGTCCATGTACTAAAGGGGGTAACCTTTGATCTTGTACCGGGAGAAATCCATGCATTAATGGGAGAGAATGGCGCAGGTAAATCCACTATGATGAAAATTCTCTCCGGAATTTATACGAAGGACAAGGGTGAGATCACATATAAAGGCGAGCAGGTTGAATTTAAAGGGCCAAAGCAGGCAGAAGAAGCTGGCATAACGGTAATTCACCAGGAGCTGAATATTATTCCGAATCTGACCGTTGCAGAGAATTTCTTTTTAGGCAAAGAAAAAACGATTGGCCGGTCCGGGATTATGAAGAACAAAGAAATGAACGAAGAAGCCAAGGCGTGGCTTATGGAGCTTGGAATTCAGCTGGACCCTCAAAAACCAGCTGCTGAGTGCTCAGTTGGCCAGCAGCAAATGATTGAAATCGCGCGGGCCGTTTCTACTAACAGTGAGGTACTCATAATGGATGAGCCGACAGCCGCCCTGACGAGTAAAGAAATCGATGTACTGTTTAATGTCATTGATGGATTAAGACGAAAAAATGTCGCGATTGTTTACATCTCTCACAGAATGGAAGAGATCTTTAAAATGTGCGACCGTATCACAGTTTTACGGGACGGGGCTTCCATCGGGACAAGGGAAATTAAGAAAACAAGCTTTCAGGAAGTCGTCAAAATGATGGTTGGCCGGGATCTTGGTGAACAGTTTCCTGAACGGACGAATAACCCCGGCAAGATACGCATGTCGGTGGAAGGGCTTTCAACGAAAACAGGCGTTCAAAATGCGAGCTTTACATTAAAACACGGGGAAATTCTTGGTGTTGCAGGTCTAATGGGAGCAGGAAGAACCGAGCTGATGCGGGCGATTTTTGGAGCTGATAAAAACACAAGCGGCACCATTACTTTGGACGGCAAAGCACTGGAGGCGCGGCACCCGCAAAAAGCAATCGAGGCGGGACTCGCTTTTGTGACAGAGGACAGAAAGGGAGAGGGACTCATTTTAAACCAAACCGTCCGTGAAAACCTGGCGACCTCCCAGCTTAAACGGCTTTCGAAATGGAGCATCCTTAATCGCAAAAAAGAACAGCAGTCAGCATCAGAATTAATTGAACGCCTGCGGATTAAAACCTCCAGCATGGAGCAGCCGGCAAAATCATTAAGCGGCGGGAATCAGCAAAAGATCGTCATCGGAAAATGGCTGGCAACAGAGCCAAAGGTATTAATCCTCGATGAGCCGACGCGCGGAGTAGATGTTGGAGCAAAAAAAGAGATCTATCAAATTATGAATGAGTTAACGAAAAAAGATGTCTCCATCATTATGGTGTCATCGGAACTGCCTGAAATTCTTGGAATGTCTGACCGGGTTCTTGTTATGCATGAGGGAACAGTTTCAGCCATTATCGACCGAACAGATGCCACTCAGGAACGGATTATGACGGCAGCGACTGGAGGAGAATAAAGATGAAAAATACAGGGTTATTTCAAAAGCTGGGTCCGTTCTTCGGACTGATATTAATCACCATTGTGTTAAGTATTTTAAGTCCAAGCTTTTTTGAGTTAAATAATATCCTCAATATTTTAAGACAGGTATCCATTAATGCACTTATTGCGTTTGGGTTAACCTTCGTAATTTTAACCGGGGGAATTGATTTATCAGTTGGCTCGATGCTTGCCCTTGGTGCTGCTTTAACAGCAGGTGCGATGACATCCGGAATTGATCCTATTATCGCCATCCTGCTTGGACTGATGATTGGTGCTGCAATGGGTGCGTTTAACGGCTTGATTATTACGAAAGGGAAGGTAGCACCCTTCATTGCTACATTGGCTACCATGACCATTTATCGCGGTCTAACCCTTGTGTATACAGATGGCCGGCCGATTACCGGGCTGTCTGATTCCTTTTCTTTTCAAATGATCGGTAAAGGCTATGTGCTTGGGATTCCATTCCCTGTCGTTACGATGTTTTTGGCATTTTTAGTTCTTTGGTTCATTTTGAAAAAGACGACATTTGGCCGCGGTGTTTACTCAATTGGTGGCAACGAAGAGGCTTCTCATTTAGCAGGGCTTCGTGTTGACCGCATTAAAATCGGGGTTTATACGCTCACAGGTATGCTAAGTGTGCTGGCAGGAATTATTTTAACCTCACGTTTGAACTCAGCTCAGCCAACAGCGGGAACTGCCTATGAGCTTGATGCGATTGCAGCAGTTGTATTAGGCGGCACAAGCTTAACCGGTGGCAGAGGCTGGATTTTTGGAACATTGATTGGTGCTCTGATTATCGGTGTGCTGAACAATGGTCTGAACTTAATGAATGTATCATCATTTTATCAGCAGGTGGTTAAAGGCGGCGTTATTTTACTGGCTGTATTATTAGACCGGAAAAAGGCTGCTTAACATAAACAACAAAGGGGAGAAGAAGAAATGAAAAAACGATCGATTTTTATTTTAATGCTTTTAATGACAATGGTTTTAGCGGCATGTTCACTTGATTCACCAGGGTCTGGCAATGGAAATGATGCAGATGGAGATTCAGGAGATTCAGAAGGAGATAAACGAATTGGATTTTCAATTTCAACCTTAAATAACCCGTTCTTTGTTACACTCGCACAGGGTGCAGAAGAAAAAGCAGAAGAGCTTGGCATGGACATTACAGTCGTTGATGCACAGGACGATCCGGCAAAGCAGGCAAGTGATATTGAAGATTTAATTCAGCAAGATGTGGACCTGATTCTCATCAACCCGACGGATTCATCGGCTATTTCTGCAGCGATTCAATCAGCTAACAGTGCAAACATTCCTGTCGTAACGGTTGACAGAAGTGCTGAAGGCGGAGAAGTGGTAGCACATATCGCTTCAGACAATGCTGAAGGCGGCAGGATGGCAGGAGAGTTTATCGTTGAAGAGCTTGGCGGGGAAGGTAAAGTCGTAGAGCTTGCAGGAATTTCAGGCTCATCAGCAGCACGTGAACGAGGACAGGGATTTAACGAAGCAATCGATGAAAGTGATCTGGAAGTCGTAGCGAACCAGACAGCCAACTTTGATCGTGCAGAAGGACTGCGCGTAATGGAAAACATTATTCAAAGCGGTGTGGAATTCGATGCAGTTTTCGCTCACAATGACGAAATGGCGCTTGGTGCAAGAGAAGCAC
The DNA here is from genome assembly GCF_002926065.1 of Jeotgalibacillus proteolyticus. Lineage (GTDB taxonomy): Bacteria > Bacillota > Bacilli > Bacillales > Jeotgalibacillaceae > Jeotgalibacillus > Jeotgalibacillus proteolyticus. The sequence goes on along the minus strand of NZ_PREZ01000006.1, from coordinate 158,552 downwards.
TGGATTCAGCAGGAATGAGTGATGTGCTGGTCGTTGGGTTTGATGCAACGGATGACGCAGTAGCAGCTGTAGAAAACGGCAATATGGCCGCAACAGTTGCCCAAAAGCCGGATGAAATCGGCATGAGCTCAGTTGAGACTGCTCAATCCATACTTGATGGGGACTCAGTGGAAGAATTCGTTCCAGTTGAGCTTGAACTAGTAACCGAATAATTGAAATTCAAAAAGCCTTGCTTTGCATGAACACGTGCAGAGTGAGGCTTTTTCGATATAAACTAACTCATCCACGTCTGTTTCACTTCTTTGGTTTTCCATTCATTATTTTTGTAGTGAACGGTACCCTCAACTCCAACTGCTCCTAAACCTGAACGATATTTAGTACCCTCAAAAAATACTGTATTGTTAAACTTAAATTCAACCTTTTCTATTGTAAGTAATACACCGTCCAAGGATAATGTACCTGGGTCATAGAATCCCTTTTCTTTTAGCTGTTCAAATGTAGCATCCATTACATCAACTTGGTACTTTTCATTAAAATAGCTTAAAATTTCTTGTTTACTTTCTTCATCTACATCATCAAATTCACTCATATCAATGGCTATGAAGGCCATTTCATGACTTAGTGCTTCATCCTGCTCCATAATCGAATCCAATGCAGCAGTATAAATTTCTGCTAAATGTTCCTTAGGTTTTACTCCGGTATTACAAGATGAAAATAGTAAGCCAGCTATCAAAAGTAGAATACTAAAATACCTGAACTTCAACACCATCACCTCTTTTTTTGTGTCACTTTAAAAACTAACTTGCACCAATTTCGAGTTTTATTTTGCGTATAATTTTAAAGAGCCCAGCAACCTTTTATACTAAGGATTGCTGGGTTCTTTGTTATATATGAAATTTATGGGAGCTACCGACAATATGGTCAAATGTTAACTAAATGCTATGCCTTTAATTGGACTATCATGGTGACGTAACGAAATGCGTTAATATACGGTCTATCGCTTTTCCAATAGGATGCATGAAGAGATTAAGCATCAGCCCGGCTAAACAGACAGTCACTACAGTTCCGATACCAATGGGACCGTCCAATAGGATGGCAATGATCAAAAACACAAGGTAAATCAAAGTTCTTGAAACGAAAAGGTTGGTGCCGGTTATTTCCTTCAAGATTAGGGTTAACCGATCAACTGGAATTGGCGCAAAATTCGTGTGTAGATAAGTCGCAGTTCCTATTCCTATCAAAAGCAGACCAATCCCAAAGCAAACTGCTTGGCTCTGTGCTGAATCCAGCGTGGTTAAATCACCCAAAACAAAAAGCCAAAAATCAATTCCGATGCCTGTTATAACGGCTGTTATCAGTCCCAATACTTCCGGCTTTTCTCTGTTTAAAAGTGAATTGCAGCCAATCATCAGGACAGCCAGTATAATCTCCCAGCTCCCCACCGTAAAGCCCACATTTATAGATAAACCTACCAACACGGCATCAAAAGGCGATGTGCCAAGATCAGATTGGATGGTGAAAGCAATCCCCAGAGTCAACAGTAAAATCCCAATCACATAAAAAATATATTTCATTGCAATTCACTTCTTTGTTGGTATTTTTGTTGCAAATGCAACAAATTTAAGGTAGATTCAATATATACTATTTTTCATTGTATTTGCAATAAAAATTTTGATTGGAGAGATCATTGTGAAAGAGATTCTGCGCGAAATTGGCATGATAGCGAGGGCTTTGGATTCCATCAGTAACATCGAATTTAAAGAGTTCGACCTGACCAAGGGTCAGTATTTGTACGTGGTGCGAATCTGCGAGAACCCGGGAATTATCCAGGAACAGTTACTGGATATGATCAAAGTGGACCGATCCACTGCCACCCGTGCGCTACAAAAACTGGAAACAAACGGCTTTATAGAAAAACAAAACGATCCGGACAATAAAAAGAATAAAAGACTCTTTCCTACGGAAAAAGGGGAAATGGTATACCCTTTCATCAAAAGCGAGAATGTTTACTCCGGTCAAGTTGCCTTACAAGGTTTTTCCGAAGACGAAAAAGAAATTGCATTCAATCTGCTGCAGCGTATCCGGAAAAATGTCGAGAAGGACTGGGAGTTTGTTAAAAAAGGTAACAAGCGAAACTATTAAAGGATTGAAGGAGCGACCAACTATAATGACAACCATGATAAAAAGATGCACCCAAGAAGATCTACTTGAACTCCAAACAATCAGTATCACTACGTTTACTGAGACATTCAAGGATCAAAATTCACCTGAACACCTTCATGCTTATTTGGAAAAGGCATACGATTTAAAGCAACTGGAACGAGAAGTAGCCAATCCTTCTTCCCATTTCTTTTTTGTTTACTTCAGTGAAGAAGTAGCCGGATACCTCAAGGTCAATACCGATGATGCGCAGACTGAAGCAATGGGCAATGACTACCTTGAAGTTGAACGAATTTATGTAAGAAAGACATTCCAAAAACATGGACTTGGCAAACTGCTGCTAAATAAAGCATGCGAAATTGCGCTGGAACAGCACAAAAAGAGCATCTGGCTGGGCGTTTGGGAAGCAAATGAAAATGCCATCGCCTTCTATCAGAAAAAAGGATTTGTCCAAAAGGGCTCCCACTCTTTCTTTATGGGCGATGACGAGCAAGTGGATTTAATCATGGTTAAAACATTCTAAAAAATTTGTGAAAGGCGTGATCTTATGTATATTCCAAAACATTTCAAAGTCAGTGACGCGGAAGAAATCCGGGAATTTGTTCAACAGAATTCATTCGCAACGCTCGTCACCACGAAAAAAGGGAAACCCATCGCGACACACTTGCCAATGCAATTAATAAAAGAAAATAATGATTACTATATAACTGGGCATATGGCTTATGGCAACCCTCAGTGGCGGACATTCGTCGACTCTGAAGATGTGTTGGTTATGTTTCAAGGGCCTCATGCCTACATCTCCTCTTCCTGGTATGAACAGGAAAATGTTCCAACCTGGAACTATCAGGCTGTCCATATATATGGACCTGCGCGCATTTTAGAGGTTGAAGAATTGAAACAGGACCTGGCACAATTACTTCAACAATACGAGAAACACCGCGAAAATCCTGTTTTGTGGGACAAGCTCTCCCCTTCTTTATTGGAAAAAGAATTGAAAGGGATTGTTGGATTTAAGATTAAGGTTAGAGAAGTTCAGGCTGCATATAAATTAAGCCAGAACCGAAATGAAAGAGATTATCTAAATATCACCGAGCAATTAAAGAAAGAAGGAAATCCAGATTCAAAACAAATGGCCGAATTGATGCAACAGAGATCGAATACCCAACTATAAACCAGACCAGATCAGAAAATAGAGCTATCGTTTTGAATTGATTTTTCAAAACGGTAGCTTTTACTATTGCGTGAAGATATTGAAATGAGGGTTTTAGAGTTTATTGATTCAAAAACAACTAAAAAATGCTTAAAAGACCGTTCGCAAATGTAGCAAGACACTTTGCGAACGTTCGCTATTTTTATACGCTCTTACAAAATCTATTTATGTAGAAGAAACAGCATCAAATTATGTCATTGTGGGCCACGGTGACACTTATTATGATTTCATCACTTGGCAAAGGAGGTCCGGTCAAAGAAATTTATTCAACTTTGAATCGTACACTTGCTTTCTCTGTTCCAAAACTCGTCCTTTTCTGGACACGTTGTCGGTTGATTTGAAAACAATCTTTTTTGATGTGTTTCGTGTCACAAAACTCTGTACATTATTCTATGTTCACTAACCATCTTACTTTCATCTTATGGTACAATCAAATCATGGAAAAAGACGAAAGAGTGATTGGATGTTAATAGGATATGCACGAGTTTCAACAGGATTACAAAATTTGGATTTACAAATGGATGCGCTAACAGCTTACGGATGTGATAAAACTTTTCAAGACAAAATGAGTGGAACGAAAAAGCAACGTCCGGGTTTAGAAGAAGCGATTAATTATGCACGTGAAGGAGATACGATTGTCGTTTGGCGATTGGATCGCTTAGGACGAAACATGCAGGATTTGATTCAACTTGTAAATACATTAAATGAACGGGGGGTTGCCTTCCACAGTTTACAGGAAAATTTGACGATGGATAAACGCAGTGCAACTGGACAATTGATGTTCCACTTGTTCGCCGCATTTGCGGAATTTGAACGGAACTTGATTGAGGAACGTTCAGCTGCCGGTCGGACAGCTGCCAGAGCGAGAGGGCGTCTTGGTGGACGACCGGAGAAGTTTGGAACAAAAGACATTGAAATGATGCGTTCTTTGATTCAAAATGGTACACCGATTAAAGATGTGGCTGAAAAATGGAATGTTTCTCGAACCACCATTTATCGTTATTTGGAAAAACAGTAAATCGGAAAGGTTGCTGCTTATGCAGAACGTACCACCTCCTTTAACTGGCTCTTCAGAAGAACAGCGACAAACAGCCATGGCCAAGTATCAAATCATTGCACCCTATCTTCAATCCGAGAAAACATTGACGAGTATTGCAGACGAAACAGGCATTGCGAAAAGAACGTTGCATTATTGGGTTCAAGGTTACGACCAGTTCGGATTGAAAGGATTAATCCGAAAGACAAGAAGCGATTCAGGTTCTGTACAGCTAGATCCCGAAGTAATCAAAGCGATTGAACGATTGATTTTAAAGTACAGAAGAAATTCACTGACCTCCATCCATCGAATGATCTGTGGGCAATGCCAGGAAAAAGGCTGGCAACAACCAAGTTATTATCAAGTGGACAAAATTTCAAAGTCGCTCTCGGATAGTTTGAAAGTATTGGCCCATCAAGGTCAAAAAGCATATGAAAACCAGTTTGATTTAATCCATCGCAGAGAAGCCAGCTACCCCAATGAAATTTGGCAAGCCGACCATACTCTGCTCGATATTTTGGTATTAAATGAAAAAAGAAAGCCAGAGCGACCTTGGTTAACCGTTATCTTAGACGAGTTTAGTTGTGCTGTAGCCGGTTACTATGTCACTTTCCAAGCCCCCTCAGCTATTCAAACAGCACTTGCGTTGCATCAGGCTATTTGGCGAAAACAAAACAAAGACTGGTCCATCTGCGGGATTCCCGAACAATTTTATACGGACCATGGCAGTGACTTTACATCGAATCACTTGGAGCAAGTAGCAATTGACTTGAAAATTAATCTGGTGTTCTCGGCCATTGGAAAGCCTAGAGGAAGAGGGAAAATCGAACGCTTCTTTTTAAGTATCAACCAGTTGTTGCTGCAAGATTTGCCGGGTTATTTGGGGAATGGGATTCAAGCGAAACTTCTGACGTTAAATAAGCTTGAAGAAAAAGTTGGAGAGTTTATAGTTTACAATTATCATCAACGAATCCACAGTACAACAAAAAAGGAACCAATTCTTATGTGGAATGCTGACGGCTTTTTGCCGAATATGCCTGAGAGTTTAGAAAGCCTTGATTTACTGCTACTGCATGTTGCCAAAGCCAGAAAAGTTCACTCAGACGGGATTCACTTTCAAGCCTTGCGCTTCATTGACCCTAATCTTGCTGCTTATGTTGGGGAATCGGTGGTGATTCGTTACGATCCACGAGATCTTGCTGAAATTCGAGTTTTTTATGAAAATCGTTATTTATGTACAGCCATTTGTCCGGAAATTGCTGGGTATACAGTCAACCTCAAGGAAATTGTATCTGCTCGAAATCAGCGGAGACGTATGTTAAAAGGGGAGCTCAAACCGAAGACGACTGTTATTGAAGATATTGTGCAGTCTAAACAAACTGTAGAAGAAGATGCTGGAAATCCTGTCCCACTCAAGTCAAACTTGAAGAGGTATTTCAATGAATAATACATCGACTTTTATTGAAACAAAGGAATATAAGCGTTTTGCTGAATTCTGTGATGCCTGTATCAAGTATCGCTATATGGGCGTTTGTTACGGTTTGCCTGGAGTGGGAAAGACTCTTTCCTCTCGCTATTACGCGAATTGGGATTACTTAGAGAAGCAAATCAGTTATCGGCACAGCGAATCCATTGGCGTTCATGCAGATGAAAAAATTTTCGATTGCCATACGCTTTTTTATACTGCACCTGCAGTCAGTGCTTCTAGAATGACAAACGAAATTGGCTTAATAGACAGCAAATTAAATATGGTGAAGGCTGTCTATCAATCTATGGTTACTGAAGAAGAGCCGCAATTTACGGTCAATTCTTTCGAGGGCATTAATTTGCTTATAATAGATGAAATCGATCGTTTAAAGCTACAAAGTTTAGAGTAACTTCGGGATATTTATGACCAAAACGACATAGCGATCATATTTATTGGCATGCCGGGTATTGAAAAAAGGTTGTCACGTTATCCTCAACTGTACTCCAGAATTGGATTTGCTCATGAGTTTGACCGATTAAGCAAAGATGAAACGCACCATTTGTTGACCTACAAATGGCAAGAGCTTGGCTTACCTATTAAACTGGAGGACTTCTCAGACTACGAAGCTTTAGCGAGCATAATCAAAATTACTAATGGAAATTTCCGACTCATTCAACGGCTATTTTCACAAATTGAAAGAATCCTGGAAATCAACCAGCTTTCTTCAATTACAACGGAAGTAGTCGAAGCTGCGCGTGACAGCCTGGTTATCGGTGTTAAATAAACTCAAAAGCTATCCTCCCTCTTTTGTGGGAAGATAGCTTTTTTATGCAAAATAACACTTAAAAACGCTGCAAATTAAAACTTAAATTTACACTTTTTTTGATTAGACGGTGTAGTTGTCGATCTGTTTCAAAAATAGTGTAATAAAGAGCAGCAATTTCAGTTAGCCTCTTTAGCTGCCAGCCGTTCCCGAGCTGAATCCTTCTTCTCAGAAACAGACATATGATTCATTGCTTTCCCTAACCCGTAATGGGGCATATTCACAAAAACAGATTCATATTCGCTTCCTTTAACCTGGTACGTTTCATGATAAATACCTACACCATTATTGTTTCTGGTCTTCTTATTAAAATTCATCCAGGCCTTTAAATGCTTATCGTTTCGAGCGTAGGCAAGCAGATCATCTGCAGAGCGCCAATATTGAATCATCGCAGTTGTTCTGAGACCAAAATAGCTTTCCATAGATAAAAAGCCTACTTCCTCCTTATTCATATAAAGCTCCCTGATCATGCCGGGCATGGCCATAAAAACCGGTCCCCATTTGTGAACAGCAAGCGGTTTGTTAATTCTCATGCCAATAATGAAAACGACCATATCTTCTGTGTTCTCTGTTGTGAAACGACCGTTAAAGGTTGAATTTCCCATCCTTATTCCTCCTTTGAGTTTAGCTTGGTATAGGTGTGATCACACCATTCAATTGCAGCTCCGGTCACCCGTTTTCCATAATCCAATGTAATTAGCCAATACAGGGCGTCTTTATGTGTACTGCTGTGTTCGTTAATCCCCTGCTCGATCGCCTCGTATGTCCGGTATCGCTCCTCCAGTTTTTGTTTATAACCAGTCATAAGGGCAAGCGAGCTTTCTTTCGATTGATATTGTCCAAAAAACAGCTTTAACAAAAGTTCATTTTTCTCTGAAGGAATCTGTACAGTTGGCTCCTCAAGCCAGACCTTTAGCGTGTCAATTCCTTTCGGTGTAAGAAAATACTCCTGCCGATCCGGCTTTCCTTCAGTCGAGGCAGTCTGAACCTCTGCCAGCCCATCCTGCACAATCAATTTGAGTGTTGGATAGATCTGTCCATAGCTGATTTTCCAGAAATGGTTCAAACTATTGTCGATTAATTGCTTTATAGCGTACCCTGTTTTGCATTCTGTAGTGAGGATACCTAAGATGGCGTAGGTTGTGTGGGTATAGGTTTTCAATACAATCATCCTATCTTTTAGATATATATCATTTAGATATATGGTAAAGTAAGAAAAAGAAAATTGCAAGAAAAATTAAAATCTTTAAGGAAGGAAGGATGATTAATGAGACAAATCATTGCTATGGGAGGAGGAGGGTTTTCAATGGAGCCGGAAAACGCTCTGCTGGACAAGTACATACTGAACCAGACTGAAAATGAAAAACCCAGGATCTGCTTTATTCCCACTGCCAGCGGAGATTCAGACCACTATATTTCGAGATTTTATCAATTTTTTAAAGAACAGCCATGCGAGCCTTCCCATCTTTCTTTATTTAACCCGCCAACCAGAAACCTGGAAGGCTACATTTTAGAGAAGGATATACTCTATGTTGGCGGTGGCAACACGAAAAACATGCTTGCTCTTTGGAAGGAATGGGGACTGGACTATATTTTGAAAAAAAGCGTGGGAGCAGGGAGTTGTATTAGCGGGAGTAAGCGCGGGTGCTATTTGCTGGTTTGAACAGGGGGTAACGGATTCATTTGGTGATGAACTCTCCCCATTGGACTGCTTAGGCTTCTTAAAAGGAAGTCATTGTCCACACTTTGACGGTGAACCTACTAGACGGCCAGCCTATCATTCTCTAATCAGCACCGGGAAAATGAAAGCGGGGATAGCAGCTGACGACGGCGCAGCGATTCATTATATTGATGGTTACCTACATAAAATTATAAGCTCGAGACCAAATGCAAAAGCCTACAATGTTTATGGTCAGGAGCGGGTGGAGGAAGTAGAGCTGGAGACAGAATTTCTAGGAAAATAGAAGAATTTGAAGAATTTGCCTAAAACCTCTCTTTAACGTAACATGAGGGTAACTTTACAACGAATTAAGGGAGGAGGTTCTAACATGCAATCAGTTTTAGATATTGTACGTGCCGTATTACCTCTGCTCATAGTCGGTGGAATTGTTGTATTCGTCATTAAAAGACTAGAGCATAAATACAAGAACGGCACCTTGGGTAAGAAAGAATCTGAAAGTGCTCAAATTTGGTTAGACAGTTCCATACCGTTGGGAATGCTTTTCGGTTGTTCAGCGGGTCTGGTTTTTTCGATGTTTACCCCATTCTCTCTTTTGTCAGGTATTAGTATAGGAGCAGGGATTGGCTATTTGTTTGGGTATTTTGCTTATGAGTTTTTCAGCAGGGAAGAGGAGAATTATTCGTAATCTTTATCTTTTCTAAGCAGGTAATCTAACGGAACTACTGTTTAGAAGGTTGAGACATAGTTGTCCCAGCCTTTTTTTGTTTCTTCATCTTAAAAGTCTTCTCTAAAAGCCTCCCTGATTCCTTCCAAAATAAAATCTCCAAACAATAGACCTATAATCATCATGATCATAACGATAACAATGATGCTCCCAAAAAGTATGGTAACGATTTTGCCCTGTTTTCTTTTCAAGAAACCTCATCCCTTCCGAAAGAATCTATCAATACTATGTTTCCTTGCTATCTCAATTTTATAGTTAAATCATCCATATTCTTTATTAAGAACATGATAGAATTCAATAAAGAACAACTATTGATTACTATTACATACTTTTTAAGGAAAGTCATCTTAATTAGAAGATAGGGGTGTCAGATGAATGGGGAAGGCACAGGCGAATTTCAGGAGGGTAAATGGTCTGTTAGATGGGAATGTGTCGGTCATTTTAGATTTCATCCGGGGGATATCAGCTATTTTAGTGGTAATGGAGCATTTAAGCTCTAGGTTGTTTGTAGGCTATGGAAATGTTGAAGCTCCTTCGATGTTTGTCCAGGCGCTTTATCTGTTAAATATTTTAGGAGGTCCATCTGTTATTATCTTCTTTGTTCTTAGCGGCGTGTTTATTTCAAGATCCGTTTTAAAAGCCGTTTACGAGGATAAGTGGTCCTGGAAATCCTATTTAATTAACCGCTGTGCCCGCCTTATGACAGTGCTCGTTCCTGCATTAATGTTAACCTTTATTCTCGATAGCATTGCAGGAGCTTATTTTGGCTATAGCACTTATGAAAGCCTGTATCAAAATGCGATCGCCTTTCTTGGAAACCTGTTTTTCCTGCAAAATATCACTGTCGGCGTATATGGATCGAATGCGCCTCTTTGGAGCTTAAACTATGAATTTTGGTACTATATGCTTTTTCCTCTGCTCTTTTTATTATTTAGCAGACAGGGAAGGGTGGCTAAGTTCATTTACATAGGAATTGCTTTGTTCATTATTCTTTCTATTGGAACACGAATGAATTCATACTTTTTCGTCTGGTTAATTGGTTCGGCTGTTCTGTTTTTACCTGGAATCAATTTGCTGAAAAACAGGTTCGTTCTAATCCTTGCGACATTATTCCTGCTTGGGGCGATGGCTCTCAGACCGTTAGTCATGACAGGAAGGTTCTTCACGAATGGGTGGACAACGGATTTGTTTTTTGTCGATCTGATCGTAGGAATTGCTTTTGGCTTCTTTGTCTATACTTTAATGCACTCGACTTCACATGCAATCAAAAAAATGTCATTTAGATCCTTCAGTCAATTTGCAAAGCTTCTTGCAGGCTTTTCTTTCAGCCTTTATCTGATTCATTATCCGATCATTAACACGGTATATTACTGGGCGAATCAAAATGGTTTCACAGGCCTTCAGCCGGGTGCCGCGGCGATCGGAGCTGAAATTGTTCTTGTAGCGCTTATTTGTTTAGCTGCCTATTTCTTTTCAAGAGTCACCGAGGCTCATACCTCAACCATCCGGAGATTCATAGCAGCCAAATTAACGCTGAAAAACCGCCAGCCGGAGATGGTTATACCGAAACCAAAACCGAAAATTACAGGATAATCTTTTAAAATGAGGGTGTTCAAAGCAAGCAGGAGGAAAGTCATTATTGAGGATATGATTTCACAAAGAAGAACCCTATTTGGAGCTTTCAAACGGGGTTCTTCATTATTTCCAGACCTGGTTTTCCTTCATCAAATCCTCAACAGCAGGTATATCAGCCGGCGCCCATACTAGTGAGGATAAGTTTTTTCTAGGCAGCCAGATAAGCTGATCATGCTCAGTTGCGACCGGTGTTCCGCTTATCAGCTCTGCTCTAAGACAAATCAGGTGAATAATAAATGTATCGTATTCGTGTACATGTTCATTCATAATCTCATATGCTTTAATTTCACAGTGCAATTCCTCACAAATTTCTCTTTCTAACGCTTCTTGAAGGCTTTCTCCTTCTTCGACCTTCCCGCCAGGAAATTCCCACTTATTCGGTATGAGCATGCTTGTTGAACGAAGCGCGCACAGAATTTCGTTCTTTTCATTCTCAATGACCGCCGCCACTACCTTTACTCGCTTTTTCATTTCTGCCACTCCTATAACGGAACCAATTTTCTCTATCGTAACATGACGATCCCGTGTTAATAGTCTTTTCTAAAAACACCCCTGAAAAATGAAATTAGAAGTAATTGAATCATAGCATTCAAAAATTAAATTTAGACAAATCACATTAATTGAGGTATATTTAGAGGAACACTTGTTCTGTTTCGGGGAATTTAAAGGAGAAATGATGAAAAAATATATTTTGAATTTAACTGCACTATCAAATGGTTATTTTGAAGTCCATGAAGAAGGGTGTACATACGGAACCAGGCAAAAGCGCGAACGGTTAGGTTATCACTCAACTTGTGCCAGCGCAGTACGGATGTCAAAAGTAATTCATCCTTTTAAAAAAATTAATGGTTGTATTTATTGTTCTTATGCATGTCATACTACTTAACTTGAGATGGGAGGGGTTTTTCATGGTCAAACATTCTGGCGGTCTATTATCTAAAACAGTAAAGACTCTCAAAAATTCTTCTTCTAAGATAGCAAAGTCGGAAGCGGGTAAGGTGTTACAAAAACATCAAGATGAGAAACATTAAAAATACGATTAACTACTCCTTAATCAGATTAGTGTTTAAATAAAAATTAAGATTATTAATTAGTGAATAGTTGTTGGATCAATTTATCTCATGGAATTTATTTCAACTTAACCTCCCGCTTATTAAAAATATATGTAAAATACTAAATCATAGTGATACACTAGTATATAGAATATTGTGATTAGGAATACTATTAGCATATGTTAGAAGTTTTAATTTAGCAGCTTTTATGACATCTTAAGCGAAGGACGGTTAAAATGAGTAACAGATATGAGCAAACAGACGTTATTTTAATTGGAGCCGGTATTATGAGCGCAACCCTTGGCGCTCTACTGAAGGAAGTAGCACCTGAAATGAAGATCAACGTGTTTGAGAGACTTAGAGGTGCAGGGGAGGAAAGCTCGAATGAGTGGAACAACGCAGGCACAGGACATGCTTCCTTATGTGAACTGAATTATACAAACGAAAAGCCGGATGGCTCCATAGATATTAGTAAAGCAATCAAAGTAAACCAGGAGTACCAGGTATCAAAGCAGTTTTGGTCGTATCTTGTGGACAGCAATCTTTTACGTAATCCGCAGGAATTCATTATGTCGCTGCCTCACATGAGCCTTGTACAGGGAGAAAAAAATGTTGCTTTTTTAAGAAACCGATTTAAAGCGCTTTCAGGGAATCCTTTGTTTGAGGGCATGGAGTTTACAGATGATCCAGGCAAGCTGAAGGATTGGATTCCATTGATCATGGAGGGGCGCGAGGTTAATCAGCCAATTGCCGCCACAAAGATTGGTACTGGTACAGATGTTAATTTTGGTGCATTAACGCGTAAATTGTTCACCCACTTGCAAAACGAAGATGTGACGGTTAACTATCAGCACCAGGTAGAAGGAATGAAACGAACAGAAGATGGCTCCTGGGAATTGAAAATCCGGGATCTTAAGTTCGATCTTCTCGAGTACCACCGCGCAAAGTTTGTTTTTATCGGAGCGGGGGGCGGAAGTCTGCATCTGCTTCAAAAATCAGGTATTCCTGAAGGGAAATCTGTTGGCGGCTTCCCGGTAAGCGGACTGTTTCTCGTGTGCAAGAAGCCTGAAATTGTTGAACAGCATTACGCAAAGGTATACGGCAAGGCACCGGTTGGTGCACCGCCGATGTCGGTACCTCATTTGGATACACGGTTTATCGATAATGAAGCATCTTTATTTTTCGGTCCATTTGCCGGATTTTCACCTAAGTTTCTTAAAACAGGATCGAACCTGGACTTAGTCACCTCAGTGAAGCCAAATAATCTCGTTACGATGGCAGCAGCAGGCGTGAAAAACATGGGGCTGACAAAATACTTAATTGGCGAGGTTTTACTGTCAAAAGAAAAACGTATGGAAGCGCTCCGTGAATTTGTTCCGAATGCCCAGGATGAAGACTGGGAGCTTGTTGTGGCGGGTCAGCGCGTGCAGGTCATTAAAGATACTGAAAACGGCAAGGGCACGCTTCAGTTTGGTACAGAAGTTATCAGCTCAGCTGACGGTTCCATTGCAGCCCTGCTCGGCGCTTCCCCGGGGGCTTCAACTTCAGTTTCAGTTATGCTTGAGGTGCTTCAGCGCTGCTTCCCTGGAAAAATGAAGGAATGGGAGCCGAAGCTGAAGGAAATGATTCCATCCTATGGCGTCAAGCTGCTTGAAAATCCGCAGCTGATTCGTGACATTGAGCGTTCAACCTCGAAGTCGCTTCATTTGTCTAATTTAAAATCAGAACACACAGCATAAATAGAAGAAAGCAGCATTTGCCGATTGGGGTGGATGCTGCTTTTTTCTTTATTTAATGAGCCGCGTTTGAAAGTAGCGCAAGAACCCGACAAAGATAAAGATGGAACCGGCAATGTTACAAAGAACGCGGAATACATGTACAGTAAGAAATTCATTGGCTGTCTGTTTTAAAAACTCAACACTATGCACGCTGGCCCCTTCGATAAACATGATTTCATTACGAGGCCATTCAAACATTATAGAAGCGGCCCCTTCTAGGATTATCATCCCCATGCTTGCCAGCACCCACCACCGGGCTGTCGGATAACTCCAGGTGAGTAAGGCAGCGATAAAACCGGTTAAAATACTCAAAAACCCAAGAGGTGGAAAAAAGGTGTTTGGACCTGCGACTGCCATAAAGTCCATTCCGATGTTAAAGGATTGCGGGATATTGTGAAAAATATTTGGATACACCATAAAAGTATTTAAGAAAATTGCACCCAGCATAATTAGTTGAATCCATAAATGTCCGGTAATAAAACTCATCGTCATTTTTTCTCTCATTCTTCTTCACCTCATCCATTTCATTAAAAGTAATGCGACTAAGCCAGCTGAAGCTCCCCAAACCATATTGGTGAAAAAAACCCCTGAGACTGCGAACGGACTAGTAAGAGGTCCCTGCAGCTCTCCATTTATAATGGGGGAAAGGAAAGCGCTAATGACAATCGCTAATAGTCCATAAAAAAATCCGGCTCCGGTCAAGGTAAGCACGGGGCGGGCTTCCTCCCTCCAAATGACAGCTGCAATCCAGATAACGGTTATACTAAACGTAACTGCAAGACTTCCAAGAGGCTGCCCAATTATGCCCATGATTCCTGTTCCGTTCAATAGAGGCCGAATAAGTGCCAATGTACCAAGGGCAAAAACCAGCTTCCAAGATAATTTCATATCTCCTCACTCCTTATCTGCTTCTATCATAAAGTCCATTTCTGACTGAATTATTGTAAATCTCTTAGCAGTTTCTTAAATCAATTTTTATCCTGTTAAGAAACTGTTAAGAATTAAGATTTATAATGAAAAAGTAACGAGTGAGTGTTCAGTAATTAATATGAGGTGAAGAAGAAGTGTCAATTAGAAAACGATTACTTTTATCTAATCTGGCTATGATCGTCCTGCCGGTTATTGGTCTAATCATAATGGAAATAATCCTTGGTTTTTTCATGTTCGGATGGATGGGACTTGATCCTGAAAGCAGGCTTAAGCGGTTTACTCAGCTGCGCTTTGGAGGAATTATTCTTATTCTTATCGTGACGAACGGCGTTTTAACCTACTACATGTCAAAAACCATTATTAAACCCGTAAGAGAACTGACAGATGCAGCAAAAAAGCTGGCAGGAGGAGAGCGGAAATTTTATATCCAGACGGATCGGAAAGACGAGCTGGGTGAGCTTGCAGAAAGCTTTGAAGAGATGAGGAGAAGGCTTTTTGAAGCAGAAAGAATTCAGCAAAGATACGAGGAAGGTCGTAAGGAGCTAGTAGCGAGTATTTCGCATGATTTAAAAACACCGCTTACTTCCATTAAAGGCTATATAGAAGGAATCCGGGATGGGGTTGCAGACACACCTGAAAAGCTTGAGCGCTATATAGAGACGGTTTATAAAAAAGCAGGAGAGATGGATCATTTGATTGATGAGCTGTTTTTGTATTCAAAGCTTGATGTAAACCGTGTGCCTTTTTATTTTGAAAAAGTAGATCTCACTGCTTATTTAAACGATTATTTAGAAGAGTTAAAGCTCACTTCTGAAGTGAAAACATTCTTTTTATCTCATGGCAAACCTGTAATGGTCCTTGCTGATCGGGAACAGCTGAACAGGGTTTTTACTAATATCATTAACAACAGCCTGAAGCATATGGATAAAAAAGAAAAAGAGCTAACAATCGAGTTAAATGAGTTAGATGAGAGGATAGAGGTCCAGATTATCGATAATGGAGAGGGAATTTCAGAAGAGGACCTGCCGCGGATATTTGAGCAATTTTATCAGGCAGATTCCTCCCGAGGCAAGCAGGGGAATGGCTCAGGTCTTGGACTTGCAATTGCCCGAAAAATTGTGGAGGAGCATGGAAGCAACATAAGAGCCAAAAGTTTAGAAGGAGAAGGAACATCTGTGTCCTTCACCCTGCCATTGTGGAAGGAGGGAAATCAGCATGGAACATCTACTAATCATTGAGGACGATCAGGCTATCGCCGAGCTTGAGCGTGATTATTTGGAAATGAACGGATTTAAAGTCGATATTGAACATGATGGCATAGCAGGACTAAAGAAAGCGCTGGAAACATCATATGATCTACTATTACTCGATGTGATGCTGCCTGGTGAAAATGGGTTTGAAATATGTAAAAAAGTAAGGCGGGAAAAGGAAATCCCAATATTAATGATTACCGCTAAAAACGATGATATTGATAAAATCAGGGGGCTTGGCATTGGTGCTGACGATTATATTGTTAAGCCGTTTAGTCCTAATGAGCTCGTTGCAAGAGTTAAAGCGCATCTCGCCAGGTACCGGAGAATTTTACAAAAAGATGAAGAGACGAAAAAAGAAATTAGAATCAGGGATCTTCAAATTGATCTTTTCTCACGAAGAGTAGTCGTTAACCATAATGAAAAGATACTGACAGCAAAAGAATTTGATCTCCTCGTTTTTATGGCTCTTCACCCAAATCACGTTTTTACTAAAGAAGAGCTGTTTGAGCGCATCTGGGGCCTTGATGCGATAGGTGACAATACAACGATTACCGTTCATGTGAGGAGAATACGGGAGAAAATAGAAAAAGAACCTTCGAAGCCCTGTTATATTGAAACGGTTTGGGGAGTAGGGTACAGGTTTTTAAAGTGATAGAAAAAAGCCGGTCCATACGCTAGTAAGCTTTTTTAATTTCACCATACTAGCATTCAAAAATTAGGAACTTCTGGAGTAGAGGCCGGAGTGATAGATGAAGTCCTTTTCTTGGAAATAACGATTATTCGCGTTTAGGAGCGCCATTACAGCTAACTATATTGCGAGGGTGTAAGGCGCTATTCTTACAATGACAACAGCAGTGGTTACAGTTTAAGGAAGAAGGAACTCGGTGGCTAAAGTTTTATTTCGATTGATAGATCGTGGCGGCTGTATTTGATTTAGAAGATCAGGAGTAGAGGCTAAGAGATTATCATAGATAAAAGTATTGAAAAAAGCTGTCCTCCTGAATCAGGTGGACAGCTTTTAACGTTATTTAGTCAAAACTCCTCATACTCCCGCGGATCCTGGTCATTCATCCGCCCATTCACCTTCGTTAACCCATTAATCTTCTCCATTTCCTCCGCATTTAGTTCAAAATCAAAGATTGAGAGATTCTGCTTTTGCCTCTCAGGATTTGAGGAGCGGGGAATGGAGACGGTATCGAGCTGATAAATCCAGCGTAAAATGATTTGACCTACAGATTTGTCTTTTTCTTCAGCGATCTTACGTAAAACCTCATCCTGCAGCACATCCCCCGCTCGGCCAAGGGGGCTCCAGGCTTGTGTCAGAATATCATGGCTGCTGTCATAAGCACGTTGCTCCTCCTGTGAAAAGTAAGGATGGAGCTCAATTTGATTAATTACAGGTTTTACACCAGTTTCTTCAACGAGACGATCAAGATGCTCTGGCATGAAATTACATACGCCAATTGACCGGACCCAGCCATTTTTTTGTGCCTGGATAAGCGCTTTCCAGGCTTCCACATATTGATCCTGCTTTGGGTTCGGCCAGTGCAAAAGAAATAAATCCCAATACTCAAGTCCAGCCCGTAAAAGGGATTCCTCTATCATTTCGAGTGCTTCGTCAAACTGATAGTACTGTGCGCGAAGCTTGGAGGTTAAAAATAATTCCTCTCTAGGAACACCGGAGCGTCTGACCGCTTCCCCGACTGTTCCTTCATTATCATAACGGATGGCTGTATCAAGCAGACGGAAGCCATTTTCAATTGCGGAAGAAATGGCTTTTACACCTCTTTCACCCTTCAATGAGTGTGTGCCAAAGCCTACTGAGGGAATAGAGTAGCCATCATGCATTTTCCATGCAGGTATTGATGTTTCAATCATAGGAATCACCTTTTCGTTTTTTATAAAACAATTCCTTTTTCTGTAACCAGGTAAACCTTTACTGCCTGTATTGAGGAAAGTAATTTTCGACAATAAATAAAAGCCGCCCTCTTTTACTAAAGAGGGCAGCCCGGAAGTTAAATAGGTTTATTTAGTACACCTTATCTCCATTAAAAATCGAATTCTTCACGATCACATAATCCACAGTGCGGATTGCTTCAAGCTTATCTCCGCCTGCATAGGAAATAGAGGACTGAAGATCCTGCTCCATTTCAGTCAGTGTATCCTGAAGAGCGCCTTTATGCTCGACGAACATTTTTTTGCCTTCAACGTTTTTCTTTTCGCCTTTTTGGAATTCAGAGGCGGAGCCGAAATATTCCTTAAATAGCTTTCCGTCTTTTTCAAAAGTAACGCCAGGGGATTCCTCGTGACCGGCAAACAGCGATCCGATCATTACCATGGATGCGCCGAACCGAACGGATTTTGCAATATCACCGTGCGTACGGATTCCGCCATCTGCTATGATTGGCTTGCTTGCTGCTTTCGCGCACCAGCGAAGAGCTGCCAGCTGCCAGCCGCCTGTGCCAAAGCCTGTTTTGATTTTCGTAATGCAAACCTTTCCTGGGCCAATTCCAACCTTAGTTGCGTCTGCTCCCGCATGCTCTAATTCTCTGACTGCTTCAGGTGTGCCGACATTTCCTGCAATAACGAAGCTTTCAGGCAGATGTGTTTTAATATGCTGGATCATTCGAATGACTGCATTCGAGTGGCCGTGAGCAATATCAATCGTGATATAATCCGGAACAAGCTGCTCCTTTGCCAGCTGTTCAACAAAGGTGTATTCTTCTTCTTTCACGCCTACACTGATTGAAGTGATCAGGCCGCGCTCCTGCATATCTTTAATGAAGGAAATTCTCTTTTCGGGCTCAAAGCGGTGCATAATATAAAAATATTGATTTTGGGCTAAGTAAGTTGCAATTTTTTCATCAATAATCGTCTGCATATTTGCCGGAACCACAGGCAGTTTAAAGGTATGTTTACCAAATTTCACTGAGGTATCACATTCTGAGCGGCTGTCAACAACACATTTTGCCGGAACTAATTGAATATCTTCATAATCAAATACATTATCCATCCTTCAACTCTCCTAAAAACGAATATTATAGTAATACATTTAAATAATGTTCGTACATAACGTAATTTACAAGATTTTCTGAATGATGTCAAAGTTTTTTGTTTTTTTATATTTACTTCATTTGCAAGAGGCCATTCAGCTAGCTTTGTGTCATTGCTTTTTTAAACTCAAGGACACCTGCTGTAAGTATAGCTAAGCTTGCTGGCACGAATATGAGTATAAATACACTTGGTGTAATTTTGTTAAAAAGTAATAAAAGCATGATCAGAATCGTAACAGCTGACAGTATATGTACAACCTTTGTCATAAGCTCCTCCTTAAAAGGTATCGCAGGCGCTGCGCAGTCAGTTGCGAAAAACCTTGACCCTTTGATCAATATAAGCTATTGTTGTATACGCGATGAGCTCATTTGCGTAAGACGGACAGGCACTCCCTTTGGGGAACACGTTGTGGAGCGTGGTCTAACGCCGCAAATAATCGGGAAGCACTCTGTCTATTTGGCAGGGTGCTTTTTTCATATCGCTATGACCCAATTTCATCATAGCATGTGAATGTAAATGGCTATTTACAATTACATCTAACTGGAACTTAATCTTGGTCCGGTCTATTAATAAGAAGTAATGGAAGAAGCTTTGAATAAAAAAATGACCTGGACTCAATGTCCCAGGTCATTTTTATTATACAGCCTTGCTCTCTTTATTCTTTCTGTTCTTTCTCATGGCTTTTGTAATATAGCCGCCTTTAAAGTTACGGGGCTCGTAGGAAACGATGAAGGCACTTGGTTCATGCGTGCTGACAATCGTAATAAATTCCTTCTCGCGATCGCGGCGGGCTGTGCAATCCAGACGGTACCTTCTGGCCTGGTGCATGCCTTCCACCTCAGAAGTCGAAACACTAAAGCCTTCCTCCCGAAGATTTTTGATTAATTCTTCGTTCTTGCTCGTGATATTTACTTCTATTGAAACAAAGCCGATCGCAAGCTTTTGCTCGAGAATCTGGCCTAAATAAAGGCCGATCCCAAAACCTAGAGCGTAGGCAACCATATTTAAATAATTGGATAAGTCACTAAAGACAATTCCCAATGCAATGACGTAAATAAACCCTTCAAGTATACCTAGAGCTGCTGCTTTTTCTTTCATTCCTTTGACCATCGTAATTGTTCGCAGGGTTAAAACAGGAACAAATATCAGCTGGGCAACGAAAATGATGAGCGCATTAAGCATCCTCTCACCTTCCTTCTAAAACATTCAATCTAGTTTAACAGGAAGAAGGTTCATAATACAACTATTACCATTATCTGTTTTTGTTTGAAGGGGAATGGGGGATAACTAAAAGACCATCACCCTCCAGCCATTCCGCAAGCAGCACCTCTTCTATTGAAAAAATCCCTTTAGCTTTTAATTCTTTCGTTAACCAGTGAACATCTTTTTTTAGCTCCGCCAGATTTTCTTTGTCCAGCTTCCGATCTTTTATAAGTGTCATTGGCAAATAAACAGGTTCAGGGGGAATATTTAAATCCTCTAAGGTTGTCTTTTGGTATTGTGCTTTCTTTAATATACTGATGGAGCCGTTGGCTTCAATAAATGCAAACGCAACTTCACGAATAGAAAATGTTTCGCTTTGCCTGAGTAAGCTTTGCAGCTGATTGAGATTCATGCGGCAGCTTTTTAGCTGGTCAAAATCAATTTGACCATTCCGAATCACCATAGAGGGTTTTCCTTCAAATTTTTCCCTTAAAAACATGGATTTTTGAGCAAGGAAATCCACCAAAAATAGTAGGATGCCCCATACAGAGACACTTACAACGACATGAAAGATTGGGACATTATGATTATAAACAGCATTACCCAATAGTTCTCCGAGAACAATCGCAGCAATAAAATGAAAGGGAGTTAATTGGTCAATTAACTTTTTTCCGATGATCCTAATAAGGAGAAATAATAATAAAAATCCAATAACAAGCTTGAAAGATACTTGCAGCAGCTCCACTATTTATTCCTCCTAATCTAAAAAAGTTACTAATCTAATCCTTTCCAAAATAAAAAAGCCTGATACCCGCTCACAAAAAAATCCTCCAGCATTTGGAGGATTAATGTATTCACCCGCACCACACAATAATCCTGTATGGAGTAGTCTGAGCAGGAATGCTTTTAGTGGATGGTCCATAGACGACAATTAAGTTCCGGTTCGCCGGGCTTCTTGAAAAGGCCTGCCCATTTGCTAGGAGTACCTGTGTATAAGGACCGGGGGTGAGCTGCAATTGTCCGTCACTGCTTATGAGCTGAGCATTAAAAAAGTCTGCTTTTACCTGCTGATTAGTGCTGTTTTTCACCATGACCAGCGCTGCATATTGCGGAGGATAAATCATGATGACAGGGGTGTTGGCGTCATAGTAGCCGTTCACACGGTCACCAACTGAGACCATTGTGTGATCGACAAAGTAGGTAGAGGGAGTGACAACAAAATTAACCTGTGACCCAGTATCATTTACGACAGAAATAAATTTATCGCAGCCTTCTGTCGCATTGTTTTGGCCGGTTACAAAATCACGAATATCAATGACCGTTCCTTCAAACGCCTTAAAATTAATCATTTTTACACCTCTTTCTTATGTAAGTTTATTCATGCAGCTCAAAACAGGTTTGTCTGGAAATCAACTTTTTCTAAAAAGCAAGGCTCTTGACACCAGTCTCTTCCTGTTATACATTTAATTCCGACTATACCAGTGCATTTTTAATGGATTCTAATTTAATTATGGAGAGAAAGGGGGAGGACTTTAATGAAAAAGTATGTAGGGAGTTCTTTTATTTTAAAAATAACCATCATCCTTATGCTTGGCGTAGTGACAGGACCAATCTTCGGAAAAGGAACCTCCGCTGTAGCCCCTCTGATGGGTGCTCTCTGCCATTAAATCATAGATAACAAAACAAATCTTACTCAATAGTATAGCAGCAAAAAAGAAGAGGCATGCGGCGCCTCTTCTTTTTTAAGTTTACTTTACTGCCCCGCGTGTAACATTTCCGATAATCCAGCGCTGAGCAATGACATAAACAATAATCATTGGGAGCATCGCAAGAAGATAGGAGGCAAATGCAAGGTTGTAGTTCGTACTGAATTCTGACTGGAAAATGTACTGCGTGAGCGGCAGCGTTGCATCACTTGGATCAGTGAGGATCACGAGTGGAAGCATAAAGTCATTCCAGGCATAAAGGGCTGTTAAAATGGCGACCGTTGCATTCATAGGACCGAGAAGCGGGAAGATTACCTTCCAGAAGATGCTCCACGAGTTGCCGCCGTCCATAACAGCTGCTTCCTCAAGCTCTATTGGGATGGATTTAATATATCCTACATAGATGAAAACGTTAAATGACAGCTGAAAAACAATATAAAGGAAGATCAGCCCCACCAAATTGTCCATATTCCATACCGCTGTCTGCCTGACCAGCGGAAGCATAATGATAGGAAATGGAACAAACATAGCACTGACGAAATAGTAGAACAGCGCCTTATAAAATCCCTTATGCATATTACGTGCAATTGCATAGGAAACAAGAGAATTTGTTAAAACGGTTAAAATCACCACACAAGCTGTCACGATAAAGCTGTTTAAGAAAGCATTATAGAAATTTGTCAGCTCGATGGCGTCAAGAAAGTTTTGAAAACGCCATTCGTTCGGCAGAGATAAAAGTGGTTCTCCCATCTCCTGCGGTGTTTTTAACGCAATTGTGATCGTTAAATAAAGTGGGAATAAGATAAGCAGTGTCCCGAAGATCAGGAGTGTTGTGATGAGCCAATTAGTTTTTTTGCGCTTCATTACTGCTGCACCTCCCGTTTTTGCAAAACACGCAATTGAAAGATTGATAGAGCCACGATCACGATAAAGTAGATAACAGCATTCGCTGATTGATAGCCGAACTGTCCACCTTCAAAGCCTCCGCGGTAAATGAGGACAGAAATAGATTCTGTTGAATATCCAGGTCCTCCGCCGGTGAGAGCGATGATATGGTCAAATACCATTAAAAAGGTTTTTAACGCAAGAACCATATTAATCGTAAAGAAGGGAGCGATGATTGGAAATGTTATTTTCCAAAAGCGCTGCCACGGGTTTGCTCCGTCGATAGATGCTGCTTCAAAAACTTCTGCAGGAACAGTTTGAAGGCCGGCAAGATACAAAATCGTATTAAAGGCAACAGCCTGCCATACAGCCATAATAACGACACCAATCCAGGCGTGGTCAGGGCTTCCTAAAATATTCGTTGAAAGCGCCTCTACCCCAATTAGGGTGGCAAGCTGGGGCAGAAAGAGCGTAAAAATAAATTGAAAAATAAATCCAACGATCAAAATACTCAGGATATTTGGCAGAAAATAAATCGCCCGCAGCGTTTTTTGAAACTTAATATTGGCGTTAAGGCCAAGAGCCACGAGCAGACTGAAAAGATTGACAAGAAGTGTGGAGACAATGGCAAACTGGAACGTAAATCCGTAAGCGCTCCAGGCACGCATATCCTGAAAAACATTAAAATAATTGGATAATCCGACAAATTCCCAATCTCCATAGCCCCGCCAGTTTGTAAAGCTGTAAAATACGCCCTGCAGCAGGGGAAAGGTATGGAATAAGAAAAATAAAGCCACTGCGGGAATGGTCATAAGTAAATAAGCACGCTGTTTAGATTTCATCATTCTGGCTCCTTTCTAGAACCTCAGTTGGATCTGGTCCCATTCACGGTCTAAGCGATTAAGAAAGCTGTTTGCATCCCCGCGGTATAAATATTCCTGGATCATATTTTCAGCACCCATTCCAGGTGGATAAAAATGATCAGGGAAGCTTGTTATTTCTCCATTTTCAAAGTTCTGGCGAATGCCTTCCATGTAAGGATCGTCGGAGAGTACACCTTCAAGTACAGAAAAAGCGGCCTGCTCCTCCATATATTGGGCTGACTGTTCTTCCTCCAGCATGAAGGAGATAAACGCCTCTGCTTCTTCCGGATACTCGGTGTCCTGCATGGTGGCAAAAAGAACATCGACTCCTGAAACTAGCTTGTTTTCTTCCGGCTCATTTGAAACAGGCATGGCAAAGACGCCAAGGTCAAGGTCAGGGTTGGTGGTCAGAATTTCAGGCACTGCCCAGTTTCCCTGAAAATAGAACACGCCGTTACCCTGGGCAAATTCACGGTTGCCGTCATTATACCCAATCCCATACATTCGGTTATGCCCGTAATCTAAAAGCTCATGGATCTTTTCAGCTGCTTCGGCGTGGGTTTCTTTAAAGGTGAGTTCCCCATTTGTTTTCCGTTCAGCAAATTGTTCAGGCTGCAGTACACCTGCGATTGAGTTCCAGGCCGGCATTGCCGTCCAGGCATCCTGCAGCGTAAAGTAAATCGGAACTTCTCCCGCTTCCTTTGCAGCAGTTAGTACCTCAATAAATTCATCCCAGGTCTCAGGCACCTCATAACCAAGGTCAGCAAGCTTTTCCTTATTATAGATAACTGTATTGGCATTTGCGGCAAAAGGGACACCGTGAATGCCGGTTGACTCGTTGCCTTCAAGTTCGCTGAGCATCTCGAGATAAGCCGGCTGAATATTGTTAAGCATCGGGCTCTCTTCATAGTTAACCAGCATATTGGCCTGTGTCAGTTCACCATATAAAGCACTTCCGGCGATCGCCACGATATCCGGCATATCATCCTTAACAAGCCTTGTCCTTAATAAAGTTTCTGCATCAGGTGGAGCGTAAAGATTGACACGAATATTGTCATGCTCTGCTTCAAATTTTTCAATCAGGCCCTGATATGTACCAATGTTTTCTGTTTTATTGGAGAAAAGCTCAAGCTCAACCACACCATCCTCAGCTGGTTGATCTCCACAGCCAGCTAAAAGCATGATTGAAGAAAAACCTATAGCAAAAGAGGCTGTTTTCCAGTTCATCATTCCAAAACTCCTTTCTACTAAAAGCTAAAAATATAACTTAACCATGTAACAGTAAACGTTTACGTAAAACGCCTAAAAAAGAAGGAAGCTAGTGTTTTTTCACTGAGTTCCTTTCAATAATCCGGTGCTTAATCTTCTCTCCATTGCCTTGTGTTCCGGTTTCAATTGCCTGAAACAATAGCTCGGCGGCTTTCATTCCCATGCTTTCAAAGCCCTGTGATACGGCTGTTAACGGGGGGCTTGCCATCTTTGCAAGTCTTGTATCGTCATATCCGATGATGGATAAATCCTCTGGTATACGAAGGCCGTATTTATACGCACTTGAGATAGCGCTTACAGCAAGCTCGTCACTTGCAGCAAATATAGCCGTAAGATCGGGGTGGAGCGCATAGAGCTTCTCAAATGCCAGTTGTCCGTGTTCAAAGTAAAAGCCTTTGTCCCAGGCGACCTTGGTTTCATCGTAAGGAATATTCGCTTGCAGTATCGCTCTTTTATAGCCTGCAATCCGCGGAGCACCTGCTAACGGATCGGTGGGAGGGCCGCTGAGCATACCGATTTCTGTATGGTTACAGTCGATTAAATAACGGACCGCATCATAGGCGGCTGCTTCATCATCCACTTTTACCGAGGGGATGTTGTCCTGCTCAGAGTATGAGGATACGGTAATAACTGGAACAGCCATCTTTTCGATAAAAGCCGCAAACTCCTTCGTGAGAAACTGGCTGGTAAAAATTATGCCCTCCACTTGCTTTTCCTGAAGCAGCCGCAAAAAATCGAGTGTTTTTTTGCCATCAGAATCGGTTTTGCAGACTATTACACTAAAGCCGCGGGTGTGAGATGCTTCCTCAATGCCCTGCAAAAGCTCAGCGCTGATCAGACCTGATACATCAGGAAATAAAACGCCAATCGTATTGCTCTGTTTATTAATCAGGCCCCGTGCGATGGCGTTTGGAGAATAGCCCAACCGGTCAATGGTTTCTAACACATGCTGTTTCGTTGTTTCAGAGTAGCCGGTGCTGTTATTTAAAATCCTTGAAACTGTAGCAATAGACACTTTCGCCTCCTTTGCTACATCTTTAATCGTAGGCTTGTTCAAACGCATCATTCCTTAACGTAAACGTTTTCGTAATTAAATCATTTGTCAGAAAATTTGTCAATGGTATCTATTACACGGTAACCCTCACTGGAAAGAGCCTGCTGCAAAACTGTTTATTATATTATGGAATTTAAAATTTGTTAGTTATAAAAAAGACCGGTAAAGTTGACTGCCTATTCTAGTAACGATAGAGTAAAATTATGAGAGTTTAGAATAATCAGGAAAAACATCCATTACACTAGTTGAGCGTTTTAAGGAGGCGAATAGGTATGTCCGCATTTGCAACACAGGAAAAAGTACTTCTTTCAATTCTGCAAAAAAAGCTTTCTCCTGGATTATACGAATATGCTGAAAGAGAGCTGCAATCCTTTTATAAAAAATGTTATTGGGAGTTTGATGAAAGAGCTGCTCACACCGACCGGGAAGGACAGCCGAGGCTGATCCGTTATGATAGATTCGGGGAAGAGGTGTCTGAGGTTTGGGTAAATGAAGGCTATAAGAATACTGTTCGTGATACCTATAATACCGGTATTGTCGGCTATAACCATAAAGCGATTCCAGAGCTTGAAGAAAAGGGGAATTATCTTTACAGCTACGCTCAAGGATATATTCTTTCCCAGATTGAACCGGGATTTTACTGTCCTGTCACGCTGACAATGGCGGTTGCTTATTTACTGGATCATTTTGCTGATGAGGAGTTGAAGGAGCGGTTTTTACCACATGTTCTGTCAACAGGTGAATCGGAGCTTTTTGAAGGCGCCACCTTTTTGACTGAACGGCAGGGAGGTTCAGATGTAGGGGCAAACGAGGTTCGGGCAGTAGAGGCCGGAGAGCGCTACCGCTTATTTGGTGAAAAATATTTCGCCTCTAACGCAGGGCAGGCAGGCGTTGCAGCGGTTCTTGCGAGATTGGAGGGAGCGCCGGAGGGAACCTCGGGTCTGAGTCTATTTATCGTACCGTGGAAGAAGGAAGATGGAAGTCTCAACGGTGTGAGAATCAGGAGGCTTAAGGATAAGCTTGGCGTCAGGGCTGTACCTTCAGGAGAGGTAGAGTTTGATGGGGCTGAGGCTTATTTAGTAGGGAACCCTGACCGCGGCTTTTATTACATGATGGAAGCACTCAATTTATCGCGGATCTGCAATAGCACCGCTTCTCTCGGAATTATGAAACGTGCATTAAAAGAAGGCTACGAATATGCAAGCAGCCGCGAATCATTTGGCAAATACCTGATTGATTTTCCAATGGTTCAGGAAACCGTTGTCCAGCTGCAGGCCCGTTTTGAAGTACAGCTGTCGGCTTTGTTTGAATCCATTGAGCTGTTTGAGCGGGTCGCTTCGGGTGATGTGGATATATCCCTTGACGAAATCGCTTTAAACCGGCTTTATATCGCATTAATAAAAGCAAGAACTGCAGAGGAAGCCATTGATTTTTCCCATACAGCCATTGAGCTCCATGGAGGCAACGGCTATATTGAGGATTTTGTGACACCCCGGCTGCTGCGGGACGCCCAGGTGCTGACTGTATGGGAAGGAACAGAAAATATACTGGCACTTGAGGTAATGAGATTAATTAAAAAATTTAATGTCCATCAGTTGTTTTTCGATGATTTGATTAATCGAATGACGATTGGGACAGATTCTCATGCGGCAGAGCAGATCAATGAAAAAATTCAGTCCTTGAAGGATATGCTAGTGAAATTAACTTCTCTCAGTGAGGATCACCAGACCTATCACGCCCGTAAAATTGCCAGGCGAATGGCTGATCTGCTTATGGTCGTACATGCTTATGAGAGGGCGGAAACCGAGCGTGAGAAGGCCATTGCTGATATATTCAGAATGTCTCTTTGGGAAAAGGATGAGCTGGATGAAGGCATTCTCTGTGTCGAAAGCTTTGGGCTGATTATGGATTAAAAAAGAGAAAAAAGCACTTCAGGAGTACAAAGTGACTCAGCTGAAGTGCTTTTTGTTTCACGTGAAACATTCTGTCGAAAAGGAACCGTTAATGGACTAAAACAATAAGGTTGGCAGATCCTCAAGCCGCTGATCCGTTGAGCGGGGAATTCTCAGGGATTGAGTCCGCTTCGTATGAGCATTTCCTCTGATAATCAGGGAACGCTTGCGATCGGCCATTTCAATAGTCAGCCATTTGCTTGTAGATAAAGGAGAGCTGATGCACTCCGTCACTTCGCTTTCAGTTAGGAGAATGATTTCTGAATTGGCAAGATCCTCTTCCCCGCAGATAAAGGCGAATAAATACCTGCTGCCATTCTGCTGCCGAAGCGTTTTTTCAAGCTCGCTGTCGTAAAAGGAAAAGGTCCAGATTTTTGAATCCCTTTTAGGACGAGGAGTAAAGGAATACTTGGCATAGATCAAATAGCTTCCTGTCTCATTTTCCAATGCATAAATTCTTCTGTCATGCCCGCTTTCTTTCATGACAGGAGAAAATCCCCGATTAACCAGCTGTGACAGCAGTGCGCCAAAGTAAAAATCGACCTTCGAAATGTTCATTTCGCTCCTCCTCTCACGTTCTCTCTTATACTTACTATTATGAACGAAATTCAACAAAAAATGAAAAGAAATTACTCAAACAGACAGGGTATGACAGAATGCAGATCAAATAATCGCATAAAAAGCTCACTTTTGCTGGGCAACTACTTAAAGGGTTTTCTGCCAGGGAAGTCGAAGTCATTACTTGACTGGAATTTCCAGCAAGCTGACTTGCGGAAAAGGAGTGGACTGTATGAGAAAACGAATATCGGTACTTGCTGCTATGCTCATGTTTTCGATAACCGTTCCGTCTGCCGTCTCTGGAGGGGGATTTAATCCGCCTGGCAATTCGCTTGTGCCAGGGACAATAAGTATTGGAACCGAACCGCCGGGACTTGACCCAAATAAGCCGGTCGTTGTGTTTGTCCAGGGCTTAAACAATGATTCAGCACTTTGGTATGTCAATAATGATATGTATAACAGAGCTTTTCAGGCTGGCTATCAAACAGCCTTTGTTGAGCTGAATGATTCAGGAGGAACACCTAAAAGCTATTGGGATAATGGAGCCATGCTTGCAGGTCAGCTTGAATCTGTTTCTTCTTATTTTGGAGGAAAGAAGCTTGTGATTGTTGCGTTCAGCAAGGGGGGCGTTGATACACAGGTAGCACTTATTCACGAAGGCAAGCATCCGCTTGTATCAAATGTGATAACCCTTGGATCGCCTCATCATGGGAGCGAGCTTGCCGACCTTGCTAATAGCACGACGCTTGGATGGCTTGCAGAGTTAATTGGTCAAAACAGTGAAGGAACCCAAAGCCTTCAGACAGGCACGATGAATTATTTTCGCTCCATCACAGACAATCGCCCCGAGGTCAATCAAAATCGCTACCTGACCCTTGCAGGAAACAGAGCAGGCCCTATATTCAGCAGCTATTGGTACGGAGGTGCTTTCATATCCGGACCAAGTGATGGTGCAGTTTCAGTTGCCAGCTCACTTCTTCCGTATGGATCAACCCTTGGGGTAGGCAGCTGGAATCATGATGAAGTAAATAAGGGAGTCAACACATTCCCTCTTTTTCAGCGCTTTTTAACCCAGCAGCAAGCGCCGGCTATAGCAGGGCTCACTCAGTATGCTGAACCGGAAGAGGAGCCAGCACTTGATGTTCTGGTGAGAGGTGGCAATCAGGACGGGGTAGCAGCGGAAACGTTTTATGTGGAAAATGAAGCAGAAAAGCTCGTCCTTAACTGGCTTAGCGCTACTCCGCATACGGAGATTTTGCTCACTAAACCTGGACAATCTGCGCATGAAGTATTTTCGGTAACGGCAACAGCGGATGAGACAATGTTTTTCCAGGGTGCTTGGCATCATATTATTGAAATTGATAAGCCTGAATCAGGCGAGTGGAAGGCTCAGACGATTTCATCCGGACCTTCGGCCTACGCATTGATGGTTACATTTGATTCTTCCCTAAATGATCAATTGGCGCTTACACCGGATAACAACAAGAAGCGCTGGAGTTTAAAAACCGGTCATGGTGCTTTAGCCCATTCCTCTGCTAAGGTTTTCGCTGATATCGCGTTTATTCCTGGAAATGGAAGAGACAATAAAAATTTCGGACAGAGCATTCAGCGATTTAAACAGAGGGGAGGAACGAGCGTAAGGCTTCCTGAAAAAGAAGGTACGTATAATATGACGGTGGAGGTAGAAGGAGTAACGCCATCCGGCCAGCCATTCCAGCGGACAATGATTAAATCTGTTTACGTTGATGAGTTAGGGGATGCTTATTAAGTTTTTAAATAAAAAAAGAAAAGCCCTCCTTTTGGCTAGGGGGGTTTTCTGGAGAAAGAGCTAACTAGTAAATTCTCTTCCAAGTCCTTTCTCGAAGGCAGCGAGATGATTTCGTGAGGCATTTCTTAGCTGATTAAATACTATGCTAAGATCAGCGGGAAGTTCGTAGGTAAGAAACTTATCATACATCGCGATATTGTCAATCTCTCCCTGAACACCCGCAGCGAAAGCATTTTTCACTATTTCAGGGGTGCTAACGAGGGTTTGAGCGATATTTTCAGGCATCGGAATCTGATAGCGTTCAAATAAAGCATTCAGCGCTGCAATATGTCTTAGTTCCGCTTCTTTAATTTGATAAAATGTTGGAATATACCCAAATGCAGCTAAAATAGCATCGTATCTTGCCTGTGCTAAATACTCATCCTGCATAGCATAGGTAAGCATTTGAGGAAGGGTTAAAGTTTGAGCGTTTAATGCACCAACCGCACCGAAATCATTTTGACGTTTTGTACTAGTTCTTTCCGGATCCCTGGAAAGAAACAAAAACCAAACAGCGTGATTTTGTTCATCTGCAGCAGCTCTTTTAAACACTTGCTTAATATGTGGATTTTGCGCCCTGTCTGCCAAATCTAAATAAAAATCAACTGTTTCTTGTTCGTCTTTAAAGGCAAATGTCAGGGCATCTCTATATGTGTCATGGCAACCTTCATTCAGTTGTGGTGTGGGCTGCACCCCAGTCAAATTCATGTAAATTGTACTGAATTCTTCAAAATGACGTCTTTCATCCTGTTGGATCTCAAGAATACGATTGCTCTCCTCTTGTACAGGAGCTAGACCGGCCATTCTCTGGTAGCAGGCGATTGCTGAATATTCTCCATTAATAGCTTTTAGAATATCATTTGCTAATTGTGAATCATTCAGCTGCCGGTAATACTCCGTAGCAGCACTGTACGAATTTTCTTTTGTATACACAGTCTGAAGTCCTCCTTTTCCCCCTAAATTCTAATTATTTTATGTATACATATTTTCACTTGTGATACAGAGTATAAGAAAAGCGTTCAAACCCGTATTTATTATCAGGCTTTGATATAGTAAAAAGAAAAGCATGGGGGGAGAGCATGGATCAGCATACGATTATCCAAAAGATGCAAGATCATCAGCCTGTTATTTTAGGGGAAGAAAGCATGAAGAAGTATGCGATTCTAATTCCCCTGGTCCAAAAAAACAACGAGCTTCATCTGCTATTTGAAGTCCGTGCTCATTCAATGCGCAGGCAGCCGGGAGAAGTATGCTTTCCGGGCGGACGGGTAGACAGGGAGGATGAAGGAAGTCTTGAGGCAGCTGTGCGTGAGGCAAGAGAAGAGCTGAATATTGGCAGTGAAGCCATCACAGACGTTTTTCCGTTTGGCACACTCGTGTCTCCTTTTGGCATGACGATTGCAACATTTGTCGGGTTTATTAGACCGGAAGCGATTCAACGCCCTAATCCTGCAGAGGTAGAGGAAGTATTTACAGTTCCTCTAACTTACTTTCTGTCAACGGAGCCTGATACTCATCTGATTAATGTAGAGGTAAAGCCTGCGGATGGATTTCCTTATGAGCTCATTGCAAATGGCCGGGAATACAACTGGCAGACGCGCCAGTACAAGGAGTATTTTTACCATTATGAAGGCAGGGTTATTTGGGGGCTGACGGCGCGGATTGTAAACGAATTTATAAAGAACTTAAAAATGTAAAAAGGGTTGAGACAAATGTGTGTCTCAACTCCTTTGTCGGGTTCACTCCGCTTCAGGGGGACGCTTTCCGCGGGATGGGACCCTTCGCTAACTTGCTTCGCAAGTGGATCTCAAGCTCCCGCTTCCTCTAAGCAGGAGTCGCCCCCTTAAGCTCCGTTGCCCTCACGTTTTTAAACGAGTATTCATGAAATGTATACTCACATAGTTTAGTAATGTCCCAAGCTCTTTAAATTTTACATCATTTCCACGGCTTCACTATATGCTTGCACATAATTTCTGCCGTTTCTTTTAGCTTCATAAAGCGCCATGTCTGCTTCCTTCATCAGGGAGTGAAGCGAATGGCTATGGTCGCCTTCCCTCAAAAGAGCAGAGGAGACGCCAAAGCTTGAAGTGACATTTATAGAATTTCCATCTAAATGGATGATGCTATCTGCAATAGTTATTCTGATCTTTTCTGCGAGATCACGTGCTTCTTCCTGTGAAGTGTGGGGGAGGCAGATGACAAATTCCTCTCCTCCATACCGTCCGATCACATCCCCGGGGCGAAGGGTGTTCTTCGCCGTTTTTGCTGTGGTTGTGAGAACGGCATCCCCTGCTCCATGCCCATACGTATCATTGACCGCTTTAAAATAATCAATATCAAACATAATAACGGAAATTGCGTCATGATTTTGATCAGCAGCGCTGAATGCTGCTTCAGCCTGCGTGATAAACGATGTGCGGTTGAATAAATTGGTAAGTCCATCCGTACTTGCGAGCTGTTCGAGCCTTTGCTGAATATGCACTCTCTCACTCACATCAACGAACGTAATAATCTTGCCTAGTAACTCTGTTTTATTCCATACAGGAGTGAATCGGATATGAAAATAAGATTTCTTTACTCCCACAACAAGCTGAATATCACCCTCCGCTTCCTGCTCAATCATATTGAAAAGCTCTGGATGATTACGCAGGACCTTTTTTATCGGTTTTCCAATTACCTGCTGGGAGAGCGAAGAAAGAACATCTCCCATCGCCCGGTTAAAGTCAACGATGACCTCATTTTGATTAAGCACCATAACCCCATCCTTCATGCTTTCAAATACGGTGTCCCTTGCAATAGGCCCGACATTGAACATTTGAAAGGAAATAATGGCAGCTGCATGAAGCAGAAATGAAGCACTCATTGACACAGGACCAAGGTCAATTCCATGTGGACTCAGATCATTTAAATAAAAATAATTCCCAAGGATCGGCATCAAAAGGCCAACTGTCATCGTCAAAAGCTGCATGCGAAAACGAAAAAGGGATCTTCTCATTTTCATAATTAAAATGATTACACCCATGACTACGCACAATAAAACAAAAATAGAATGGACGTAAAACCAGGGTCCGTACTGAAGCGACAAAACGGGAAATGGCGCATCACTTCGAAGCTCTGCAGACGTATAGTAAAGCTGATGAAGATTATTCGTATTATGCATAAAGATTGTCGTAATCGGGAGTATGAACAAACAGTAGGTTATCCATGGTTTTATTTTATGACCTGCATATTCAACACACATGAGCAGAATAAAAGCTGGAATAAACGGCATAAAAAGATACTGAATACGCACCCAAAAAAGGATCTGTTCAAGTTCAGAGCTTGAAAGCTCAAAGGCATAGGAAAAAATAAAGATCGTCGAGAAGAGTGTCATATAAATGTAGGGCTTCACTCCAGGACCATCTTTAATTTTTATCTGGACATATAAACATAAAAATAAACTCAAGGTGCCTGCTAGAATAATCACAAGCATATATATTAACCACTCATTAACCATTGCCATCTACTCCTGATTTGCTACTAAACTATCAGCTTTTTCTCAATTATATGCAATTTATCTTGAATTTAATAGATCATTCTTAATTATATTCAAGTTAATTCCAAATAATAGGTGCACTCAGAAAAGCATCAAAAAAAGCCCTGAATGGCAGTACTGTTACTGTACAGCCATTCAGAGCTTTTCTTATTTTTTCTATCTTTTTCTCGCTGCCCGCAAAATCAGGCTCAAAATGAAAACAAAAATGACGGCGCCAATTAATGCCGGTATGATGTGAATTCCAGCAACAGATGGTCCAAAGGTACTGAACCCTCCAAGGAGCTCACCGGCGATCCAGGATCCGATAATCCCTGCAATAATATTTCCAATACAGCCCATCGGTACATCTTTTCCTAATAGTAAGCCTGCAAGCCACCCTATTAGTCCACCAACAATTAAATAAAGAAGAAGTCCCATATAAATGCTCCTTTCAAACTGTTCTATTTCTATACTTCTACCCCATTTTGTATAAAAATATGTAAAGTAGATTCAAAATCTTATCATTGTCCCGGACCTTCAAGCCTGCAGCAGAGGCTTTTAGAGATGAAAGAGATGCATCCAACCACTGTCCGGCAGAATGTATGAGGATATAACTAATTGACGGAATAGTGAATAATTCTATTACTCTATGTGAAGAGACATGATAGAATGTTAGTGAAACGTTTCAACTACTACCTTAATCAGATTCCAGAAAGGAGATCGACATGAAAAAAACAAAAATGATAGCGCTGGTATCAATTTTCACCCTGTTTATTGCGATTCTTCCATCCGCCTCTGCAACACCTGTCAATCACGGGAAAGATAAAGCATTGAACGCAGAATTGAAAGCGATTGCAAAAAAGACCTTTACTTATTTTAAAGACAACACAGACCCAAATACAGGGTTAACGTATGATGAAATACGTTATACAGAAGAGGGGAAGATTGAGGCTGCCCATACTTCACCAACAAATATTGCTATGTATATGATGAGCACAATATCCGCCCAGGAGATGGGCTTTATTTCAAAAGAAGAGGCGGTCGATCGTATCCAGGTAACCCTTAATACCCTTGAAGGTCTTGAAAAGTGGAACGGCCTTTACTATAACTGGTACTATACGAAGGACGGCTCGCTTAAAACAGATTGGGGCCAGTTCATTTCCCAGGTTGATAACGGCTGGCTTTCTGCAGGATTAATGGTTGCAGGACAGGCCTATGATGAATTAAATGACCAAACAAGCAGGCTTGTGGAGGAAATGAACTACACAGCTCTTTATGACGAGGAAGTTGGTCAGTTCCGCGGGGGCTATGATGCCGAAGCAGGAAAATTAACCGATCACCATTACGGGCTCCTCTATACTGAACCGCGTGTAGGAAGCTACATCGCGATCGGTAAAGGCGATGTTCCATCAGAGCATTGGTGGAAAATGTACCGCACGATGTCTCCTGAATGGGATTGGCAGGCACAGATTCCAGGCGGATACGAAGAAGTGTATGACGGAATTACCGTTTTCCAGGGTCATTACGAATACAATAATGTGAAATTTGTTCCGAGCTGGGGAGGCAGTATGTTTGAAGGATTAATGCCTGGAATCGTCATGAAGGAAAAAGATATTGGCACAAATGCGCTGGGGTTAAATAACCAGCGGCATGTAGACCTTCAGATTCAGTATGCAAAGGATAAGGGGTATAAGGTCTGGGGCTTTTCTCCATCGGCTACACCTAATGGCTATAGTGAATTTGCAGCCACACCGCTTGGCACCTCCGGCTACCCTGATGGCGCCACTGTGACGGCTCATGCAACCTTTTTGGCACTCGATTATGCGCCTGCTGAGGTTCGTGAAAATATCAAAGCCCTAAAAAAATTCGATATGTACAGCAAATACGGCTTTTATGATTCTGTAAACGTTGAGACAGGTGAAGTAACCGAGGCGTATCTTGCACTTGATCAGGGAATGATCATGGTGTCGATCGCCAATTATCTGAAAGATGGAATTATCCGCGACTATTTCCATCAGGATCCGATCGGGAAAAAGCCTGAGGAGCTTTTAAGTAAAGAAACATTTTCTATTAACTAACCATCAGCGCAGTGAACCGGGTCAGAGGTTGAGACACACAGTTGTCTCAGCCTCTCTTTTATTTTTACTAGAATAGGAGTATTCTTTTTATCAGGAAGAACGATTTTTTCAGAATTTTCGTGAGAAGCTCTTTAAAATTTTTAAGCTTATGTGTAGAATGATTCAAACAGATGAAGAAAGAAGGAGACGAGAGGGATGAAAACAGCAGAGCTTGAAGTTGTCGAAAGCCAGAACAAAAAGGAAAAGCCGACGCAGGATCAAATTCCTTTTGGAACGACCTTTACAGATCACATGTTTACGATGGATTACGTGGAAGGAGAAGGATGGCAGGAGCCGAAAATTATCCCTTATCAGCCGCTTACATTGGATCCTGCAGCGGTAATCTTTCACTATGGACAAACCGTTTTTGAAGGACTAAAGGCTTATCGGACAAAGGATAACCGGATATTACTTTTCAGACCGGAAAAGAATTTTCAGCGCTTAAATCTTTCCAGTGAACGGCTGAGCATTCCACCAATCGATGAGGAGCAGGTATTGGGTTATTTAACCCGATTAATTCAGCTTGAAAAAGACTGGGTGCCGGAAACAGCAGGAACCTCGCTTTACATACGGCCATTTATTATTGCAACCGAGCCGAATCTTGCAGTCGGACCGGCTAAAACGTATAAATTCATGATCATTCTTTCACCGGTAGGCTCATATTTTCCGGGTGGGATTAAACCTGTCATCATTAATGTAGAAGATCAGTTTACTAGAGCTGTTAAAGGCGGCACCGGCATGGCGAAAACTGCCGGCAACTATTCCTCCGGTTATCAGGCGCAGGCGAATGCGAAAAAAAGCGGGAACGCCGATGTATTATGGCTTGATGGTATTCATAAGAAGTATATTGAAGAGGTTGGCAGCATGAATATCTTCTTTAAAATTAAGGGTGAAATTGTTACGCCTGAACTCAATGGAAGTATTTTAAAAGGAATTACGAGAATGTCCATTATTGAGCTATTGAATAAATGGGATATTCCCGTTGTTGAAAGAAGAATTTCAATTGACGAGCTGTATCAGGCATATGAAGAAGGCGCTGTTGAAGAAGTGTTCGGGACAGGAACAGCAGCTGTTATTTCTCCTGTAGGTGAACTTAATTGGCTTGGCAAAAAAATGATTTTTAACAATCATGAAATCGGCGAGCTTTCCCAGCGACTATACGATGAAATTACCGGTATTCAAACCGGCAAGCGTGAGGATCTTTACGGCTGGACTATTGAGGTAGAGTGAAATAAGGTTTTGTTTTAAGTTAAATAGCTGACAGACCAACTAAATTTGTTGGTCTGTTTTTTATTCAGATCATGATTTTATTTCAACCTCAAACCGTCCGCACCCTGGTAATTCCTCAATAAATTGAGCCCCAAAAAGAAGGGCGGGTGTGTAGCTTCCTCCTTGTATCTCTGTTTTTGCAAGGAGCCGCTCAACCGTTTGGAGTGCGCCATCCACTGTCAGGCTATATACATTGGAGGTTTTAATGCGGACCGTGCATACGGTCCCCAGCGCATTTTTTGCTTCTCCCCAGATATAAGCAGGTGACTGATTTCTTGAAGCTTCGTCCGGCCCGGTAATATTTTTGTCGACCCAGTTTTTCAGGGCAGACTGAACCTTCGATGTACGAAGCGCGGGTTTTAAGAGACGGAGAGAGCGTGCTCCTGTAATTTTTGCTGATGACATCGGAATCCATGTGTTAATAGTGGGAATCCCCGTTGTATAATAAGCCGTCGATACATCTCCCCAGGGAATAGCCATTGCGGATTTTACGCCCCGGCCAAAATTGATCTTACGGCGTTTTTGTCCAAGTGGAAAGGAAGTAAGGACCCCATCCCTGCGCTCCAGGCTTCCTGAGGACAGTCCATTAATCATCGTTTTAGATGTTCCGGGAGAAATTCCTGAATCGGATTCAAAGCCAAGCGACAGCTGATTGGCATCGGGAAGAACTTCTTTTAATTTCAGCGCTGTACAATCAGTTGGAATCACATCAAACCCAACCCCTGAGCAAAGCACAACTCCTGCTTTTGTGCTGCTTTTGATCATGGGTATGTTCAAAAACCTCCGCTTCACCGGTAATGTCTAAATAATGAGCCCCGGCTGCAAGACAGGCTTCAATAATGGGGGCACTGGTCACGCTAAATGGTCCCGCACAATGAAGAACCAGCTCCACTTTTTTGATATTTTCAATAAGTTGTTCTTCGTTCTCTAAAGAAAAAGTGAGATAATCGAGCGACAGCTCCTCTGCCAGAGGCTTTAACTTATCCTCGTTTCTACCCGCAAGTACGGGTTTCCACCCATTTTCAGCTGCTTTTCTTGCGATTAGTTCACCTGTGTAGCCGTATGCTCCATATATCATCCATTTTCGAGTCATTTCATTATCCGCTCCTTTACCATTTTTTCTATGAAGAGTACAAGTGCGCTCAATTTCTGCAGCAAGAAACGGCAAGTCATCTATCTAGATAAAATTATCTCGGCTAAATGTGAACGTTTTGTGAACATTTAAAAAATAGTCGCAGTTCGACAACTTTAGAAGAGGTCATACCTTATAATTCAGATTATGTAATTAACCCATTTTTGTGGAAATAAAAGTGAACAATAATATGGAGGGTAATAAAATGCTGGGATCACCACAACATTATCAACAAAACATCCTGTTAAAACAAATAAACCAAAAACGGCTGGATATGTACCACAAAGCAGCAAAGCACGGTTTTACAGACGAAGAAGTAGTTGAATGCAGCCAGGAACTGGACAATCTTTTAAACGAATACCAGGATATGTACCTTTTTCCTGGGGTTATTTAAGTACCCGTTCTGGTTCGTTGACTAAACTATTTAGTTCAAGCCTTTTAGAGAAATGAAAGCTGCAGCCGATCCTATGATTGGGGTTGAATCGTTTGCTCAGAAGAACCAGCAAAAAAAGCTCCTGAGGGAGCTTTTTTTAATTCAGGCGCAATATAGACTGTATTATCGCTTTCTTTATTGTAATTTGGATTTATCTTAAAAAATATAATTATTTCCTCTCAACTAACCTATTAAAAAGCGCTAATCCATTGTCTTTTCATAAAATCTGGTCTAAAGTAAAGTGTTGGCAATAATTTATACAGACAGGAGGGATTCCTTTGGAACAGTTTGATCAGTCTATTGAACTCTTTATTGAGTCAGCCGGCTGGCTTGCCCCTGTATTATTTATTCTTTTGCACTTACTGCGGCCGTTTTTATTTTTGCCTGTCATTGTTGTATGCATTGCAGGAGGCGTGTTATTCGGTTTTTTAGAGGGAGCACTGCTGTCGTTTTTCGGTCTATCCCTAATGAGCCTGGTTTCCTACCAGCTTGTTAATAAATTTCCCCGCTTTAGAGCCAAGCTTTCAAGGCTAAAGGACAAAGTGTTCCGGGACCGGACTCTGTCAGTCAGCCAGGTAATGGTTCTGCGCATCATGCCCTTTGTCCATTTTCACTTACTGTCCCTATATTTAATGGAGATGTCTAAAACGTTTAAAGAGTATATGTATTACTCTATGCTGGGTGTTATTATGCCAGCGGTGCTATATACAGCCTTTGGGGAATTAATTAGAGAGCTCCCATGGTACATGACCTTAATCATGCTTGCACTTCTCATTGGTGTTTTTCAGCTGCTAGGGCGGTTGAATAAATCTCATGTGCAGCCTAATTAAAAACCAGACTTTTTAAAAAGTCTGGTTTTTAATTAGGGAAATCTATATTTCTGTTAAATGAAAGCCAATATGCTCAAGAGCTGACTCCAGGTTTCTAACTACATGCGTATCGAGATGAATGAGCTCCTGCCCATTTTGCAGATCGTACTTGGCAATTTCCGGTGTGATGCCTGTTACAATTGTTTGGGTGCCCATGAGCTCAAGGGACTTAACAAGATTAATAAGGACATGAGGGAAGATGCCGTCTATGATGTGAAGTCCTGACAGGTCAATAATGAAATGGTCTATTTGATGAGTCGTACCATAATGAAGCACAGAGGTTAAAATAGTCTCAGCCCTGCCCTCATCAATGATCCCCTGGATGGACAGGACAGCAACGCCGCTTGTAATAGGAATAATAGGAACCGATAAAAACGTCATATTATATGTAGTCTGATCTAATTCGATCGTATGGGCTAAAACCTCTGCCATTCCTTTAAGATAATCAATCTCTTCCTGATTAAATACTTTTTCATCCTTATCCATCACACATAAGGTGCCAAAAATATCGCCCTGAAGATTTTTGAGTGTGACCCCTAAAAAGCCCTTCGCATTTAGTTCAGGCGTTACCTCCAGATCTTTTGTAGACTCAAAAGTTAATAGATTTTTAGTGGTCATTTGCCCGTCCTGGCTGCCTAAAATTAAGCGGCAATACGTTCCGCCGTATTCAACGGAATATTCTTCAGGAATGATTTCCTCTTCTAAATTTAATGAGCTAAGAACAGTCATTGCATCTCTGCCTCTTTTGGCAACATAAGCGGTCTTGACATCCAGCCTGTCACATATCATCTTGAAAATTCGTTTGGAGGCTGAACGTAATGAAGGATATTCTGCAGTAATAATGTTAAACTGGCTTGTCATTGTTTACCCCCTGAAAAAATAGTATATAGTCAATTATAATAGTTTGTGCTTGAAAATGGAAATATTGTTAGAGATATGGCAGTGTTAAGCTTAAAAGGAGGGTATAGTGATGCGAAAATTTGAAATGATTCATTCAATCAACGAAGCTGATCAGTTCATTCAATCTCATTCCCTGGTCCTGCTGTATATCTTAAGAACAAATTGCAGTGTTTGCCATGCGTTATTGCCAAAGATTCAGCAGGTGATGAACCGGTTCCCGGCTGTCGCATGCGGCCAGATAAATGCTGATGAGGTAGAGGAGGTTGCAAAACACTTGACCATTTTTACCGTGCCGGTTCTGCTGCTTTTTGGTGAAGGGAAAGAGCTGCTGAGAGAAGCAAGATTTGTCCGCGTAGATGAATTTGAGGAACAAGTGCTGAAAATCTCAAGTGCGTTTGAAGAATAGGTCCTTTTATCAAAATTTCCGCTTCTGAATAAGATAAGGGTAACTGGAAGCGGGGTGAGGGGGATGAGCGGGACAACAAATGATCTTCAGTTGGTACAAGGTTCTTTCATTACAGCTATAGGTACGGTAACGGCCGCATTTGGCAGCACCCCCTCATTGGTTCCGGTTAAGGAAAACAGATGGGCGCTTGAGCTTTGTGGCAATACTCTGCAGGCCACTGGAAATGCTATTGAAGCAGATGCTGAAGGAACCCGTACCGTAGAAGTGATGGGGAAAGAGATCCAATCGCTCGGGAACATAACGGTGATTGCCGGACTTCTTCAGGATCTGGAAACGGAACGAAGTTTGAGGTATATCATTGCCGGTAATTTACTTCAGGCTACGGGTGCCCTGGTCTCCTTTTCAGATCAAATTTATGATGACCCTTACCCTGGCAAGGCATTGATTATTACCGGGAGCCTTCTTCAGGCAGCAGGAAACTCCATTCAGGCCGTTGCCGGTATTTATATGCTGAAAGATTTAAGACTGGGTCTGCAGGAAAACCCCGCTCATCTTACCTTACTGGCTTGGGGAGCATGGGTTCAGGCAGCAGGCACCATCCTGGCCTTTATTGGGCAGTATAAAAAATATGAAGCGGAGCAGTAAAAAGGCGCCCCTGGACCTGGAGCGCCTTTTTTATTATTCTTATTCTGTGTCTTTCTTCCACTCTTCATCCTCAATGAGCATTTTTCCAGGCCAAGTGTAGGCCATAATACCGCCATCTGCTTTAATATCTTCACCCGTAACATACGAGCTGTCGTCTGAAGCAAGGAAGAGCGCGACTGTCGCCATTTCCTCAGGACGGCCTATACGTCCAAGCGGTGCAATCCATTTGTTTGCTTCTCTGAATTTTTGCCCCATCTTTTCCTGTTTGCTTCCCACTAATTCATCAATCAGCGGTGTCTCGATGGTGCCTGGAGATAGTGAATTCACGCGGATCCCGTTTCTGGCATAATCAATCGCCATTCCTTTAGTGAAATTGATGATTCCGCCTTTTGCAGCGTTATAGCCTGAACGGTCCAAATCGGCAGCAGAACCCGACATGGACGCATTATTAATAATCGAGCCCCCGTTATCAAGCATGAGCGGGATTAAGTATTTACTGCATAAGAATGTGCCGCGCAGATCAACAGCCATGATGCGGTCAAAAAGCTCAACCGGGTACTCATGCACCTTTCCGCCTTGCTCATCAACCCCTGCATTATTAAACAGGATATCAATGGTGCCGTATGTTTCTTTTAATGCATCAGCAAATGAGGTGACGCTATCCTCTTTAGACACATCTACAAAATAGGCTTCCGCCTCGCCGCCTTCACTGCGAATTGACTCCACTGTTTTATTCAAATCATCTTCCTTAATATCTGCACAGATTACTCTGGCTCCTTCACGTGCAAATACCTTAGCTGTTGCTTCTCCGATACCGGTTGCAGCTCCTGTAATGACCGCTGTCTTTTGATCTAATCGTCCCAACTTGAAAACCTCCTAAAAAGATACATGGTGGATTCTTCCCTGATAAAAGTATGGTAAACCTGGCAAGGCTTTAGAAAGGAAAAAAGAGCACCCCCATGAAGGAAGTGCCCTAGAATAAAAAGTTAATCAACCGGTAAGATCCCGCTTTTTAAACCCTGCAAATCCAGCGGCGGTGAGAAGTAACGCGATAAGGGTCAGCAAGGCAAGGTTTAATAAATTAAATTCTTCCACAGGAATTTGCGGAATATGTCCAAACGGTGAAAGCTTTCCAAGCCATTCCGGAAATTGCATAAGCCCTCCCAGATAAACGACAAAGAAGGAGTAGCCAAGGTAAAGCCAGGACAGCCCTGTCAGCTGAGGAATTAAGCCAGTAAACAGGACAGCCGCCCCAATCATTACCCATATTGCGGGCAGATAGACCATGCCGCCATTAAATAAAGAAAGAAACGAAATAGGCTCATCCATTGTAGAGAAAGAAGCGCTCCAAAGTCCTGTTACTGCTAGAAACAGCATTACAAAGCCAAATACGATGGAAGTGGTGAAATAGCTTCCGATCAGGGTCCATTTAGAAACCGAGCGTGAAATAAAATGTTCTGTGCGGTTCTTTTTTTCCTCACCCTTAAGCTTCAGCATAAAAAGTAAGGCAGGGACCGTACAGATCATCGCCATCACAGCCATAATCATCGTTAAAAATTGCTCGGTCAATGAAACATCTCCAGCCTCACCAAGCATTTGGCTCATCACCTCATTGCTTGCAAAAAACGACTCCAAATCACCAAGCACAGATCCGTAAGATGCACCTATAAGGAACATGCCAACCCCCCATGAGATAATACTGGTCCGCTGTAATCGCAGAACAAGGCCAAAGGGGCTAAGCAGAAGAGGGGTGGCCTGCTTTTTTCCTGGTCTTGAAGGCAAAAAGCCTGATTCCAGGTCCCGGATGGTATTTAGATAAAGGGCTATTGCTGTAATGAGCAGGGTGAAACCAACCGTAAGCCAAACAGGCCACCAGTA
The DNA here is from genome assembly GCF_002926065.1 of Jeotgalibacillus proteolyticus. GTDB lineage: Bacteria > Bacillota > Bacilli > Bacillales > Jeotgalibacillaceae > Jeotgalibacillus > Jeotgalibacillus proteolyticus. The sequence goes on along the minus strand of NZ_PREZ01000006.1, from coordinate 115,288 downwards.
ATTGTTTACATAAACCTCCGTACCAAGAATCCAGCCTAAAGGTGAAAACCAGGAAAGAGTCTCATTGCTGACATCGCCGATTGCACGAATTATATACGCCAGCCCAAGTACGGCAAAGGAGTAGCCAATTGCTCCTCTTGAATTTTCAGACAGCTGTGCAAATAAAGCAGTCACAGCCGCAAAGAAAAATCCTGCGGCGCCTAATGCAGCACCAAATAAGAGGGAGTATGAGAGCCCCATACTTTCAATGTCAAGGCTAAAGAGTCCAAGCCCGATTAATAATGCTAAAACTACGTTTGCACTAAAAAGCACAATAAGTGTGGCAGCCAAGTTTGCAAGGCGGCCGACAGGAAGGGAGCGGATTAACTCAATTCGTCCTTCCTCCTCATCCCCGCGTGTGTGGCGCGTGACAAGCAGGATGCTCATAATTCCAACAACAATCGCCGTAAATAAAAGCATCTGATGAGCCATCATCGCTCCTATCGTATAGTCATCAAGACCATATCCAGGGCCTACCATTGCCGTCATAGCAGGATTCCTCATCGTTTCTGCGATCGCCATTCTCTCCTGATCAGACGAATAAAGGTCTGCAAAGGCGATCGCCGTGATGAGAGTTAAAAACGTCAGGGAAATAAGCCAGACCGGCAGCCGAATCCGGTCCCTGCGCAAAATAAACAGAATCATTTTGCCTGTTTTCGTAAATTGCTGCTTCCACATTAGGCTTCACCTCCTGCTCCTGACGCTTGAGGTTTTCCTGTTTCTTCATAGTGGCGCATAAATAGATCCTCTAATGTAGGAGGAGAGCTCTCTAGTTTTAGTAATCCGTACTGGCTGACATGCTTTATAATTCCATCCAGCTCCTCAGAATCAATCTGGAATGAAATAGTCTGATCTTCTTTTCTTTCCAGTTCATAAACACCTTTAAAGCTCTCTAGATCTGTAATCGGTTCCTTTGTTTCAATGAGTAAATGCGTTCTCGTTAAATGACGGAGTTCATTTAACGTACCCGATTCAATGATTTCACCCTGACGGATAATACCGACCCGGTCACACAGCCTTTCAACCTCTGACAGAATGTGGCTGGACAGCAGCACACTTTTACCCTCGGCCTTGGCGTCTAATACACACTGCTGAAACACTTTTTCCATTAGCGGGTCAAGACCTGATGTAGGCTCATCCAGAATATAAAGGTCAGCATCTGAAGCGAAGGCAGCGACCAGTGCAACCTTTTGTCTGTTTCCTTTCGAATAGGTCCGGCACTTCTTGGAAGGGTCAAGATTAAACTTTTGAATGAGCTCGTCACGCCGGCTTTTATTTTTTCCGCCTTGAAGTTTCATAAATAAATCAATAACCTCACCGCCTGTCAGATTCGGCCAAAGATTCACATCCCCTGGAACATAAGCAAGCCGCTTATGGATTTCAACCGCATCCTTCCACGCATCTCTCCCAAAAATCTCCGCTTCCCCACTCGTCGCTTTAATAATCCCAAGCAAAACCCTAATCGCCGTCGACTTCCCAGCCCCATTCGGCCCAATAAACCCATAAATCTCCCCATGCTTAACCTCCAAATCCACACCCCTCAACGCAGCAAACTTCCCAAACCTCTTTGTCAAACCCCGTGCTCTAATAACCGTCATATCGAAGCATCCCCCTTTGAGGAGTGCCTGTCACTCCCTGGTTTTTGTCGAATGAATTCGACAAGTGCCTGTCACTCCTCGAATTAAAGTTTTAAACTATTTATACTTATATAGTTCATAATATACAAAAAATGATATGATAACAAGAGGTTATGAAGTTTGTGGTTTGTTTTATTACATAATTTTTATTAAAATGGAAGGGAGAGGTGAAGTGGATGGATGGTTTCCAGCGAAGAAGAGAGCAAAAGAAACAGGATATTTTAGAGGCCTCCATAAATTTGTTTATGGATTATGGAATTCAAAAGGTTTCGATTGCAGAAATAGCTAAAAAAGCGGGTGTTTCACAGGTTACGATCTACAACTACTTTGAAAATAAACATAAATTAATTCATGAAGTATTTATCTATTATGTAGACAAAGCTGTTGAAAATTTTGAGCAGGTTGTTTACAGCGATGTGCCCTTTAATGAAAAAATAAAACAGATTATTTTTAATAAAAAAGAAGTCGCTACTCAGATTAACGAGGAATTTTATCAGTATCTCATGAAGGAATATTCAACAGAGGGCAACTATATTGAACAAGTCTATCAGGAAAAAACCATTCCTTATTTTACAAAACTTTTTAAGGAAGGAAAAAAGCAGGGCTACGTGAATCCGAACCTTTCAAACGAAGCCATTATGTTTTACATTCACATGCTTAAGGACTATATCCAAAGAGAAGATGTATATCAAAACATTCTTCCTTTAACAGAAGAGATTACGGATATTTTCTTTTACGGCACCATGGGGAAAAAGGAATGAAATTCACCTCCCCGCTAGCAAGGAAAGGCTTTTTAAATATAAAAAAGAGGCTGCACAGCAGGTCAGACGTAACTGACTTCCTGAGCAGCCCTTTTGTATGCAGTAAATTTTATTGAATTCGCAGTTCTACCACTCCTGAGCGGTCGGGCGGACAATAATTTCATTTAAAGCAACCTCTGCCGGTTCATCGACCGCAAAAGCTATTGCGCGAGCGATGCTGTCCGGTTGAATGGACTGACTATACACGTCATCAATCGATGATTTTACATCCTCATCCGTGATTGTTTCTTTTAATTCGGTATTCACGGCTCCTGGGGAGATGATGGTTGCCCGGATATTATTCTCAGGTGATTCTTCTATACGCAGTCCCTCTGTAATCGCTCTGACTGCGAATTTGGTTGCGCTGTAGACAGAGCTCCCTGGAGCAAGCTCGTGACCAGCCACAGAAGAAATATTAATTACATGACCCTCTTTTTTCTCTCTCATATATGGAAGAACCGCTGCAATTCCATGCAGAACTCCTTTAATATTGACATCAATCATCGTATTCCACTCATCAATTTTCCGCTTATTTAAAAGAGATAGTGGCATGAGGCCAGCGTTGTTTATCAGTACATCTACTTTCCCAAAGGTTTCATGGGCGTAATTGGCAAGGGCTTCTACCTCTTCATAAGAGGTGACGTCTGTGACTTTATAGATCGCTTCTCCGCCTTCTTTTTCAATCGATTGCTGAAGCTCCTTCAACCGATCCTCTCTTCTTGCTGCGAGGACGAGCTTTGCTCCTTTACTTGCAAGAAGTGATGCTGTTTCTTCCCCGATTCCGCTTGAAGCACCGGTTATGATGACAACCTTGTTTTGTACATTCGCCATGATAAAACCTCCATCCTTATTTTTCAATAACGAAAAATAATTGATTCTGCCCAGTGTAAATGACAGACGGGGGGGTAACGCAACTATTCTGTTTATCAGCAGGAAATGAATTTATATACTTTTTACAGTAAGAGGATTGACATCAGACCTCCATATATCTAAAGCATTAGTAATTGGTTAAAGGTCACACTAAATCATGACCTATGATTCATTTTCCGTACAATAAAAAGGACATAAGTATTAAATATTCGTAAATTTTCCAATTACATATGGTTAGTCATCGCTATTTCTTATACCATGTAAGTGCTGGACTATCATACTATGGAGGTTATGCATGTAATGGATCGTTTTAAGAAACAAATTTCCCGTTTAGTTGTTTTGGTCATGATTTTAAGTCTAATGGCACCTTTTACTCAGGTGTCGAAAGCAGCATCCACGTTTACAGAAACATTTAATAATCTGAACTTATCTGGAACCAGTTATGTAAATGGTTCATTTACTGGTGACAATGACGTCGAGTGGTCCTATACAGGAGGACGGATTTCCAATAATGATGCTTCTTTTAACATCGATGGAAATGGCATTATGTTCCGTGATGTTGGAGCAGGAATTTCTTCTTCTCAGATTGAAGGGGGCATTTCATCTCTTTCTATCGATACAAAAGCAGCTTTTACAACAACAAATCAGCGTGTGCTTGAGGTTTACGTGAATGACGAGCTAGTCGGTACAACAGACAATGTACTTGCCGGGCAGGGTCCTTCAACGTTTACGTTTGATGATATTGATGTAAGAGGTCCATTTGATTTGAAATTTGTAAAAGTCGGATCGGGCTCTCAAATTGTTTTAGACAATATTACCTGGACTTCAAATGATGAGGATCCAACGAAGGTTTCCCCAGTTCAAGCAAGCATTCCAAGCGGTCAAATTCCTGCTGGTGAAATGGTTTCTTTTACAACCTCCACACAGGATGCTGAAATTTATTATTCCTTAAACGGCGGGGAAGAAACGCTTTACACAGAACCGATTCAAATCAACGAAGATTCAGTATTTGACGTTTATGCTACCTCAGAGGCGCTGGATAACAGCGACGTTTCAACTTATACATATCAAGTTGTGCAAGCCTCAACGATTAAAGAAGCAAGAGACAATGAGCCGGGTTCTACGGTTATTACCTCCGGTGTTGTTACCGCTGTTTTTGCCCAGGGCGGTGCGAACAATATTTATATGCAGGATGATGAAGCGGGAATCGTTGTGCGTTCTACAGCAGTAGTAGAGCCAGGCGACCGCATATCTGTATTAGGCGTTTTAGAGGATTACAATGGCCTGGCACAAATTAGCGCAGCACCAGCCAACGTTACCGTAACAGCGCAAGAGGACGTACCAGCAACCCAGGCTGTTCCTGCTTCAGGCTTGTCTGAAGCGCAGGAAGGAATGCTTGTTACAGCTTCCAATGTAGCAATCCAGTCCTTTGCAAGCGGAAACTATAACGGGGTCGATGAAAACGGGAATGCTACAGTGATTCGCCCGGTAGATCCTGCGATTACTTTTGACACAGGAAGCACCTACGAATCAGTAACCGGTGTAGTAGGGGAATACAGAGGAACCTACCAGCTCGTTCCACGTACATCATCCGATGTTATTTTTGATTCAAATCAGGTAAGTGAAGTAACGGCAGATCCTGCAGGCGGATTTGTTTCAGCAGGAGATAAAATCCAGCTTGAAACGGCTACAGAGGGTGCAGCCATTTACTTTACAACAGATGGATCAGAGCCAACGGTTAACAGTGAGCAGTATGTTGATGGAGTTGAATTAACAAAGGATTCAACTGTAAAAGCAATTGCCGTAAAAGAAGGCATGACGACAAGCAAAATCGCGTCATTTAGTTACATTATTCAAAAGGATGAAATTCGCATCCATGATATTCAGGGTGCAGATCATTATTCACCATATGTAGGCTTAGCAGTGGCAGATGTTCAGGGGGTTGTGACGTATGTGGTAAATCGCAACAGCTTCTACATGCAGTCAATCGAGCCTGATGAAGATCCGCGTACATCAGAAGGAATTCTTGTGTACCGCCCAAGCCACGGTATGATCAAAGGAAATCATGTGAAAGCAAGCGGTACGGTAATGGAATTCTTTGTTGAGGGCTATTCTGACCGTGCGCAAAATGATCTGCCTGTTACACAAATTAATGCTTCAGCCGTAACAAAAGTAGCAGATATTGTGCCGATTCCTGATCCGATCATTATTGGCGGACCGGAAGGTGTTGATATCCCAACACAAATTATTGATAACGATAATTTAACCGCATTTGAACCTGAGGAAGACGGAATTGATTTTTATGAAAGCATTGAAGGAATGCTTGTTGAGGTCGTTGAAGGGACAGTAAGCGGACCGCAAAAATATGGCGAGGTAGCCGTTATTACAAATCGCGGTGACGAAGCCTATACGCAGGCAGGCGGCGCTTTACTTAAAGCAGACGATTTTAACCCTGAGCGTGTAACGCTTGATATTGATGATGAACGCCTTGTTGTAAAAACAGGTGATACCATCGCAACACCTGCCGTTGGCGTTATGAGCTATGGCTTTGGAAAATATAAAGTGCTTGCAGGAAGCGGAACCGTTCCGACTTTTGCTGACGGCGGTCTAGAGCCTGCATCTACGACAATCGTACCGAATGATGAGCAGCTTTCAATTGCTTCTTATAATATTGAAAACTTCTCAGCAAACCCTTCTTTTACAAGCAATGAAAAGGTTACACGAATCGCACAATCATTTATTTCTGATCTGAACTCTCCTGATATCATCGGGTTAACAGAGGTTCAGGATAATAACGGATCTGTTGATAACGGCACCGTTGAAGCTGATGAAAGCTATCAGCGCTTAATTAATGAAATCATCCGACTGGGCGGTCCTGAGTACGCCTATACGGATGTAGCTCCTGAAGACAAGAAGGATGGAGGAGAGCCGGGCGGAAATATCCGTAATGGTTTCCTATACAATCCTGAACGTGTGGAACTGACAGAAGGAACACGCGGAACGGCGAATGAAGCCATTAACTATGTTGATGGAGAACTGACGCTAAATCCGGGAAGAATTGACCCTGCAGGCTTTGTCAATACACGTAAGCCGCTTGTTGCTGAATTCACGTTTAATGGAGAAGAAGTCATTGTCATTGCAAATCACTTTAACTCTAAAGGCGGAGATCAGCCGCTATTTGGGCAGAATCAGCCCCCTGTACTTGGAAGTGAAGTGCAGCGGATCCAGCTTGCACGTATTGTGAATGCTTTTGTTCAGGACGTTCAGGCACAAACTCCGGATGCAAATATTGTGGTTCTTGGCGATTTAAATGACTTCGAATTCTCCGCTCCTGTACAGGTGTTAAAGGGCGAAGAGTTAATCAATCTGGTTGAAACGATTGAAAAAGAAAAGCGTTATACGTATAACTACGAAGGCAATGCACAGGTGCTCGATCATATTCTTGTAACGAATAACCTGGCAGACCGCTCAGAGTTTGACATTGTGCATATCAACTCTGACTTTATGGAAGCACATGGCCGTGCAAGTGATCACGATCCATTGCTCGCACAAATTGATCTTCGTGAAGCTGCTCAGCCTGAAGAGCCGGGTGAAGAGCAAAAGGTAATTGATTTAGCTGATTACAAAGACAAGAAACTGAACATTTTTGAAGACAATGTGCATATTGTTGCTTCAGAAAAAGTAAAAGTAAAAGAGCTTTCCATCAGAGGCACAAATGTTACGTTCTCTGGAAAAGGCTTTAAAGACATTGATGTTTCGCTGCACCCTAAAAAGGCTGGCGGAGAATATGACTTCACGGGTGAAACCATTAAATTTGTAGAAGTGAAGCATAAAAACGTATCTCTCCTAAAAGGTGCTGAAAACATCAAAGAAATTGAGGTTAAAGGAAGCGCGAAAAAAGCAGACATTCTTTACCTTGATTCAAAAGGAAATGAAATCGATCCATTCTCAAAAGGCAAGGACAAAGGCAAAGATAAAGGAAATAAGGCTTCTTAAAATGAAAAAGCTGCGTGAATCTGCACGCAGCTTTTTCTTGTAAAAAGAGCCAATTAAAAATCTTGCCTTAAAAGCTTTAAGGCTTTTCCACCGATGAGAAGGAAGTAAAGCACTGCTGCATAAATCATAATTCCCATTATGCAGTTAAAAGGCTCTGCAGTTGAAACAATGCCATGGATCTCGTTATACAGAGCTTCCTGGTTTTGTGACCATGAAGCAATTAATAAAGTAATGACCACTAAACTTAAGGCTAAAAACGCTTTTTTATGAAAGGTGATAGAAGCTAAACAGATTTTCATTGCATGTAAAAATGTCAATTTACCTTGATCTGCCATCTCAGCGCTTCTTTTAAAAGGCATCAAAAAATAAAGAAATAACACACTCCATACAAAAGCCATCATAAGTAAGCTTGTATAATCCATCGAATGCTAAATCCCCTGTCAAAAAAATTTGAGTATCCAATTTTTTATACCATTATATCCCTCTTTTTAAGAAGAGGTTGATTTTTATTAATTAGTTAAAATTAAATGAACCTTCCTCACTTCTCAACGGTATAGTAGGTAACTGAAAGAAATGAGGGGGCGGAATAATGGGAATGGGATGGATCGTTTCATTTATTACCACAGGGGTTATGATTGTGGTTATTTTAGCCATTGCGATTTCAATGGACCGAAAGCATATTGTAAGGGAAAAAGGGAAGATCAATTATAAGAAAACAACTGTGTATCTGCGATGGAATGTTTTCGATACACTGACGATTTGTTTAGCGGCGTATACAGTTATTTGCGTTCAAGTATTAAATATTTTGATTTCTAGCGGTGAAACGGTAGAGAATGTTTACGTCCAGTTTTTTACAAGTCAAACGCAAGCATGGACAGTCGTCACAGTCATCTATTTTATCAGCAGGGTGTGCACGATTACAAGGCTTCCGGATATGGAACGAGCTGTCATTCTGTTATTCTATTATCATGACATGACGCACAAGCAAATGGCTGAGGTTCTCGATATTCCGATTGGAACGGTAAAATCACGTTTGCACAGGGCTATTCAAAAATTAAAAGAAGAATGGGAGGGAGACTGGAATGGATCATGATCCGCTAAAAAAAGAAGATCATTTGCGAGCTAAATTAGCTGAATATCACGTTGACGTCCCTGACTTTGACAGGAAGCCGGACAGATGGTCACGCTTCATTCGCTTTTTGGCTTCCCCGGCAAAGGATCCGTTTGATTCTCTTGTATCCACTTCATCTGGAATGATAACCTTAAAAGTTGCACCGGTTATTGGAGCGGCGGGGCTGGTGGTTTTACAGGTAGTATTTTTTATCTGAGATTGATTCTATAGACAGTAATAGAGAAAGGAATGAGTAGATGGGAAAATGCTCGATTGACCATACGAAGGAAGACACTAAATCAAAGCTTGAAAGCCAGCACAGATTTCTATCTGAAGAGCTGTACCAAAGCACTCTGGTTTTTTTAAAACAAGATGTGTCACAGGAAGACCTAAATGAGCTCTTTCATTTATTGAAAAAGTATGACCTTGCTTCAGAAGAAGAGCAGGAGCAGCGAGCTGTTAAGCTGAAAATGCTTGTTGGATAAAGCGAGCACTCTGAATAGTTCTTTTATTAAAGCGACCTGGATTTGGAATCCAACAGCTATTATACAAAAAGAGCACGAGCTGCTTTCTTTTATTAATAAAAAGCAACTGGTGAATATCTGGCTTCAAATTGACCAGACACTGCCTCATGAACTCTACCAGCAATTTATAAAGAAAGCCGGACAAATAGGCACGGCTGTTTATGCTCTCGATGGCGCGGAGGACTGGATTGAGTCAAAGGAGCTTCTCCAGCAAAACCGATTAATGGCCTGGCTGCGTGATTACCAGGTAAAATCTGATAAACCTGAATGGTTTGCAGGCGTTCATTTAGATGTAGAGCCTTATTTAACGGAGGGCTGGACAGAGGACCACTCAAAAGCCATTCATTCCTACCAGACGCTGCTGACAAAAGCAAAAAAGGACACAGAGTCCATGAATCTTGTGCTGGAAGCCGATATCCCGTTTTGGTTTGACGAGATCTTCTATGAGAATCATTTTGGCAGGGGAAATCTTGCCGAGTGGGTAATCGCCAATACTGATCGTGTAACAATTATGGCATACCGTAATCAGGCATCCGCAATCATTGAGATTGTAAAAAATAAAATTACATTTGCGGGCAACTGGCAAAAGCAGTTGATTATTGGTGTTGAAACTGATTACACAAATGAAGGAGATCATGTTTCTTTTATAAATAAAAGAGAAACTGATATGAATCATGAGCTTTCGCTCGTGGCGAACTACTTTTGCCGCCAACCGGGATTTGGCGGACTGGCTATTCATCACTTAGATAGCTGGAAATCAATAGGATATTAACAAGCACAATCCTCTCATTTTGGGAGATTGTGCTATTTTTGTTTTCGTATTCTCCCGGCGAACATGATAAAATAGATAGATTAAGTGCCCCCTTAAAGACATATATTCTTTAAAAGGTGTGATAAAAGTGCTAGAAAAATATAAACAATTAATGTATGAACGAATTGAAAAAACGATCTCAGGATGGTCAGACAGAAAAGCCGTGCAGGAAAATGAACTTTTTCAATTTTTTGAAAGCGTAAAGGAAACAGCCGGTACAATTGGAATGGAGGAGCTTTCCAAAGAAGCTGAAAAAAATCTTGCGTATTTGGATGAAGAATCAGATCAGCTCTGGAAAGAGGATAAATGGACACAGCTGACTGAAAGGATTCAAAATGAATCTGCTGGGGGAGACCTTCCCTCTATTCATTTAGAGACAGCTGCCGCAATCGATAGCGTTCCAAGCCAGGATGTACCTACGATTCTGATTATCGATGATGATCTTGAATTTGTTTCCTCGGTTAAAGCTGTGCTGAAGGGGAATTACTTTCAGGTTGTCACTGCAGTGACAGGAGAAAAAGGGCTGGAGCTTTTTTATGAAATAAACCCCGGTGTCATTGTTGTAAGCAACACGCTTCCTGATGGAGGCGGCTTGCCTCTGCTTAACCAGATCATCAGTAAAGCACAAAAGGACTTAATCCCAATTGTCATGGTAAGCAGTGAAGGATCAACTGAACACAGGATTGAAGCCTATGAGCTTGGTGCGCTGGATTTTATCGGCAAGCCAATCAATCCTTCTGTTTTTGTTCCCTTTCTCAGGAACCGGCTGATGCAGCGGGAGAACATTCTTCGGCATATTCAAAAAGACTATTTAACGGGCGCTTATAAAAAAGATGCTCTTGAGCCTGAAATGCTTGATCAGCTGGAAAAAATTAAATTAGGTGAATCGGCAAGATTTTCATTTGCATTAGCCGATCTTGATTTCTTTTATTCCGTTAACCAAAAACGGGGTCATGCCCACGGAGATGAAGTTTTAAGAGAACTTGTCCGTCTATTTTTACAAATGAAAAAGCCTGAAGATAAGATATTCCGCAGTGATGGTGGAGAATTTGCTGTAGTCCTGCCAGGCAAGAGCGCTAAGGAGGCTTTAGCCTTTTTAGATCAATGGCGTGAGGCCTTCACCCAAAAATGCGGGGTAACCTTCTCTGCAGGCCTTTTATCCATTGCCGGTAAAACAAGCCTTTTAGAGGGTCAAATTACCGTTCAGGCGAAAAAAGCACTTTTTCATGCAAAAGAAACGGGACGAAGTAAAACCGTTTTATATGAGGAAGAAGAATCTGAGTCTTATATGCAGGGGCAATTGAATCTCATTGTTGTAGATGACGATCAGATTGTAAGGGAACTTCTGAAGCATCACTTTACGAAAAGAAGAGAAGTAAATGTACAGTCTATGACTATTAAAACATTTGAGGATGGAATCTCATTTCTTGAAAGTGATTGGTACAGAAAGGACCAGCAGTACATGATATTAATTGACCGGGTTATGCCTAAAATGAATGGACTGGAGGTAATAAAAGAGGTGAGGGAGCGGTATGGCGGTAAAAATATTCTTATCTGTCTGCTTGTCCCAAGGCAGGGAGAATCGGAAATCACACAGGCATTAGCAGTAGGAGTGGATGATTTTATGATGAAACCATTTAATGTTCAGGAAGTGGCCTCAAAAATTGATCGTATGACAGAAAGAACGTTTTCCTGATGGTCGGGACTGTTCTATGGGTGGCTGCTGCTTTATTTTCCATCCAGCTTATGTTGTTAGTTTATTTACTCATTACCAAAAAGAGACAGCTGAACTTTGAAGGTAGAACAAATAAAGCATATCACAGCATTATCGCTGATTATCTTGCCTTTCTTACCGGAGAGGCGGAGAAAGAGCCTGAACTGCCTAAGTCTCAAAGGGTAAAGCAGGAGGTTCTTGAACGACTATTAAGCCGATTTTCCGAGAATACGATAACTGTATTGGAAAAAAATCGAATTCAGCTTGTTGCAGAAACTCATTTGGCTAATATTTACCGAATGAGGCTGGAAAAGGGGGCATGGTCTGAGCGGGTGAACGCTCTTTATTTTATTGAGGATTTCAGAATGCTTTCCTTAAAGGAGACTGTGTGGAGTCACCTGAGTAAACAGGAAGCAGCGGATGAAGAGTATAGACAAACATTGCGGGTCCTGGCCTCTTTCCATGACGAGCGGCTAATGGAGTATCTGGTAAAGCAGGAAGCCCTGTCCATCGGAGTTTTTAAGGAATTATTCCGCCTTCTGCCCTTTGAAGCTTTTAATGATCTTGTGGTGGAGCTTGAAAAAGAAAATACGATACCGATAGCCCTGCAGGAAGCCTTTATTGCCTACTGCGGTGAATCAGGAAACTATGGCTATCTCCCTTTTATCGAACGTAAATTAAAGGACTCTAACAAGGAATTCCGTCTTAAGGCGCTTCGCAGTTTATGTCTCTTTCAATATTGCTCCGACCAGGAATACATTAAAATTCTTTTTACCTCAGAACACTGGGAGGAAAGAATGTATGCTGCCAGGCTCGCTGGTATTATGAGGCTGTCAGAATATAGGGATGATCTATTGAAGCTTGCAAGTGATACTGTCTGGTGGGTTCGTTTTGCAGCCTGCGAGGCGATTAAAAAACTTCCAGATGGAGAAATTTTTCTTGAGTTTGCAGCAGCAACACATGAGGATCCTTACGCAAGAGATATGGCTAAACAGATGAAAACAATGAAGGCGGGGGTCTCCTAATGAACGAGGTATGGATTGAATGGATTGTTCAAGGGATGGCTGTTTTGGTCATTGCCTACATGACGGTAGTCGCCCTCATTTATATCATTCTTTTTACCATCGCAGGTCCCCAGATCAGAAAGGAACGACAGCTGAATCAGAAGGAGCATGTGGAGGGGCTTTCGCTAAATAAGGATACCTTTCCTGTTTCTGTTCTCGTCCCAGCATACAATGAAGAGGTTGGTGTAGTCAGCACAGTCCGATCAATGCTGAGCTTAAATTATCCTCAGTTTGAGGTAGTGGTTATTGATGATGGCTCAAAGGATGCGACAAGCAAAAAGGTTATTGACCAATTTGAAATGGTGGAAATTGAACTGGCTATACGAAAATACTTTCCCACTAAACAGGTTAATAAAGCATTTCAATCAAAACTGTATCCTCATCTATTTCTCCTGGTAAAAGAAAATGGAGGAAAGGCGGATGCACTAAACGCAGGGATTAACTTTTCCCGCTACCCTTATTTTTCGGCGATTGACGGCGACTCCATTTTAGACCGGGACGCGCTGTTAAAAACGATGAAGCCGATCATTGATTCAAATGGCCAGGTTACAGCTACAGGGGGAACAGTCAGGATCGCTAACGGTTCAACCATAACACGAAGTGAGGTTGAGAAAGTGGCGCTGTCAAGGCAGCCAATCGTCGTTATGCAGATCATTGAATATTTCAGAGCATTTTTAATTGGAAGGCTTGGCTTGAGCCGAATGAACATCCTGCTGATTATCTCAGGAGCATTTGGCGTCTTTGAAAAAAACCGTGTCATTAAAGCAGGAGGCTACAATACCAATACTGTGGGAGAGGACATGGAGCTGATTGTCAGGATGCACCGTTCCATCAAGGAAGAAAAATCCAACCAGCGGATTGAATACATTCAGGATCCAGTCTGCTGGACAGAAGCACCTTCCACTCTGGCGTCTCTTCGCTCTCAAAGAAAGCGATGGCAAAGAGGCTTGGCTGAAACCCTCTGGACTCACAAAAAAATGCTTTTTAACCCTAAATATAGAGGGATCGGGATGTTTTCCATGCCCTACTATTTATTTGTAGAGCTTTTAAGCGCGATGTTTGAAATGATTGGCTACATCGTCATTATCCTTGGTCTGGTATTCTCATTTGTTTCCATCGAAATTGCTGCCGTTATGTTTTTGGTAACTGTCATGTATGGTTCACTGCTATCTTCACTGGCTGTATTGCTTGAAGAGTGGACCTATCATAAATACCCTGATGTCTACAGTCTTGTCGTTCTTTTCTTCTGGGCGTTAACAGAAGCCTTCTGGTATCGGCCGATGCTCGTATGGTGGCGTTGTGAAGGGCTGGTTCTTGCCTTCACGAAGAAATCAGACTGGGGAAATATGAATCGAAAAGGCATTTCAACATAAAAAAGAAGCCATTTAGGCTTCTTTTTTATTTAATGGGGGTGGGACAAATGTGTCTCACCCTCTTAAACCCGGTTCACTGCACGTTTATTCAAGAGACGAGAAGAACTCCTGAATAATCTTATAAGAGGGCTTTAAACGCTCTTGAGATCGTGGAAGATCCCAATCCTCCCAAGTGTATCGTTGAAGCGAAGCTGTATCGAATGCATCTGTGACCCTGCCATTTTGTTCAATTGCTGCTGCCACGTCAATTCCTTCAATTGTCAGCGATGCATCAATTCCGTCCTTCCATAAATCTCCGAAGAACTCTTTCTTGCTTGGATCCTTCGCATTTAACAGCATCCATGGAATGCGAATCTCTACAATTCCATTCACTTCAGTAAAATAATAATCCGAAAGCGAATCATAGTCGGGGTGGGCCGGGTCGCCGATCCCAAATCGAAGAATACCGGTTTCATAGGCATCAAACGGATACACTTCCCCTGTATCAGGACGTATTAGCTCTTTTGATAGGGCGAGACGGATCGGATGGAACTCTTTATCTTTATTCTCCAGCTCATCAGGTGTTGCCTCGATCATTTCTAGTCGGTGAGCATAATCATAGAAGAAAGAATCATAATCTCCTGCTATTTCAAGCTTTGCAGAGGATTGGTCTTCAATTGTTAAACGGAAGTCTGAAGGCATTGGCTCTGCTGAAACATCGTTTATCATTACGCCAGCATCTTCCCGAACGCTAAAATAAAGGTTCAGGTCATTAACCTTCCAGAAATCCTCGGATGTGTCCTCCATTTGAGCTTTGATGTATAAATAGCGCTCATCATGATCCACTGAGAGCTCCTGCAGCTCTCCATTATCTTTTTCATAAAGGACGGTTCCTTCCTCCCAGTCATCTTCTCCGTTCAGTTTAACCTTGAGCCGGTCAAAGCTGAGCAAGCCGAATTGCTGCTCATTCGTCTGGGCGTTTGACCAGAAAGGGCGGCGGTCAGGATTGTCGTAATCCATTGTGTTCCATGTTCGTTTAAACCATTCATCCTGCCAGGTGAAAATCAGTCCCCCAAGCATCTCTTCGTGCAGAATGTCCTCGTATAGATGGGTCAGAATTTCTCCCTGTTCGGACTCTTCAATAAAGCCCTGATTCCAGCCGAATGGGTTTTTATGTGTCATTCCTCTGGAAGCAGGAATGCCAAATTCAGCGATTAGAATTGGCATCTCATGAGATTCATTTAAATCATGCAAATAGCCGGCGTAATTGTTTTTCTCCCCGCGGTGGTCGATAAATTCTGTGTATTTTTCTTCAATCGTTAAAAAGTCAGGATAGTACGGATACACATGGTAGGAGGCAAACATCCCTACATGCTCTGCGTCGTCCTTTGTGTGAATATGATTTGGATCGACCGTCGCAAGATCCTCCTGATCACTTGGTTCAGCAGGTTGATCAATATTATCTGTCGTTACCCAATTCGTGAAGCTTAACGGTCTCATGCTGCTATATTCATCGACCTCGTAGCTTGTGATAAAGTCGAGCTGCTGAGCCATCCAGGCTTCCATGGCATTGGCATTCTCTGTGTAAACGTAGCTGCCGTTGTATTGCTTTGGATCAGGGTAATCCTGGACCATCTGATCGACCATAAAAGGATACCATTCAATGCCAAGGACCCATCCAATTACATAAGGAGAAATATTCTTATGGTAGGCGCCTGAAGCATGTCCCTGCTGAGGGGCAATAACCGCATTTCCGTGAATAACATCGACAATTTTCTTCATTTCTTCCTGAAAGACAGAGGTGATTTCTTCATCCGATGCGTCAAGAGTTTCTTCCAGTGGCTCCTCATCAATCCAAACGCCGTGAAGCAAATAAAGCGGCTCATCGGCAGCTTGATTATATTCATACAGCGCCTCATAAAACCCCGGTGGATGGAGCGTGTAAACACGTAAAACATTGGCGTTCATCTCACCAATCTGCTTAAACCATCTTGTGTATTCATCTTTTGAGATAGCTGCTTCACCAGGAAAAGCACCTGGCCTTCCCATACCAAGGTTCACTCCTTTTAGGGTGATAGGCACCCATTCCCCGTCCTGGTACACCTCATAAGCCTGCTCATTAATTCGTGCAGGGTAGGAAATGCTGTCCTCAACAGCCTGAGAAACGACTGGCTTGTTATTGGCTATCGTCTCCTCCTTTTCTTTAGCGAGACTAAAAACTTTATCCATAATCGGCGTGTAGGTTTTCCAGAAAAAACTTCTTTCCGGTGAAATGGACTCAAGTGAAATAAAAGAGAAAATCTTTGCTAGTCCAGTATATTGATAAAAGCCCGGCACCTTTGCTGTATCAGCGAAATCCCCTGCAAAGTAAAAAACGTTTGACTGGTTGACTGTGTGATGGACGATTGCAGGAAAAGTTGAGGGGAGGTCTTTTTCATTTAACTTACTTTCTCCCTGCTTTGTCAGCTTCAGTTCATAATTTCCAAGGATCTGCTCTTCTGATTGCGTCTGAATGATATCAAACCAGTAAGGGTAAGCAGAGCTTTGTTCAAATCCAAACAGCTCCTGACCTTCCTCAGTCAGCATAAAACGGAGTGCTGTATCTGTCAGGTCTTCTTTTGACAGAACAACGATTTCATCGGTCAGCTCATTAAGCAAAACAAAACCGGCACCAGTAAAAGCCCAGTCTTCATCTTTCTCGTAACGTTTTATTACCCAGTCAGGCACCTCCCCGTTTTCCTTATCCAGAGAAGGGAATTGACGCCCAATCCACCCTTGCCATTCAACGTTTAAAAATTCCATTACATCCCTTCTGACAGCTTCTTCAGTCGGGGAAGCGAAGGAATTAAATTCAACAACAAGATCCGTGAAGCTTGTGACGACCTTTTCTTTGACAGCCGTCCATTCCTGCTGATCCATCCCCCCGTAAAGACGTGTTGGTGGACCTTCAGATGAGTCTGCTTCTGTCCATGCAAGCTCATCCTCGTTTACTCCATAGGTATCAGCAATATAAATCAGGTTTGGGTCGTTAAGGTTTTCGGGGAGTGAACGAATAGTATACTCCTCCTTCGTTTCATCGGAAACAAATCCATAGTAATCTACTTTCGGATCGTAGCTTTCGCCTTCGTTGTTTTCAAAGCGGAAGTAGTTTAGCAGCCACGTGAGGCTGTGGTGTTCTCTATAGGTTTCATCCGGGACTGTGTAATCAATTATGGTGACTTGGAGAGTTTCTTTTTGCTGAATATTCCACAAGATAAAAGGGGTGATAAGTAGTAATAAAGGTATAGAAAAATATACGATTGTTTTTTTCACCGGTGTGCACTCCATCCGAAATTAAAATTCTTATTGTTTTAATTATAGGTTCAACAGGTTGGTATGAAAAGGATTATTTAGATGTAACCTGTATCCTTTGTGTGAAATTGTACGTTGTTTTTGTGTTGAAAATAGTAGGATAAAAGGAGTGGTAGTATTTTCAGGTTACGATTATATCTTTCCATGTACTGTAACCAGCTCTTGAGATGATTCTACTCGAAATAAAGTGATTAATTTTTCAGATAATAGTTGATTGTTCTCATGGAAAGTTTATACTTAAAGTGTACATACCGACCGGTTAGTTAGTAAGGAGGATGGTGAGGATGGATTTTTCTTATTCGTCTAAAGTGAAGGAGCTGGAAGAGAGGCTGCAGGGGTTTATGGATGCCTATGTTTATCCAAATGAAAAAGTATATGAGCAGCAGCTTGGGGATTCAGCTGACAGATGGACTGCGGTTCCGCCTATTATGGAAGAGCTCAAACAGAAGGCGCAGTCCGAGGGGCTATGGAACCTGTTTTTGCCTGACAGCGAATTTGGAGCGGGGCTTTCAAACAGCGAATATGCTCCGCTTTGTGAACTCATGGGGCGTTCCTTAATGGCACCGGAGGTTTTTAACTGTAATGCGCCTGATACAGGGAACATGGAGGTACTGGTCAGGTACGGCTCAGAACAACAGAAAGAGAAATGGTTAAACCCGCTTCTTGAGGGACGGATCCGCTCGTGCTTTTCCATGACAGAGCCGGATGTTGCTTCAAGTGATGCGACAAACGTTGAAGCCAGGATTGAAAAAGACGGAAATGAGTACGTGATAAACGGACGCAAGTGGTGGTCATCAGGAGCAGGAGACCCCAGGTGCAAGGTAGCGATTGTGATGGGCAAAACAGATCCGGACGCTGATCGCTATGAGCAGCAATCGATGATCTTAGTACCACTTGACTCTCCCGGTGTGAAAATAGAGCGAATGCTGCCGGTATTCGGCTATGATCATGCTCCTCACGGCCACGGGGAAATTACCTTTGAAAATGTAAGAGTTCCAAAGGATCATATTTTACTAGGAGAAGGAAAAGGGTTTGCGATTGCTCAGGGACGGCTTGGTCCAGGAAGAATTCATCACTGCATGCGATTAATCGGGGCTGCAGAGCGTGCGCTTGAAGAATTGTGTATACGCGTTCAAAAAAGAACGGCTTTTGGCAAGCCATTATCCAGTCAGGGAGTGATCCGTGAATGGATTGCCGATTCCAGGATTGAAATCGAGCAGGCAAGACTGCTCACACTAAAAGCCGCCTATATGATGGATACAGTCGGAAACAAGGTGGCTAAAGCGGAAATAGCTATGATTAAAGTAGTTGCTCCTTCAATGGCGCTTAAGGTTATTGACCGTGCGATACAGGCTCTTGGTGCAGCGGGTGTTTCAGAAGACTTCCCGTTAGCGGCACAATGGGCGAATGCTAGAACGCTTCGCCTGGCTGACGGTCCGGATGAAGTACACCGTGCGCAGATTGGCAGGCTTGAGCTAAAAAAGTACCAATGATGTCCATTTTAAAAAAGAAAGCGGGGAATGAAAATGAATGTGCTGGAATTGTTTGATTTAACCGGAAAGACCGCTTTGATTACAGGAGGAGGACGGGGGCTTGGAGAGCAGATTGCAGAAGGCTTTGCAGAAGCCGGAGCTGCTATTGCCGTTTGTTCAAGAAAGCTTGAGGCCTGTCAGGGAGTAGCGGACCGATTATCGAAGCTCGGTGTAAAAACGCTGGCACTTCAATGTGATATTTCCAATCCGGAAGACGTGGAGCGGGCGGTGGAAGAAACCTGCCAAACGTTTGGTTCAATCGATATTCTGGTAAACAACAGCGGCGCTACCTGGGGGGCACCTGCTGAGGAAATGCCCCTTGAAGCCTGGCAAAAAGTCATTAACGTAAATGTGACCGGAACCTTTTTAATGAGTCAGGCAGTGGGAAGGAAAATGATTGCACAAAAGTCAGGGAAAATCATCAATATCGCATCAGTCGCAGGCCTTGGGGGAACGGATCCAAGAGTGATGGATACGATCGGCTACAATACAAGCAAAGGCGCGGTTATTACCTTAACAAAGGACCTTGCGGTGAAGTGGGGCCGTCATAATATTAATGTAAATGCGATCGCACCGGGATTTTTCCCTACCAAAATGTCAAAGGCAATCATTGAACAGGGAAGAGACCCGATTTTAGAGGTTACTCCGCTTAAAAGGTTTGGCACAGATGACGATTTAAAGGGAGCTGCCCTGTTTTTAGCCTCAAAGGCATCAGCTTATGTAACGGGAGACGTGCTCATTGTTGATGGCGGCACGCATGCAATGTAAGAAATGAGAAAAGAGAAAGTATGATATAATTCTAGCAATTATTTCATCTAAAGAGGCGTGAATGAAAAGTGAAGGAAAAAATGACAGAGCAAAGTATTAAGCTGTTTGAGAAAAAAGGATTCAGCGAGACGTCAATACAGGATATCGTTGAAGCGAACGGTGTAACTAAGGGCACATTTTATTACTATTTTTCAAGCAAGGAAGAGCTTCTAATGGATATCCATTTGCGGTATATCGATGACTTGCTCCTTAACCAGGAAAAGATCGTGAACGATGATTCTAAAAGCTGTAAAACTAAGCTGTATGACATTATTTACATGCTGATCAGCAATATCAAAACGCAGGGTGCAAGTGCAAAGGTGTTTTTCAGGGAAATGAGAAATCTGAATGAAGAGCATTTATCTGAAATTATACCTAAGCGGGATCAATTCAGATTAACCATTGAGGGGCTGCTTCTTGAAGGGATTGAAAAAGAGGAGTTTCGAAAGGATTTGAATGCACCAATCGCGACGTTTGGCGTGCTGGGGATGGCGAATTGGAGCTATCAGTGGTATAACCCTGAAGGTGCTGCGTCCGAAGAGGAGGTCGCCCGGACCTTCACTGACATGATCCTGAAGGGGATAGACCAGTAAAGCAGCTCTCGCCTCCCCTGAAGCGGATATTACTTCATTCATTTATTACGGGCCATTTAATGGCTTTTTCAAAACATACCAACCGGTTAGTATAAGGAGGGGTAAAGATGATGCAGGGTGAGGTAAATCGGGTAACGGTCATCGGTTCAGGAAGCATGGGGCATCAGATTGGAATGCTGTGTGCGCTTGGAGGCTATCAAACAATTATTCAGGATATTGAGGAAAAAGCGTTAAAGGAAGCGGAATCAAAGCTTCATGGGATTATGAACAGATGGGTTTCAAAAGGCAGGTTATCAGAAGACGAAAAAATGAAAGCGTTTACTCATTTAAGCTTTTCTTCAAAACTTGAAGAGGCAGTCAAAGACACTGATCTTGTTATTGAAGCGGTAACGGAAAAGCTTGAGGTGAAAAAGGATGTGTTTCAAAAGCTCGAACAATTTGCACCTCCTCATACGGTATTCGCCACCAATAGCTCAACCATCGTAAACAGCTTACTTGCAGATGCCACAGACCGTCCTGAGAAAGTAGTCAATATGCACTTTTTCTTTCCTCCGCTGGTGATGGATTGTGTAGAAGTCGTCATGAGTGAGCAAACCTCTGAAGAAACAGCGGCTCTTGCAATGGATGTATGTAAAAGAATTAACCGTACAGCCGTGCTGCTTCAAAAAGAGATTTCAGGATTTGTAGCTAACCGAATTCTCGGGGCTCTTCAAAAAGAAGCAGTTTCTTTGTATGAACAAGGAATTGCAGACTATAAGGATATTGACCTGATCTGCCGTAAAGCCCTGAACCATCCGATCGGGCCATTTGAGCTAATGGATCTATCAGGGCTTGATGTGGCGGCTTTTGTCATGGAGCAGCGCTACCAGGAAACAAAGGATCCCGAGGATAAGCCTTTTCCCTGCGTTATTGAAAAGGTTGAAAAAGGGGAGCTTGGGAGAAAAACCGGCAAGGGCTGGTATGACTATCCTTCTTAAAACAGGCAAAGGAGTGAAGAAATGCTTGAAAGCAGCGTGAGAGTACGTTTTTGTGAAACGGATGCATTGGGTCATGTAAATAATACGAGTTATTTTATTTACCTTGAAGAGGCGCGGATTCAATTTTTTGAGTCTCTTGGCTATCAGATGGATGTAGATAACTGGAAATTCATTATTGCCTCAACAAAATGCGATTTTAAAAGTCAGGGCTATTTCAATCAGGACTTATCTATAACAAGCTCCATTTCCCATGTAGGGGGGAAAAGTTTTCAACTGGAGCATCAGATTAGATGTTCACAAACGGGCATGGTTATTGCAGAAGGAAATGCAGTAATCGTTTACTACGATTTTGAAAATCAAAAAAGCGCACCGATCCCGGAGGAGCTGAGAGCAGGGCTGATGGAGCATCTAACTAAAGGCGAGCAGGGAGGGACACGATGACAGGTAAAGATACCATGCCTGTAAAGTCAGGCGAGGGATTAAATGAGGGTGTTTTAGAAGCCTTTATTCGTCAGCATATAGAGGGGATACCTGAGGGCAGGCTTGAAATCGAACAGTTTTGGGCAGGCCACTCCAACCTCACCTATCAGCTGAAAATTGACGATTGGGAGGCTGTTTTAAGACGACCTCCTTTAGGACCGGTCGCACCGAAGGCTCATGACATGAAAAGAGAGCACCGAATTCTTTCGGAGATTAGTCCTTTATTTTCACAGGCTCCAAAGCCCCTTCTTTTTTCAGAGGATGAATCAATTGTCGGCAGTCCGTTTTTTCTCATGGAAAGAAAGCATGGAATTGTACTTGATACTTCTTTTCCTGAAGGGATTGAGGCAACAGAAGAGCTTTGCAGCAAGCTCTCTCATCTAATGGTAGACCGTTTAGTCGAGCTGCATTCCATTGACTATAAAAAAACAGGACTTACAGAGATCAGCAGCCCGGCCGGCTTTATGGAGCGGCAGGTTCACGGCTGGATTGGCAGGTATGAACGGGCGAAAACAGATGAAATAAAGGAAGCAGAGGCATTAAAAAAATGGCTGAGTACCAATCTGCCAAAAAGCCAGCCTCCTGTAATCATCCACTATGATTATAAGCTGAATAATGCCATGTTCAGCGAGGATCTAACCGCCATGGTTGGCTTATTTGACTGGGAAATGTCAACAGTCGGAGATCCGCTTGCTGATCTTGGGGCAGCCATGAGCTATTGGATGCAGGAGGATGATCCGGCTCTTTTGAAAAATGGTCTTGGCAAACCCTCCCTGACGATTCAAAAAGGGTTTCTAACAAGAAGAGCGTTTATTGAGTCGTATGCGAAAAAGAGCGGAAGGGACGTATCAGACATCGGCTTTTACTTAACCTTCGCGTACTTTAAGCTCGCTGTCATTTGCCAGCAAATTTATTACCGCTATAAAAAAGGACAGACAAACGACGCCCGATTTTCTCATTTTGATCAGTTTGTTAAAAGCTTAATTGTTCATGCTGCATCGATTTCAACGAAACACTAATCCAACATCCGGAAAGGAGAGTTTAATGTGGAGCGTTTGAAGGATAAAGGAGCAAGCTTTTTATTTTCATCACTTAATCCTGAAGCACTGTTTACACCGGAGGATTTTACGGAAGAACATCAAATGATCGGAGCGACTGCAAGAAGGTTTGCTGAAAAAGAAGTGACTCCTGTTAACGAACGAATTGAAAACCAGGAGTTTGAGTTGATTCCTGAGCTGATGAAAAAAGCTGGGGACCTTGGGCTGCTTGCTCACAGCATCCCTGAAAAATACGGCGGTCTTGGTCTCGATAAAATCAGCAAGGGAATCGTAGGAGAAATGATCGGACCGACAGGAGGCTACGGTGTGGCTCATTCCAACCACACCTGCATTGCGACACTTCCCATCACTTATTTCGGAACAGAGGAACAAAAAAAGAAATACCTTCCTAAGCTTGCCTCGGGTGAATGGATTGGGGCGTATTGCTTAACAGAGCCGAATGCAGGATCTGATGCTCTATCTGCTCAGACAACGGCTGTTTTAAACGAGGAAGGAACTCATTACTGTTTAAATGGAACGAAGATCTATATCACAAACGCTGTTTTTTCAGATACCTTTATTGTGTATGCCAAGGTGGATGGAGAACATTTTACTGCCTTTATTGTAGAAAAAGATGCTCCTGGCTTATCGCTGGGTCCTGAGGAAAAGAAAATGGGCATTAAGGGCTCCTCCACGCGCTCTGTTGTTTTTGAAGACTGCCTGGTCTCAAAAGAAAATCTTCTCGGGGAAGTAGGGAGAGGGCATGTGATTGCTTTAAATGTATTAAATTTAGGCCGGTTTAATCTGGGGTCTGCCTGTGTTGGAGCTTCTAAATTTGGACTGAAGCGAACGATGAAATTCGTAAAGGAACGCAGGCAGTTTGGGAAGGAAATTGCCCGTTTTCCGGCGACCAAACAAAAAATAGCCTGGATGGCTGCACGCATTTATGCCGCTGAGTCTCTTCAATATAGGACAGCCGGACTCATTGAAGAGGCGCTTGGTGACCTTAATGACGCGAACGATCACAGACTGGTCGGAAAACAAATGGGCGAATTTGCGGTGGAATGCGCCATTTGTAAGGTGTTCAGCTCTGAAGTGCTGGATTACACAGCAGATGAAGCGCTGCAGCTTCACGGGGGTGCAGGGTTTATAAAAGAATACGGAGCGGAACAGATGTACCGTGATTCGAGAATCAATCGGATTTTTGAAGGAACAAATGAAATTAACCGCCTGCTGATTCCTACGTATTTATTCAAAAAGGCGATGAAGGGAGAAGTGGATTTAGCCTCGAAGACAAAGGAAGCAATTGCCCGGCTAAACGGATCGGTGCCGCAAACGGAGGGGACTTTTTTTTTGAAAAAGAGGCAGTTGAAACAATAAGAAATCTATTTTTGCTCCAAGCGGGTCTTATTTATGAAGTTTATGGACCGGCACTGGTTCATGAACAGGAAGCGCTGATGAATTTGGCAGATCTGGCAATTGGCCTTTATGCAGCGGAATCAGCAGTTTATCGAACCTATAAAGCCATTTTGAACAACGGAGAAGAAAGAGAATCGGCCAAAATCGCCTTGACAAGAACCTTCTTACAAAAGACCTTATGGGAAACAGAACGTATTTCACGAGTGCTTTTGGTCGATTTAACAGAAGGAGAGAAACGGGAGAAATTGATGGCTTCTGTCATTCAGGCATGCAGCAGGTATCAGTCATTTTCGTTAGTTTATGAGAATAGGAAAATCGCAGACAGGCTTTACGATAAGGAGCAATATGTCTGCTGAAAAATGCACAGGAATGAAGGAGGCTAAAAAGATGAAGGCAATGCAGCTTAAGGAATATGGAGGCCCTGAGGTGCTGAACGTTGTAGAGGTTGAGCGCCCGGTACCAAAGGAACATCAGGTGCTGCTTGAAATTAAAGCCATAGGGGTTAATTATGCGGATACTGCCAGGAGACAGGGGCAGTATGTGGTACCAACACCACTCCCTTTTATTCCGGGCGCTGAGGTTTCCGGGGTAGTCGTTGAAACAGGTGAAAAGGTTAACGGGATTGAGCCGGGAACGAGGGTTGTAACTCTCATTGAATCAGGTGGTTATGCAGAGTACGCAATTGCGGATGCGCGCGCTCTGATTCCTCTTCCGGAAGACCTTGATTATGCTCAGGCAGCAGCATTGCCGCTTCAGGGGTTAAGTGCCTATCACATTCTAAAAACGATGGGCCGGCTTCAGGAGGGAGAAACGGTTCTTATTCATGCAGCAGCAGGTGGTGTAGGGACCATTGCTGTGCAGCTTGCAAAATTATTTGGTGCAGGCAAAGTGATTGCGACTGCCAGTACAGATGAAAAGCTTCAGCTGGCACAAGAAATGGGCGCTGATGTGCTGGTTAATTACACAAAAGACGGATGGGAAAAAGAGGTGCTGGAAGCGACAGAGGGGAAAGGCGTTCATCTTGCCCTCGAAATGGCGGGCGGTGATGTTTTTTATAAAACGCTGAAGTGTCTTGGAACCTTTGGGCGGATCGTTGTATATGGTGTCGCAAGCGGGGAGCAGAGCAAGTTTAATCCTTCGTCTCTGATGGCGCGTAATCAGTCAGTGATTGGGTTTTTTCTTCCGCAGATTATGAGAAAGCCTGAGCTTTTGCAGCCGAGTATGAAGGAGCTGGTAGAGCTTGTATCTGAAGGAAGACTGAAGCTGACGATAGGAGAGGTTTTTGGTCTTGAAGAGGCTGCCCGTGTTCATGAGCTCATGCAGTCGCGAAAAACGAAAGGAAAGCTGATTTTGGAGCCGGGGAAAAGATAAGGATAGGAGAGCAGCATTACGGGTGACCGTTGATGCTGCTTTTTTTTAAGGCGTTAATTCGGAGCTCTCCGGGATTTTAGTACGCATATAGGAAACTGTGAAAAGCATGGTTATATTGGTAGTAAATGTTAGTATATTATAGAAGAGATTTTACACGAACTGAGAAATAGGGAGTTAAATTGGGGGTGCGGAATGAAAAAACGGCTCATCATTTTTATGGCTTTATTGGCAGGTCTCCTTCTCCTTTTTTACTTTGTTTTTTCAAAAGGAGAATTTGTAATGGAGTCTTCCTCTTATCTCGACAAAGATGCACCGGATAATGTAGATCAATCATTTTATCTTGGCTATGGTCTTCATTGGGAAGGTTTTGGAGAGCCTGTTTTATCCAGAGTGACCGTAATAAAAAATGACGGAACTGAGCTCGATGAAGAGGATGGGGAAATGACGGTCTTTGCGATGATTGATGAAATGGGCAGAACGGGTATAATAGATGAGGAAGCTGCTAAAAATGAAGGGTATGACGATCACTACCTGCCAGTGGAGGCGTATAAGGTAGATGAAAACTTCCTTCTTGTTTTCCGGGCGGAGCTGCATGATGCAAATTATGAAAATAACATCAGTCATCTTCTCATTGAATACAAAAAATTTGGTTTTCAACAAAAACAACTGCTAGAATTTGAAGGGTTTTTTAGAGAATTTCATCAAGATAAAACCGCACAGAACTGAAAACTGTGCGGTTTTTAAAATATCTACATTAAAAAGGATTTGTCCCCCAAAGGGCAGAGGTTTTGATGAAGGTTCTTTGTTCAAGCTTCAATAAACTTACCATGTATTCAGCCAAGTCTTCTGCCTGCATGAATTTGTCTTTGTTGCGCTCACCGGAATCTTTTCCACGGGTCATGTCGGTTTCAACAAGACTCGGTGTAAGGACACTTACGCGGATATTATTGCGGCGGACCTCTTGCATAAGGGCTTCACTCAAGCCAATCACCGCAAATTTTGACGCGCTGTAGGCACTTGATCCTTCTGTTCCTTTTAAGCCTGACATCGATGAAATATTGATAATGTCACCCCGGTTTTTTTCTATCATACCAGGTAATGCCGCTTTTGTTACGTGGACAATTCCCATAACGTTTGTATCCAGCACCTTTTTCCAATCCTCTGTTTCAAGCTCGAGGAAGGAACCTTTTGCGCCAACTCCGGCATTATTGATGATGATATCAAATGCGCCAAGCTCCTGTTCAAGCTTCCCGACGGCATTTTTAACCATCTCTTCATTTGAAATATCAGCGGCAGCGGTAGCAAAGACAGCGCCTGCTTCCACTAACTCATTTCGAATGGAATCAAAGCTTTCCTCCGAGCGGGCAATTAAGCCAAGCTCAACACCTTCTTTAGCCAACGCAAGGGCAGTAGCCCCTCCAATTCCTCTGCTTCCGCCTGTTATTAGTGCTTTTTTCCCTTTTAGAGATTGCATCCGTCACTCATCCTTTCAAAATAGGTCTGTCTTATGGTTATTCACTCTATTAGCAAAAGAAAAACCTTTCGTTTGAGGAATCTGTTTTGGGGAATAGATAAAAAATATTGAGAAATTCTATTTACAAAAGAGAAAGTGAAGGCATATAATAAGTATGTGAAGTAATTCACAATAGACGATCGATCGAAATCTTTTTATTTAGAACATCATGTGAAAAAATTCACAAAATAATATAGTCTTACTTATTTTAAGGGAGGCGTTTACGATGATGGAACGAAATATTAAACGTGTTGTGTTGATTGGAGCGGGGGCAGTAGGAAGCAGCTATGCGTTTGCACTGCTGAATCAGTCCATTACAGAGGAATTAGTGATTATAGATGCCAATGAAGATAAGGCAATGGGAGATGCGATGGATTTAAACCACGGCAAGGTGTTTGCACCAAACCCGACAAAAACCTGGTATGGAAGCTATGAGGACTGTAAGGATGCTGCGATTGTCTGTATTTGTGCCGGAGCTAATCAAAAACCTGGGGAGACGAGATTGGATCTTGTCGAAAAGAATCTTAAGATTTTCAAATCCATTGTGGATGAGGTAATGGCAAGCGGTTTTGATGGGATTTTCTTAGTGGCGACAAATCCGGTCGATATTTTAACCTACGCTACTTGGAAATACAGCGGTTTGCCAAAGGAAAGAGTGATCGGCAGCGGAACGATCCTTGACTCTGCCCGTTTTCGCTTCCTGCTTGGTGATTACTTTGATGTAGCGCCGGCAAATGTTCATGCTCATATTATTGGAGAGCACGGTGATACTGAGCTTCCAGTATGGAGTCAGGCGGATATAGGAGGAGTGCCGATCCATACGCTTATCAAACGCCATGAGCACTACCGCATGGAGGACCTGGATGAGCTGTTTGTCAATGTGCGGGATGCAGCCTACCATATTATCGATAAAAAGGGTGCAACCTATTATGGCATCGCGATGGGGCTCGCCCGGATTACAAAAGCGATTTTGACCAACGAAAACAGCATTTTAACGGTCAGCACTTATTTAGAAGGGCAATACGGGGAAGAAGATGTCTATATCGGCGTGCCTGCTGTGGTGAACAGGAACGGAATAAGAGATATCGTTGAGTTAACGCTGAGTGAAAAGGAGCAGGAGCAATTTACCCATAGTGCAGGTGTTCTACGGAAAATTTTGGCCCCGCATTTTATAAAGTAAGGGAAGGTAAAAGTAGGCCGGTTTGAGAAAAATGTATGTCTCAACTTTACCCGGTTCACTGCGCTTCAGATGGACGCTTTCCGCGGGGCGGGGCTTGAGCTAACTCGCTATCGCAAGTGGATCTCAAGCTCCCGCTTCCTCCCGCAGGAGTCGCCACCTTCCGCTCCGTTCACCTCACGTTACTAAAAACTTAGTTATCTCCCAAAAATCTGTTTTGGTGAGAACTCTAAGACAAAAGACTCTCTGTCAGCTGTGCTGCCTTCTCAGGAAAATCAATGAAGGGATTACGGTTTCCCTGCAGTTCATAAATGGCCTGGTTGCGGTGCTTTTCATAAACACCTGGTGGAAAATCCTTATGCCATCTGAGCAAAAGCCTGATGTCGATTCCGTTCTTAAAGCCAGAAGACAGCTTATCAGGGTAACGGACTAGAAAGTAAAGCATTGCACGTGCAACAATGCCTTTTGCGTACTCGGGTTCAAAAAGCTTATTTTCTGCTTTTCCGCAGCCCGCTGTTATTTTCGAGAGCTGCGCTTCCTCAGGGGTGTAGTCTTTAAAATCAACATAAGGATGATTCCCCCGAATGGAATTGCAGACAGGCTCACAAGTGAAAAGATGGTGGAGATCTCCGCGCATCGGCTCACGTGCTCCGAACCAGGACTGGGGCACTACATGCTCACAGTTATATTTAAATGTATGTTCTATTTGTGCAAAGGATTGTATGGAATCTCTGTTTTCTTCAAGCTTTTCCAGCTCTTTTTTTCTTTTCAGCGACGTTTCATAATCCTCTATGATTACTTCCTCAGCTGTTCTTTGAACTCCTGAATAAATGCTTTTAAGCGTACCGTCCGGCTGTAAATCAACCCAAGGATAGACATATCTTGAAGGATTGTAGCGTAAAGGAGTGGTGTGCGTATTCTCAAGCAGCTTCTGAAATGAAACAATCAGCTCCTTCTTCTCAAAATCAATGTCCTGATAGTAGGTACTTCTTTCTTGAAGATCATTTTCTTCGTCGAAATAGACCTCCTGTTTCTCAAGCATGGAAGCTTTTGCTTTGGCATGTGCTGTTAGTGCGTCATCCATCGCTTCAAGCTGCCTTGTAAGCGTTAGGAGCTGTTCATTTTTCATTGATGAAAACCTCCTTTAGAATGAAGTTTCACCCTTTTATTTTATCATAAAATTCAATTTTAGAAGAATATGGATTTTTAAGGGGGCGAGCTTACTTTTCCTCCGTTTTTACCGTTATAATAAAATTAAAAAGAATTAATCTAAGGAGTTTTTATATGAATGAGCTGGAGTATGATCAATTCCTCAAAATTCAATCAGCAAGCGGTTTGCAGGCATTGAGTAATACGATACACCAAAACCGCTATGAGGCGACACCCTATGCTGGACTGGAGCTGCTTTGCGAAAACTATCCAATGAAGCGTTCAGATGAACTCGTTGATTTTGGATGCGGCAAGGGGAGAGTTTCATTTTACCTGCATCATACGTTTGGACTTTCCGTAACCGGGATTGAAGTAAACGGTCAGCTTTTTCAGGCAGCGTTGGAAAATCAGTCAGCCTATTTGGAAAAAAAGAAAAAAATCACAGGATCTGTTCGTTTCGAGCGATGTCTGGCAGAAGAATATCCGATCGAGAAGGGGCAGAATATTTTTTATTTCTTTAACCCTTTTTCAATTCAAATCTTTATGAAGGTCATCAGTAATATCCAAAAATCAATCGAAAAGCACCCAAGAACTGTCGACCTCATTTTCTATTATCCTACCGCTGAATATATTCATTTTCTTTTCGACCGTACGTCCTGCGAACTCCTTATGGATATCAAAATCCCGGGCTTTTATGAAAAAGATGAGAATGAGCGGTTTGTTGTATTTCGGATTAAAGGTAAATCGTGATAGAAAGATTGATCGGGTGAGCACTGGTTACAGCATTAGCTCTTGGATTTCTTATCTGGATTGCTATATTTAACACAAGTCAGGCACTGAAAGAGTTCAAGACAGCTGAGATTTTCAAGTAAATATGGAATCTCTTACGGTTTGCTGCTATACACATTTATAAGTCTTGTAATTATGGTGTTTATTTATTTTTAAATTTGTATGGGGGGTGAAATGAATTGGCAGCGTTTCATGACAGCACAAGTGATTATTTAAATCATCTTACTCTACAAAATGAAGATCCATCCTATGACTATCTACAGAAGATTTGCCATGCACAGCTTAATACTTTCCCCTTCGAAAATATCAGCAAGCTTCTCTATTTCAGAAACCATAACTATAACCATTTCGATATCCCATCATTTGAGCAATTTACAACAAACTATACAAAATTCAATTTTGGAGGTACCTGCTATACCTTAAATGCTAATTTGATGAGGCTTCTAAAGAGTCTGGGATTTGATTGCTATCATATTATGCTTGGCGAAGAGCATATGGGCATTATTGTGAAAATTGATCATGAGCGATTTTATATAGATTGTGGTGCAGCAGCTCCTTTTTTCAAGCCTGTCCGTTTTGAATCTGACTTTAAGAATACTTCCTCTTTTGGCAGGGATGAAGTGCATTTATTGCCAGAAGACCCTGAGCGAAATGCCTTTAAATATGTCCGCTTCACAAATGGTGAACAGAGTGGGAAAACATGGAAATTCAATTCCCGTAAAGAAGCTAAACTAAGCGATTTTAATGGAGTAATGGTAAGGTCCAATAAACCTGATGCTCCATTTATGACCATTTTAAGATGTCAGTTCTATCAAACTGGCAAGCAACGAAGTGTTTCTTTAGTAAATAATAAGTTTGGCATTCGCTATTCGATGGGTGAAACAGTTGTTAGGACGTTAACTTCCAAAGAGGAAATTAAGGAAGTTATATCAGAGGAATTCCTATTGCCGAAGCTGCCGGTTATTGAGGCTATTGAGGTATTAGAAAGCTTACCTATTGATATTTTTGCTCTGCGTGAAAAGTGAATTTTGATAGGATCGGAAGGGTGGTTAGATCTGGGTCAGTCATACTCATTTTCTAAAGCCAAAATAATCTTTATGAAGTTACAGACTAAGCAGTAAAAGGAGGACAACTAGTGGTCAATATCAGACAACTAACTCCAGCTAAACTCTTAGAAAACCAGCATGACTTGGAGAACTATTTAGAGCAGGAGCTTAGCGGGTTAGTTTCCCAAAAGTCCTGGATGACTGATTGGAAAGAATTAGCTTCACGATTTCAGCTGTTTAACTTTAAAGAATTAACTAAAATGGAAATCAGAAGCTTTGAATGGAATGCTGAACAAATTGAGAAAATGATTTATGAAACGGTTCAAAAAGTGAGTCAGTATCTGCCATTTAAGACAATTCATATTACGGTAGTGCCCGCTGTCGAGCTGCCATTTTTTAAATCACAGCCACAAGCTATGTGGACTAATGCCTTTACCAATGGTCCCGGTACTATCATTATCGCGATTCCTCCCCAGCCTGATAAGGACTTTCTTCAATACCTGATCGCGCACGAGTGTCACCACGCATGTCCTGAAAACCCTATTTACACTCTATCGCTGAGCACGTTTACACTGGAGGAGTGGTACAAAATGGAGGGGACAGCAGAGTATTTTGCCCTCACGTTGTATCCGGATAAAAGATGGTGGAAGGACACACTGCCACCTGACAAGGAAGCAGAGTACTGGGAGGCATGCAAATATCATCTCAAAACGACAGACGATCATATTAAGATGGCTTTATGCTTTGGAAGCCGGAAAAAAGAAATACCTGTCTTCGCAGGCTATTCATTTGCCCTGAAAGCAGTCTCACATTTCGCTTCGGTTAATCAAATAGAGGATATAAGGAATTTATTTTGGGTTGAGCCTTCTGTATTAATGGAGACTTATGCAAAAACAAAGCAGGGCAGCTAAAGAATAGATTATCAGAATTTGAGGTGAGAAGGGTGGCCCAGCCTGTCTATGATAAACAAACTATAGAACAAATGGATGTATTAAAAAAAATAAGTGCTATTTCCAAAAAAACAGGAATTGCTTTCTGGCTGCGCGGAGGCTGGGCGATTGACTTTTTACTCGGTGAAATTACCCGCCCGCACAACGTTATAGACCTGATAACATGGATACAACATCGGGAAGTGCTGGAAAGGGAGCTTTTGAAAGACAGGTTTAAGAACATACCTGTCAAAGCCAAATTTAAGAATCGGCAGTCCGATTTCAGTAAAAACAATGTGGATATTACATTTGGGTATATAACGAGATCAAGTGATGGTCTCATTATGATGAATGGTTTATCCGAATGGATCTGGAGGTCTGACTCTTTGCTTACGACACCGTTTATTTTACATGGAAGTTCAGCGTGCGTTTTGCACCCAAGACAGCAGCTGGAAGAGAAAGAGGCTTATGAACAAATCGGACGAAAGCCGCGTCAAAAGGATGTAGAAAGCAAACGACTCTTACGCCGAATAATAGATGACTCTTTTTGTTAATCAGAATATCTAATCAATACATTCATTCGCCTGCTTCAATAGAAATTTCTGACTGGCATCCTGTACGATTTGGACAATGCATGCAATAATTTTGACTGATTAATCGTCCAGATGCCAGCGATTGTTTCATACTGGGCTGTTATTTTCCTCTGCCAGCTTCTTTTGCAAGCAGCTCATCAAGTGCTGGTGCTTCATAAACCTGACGCAATTCAATCTGCCCTTCTCCATATCCCTGCGGATCCGGCATTCTCATCGCCCATTCAATTGCTTCTTCCCTGGACTTCACGTCAATTAAAATAAATCCTGCAATAATTTCCTTCGTTTCTGGAAAGGGGCCATTGGTAACGACCGGCTTTTCTCCAGGGTTCGGGTATGAAATACGTATACCATTTGAGCTTGGATGGAGCCCTTGAGCCGCAACCCTCACGCCTGCTTTTACTAAATCTTCATTGAATTTATTCATCGCTTCATTGAGCTCCGAGTTTGGACGGTTTCCGGCTTCTGAATTTTGTGAGGCTTTGACAATCAGCATAAACAGCATAATCATTTCCTCCTTTTTTAGAGGCAAACTCTTTAGATTAACCTCTTTATCCATACAGCGAACGGACAGCGGGAAAGTCGACTCGGAGATTAAGAAAAAGAATACTAGTTTAAGGGTTAAACAATAGTATCATAGAATTTTTGGAGCGCTAAGTGTGTCAGATACTTGAACCCCCAAAACGCACCTTTTTCCTGAATATATAAATCACCCACAAAACAATCCCAATCAAAATAATACCAAAGCTGGCATAGATGCTTACCCATTTTACCAATGTGAAAATAGGAGCAAGCTCTGCAACAACCGGAGTTCTCCCGGGGAAACGAAACATGACAAGGGAAGCGGAAATGTTTTCAAGAAAATCAAACAGCGTACCAAAGATAGGGAGGAGGTTGAAAAGCTGCCATTTACCAAACGGACGGTAAAAAAATGATAGAGCTGCAGTTAAAAAGAAGGTATAAGCAAGCGGCCAAACGAGATCAAAAGAGAAACGAGCTTTGATATAGGATTGACGCCCATCTTCTCCATATTCCTCTGCCATTGAATACAGATCATTTGCAGAATAAATAAAGGACGAGTCAGGGGAACGGCTGCTGCCGGTTTGTTCACTTGATCTCTCCGCCTCAGCAGGCAGAATAAAGCCAATAAAAGCAGCAAAGATAAGAACGGAAAGAAGAAAAAATGGGAGTCTGCCGAGCTTTGATGAAATGGCTGATAGTTTCGTTAATACGTTCATTTTTCACCCCCTTATCCAATCATTCTAGTATTAGTTTACCAAATGGAATAGATGAATAGCATCTTTCCATTGCCCCTTTAGCTTTTCGAAAAGCAGTAACAATAGAAAATGGAATTTACACCCATTATTCTGAATTTTATGATAATATTAGTTTGAACAGCAAAGGGGGATGAAGGATGTTAAAACATCAGACGGTTGGACAGGTTGTCCGGGAGGCAGCGAAAGCGCATCCTGCGACTGAAGCTTATGTATATCCGGAGCATGGAATACGAAAGACGTATAAGGAGTTTGACCAGGAAACGGATCATCTTGCAAAGGCCTTCATGGGAATGGGGATTGAGAAGGGCGAGCATGTCGCGATTTGGTCAGATAACAAAAGGGAATGGCTGCAGAGTCAGTTTGCTACCGGGAAAATGGGGGCAGTGCTGGTAACAGTAAATACGAATTATCAGGAAAACGAATTAAAGTATTTACTCCAGCAGTCAGACGCTACGACGCTTATTTTAGGGGAAGAATTTAAAGGTACATCCTACATATCAATTATTCAGGCGCTTTGTCCCGAGCTTGAGCACTCAGAAAAAGGAGAACTGGTTTCCGACGTACTGCCGCACTTAAAGCGGGTTATTGTGATGAGTGAAAAGGACTATCCAGGGATTTTTACATGGAGTGAATTTGAAGCTTTTGCACGCGGAGTATCGGATGATCAATTAAACAGCAGAATGAAAGCGCTTCATTTTGATGATGTGATCAATATTCAATACACCTCAGGAACAACCGGTTTTCCAAAGGGTGTCATGCTTACGCATATGAATATTGTCAATAACGGTCAAATAATCGGTGATTTCATGAATTTAACCCACGAGGACAGGCTGTGCATTCCGGTTCCTTTTTTCCATTGCTTTGGCTGTGTTCTTGGAACGATGGCAGCTGTTACTCATAGCACCACGATGGTTATAGTGGAGCAGTTTGATCCTAAAAAAGTGCTTCAGGCTGTTCAGGATGAAAAGTGCACCGGGCTTCACGGTGTGCCTACGATGTTTATTGCAGAGCTGAATCATCCTGATTATGAAAGCTTTGATACCACAACGCTCAGAACAGGGATTATGGCCGGTTCCCCGTGCCCGATTGAAGTGATGAAAAAAGTGATACATGACATGGGGGCAAGTGAAATAACGATTTGCTATGGGCAGACCGAGTCGTCGCCCGTGATTACCCAGACTCGTTCGGATGACGCGATTGAAAAAAGAGTAGCAACGGTCGGGAAGCCGCATCCGCATGTTGAGGTGAAAATCATTGACCCTGTCACAATGGAAGAAGTCCCGGCAGGCGTTCCAGGTGAGCTATGTGCTAGAGGCTATTTAATCATGAAGGGCTATTATAGAAATGAAGAAGCAACGCATGCAGCAATTGATATAGAAGGGTGGCTGCATACCGGGGATATCGCGGTTATGGATGAGGATGGTTATATCGCTATCACCGGACGCATAAAGGATATGATTATCCGAGGCGGAGAAAATATTTATCCCCGCGAAATCGAGGAATTTCTTTATCAGCATCCTTCCATCTTAGATGTGCAGATCGTAGGAGTCCCGGATCCGAAGTACGGGGAGGAGCTGATGGCCTGGGTGATTTTAAAGGATGGCGAGATGCTTGACGCTGAAGCGCTTAGAGAGTACTGCAAGGGGAAAATCTCGTATCATAAAATTCCACGGTACATCGAATTTGTAGATTCCTACCCAATGACGGCTTCAGGAAAAATACAAAAATATCTTTTAAGGGAAATGTCTCTGGACAAGGTGGAGGCTGAGGCGAAATAAAGAAGGATCCGGGACTTAACGATAATTTTAAAAACGTGAGGGAAACGGAGCGGAAGGTGGCGACTCCAGCGGGAAGAAGCGGGAGCTTGAGACCCACTTGCTGAAAGCAAGTTAGCTCAAGCCCCGCCCCGCGGAAAGCGTCCATCTGAAGCGCAGTGAACCGGGCGAAAGAAGTTAAGACAATCTTCCATTTATCTCAACCTCTTTTCTTCTTATTATCCAAATCTTGATCAAGCGCTGATGGCTGGTGTGATGCTATGCGTCATCACAAACAATCCTTAACTTCCTTTTTCCAAATCATATGGTCAAACCCTTCTCCCCAATAATCCTTTAACAAATAATCAGGCGGTCCAAATTTCTTCATCCATATTTTTTGTGCACTCGTATATCCGCTGTCCAGGCAAAATTCTACAATGCCCCTTTTCTGAAGCTCTTTATAAATGCACTTCAGCATCAGGTTTCCTACACCGTTTCGTTGAAAGTCCGGATGAACAAAGACTGTTCCTATTTCCATTAGTCTGCTATAGGCGTTGGTCGTGCATTCCTTTATGAGGTCACTTGCCGGACCAAATTCAATCGAACCGATCATTTTTCCATTCGAAAGGGCAATCAGGAAAAATCTTTCCTTTCCGTTGCTGGTGAAATAGCTTTCTAAGAAGTTTTTCTTCGTGCTTATTTCTTCTTTGATATCCTCTGTTTGATGACCTATGCCTTCTTTGCTAAACGTATCAGTGATCACCGTTTCAAAAAATTGATTTAACTGTTTTCTTTCCTCAGCTTTTGGTGTTCTAATCTCGATGTTTAGCATGTGAAACACCTCTTTTTTTTAATTCCTAATGAAAAAACGGAGGAACCTTAAGCTCTCCTTCATTTTTTAATGAAATATGCAGCTTTAAGTCAGGATTGATTGATGCGTAAAATATGTTCTTCTCATCTGATATCCCTTGTTCAGCAAGCTGCTTTCTCAGCCAGGCTTCATCTACATTAAAATGTTCTAACACTTTTGGATAAATCGTTCCGTCCATCATGACGGGGAAAGCAATTGGAGAGGGCTTTTCAGCAGAAATGCCGGAAGGGGAGAGGGGCGGCTTTTTTAACACACTTAAGGAGCCATTTGCTTCTACAATGGCGGTCTCCACATCCTGAAGGTCAAATACATCCTTTTCTCTTAGCATTTGAAGAATATTATTGATAGAGTAATTAATTTTTTTCATGTTTTGATCAAGTAAAACACCATTTTGCACGACTACTGTGGGCTCGAATGTGATGAATTGCCCTAGTTTCCGGTTGGATATTTTCCATCTCGCGACAAGGCGCTGGAATACTGCCAGAAAAATTATTGCTGCTGCAGTAGGGAGATGGTGGATATCAGGATCAGCAATATCCGCTCCGACGACTGCTCCAAGAGTCAGGATAATAAGAAAATCAAAAACCGGCAGCTCACCAATGGCCCGCTTACCCATATAAAGTGTCATGATCAGCATAAGCGGAACAATCGTGGCAATACGTCCGACAACCAGCAGGATGTCCTTTAAAACCTCGATCATAGCAAAACCTCCAGGCAGTTAAGTATCTACCAATCCAGTTTTGCCATGTTCTTGGAGGGGAATACCGTCTAACGCTTGATTTCACTGCGAAACTTGTAACGGTCTGCCCTGTAAGTGCTGTGAACCACTTCAAAAGGGGTGCCGGTGGTTAAATAGCTGAGCCGTTCAATTTTTAAAACCGCTGAAGGCTCTTCTATTTGAAGGAGTTCTGCTTCATCTGTGGACGCCAGTCCTGCTTCAATCGATTGAGAGGCCTGACCAATTATCAGCATCTGGCTGGCTATATAATCATAAAGTGAGCCCTGAACCACTTGTTCAGTAAGGGCGGGAAAAAGCTTACTTGGTAAATAAGTAGATTCGATCGCCATCGGCTTATGATCAGCATAGCGAATTCGCTTAACAAAGAACACTTCTTCCTGTATTTCTAATCCAAGCTTATCTGCAATATCAAAAGAGGGAATGACCCGTTCAAAGCTGATTAACTCATTTCCCGGCTCCATTCCACGTGAGCGCATATCTTCTGTAAAGCTGGTCAGACCTTGAAGCGGCTGTTCAATTTTTTCTTCTGAAACAAACGTACCCTTGCCTTTTTCCCGATAAAGAAGACCATTCTTTACAAGATTAAGTACAGCCTGGCGCACGGTCATTCTGCTGACCTGATAGGTACTGGTCAGCTCACGTTCAGAAGGTATCGGATCACCGGGCTTAAAGGCACCTTCCTGAATCTGCCCTTTTATGTTTTCTTCTATTTGCGCATACAGCGGAAGAGGGGATTTTTTATTTAGCATTTATCTATTCCTTTCTATATGAAATGATCCTTTTCTCTTTAGCAATTTTAGCTCACAGGAAAGTCTCTCCCGGTAAGTGTTCTCTCTTTAAATAAGCTTACTTTATCATATTGATAATATAGATGTCTATACCAATAAAAAACAACCCCCTGACTATTGTCAGGGGGCAAGCTGCTATCCAAATAGGTGGAACAGAACACTTACACCGGCAACAAGTGCTGTAGAGATCATCGCGAAGACTAAAGTGATTTTCAGCACTTCGGAATCCTTCCCTTTAATGCCTGCTGTGCTGGTTCCCAAAATGACATTTGCAGGGGCAATTGAGTTACCAATGGCACCACCGGCAGATTGAGCGGCAATTACCTGTTCCATTCGCAAAGAATCCATCGATTGTACGACAGATCCATGAAGAGGGGAAAATAGAACATTTGACGACGTATTGGACGAGGTCATAAATGCTCCGGTTACACCAAGAAAAGAAGCTAATGCAACATAGACAGTTGGAGGCGAGACCTCTGCAATTCCAAGTGCCACGACGGTGGTCTGTCCTGAACTATCCATTACTTCAGTCATGGTTAAGAATCCCATGATCGCCAAAGAAGCACCTACAGCATTTCCTTTTACACCGCTCAGGATATTTTTCGTGCTATCTTGATTGTACAATTCCCTTTTGCGGTACCAGAAATAAGCAAAAATAGAGGAGATGAAAAGGTAAAGCCCCGGGTGTGTTAAAGGAGCAATTGGAGAATAAGATCCTTCTCCTTCTATTTCAAAGCCATAGCCTGTCTCAATCGCCGGGAATGGAGGTCCAAATTCAAATTGATCCAGGAAATCGTGGATAAATGGAATCCCCAGCATTAAGATCGATAAGCCCGTCAGCACATAATAAGGCATGAATGCCTTGTGCAGAGACATTTTTGGTGTTTTTTCTTCCTCTTCCTCAGAATCAGACGAATCTTCCAGTATATCTGTATCATCCTGTAGTTTTGATTTTTCCTTGTAGCGATCCATACGTGCAAGAAGAAACAGTGCGCCAAGTGCTAGAGTAGCAGGTATGAAGTTGCTTAACGTGGGATTAACCTGAGTTAGAATTAACTGTCCTCCTCCATGGATAACAGAAATAATAATAACAGCAATAAATCCTTCTTTAATGGCTTTCCACTTACCGAACAGCCAGCAAATAATAAGACCTGCCAGTATATTCGGAATCCATAGTAAAACACCTGTATAAAGAAGGGTC
The DNA here is from genome assembly GCF_002926065.1 of Jeotgalibacillus proteolyticus. GTDB lineage: Bacteria > Bacillota > Bacilli > Bacillales > Jeotgalibacillaceae > Jeotgalibacillus > Jeotgalibacillus proteolyticus. The sequence continues at coordinate 75,980 of NZ_PREZ01000006.1, read as the reverse complement.
AGTCCCTGATCTGCGATTTCGACTGAATTGATTGTCGCAATCCATCCGACTGCAAGTGTTCCCATCATATTAGCCCATGCATGGCCAATCAATGGAATGACCACTGCTATGACGGGCTTCACCCCAATTCCAATTAGCAGCGGAGCTACAACGGCAATGGGAGCGCCAAAGCCGGCAATTCCCTGCAGGAAGGAAGCAAAAACCCACCCGAAGGCTAAAACCAGAAACAAATAATTTTTACTATGTTTTTGGATGCCTTCCCGAATCACTAAAAAGGACCGGGATTCTCTTGTAACCTGATAAAGCAGAAGAGCCGGCCAGACGACTAAAAGGATAAAAAATGCCTCCCATAAGCCTTTGCCGAATCCTACTGAAACATTACTAAGCGGGGCTCTAAAAAGAAATAGAGCGATAAGTAAAGCCACTCCGAATGCGGTCCAGCCTGAAACAGCGCCTGACCATTTCAGCGCAACGAGCATGATAAGCAGAAGAACGAGAGGCAGAATGGCCATCCCCCAGTGAAATAAATCGATCGGTAATGAGTGCTCCATTTTTTCAGCAACCTTTCTCTAAGAAGTAGTAAGCAGAGGGCTATGAGCCCTCTGCTTGATTTACCACGACAAGGCGATTCCGTCTCCGCGCGGATCGGCTCCGGCGGAATAGATGCCTGTTTTTTCATCAATTAAAATAGCTTGAGCATGTCCCATTGTTTGAGAGTAACCCTCTACTCGCTCTACTTCATGACCTAAGTCGCTTAGCTTCATCGTTACAGCATCGGGGATTCTCCCCTCAAGCTTCAAGGTTGAGCTCGAATCGCCCCATGTTCGTCCAAAGAGCCACCTCGGCGCCTCAATGGCCTGCTGTACATCATAGCCAAAATCTACAACCCGTGTAAGCAAGGCGCATTGTGTTTGCGGCTGTCCTTCGCCGCCCATTGTTCCAAACAGCATATACGGTCGGCCATTTTTTGTCGCCATTGCCGGAATAATCGTATGGAAGGTGCGTTTGTTTGGTTCTAACGTATTTGGGTGCTCTTTATCCAAGCTAAAGAAAGACCCTCTATTTTGTAGTAAAAAACCACAGCCTTCGGGGATAAACCCTGAACCGAATTCATGGTAGATGCTTTGAATCTGAGAAATACAATTTCCTTCCTGATCAGCTACGCACATATAAGTGGTATCCCTGCTTGAGGCAACCTCAGGAAGAGAGTCGAGCTCGTCAACCGGCATCATCTGAAATTTTGGAGAGAATGGAGGCAGATTGCTCCTCTGAAAGTAATTCTTCCATTGGAATGTTTTTGAAGTCAGGGTCTGTTACCCATTGATCCCTGTAATAGAAGGAGAGCTTAGCTGCTTCCGTTAAGAGATGGTAATAGCCAGGGGTATTGTCACCAAGAGCAGTAATATCCTTCTGCCTTAAGATATTCAGCATCATAAGAGTAGCAATTCCCTGTGTATTAGGCTGAACCTCATAAACCTGATAGCCCCTATAATCAGTTGAAAGAGGCTTCTCCCAGTTGCTTTCATGATTTTTAAGGTCATCCTCTGTAAGCAAACCTTCACTTTCTTGTAGGGACTGTACTAATTTTTTAGCGATGTCCCCTTCGTAAAACGCTTTTCGCCCTTCTGCTGCAATAAGCTTTAAAGACCAAGCGAGATCCCGCTGTATGAGCACCTCACCCGTTTTTAAAGGCTGACCATTTGGAAGAAAAACGGACTTAGTGGATGGATACTGTTCAATCACTTCCTGCTTTTCGTGTATAAATCTGCTGAATTTCTCTGATACAGGGAACCCTTTTTCAGCGTAATGAATGGCTGTTTCAAACAGCTCCTCCCATTTAAGCTTTCCGTAACGCTGATGCATTGTCCACCAGGCATCAACGGTCCCTGGCACAGTATTAGCTGATAGGGGCCCTCTGCTTGGTATCGTGTCATAGCCTTTTTCGTGATAAAAGCTTCTCAAAGCCTCCGAACCTGAACGGCCGCTTCCATTCAATGCCGTAACGTCCTTGTCTTTTTGGTCCCAAATCAAGGAGAATAAATCGCCGCCAAGGCCAGCCATATGAGGATATACAACACATAGGACGGCATTGACAGCGATAGCTCCTTCTACCGCATGGCCTCCTTTTTTGATAATCTCTTGTCCAGCTTGAGTAGCTAAGTAGTGAGGAGAAGAGACAGCACCATTTTTCCCTTTTGCTGCCGGTCTTCCGGTTTGAAGAAATTCGAAGCTTCCACCTTTATTTAACGTCACACAATCCCTCCTGTTTTTTTCCTATATAGGAGTGCTTACCCAGCGAAAGTCAAAGAAAACGTAGAGTTTTCAACGGGTTCACGTTTCTTCCTATTTAAAATATTTATTTTAAAAAACCTTCTTGGAGAGGAAAAATGTAATTATAAATTATTGAGGATAGGATTTAGTTGAGGTGAATTATGTTGATATGAAATAAATTTGATTTGGTTTTGTCAGCCGATAAGAGCGGCCATGATATTCATTAGGAATAGAGACAAAAACAACAGACTGACATCGGCGATCTTTATTTACAGCCAATAAAAAAGGGAAACCCTGCTAATAGGAGTTTCCCTGAAGGATAGAGCCTTATCGCCGGTCGCCGCCCAAAATATCAAATAGCCCTCCTGCAATGCTGCCCTCATCCTTCGAGCCGCCTTTATGAGGCATTGCTGAAAAGACACGGCTTGCCAGTCTGCTGAACGGCAGAGATTGAATCCAAACAGAACCCGGACCTTGAAGAGTAGCTAAAAATACACCTTCACCGCCAAATAGGGCTGTTTTAACTCCTCCGACAAACTCAATATTGTAATCAACCTCTCCGGTCATTGCGACAAGGCAGCCGGTATCTACACGCAGCTTCTCACCAGGGGCAAGCTCCTTTTTGTGAATCGTACCTCCTGCATGGATAAAAGCCATACCGTCACCTTCAAGCTTTTGCATAATAAAACCCTCACCGCCAAAAAAACCAGTGCCTAGCTTTCGCTGAAATTCAATGCCGAGCGAAACCCCTTTTGCAGAAGCTAAAAAGGCGTCTTTCTGACAAATCAGCTTTCCATCCAGCTCACTTAAATCCATCGGAATTATTTTCCCCGGGTACGGAGAGGCAAAGCTGACATGCTTTTTACCGAAACCTTCATTTGTAAAGGCTGTCATAAATAAGCTTTCCCCGGTAATCACCCTTTTGCCTGCACCGATCAGCTTTCCTATCAGTCCTCCCTGGTTTGAGGAGCCGTCTCCGAAGATCGCTTCCATTTTAATGCCATCATCCATCATCATTAAGCTTCCTGCTTCTGCAATAACGGCCTCCTGCGGATCAAGCTCCACCTCAACAAACTGCATGTCATCCCCATAAAGCGTGTAATCAATTTCATGATTATTCATTTTCTCATCTCCCTTTTTAGGTGAACTAAGTATGAAAAAACATTTAAATCCTGACAGCTTAATCATACAATATACCTTCCCTGGTTACTCTAAAATTTTCGGGAAAAAATAGAGAAAAAATCAGGCATAATTTCAATTGTAATATCCTAATAAGCAGTAACGTATTAGTAGGTACACTTATTTTTTCTTAATCGGGGTACTGCTTTCATTTGTGCAGGTTATTCTGAGAGAAAGGGCGGCTGGCTAGCTCGCTCAAAATAGATCATTTTATGTTAAGCAGGAGGAATTGGAATGAAAAGCATCCATGAAATCATGCAGTTGGTCTACCGTTTAGATGTACATATCGCTGATGATTTTGAAGGACAGGATTTGGACTTTAAGCAATGGAGCACTCGTGCCCTTGAAGATAATGTAAGGAAAATGATCCATTATGCGATTTGCCTGACAAATGGAGGAGGAGGCAGCGTGGTATTTGGGATCGCTGACCGGGTCAAGGGATATGAAAAAACCATTTTAGGCGTACCGGCTAATTTAAATATTGAGATGCTAAAACAAAAAATTCAGGAGGAAACAAAGCCTTCCATCAGCCCACGCTTTGACCGGATCGGAGTAGAGTTTGGAACTGGAGAGCTGTTGGTTATGACCGTTCCGCCAAGCCGGGTTATTCATACCTTTCTCGATGGAAAAGCTGTTGAAAGACAAGGGAAGGCATGTGTGCCGATTAAGTAAGTGCTCCTGTTTAGAAGCTCTTACTTAATCGGCAGGTACAAGCTGCAGCTTGAGTTAATGGCCAAACTTTGCTTACATTAAAGATATAAATGTAAAAGGAGTGAGGCATGATGAGAGGTTTGATTCATTCGCAGGTAGAAGGAGTGGAAGGGCTTACATATAGTGATATTGACGCGGCCGTTCCACAGCCAAATGAGGTCCGGGTTAAGCTGAAAACAGCGGGTTTAAATCATCGGGATTTATTTGTACTCACCCGTCATAAAACAGAGGATCCACCGCTTGTCATCGGTTCAGACGGAGCAGGTGTAGTGGAGGAAGTAGGAAGTGAAGTAACAGGCGTAACGGTTGGGGATGAGGTCATTATCAACCCTGGTCTTGGCTGGAAAGAAAACAGTGACGCACCACCGCAGGGCTTTGAAATTGTCGGTCTTCCTGGTCACGGCACCTTTGCTGAAGAAATTGTTCTGCCGGCAGAAAATGTACTGCCAAAACCGGACTTTCTCAGCTGGGAAGAAGCAGGCGTACTCGGACTTGCAGGGCTTACTGCATACCGGGCACTTTTTACACGGGGAAAAGTTAAATCAGGCATGAAGGTCCTTATCCCTGGAATCGGAAGCGGAGTAGCAACCTTCCTGCTTCAATTTGCAAAGGCAGCAGGAGCCGATGTCTATGTCACTTCCCGATCAGAGGAAAAGCGGGACGCTGCATTAAAGCTTGGTGCCACTAAAGCAATCGACAGCAGTTCAGAGGATTGGCAGGAGGAGCTTGGTGTCAAAATGGATCTTGTTATCGAGTGTGTAGGCGCAGCAACATTCCAAAAATCACTCGACCAGCTTCGCACCGGCGGAACCATCGTAACCTTCGGCGCTTCAGCTGGTGACGAAATAAAACTCAACCTGCGTGAATTCTTCTACGGCCAGCTGAACATGCTCGGCTCCACAATGGGAAGTGCAGAAGAGCTGAAGGAAATGCTTCAGTTTATTAAAGAACATCAAATCAAACCAGTTCTCGACGAAATCTACCCACTCGATCAATTCGAAAAAGCTTTCTCACGAATGGAAAAAGCACAGCAGCTTGGGAAGATCGGATTCATAATCAGATAGTAAAAAAGCCGAAGCGACTAACCTCGCCTCGGCTTTTTCTATACTTATTTAGAACATGCGAATTTATGAATCATTCACTCATAACACGATAGTTTCAAAGAAGCATATAAGATATTAAGAAGTTGATTGAAATGGAAGGGGCTGACTCCTGCGGGAAGAAGCGGGAGCTTGAGATCCACTTGCGCTAGCAAGTTAGCTCAAGCCCCGCCCCGCGGAAAGCATGCCCCTGCAGTGGAAATCAACACGCCGCATTCAGTGGCCTTCACCCATCACATACAAATTTCGAAGAATCAAACAAACTATTTAAGAGTTGATTGAAACGGAAGGGGCTGACTCCAGCGGGATGAAGCGGGAGCTTGAGATCCACTTGCGTTAGCAAGTTAGCTCAAGCCCCGCCCCGCGGAAAGCATGCCCCTGCAGTGGAAATCAACACGCCGCATTCAGTGGCCTTCACCCATCACATACTAATTTCGAAGAATCAAACAAACTATTTAAGAGTTGATTAAAATGGAAGGGGCTGACTCCTGCAGGAAGAAGCGGGAGCTTGAGATCCACTTGCGCTAGCAAGTTAGCTCAAGCCCCGCCCCGCGGAAAGCATGCCCCTGCAATGGAAATCAACACGCCGCATTCAAAGGCATTCATCCCTACCTCTAAAACTTAAAAAATCCGTCCTTCACCTTTACATAAATTTCACGAAATCTTAATATCCTGTCACGAAATTATTAAAATATGATAAACTAATAGAAAAGAGAAAAAATTGAAAAGTTAGTTTTTTCTATCGAGGGGAATTGCGTGAATGAAGAGTAGGTGGAGAAAAAGGAAAGCGCTTACAATGGGGCTTGTAGTCCTTTGTTTCGTTTTTCTCGCAGGTCATATTCGGCAGCCAATGAATGACGTTCAACTAGAAGGTATGATCACTGTAGCCCATCGAGGTGCTTCAAGCTATGCTCCTGAGAACACACAGGCTGCTTTTCAAAAAGCAATGGAATTTGGCGCAGACTTTTTAGAATGCGATGTACACTTATCAAAGGACGGAGAGATCGTCATCATCCATGACGACACCCTTGACAGAACCACTAACGGCTCCGGGTTTGTAAATCAATTTACACTTGAAGAACTGAAAAGCTTAGACGCAGGATCAAGCTATGATACAAGCTTTAAGGGAGAAAGCATTATCACCTTAAATGAGCTGCTCGAAGAGTTTTATGGAAAGATTGGAATATTAATAGAAATAAAAAACCCTTCATTAAATAAAGGGATAGAAGAAAAGGTTGTCAGCGTCCTTGAACAATACGCAGATTTAAAGAGTATTGTCGTTCAGTCATTTGACGTAAAAGCCATGAAGCGAATCCATGAATTAAACGAGGATATCCAAATCGCCGTTTTAATGAAAACGACAGTACTGCCTGTATCAAAAAGACATCTTGATGACCTGGCTTCCTTTGCCACCTACATTAATTTTAATATCGCGACAGTTAACAAACGGATCGTAGATCAAATCCATTTAAGGGACAGTAAGGTTCTAGTCTGGTCCAAAAAAGATAAGAGACTTATTGAAAAAGCCAACCAGTTTGGCGTTGACGGGATCATCACAGACTTCGCACGATGGCCGGTTGAGCCAACAGTTATTATGGCTGAAAATTAAGAGCATCCGTTCTCCAAGAGAGAACGGATGCTCTTTGCTATTTCGTTTTTTAAAGAACTTTCGTAAGCTCCTTTTCTAATTCCTCAGGCTTTGTCGTCGGTGCAAACCGTTCGACTACCTTTCCATTTCGATCAACCAGAAACTTTGTGAAGTTCCATTTAATTGCTTTTGAAAGGACGCCTTTTTTCTGCTCCTTTAAATACGCAAATAAAGGATCCGTCTGATCACCGTTCACATCTATTTTCGCATGGATTGGAAAGCTTACGCCGTAATTCACCTGGCAAAACTCTGTGGTTTCATTAATGTCCTCAAATTCCTGCTTATTAAATTGATCGCAGGGAAAGCCAAGAACTGTAAGCCCCTGATCCTGATATTTTTCGTGCAGCTCCTGAAGCCCCTTAAACTGTGGGGTTAGTCCGCACTTGCTTGCGGTATTAACAATCAAAAGCGGCTTCCCTTCATACTCACGCAGTGATTTCTGCTCTCCATTCGAGGCTTTTACCGTAAAATCATAGACATTTTCCATAATGAAAACCCCCAATAAATTTATTCTTTGCATTTAACGTACAACAATTAGTGACTGATAAGCAATTTTGAATAAGCTTTATGGACCATGCTCGTTTATACATTTTCTATGCGGAGGCAAAATATGGCCAGAATGACAAGAAGATTAAAAGGATCAGAGAAAAAAATGCCAATTTAAAAGGCTCATTGGCTTCGCTGCAAACAGCTGAAATTTTTTCCTTTCATTAAAGCCGTCTTCCACCATTTACATTTTAGGGGTGACGAATGGCTTTTTTAGCGTTTGAGAAAAATGATTTTTTATAAATTTTTTAATTTTTTCATAAAAAAATCACAAAACCCTTCAAAACCTTGAAAAATCAGTCTATTTCACATGTTCATGTAAGGTTTGGGTAGATGTTTGGTAGCGTTTTCATTCATTAAAATTGATATTAATTCACAAAAAAATGTTATCAGAATTTTATGTGATCAAGAGTTTCATGGTATACTAGTTCGAAATTGAAAGTGTGCATGGCATGAAGAGTGGAAATGCCCCTTCATCACGAGAACGAGCATCTTTCATCATTATTAATAGAGAGGGGAGTTTATCATGATTAAAAAAGGTTATCCTGTTCCGCAAGGTTTATACGATCCCGAACAAGAACACGAAGCATGTGGGATTGGAATGATTGCGAATATAAATGGTGAAAAGTCCCATAGTATTGTTCAAAATGCTATAAATATTTTATGCAACCTTGAACACCGCGGAGGGCAATCAGCCGATACAAGCACCGGTGACGGCGCCGGCATCCTGACGCAGATCCCGCACCGCTTTTTCCAAAAACAATGCGAGAAGGAAAATATCTATCTGCCGCGTGAAGGCGAATACGGTGTAGGTATGGTTTTTCTTCCAAAAGATCATGATATCCGCAAGCAAAGTAAGGAGATCTTCGAGCAAATTATTGCTGAAGAAGGACAAAAATTTCTTGGCTGGCGCCCGGTTCCTATTAATGATTCATTTGTGGGGAAAGTAGCAACTAAAACAAAACCAACGATCAGACAAGTATTTATTGAATGTGGAGAAGGCATTAAGGATCAGATGGATTTTGAACGAAAGCTGTATGTTATTCGGAAAAGGGTTGAAAAAGAGCTCGCATCTCTGGAAGGCTATGAAGATGTGTACATCAGCAGCTTATCCACCCGAACCATTGTCTATAAAGGCATGCTCATCCCCGAACAGCTGGATTCGTTTTACATCGACCTTAACCATCCCGATTTTAAATCCGCGCTAGCGCTTGTGCATTCACGTTTTAGCACAAACACCTTCCCAAGCTGGAAGCGATCACACCCTAATCGCTATACCATCCATAATGGAGAATTCAATACATTACGAGGCAATGTAAACTGGATGCGTGCAAGGGAACAGCTTTGTGAATCGGATTATTTTAGCGATGAGGATCTGCAAAAAATCCTTCCTGTTATCGATGCAGACGGCAGTGATTCGTCAATGTTTGACAATTGCTTTGAATTTTTGCATTTGTCAGGCCGCTCACTTGCTCATACAGCTATGATGATGGTTCCTGAACCATGGGCAAATGACGATACCATTAAAGAGGAAAAGCGTGATTTTTATGAGTACCACAGCACTTTAATGGAGCCTTGGGATGGACCTGCAGCGCTTGTGTTTACGAACGGAACACAAATTGGCGCCTGTCTGGACCGTAACGGGCTTAGACCTGCAAGATACTATGTAACAAAAAGCGGCATGATTGTCCTTGGCTCTGAAGTTGGAGCATTGGATATCTTTGCTGATGACATTGAATATAAAGATCGTCTGGCACCTGGCCGGATTCTTCTTGTTGATTTGGAAAAAGGAACGATCATTCCGGATGAAGAAGTGAAGCTTCAAATTGCTTCTGAACAGCCTTACAAAGAATGGCTGACCAATATGAAAAATCTTGACGATGTGCCTGAAGCATCTGAACAGCCGCCTGCCCATATTGGAGAAGAGCTGTTAAAGCAGCAGCTGTCGTTCGGCTACACACGTGAAGAATTAAACAAAATTATAAAGCCGCTTGTTACAGACGGAAAAGATCCTGTAGGCTCTATGGGCTATGATTCCCCGCTTGCAGTGCTGTCCAAAAAACCGCAGCTTTTATACAACTATTTTAAACAGCTGTTTGCTCAAGTGACGAATCCGCCAATTGATGCGATTCGTGAAAAGCTGATTACTATGGTGGATACCACAATAGGTGCTGAAGGAAACCTGGTAAAGCCGGGACCTGACAGCTGTAAGCATATTCGCCTGAAGACGCCCGTTTTAACAAACCGGGAGTTGGAAAAGCTTCGTCAGCAGCGCCTTGAAGGCTTTAAAGCTGTAACTTTCTCCACTCTTTTTGATGCTGACGGAGCAGAGAATAGCATGGAACAGGCACTGGACGATCTGTTTGAAAAAGCGGATCAGGCGGTAGCGCAGGAAACGACCCTATTGATTTTATCTGACCGCGGAGTGTCTGCCCAAAAAGCGGCCATCCCGGCATTACTTGCTGTGTCAGGTCTTCACCATCATTTAATCCGCAAGGGAACGAGAACAAAGGTAAGCATACTGATTGAGTCAGGAGAGCCAAGAGAGGTGCATCATTTTGCTATGCTGCTAGGTTATGGCGCTGAAGCCATTAACCCGTACCTTGCGTTTGATTCCGTGCGCGATTTAATTGATAAAGGTGAAATTGCCATCGACTCACTCGATAAAGCTGTGGAAAGCTACATCAGCTCCGTAACAGACGGTGTTATTAAAATCCTGTCTAAAATGGGGATTTCAACGATCCAGAGTTATCGCGGAGCCCAGATTTTTGAAGCGGTGGGCATTCATATGGATGTCATCGACAAGTATTTCACCCGCACCTCTTCCCGTTTAGGCGGAATCGGCATCGAAATGATTCAAAAAGAAGTGCTCATGCGTCATAATGCAGGCTTTGGCGATAATCGCGGAGGAAATAACAGTCTTGAAGCGGGGGATGAATATCAGTACCGTGCTAAGGGTGAGGATCATCAATATAACCCGAGCACTATTCACACGCTTCAGCATGCATGCCGCTCAAACGATTATGATACCTTTAAAAAATATTCAGCCATGCTGACAGATGAAAAGGTAAATCTGCAGTCACTTAAGGGGCTTCTGCGGTTCAAGCACGCTCACCCTGTTCCGATTGAAGAAGTAGAGTCCGTGGAGTCTATTTGCCGCCGCTTTAAAACAGGAGCCATGTCCTTTGGTTCGATTTCGCAGGAAGCACATGAAGCGCTTGCGATCGCAATGAACCGTATAGGCGGGCGAAGCAATACAGGGGAAGGCGGAGAACACCCTGACCGCTTCACACGTGATGAAAACGGTGATTCGAGACGAAGCTCAATTAAGCAGGTGGCTTCCGGCCGCTTTGGCGTAACGAGCCATTACCTGGTAAATGCAGATGAGATTCAAATTAAAATTGCTCAGGGAGCAAAGCCTGGTGAAGGCGGACATTTACCTGGCAAAAAGGTTTACCCTTGGGTAGCAGAGGTTCGGGGGTCTACCCCGGGAGTAGAATTAATTTCTCCTCCGCCTCATCATGACATCTATTCGATTGAGGATTTGGCTGAGCTTATTCACAATCTGAAAAATGCAAACCCAAGCGCACGAATCTCAGTTAAGCTTGTTTCAGCAGTAGGTGTTGGAACCATTGCAGCTGGTGTTGCAAAGGGAAGAGCCGATCTTGTTTTAATCAGCGGTTACGATGGCGGAACAGGTGCTGCTCCAAGAACGAGCCTGAAGCATACCGGACTTCCTTGGGAGATCGGGTTGGCTGAAACGCATCAAACCCTCCTGTTAAATGGCCTTCGGGACCGTATTGTCGTTGAAACGGACGGCAAAATGATGACAGGCCGCGACGTCGTTATTGCCACACTCCTCGGCGCAGAGGAATATGGCTTCTCCACTGCACCGCTTGTTGTGCTTGGCTGCGTTATGATGCGTGTATGTCATTTAGACACTTGTCCTGTTGGCGTAGCGACACAAAACCCTGAGCTTCGCAAGAAATTTACAGGCGATGCAGAACATGTGGCAAATTTCATGCGCTTCATCGCTCGTGAAACTAGAGAGCTTATGGCTGAGCTTGGCTTTAGAACGATTAACGAAATGATTGGCCGTACCGATGTATTAGAGGTTAATGATGCCGTAGATCACTGGAAGGCAAAAGGAATCGATCTTTCTGCACTTCTATACTCTCCGGATCTTCCTGCAAAGGTTGGCCGTTACCATATGCAAAATCAGGATCATGGTCTTGAGAAAACAATTGATTTCCAGGAGCTTATTCCAATTTGTAAAAAGGCGATTGAAAATCAGGAGCCGGTTGAATTCACCACCGCCATCCGGAATATTAACCGGGTGACCGGTACGATGCTCGGCAGTGAAATCACGCGCCGGTACGGAGAAAAAGGTCTGCCTGAGGATACAATAAAGCTGACATTAAAAGGCTCTGCAGGGCAAAGCTTTGGAGCGTTTATTCCTAAAGGGATGACACTGCGCCTTGTAGGGGATTCCAACGACTTTGTCGGAAAAGGTCTTTCCGGCGGAAAAATTATTGTGCATCCAGACCCTGTCGTTACCTTCCCTCCAGAAAAGAACACCATTATCGGTAATGTTTCCTTCTACGGTGCTTCTGCTGGTGAGGCGTACATTCAGGGGATTGCAGGAGAGCGTTTCTGTGTCCGGAATAGCGGAGCGAATGTAGTAGTAGAAGGAGTTGGCGATCACGGCTGTGAGTACATGACAGGCGGAAAGGTTGTCGTTCTTGGCCAGACAGGCCGTAACTTCGCCGCTGGTATGTCCGGCGGTGTGGCGTATGTGTTTGATGAGGATAATATGTTCCGTTCAAGATGCAATCCGGAGCTTGTACACATAGAGCCGATAGAAAATTCAGTTGAGCTTAATGAAGTCTATCAAATGATCGAAAAACACGTAGCGTACACAAATAGTCAGCACGGTAAACGAATTCTTACGTATTGGGATAAGTATGCACCATTATTTGTCCGCGTCATTCCAAAGTCTTACCTGAAAATTAATGATCGTATTAAAACACTGCAGGATGGCGGTTTATCTAAATTTGAAGCTGAAATGACAGCATTTGAAGAAAGTAAACGTGAACTAGAACCAGCAAAATAAACTTGGAGAAGGAGGGATTTGATGGGGAAGCCTACTGGATTTATGGAGTATGATCGCCAGTCTCAGCGTGAACGCGATCCAGCCGAGCGGATTAAAGACTGGAATGATTACACGCTTCCAATGTCAGAAGCAGAAATAAAGCAGCAAGGAGCCCGCTGTATGGACTGCGGGATCCCTACCTGTCATCATGGCAGTGAAATTAACGGGGTAACAACAGGCTGTCCTGTATACCACTTGATTCCTGAATGGAATGACTTAGTTTATCAGGGTCAATGGAAGGAAGCCTTAAAGCGTGAGCACGAGAAAAATAACTTTCCGGAGTTCACCGGTACTGCATGCCCTGCTCCATGTGAAGGAGCCTGTGTACTTGGAATTAATGAGCCTCCTGTAGCTATTCGAACGGTTGAACGGGCCATCATTGAAAAAGGTTTTGATGAAGGCTGGGTGGTACCGGAGCCTCCTGAAAAAAGAACCGGAAAAAAAGTTGCTGTTATCGGTTCAGGGCCAGCAGGACTTGCAGCCGCAGCTCAGCTTAATAAAGCTGGTCACTGGGTAACCGTTTTTGAACGCAATGACCGTGTTGGCGGACTGCTAACATACGGAATTCCTGAAATGAAGCTGCCTTATGCAATGGTCGAACGCCGTGTAAAGCTCCTTGAAGAAGAAGGAATCACTTTCATTACAAATACTGAAGTCGGTAAGGATTATCCTGCTGCTAAGCTGAACAAGGAATTTGACTCCGTTATTATGTGCGGCGGAGCAACGGTTCACCGTGATATTCAGGTAGAAGGCAGAGAACTGAAAGGAATTCATTACGCAATGGATTTTCTTCATGCCAATACAAAGAGCCTGCTTGATTCAAATCTTGCAGATGGAAATTATCTTTCAGCTGAAGGCAAGGATGTCATTGTTATTGGAGGGGGAGATACCGGTACAGATTGCCTGGCAACCTCCATCCGTCATAACTGCAAGAGCTTAACGCAATTTGATATTTATGATAAAAAAGGATCCATCCGTGACGCGCTAGGAAATCCTTGGCCGCAGTACCCGGTTGTTCACCGGATTGAATACGGACAAAAAGAAGCAGCAAGCAAATATGGAGATGATCCGCGTGCCTACGCAGTTCAGACGACAAAGTTTGTCGGCGATGACAATGGACTTATTAAAGAAGTCCACACGATTAACGTCAAGCTGCGTATAGGGGAAGACGGCTCACGCATTCGTGAAGCAATTCCTGGTACTGAAAAAGTCTGGCCGGCAGACTTAGTCCTGCTTGCTATCGGTTTTGCAGGACCTGAGCAAGGATTAATTCAGCAATTACAGGTAGAAACAAATGCAAACTCTACTGTAAAAGCAGAGTACGGAAAATACACAACAAATGTAGAAGGCGTATTCTCAGCTGGTGATATGAGAAGAGGTCAAAGTCTAATCGTCTGGGCGATCAACGAAGGACGGGAAGCAGCAAGAGAATGCGACCGTTATTTAATGGGCGCAACCGTATTACCGTAGAGAACAGAAAAAGAAGCCTTGTGACCGCGCAAATGACGGTCATCAAGGCTTCTTTATTATATTTTTACTGCTGACTTAAAAATGTTCTCCGTTTCTAAAACGGCTTCAATCGCAAGGCGTGCCTCCGAAACCACTGACTGGCGCCAATTTCGCTCAACCGGATAAAACATCGCACGAAATTCATCTAAAATCTTCTCCATGTCATCTTCATTTTCGGCTCCATCCCAATACAAATGATTCTCCAAAATGATCGTCATAAATTCACGAATCGATGCTTTAAGATCGGTCCCGAAAGTCCCGAATTCAAACAAAGCAGAGAATAGATATTTATCTGCAAAATCCCTGTTTTTTATCGCATGGAAGTGACTGGTCGAGTCGCCCTTTACATTTTCAGGACTGAATTTCTGGATGTTTTTTAAGTTGTATTGTTCCTTCAGCTGTTCTGTCTCCCGCTCATCATTATCACTCACGACCATGGTCACCTCGTTACTTGGACCAAGCGCGGTATGCCAGTCCATATGAATGATGCGATTGTAATGACTAAGCAGCTTTTTTTGTACATCCTTTAAAAATACCGCCGATTCCTCTTCTTTGTCGCCGCCGTAATATACGCCGCGAGGGAATTGAAACTGACCCATTCCTTTAGCAGCTGTAATGCCGCTGTAGCCTTCTTTAGCCAGCGCTTTAACTAACTGAGCCTGCAGCTTTCTTCTTTCCCTGCTTAGATTTACAATATTTCCTGCGGGCAAAAAGAGCTCTTCCTCATTCTCATAAGCCTTGTTAATATCCTCAGGAACGCTTGATGGATCAACTAAGTAATTTCGATTTAAATCAACATTATTCTCTGTTACTCTGCGGAAATTTCTCATTCCCCAAGGATTCAGCGCATGAATAAAGCAAATGCCTGTCGTCTTCGGATCTAATTTATCCGCGTATTCCTCGATAAACAAACTCGTTACTGCTGCACCGGCATAGCCTTCAATCCCATGCTCTCCCGTTGTAAAAAACAGCACCTGATCATTTGATTCAGTCGCTTCAGCATGAATCATGTCAATCGTATTATCTGTTCCGTTTCCGATTTTTTGTGTTGCAAGTCTTGCTTTTGGCCAGAACTTTTTAATCGTCTCTAAATTATCCCGAAACACCTTGCGTGAAGCTTCATAGTTTGTCTGAAAGTACGTATCAATCGTTTTCATCACGAACAACCTCTCTTAAATGCTTTTATTCCCTACTTTCCACCTTAAGAAATTTATAAACCCTGCTTCGAAAGGAGGGTGAAGTAGAAGCGATTTTCAATCAGCACTTTACAAAACATTAAAATGAAAGATTCAGATAATCCGTTTGTCAGTTCCTGATTAGGGGAAAAGTCTACGGGATAATTAAATAAATGACAAAGGGGATTACATAATGAAGGAAAAAGGCAAAATTAACGAACACAGTAAAAATGAACAGCTTGAGCAGTTCCGTTCTGATGACTCAGGAAAGGTAATGACTACCAACCAGGGATTAAAGGTTTCTGAGGATGAATTTTCTTTAAAAGCCGGTGATCGTGGTCCGACCTTAATGGAGGATTTTCATTTTCGTGAAAAAATGACCCATTTCGATCATGAACGAATTCCGGAAAGAATTGTCCATGCAAGAGGCTATGCTGCCCATGGGGAATTTGAAGTCTATGAATCGATGAAAGAATTCACCAAGGCCGGCTTTCTTCAGGACCCTTCTCAAAAAACTCCCGTATTTGTTCGTTTTTCGACAGTAGCCGGTTCAAAAGGCTCTGCTGAAACGGTTCGGGACGCAAGAGGGTTTGCGACTAAATTCTATACTGAAGAAGGAAACTACGATTTAGTAGGAAATAATATTCCTGTATTTTTTATTCAGGATGCAATGAAATTTCCCGATTTAGTACATGCGTTAAAGCCGGAACCGCATAATGAAATTCCGCAGGCTGCATCAGCACATGATACATTTTGGGATTTTGTAGCCAATAATCAGGAAAGTGCTCATATGGTTATGTGGGCAATGTCTGATCGAGCTATTCCGAGAAGCTTCCGAATGATGGAGGGCTTTGGCGTAAACACATTCCGCTTTGTCAACGAAGCAGGGAAAGCCCATTTTGTTAAGTTCCATTGGAAGCCGGTTCTTGGCACTCATTCACTTGTATGGGATGAGGCGCAGAAGATCAACGGTAAAGATCCGGACTTTCATCGTAGAGATCTATATGATTCGATTGAAAATGGCGATTATCCGGAATATGAGCTTGGCGTTCAGCTTCTAGCAGAAGAAGACGAATTCAAGTTTGATTTTGATATTCTTGACCCTACTAAGGTTTGGCCGGAGGAAGACATTCCTGTAAAGCTTGTTGGGAAAATGACCTTAAACCGCAATGTGGACAATGTATTTGCGGAAACAGAGCAGGTAGCGTTTCATCCTGGTCATGTCGTACCTGGAATTGATTTTTCCAATGACCCGCTGCTTCAGGGAAGATTATTCTCCTATACAGATACCCAGCTTATCCGGTTAGGCGGTCCTAATTTTCATGAGCTTCCGATCAACCGTCCTGTATGCCCGTTCCATAACAACCAGCGTGACGGCTATGGCCGCCAGACGATTAATAAAGGGCCGGTAAGCTATCATAAAAATTCCATTGCACAAAATACGCCAATGCCTGCCTCTGAGGATCGCGGAGGGTATGTTCATTACCAGGAAAAGATGGAAGGCAGAAAAGTGCGGACAAGAAGTGAAAGCTTTAAGGATCACTTTTCTCAGGCAACGATGTTTTGGAACAGCATGAGCCAGCCTGAGAAAGATCATATTACTGAGGCATTTACATTTGAGCTTGGCAAAGTCGAACGTAAAGACATCCAGCAGCAGGTCGTAGATATGTTTGCAAATGTAAATGCAGACCTTGCCAAGGAAGTTGCTGAAGCTATTGGAGCTGACATTCCAACAGGCGGCCGATCCGCCCAATCAAAAACATCTCCTGCGCTCAGCCAGGAAAACACGAAGAAAAAGCCTACTACACGTAAAGTAGGAGTCATCATTTCAAGCAGCTTTAACGGTCCTGAGGTTAAAACGGTTATTGATACGCTTAAGGCTGAGGGGATTCAATGTGAATTTATCTCTGACAAGCTGGGGGTTATTAAGGGTACTGAAGGAATCGATGTTGAAGTCGACCACACCTTCCTAACAGCTGATTCTGTACTATTCGATGCGCTCTACCTTGTTGGTGGAGACGAGCAGGAGCTAGGGAAAAAATTCGTGAAAAACACTTCCTACTTCCTAAATGAAGCCTTTATGCATTTTAAGCCGCTGGGAGCCACACACGAGGGCAAGAAGTGGCTGGAGGCTAATGATATTCAAACTAGTGCCGGAGTCGTTCACGGGGACGATATGGAGGCATTTACGGGTGAATTCATCCAGGCAATCGCCGCCCACCGTCATTGGGACCGCGAAATCATGTAATATGAACAAAAATCCTCCTGCTGAAAGATTGCAGGAGGATTTTTTTCGTGATGCACTTACACTTATTTATTAAATCACTTTATTCTCAAAATTCAGTTGATTTAACAAAAAAATACAACTATCCTATTCTAAAATGTAATAGGGGGTTTTATATTGAATCATACATACATCAGCTTAGGATCGTTATTTTTAGCAGCAGCAGGAATCATCTATGGATTAGAAAGACTCAGCTCATATATTTACTGGCATGCCTTAGTCACAGACGGTTCAGGATACCCCACAGAACCCGACACCTTTTTACTCTTCTCCAACCTATTCGTCCCATTATTCTTAGTCATAGCAATTATCTTTTATATCTTCCACTTTAAAGGCGTTAATAAAGATCTATCTTGACTCCATACCTGGACCATTTGAAAAAGAACTATCCATAAAAGAGGTTTTCACCAATTACGCTCAAACTCCGAAGCACCAAATTACCTATATAGAAGTTGATTGGAGCGGAAGGGGCTGACTCCTGCGGGAAGAAGCGGGAGCTTGAGATCCACTTGCGTTAGCAAGTTAGCTCAAGCCCCGCCCCGCGGAAAGCATGCCCCTGCAGCGGAAATCAACACGCTTATTAAAAAGGTATTTATCCCTAGCTACCAAACTTCATCTATCTAAATTAAGCAGAATTTTACACAAAAAAAACACGTCCGAGCGGGAGAATGGTCATCCCGCTACACGTGTTGAAAATACTATATCGCATAATCTCAAGAATGCCAAGCAAAAAGGTATTCCTTCAAAACCAATTAATAGAATTTTCTAAATAGTCATTACGAACCACTTTTAAAAGCAAGAACTTCTTTTATCATGACTTAAGTGGTATAGACAACTATACTTTAAAACCCATAAACTAGAAGACAAGGGAAATGAAAGCATGAAAACCAATTCAGAAAGAAAAGGAGGAAGTATGAAAAAACAATTTGTTGTTTTAACGCTATGTACGTTGCTGATCGCCCCGGCATTGCCAGCAGAACAACCCGCCATTGGTGAATCTGGAAAAAAGGAAATGAGCCTAATGAACAATCAATTTACCTGGAATCAGCCCAAGACTTCAGCGCCTGTCCTTCATCCCGGCAACGCAAAAAGTGCAGGAATGATTGATGCCCCGTTAAAAGAAATAGACCCATTAATGGAAGGCATGATTTCAGATGGAGTTATGCCTGGGGCTGTTGCGTTTGTAGCAAGAAGCGGGCATGTCGTGAAGCATGATGCCTACGGATTTGCTTACCAATACGAAGACGATCAGTACACAAAAGCTGAACATCCTGTTGCGATGAAAAAAGACACGATCTTCGATTTAGCCTCTATCAGCAAAATTTTTACCGTAACTGCAGCCATGAAGCTTTATGAAGAAGGACATTTCAAGCTTGATGATAAAGTGGCAAACTATATTCCTGAATTTAGTCAAAACGGCAAAGAGGATGTAACCATTCGTCAGCTTATGACACATACATCGGGCTTTGCAGCCTGGATCCCACTCTATACTCAAGGCAGCAGCAGGGAGGACAGGCTACAGCTCGTTTTTGCAGAGCCGCTCGTAAACCCTCCTGACAGCACCTATACATACAGTGATCTAAATATGATTACACTCGGTGCTCTAATCGAACGACTTTCTGGAAAAACCCTTGATGCATTTGTTAAACAAACGATTACGGATCCAATCGGAATGAAGGATACGATGTATAATCCTCCAGCCGCTCTCAAGCCGCGAATTGCTGCGACTGAATATCAACCGGCAATTGGCCGCGGGCTTGTATGGGGAGAAGTGCATGATGAAAATGCCTGGTCACTTGATGGGATTGCCGGCCATGCAGGAGTCTTTTCCACTGCAGAGGATTTAGCGAAATTTGCTCATATGTTCCTCATGGAAGGACGTTATGGAGGAAAAAGAATTTTAAAACCGGAAACGATCAGAACATTGAACGAGAATCAGATCCCCCAATTTCCCGGTGATGATCACGGACTCGGTTGGGAGCTGAATCAGGGATGGCTGATGGATGCATTAACGGATGAAGATTCCCTTGGGCACACCGGCTTTAGTGGAACCTCAATTGTGATCAACCAGAAAAATGATACGGTCGCCATTCTTTTAACGAACCGCGTTCATCCTTCAAGAAATACGGTTTCGACGAATGTTGCAAGAAGAGCCTTTGCACAGCTGACAGCTGATGCGATTCCTGTAAAAACAGCTCCAAAATCAACAGCCTGGTTTTCAGGATACGGGGACGGTCTGCAGCGCACATTAACAGCAGAGCTAAAAGGAGATAAACCTGCTTTACTGACATTTGAAACATGGCATCGCATTGAAGAGAATTCAGACTACGGCTTTGTCGAAGTGTCGGCAGATGGCGAAGATTGGAGCGCTGCTTTACCAGCCTACACTGGAAATAGCGCTGATTGGAAAAAAGAATCCGTCAGCATCCCGGAAGGAACAAAATTCATCCGATTCCGCTACCAGACGGATGCCTCGGTTAATGGAAGAGGCTGGTATATCCAAAATCCGAGGCTTACTCAACAAAATGGAGATAGTGTAGAGCTTAAGCTGGACAGCGATGATTGGACGAAGCGAAAATATTAACATAAACGGAGGGAAATAGATGAAAAAGACGAGCAAACTTATTGGCTTTTCACTTCTGGCGTTGGCACTTGTATTATCCAGCTTTCCGCCTGTCAGTGCCAAAGCCCATAGCCCTGCCTTAAAAGATCTGGTCCTTTATCAAAACCTGCCCGAGTCACAAACAGCAATTGAGGGAGATAAGCTCCAATTGCAGACCGTGAGGGTTTATGACGATGGCGGCTTTAAGCTTTCGACTGGCCAGCTGCAATGGAGTTCCACCAATAAAAATGTCGCAAGTGTTGATCAGAATGGTTTGGTTCAATTCAACGGGAAAAATGGAAGAACCTTTATCAATGTAACAGATGGTGTGTTCCACGATCGGATTGCGCTTGATTATAAGGTCGTGCCAAAATCAGGCGGCCAAAAAGGGAAGCCTGACTCAAAGCCGGCAATCGTTAAACAAACGGGTGACAGATATGACCTTGTAAAGCATGCGATAGGACATATGACGATTGAAGAAAAAGTGGGGCAAATGCTTATGCCCGATTTTCGTAACTGGAATGGGCAGAATGTAACGCAGATGCTGCCTGAAATCGAGCAGCTGGTAAAGGAGTATCATCTTGGCGGCGTGATTTTATTCAGAGAAAATGTTGTAACAACTGAACAAACGACTCAGCTGGTTCATGACTACCAGGAGGCGGCTGAAAAGCATGCTCTTCTAATGACCATTGATCAGGAGGGCGGGATTGTGACGCGTCTTCAGTCGGGAACAGATATGCCGGGAAATATGGCATTAGGTGCTGCACGTTCCCCTGAAATTGCTCATGAAGTGGGAAGAGCTATCGGGGAGGAGCTTCATTCACTCGGCATTAATATGAACTTTGCTCCGGTGATGGATGTAAATAATAATCCGGATAACCCGGTCATTGGGGTTCGTTCCTTTGGGGAAGACCCTGAATTGGTTGCAGAGCTTGGAGTAGCTTATACAGAAGGCCTTCAATCAACAGGTGTAGCAGGAACGGCCAAGCATTTCCCGGGTCACGGGGATACCGCAGTTGATTCTCATCTTGGGCTGCCTGAGGTGCCTCATGATAAGGAAAGACTAATGGATGTTGAGCTCTATCCGTTCCAAAAAGGAATGGAAGCAGGCATTGACGCTATTATGACGGCCCATGTTACGTTTCCTCAAATTGATGACACAAAAGCCATTTCCGAAAAAACAGGTGAAGAAATTGCCCTGCCTGCAACCCTTTCTAAAAAGGTGTTAACCGGGTTAATGCGCGAAGAGATGGGCTATGATGGCGTTATTACAACAGATGCCATGAATATGGGTGCGATTGTTGAGCATTTCGGTCCTGTTGATGCAGCCATTCGGGCAGTGGAGGCCGGGACTGATATCGTCCTTATGCCGGTCGGACTCAGTGAAGTTCGCGCAGGCTTACTCGAAGCGATTGAAACAGGGGAATTAACAGAAGAAAGAGTAGAGGCTTCAGTCGAACGAATCCTCTCCCTGAAAATTAAACGCGGCGTGATTAAAGAAGAAACACCTGCGCCGGTTAGCGGAAAAATTGCAAATGCCCTTCAGGTGGTTGGATCGCCTGAGCATAAAGAAATTGAAAAGCTGGCTGCCGAACGTTCCATTACGCTAGTAAAAAATGAACAGGTTCTGCCACTGAGCCCTGCAGCAGAGGAGAAAGTTGTGGTGGTTGGAAGAACCAACCTTACTGAATTAGGAGCTGCAGTTAAACAGCACCATGCAAATGTGGAGATTATAGAAGCATCAGCAGACTTTCGACTAACCCAAGAGCAGCTAAAGCAGGTACAAGAAGCAGCGTCTGTCATTGTAGGAACAAGTACCAGTACCGTAGCTGGCAGGTCGCCACAACATGCTCAAATGCAGCTGGTTAATACATTGGCTGCTCAAACTGAAGCTCCGGTCATTGCACTTGGAATTCGAAATCCATATGACATTATGGCTTATCCTGAGGTGGACGCTTATCTTGCCCAGTATGGATTCAGACAGGCAAGCTTTGATGCTGCAGCCGCTGCCATTTTCGGTGTTACTAACCCAGCCGGTTTGCTGCCTGTTACCATTCCGGACTATGAAAGCGGAATTCTGTACGAATATGGACATGGGATGAGCTACTAAACCAAATAGGAGGCGTTTCGTTTGAAGAAGTGGATACTAATGTTTTTAACAGCCGTGCTTGTACTATCTTCCTTATCAACTGTAGATGCGCATAATGGAAATGACAAGGGGAAAGGAAACGACAACGGAAAAGGGAAAAACAAACAGCTTCAGCTCGGTATTGAGGTCCTGCTTAAAGACGAACGGCAGCTTGTAGAAGGAAAAAAAGTAGGGCTGATCACCAACCCTACAGGAGTTGATCAGGAATTAACCAGCATTGTTGACTTACTTTATAATGATCCGGGTATAGAGCTAACTGCTTTATATGGTCCTGAGCATGGGGTAAGAGGGAGTGCACAGGCTGGGGAGTATGTGGAGTCGTATACTGATGAAAAAACAGGGCTTCCCGTATACAGCTTATATGGACAAACGAGAAAACCAACGCCTGAAATGCTTGAAAATATTGATGTACTGGTTTTTGATATTCAGGATGTAGGAGCGCGCTTCTATACGTATATTTATACGATGGCTTATGCAATGGAAGCAGCAAAGGAGAACAATATTCCGATCATTGTGCTGGACCGGCCAAATCCTATCGCCGGAACGAAGGTGGAGGGACCGGTGCTTGATATGAAATATGCTTCCTTTGTTGGAAATTATGCTATTCCGCTTCGTCATGGTATGACCGTAGGGGAGCTCGCTCTGCTCTTCAATAAGGAATTCGGAATCAATTCAGACTTAACGGTGATTGAAATGAAGGGCTGGAAACGCAATACGTATTATGATGAAACACCGCTGGAATTTGTGATGCCATCTCCAAATATGCCGACGGTAGAAACAACAGTCGTGTATCCAGGGGCTGCGCTTATTGAAGGGACCAACGTTTCAGAAGGCCGTGGCACGACAAAGCCGTTTGAGCTGATTGGTGCTCCATTTATTAATGCAGATGATCTTGCAGCAAGCCTGAACAGCCTTGAACTTTCAGGGGTTACCTTCAGAGCAGCTTCGTTTACACCAACGATTTCAAAGCATGCAAATACACTTTCTCACGGCGTACAGATCCATGTGACGAATCGAAATGCATTCAAACCGGTTGAAACGGGCATACACATCGTGAAAACCATACACGATATGTACCCTGAGGATTTTGAATTCCGGGCTGAAAATGCACAAGGAATATCCTTCTTTGACAACCTGATGGGCAATAGCTGGGTCAGAAAAGGCATTGAGGAAGGAAGATCAGTTGAAGAACTGACTGCGGAGTGGCAGCCTGAACTGAAGAAATTTGAAAAGGTCCGGAAGAAGTATTTACTTTATTAATTCTTGAAATGCAAGAGGGTCTGGGGCATAAAAATAATTTTTCAAACGCAACAAACCGGATTAAAGAGGTTGAGACACACGTGTTCTCAACCTCTTTGCTATTGCCCGGGAAATAGTATAACCTGATTGAATGAAGGATCAGAAGACTGTACAACTGGTATAATACATTGTACGACGAATAACGTGATAATTATTTAAAGGAGTACCAAATGACAAATAATAGCTTTAAGGATTATTCCATTAGCAACGAAATTTTAAGGGCTTTAGACCAATTACAGTATCATCAGCCGACCCCCGTTCAACGGGAAGTAATTCCTGCTGCCCTCCTAAAAAATGACATGACCGTTAAATCACAGACAGGAAGCGGAAAAACAGCTGCTTTTGCGATTCCATTGTGTGAACTCATTCATTGGGAGGAAAATAAGCCTCAGGCACTAGTCCTTACACCAACACGTGAGCTTGCAGAACAGGTAAAAGAAGATATAACCAATATAGGGCGGTATAAAAGAGTGAAGGCGATCTCCATTTACGGAAAACAGCCATACGCCAGGCAGAAAACAGAGCTTAAGCAGAAGAATCACATTGTCTCAGGCACCCCTGGCCGCGTTTTAGATCATATACAGAAGGACTCACTCAGTCTTGAAAAAATAAAGTACCTTGTCATCGATGAAGCAGATGAAATGCTGAATATGGGGTTTCTTGAGCAAGTGGAAGCAATTATAAAGGAATTACCGGTTAATCGCACAACCATGCTATTTTCTGCTACTTTGCCTGAGGAAGTACAGGAGCTTTGCCATCACTATATGAACAGCCCGATCGATATTCAGATTCAGGCATCAGTAAAAATAAATACGAATACAAAGCATACTGTTTATACAGTGAATGAGAATGAAAAGCTAAGTGTTTTAAAGAAGGTCACGATTGTTGAAAATCCGGATAGCTGTATCATATTTTGCCGAACGAAGGAGCGGGTGGATGAGTTATCCAATCAGCTTGATCGGGCTGGGTATCCATGTGACAAGATTCATGGGGGAATGGTGCAGGAGGACCGATTTGCGGTTATGAATGAATTTAAACGCGGTGAATTTCGCTATTTAATCGCAACTGATGTCGCTGCACGCGGGATTGATATTGAAAATATTTCACTTGTTATAAATTATGATTTTCCTATGGAAAAAGAAAGCTATGTTCACCGAACCGGCCGAACAGGCCGTGCAGGGAATAAAGGAAAAGCCGTCTCTTTTGTTACGGAGTATGAGGATCGGTTCTTAGAAGAGACAGAGGCCTATATCGGCTTTGAGCTGACTCCGGGGATGGTGCCTTCAAAGGAAGAGGTCATGAGCTTAAAGGGCAATTTCAAAGAGAAAATCAATCTCCTGCCTGATCTGAAAATGGATAAGCGGGATCAGGTCAGCCAGGACATTATGAGGCTTTATTTCAACGGAGGAAAGAAGAAAAAGCTGAGAGCGGTCGATTTCGTCGGAACAATTGCGAAAATTGACGGGATACATGCTGAGGATATTGGCATCATCACCATTTATGAAAATGCGACCTATGTTGAAATATTAAACGGGAAAGGTCCTGCAGTCCTTCAGGAAATGAAAACCACCCCTGTAAAAGGAAAGCGTCTAAAGGTTCATAAAGCAAGAGAAAACTAAAAAGAGTCTGATAAATAATGGAAATTTAAAAAAGGCTGAGACATACATTTGTCTCAGCCTTTTTTAAATTCGCCTACACGTACCTTCCCTTACTACCTCGTATCAAAGACTAATCCTTTTTTACCCATCAAGTATTGAAGAGCAGACTTAAAGGTTGAAAAGGCTTGCATGGAAGACAGGTTTAAATGACCAAACTCCACCATTTTTTGAATAAGCACTGGTTTAAAACCGACATATAATGCTTCAGTACCCATCAGTTTTAAAGCACTGGTTAAATCGTCAATCTGCTTGCTTAATACTTCAAATCCGTTTTCATCAAGATCCCCGTACGAGATGCCGGTAAAGTCAATTACTACATGCTCAATTTCTCGATTCTGGCATCCTTGCAGGATCTTTGTCTGAATATGGTTAAACCGGTAATCAGACAGCTGGCCAAGCAATGGCACCAGAATGGTATCTGGAATGATAGACGAAATAATTGGAGCAGAAAGCTCCTGAATCGTTGTCTCCAGTTCCTCTACCTTTTCTTTCAGCAACAAATTTTCTTGTGTTAGTTTCTCCAGTTCAATCACTGTACTTGTCCCCTTTAGCAGTGCTTCTAGTAAAGACTATATAAGTAATTTTATCTTTTAATTACCTTCCGTTCAAACCTTTTTAGCTAAATATACCATTCGAATCTTTTGTCTTACCTAGTTGCTGAGAATTTAATGACTCATTTAATAAATTCAGATAGTCTTTAAAATGTTAATAAAATACAAAATTTATATTTAAAAATATAAAATCATCAATTATTATGTAAAAAATTAAAAAAATATCTAAAAAAAATACAATATATAGAAATACTAC
The DNA here is from genome assembly GCF_002926065.1 of Jeotgalibacillus proteolyticus. Lineage (GTDB taxonomy): Bacteria > Bacillota > Bacilli > Bacillales > Jeotgalibacillaceae > Jeotgalibacillus > Jeotgalibacillus proteolyticus. Next base: position 49,890 of record NZ_PREZ01000006.1, on the reverse strand, counting down.
TTCCTGCTATTTAAATAAACTCCAATGAATACAAGTATACCCCCAGCAGCCTGAATGAGAGAAATCGGCTTACCCTGCAGCACACTGATAATTGCAGTAAATACAGGGATTAAGTATAGAAAAATGCCTACTTTTGAGGCGTCTATATAACGCAGTGATACGTTCCAGAAGACAAACGCTCCTACAGAAGGGAATAAGCCCATATATACGATTCCAGCCATTCCTGCGGTGCTTAACGAAGCAGGGAGGCCCTGATAAAGGATAATCGGAAGAATCATCACAAGTCCTATCACCACAGATACAGTAGTAGCTGCTATTGGCGGTATGTCCGTCATTCTTCTGCCAAGAATCGAGTAAATGGACCAACAGATCACGGCCATAAGCATGATTACATCTCCTGCATTAAATTGAACCTGGAGGAGGTTTTGAAGGTCTCCATTCGTTAATACAAGCAGCACGCCTGAAAGGGATACAACCAGTCCGGATAGATTCCATTTTGTCAGCTTCTCTTTTAATAGAAAGGTTGAAAGAATTACGATTAAAATGGGGCTAATCGAATTAACTAATGAGGCATTTACTGGAGTTGTGTGTCTTAGTGCCTCATAAAGTAAAAAGTTATATCCTATTATACCCAATAAGGCCATTAGTGTCAGGAGTTTCCAGGCCTTTAATACACTTTTCCAGTCTGGCTTCTCTATTATTTGGGCTAATGGGATCAGCAAAACGATCGCAATCAGCCATCGTATAAAAGTCATTGCTAAAGGCGGCATCTCTTCAACAACGTATTCCCCTAAAACATAGTTCCCTGCCCAAAATAATGGAGCTAGCGTCAAAAATAGTAATACATACGGTCTCTTCAATCTATCCACCGGCCTTTCCTTCGACATTACCATACCCACATTTACTATAAATCACCAGCCGTAATTTTCATAGAGTAAGCAGCTATTTAGACATACTTGAAAAATATTCTTTGTTTCCCCGACTAAAAAGCTAGTATGAAAGGATAGGGAAAAGGGGTATTCTGAAGCAGAACCAGCGATGTTTACAAAAACGTACACAAGTATACAAATTGTAAACAAATGTATACAATATCGTAAACATGTAAACGAAAGTGTATACATGTTGATTTAAAAGGATGTGTACAGGTTTGTGTACAAGTACACGTATTTGTAAACAAGTACACAAAATTGTATACATCAACAAAACGATAACCCTACTAAGGAATGATTGACGTAACTTTAAAAATTCTATACTCTTAATCATAGTGGTAAAAGAAACACAGAAAACCATTAAATACATAAATTGAGAGGAATGGTTATATTGAGTAAAGCAAGAATCGCTGCAGTTGATGTAGGGAATGATTCCGTAAAAGCACTATTTGGAAAATCGGACTATGAATTGAACATTCCTAATGTAATAGCAAGAGACCGCGAAGATCGCCCGGTTATCGGGATTGAGGAATTAAATGAGAAGGATCCAGTGGACGGGATTCATATTCGGGTTCACTCCCCTGCCCTTCAGGACAATAACGTCATTTATCGTGTAGGTAATCTGGCTACAAAAAGTGATAATGCAACTGAATTAGATCCAGGCAGCAGCAAATCAGAAGAAGACCAGTCTTTAATTATGCTTTTTGCAACTTTGGCGCTTGATGCAGTAAGAGCAGAAAACAGTTCAGACTTTAAGAAGACAAATAATATAGTAGATGCGACGTATCTTCTTGGTACAGGGCTTCCTCTGCGGGAAGTGAAGGAAGGGAAAGATGTAGGCTTCCGTTCCCAGCTTCTTGGATCTGTTCACCAGGTGGAATTCCTTGTAACACCAAAATACCAGGGGCAGAAAGTAAATATTAAATTCGATGAAGTAAAGGTATACCCTGAGGGCTTTGCTGCATTTATTAATCTTGTAATGGATAATGACGGCAGAATTATTAACCGTGATCTTGTGGATAAACAGATCCTGATTCAGGACATCGGCGGTCTTTCAACAGATATCGCTGTGATCCGCAACAGAAACGTAGATGACGATAAGGCACAGGGCTTTAATCTGGGTGTTTCTGAGTCTCTGGAGGCAATCAGGGAGGAAATCCGTACAAAACACGGAGTAGAGCTTGATTCACGCCGTGATGTGGTTGATATCATCACAAAGAAGAATGACCGCAATCATATTATGGTAAAGGGGAGCCGCACAAGTGTGCACGATATTACAGATCGAATCCTTCTTGACCTGGCTAAAAAGGAATACAGACATCTTCGCAATGTATGGAAGAAAAACTCACAAACAGAAATTTGCTACTTTGTTGGCGGCGGGGCTATGGTGTTAAAGGAATACCTTAAAACGCTTAACAACAGTCTGGATGGATATAATATTGAGTTCTTTGAGGATGAAAAAGAAAGCATCTGGATGATGGCAAATGCTTATTATAAATTGATTACTGATTTTGATAGAAAAAATAACAAAGCGGCTGCGCAGGATCCAAAAGAGAAAAAAGCAGCTGTTAAGTAACAGGGTATTTTTATGAGTAATACTCCGTCAAACGGGATAAAAAGAGGGCAGGCGATCACATTTCGCCTGCCCTCCGATACCCCTGATCATATTATTCGTGAGCTTCAGAAGATTAAGGAAGCAGAGAAGCGGAATTTTTCTAGCAAAATCGCTGAATTTGTTCTTGAGAGCGTTGGAAGCTACCATCAGTCGAAGGATCGTGAAACGATAACCGTTCCCTTGCCAAAAGGATTGAGCAAGGAGCAGCGCAACTGGATTCGCCATTCACATTCTGAGGCATTGCTAGGGAATATCGTGTATCAGCTTTTATCTGATCCAGTTCGTGCTACGGCTATCCTGGCTTCAATGAACAGTACATCATTGGATATTGATGAAGCGCTGTATCTGCAGGAAAAATCAAAGATTTCACAAACGTTTTCTCAGTCGCCGGAAGCTCAGGTAGAAGAAGCAGCCAGTTCAAGCGCAGAATCAGCAGCATCAGATGATGACCTGATGAATTTTGACTGGGACTCTGCTATGAAGGATAAACCTGCAGCAGAAGAGAAAAAAGAGGACAAAGTAGAGAACATCGATGACCTTCTGGGTGGATTTTTAGACCGAATGAATAAATAAAGAAAAAGACATCTATTGGAATTAGATGTCTTTTTTATTTTAATTAAATTACATTAAAATACATATTATTAAAATACAAATTACTCATCTTCCTTTTTATACCTGTTTCTTCTGCTGCTCATAAATAGGATAACAGCTCCTAAAGTAGAGAAAAACAGAACAAGATAATCAACTGGTTTTGGATCGTCTGCTGTCACAATGATGTAAAATATCCGAATCGCATTTACCAAAAGGACCACGCTGAATACCAGGTCTAGCTTTCGTAAGTTCATTACATAAACAACTCCAATTTAAAGATTAAGTGATCTCAGTTTTCTTCAGCTTCAAACAATTTAACGATCTCAATAATCGTTTGTGATGCTTTCTCCATGTTCTGTACCGAAATGTACTCGAATTTCCCATGGAAGTTTTCGCCGCCAGTAAAGATATTTGGTGTTGGAAGACCCATATAGGAAAGCTGAGAGCCGTCTGTGCCTCCACGGATTGGCTCGATGATTGCCGGAATATCCAGAATAGCCATCGCTTTTTCAGCAACATCAACGATTTGTCGAACAGGCTCAATTTTTTCGCGCATGTTGTAATACTGATCCTCCATTTGAAGAACAGCAGTGCCTTGACCATGCTTAGCATTCACTTCATTAACAACGCGCTGCAGTAATCTTTTACGCGATTCAAAGGCTTCGCGGTCATGGTCCCGAATAATGTATTCCATCTTTGTTTTCTCAACGCTTCCGTTCATGCTGATTAAATGGAAAAATCCTTCATAGCCGGCTGTAAACTCCGGGGATTCATCCAGCGGAAGCAGTCTGTTCAACTCCATGGCAATTTTCATTGAATTAACCATTTTATTTTTCGCAGTACCAGGGTGGACGTTTGTTCCGTTAATCTCAATATGAGCTCCGGCGGCATTAAAGCTTTCATACTGAAGCTCTCCAATCGGACCACCGTCAATGGTATAAGCAAAATCTGCATTGAAAGCCTGTACATCAAATTTGTGCGGTCCGCGTCCAATTTCTTCATCAGGAGTAAAAGCAACACGAATTTTACCGTGCTTAATTTCCGGATGCTGAATTAAGTAATGCATAGCTGTCATAATTTCTGCGATTCCGGCTTTGTTGTCAGCCCCAAGTAGAGTGGTGCCGTCTGTCGTTATTAATGTGTGACCGATATAATTTGACAGCTCCGGGAATTCCCGCGGAGTTAAAACGATATTCAGTTCTTCATTTAATACAATATCAGTGCCTTCGTAATTTTCGACGATTTGCGGCTTAACATTTTTACCAGTGAAATCAGTAGCGGTATCCACATGAGCAAGAAAACCGATAGTGGGTAGTTCTTTATCAGAGTTCGAGGGTAAAGTTGCCATTACGTAGCCGTGCTGATCAATCGTTACGTCTTCCATGCCGATTTCTTTTAGTTCATCAACTAAAAGATGTGCAAGCTCCCATTGGCTTTCTGTTGAAGGAGTAGAAGAAGACTGAGCGTTTGACTGGGTATCAATTTTTGCATATGTAGTTAATCGGTTGATTAGATCCTGTTTCATAAAAAATCCTCCTGCTTTTTTTCTCAAGTATAACATTTTAGGGTGCCGGCCACTTCAACTTTCTTCTGAAGCAGCTGACACCCTATGTTTATGAACCTGGCTGGACCTGATTTTGCAGGATCCAGGGCTTTAATTTTATAAATAATGGAAGGAACAGTGCTGTGATAAAGATTCCTTTAATCAAATTGAAAGGCAGGATTGCCCCCACTGTTGTATACCATTTTACGGTCGGGTCAAGCATAAAGTCCATTCCGAAAAACCAGGCGTAAGCAGGCAAAATGAAGAAATAATTCAATACTGCCAAGAGTACAGCCATTAAAATGGTCCCTGAAATAAGCCCTTTCGCTAACGCATTTTTCGACTTTCTCTTATGGTAGAAAAATGCGACAGGAAGAATAAAGGCACAGCCGGCGATAAAGTTTGAAAGCTCGCCAATCGGAATGCCGTTTCCTCTGAATAAATAATACAAAATGTTTTTGAGTGCTTCTACAATGACGCCGGCCATCGGTGAAAATAGAAGCGCGGCGAGCAATGCAGGCACATCGCTAAAATCAATCTTTAAATAATCGGGTAAAAAAGGCAGCGGAAAATTGAGAAGCATTAAAATAAACGCAATAGAACTAAACATCGACAGCTTTACTAACATCTGAGTGTTTTTCATAGATGTATCTCCTGTTCTTCCGTTCCACTTACAGAAGTTTCGGCAGATTGAGGATGTTCATTTATTAAACAAGCCTTAGTTTATGCTGAATTTAAACCTATTGCCCGCTGCATGGCAAAAGGAATCCTTCCTATTAGTAATTTAGCAAACTGGCTAAAAAGCGCGTTTACTAAAAATCCCCTTCTGAGTCGTTCAGAAGGGGAGAAGTCAGCACAAACTAGAGGTTGTTCTATACAAAAGAACCCTCGATACGATGCCTCCATCTTCTCCCATCCAGACTGTAACTGTCGGCCTCCGGTTTTCACGGAGTCAGCAAATACAAGTATTCGCTCGCGGGCTCAATCAAAATTTTACCGCCGGTCGGGAATTGCACCCTGCCCTGAAGATGGAACGATATTTTATTTTACATCTTATTTATACACTGTAATCCGATAAAGATCAATGGATTTATTTGGTGCTGGAAAATGATCGTATTATGATAATTCTTTGGGATTTATAGCGAAATGAAGAAGGACTTCTATTGTAAATAGAGAAGTAGTTTAGCAGAACGAAATAAAACCAGGGGGTAGAACAAATTATGATTTCATTTTCACAGCCTGATGTAGAAAATTTCTTTCAAACGTTTGGAATCCAGACGTTTACGGTAAGCCCGGATGAATCCCAGCTTGTTTTCAGTACGAACTTAAATGGAAAATATAATTTGTGGGCGATGGATTTACCTAATGTGTTCCCGTATCCATTAACCTTTCAAAACCAAAGCTGCTCAGAGTTAAAATACGATCCGAAAGGCCGTTATATTTTAGCTGTCATTGATCGCGATGGAGACGAAAACGGACAAATCTATGCCCTGTCACCTCAAGGCGGAGAGCTAAAGCCGATCCGTCAGCAGGAAAATGAACGGCATATGAATCTTAATCTTTCGGAGGATGGAAAGCGGCTTTATTATACCTCGACAAAGGAAGATGCAACTTTCTTAAAGTCGTATGGATATAATATCGAGACCGAAGAAGAGGAAACGGTTATTGATGGTGAAGGGTCAGCAACCTTTTTAGTAACCAAAAGCCCGGATGAAAAGAAATTCATTTATGTGAAGCATTTTGCTAATACGTATGCTTTAGCTTATGCCAAGACGGGCGATGGGGAAGTACGGCTGACACCTGAAACAGATCAGCAGCATACCGTTTCAGGAGCTGTTTTTGTCTCGGATACACTGGTTTACCTGGTTACAAACCATGGAGCTGATTTTTCCTATTTAGCAAAATTCGACTTGGAAAAAGGAGAATTCACAAAGGTTATTGAAGTGGAAAATGAGGATTTTACTGAAGTTCAGTATGATGAATCGACTCATTCACTTTATATTGTAAGCCAGCAGGGGGTAAGCGATCGTTTGTACCAGGTTCTGCTTGAGGATGAGTCAATAAAAGAGCTGGATCTTCCAGCTACTGTTATTGATGGCTTTGAGGTAGCAAAATCAGGAAACCTGTATCTCAATGCAAGATCAGCTACCCGTCCTCCAAACCTCTATCAATTTAAGAATGGAGAGTGGACATCTCTCACGAAGTACGGCGTTCCAGGTGTTAAAGAAGAAGACCTGATCAAGCCGGATGTTCTTACTTATCCGTCCTATGACGGTCTGGAGATTGAAGCGCTGTTCTTTAAAGCCAGAGAAGAGGTAAGCAACGGACATGTTATTCTGTGGCCGCATGGGGGACCACAGGCAGCTGAACGGGAGAACTTCCGCTCATTGTTCCAGTTTCTTGTTCACCGCGGCTACAGTATTTTTGCACCGAACTTCAGGGGTTCGTCAGGCTACGGACTTGCGTTTATGAAGATGGTTGAAGGCGATTGGGGTCACGGGCCGAGACTTGATAATGTTGAAGGACTTGAATATTTGATTAAACAGGGATACGCCGACCGGGAAAAGATATTACTCATGGGAGGCAGCTACGGGGGCTATATGGCTCTTTTGCTCCATGGAAGACATCCTGAGTATTTTAAAGCAGTCGTTGATATCTTTGGTCCTTGTAACCTATTCAGCTTTATTGAGTCCGTGCCTGAGCATTGGAAGCCGATTATGAAGCAGTGGGTAGGGGATGTTGTTGAGGATAAAGAGAAATTAACAGAGGATTCGCCGATTGAGTATCTTGATTCGATGACAAAGCCGATGCTTGTTATTCAGGGTGCAAAGGATCCTCGTGTCGTTCAGGCGGAATCCGACCAGATTGTTGAAGCGCTTAAGGAAAAAGGAAGAGACGTGGACTATCTGGTGCTGGAGGATGAAGGGCACGGTTTTTCCAAGAAGGAAAATGAGATTGAGGTTTACAGAAAAGTTCTGGCATTTTTAGATCAATACAGTAAATAGATTGAGGGACTGAACATGGCAAAGCTTACAAAAGAAGATCAATATATTAAGAGCCTTGAGCTGAAAAAAGAACACACTCATACGTTTAATGAGTTTCCTCTTAATCTTCCGGCAGTAAAGCACCTAAAGAAACTGTCATTTCACCCGAACGTGACCTGTATTATAGGAGAAAACGGCATGGGGAAATCGACGCTTCTTGAAGGTCTTGCAGTAGCACTCGGCTTTAATGCAGAAGGCGGCTCGATGAATTTTAATTTTTCGAGTTATGATTCTCATTCGTCTTTAAACGATTATCTTCGCGTGGCAAGAGGCGTGTACAGACCGGAAGACAGTTTTTTCTTTCGGGCAGAAACGTACTACAATCTTGCGACCAATATTGAAGAAATGGATCGTGACCCTTTAGGGGGAGGAAGGGTTATTGACAGCTTTGGTGGGAAATCTCTTCATGAGCAATCTCATGGGGAATCGTTTTTCGCAGCCTTTTTGCACCGCTTCAGAGGACAAGGGCTCTATATTTTAGATGAACCGGAAGCAGCGCTCTCCCCGTTGCGTCAGATATCCATGCTAGGCCGCATAAATGAACTCGTAGAGCAGGGCTCGCAGCTTATCATTGCGACCCATTCACCCATCCTTATGGCTCACCCTGACACAAAGATCATCCAGCTGACAGAAGAAGGACTTAACGAGCTTGCATTAGAAGAAACAGACCACTTCTCTGTCATGAAACAGTTTTTTGAGGACAAGGACCGTTTGCTGCAACATTTATTTAAGTAGAAAAGATTAGTGTGCTGTCAGCTATCATGCTGACAGCACTTATCAATAGAAACGCTTAGATTATTTTATCTTCAGTAATTTTATATAGCTTGAGTCGGCGGCTTCATCTCAATACCGTAGTGAACCTTTAAATGCTTTTTAATACGCGTACCAGTAAACAAATAGGCTCCAATTACAATAGCTTCAAAGATCCAGCCAACAATGGTGAGATAAATGATCATTTGACCATACCCTGCAACCCCATAGGTAATGAGGAGATAGGCTTTAAGTCCGCTTTGAACAAGTCCCCTTAAAATATAGATTCCTGTAAGGAGCTGAAACCCCATAAATAACCCCTTCTCCTTAAAAAGAGGAATACTATCCTCCCTCGGATATCCTCGAAGGAAGGCGATGTCAGCCATAAAGTAAAGAGTCAGTGGCTTTTTAATAAGGATGGATAAAAGATAATAGATGTAAAGAACAGACCTAAATAGACCTGATTCCAAAGCATTGATTCGGCTGATGAAGATAAAAGATTCACAATAGTACCAAGTCCCAGATTACCCAAGATGAAAATCCCCATAATATTAAGCTGTCGTTCACTGGCAAATCGATAGACGGTGTAAATGATTCCGGGAACAGTGGACAAAATAATAGCCCAGTAATCTCCGAGTGACTCACGGCCGTAGCTCCAAATTAGATAAGGGATCACTCCATAACAAAGGATATCGAGAATAATAAAGAACTTTTTCAAAGCATTTCCCGCCTTCATTTAAATTGGTAACCGTTACAATAATAAGGTAAGTATAATCAGAATTTTTAAAAAAAGGAATAGACTTTTTTGCTGGTTTCTTTTGGTTTAATTCATACCACCAAGCGTCCGAAACACTAAATTTACTCTCCAAACAAGTTGATTGGAGCGGAAGGGGCTGACTCCTGCGGGATGAAGCGGGAGCTTGAGATCCACTTGCGCTAGCAAGTTAGCTCAAGCCCCGCCCCGCGGAAAGCATGCCCCTGAAGCGGAAATCAACACGCCCTGTTTAAAACAAATACTCATAACATCCTACTTCTATCAAGTAATCTCCGAAGACGCAAAAAAATTACCCGGAATTGATTGGAGCGGAAGGGGGGCGACTCCAGCGGGAAGAAGCGGGAGTTTGAGATCCACTTGCGCAGCAAGTTAGCTCAAACCCCGCCCCGCGGAAAGCGTCCCCCCTGAAGCGGAAATCAATATGCTAAGTTTAAAGTTAAACTATCTAATGCGAATCACTGTAAGTTTACTAGAACTTTTGTTAGTATAAGGATGTCAGATCAAATTACATAACACTATCAACTACTAGGGGTGCCTGCATGGGCTGAGAGGAAGTATCCGTTCCGACCCTTATGGACCTGATCTGGTTAATACCAGCGTAGGGAAGTAGTCAGGCGTATTTACGTCTATTAGCCTTCTACTTCAAGTCAGGTCCCAACATGGATCTGGCTTTTTTAGTTGAGTAGAAATGGAGGATATCATGAATAAAACCAGGCTAATGACCATTATGGCTATGTTTGTCGCAATCGGCGTCGTAGGTGCACAATTTATCTGGTTTCCGGCAGGCGTCGCCAGAGCCTATCCCGTGCAGCACGCGGTAAACGTCATTGCTGCGATAACACTTGGTCCTATACCGGCTGTTATCATTGCCTTTTTAATAGGCCTTGTAAGAAACCTCCTTGGCCTGGGCTCGCTGCTAGCTTTTCCAGGCGGCATGATCGGAGCGCTTTTAGCCGGCTTATTTTATCAAAGGTTTGGTAAAAGAGGCTGGGCAGCAGTAGGTGAAGTAATCGGTACCGGTTTTATCGGCGCATGGTTTGCTGTCCCGTTTGCAAAAATCTTAATGGGAACTACCTTTGCCGCCTGGTTTTTTGTCCCTCCATTTTTAATCAGCAGTGTTACTGGCGCAGCGCTTGGATGGCTTGTGCTTTCAAGAGTAAAAGAGGAAAAGCTTTTAAGAACAAACTAACGGAACTGCTAGGGGTGCTAATCTAAGCTGAGAACATACCCTAAGAACCTGATCTGGATCATACCAGCGAAGGGAAGCAGCCGAAGATGACGGAGCGGTGCTCTGACTCTGCTTACTTCTCCTAGCAGCTTCCCCAAAAATTTGAGGAGGCAGAAAAATGACATTTACAGAAGAACTGAGAAAAGAAAACGAAGACATTTTTTCACTGATTTTTGAGCATCAATTTGTGCAGGGAATTGGAAGAGGCGACGTTTCAAAAGAAGCTCTTACGCATTATGTAAAAGCAGATTATGAGTATCTGAATGCTTTTATGAAGGTCTACGGCATTGCCATTTCCAAATGCGCTTCCAGGGAGGATATTGCTTACTTTAATCAGCGGATTGACTTTGTGTTAAACAGTGAAATACATCCGCATAACAATTTTTGTGAGCAGATCGGCGTTTCGTATGAGGAGCTTCAGGGGTTTTCACTGCCGCCGACAGCAGATCACTACATTAAGCATATGCTCTATCATGCACAGTCAGGTACGCTTGGTGAAATTCTCGCCGCTCTTTTACCTTGCCCCTGGACCTATTTTGAAATCGGCGAGGAGCTAATCAAGCAGTATGACCCATCACCTGAACATCCATTTTATCAGTGGATATCGTTTTACGCAGAGAGACGTGTAGAGGATACCGTAGTCGTCATGTGTGAACGTCTGGATAAGCTTGCAGAAGTAGCATCACAGGAGGAGAAAACAAAAATGAAGGAAGCCTTTCGCAAAAGCTGTCAATTGGAATGGGCTTTTTGGGAAATGGCATTTACTTGTGAAGAGTGGATAACAAAAAAAGGAGTGTCAGTAAATGAAAAGCCCTAATTGTGCCCTGACCATTGCAGGAACAGACCCAAGTGGAGGAGCAGGAATTCAGGCAGACCTGAAGACGTTTCAGGAGCTGAAAACATATGGAATGTCTGTTATAACGTCTGTCGTCGCTCAAAATACCACGGGGGTAAAGAGTGTTCATCATTTGCCGCTTAACATGCTTTCTGAGCAGTTAGAAGCGGTAGAAAGTGATTTACCTATTCATGCCTTTAAAACAGGAATGATGGCTGATGTTGAAATGATGAAGGTAATTAAAGAGTGGATACAGAATGTAAAAGCGCCTTTTGTAATGGACCCCGTTATGATTGCTACAAGCGGTGATCCGTTAATCAACGAGGATGCGCGCATCTATTTACGGGAAGAACTCGTCCCATTAACGGCCATTGTGACCCCGAATATTTCAGAAGCAGAGGATTTAACGGGCGATAAAATCAGTACGCACGAGGATATGAAAGAAGCCGCCAAAAAAATTGTTCATACCCTTGGAGCAGGTGCTGCATTGATCAAGGGAGGACATATGCAGGGACAGGCTATAGACTATTTGTACGATGGCAAAGCAATGTATTCATTTGCTACAGAAAGAATTGATACAAAGAATACACATGGTACCGGCTGCACCTATTCAGCGGCTATTACTGCCTACCTAAGCCAGGGGGAAGAGCTGCATAAGGCGGTTGAAAAATCAAAGCACTTCGTCACGTCAGCCATTCGCCATTCCTTTGAGCTTGGAAAAGGCAACGGACCGACGAATCACTGGGGTATCAGAGAGGAGGAGCTGACTGGTGAGTTCAGAAATTATTCATGAAGCAAGAGAAAAGAGACCGCTGATTCACCATCTGACCAATCAGGTAGTGATGAACTTTACTGCTAATGGGCTGCTGTCCTTTGGAGGCGCGCCTATTATGGCAAAAGCCGTTGAAGAAGCTGAGGAAATGGCTTCTATCTCTGATGGGGTGTTAATAAATATTGGGACCATTTTAAACCAGGATATACCTGCTATGATCCAAGCAGGAAAGGCTGCTAATAAAAAAGGAATTCCGGTGGTGGTCGATCCTGTGGGAGTTGGGGCTACTTCGTTTAGAAAAGAAGCCATTCGACAAATTCTTGAGGAAATAAATCCAACAGTGATTAAAGGTAATGCCGGAGAGCTTGCTCATCTAGTTGATATTCCCTGGGAAATAAAAGGCGTGGACTCAACAGGTGAGGGGAATAGTGAAGAAATTGCTCGAAAGGTGGCGCAGGAGTTTAAAACCATTGCTGTTTTAACGGGAAAAACCGATGTGATCAGTGATGGAACAGAAGTCCGACTTAACAGAAAAGGAAGCGCCATGCTAAGCAATGTTACAGGAGCTGGCTGTTTATTGGGCTCTATTGTGACTGCATGTCTCACTACCAGCCACTCTTCAGTAGAATCCGCTTTTGCCGCTGTTGAGTTTTATGGGCGAGCGGCTGAGTATACAGAAGGGCTCGATGAGGTTAAAGGAACAGGAACGTTTATCGCTTCATTTTTGGATGCGTTATCCTTCAATCCAAACGATTTGAAAGGAGGACAAGAATGAGCTGGAATGTGAATCAATTACTAAGAAAATATTTGATTATGGGCAGCCAGAATTGCCCTCGTGACCCTGAAGATATTCTTCTTGAAGCGATTGAAGGTGGAATTACGGCATTTCAATTCCGCGAAAAGGGAGATGGGGCTTTAACGGGTGAACAAAAAATAAAGCTCGGCTTAAAGCTCCGCCAAATTTGCAGAGAGCATTCCATTCCCTTCTTTATTAATGATGACAGTGAGCTGATCGAAGAGCTGGATGCGGATGGAATTCATGTTGGGCAGGATGATATACCGGCAGACCTGCTGAGAAGGCAATATCCGGATAAAATCATCGGCTTGTCTGTTTCCTCTGATGCTGAGCTTGAGCAGAGCGATCTGTCGGCAGTAGATTATGTTGGAGCAGGACCTGTTTTTTTTACCTGGACAAAGGATGATGTCAAGCCTGTGGTGGGAGTCGAATGGATCGAAAAGCTGCGTGCGAGGTACCCTGATCTTCCGATTGTTGGAATAGGCGGTATTAATTCTGACAATGCGAGAGAGGTCATAGAGGCAGGAGCACAGGGAGTGGCAGTCATATCTGCTGTGACCAATTCCACTGCTATTAAGGAAACGATTAAAGATCTTTAAATAATACAAAATAGTTCACAAAGAGGTTGAGACAATTTGTATGTCTCAGCCTCTTTTGTCCGGTTCACTCCGCTTCAGGCGGACGCTTTCCGCGGGGCGGGGCTTGAGCTAACTTGCTTTCAGCAAGTGGATCTCAAGCTCCCGCTTCTTCCCGCAGGAGTCGCCACCTTCCGCTCCGTTCACCTCACGTTTCTAAATTATTGTTATGATTTAGCTTCTCTTATCTACTCAAAAATTAAAACTTATTGTGACGTTTTAATAAGAATTAAAAGATAAGAAGCAACAGGTTTATTTTTTAGAGGATAGGGAAACAGTAATGCTAGCAAATAGACTTTGTCGAAAAGAGATGTAAAGAGGTGTAATTTTGAAGAATGTGACGCTTGTATTTTGGATTTCACTTGCTGTCTGTTTGGCGCTTGTTACCTGGGGAGCCATTGCCCCTAAAGGATTAGAAGCGCTGTCAGGCACATTAACAGCGGCCATATCGAAAACTTTTGGCTGGTATTATTTAGTTATCGTCGTAATGATGCTTCTATTTTGTGTGTATTTAGCGCTTTCCCGTTTTGGTCAAATCAGGCTCGGCAAGCAGGGGGAGAAGCCTGAATTTTCTCTAGTATCCTGGTTTGCGATGCTGTTTAGCGCCGGAATGGGAATGGGGCTCGTTTTTTGGACGACGGCTGAGCCGATCTCTCATACATTCATCAGTACACCGGGAGCAGAAATCGGGTCAGATCGTGCTGTACAGGAAGCCCTTCAATATTCCTTCTTCCACTGGGGAATTCATGCCTGGGCCGTTTATGCCGTCGTTGCGCTTGTTCTTGCTTATTTTAAATTCCATAAAGGCTCTAAAGGACTGATTAGTGCTACGCTTATTCCTTTATTCGGTGAAAAAAGCATGAACGGCATCGCAGGAAAATTAATAGATACTCTTGCAGTTTTTGCGACCGTTGTCGGTGTAGCATCAACGCTTGGGTTTGGTTCTGCCCAAATAAACGGCGGGCTGTCCTTTCTTTTTGGCACTCCTGAAACCTTTGGCTTTCAGCTGTTAATTCTTGCAGTAGCAACATTACTTTTCATCGTCTCTGCCTGGTCGGGAGTCAGCCGTGGAATTAAATACTTAAGTAATATTAATATGGCTCTTGCTTTTGTTTTATTGCTATTATTGTTAATTGTTGGTCCTACTTTATATATTTTAAATATGTTTACAAGCACGCTTGGAGGCTATATCTCAAATTTCTTCGATATGAGCTTTCATTTGGAGCCATTAGATGCAGAAAATCGCACATGGATAAACAACTGGACGATTTTCTATTGGGCATGGTGGATTTCATGGTCTCCGTTTGTCGGGATTTTTATCGCCCGTATATCCAAAGGACGAACCATTAAGGAATTTATCCTTGGCGTTTTATTGGTTCCATCCATCGTCTGTTTTATTTTCTTTGCAGTCTTTGGTGTATCTGCGCTTAATATTGAACAGAAGGGAATTGCAGCAATTTCAGATTTTTCGCTAGAGACAGCGACCTTTGGAATGCTGGAGCAATACCCGCTAGGAACCTTAATGTCGATTATCACGATTTTTGTTGTCGCGATCTTTTTTATTACCTCTGCAGATTCAGCCACCTTTGTACTTGGCATGCAGACAACAGGAGGCTCCATCAACCCTTCCAATTCAGTGAAGATTACATGGGGGCTTGTACAGTCAGGTGTAGCTGCCATCATTGTTTATTTTGGAGGAACAGACGGGCTGCAGAATGTTTTAATAATCGCCGCTCTGCCGTTCTCGGTGGTCATCCTGCTGATGGGGGCATCCTTTTATAAAGCGGTCAGGAGAGATCCCGCCGCTGCCAAAAAAAGAGCATGAAAAAAGCCGATGGAGTGATCCATCGGCTTTTCTTATGTGAAAATGTTGTCGATCTTTTCAATTTCAGCATGGGACAGTTCAACGTCCAGTGTTTTAAGATTATTAATTACCTGATCCGGTCTTTTAGCACCTGGAATTAGGGCATCAATTGAGTCTCTAGTTAAATACCAGGCGAGCACCACGTGAGCAACCTCGGCATTTTTCGCCTGAGCGATTTCACGCACCTGCTCGACCTTTTCGAGGTTTCGCAGGAAAGTCTCCCCCTGAAACAGCGGGTTTTTTGCTCTTCCGTCATTAAAGGTGGTATCCTTCGTATATTTTCCGCCAAGAAGGCCAGCCGCTAAAGGAAAGTAGGGAATAAACGAAATAGTATTCTTCGAGGTGTAGGGCAATATGTCTTTTTCGACATCCCTCTTGAATAAATTGTATTCTGACTGAACCACATCGACATACCCGTCTTTATTGGCTTCAGTAAGCTGTTCAATCGAAAAATTCGACACCCCAATGCTTCTGATCTTACCTTCATCCTTTAATTGTTTTAATGTGCCGACTGCCTCATCCTTTGGTGTACCTTCGTCCGGGAAGTGAATATAGAACAGATCTAGATAGTCGGTCTGCAATCGTTTGAGCGCGCCTTCAACGGCTTGTCGTAAAAAAGAAGGAGAGTTATCAAGCTCCATTTCTCCATTTACCGATCTGTGAGCGCCTTTAGTAGCTAATACAATCTTATCTCGGCTGCCGTGTTCTTTTACTACTTGGCCGATCAATTCTTCAGAGCGTTCCGGTCCATAATAAAACGCGGTATCAAAGAAGTTAATGCCCTCATCAATAGCGGTTCTGATGATCTCCCTGCCAATCTCATCATCTAAATTCGGATAAATATTATGCCCGCCTACAGCGTTCGTTCCAAGGCCGACCGGATTAACGGTAATGGATGATGCGCCTAATCTGACCTGCTTTGACATTATGCTCATCAGCTCCCTTTAAACTTTTAGCTATCGTATCAAATAGGGTAAAGGGATGGAAATTATTTGATCTAAAGCACTAAAAAACGTCTGATGTTAAAGTTTGACAGGGAAACAGAGAGAATGTTACCATCAAGTTAATTCTTTGTGGAGAACGTTTTGTTCTCTCCCATACTTCACAGCGCCCGGTACCCTGTAAGTTCTTAATCAGACACAAAAGCTTAAAGCAACAGGTGAAGGAGGGGAAATAAAAATCAATAGTCCTGGTGAAGGATCTGGTGGGATAACAAATTAATTTGGCAGCAAACTATCTATAACTCTATGATTCCACCAATAATATCTTTAGATTTGCATTATTTTTATGTCTTTCACTAGAAAAGTCGATTGAATTAGGAAAAATTTGAATGTCGAAAGTCATGACTTATCCATGCTGAAACTTCTGCCAGAAATCTAAAGCGATTGAATTTACAGAAAAAAAACAAAATTTTTGTTGACATGTTCTTTATAAAGAACTAAACTATGAAGTATCAAAGAATCGTAATTTAATGAGCAACACTTATTTTTTTTAGAATAATGTTCTTTATAAAGAATAGACTCCAAACAAAGCAGGTGAAGAACTATGTCCGAAAACGGACTGAGTAAAGGTTTTGTGAGAGATATTAATCTGCTTGAGTACTTTCAGGTTATTAAGAAAAGATTGTGGTTAATTATGTTACTGACGGTTCTTATGGGAGCGGCAGGATATTATTACACTCAATCAAACAATACGTCAATTTATCAAAGCTCAAAGCGAATCATCATTTCAAGTGACAATGAAAACATGAAAACCTTAATGGTTATGATTAAGGATCCAATTGTTATGGCAAAAGTAATTGAGGATCTGGGGCTTCAACAAACACCTCAAGGGCTTGCCAGTCAAATCAATGTAGAACAAATTGATGAATCACGGGTCGTCCAAATAACCGTTACGAATACTGATCCAGAGAGAGCAGCACTTATCGCAGATGCTACAGCTGCAAACTTTAGAAGTGAAGTCAGACCTATTATAGAGTTTGAAAATATCCAGCTTCTATCTGATGCCACTGTCAATCCCTTGCCTATCAATGAATCTCAAAATAAGACGATTATCATGATCGCCGGATTTGGATTAATTTTAGGCGTCGGAATTTCATTCTTTTTAGAAAGCCTGGATGGTACAATTCGCCGGGAGAAAGAAGTGGAAGAACTATTAGGCATTCCTGTGATTGGTGCTGTGCCTAATTTGAATAAGAAAAAACTGCTCAAGCAACGAAAAAATAATTCTGCTTTAAAGCTCGGAGGTGAGGTTGTTGATCTTAAACAAAAAGCTGCAAATGAAAGATAAAAAGAGAAGCCTTGTTACCTATTTATTTCCGGATTCTTATATCGCTGACCAGTTTAGAACAATCAGAACCAATATCCGTTTTGTAACAGGAGAAACAAATAAAAAGGTTTTCTTGATCGCCTCGCCTGGATCAGGGGATGGGAAGTCGATTATCGTGGCCAATCTGGCAGCTTCTATGGCACAGCAAAAGGAAAGAATTTTGTTAATAGACGCCAACCTTCGAAGCCCGGTCATCCACACGATTTTTAATTTGCCGAATAATAAAGGAATCGGGAATATTCTGCGGCACAGAATCCCGATTAAAGAAGCTGTATGTAAAACGGAAATTGGCAAACTGGATATTCTTACAAGCGGGGAAGCATCCTTTAACCCGGCAGAAATTATCGGTTCTGAGCTAATGGAAGATTTGATCAAAAGTGCTGCTGCGGAATATGACGTTGTGCTCATTGATGCTCCAAGTGTCCTTGAGTATACAGAAACACGAATGCTTGCAAATTATTGTGATGGTGTTTTATTTCTATTAAAACGAGCCAAAACAGAACTAGAGAAGGCGTCAGAAGCGATCAGAGTATTAGAGCTTGCGCAGTCTCAAATTGTCGGAGCCATTATGAATGAGTAAATCCGGGATTTTTTTAATTTGTATGTTCTTAATCAAGAACAACAGTTTAATAAATTAGTGATGCCTCCTTACTATTATCAATGGAGGTACTCGATCATGCTGTGGGTTAGCTGACCTTAGACGCGAGTCGTCGGTGGTGTGGAGTGAGGACGGGTTAAATGCCCATATTTTTAATAAAGTAATGATCTGTGCGCTCGTTAACATGAACGCAGAAATCATTACTTTATTTTGTATTAAGAGAGTTACAGATTTTAAATAGGCGGGAAGGAGGAAATGTATGTCTTACAGGCAAAGACTCTCACTATTTGTGGTCATCGATTCGCTCATTGTCATTACAGCGATTTTTATAAGTGGATTCCTGGTCAATGCAGACATTAACGTGTTCACCTTACCGATTGTGTTAAGCGCTGCTGTCATTTTAACAAGTCATCTATTCTTCTCATGGAAGCTGAACCTTTACAAAAAGGCCTGGGAGTATGCAAGTATTGGAGAATTACTTATATTGATTAAAATTGTCACGTACTCAGTGTTAACCGCCCTTATAGCCCAGCAGCTCATTCTCCAGGAGACAGCATTCAGGCTTTTGGCTGTGACATGGCTCATCCATCTATTATTTATGGGAGGCTCCAGATTAACCTGGCGTATGTATCGGAATCAGCTTGTAAACCGGTATCAGGATAAGAAACGGACATTGATTATTGGAGCCGGTTCAGCAGGTACGATGGTGGTCAGGCAGCTTCTTCATAACAGGGACTGCGATCTGCTTCCGGTCGCTTTCATTGATGATAACCCCCATAAGCACCAGCTTGATATTATGGGGATTCCTGTAATAGGGGGTTCAAATAAAATTGCAGAGGCAGTTGAAGCCTTCAAGATCGACAACATTGTCATTGCCATCCCTTCACTAAATAAAAAAGAGTTAAATACTATTTTCTCAGAATGCGCAAAAACCACTGCAGATACAAAAATTCTTCCTATGCTTGAGGATTTGGTAACAGGAAAAATTTCGGTTAATCAGGTCCGGGATGTGAGAGTAGAAGATTTGCTTGGACGCACACCGGTTGAGATGGATATCGAGCTTGTTTCCGATTCCATTACTGATAAAGTGATTCTCGTAACGGGGGCGGGAGGATCAATCGGCTCTGAAATTTCAAGGCAGGTGTCGCTGTTTAATCCTAAACGGCTCATTCTTCTGGGACATGGCGAAAATAGTATTTATACAATTGAAATGGAGCTTAAAGAGCTTTTCAAAGATTCCCAGATTGATATTAAAACGGAAATTGCCGATCTGCAGGATGCCAACAAGATGATGGATATTATGAGGCGGTATGTGCCGGATGTAGTTTACCATGCAGCAGCCCACAAGCATGTTCCTTTAATGGAGCGAAACCCTGAAGAAGCGGTAAAAAACAATATTATTGGAACCAGAAATGTGGCTGAAGCAGCGAGCTGGAATGGGGTCGGTACCTTTGTCATGGTTTCCACAGATAAAGCAGTGAACCCGACAAGCGTCATGGGTGCTTCAAAAAAACTGGCTGAAATGATTGTTCAGGAAATGGATCAAGAAAGTGATACGAGGTTTGTAGCCGTTCGCTTTGGAAATGTACTCGGAAGCAGAGGAAGCGTCATCCCTCATTTTAAAAAGCAGATTGAGCGGGGGGGCCCTGTTACCGTCACTCACCCGGATATGATTCGGTACTTTATGACGATTCCTGAGGCTTCAAGACTTGTTATTCAGGCAGGAGCACTTGCAGAAGGCGGCGAAATTTTTGTACTCGATATGGGTGAGCCGGTAAAAATTGTGGATCTGGCAAAAAACCTTATTAAGCTTTCAGGTAATTCCTTGAACGATATTGACATTGAATTTACAGGAATCAGGCCGGGTGAAAAATTATTCGAAGA
The DNA here is from genome assembly GCF_002926065.1 of Jeotgalibacillus proteolyticus. Classification (GTDB taxonomy): domain Bacteria; phylum Bacillota; class Bacilli; order Bacillales; family Jeotgalibacillaceae; genus Jeotgalibacillus; species Jeotgalibacillus proteolyticus. The sequence goes on along the minus strand of NZ_PREZ01000006.1, from coordinate 29,703 downwards.
ACTTTTAAAGAAAGAGGAAATAAGAGAGGAACAAATTTATCCGAAAATCTATATTGGAAAAACAGCTGACCTCTATATAGAAGAAATTGAACAGATCGTCGCCACCTATTCATCATTAAGCCGGGAGGAGCTCAGGGAAACACTGCTTGTGCTTGCTAATCGAAAACGGCCGGCGAAACAAAAGGAAATGCTTCCAATATCGAGCTAAAAGGAGACGTGCACATGAAGGTACGAAAGGCGATCATACCTGCAGCGGGGCTTGGCACAAGATTTCTTCCTGCAACAAAGGCTATGCCAAAGGAAATGCTGCCGATTGTTGATAAACCAACCATTCAATACATTGTCGAAGAGGCCATTGCAGCGGGAATTGAAGATATTATTATTGTGACCGGTAAAGGCAAGCGGGCGATAGAAGATCATTTCGATCATTCATTTGAACTCGAACAAAACTTGTTTGAAAAAGGGAAGCTGGAATTATTATCTGAAGTACAAAAATCATCCAGGCTGGTAGATATCCATTATATACGTCAAAAGGAACCAAAAGGGCTGGGTCATGCGATCTGGTGTGCACGTAAATTTATTGGCAATGAGCCGTTTGCTGTGTTGTTGGGGGACGACATAGTTGAGGCGGAAAAACCATGCTTGAAACAGTTAATTGAGCAGTATAACCGCTACAATGCATCGATCATCGGCGTTCAGACGGTTCAGGAAAAAGAAGTATCAAGATACGGCATTGTGGACGGCAGTATGATGGACGAGCGGCTTTATAATGTACGCAGTCTGGTGGAAAAGCCAAGCATTGAAGAAGCACCATCCACACTCGCCATTCTTGGCCGCTACATCCTGAGCCCAAGAATACTGGACATTTTAAATGACCAAAAGCCTGGAGCGGGCGATGAAATCCAGCTTACTGACGCCATTGCAGAGCTTAACCGGCATGAGGCGGTATATGCGTATGAATTTGAAGGCGAGCGGTACGATGTCGGAGAAAAAATGGGATTTATCCAGACGACAATCGAATTTGCGCTAAAGCGGGAGGAACTCAGGTACGACCTACTGGAGTATCTTTCAACAATCGTAGAAAAAGAAAAAACAAAATAAACAAAAGGGGAGATAGCCTTGGGAGCAAAAGTACTTTTTTTAGCCACCGTAGATTACCACTTTAAGGCTTTTCATTTACCTTATCTGCAATGGTTCAAAAACCAGGGGTTTGACGTGCATGTGGCTGCCAAAGGAGAGCTGAAGCTGCCTTTTGTTGATCAAAAATACAATCTTCCTATAGAGCGTTCTCCCTTTTCGAAAAAAAATACAGAAGCCTACACAATGTTGAAAAAAATAATTGACCGGGAACACTATGATATTATTCATTGCCATACGCCTGTTGGAGGGCTGCTTGGAAGACTGGCCGCAAGAAGCGCCAGAGCAGCTGGCACGAAGGTGATCTACACTGCTCATGGCTTTCACTTCTGCAAGGGCTCCCCTTATTTAAACTGGATGATCTATTATCCTATTGAAAAATGGCTTTCGAAGTGGACAGATTGCCTGATTACCATCAACGAAGAGGACTATCAGCTGTCGCTAAACCATTTCAGAAATACGAATGTGAAGCATGTGCACGGGGTAGGGGTAGACACCGGCAGATTCAGGCCTTTAGAAAAAACAGAGAAAAACCATCTGAAAAAGTCATTGGGGTATCAGCCTAATGACTTTTTATTAATGTACGCAGCAGAATTTAATCAAAATAAAAACCAGCCATTTTTATTAAGAGCGTTTGCCCAGTTAAGTAAGGACATCCCTGAAATGAAGCTTTTGCTTGCCGGTGAGGGTCCCATGCTTGAGGAGTGCAAAAACATGGCGGCAGAGCTTGGTATTGAAAATAGAGTAGATTTTCTTGGGTTTCAAAATGGCATCGAAAAGTGGATTCAAATCAGTGACGTCGCAGTCGCATCAAGTAAGCGGGAAGGCCTTCCGGTTAATATCATGGAATCAATGGCATGCGCCCTCCCGGTAGTTGCCGTTGACAACCGGGGGCATCGTGAACTGATCAAGCCATATAAAAACGGCTGGCTGATTGAATCCGAAGATGATGAAGCACTGATCTCAAGAATAAAATGGCTATTCCATCAAGGGGACATCAGACAGGAGCTTGGCCAGAATGGCAGACAGCTTATCGTCAGCACCTATAGTACGCAGAAGGTATTGGCTGAGAAGAGTAATATTTATCAAACCTATATCAATCCGGAGGAGGGTGCAGCATGGATGGTCCAGTAAGAGTGCTGCATGCAGTCGTAAACATGAATCGGGGCGGCGCAGAAACACTCATCATGAACCTGTATCGCAATATCGACCGGTCAAAAGTTCAATTTGATTTCCTCACAAGCTTTGAGGGTGTTTTTGATGAGGAAATCACTTCAATGGGCGGCAGGATTTATCGAATCCCTTACGTTACGAAGGCCGGCCATCTTCAGTATTTAAAAAGTTTAGAAGAATTTTTTAAGCAGCATCCATATAAAATTGTCCATTCTCATATGGATAAGATGAGCGGGTTTGTGCTGAGGGCGGCTGCGAGGGCAGGTGTACCCTCCCGAATTGCACACAGTCATAACACCAGCAGTGAAGGCGGGCCGATAATAAAAGCTTATAAGTGGATGGCAGGCAAAAACATACCTAAATATGCGACCCAGTTTTACGCATGCTCCTCAAAAGCTGCCGAATGGCTCTTTACTAAACGATCAGCTCAGTCACTTATTTTAAAAAATGGTGTTGAATGTGACCGCTTTACGTTTTCACCAAAGATTCGGGAGCAAATGAGGAAGAGTTTAAACCTTGCTGAAAGCTCATTTGTTATAGGTCACATCGGAAGATTTAATCATCAAAAAAACCACAACTTTCTACTAAAAGTATTTTCAGAGTTTAGTAGAATTCATCCGGAAGCCCATCTTCTCTTGGCAGGAGGTGGTGCTTTGCAGGGGCAGATTGAAAAAAGAATAAAAGAATTAGAGCTTACAGAGAAAGTACATTTGCTTGGCATAAGGGAGGATATCCCCTCACTCCTTCAGGCATTTGATGCATTTGCCTTCCCATCGCTGCATGAAGGTCTTCCGGTTACCTTAATTGAAGCGCAGTGTTCAGGTGTACCTTGTTTAATATCCGAAGCAATTACGGATGAAGTTGATTTGGGATGCGGTCTCATTGAAAAACGCGTCATTACAGATTCCAAAAGCTGGGTTGAAGCTCTTTCAGCTGTCAAACAGAATAAGAGAACAAGAAGAACCGATCTTATGAAAATTTATGAAAAAGGGTATGATATACGACAAACTGCAGTGAATACCCAGAAAGCGTATATAGAGCTTGGGGGGATCAGCATTTGAAAAAGTTAACCGTGTTTACTCCGGCGTATAATCGAGCTTATTGTTTGTCAAACTGTTATGAAAGCTTAAAGAGGCAAACGAGCAGTGAATTTATCTGGTTAATTATTGATGATGGATCAACGGATAACACCAGGGAACTTGTCGATAGCTGGATAGAAGAAGGGAAAGTTGACATTTACTATCACTATCAGGAAAACCAGGGCATGCATGGTGCACATAATACTGCTTATCGATTAATTACGACGGAGCTAAATGTCTGTATTGATTCCGATGATTGGATGCCTGACGATGCCATTGAAAAAATTCTCTCCTTTTGGGATCAATATGGAAGTGATCAAGTTAGCGGGATTGTAGGATTAGATGCATTTGGGGATGGGAAGATCGTAGGGACCATGTTACCAGAGCATGCTAAACGTTCGACTCTGTTGGACTTGTACCAAAAGCATGGAGTAAAGGGAGACAAAAAGCTCGTTTATAGGAGTGAGCTTACAAGGAAATATCCGTATCCACTGTTTGAGGGGGAAAGATATGTCGGGTTAGCTTATAAGTATTACCTCATTGATTTGGAATATGAACTACTGATCATGAACGAGGTTATTTGTCATGTTGAATATTTGCCGGATGGTTCTTCGAAAAATATGCTTACGCAATACGTGAAAAATCCAAAAGGATTTGCTTTTTATCGAAAGGAATTAATGAAGCTGCCATCAGTCAGTACTGCCTTTAAATACAGGCAAGCTATTCACTACGTATCCAGCAGTCTGATCAGCAGAAACAAACATTTTATAAAAGAGTCACCAAGCAAGTTGCTTACTGTTTTTGCTATTCCTTTAGGGGCAACGCTTTACTTCTATCTATCAAGAAAAGCGCTGACCAATTAATAGCTTTTAGCAGGCAGGAACATCTTAAGAAAGGATTATGATATGACCATCTTATGGATAAACCTCTTATTTGTTTTCCTGTTAGCGCTCTTTGCCAGATATTCGGCGGTGCCCGCTGGACATCATGATACGGTTTTACCTATTCAGTCAAATAAATTGTTATTAATGTTTGCAGCTGTGATATTAATTTTAGTATCTGGTCTGCGCTCTAACATAGGAGATACCTTTAACTATGTAAACATGTATAAAGATAACCAGTTTACATGGGAGTATGTTACAGCAAATAAGGATATGGGCTTTGGTGTTCTTCAAATGATTCTCCAGAAGATCTCTACTGACCCACAGATAATGATTTTTACAGCTGCCTTAATAACAAATGCTTTAGTTGTCATAGTATTATTTCATTATTCCAGAATGATCGAACTAAGTCTGTTTGTCTATATCACTGGCGGGTTTTATCTTGTTTCAATGAATGGGATTCGTCAAACACTGGCGGCAGCAATTGCTTTTTGTGCTACAAAATTTTTAATAAACGGGAATTTCCCAGCTTATGCAGCGATCATTATTCTTGCTTCAACCCTTCATCAAAGCGCACTGATTCTGCTGCCCATTTACTTTATCGTAAGGGTAAAGCCGTGGTCGAAAGCAACGATTGGTCTGATCCTGTTATCAATCGCTATAGTAATTGGATTTGAGCAGTTTACCTCTCTGCTGTTCACAACATTAGAAGATACTCAGTATGCTGATTACAAGAACTTCGCTGAAGGGGGAGCGAATCTAGTTCGAGCAGTTGTTGGGGCTGTTCCGCTTATTTTAGCCTATATAGGCAGGGAAAAGCTAAGAGCTCTATTCCCTCAAAGCGACGTCATTGTTAACATGACTCTTTTAAGCCTTATTTTTATGATTGTCTCTACCCAAAGCTGGATTTTCGCCCGATTCTCACTTTATTTTAATCTTTACCAGCTGATTTTATTGTCCTGGATCGTAAAGCTTTTCAGAGATAGGGACGAAAAATTTGTCTACTTTATGATTCTCGTTTGCTACCTGGGCTACTATTATTATGAATCGGTCGTAAGCTTAGACATCATCTATAAAAGTAATTTTATAGAATTCTAAAATAATGACGTTGGTCAGAGACCAGGGTTATTTTTTTATGCAAAAATGCTTTTCTGAAAGGAGAGTAGGGAATGGCCATTCTAGTTACAGGCGGTGCTGGTTATATAGGAAGTCATACTTGTGTTGAGCTCCTTTCAGGAGGCTACGACATTGTGGTGGCGGACAATTTCAGTAATAGCAACCCGGAAGCATTAAGAAGAGTAGCAGAGCTTACCGGAAAGTTATTTACCATCGTCCAAGCGGATCTGCAGGATCGTCAGCAGGTGGAGGAATTATTTAAAGACAATAAAATCGAAGCAGTGATTCACTTTGCCGCACTAAAAGCGGTAGGTGAATCGGTTGACCTGCCGCTTAAGTATTATCAGAACAATATAGCCGGCACTTTAATTCTTCTTGAAACGATGGAAAGGTTTCACGTGAAAAAAATTGTTTTCAGCTCTTCGGCGACCGTATATGGAGAAGCGAGCGGGGCACCGATTACAGAAAATGAACCAATCGGTGCTGCCAATCCATATGGCCGCACGAAGCAGGTAACAGAAGAGATTCTTATGGATCTGCATAAGGCGGACCAGGAATGGAGCATTGCGATTTTACGCTACTTTAACCCAATCGGTGCTCATGAAAGCGGAATGATCGGGGAGGATCCAAATGGCATCCCCAATAACTTAGTTCCTTACATCTCTCAGGTAGCTATTGGCAAACGGGATAGGCTGAGGATACATGGAAAGGATTACCCGACTAAGGATGGGACAGGTGTAAGAGATTATATTCATGTGGTCGATCTGGCAAAGGGACATATTAAAGCTCTTGAAAAAATAAAAAAAGAAAATGTGGTTGATACATTTAATCTCGGGACCGGAAAGGGCTACAGTGTGCTCGAGGTGGTCAAAGCCTTTCAGTTGGCATCCGGAAGAATGATTCCTTGTGAGGCTGGGGACAGAAGACCGGGAGATATCGCCATTTGCTATGCGGATCCTTCAAAGGCCCAAAAGGAGCTTGGATGGACTGCGACAAAAACAATCACTGAAATGTGCAAGGACACATGGAGGTGGCAGCAGCAAAACCCCAATGGCTATTCATCTGACAAGAAGGCTGCTGAAAAAGAACCTACAGGAGCCTGATAAGATGAGGGGAAATGGACTATTAACTCAAAAGGAATTTGAAGCGCTGCTCGCCGATTGTCTGCGAAAAGGCAACGAGGACGCGTCTGTGTCTTTACTGTCAATGGTGGAAGAGATTAAACATAAGATGTTACATCACAAAAAATCAGCAGCTGCAAAACAGGAGTCAGATGCGTATGAAACGGTTTATTGATGTTTTTCTTTCCTTGCTATTATTTATCATTCTTTTTCCAATCATGGTCATTGTGGCCATGATTGTTTTGGTTAAAATGGGAAAACCGGTGTTATTCACCCAGCAGCGTCCGGGTCTTCATGGAAAGCCTTTTTATCTTATCAAATTCCGGACCATGAAAAACAGTGTTGATAAGAACGGAGTGCTGCTTTCAGATGAAGAAAGACTTACAGCAACCGGACGATTTCTCCGCAAATTCAGTTTAGATGAGCTTCCGCAGCTGCTAAACGTAATTAGAGGCGATATGAGTCTGGTTGGTCCGAGACCATTATTGATGGAATATCTTCCCCTGTATTCAGAGGACCAATTCACCCGTCATCATGTCAGACCAGGAATTACAGGCTGGGCACAGATAAATGGGCGAAACGCTATTAGATGGGAAGAAAAATTCGAGATGGACGCATGGTATGTAAAAAATCATTCGCTCCTTGTGGATATAAAAATTTTATTTATCACAGTGAAAAAGGTTTTTAAAAAAGAGGGGGTTACGCAGCGGAACCACGCTACTATGGAAAAATTCACAGGTTCGAAAGGTGTGAGCTAGCATGAAGCTTATTATCGTTGGCAACGGGGGCCACAGCCAGGTCGTGCAGGATCTAATTTTAGAATTAAACGACCATACGATTATTGCAGTTTTAGACGATCAAATTCTGGAGGGTTACAAGCTAAACAATATTTTGTATGAGTCGACTTTAAAGCTTCCGGTGTTATATCAGGACGAAGTACAAGTTGTCATTGCAGTCGGAGACAACTCCACGCGAAAGAAACTAGCTGAAAAATTTAATCTGCCGCCTGAAGCATATGCAACGCTTGTGCACCCCTCAGCCTTTGTTAGTAAGCAAGCAGTTCTCGGACATGGAACAGTGGTGATGGCTAATGCAGTCATAAACGCCGGATCATTGGCAGGAAATCATGTCATTATCAACTCTGGAGCGATCGTCGAGCATGAGTGCAAGCTCGAGCATTATGTTCATCTGTCACCTAACGCTACGTTAACGGGAAATGTCTCTTTGAAAGAAGGTGTTCACATCGGGGCCGGGGCTACACTTATTCCTAAAGTTACTGTAGGAGAATGGTCAGTAGCTGGTGCTGGGGCTGTTGTAACGAAGTCCATCCCCTCCTTCCAAACTGCTGTTGGGTGTCCGGCCAGATTAACAAGAAAAATTGAAAGAATTTCATAATAGGGGGTCTGTTATTTGATGAATTCAAAAATTTATCTGTCACCGCCCCATATGAGCGGGCAAGAGAGTGATTTTATTTCCGAAGCCTTTAAGACGAACTGGGTTGCGCCCCTGGGTCCTAATGTTGATGAATTTGAAAAACAGGTTGCAGCTTTAGCTGGAGTAAAGGCAGCTGTTGCTGTCAACTCAGGAACGGCCGCCATTCACTTAGCACTGTCTCTTTTGGATATTTCAGCTGGAGACAAGGTTTTTTGTTCGTCGCTTACGTTTGTCGCAAGTGCCAACCCAATTCTTTATCAAGGAGCGGAGCCGGTTTTTATCGATTCTGAGCCTGAGACATGGAATATGTCGCCTGCAGCTTTAGCCAGAGCTATGGAGGAGGCTGCAGTAAGAAACAAACTTCCCAAAGCAGTCATTGTCGTTAATTTATATGGGCAAAGTGCCAGGATGGATGAAATCCTGCAGATTTGCGATACCTATGAGGTTCCCCTAATCGAGGATGCAGCGGAATCCATCGGCTCAACCTACAAAGGAAAGCCGAGCGGAGGGTTTGGAAGGTTTGGAATCTTTTCCTTTAACGGCAACAAAATTATCACCACTTCAGGGGGAGGAATGCTTGTCTCGGACGATGAGAATGCCATAAAAAAAGCACGGTTTTTTGCCACACAGGCAAGGGATAATGCCCCGTATTACCAGCACAGTCAAATGGGCTATAACTACCGCATGAGCAATGTGCTTGCCGGAATTGGAATTGCCCAGATGCAGGTGCTGGAGTTAAGGGTCGCTGCAAGAAGAAAAATTTATAGCCGTTACGCAAAAGAGCTAGGAAATATGCCAGGCATCTCCTTTATGCCGGAGCTTGCACAAACAAAATCAAATCGCTGGCTCACCGCCTTAACGGTTGATGAAAACCTAACGGGCATATCCGCTTCACAAATAGTGAATTCTTTATCCAAAAACAATATTGAAGCAAGGCAAGTATGGAAGCCTCTGCATCTGCAGCCTTTATTTGAAGGGCGAGCCTACTACTCGCACTCCAATGAGGAAGACATAGCGAAAACTCTTTTTGATACAGGAATTTGTCTGCCATCAGGCTCAAACCTGGCAGAGGATGAACAAACAAGAGTCATCACCCAGGTTAAAACAGCACTGCAGACCAAAGTGGCAGACCATGTTGTGCTTTAATTCAGAAACCATGAGGTATATAAGATGATTGGAAAAAACATTATAGCCATTAGAAAAGAAAAAGGATTTACCTTATCCGAGCTCGCTGAAAGAGCTGGTGTCTCAAAATCCTATTTAAGCAACATCGAACGAAATCTTAAGCAAAACCCTTCGATTCAGGTCATGGAAAAAATTGCTCATGTACTGGATGTTGAATTGAAGGTGCTGTTGGATGTCTCAACAGACCCAGCCGCAACAGAGGACAGAGAATGGACCCTGTTTGTAAAGGATTTAAAAGAAAACCTGACAAGCAAAGAGCAGCTTCATGAATATAAATTGATTCTTGAGTTTGTGAGGTGGAGGCAGCAGCAGGAGGAACATTCTTAAATTCCCATTAGAAAAAGTAAGGTCGTGAGAGCATGAAGCAAGAACCTAAAAGAATCCTTCAAGTTTCAGGAGCAATGAACCGGGCAGGAACAGAAACAATGCTAATGAATCTATATCGCAGAATTAACAAAAAGAAGTTACAGTTTGATTTTGTTTCCTATAGTTCTGAAGAAGCCCACTATGATCAGGAAATTGAGTTTTATGGAGGTAAAATCATCCGTCTTTCCAACCCCAGTTCAGTAAGAGAGCTTGTTCAGGCTATTAAAGATAACGGTCCATACGCTGCTGTACACTCACACACCTTGTTCCATTGTGGGATTGCCAATACTGCTGCACGTATTGCAGGAATTAAAGTAAGAATCGCACATGCTCATACCACACAGGATGATAGTCAATCTTTTAGTAGAAGAATGTATTTGAGCAGCATGCGACAGATAATTAATTATAACTCCACCCATCTTCTGGCGTGCAGTAAAGGCGCAGGGAAATACTTGTTTGGTGAGAGAGAAATAGAAGGTACAAAGTATTCCTTTATCCCGAATGCCATTAACGTTGAAGCTTTTTTGGAAGAAAAAAATAAATCGGAAGCAGTAAAGTTTAAAGAAAAGCATGGGCTGGAAGGTAGTTTAATCCTTGGTCATATCGGAAGGTTCATAGAGGCTAAAAATCATCTCTTTCTTCTTGAGGTACTGGAGTTTCTGTTAAAAAAAGAGCCTTCAGCCAAGCTGCTATTAGTAGGAGATGGAGATGAAAAAGAGAAGATTAACGTAAAAGCAAAGGAAATGGGTATTGAAAAAAGTATTGTGTTTGCAGGCTTACGACAAGATATCCCTGTTATGCTCCAGTGCATGGATGTATTTGTATTTCCTTCTGTTTATGAAGGGCTTGGTCTGGTGCTGCTGGAAGCACAGGCTAGCGGAGTGCCGTGTCTTGTCTCTGAAGCCATACAGGAAGAAGCTGACCTGGGAATGGGCCTCATTTCAAGGAGATCACTAAGTGACTCCACTGCTCAATGGGTCGATGAAATAATCAGCATAGCTGGTAAGAAGCTGTTACAGCCATACGAAGTTTCCAGGGTATTTGAAACAAAAGAATACACAGTTGCCAGTTCAATAAGAAAATTAGCAGGATACTATTTAGAAAAAACGGGAGGAGCCAATGAAAAAGATATTAATTTCCTCATTTGATATGGAAGTAGGAGGAGTAGAGAGAAGCTTAATAAGTATGTTAAATAATTTTGACTACAGTAATTATCAAGTGGATTTATTACTCTATAGCCATACAGGTGATTTTCTTGGTCTTCTGCCAGAACAGGTAAATTTACTACCTGAAAACAAAGTATATAAAACCTTTCGCATGTCAGTAAAGGACACGATCAAGTCCGGTCAGCTTACCATTGCTATAGCGAGAATGCGCGCCAAATATAAAGCGAATAAATCTAATTCTGCTGAATCAGGCATTAAGCAGATGCAGTACATGTGGAAATACGCGTTACCTTTCCTGCCAGAAGTTGAAGCAGAGTATGATGTGGCGATCAGCTACTTATGGCCACATGACTTTACAGCCAAAAAGGTGAAAGCAAAAACGAAAATTGCCTGGATTCATACCGATTTCTCAAATGTAGAGACGGATCAGGCGGCTGATCTGGAAATTTGGAAATCCTACCAGCATATTATTGCGGTTTCTGATGATTGCAAAAAAGCGTTTTTATCCAAATACCCATCACTTTCTGCTAAAACGAAGGTAATAGAAAACATAACATCACCACAGTTTGTCATGCTGCAAAGTGAAGAAAAAACAGAAAATCCAATGACAACAGATACTCGATTTAAAATTGTCACAGTTGCCAGACTTTCACATGCAAAGGGAATAGATAACGCAGTGGAGGCACTAAAAAAAATTAAAGATAGCGGGTATAACAATATTGCATGGTACGTCGTAGGGTATGGCGGCGATGAAAAGAGAATCAAACAGCTGATCAAGCAGTATGGTCTTGAAGATCAATTTTACTTACTTGGTAAGAAAATTAATCCTTATCCATTTATAAAAGAAGCTGATCTCTATGTTCAGCCCTCCCGTTACGAAGGTAAAGCCGTAACGGTAAGTGAAGCTCAGATCTTATCGAAGCCTGTACTAATTACGAATTATTCAACGGCAAAAAGTCAGTTGGAAACAGGAGTAAACGGCTTAATATGTGAACTTTCAGTTGATGGTATTACTAAGGAAATAATAAAGATATATAATACTCCTTCGATTAGAGATGGTTTATCATCAAATTGCAAAAATATAAATTTTAATAATAGTAATGAATTAATAAAATTATATAGCTTAATTACCTAATCTGGAGGATGAGTAACCTATGAAGATATATACAATAACCTGTCATAACGTCTATAATCACGGGGCTTCACTCCAAGCTTATGCTTTAATGAAATTTTTGTTAACATGTGGTCATGAAGTAGAAATTATTGATTACAGACCGAAGTATTTAAATAACCATTATAATTTATTGAACGTTGATAATCCAAAATGGGAAAGAAATATCATACTTAAGTGGTTATATTTGATGATGAAGTTCCCCTTGCGATTAATTGGGTTAAAGAGAAAGAAAGCATTTGATAGTTTCACCTTTGAATTTTTAAAATTGACTAAAAATATTTACACGACAAATGATGAGCTAAGAAATTTACCGATTGTAGATGCATACATTTGTGGAAGTGATCAAATTTGGAATAGTTTATTTGAAAACGGAAAAGATCCAGCGTTCTATCTAGATTTTGCACCAAAAGAAAAATTAAAGTTATCTTATGCTGCCAGTTTTGCAACTGATTTTATATCAAATAATTGGATACCTTTTGTGAAAAAAAGAGTGAAGGAACTTGACGGAATTGGTGTAAGAGAAACTAGTGCAGTAGATATCTTGAATAAGATGAATATTTCTAAAGCAGTGACTGTAGTGGATCCCACCCTTTTATTAAGTAAACATGATTGGAATATAATTAGTAAAAGAAAGTTTAAACAAAAATACATTCTTATTTACGATTTCGAGAAGAGCAATTTAATTGAAAGGTTAGCAACTGAATTAGCAAGAGAAAAAGGGTATAAGATTTACAGCATTAACCCGGTAAATATTAAGTATGCACACAAACAATTCAAATATGTAGGACCCGAAGTTTTTATCTCTTTAGTCAGAGATGCTCAATTTATTTTTTCGAACTCATTTCACGCTGCAGTTTTTTCCGTTATTTTTAAGAAAAATTTTGCGATCGTTAACAGAACTGAAAATATAAACACAAGGATGAGAGATTTTTTAACTGAATTGAAACTCAATGATAGGTTGGTTCAAGAAGATAGAATTATTACAGACATTCTAAAACCAATTGATTACAATGAGGTTGTGGAAATCATTGATACAAAAATAAACTTCTCGAAAAGTTATTTAGAAAATTTATTAACAAAAAAACGGGTTAAAGATGCTTTATGAAAAAGACTGTATTATTTGTTATAGATTCTTTGGGCAGTGGAGGAGCTGAAAAGAGTCTTTCCTCACTACTTTCCCTATTTGACTACGACAAGTATAACGTTGATTTACTAATGTTTTCACAAAACGGATTATATGTTTCTTCATTACCAAAAGAAGTGAATATTTTAGAAACACCTAATTTAATTTCATATTTTCGTGAGGATTTTAAGTCCCTTTTATTAAACAAGAAATTCAAAGAAATATATCTCAAGGCCGGCTTATCTTTAGCGTTAAGGAACCCGATATTAAAGGATCGATTCCATAGTGCTCAACAAAATTGGAAGTGGTTATCAAAAGGTTTTAAAAAACTGGATAAGAAATATGATACTGCTATAGCCTATAGTCAAGGCGTTCCAACTTACTTTGTAGCAGACAAAATAAAAGCTTTTAAAAAAATTTGTTGGATAAATACCGACTATAAGTTAGCAGGATATAACAAGAGTTTTGATAAAGAATTTTATAAAAAATTTGATCAAATTGTAGCTGTATCAGAAGGAAATAAGGAGATTTTTTTGAAAGAAATGCCGTTTACTAAAGAAAAAGTTTCAGTAATTAATGATATTCTATCCTTTGAATTGATTAATGAATTATCTAATAACTCAAATGGATTTCTAGATGATTTTAATGGTACTCGAATCCTTACAATCGGAAGGTTAGTTGAGGTAAAAGGATATGATTTAGCAATAAAAGCCTGTTTCTTCTTAAAAACCAATGGTTATAACATTAAATGGTACGCTATTGGAGAAGGTATTTTACAAAAACAGTTAGAAGTACTAATTAAAGAATACGGATTGCAGGACACTTTTATACTTTTAGGCACTCATCCAAACCCCTATAACTATATAAAAAATAGTGACATATATGTTCAGTCATCTAGGTTCGAAGGTTTTGGGTTAGCGATTGCAGAAGCTAGACTGTTAAATATACCAATCGTTACTACAAATTTTGGTGGGGTAAATTCTCAAATCGTGAATGAAAAAAATGGTCTAGTAGTGGACATGAATGCTGAAGCAATATCGGCGGGAGTTTTAAAATTAATTAATGATGAACAGTTACGTAAGAATATAATAAAAAATTTAAAGTTCGAAAAAAAAGGTAACACGGAAGAAATCGAAAAAATTTACAGACTAATCGGATGAAGGTGAGCTAACTGATGAAGAAAAAAATTGTGTTTATGCTCATCAATATGAATATTGGAGGTACTGAAAAAGCTCTCCTGAACATGATTGAAGAAATTCCAGAAGAAGAATACGAAATTACCATTTTGTTGCTGGAGAAATACGGAGGCTTTCTGGAGGACATTCCTACCTATGTAAAAGTAGAATACTTGGGACAGTACCAAGCGATAAAAAGGCTCTACAATGATCCGCCTAAGATTTCGATTATCAACTTTATAAGGGAAAGATCTTTAAAATGGATTCCTTTTTCATTTAATTATGCTTTGTCAAAATTAATGAAAAGGAAATCCATTTTTCTTCGTTACCTTTTAAAAGACATTCCTAAGCTGAAAAGTGAATATGATATAGCTGTAGCTTATGCTGGTCCAATGGATCTCATAAGCTATTTTGTTATTCATAAAATGAAAGCAAAGAAAAAAGTTCAGTGGATTCATTTTGATGTGACGAAAATAGGTTTTGACTTAAAATTCGCTTCTACAATCTACAAGAAATTTGACAGGATATGTGTAGTATCCGAAGAAGGGAATCCAAGCTCCTTAACTTAGTTCCGGAGATCCAAAATAAAACAGAAGTTGTTCTCAATACCGTATCTCCCAAGGTAATTCAAAGAAAAGCCGGGGAAGGAAAAGGCTTTGAAGACAAATTTGATGGATTAAGGATTTTAACAGTTGGAAGGCTTTCACATGAAAAAGGACAGGACTTAGCGATTAAAGCGATGAGTAAGCTGGTAGAGGAAGGTTACAACGTTAAATGGTATTGTGTCGGGGAAGGCAGTGAAAGAAGGAATTATGAAGAATTGATTCGGCAGCATAACTTAGAGGGAAAGTTTATTTTATTAGGAGAAAACAAGAACCCTTAAATCTTCATGGATCAATGTGATATATATGTACAGCCCTCAAGATATGAAGGGTACTGTATAACGGTTCTTGAAGCCAAACTTTTTAATAGACCCATCGTTGCTACCAATTTTAATGGAAGCACAGAACAGCTTACTAATGGAAAGACAGGGTCGATTGTTTCAATAAATGAAGAAGCAATTTATTTAGCAATTAAAGAGTTAGTCCTTTATAAAAAGAAAAGAGAGTCTTTTTCTAAAAACATGAGCAAAGAACAAAAATGTAAATTATCAATACCCTTTATAGTATAAAAAAATTTGATAGACCAACTGAGAGGTGAAACTTATGAAACTAGCCGTTTTTAAGATAATTAGACTTTTTAATAAAAAGGAAAAGAAAAAAATGTTTTATCTATTTATAATGATGATTTTCGCAGCTATTTTAGAGACGGTTGGAATTGGGTTGATCGTTCCTCTTGTAGGTTTGCTTACAACACCAGAGGTGATTCAAGAGCAACAGGTTTTAGCAACAATATATGAGTTCTTCAATTTCCAATCAACTACATCTTTTATTGTTTTTTCGGTTGTAATGTTACTTACAGTATTCATTATTAAAAACCTGTATCTTCTTGTATACAATTACGCACAGTTTAGAGTAATACTTAACCAGCAGGTTAAACTTTCAAGATCTCTCTTTAAAGAATATCTAACTAAACCATACACCTTTCATCTTCAAAGGAATACAGCAGAGTTATTAAGGAACGTAAATGATGAAGTACCAAAAGTTCTTCAGGGAATGGTATTGTCAAGCTTTCAACTTTTAACTGAATTTCTAGTTATAGTATGTATAATGATTTTATTATTAATAACTGCTCCATTGGCTACACTTACCGCTGCACTATTAATGGGTGGGAGTGTTTTTATTTTCTTTTCTATTTTCAAAAAAAAGATCAGTTCCCTTGGTAAAGAGAAGCAGAAAGTTAGTGGGAATATGATTAAGTGGGTGAATCAAGGATTGGGGGGAAGCAAGGAAGTTAAAGTGACAGGGAAAGAGAACTTCTTTATAAATGCTTACAGCAGACAAAGTCAGATTAAGGCCAATAATGACCGGTACATGAAAATGCTTGAGCAAGTTCCTCGTCTATTTATAGAAACGCTTCTAGTTTCCACGGTATTATTAACCATGCTAATTATTATTTTTCAAGGAAATAATACAGCTGAATTAATTTCTACTATGGCACTCTTTGCTATGGCCGCTTTCAGATTAATGCCTTCAATTACCAGAGTTGTTGCATTAACTACGACGATTCGGTATAGTCAGCCTGCTTTAGATGTAGTGTATGGGGATTTATTTGAAAAAGATGAGTATAAGGTTCAGGAAGAAATAGGATCTGATAAAAGCATTCATTACTTAAATAACGGGGAAAGAGTGTTCAAAGAAGCAATTGCATTAGAGAAAGTTTCATTTAAATATCCAAATCAAGAAAAGCTAGCGATTCGCAATGTGAATTTGATGATACCAATTGGAAAATCAGTAGCTTTTATTGGCGAATCAGGTGCAGGTAAAACCACTTTAATAGACATCGTCCTAGGTCTCCTGGAACCTGAGCATGGGGACGTACGGGTGGACTCACGAAGCTTGAAAAATATTAAATCATTATGGCAGCAAAAGATTGGTTATATTCCTCAATTCATCTTCTTATCGGATGACACGATTAAAGCGAATATCGCTTTTGGGCTGGAGGAGGAAAAGATAGATGATGATGCGGTATGGTCAGCACTTGAACAGGCACAACTAAAAGAATTTGTTCAATCTCTTCCTGATCAGCTTGAGACTACAGTGGGAGAAAGAGGAGTAAGGCTGTCTGGAGGTCAGAGGCAACGAATTGGAATAGCTCGTGCCCTTTATCACAACCCGGAGATATTATTTATGGATGAGGCAACGTCTGCTCTTGATAATGAAACGGAAAAAGAAATTATGAAGGCTATCGATGGACTTAAAGGTGAAAAAACCCTAATTATTATTGCACACAGATTAAGTACGATCCAAAATTGTGATATTGTCTTTAAAATGGAAAATGGACAGCTAATCTCTACAGAGAACAAGGGGGAAAGGAAAGTTATTTAACTATAACTTTGAAAAAGTTGGCTAAAAATAAAATAGAATATGGAATAAAAAGGATTGACAATTCGCATTCACAGTGTAAAATTTAAACTACATTCTATATAAAGAACAAAAATTCAATGAGTTATCAAAGGGTTTAATTTTTAAATTAATTGTTCTTAATTAAGAAATTTAATCCCAAGATACATGCTAAGGAGGCTCCCATGAGCGCAATCGCAGGCCTTATTAACTTAAACAACGAACCAGTTTCAGCTGAATATGGCCGGGCAATGATGAATGCATTGGCTCAGTTTCCTTCTGATGACCGGCAATCCTATCGTCAGCAAAATGTGTTTATGGGATGTCACTTACAGTGGATCACGGAGGAGTCAGTAGGGGAGCAGCTTCCCTTCTATGATTACCAAAAGCAACTGGTAATAACTGCTGATGCTCTTATTGATAACCGTAAAGAGCTTTTCGATCAACTGCAGATAGCAAAACAGGATCAAAAGGGGATGCCGGATAGCAGACTGATTTTATTAGCTTATGAAAAATGGGGAGAAGACTCACCAATGTATTTGCGTGGTGACTTTTCATTTATGATCTGGGATGAAAAGGAGAGAAAGCTTTTCGGAGCCCGGGATTTTTCAGGGACCAGAACACTTTATTATTATCGAGATAGTTCAAGGTTTGCTTTTTGTACAATGATTCAACCATTCCTTTCCCTTCCTTTCGTTAAAAAGAGAATTAATGAATTATGGCTCGCCGAATATCTTGCTATCCCGGGGATGCACGAAACCGTTGAGCCGTTTTCAACAGTATATGAAAACATAGATCAAATTCCACCGTCTCATTCTTTAACGCTCGTAAATGGAAAAATAACGATCAAGAAGTATGAAACAGTAAAAATGGATGCTGAAAAGCTAAAGCTTCGTTCGAGTGATGACTATATAGAGGCATTTCAGCATGTGTTTCAAAAAGCAGTGGCTGCGCGTACACGAACCATCCATAGCGTTGGATCACAGCTGAGTGGAGGACTTGATTCAGGATCTGTGGTCAGCTTTGCCGCTCCTCATTTAAAACGGCAAAATAAACTTCTGCAGACCTTCAGTTATGTACCTGAGAATGATTTTAAAGATTGGACTCCTAAGAGTAGAATAGCCGACGAGAGACCATTAATAAAGTCCACCGTGAATTTTGTAGGTAATATAAAAGATCACTATTTAGATTTTAAAGGAAGAAGCCCTTATTCAGAAATTAACGAATGGCTAGAAATCTATGAAATGCCTTATAAGTTTTTTGAGAACTCTTTTTGGACAAAAGGAATTTACCAAACAGCCCAACAACAAGGGGTAGGGGTGTTGTTAAATGGAGGAAGGGGAAATTGGACAGTATCTTGGGGACCAGCTCTTGAGTACCAGACTCTTTTATTTAAAAAATTGAGGCTGATACAACTTTTTAGAGAAGTAAATCAGTACAGTAAAAATATTGGTGCAAAAAAGTCACGTGTATGGTCTGTAGTAAAAGGTAAAATAATTGCAGAATTATCATCACCAAAGTCAGCTGGAAGCTTTCCCCTTCTTATCAATTCTTCATTTGCGGATAAAACAGGAGTGTTGGAAAAAATTAAAGAACATAAAATGGACGCAGCATCTTACTCCTATTTTAATTCTTATGAGGCAAGAAGAAAGCAATTTGAGAAACTTACTTTTTGCAATATTACGGGTACCAACGGAACAAAATTGTCACTTAGATATAAGGTAATGGGGCGTGATCCCACAAACGATTTGGATGTCATAAATTTCTGTCTATCAGTACCAGAAGATCAATATGTACAAAATGGTGTTGATCGACTCCTTATCAGGCGGGCAACTGAGAACTATTTACCGGATGATATTAGACTAAATCAAAAGGTTCGGGGCATTCAGGGAAGTGATGGTATTCATCGAATGCAGCAGGACTGGAAAGAATTCATGGCTGAGGTTTATCAGGTAACACAAGATCCTATTATGAAAGATTTAATTGATATGGATGTTTTACGAGCAGCGCTATCCAGGACGGATCCTACTAATCCCGGAACAAATTATGTTTATAATGCAAATTTTAAGACGTTAATGAGGAGTATTATAGTTTCTAGATTTATTAAAAAAATAATTTGAAGGGAGGTGAAATTTATGAAGGAATGGAAAACCCCAACACTTGAAGCATTAGAGATAGTGAATACAATGGCTGGTCCAGGATTTACGATACCTGATGCAGATCAACCAGATCCGGATGAAACTATTCATTTCGACAGCTAGAATTCATAAACTATTTTATCGGCTCTTATACATAAGCATTAAGTATAAGAGCCCTTTTTATGTTTTATCTATTAAATATTTTATTCGATGATTGACACTAACATCAAAAGATGATAATTTTATCATATACCTTGTTCTTAATACAGAACATAGATATCGTTGTTATATTTTATTTAGCTTTTTATATTTTTTTACCCTTTATGTTCTTTATATAGAACAACCTTCAATTCCATCCATCTAAAAGGAGGACAACATGAGCGCCATTACAGGAATCTATCATATCAATAGCGATCCGGTTTCTATTGAGCAAAGTCAGCTCATGATGAAATCCTATGAAGCATTTCCGTCGGATGACAGGAGGACGTGGGTGAATAAAAATTTATTTCTCGGCTGCCACGCACAGTGGATTACGCTGGAATCTGTGGGAGAAATACTTCCCGCTTATGATGATGAAAGAAAGTTAGCGATTACTGCTGATGCCATTATAGATAACAGAGACGAATTATTTACTAGATTAGGAGTTAAGAAGGAAGAGAGAAGTTCCATGCCGGATAGCCGGTTGATTTTACTGGCGTACTCCAAATGGGGAGAAGAGGTGCCCGAGCATTTAAAGGGTGATTTTGCTTTTATGATCTGGGATGAGAAAAAGCAGCGGTTATTTAGCGCAAGAGACTTTTCAGGTGCCAGGACGCTTTACTTTTACCATAATGAAGCCCGTTTTGCTTTTTCTACACTGATCGAGCCGTTATTTACGCTTCCGTATATAAAGAAAGAGCTAAATGAAGACTGGCTGGCAGAGTTTATTGCCATTCCAACCATGGTGGAGGCGGTGGATATGCTGTCTACCGTTTATAAAGGGATCAGGCAGCTCCCACCATCTCATCGCATGACTGTCACAAAGGACAAGATTTCGATTTCCCGATACAGCCTCCTGGATGGAGATGACAAGCTTAGGCTGAAGTCCAACGATGAGTATGAGGAAGCATTTAGAGAGGTTCTCCAAAAAGCGGTGAAAGCAAGAATCCGGACACATGGAGAGGTCGGCTCTCATTTAAGCGGGGGGCTTGATTCAGGGTCAGTGGTGAGCTTTGCTGCTGATGAGCTTAAGCAGCAAAATAAAAGGCTTCATACCTTTAGCGCTGTTCCCCTGAAAGGTTTTCAGGATTGGACAGATCCTTATTATGTTCCGAATGAATCACCGTTTATCAAAGAAACGGTCAGACATGTGGGGAATATTAAGGATCATTATTTACCCTTTGATGAAAAAAGCCCCTTAACCGAAGTAGATGATTTTTTAGAACTTATGGAAATGCCTTATAAATTCTTCGAAAATACTTTTTGGTTAAAAGGCATCAATCAGGAGGCGCAGCAAAAGGGAGTTAAGGTCATGCTGAATGGCTCGAGAGGCAATCATTCAATATCGTGGGGATCCATGACGCTTACGTATAACTTTTATGCTCAGCTTTTTAAAAGGCTGAGGTGGATGAAGCTTTATATCGAATTGGATGCGTACTGCAGAAACTTTAAAACCGGAAAGTCGGTGCTCGTTCCTTTTGTAGCAAAACGGGCTTTTCCAAAGTTTGCAGCAAAAGTTCAGCAGGAGCACTATCAATTCCCGGTATTTATTAACCCGGCTTTAGCTGAAAGAACGAAGGTGTTTGAAAAGCTAGAAGCGAATGGGATGGATCAAAACGGGATCGTCGTTCACAACCTGTCTGATTACAGAAGAACCTACTACAATCAGCCCTTTGTCTGGAATAAAAGCGGAGTCGCCTCAACGAAGCTGTCCCTTCGCTACTCTCTGTGGGACCGGGATCCGACCAATGATATTGATGTCATACGGTTTTGTCTGGCTATACCAGAGGAGCAGTACACAACAAATGGAATGGACCGCTCCCTTATCCGTCGGGCAATGAAGGGATACCTGCCTGACCGGGTGAGGATGAATCAGTCAACAAGGGGCCTTCAGGGAGCGGATGTGATTCAACGGATGACCTCAAATTGGACAGGTTTTATAGAAGAGATTGAGGATATGCTGAAAAACCAGCAGCTTGCACCGTTTATTGATCTTACGTCTGTGAAAAACTCCTTTGACAGACTCGGCAGAGAACCCCGCCCTGAAATGATTACAGAGGATGAATTTAAAGTAGTAACGAGAAGTCTTATTATCCATCGATTTCTCAAACAATTTGACTGAAGGGAGGTGAGACAATGAAAAAGCAATGGAAAGCACCAGTGGTTGACGTGTTGGATATCAGCATGACGATGAATGGCCCAGGTAACGCAAATGCTGACTGTTTTGATGTTTCAGATGGAAAGTCTGAAACGCATGAAGGCAGATCAAATGCAAGCTGCTTACAGGGTAGTTAATCCGGAATCTTTATTTTATTACTTAAGCATGCTGCCCCTATGCCTAATAGGTATAGGGGCAAGTGCTAAAGGTGGGTGAATGAATTGATAAAAAGTGAAATGGGTAATCTTTATCAAGCATTTGGGTTAAGCATTTTAAGTGAATATGTTTTGAAGGAATTAACCCCGCTTCCTCAATCAGAGGGGCAGTCAGCAGACGTTGTGATCGAAACAGGAAATTTGGAGGAGGAATGGGCGCAATCAGCGGAACCAAACCGCTATTTCTTTATTAAAGAAAAATGCTGCCTGTTTGAAATTCCAAAGGTCGCCATTTATAAAATCGAAGGCGGTAACCGGATTACAGTTTCTCCATATGAAGGGGCAAAGGAGGATCAACTGCGGCTCTATCTTCTTGGGACGTGTATGGGCGCAATTTTAATGCAGAGAAAAGTTCTCCCGCTGCATGGAAGCGCGATTGCGATCAATGGCAAGGCGTATGCGATTGTAGGAGACTCAGGAGCAGGAAAATCAACGCTTGCTTCAGCCTTTTTAAAGAGGGGCTACCAGCTGTTAAGTGATGATGTGATTCCTGTTACGTTAACAGAGGATTTTGTGCCGATGGTAACGCCGGCCTACCCGCAGCAGAAGCTTTGGCTTGAAAGCCTTAATCAGTTTGGGATGGAATCAGCCAATCTCCGGCCGATTATTGATCGAGAAACAAAATTTGCTGTACCGGTTGCAGCTCAATTTGCCAACCAGCCAATGCCTTTAGCGGGGATTGTAGAGCTTGTGAAGATAGAGGGAGATCAGGTAGAGATAAAAGAAATTCAAAAATTGGAACGGTTCCACAAGCTGTTTTATCATACGTACCGCAACTTTATCATCACCCGCTCCGGCTTAACGGATTGGCACTTTGCTATTTCAGCAAAAATGGCAAATAAAATGGATTTTTACCAGGTTGGGAGACCGGTTACTCAGTTTACCGCCCATCAGCTGACTGACATGATTTTAGAAAAATTTCTTAAGGAGGAAAAGGCTGTATGATCAAACATAATGAACTGTTAACGACTCATTTGCTTAGTCAAAAGGAAGGAAATATTGTGAGCGATATGGACGGCGAGAAGGTCATGCTGAGCATTGAAAACGGAAAATATTACAACTTAGGTGAGGTTGGCGGAGATATCTGGGATCTGCTTGAGCAGCCTGTTTCAGTACAGGATCTGGTGACATCCCTTACCACTCAATACCATGTGACAAAGGAAGAATGTGAGGAGCAGGTTCTTACATTTTTAGATCATTTAGCAGAAGAGGGGTTACTGGAAACCCATTCACGCTGATTGAAAGGACTGATTGGGATGATTAAAAAAATAACCTTATTTTTGTCCTTTAGCTTGGCGCAAAAAAAGCTTTTGATTGAATCCTATTCTTATCTTGCATGGGCACGTTACTTAAAAAGCATTCCGTTTTCAAAGGTCGTCCCATCATTAGGTGCGGTCATGCAGGAAACTGCGCTTGAGACGGACCCGGCAAATAAAAAAACACTCGGGGAAATTTCTCAGGCAATTCATCTTGCGAGCAAGTATACCTTTTTTGAAAGCCAGTGCCTCGTTAAAGCGATTGCTGCGATGAAGATGCTTGAAAAACGTAAGATTGAAAGCACACTTTATCTTGGGACAGCCCGGGATGAAGACGGACAGTTAATTGCGCATGCATGGATTAGAAGCGGTCCCTTTTACATCACGGGCTCAGAAGGAATGGAACGCTTTACGGTCGTCAGTAAATTTGCCAAAAACGTTTAAGAAGGAGCAGGCTATGGATAACGTATCTCAACTTGATCTATCACGCATTCCTCAGGAGCTTGAATTCCTGATTGAATTACTTAAATGGGAGCCGGAGGAGGCATTTCCAGAGGGTTTGACTGACCGGTATTCTGAACTGGACTGGGAACTGTTTATGCAGTTAACGCTTCATCACCGGGTTTATCCTGTTCTTACTCCAAAATTAAAACGGTTGGGCGACCGGGTTCCTTCGCATGTTACAAACGAGCTTACTCATCTATTTCGGCGGAATACCTTTCAAATGCTTCACTTAACGGCTGAAATGGAGCAGCTCAGCCAGCTGTTTACTGAACAGCATATCCCACTCCTCTTCCTCAAAGGCCCGACGCTTGCTCATGAATTATATAGCGACATTTCACTGCGTACATCAAGCGATTTAGATTTTATCGTTCCGATCGATGAATTGGAAAAAGCAGAAAAAATTCTGCTCGACCGGGGCTATGAAAAAGATGATTATATCCAGACTGTGTTAAATGACTGGAAATGGCGGCACCATCATGTTACCTATTTCCATCCGAAAAAGAAGCTGAAGGCAGAGATTCACTGGAGGCTGAATCCGGGGCCATCAAAAGAGCCTGATTTTACTGCACTATGGAACAGAAAAATCACAAGCGGGCTGACTAAAACCCCTGTTTACACACTTGGAAGAGAAGATATGTTTTTATTTCTCGTTTCCCATGGATCCCGGCATGGCTGGTCACGTCTTCGCTGGCTGATGGATATTCATCAATTATTGAACCAGAAGGTAAACTGGAAGCGGTCCTTTTCTCACCTGGAAAAGTATGATTATCTCCGTGCAGGCGGACAGGCAGTTTATTTATCCTCATCCGTTTTTGGATCGCCTGTGCCGATGAAAGGAATTCGAAAATACGCAAGCCTCGCTCAGCAGGCGGTTTTTTATATGGAAAATCAGGTAAACCTCCATACAGATCCTCTGCCGGAGGAATTTGCCCGCTATCATAAAAATCATTTATTTTCTTTAATGTCTTTTAAACAAAAGCTGTTTTTTATAATGAGCTTTATGCACCCTTATCCTGAAGATGCTCAAACATTGCCCTTGCCAGCCAAACTCCATGTGCTCTATTTTCCTCTTCGTCCTTTTTTATGGGTGTGGAGAAAAACGAGAAGTCATGCACTACCCCAGGGGGATTGAATCATGAAGCAAATTATGTTCTTTTTAAAGCAGATTCACTCATTTGCAGGAAGAGTTCTGTATGTCAATTTAGCTGCCATGATGGCCATCGGTCTGCTTGAGGGGGTGGCTGTACTTCTGTTGATTCCATTAATTGGTCTTACAGGCATCATTGATTTTGACAGTTCATCCATTCCGCTGGCCGGCATATTTTCGTTTATGGATGATGTACCTGTTCATATCAGTTTGCCTGTAATTTTAAGTGTTTTCGTCATCCTTGCGATCACCCAAAATCTTTTATATCAAAAAATCACCATACGAAATACGATCATTCAGCAGGGGTTTTTGCGCCACCTTAGAAACAAGACCTACAATGGGATTTTACATTCGAAATGGCACTTTTTTATTAATAAACGCAAATCTGATCTTGTTAATATTCTTACCTCAGAAGTGGTAAGGGCAAGCTCAGGGACGCAGTCGGTTCTGCAATTTATGTCTTCACTTATCACAACGATGATTCAGATTGTCCTTGCACTGCTGCTCGCTCCGACCATTACTATTTTTATTCTGCTCTGCGGAGGGGTTCTGGTCTTATTTAACCGTAAATTCTTAAAGCGTTCGCTCGAGCTTGGCATGCGGAATTATGAACTTGGAAAACGGTATATTGGCGGAATTACCGACCAAATTAACGGCATTAAAGATATTAAAAGCAACTCCCTCGAGCGTTCAAGGCTTGACTGGTATGCAGATATCACCCATGAAATGCAGCGGGAGCAGGTTGAGTATATGAAACTTAGAACGACTTCTCAAGTGTATTACAAAGCAGCTTCCGCGATTTTAATTGCAGCCTTTATTTATATTGCACTTATGATGTTCAACGCTCAGCTTGCCCAGTTGATGCTCATCATTGTGATCTTTTCGCGTTTGTGGCCGAGAGTGGCGGGTATCCAAGCCTCCTTGGAACAAATTGCGACGGTTCTGCCTGCATTTAAAGCTGTGCAGGCTCTTCAGCAGGAGTGCAGAGTGCAGGAGGAATTTGTTGAGAACCAGCAGATTGATCCGATGCAACTGAATCACCAGATTGAGTGCAAAGGGGTTTATTTTAGGTACAATCAACAGGAGCCCGACTATACCCTGGAGAATGTTGATTTTACCGTTCCTGCTTATAAAATGACTGCATTTGTCGGACGGTCTGGAGCTGGAAAAAGTACACTTGTGGATCTTTTGATGGGATTAAATCATCCGGAAAAAGGCGAAGTGCTGCTGGACGGCAAAGTACTCACAAAACAAAATGTACTGTCACTCAGACGTGCGATGAGCTATGTTCCACAGGATCCGTTTTTGTTTAATACGACAGTCCGTGAAAATCTTCAGCTTGTAAAGCCTGATGCAACGGATGAGGATTTGTGGGAAGCGCTGCAGTTTGCATCAGCTGATTCCTTTGTTGAAAAGCTGCCCCAGGGACTTGATACATTGATCGGAGACAGAGGGATCAAGCTTTCAGGGGGCGAGCGGCAGCGGGTCGTGTTGGCCCGGGCTATTTTACGGAAGCCTTCAATTTTGGTGCTCGATGAAGCGACCAGCTCTCTTGACACTGAAAGCGAGGCGCATATCCAGGAAGCGCTTGAGCGGTTAAAAGGGAAAATGACGATCTTAGTCATTGCACACAGGCTATCGACTATTCGCAACTCGGATCAGGTAATCGTGCTGGATGAAGGTAAAATTGTTCAAAAAGGCGGCTTCAAGCAGCTTGCGCAGGATAAATCTAAGGTCTTTAATCATCTATTGAAAAAACAGGTGGAAATTGCTCCTTAAAGATGTCTTATAAATGGAGAGTCAAGCGGTGAAGAGAATGATACTACTAGTGATAACGGTAATGGTCATACTGTTTGGTGTGTTTGTTTATTGGGATAATAACCGGCTTTTAGTTGAGTACCAAACGATTGAAATGACTCAGCTGCCTCAAGGGTTTGACGGCTACCGGATTTTACAGATTTCTGACCTGCATGAAAAGGAATTTGGAGACGGCCAGAAGAAACTTATTGAGGAGATCAATGCTCTTGAATACGATGCAATTGTGTTTACAGGAGACATGATGGATAAACCGGAGAAAACCGATTTTTCCGCCTTCTTCACTCTTTTGGAGGGAATCGAAAATAAAGAAAATGCCTTTTTTGTTCCAGGGAATACAGATCCGGACAGTTACGAGATAACACAGAATGGGAATGTTCAAAAGACCTCATTTATTCAGGAAATGGAAGAGCATGGGGTTCTGCTTCTGGAATCGGTTGAAGCCATTCAAAAGGGAGAGGACTCCTTATATTTTATAAATTTTGACCTTGCCTCACTCGATCCGGGGGAGGGTTTTACCCCTGTTTATGGAAGAGTTGCAAGGCCGATCGAAAAGGCTCATGCTTACGCGGAGTATCAAAATCAGCAACTTCTCCAGTTCAGTCAATTACAGGAGTCTGACGATGAAGTTCTGATTGCGTTAAGCCATTATCCAATCGTGGATGTACAGATGGATTATTTAGAGAGAATTTCTCCTATCAGAAAAAACATGCTGATTTTAGCAGGACATTACCACGGCGGGCAGATTCGTATTCCTTTTCTAGGTGCACTCTTTGTTCCAGAGGCCTGGTATGATCGCAACGGCTTATTTCCGCCGCGGGACAGAGTAAGCGGACTCTGGGAATACAATGGCACAAAGCAATACGTAAGCACCGGTATCGGCAGCAGCGACGCCTTATCCTTCCTAAACTTCCGCCTTTTCAACCCACCACAGATCAACCTGATAACCCTAACAAAAGAGCAAGATGACTCAAGTGAAGGGTGAAAAAAGTGAAGGGTGAATACTAAAACAAAAAGCAGCGTCCGCTCTCGCGAAGAGAGCGGACGCTGCTTTTTTGGTTTTGATATTTCGGGTGGTGCCAGGCACTTGTCGAAAAGTTTTTCGGAAATTTTTATGTGAAACAACCTTGTTATATAGGTGTTTAAGAGGAACATATAAAAGTTTTTAAAATAAACTGTTATAAAACAGTTGAAAACAAAATACATCTGTTATATATTAGTGTTACAAAATTCAAACAGGGAGGTAATAACATGCAAACACACCAAAAAGAAACAACAAGCAGAGAGTTGATTGAGCGCTGGATTGTTCAGCAGGTATTGGAAGGAAGATCAAATCAGGAGCTTAGCGGTACGATGTTTATCTACGGGGATGAAGCATTTGAGCTTCAGGAGACAGCAATTGGTTCATTGGAAATTAAAGAACAGCCGGCAGAGCAAATTGTTGTTTTCAGAAAGAAGGAAGAAATGGATCCGGCAAATGTATGCAGAGCATGCGGACTTGATTATTCATCATTTAAAGAAGCCATCGAGTGCTGTGCGGATGTAGATTAAATTTTTTTGGTCCTTCTGTTATATAACAATATTAATTTATTGATTAATGTATTATAACAATAATAGATAAGGGAGAGATGATCATGTCAACGAGAGAAGAACAAGCAAGACAATTAGAGGAAAGCTGGAGCCAGGAGCGGTGGAATGGAGTAGAAAGACCTTATACAGCAGAGGATGTAATTAAGCTTAGAGGATCTGTAGTAATTGAACAAACCTTAGCAAAAATGGGGTCAGAGCGCCTTTGGGAGCTTGTTACAACCGAAGATTACGTAAATGCACTGGGTGCGTTAACTGGTAATCAGGCCATGCAGCAAGTAAAAGCAGGATTGAAGGCAATTTATTTGAGCGGCTGGCAGGTAGCAGCAGATGCAAATCTTTCAGGCCACATGTATCCTGACCAAAGCTTGTACCCTGCGAACAGTGTTCCTCAAGTAGTTAAACGAATTAATCAAACGCTTCAGCGGGCCGACCAGATTCAGCAGGCAGAAGGAAAAGGGGACACCTACTGGTACGCACCGATTGTAGCGGATATGGAAGCGGGCTTTGGAGGAAATTTAAATGTGTTTGAGCTTACGAAAGCAATGATTGAAGCAGGAGCAGGCGGCGTCCACTTAGAAGATCAGCTTTCCTCTGAAAAGAAATGCGGACACTTGGGAGGAAAAGTGCTTCTACCGACTCAAACCGCAGTGAAAAATCTTGTTTCTGCCCGTCTTGCAGCGGATGTAATGGGTGTTTCCACCATTATTATCGCAAGAACTGATGCAAATGCAGCCAACTTGATTACAAGCGACGTTGATCCTTATGACCAGCCATTTATAAAAGGAGAGCGTACACCTGAAGGCTTCTACCATACCAATGATGGAATTGACCAGGCAATCGCTAGAGGGCTGGCTTACGCACCTTATGCAGATATGATCTGGTGTGAGACCTCAGAGCCTAATATTGAGGAAGCAAGAAAATTTGCAGAAGCCATTCACGAGAAATTTCCTGGCAAACTGCTTGCTTATAATTGCTCCCCGTCGTTTAACTGGAAAAAGAAGCTGGATGAAGACACCATTGCAAGATTCCAGCAGGAGCTTGGCCAAATGGGCTACAAATTTCAATTTGTTACACTTGCTGGCTTCCATGCACTTAATTATGGAATGTTTGAGCTTGCAAAAGGCTATAAAGAGCGCGGAATGGCTGCTTACTCAGAACTTCAGCAGGCTGAGTTCGATGCTGAAGACAGCGGCTACACAGCCACACGCCACCAACGCGAGGTAGGAACCGGCTACTTTGACGAAGTATCCATGGTCATCTCAGGAGGAACATCCTCCACAACCGCCCTTCGAGGTTCCACTGAATCAGAACAATTCCAACGATCATAACCAAAAAATGAAAGCCTTTTCCTACCATGGAGAAGGCTTTTCTTTCGATCCTAATATAGAAAGTTCATGCTTCATAAAGAATATTATTTACCATACTTACTAAAGAAAAGAGTTGATGAGCCTTTAATGCTAAAAAGGAATTTATTCAGAGCATTTAAATTTCGAATAACCAAACTCGATGATAAGAAGTTGATTGAAGCGGAAGGGGCTGACTCCTGCGGG
>NZ_PREZ01000005.1 GCF_002926065.1 Jeotgalibacillus proteolyticus | reverse complement strand
GGGAGCTTGAGATCCACTTGCGTTAGCAAGTTAGCTCAAGCCCCTCCCCGCGGAAAGCATGCCCCTGCAGTGGAAATCAACACGACACATTTTAAAGACAAGCTAAATACTAAATATAACTCCCCAAACCACATCCCTTCCATTCTGCGCCAAAATCCAGTAGGATCAAACTAATGATTTTCAAGCACAACTGCCTTAAGGAGGATAACATGACACGAGAAATAGAAAAACAACTATCAGCCCATCAGGAACAATATAAAAACCGAGGAATCCTGCTCGTTCGCTGCCCTGATCAGCCTGGAATCATCGCAGCCGTATCAAGATTCCTATTCCAATACAGCGCCAACATCATCGATTCCAGCCAGTATTCCACCAACCCTGAAGGCGGCGACTTCTTCATACGAATCGAATTCGCCTGTGAAGACCTGCAGCAAAAGAAAGAAGAAATCAAAACCTCTTTCAAAGCCATAGCTGAAAACTTCTCAATGGATTGGAAAATGAACTTCCCATCAGAGGTAAAACGAACTGCAATATTTGCCTCCAAAGAACTCCATTGTCTAAGAGAACTCCTTTTCGAGTGGCAGAGCGGAGACTTAATCACAGATATCGCCGTCGTGGTCTCCAATCACGAAACTGCCCGGGAGCTAGTCGAAGGCTTTGGCATTCCGTTTGTCCATATCCAGGCAAGCAAGGAAAACAGAAGTGAAGCAGAAGCTGCACAGCTGAAAATACTTCAGGATTATGAGATCGACGTCATTGTCCTTGCACGGTACATGCAAATCTTAACTCCGGCATTTGTAGAAGCCCATCCAAAACAGATTATTAATATTCACCATTCCTTTTTACCTGCCTTTGTCGGAGCCCGTCCATACGACCGTGCCTATCAGCGAGGTGTAAAACTGATCGGAGCCACCGCCCACTATGTAACCAACGACCTGGACGAGGGGCCGATCATCGAACAGGACATCGAGCGTGTAAATCACCGGGACAATATAGAAAACATGAAAAAAATCGGCCGCTCCATCGAACGAAGAGTCCTCGCACGAGCCGTCAAATGGCACCTCGAAGACCGCATCATCGTCGACGGAAACAAAACCATCGTATTTTAAGTAATTTATTATTTTCCTTATGGTAGGAAAGAAATAAAACACCGGAGAGTTTGCACTTCTAAAGTTAAAATTTCGAAGACGTAAACTAATTCCTAGGAGTGGATTGAAGCGGAAGGGGGCGACTCCGAGGGGAGAGAAGCGGGGAGGCTGAGATCCATTGGCGAAGCCAATTAGCTCAGCCCCCCCCCGAAAAGCGTCCCCCTGAAGCGGAAATCCACATGCTATTTTTAGAGGTGAATTAAAAAAACGGCTCCCACCAAACGGAGCCGTTTTCCTTATTTCTTCTTAGGCACATACTTCAAATCGTCAAACAGCTTCGTCCGCTCTTTCTCGGTCAGATCCCGCCATTGCCCTCTCTCAAGACCATCCAAATGAATATCCATAATCCGGATACGCTTCAGGCTCCGAACAGAATACCCCAAAGCCGTACACATCCTTCTAATCTGCCGGTTAAGTCCCTGCATCAGCGTAATCTTAAACACATGGCTTGAAAGCTTCTCCACCTTACACGGCAGTGTCTTCGTATCCAATATCCGGACTCCAGCTGCCATCTGTTTTAAAAACTCCTCAGAAACAGGCTGATCAACCGTCACAATATATTCCTTCTCATGCTTGTTTTCAGCACGAAGAATCTCATTTACGATGTCACCATCATTTGTAAGCAAAATAAGTCCCTCAGAATCCTTATCTAAACGTCCCACATGGAAAATCCGTTTAGGGTGGTTAACAAAATCAACAATATTTCCTTCGATATGGCGCTCTGTCGTACTCGTTATTCCCGTTGGCTTATTAAGTGCAATATAAACATAATCCTGTTCAATGCTAACAGGCTTTCCATCTACATAAACCACGTCGTTTTCTTCCACTCTGCTACCAAGCTCGGCATGCTCTCCGTTAATTGTGACTCTGCCTTCAGCAATCCATTTATCCGCGCCTCTGCGGGAGACTATGCCTGCTTCACTCAAATATTTATTAATGCGCATAATTGATACTCCTCTTAATTCATTGTGCTTTCAAGATACCTTATTTTCTTTATACAATTCAAGTAGTACGAAGAAGGAGGACTTTACATTTTTTAAGAATAAAAATCAACTGCATGGGGAAGCTACAAGGTGCAAGAAACCCTATTAAAAGGAGGAACCAGCATGACACAGCACAACAGACCGAACCCTGATGACCGTTCAGACAATGCAGAAAAACTAAAAGAAATGGTACAAAACACACTGGAAAACATTGAGGCAGCAGAAGAAACGATGGTCTTTTCTAATGACAAAGAAAAGGAAGCCATTAAAAGAAAAAATGAGCGCAGAAATGACAGCATTGACAGCATGCGCAGTGAAATAAAAGACGAATCAAACCAAAACTAAATTTAAAAACCGCTCAGCTAATAGATAGCGAGCGGCTTTTTATTATTTACTTTCCTCAATTATTTCTGCCACGATTTCAAAGGATCTGAGCCTTTCTTCATGGTCATAAATTTGAGAGACAACCATCAGTTCGTCTGCCTGAGTTTCCTCTGCAAACTGCTGAAGCTTTTCTTTAACTGTTTCCTTGCTGCCGATAATGGAGGAGCCTAGCTGCTGCTGCAGGGCTGCTTTTTCATAATCAGACCAGATTTCATCCATATTCTCAACAGGAGGAGGAAGAGGGGACTCCGTGTTGCGAATCAGGTTTAAAAATTGCTGCTGCAGCGTTGAAGCAAGATAGTGGGCACGCTCATCTGTTTCAGCCGCAATAACATTTACCCCGACCATTGCGTAAGGCGCTGAAAGATCCTTTGATGGAGTAAAGGAACGCCGGTATAAATCAAGTGCCGGCAGTGTATTATCGGGTGAAAAATGGCTGGCAAATGAAAACGGCAGTCCAAGCTGTCCTGCAAGCTGCGCGCTGAAGCCGCTTGAGCCAAGAAGCCAGATCGGAATGTTTAAATTTTCACCAGGCACTGCTTTTACCGGTCGGCTGTCCTCTGAAAGTGAGGGATCAAAATACGCTCTAAGCTCATCAAGAAGCTCAGGGAAATCCTGCCCGTTATTTCTGCTTCTGCGCAGGGCATAAGCAGTCCGCTGATCCGTTCCTGGCGCGCGGCCAAGTCCTAGATCAATGCGTCCCGGGAAAAGGGATTCAAGCGTTCCGAAATGCTCCGCAATAATTAATGGGGAGTGATTGGGAAGCATAATACCCCCTGATCCGACCCTGATTCTTTCTGTGCCTGCAGCGACATGTCCAATTAAAACAGAGGTTGCAGAGCTTGCGATAAAGGGCATATTATGATGCTCCGCAAGCCAAAAGCGATTATAGCCGAGCTTTTCAGTATATTGTGCAAGAGAGAGTGTATTTTTAAATGCATCTGCTGCTGTAGCTCCGGCAACAATTGGCGATAAATCCAATACGGATAATTTTACTTTACTAAGAGAATCGGTCATAAAACCAGCTGCTTTCCTTGAAATTGATAGAAGGAACAGGGAGAAATTACGTCTTTCCTTAAATCATTTACCAGTTTATCAAGTTTTATTCCCATCCGATACTAAAATGCCTGAAGCAAGAGCAGACTCTACTCTAATCAAATTTAGAGTAAAACGTCACTCTGTTTTTTCCAGCTTCTTTAGATGCATACAAGGCCTGATCTGCATACGAAATTAGTGTATGAAAATCATTAAATTCATTGTCAGGAAAAATGGAAATCCCGATACTGCAGCCTATTTGTGTCAATTTCCCCTTTAACATAATGGGTACATTAATTTTTTCAATTAAATTCTGTGCAAGCGCCTGAAGATCCTTCTTCGAATGCTCTGTTAAAGGAAGCAGAAGAATAAACTCATCACCGCCGATTCTTGAAATAAAGGCATTTTCCGTCAGCTCTTTTCGGAATACTTCAGCTACATGCTTCAAGAGAAGATCACCAGCCTGATGACCGAGTGTATCATTTACCTGCTTAAAGCGGTCCAGATCGATATAGAAAAAAGCAAGTTTGTGCCCCTCAAGTTTAGCAGTTTCAGCAATTCATCCGCAGTGAGCTCCAGTGAAATCCGGTTTGGCAGATTAGTCAGGGCATCCCGGTAAGCGATTCCTTCCATTTTTAAAAGGTTCGATTCCGTTACACCAAGTGTATTAATTAAGGTCTGAAGGGAACTGGAAAGCTCTTCAATTTCTTTAATATCCGTTTTAAAGGGGATGAAATTTGCACTGTTTCCCTTAGTGTAAAGCTCCGCCTGCTGTGTGATCCGGTGAAGCGGCTTGGCAATTTTCCCTGCCACCCTAAAGCCAATCAGAGCAAAAATAGCGGCACTGATGATCCCGCTGATTAAAATAACGATACTTAAATGATGAGCAGCAGTATAGGCCGCTTTTTCAGGCTGACGAATTAAAACGGTCCATTCGAGCCCGGGATAATTAAGGCTAATATTGTTTTGGGAATAGCCGGTCAAAAAGCTCTGATCATCCTCCCAGGTCTCAACCTCCCAGCCATTAGTGAGGTTTGATTTTGTCAGATCGGTAAATGGAAGAGTCTGGCCAATATATGATTCAGGTCC
Source organism: Jeotgalibacillus proteolyticus (assembly GCF_002926065.1). Taxonomy (GTDB): domain Bacteria; phylum Bacillota; class Bacilli; order Bacillales; family Jeotgalibacillaceae; genus Jeotgalibacillus; species Jeotgalibacillus proteolyticus. The sequence continues at coordinate 506,063 of NZ_PREZ01000005.1, read as the reverse complement.
AAGGATTACCCGCTGATCCGTTGAGCTGAGGATAAAAACCTCCATTTCCTCTCCGCTGTCAATGTAAGGGTTGATGATCGAAGACTGAACCTCTCTCGCCCACTCCCAGCTCAAATGTGCAGCCAAAACGCCCTTAAAGTCGCCTGAGGTGTTCACTAAAGGGACACTGATATCCACCAGCTCAAGTTTTCCGCCATCAGGTCTTGGCAATAAATCATTCAGCAATAAAGCTTCATGAACATCTCCTATGAATGGACCTTCACGGGCTTCTATAAAAACAGGGCGCTCAGAAATAGTTTGATTCTCCAGAAGCCCTGAGGTCGAAGCTTCGATCATGCCGGATTCATCTGTGATACCGATCCAGGAAAAAGCGGGTATTTCCTCTTGCACACGATTAAGAATCTCCCGTTTATCGCTAATAGAGTCATTGGAGTGAAGGCTGTCAAGCTTACTTAAAATCGTAATTTCGCTGTACCTGCTCCACATATAGCGGTCGAGGTTATTAGCAATCTGCAAAGATAAGTTGGACAAACCCTTGCCCTTATCTTCTTTTATATAACTGTTTGTCAGGTGAACGGTAATAAACGTTAAAATAAAGGTAAATAAAATGAGAAAAACGGAGAAAGCAATTCCCCAATATACTTTCAATGGCAAAGACATTCAACAAGCTCCTTATAAATCATCTTTCACGATTATAACAAAAACCTTTAATGAAGAAGCATGAAATATGAATGTTTGGGTAAATACAGGCAATAGTATGTCTAGTAATTTCACCATTATATAAAAATTTTTTCACTGTCTATTTTTAAAAAATAAATTCCGGCATAATAAAATCAAGGACGTAAAACCTGCCCTTTACCCGAATGATTTTTTAACAGCATTTTTAACAGCAATTGTTGTACAATGCCAACCGAATAAGTAGGAGGAACAAGAAATGAAGCTACATGCCGGAAGACCTTATTGGCCTGAAACAGCAGCAGAAATAAAAAAATATCCCACACTTGAAGAAGAGGTCACATGTGATGTGTTAATAGTGGGAGGGGGCATTGCAGGATCTCTATGCGCAGAAGAGCTATCTCAAACGGCTTTAAAAACCGTTGTGGTTGAAAAGGGGACGATCGGAAGCGGAAGTTCCTTAACAAACACCGGTCTGCTTCATTATTCCAGCAACTTAATGCTGCATGAGTTAGCGGAAGAATTGGGTGAAGAGAAGGCGGTTCATTTTTATTCCCTCTGTCTTGAAGCAATCCAGGAGCTGCAAAAGGTTTCCGGGACATTAACGGAGCGGGTTGATTTTGTCCGCAGACCCGGTTTGAACTATGCAAGCAATGAGGCAGATGTAGAAAAATTAAAGAAGGAATACGAAATTCTCAGCAAGCACGACTTTGAAGTTGAATATTATACGCAGGATAAAATAAAGGAGCTGTTTGGCTTTGAAAAACCGGCAGCCTTGATGATTCATGGTAACGCGGAAGTAAACCCGTTAAGATTGGTTCATTCCTTAATTAAGACAGCCCATTCACGCGGCGTAGAAATATATGAGCATACCGAAGTAACTGCAGAAGGAACGGAAGGAGAGCATCAATGCTTTGTTGCCTCCAACGGCACAAAAATTCTTGCGAAAAAGGTCATTTACTCAACAGGCTATCAGTCATTTCCTTTCGAAAATCGATCGGTTGCTGAACTGAAAGAAACATTCGCCATTGCAACAGCACCGGTTGAAAACTTAGCTGACTGGACCTATCAGGCATTAATATGGGAAACAAAAAGACCTTATTTTTATATGAGAACGACTGAGGATAACCGGATCATTGCTGGAGGACTTGATGAGGAAGAAGGGGTGACTTCCCTGAATGCACAGAAGCTTGAGGAAAAGGGTGAAAGACTGCTTGAGAGAATAAAAGAGCATTTTCCAGCCTTAAATCTTAAGGTATCCCATGCATGGAGTACGCAATTTGGAGGAATAAAGGATGGGCTCCCGCTAATTGGACCGGATCCGGAAAAAGAAAACGTTTATTATTGCCTTGGTTTCGGGGTCAATGGAGTCCTCTACTGCAAGCTTGGAGCAAGGCTATTAGGTGAAATGCTTCAAGGGGAAGAAAATGAGGAGGCAGAAATGTTCTCCTTATCACGATTATCGTAAGTTTAGCGCAGTGAACCGGAGGAACGAGGTTGAGGCACATAGTTGTCTCAACTTTTTTTCATTTTTAAAAACCATTTGTTTCTTAATAGGAGGCCCTGAATGAAGGGTCTACACCTGAATTTTAGTAGAGTTAGCCCGGCATTCCGGTCAGTTAATGGGTTTGAAATAACCTTAAAAAATGTATATACTAAAATAACAACGTTGTTATTTTTAACTATCCCTTTTAAAACAAGAGGGATTACATATTATTTTCAGAATGCTCCCGGAATGAATACGGTTGATTAAAAAAGGACTGAAGGAAGGGAATCAAATGGGGGCCAGGGAAAATCAATTTACCTACAGGGAATTAGCGGCATTTTTTGTTCCGCTTGGCTTTTCAGCCAGCTTAACCTCAATTACCCACGTTATTATTAATGGCACCCTGAGCAGGGGGGAGGACGCAGCCTTTATTATCGCCTGCTACGCTGTTGCCATTTCATTATTTGGAATTATTGAAAGGCCGATTATTGTTTTTAGACAGACATGCTCTACGCTTGTTAAGGATATTACAGCTTTTAAGAAATTAAACAAATTTATGTTCATCGTCATTGGTATTATTATTGCTTTGAGTATGCTGATGTCTTTTACGCCCCTAGAGGATTGGGTTTACATTCGGCTGTTTAATGCGCATGAAAATATGGTGACCACAATTTCAACTACCTTTAAAGTAACTGTACTCGTTATCATTTTTTCAGGAATCAGAGGGATTTATCAGGGTATTATTATTAAGCAATTAGCAACACAATGGCTGTCTATTATGGTTGTGATCCGGCTTTTTGCTATGTTTCTGGCATCCTACTTATTTGTGCTCTTTGGCTATGTAACAAGTATGACCGGTGCATGGATCTTTCTAATTGGAATGATGATTGAATGCCTGATCAGTGTGTGGAAGGGCAAAGAATTATTAAAAACGCATTATCCTGAAAAAAGGAAGGAATTAAAAAACAAAGAAATCGCCAATTTTTATTTTCCGCTTGTTTTTTATTTTGTCATACAAACAATCCTGATTCCTGTCATTTATGTTTTTCTTGCTCAATCAAATGAAATTGAGCTGAGCATTGCATCATTTGCTCTTGCCTACAGCATTACCATCATGCTTCTTAGCTTTTTTATGTACACACACCAGCTGGTTCTGCAGCTTTACCAGAAAAATAAAAGAAAGGTTATTATCTTTTTTACGCCAGTCAGCCTTCTTCCGGCGATCTCGCTTATCATTCTGTGCTACACCCCGGCTGGCTTCTGGTTTATGGAGACTGTGATGGGAGCTGATGAATCACTTTCTTTAGCAACCCTTGCTGTTTTAAAATTTTTTATTATTAAGACCCTTGTATTCCCCTGGGTTGATTTTCTCAATGGTTTCTTAATGCTTCAACGGATGACAAGGAGAATGCTTGCAGCACAGATTGGAAATATGCTCGTGGTTTGTGTTTCAGTTTTCCTGCTTGTTGCATTATATCCTCAGCTCAATGGAATAAATGGGGCTCTTGCCGCTTCCTTAGGTGAGCTGACCGGTCTGCTTATCGTTATTGCCATCGTAATGCATGCAGTTAAAGGAAAGCGCAGTTTGGCTTCGGATTGAGCGCTTTAAAATAAGGGGCGGTACGGTGCAAATTAAAATATAAGAGAAATAGTTTTGGTGCTCTTTCGCAAACGAAGTCTTTTCTCGATAAGAAGAGGATGAACGAGCAATGGAAATGATTTTTATCTTTTTAAATATTCTTTTGCCAATCTTTATTCTGGTTGGACTAGGCGCATGGATGCATAAAGCATTTGAATTGAACCTCTATACACTGGCGAAGCTGAATATCTATTTTCTGAGTCCAGGCTTTGTATTAGTCCGTCTTTATGAATCATCTTTTTCTGGTGATCTTTTACTTAATGTGCTGGTTTTTTTCGGACTGTTTGTCATCTCGCTTTATTTGCTTGCTCAGGGAATATCAGCGATTGGGGGATATAGCAAGGGGAAAAAAGGGGTGTTTACAAATAGCATCCTTCTGTTTAATTCAGGAAATTACGGGATCCCGGTAAATGATCTTGTATTTAAACAGGATCCATTTGCGATGACTGTGCAGGTGATGGTCATGACTTTTCAAAGTGTCCTTGCGTATTCCTATGGTGTTTTCACACTGAGGGCTGCTGATGCAGGGCGCCTAAAAGCGCTGCTGGGGCTTCTTCGAATGCCTGTTATTTGGGCGATGGTGCTGGGACTTGCCCTGAACGCAGCGTCTGTACAGGTTCCAGTCTTTTTAATTAAGCCTGGTGAATATATGGCTGATGCATTAATAGCGATCGCTCTTTTAACATTGGGAGCGCAGGTAGCTCAGCTGACATTTAAGCCGAAGCTGTTCATTGTCTATGTCACTCTTTTTGCCCGTTTAATTATGGGCCCGGTAATTGGGTTGATTATTATCACGCTGCTCGGGTATGAAGGAATTTTAGCTCAGGCGCTTTTCATTACCTCAAGCGTGCCGACCTCGGTGAACAGTGCCATTATTGCACAGGAATACCGCAGTGAACCGGAGCTTGCCGCTCAAATCGTTATGGCATCTACTGTTTTTAGTATGTTTACTGTGACACTGACAATCTATTTTTCACATATTTTATTCGGCTAGAGGGGTTGTCGCTGCCTTTACTCATCCTGATTCCTGAAAATTAGGTAAAAGGCTTGCAGGAATTCCGGAGAGAAAGCCCGGGCTCCAAATAAATGATGTTCTCCTTAGAGTCGTGTTCAACAACAACATCCATTAAAGCCTCTGTAAGCTTTTCCGTGATGATCTCCAGCGGGACCCCAACAGTTGAAATTGGGACCTCCAGCTCGTTCACTTCAGGGATTGTATCGTAACTGATAAAAGACATATCTTCTGGGACAGAGACATTCAGTTCCTGAAAAGCCCTTAAAATCCCTTTTGTTAAATCATGACTGCTGCTGATGATCGCTGTTGGCTTAACCTCCTGCTGCATAAGTTTTTTTGCTGCTAAATAACCCTCGTATGATTCAAGACTTGAAACGGGGACATGCAATGTCGGAAACGCTTCGAGCTTAAACTTTTCGACTGCCAGATCAAAGCCCTTAGCTTTTTCCCTTTGCATAACATCAGGCGTATCCATGACGCCGAAATAACTGATTTTTGTATGCCCAATCGAATGAAGGTATTCAGCAGCTAAGTAAATTGCTTTTCTGCGCTGGACATCGACTGTTGGAACAAATGGAGAGGATTCTGCAATCCCGTAGCTTACTACAGGAACCTTTGAGGGACTTAGCCCTTGATTACTGCCATCATCAAAAACTAGGACAGCATCAACCCGGTAGCGGTTAAAAACATTTATTGCAAATTCCATTTCATTTATGGAAATAAGGCTTGTATAGGATAGTTGTTCAAGCCGGTTATTCATACTCGTAATTAGAGAAGAGTGTGCTGCACGCTCGATCGTTGGCCAGACGATTCCAATGGTGTGGGATTTTTTAGACACAAGACTTCTTGCGGCGGCGTTTGGCTGATAGCCAAGCTGATCGGCAATCTTCTTAATATGCTTCCTGGTCGGCTCTTTCACTAACGGACTGTTTCGAAGTGCTTTTGAAACCGTTGAATAACTCACTCCTGCTGCTCTTGCAATATCCTTAATTGTAACGCTCATATAGCCCTCCTTCTATCCGGCATAAATGGTGCCGTGATGGGGTTCACATCATTATAGTAACAACGTTGTTATTTCGGAGCAACTATTTATAGCATTGGAGGGGAGGGGGCGTTCTGTACTCGTAATGGAATCTTCATTTTTACTAGCATTCAAAGACAAATAAAAAAATCCCATCAATCAGCCTGATTATTTCGGAAATTAAAAAGGAATCCGGCATTGTTTCGAGAAAGTAGTAAAAGACAAGAAAGGAACGGGGGACCAGCTATGGGAAATTTTAAGCATGAAAGCAGTAAAATTGAAAGTGCAGCCAAAGAAATTGAGTTTTCAGGCGTCATCCAGGTGGAGAAATTGAACACTCCTTTAATCAAACGTTCGTTTGGATACTCCAATCGTTCTGAAAGCCTTGAAAACAATGAGGAGACCCGCTTTGGCATTGCATCAGGCTGCAAGCTATTTACCGCGATTGCGATTGTCCAGCTGGCAGAGCAGGGTGAGCTAAGCTTTGATCAAAAGCTGAGTGAGGTTCTGGATGAGTCATTTCCGCATTTTGATCCCGAAGTAACCATTCATCATTTACTTACCCATACATCAGGCATTCCGGATTATTTTGATGAGGATGTAATGGAGGATTTTGAGGAGCTTTGGAAGGACCGGCCAATGTACAGAATGAACAGCTTAACGGACTTCCTGCCATTATTTCAAAACGAGAAAATGAAATTTTCTCCAGGAGAAAAATTTCATTATAATAATGCGGGCTTTATTTTACTCGGATTGATCGTTGAGAAAGTATCAGGCAGGCGTTTTACAGATTACATCAGCGAAGAAATTTTCACTAAATGCGGCATGACAAGCTCAGGCTACTTCCCGTTGGATCAGCTTCCCGGTAATACTGCACTGGGATACATTGATGAAGGGGACAACTGGAGAACGAATATTTACTCGATTCCAAGAGTAGGAGGAGCAGATGGCGGTGCGTTTACGACAGCGGGGGATCTGAGTAAGCTTTGGGCGTCTCTTTTTTCATTCAGTTTGTTAAGAGAAGAATCTGTAGAGAAGCTTTTGACGCTTCATTCCCAGGAGGAAGAGGATGACTTTTATGGCTATGGAATATGGATAACGAAAAGAGAGGATTCGGTTTTCAGGTATCATATTATGGGCTATGATCCCGGTGTTTCTTTTCATTCAGCCTACTATCCCGCTTATTATGTAACGATTTCGGTTCTCTCGAATAAAAGTGAGGGTGCTTTTGATATGCTGGATGCTGCTGAAGATCATTTTTTAAAATAAAAAACGTGCCATCTCTGCTGCTCAGAAAAGACACGTGTATGAGGCTATCTAACAGCCGGATCTGCTAGCAGCTTCCATTGTCCAAGAATAGAAATAAGCTCCCCCAGCTGGTCGATTTCAGCATCTGCCTGGACATTTTCGCTTCTTGAATGCTTTTTCCAGACAGCCTTCATGCCTGCTGCCTGAGCAGCTTTTATGTCTTTTTCCGCATGATCTCCGATGTACACCGCTTCTTCAGAGTCGACCTCAAGCCGGTTAAGGGCGCGGATGAATATTTCTTTATCAGGCTTTGCGCAGCCTTCTTTTGCAGAAATTAAGATTTCATCAAAGAATGTTTCAATGCCAAGACCTCGGATTGAGCGGGATTGGACAATTTCGAGTCCGTTCGTAATCATGCCAAGCTTATAGCCGGAAGCGCGAAGGGAATGGAGGGTGGAATGCAGCCCGGGATAGGGGATGCAGCTTTCCTGAAAATGATCGGTATAATCATCCACCAGCATGTCAGTCGTACATCCGGAAAAAGAAAACTCGTCAATCATTTGGCGGTAGACTTCTTCTTTCCACACATAGCCGTTTTTTTCAAGCTCATTGAAGCGCTTGATGAAAATCGGTTTTTCAATCATGCTTACCCATGCGTGCAGTCGTTCATACTGTTTTTCTAAAAAGATGTTAACTGAGGCTTCCCGGTCCAGTAAGGTACCATCAAGGTCAAAAATAACAGCTTTAATCATGCTCTTCCTCCTCAAAAAATCGTTTCATAGTGGAATAGTCAATACGAAAAACACAATAAAAACAAGATAGCCAAGCATACGGATAGGATGTGAAAAGTAGTAATCCTTCAATGGCATGATCAGTTCAATAATCAGGTTTAACAGCATTAAGCCGGCGCCAAATGCAGCAAGGGAAATAACCAGGTGAAGCTCGGTCCGAAGTAATTCAAACATCTGCATATAAAACAACCCGGCAAGATTTCCTAAGAAGCTCATTAAAATAAGAATTTTTACGTACTCTTTATTTAACCGCTTTGTCTGCAATTAATCGCCTCCATTTAAGAGTAGGTTACCACATTCAGGAAAGTGCTGCACGCATAAAAGGAGCGATAAAATGTCTGTTGCCTTAAAACTAATTCAAACAATCCCTTCACTTTCTAGAGCTTTTTCAATTACTCAGGTATCGGAAGGTTATTCTGCACATGAAAAGATGATCATCGGATTTAAGAATAGCGAACCGGTGATGCTGAGGTTATTTCCTTTGACTGACTTGGAAATGAAGAGAGAGGAATTTACGATTCTAAAACAATTAAAGAAGTTAAAGGTGAATGTACCGGAGCCAATTGATATCGGTACACTGGAGGGAAGAGGGTACACTCTTTATTCATTTATTAAAGGTGCAGCTGCACAAAGTGCGCTTAGAACAGGAAATGGAACGTTCAACTATCAAATGGGCGTGGATGCAGGGCGGGAATTAAAGCAGATCCATCAAATAAAGGCATCTTCAGGCAGGGGGGCGTGGTCCAAACGAGCCTTGGATAAGCATGAACGTTATGTTAAAAGCTTCAGGGAATGCGAGATAAAGATTAATGGGGAAGAACAGATCTTATCTTTTATTGAGCAAAAAAAGACATGTTTAGACGGAATAGCGAATTATTTGCAGCATGATGATTATCACCCGGGAAATATTATTGTCGAAAATGGTCAATTAAAAGGAGTGATCGACTTCAATATTGACTGGGGAGATCCTATTCATGACTTTTACAAGGTGGCACTCTTCACCTCCGAGCAAAGTATTGCATTTTCCAGGGGGCAAATTCATGGCTACTTTGAAGGGGAATCCAATGTAACTCCTCAGTTTTGGGAAAGGTACGCACTCTATGCTGCAATGGCGATTTTTTCTTCGATTGTCTGGGCAGCCCGGTTTACACCTGAAGAAGTGCCGGAAATGAAAAAGAGAGTGGAAAGAATTATAGATGAGCATAAGGGGTTTGAAGACACTGTGCCTTCCTGGTATAGAAACTAAAAGGGGTAAGACAAATGTGTGGCTTATTTTCTTTTATCCGGCTCACTGCACTTCAGGCGGACGCTTTCCGCGGGGCGGGGCTTGAGCTAACTTGCTTCGCAAGTGGATCTCAAGCTCCCGCTATATCCCGCAGGAGTCGCCACCTTCCGTTCCGTTCACCTCACGTTTCTAAAATTATCTCTTGCACTCGATTAAATCCTTGCCACAATCTTCCCTGTGGTTCCCCGGCTTTCAAGCTCCTCAAGCCCTTTTGGAACCTCTTCCAAGGAAAGTACTTTCTCTACTAATGAGTGAATCTTTTCTTCGGCGAGCAGCTCCACCAGATGATCTCCTATTTGCTTTAACGTTTCTTCTTCTGCCCGGTTGCAGGATTGGTAGACGCTTCCAAGCGCTACATGGTGGAAGGAAATAGGGTGGCCGAATGAGATGGAGTCATTCATCTCAGGCTGACCGGCAATAAAAGCGATCTGTCCGTTAAAGGCGAGTGTCTCAAGTGATTTTGTTGCATTTTCTCTGCCCACAGTATCAAGCACATAATCAACGCCGAGCCCATTCGTAATTTCTTTTGTTTTTTGAACAAAATCTTCATTTTTATAATCGATTGCATAATCCGCTCCAAGCTGTTTCACATAGGAGTGCTTCTTTTCTGAAGCGGTTGTAATAACGGTTAATCCGGCGTATTTGGCAAGCTGGATAGCAAAGCCTCCGACCCCGCCGGCTCCAGCATGAATAAGTATGGTTTTATTTTTTTGGACATGCAGCTTAAAAAACAGTGCCTGGTATGCAGTGTAAGCAGCTACCGGGAGTGCAGCAGCATCTTCGAATTGAACAGAATCAGGCAGCTTCGAAACCGTATGTGCTTTTGTTACAGCATACTCAGCAAATCCTCCGTGTCTGGACATATCGTTTAAAAATACTACACGGTCTCCAGCCTTAAAATCTGTAACTTCAGCCCCGGTCTCTTCCACAACCCCGGCAACATCGAGACCTAATACGTGAGGGAACGTCCATCCAGGATAGCCGTTGCTCCCGGTTTTATAGTCTACCGGGTTCAGCCCGGCTGCTTTTACATTAACAAGGATTTCATCTGCCTCTGGAGAAGGCGTGTCCAATTCACTTACCTTCATGTCCTTCCATTTACCTTTTTCTTCTAAAAGTAATGCTTTCATTTTAATATCCTCCTAACCGATTATCAAAATCAATTCATATTTTTCTTTTTACCCGACAATGCGGGCTCGATAAACAAACAAAAAGCCATGCTCGTTAGCATGACTTTTTCATCGATTGTTTTAAGAAGAAAGGGTTTCTGCCAATTCTTCTTTAACCTCTGTCTTAGGCTCTGTATCCTTCACACGGGAAGGACGCATCCCGTAAAGTGTCACAAGGAATAGAAGCGCAGCTGACACGATAAGAATCCATTGCGGCGAAACAGAGTCGTACAAAAATCCGAACAGCACAATTCCAAGAGGGGAAATCCCTGATGCAAGCATCTCGATTAAACCAAACACTCTCCCTTTATAGTGATCCGGCGTTGTTTTATGCAGCAGAACCTGGATGGGTGTATTGACGATCACCATAAGAACTCCCATAAGTAACGCAATTCCCATATAGAAAGCAGCAAAACCTAAGTTAGGCATAGAAATGAGCAGAGGTATCGCCATAAGTCCTAAGGCAAGAGAAATAAAGAGCAGACCTCCCCGGACGGTTTTAATTGGTTTTTTTATCTCTTTGCGGGTTGAAAGATAAATGGAGGTTAAGAGCGTACCGGCACCAAGCATCGATTGGACCACACCTAATTGGTTGGAGGTTCCTTCCAGCACCTCAACAAAGATGAATGGGAGCCCCACTGCGCTCGCCATGAAAAAAAAGTTAACCCAAAGGGCAACGGTCATGATGGCAAAGAGAAGAGGGTGATTTTTAACATAAAGAGCGCCTTCTTTAATACTGGTCAGCATCGGCAGTTGTTCCTCGGGCTGATCATCTTCAGAAGCAAAACTGCGGAATAAATTAAAATGCATATTTGCAACAAGCAGGGTAACAATCGAGTATGCTAAAGCATGGCAGATCAGGAAGACTTCAATGGAGAAAAAGCCGAACATTACGCCACCTGCAATCGGTCCTAAAATAGCTGCCAGTGAATTAGAAGATTGAGTGAGAGAAACCGCCCGCTGAATCCTGTTTTCATCTACGAAGTTAGCAATAGAGGCAGTAAGGCTGATCCCTGCAAAAGTAGCAAAAATGGCGAGCATCGCAGCCGTTCCATAGATGAGGGGCAATGACAGCTCAAAAGCTAGCGTGTAGCTGAGGACAATCGCCATTGTCAATGCCATAAGGGCATGTGAGATAACTGCAACAATCTTCTTTGGCCATCGGTCGACGAGATGGCCGGCGACGGGGGAAAGAAGGATGCGGGGGACCATAGAGCAAAGCATCGTCAGGGCGAAGTTTGTAGCTGAGCCGGTTAGTCCTAACACAAAAAGTCCGATTCCAAACATATAAATAGAGGAACCAATTGTTCCAATAAATTCACTTCCTGTAAACAAAACAAGATTGCGGCTGGCACGTTTCATTTGAAGAGCTTCACTCATGGTAAAATCCCCTTTATTTAACAGTTTAATTTAATTAAACTTATAATAGCACCTTCTCACTTTCCATTCAATAGACAGTTTAATATAATTAAACTGTCGAGAAAGGAACGTGACGCTGCAATGAAGGAACTTGGAGAACGCATTCGAATGCTTCGTAAAGAGAAGGGCATGACACTTTTGGATGTGGCTGGAGACCATCTCTCAAAAGGGATGCTCAGTTTGATTGAAAACGGACATGCCAAGCCTTCGATGGAAAGTCTGAATTGGATTGCAAAACAGCTGGGAATTGAGGTTCATGTTCTTCTTGAGGAAAGATCTAGTGAAGAAATAAAACAGCTCCTTGCAAAAACAGAGGACCTGATCGAAGAAGCGGAAAGCAAGCCGTACAGTGAATTGAAGAAACATTATCATGAAGTGTATCTTACTCTTGCTCCGGTTTATGAGCAGGCATTGCCGACGACCTATGAGACTGGGCGTTTATATGAGCTTGGCGGCCGCTGTTTAATGAATACGGAGGAAAAAGAGAAGGGAAAGCAATTAATACAGAAAGCAATCGCAATGTATGAATCTCTTTCTTTGTATAATCAGGCATTTAAAGCAAAAAGCCGTTTTGTTTATGAAAAGCTGCAGGAAGAAAATTATCAAGAAGGACTTCATTATTTATATAAAATCATTAATGAATATAAAGAAAAAATTATCGTATTGGAGCCAACGGTCCAGATTGACTACGATTTTCTGGAGATGATTACGCTCTTTGCGACTGGAGAATATACAGAAGGGAAAGCCGTTTTAGACCGGCTGATTACCTTTTCCAAACGAAAAGGTGTCTTCTACAGAATGGATGACATCTATCGGGTAGGGGCCTTTTATGCGCTCCTTCATAAAGATATTGATTCCTTTAACCGCTATTTACTTAAGGCCAAACAGTTTGCGGAATTTACGGATAGCAGCGGGTCAATTGCTGCCAGTCAATTAATTGAAGCTCATTATCATAATGAGCTTACAAAGGATTTTGACAGGGCGCTTTCAATCTTAAACGAAGAAAAAACCTTTGCGCCGCTGTTTGTTCATGAATCATCGGGCTATTATTATCTGGAAAAAGGGAAGGCGTACTTAGGGAAGGAAATGGTGGATGATGCATTAGAGCAATTTGATCAGTTTTTTTTTCCTCTTCAACCAAGCCATCCGTTTGATCTTGCCATGCTCTCTACCATTGATTCTTACCGGGCATTGGCGTGGCTTGAAAAGGGGGATATAAGTAAGGCGCTTTCGTATGCTGAAAGTTCAATTGACCTGGTTGCACCGCTGCCGGAAACCCCTTATCATAAATTTATAGAGGAAACGCTTGAAAGGATTAAAATGAAAGCTAAATAGTAATACTCTATAAGAAGGGTGTTAAAAGAATGTATATGACGATTAAAGAGGCAGCAGTATATTTATCTATTTCTGAATATAACCTGACTGCGCTTATCAACGAAGGGAAGATCAGGGTGGTTCACGACGGCAGCCAATACCTGCTGAATAAAGAACAATTCAATACCCATTTTGAGCAGCTGGAGCAGGCGAAAAAACTGCTTGAGGAATGGCGTAATGAACCGATCCCTGAAAGCGTGGATGTTAAAGACGAAGATTAAGTGAATACAAAAAAAGCGCCGGTTCTTCCTCAGGGTATTTGGGAAGCACCGGCACTTTTCATTTTTTTGGATTTACTCTTTAAGGGCAGCATCCTTTTTTACAAATGCGTGCCCGCCGACAAATTTCCGGTCATCCTCATGCCCGAAGCTGTCGGGGAGCTTGTGAATATAATCCTCTGCATTATCCTTAGGCTGATAGCCAAGCGGGTTATCCTTATCTACTGAGAAGAACGACCTTGTATTGGCAGAGATTCCGTAGATAGTGACTACTTCATCAATTTCAGCAGTGATTGATTTTTTCACCAGCTGAATCAGGTCGTCATGGCTTAGCCAGATCATTAAATGCTCCTTTGAATCCGGTTCCTCGACACATCCGCAAATGCGAAGATTTACGACCTCAATGCCAAACTTATCATGATATAACTTGCCAAGATCCTCATTATATACTTTACTTAAACCATAAAAAGTATCAGGACGTGTTTCAGTATGAATATCGTAGGGTGCATTTCGTGCATCTAAAAAGCCGACAGCATGAATACTGCTTGCATACACTACCCTTTTAACGCCATGCAACCGTGCGGCCTCATAAATATGGTAGGTTCCTCTTAAGTTAGCGTCCAGAATTTTTTCAAATTCATTTTCAACCGGGAGACCTCCAAAATGAAGAACGGTTTCGATATCATGGTCTTTAAAAATAGATTCGATTGCATCAAAATCATTTAAATCTGCTTTGATGAAAGGAATATCACCCGGGATTTCTTCCTCCGGTTCTGACCGGTTTGTTAAAACCAAATCAAATTCATCAGCCAGCGCTTTTGTCAAAACGGTTCCTAATCCGCCTGAAGATCCTGTTAATAAAACTTTACCCATATCTATCTCCACCTTTCTGGTTCATAAAACTCTTTACCCATTTTTTCTAAATACAACCTACTTTATACAAAGGTTTTTAATTGATAGGTGACAATGATCCATACTTCTAGTATACTAATCTTTAAAATTCCACAGAGGAAGAACAAATGTCTTTTCAAAGAGGACAATAAGATAAAGGAGTTTTGCCTTTATGAAGGTTGTTAAATTCGGAGGAAGCTCAGTAGCAAGCGCCGAGCAATACAAAAAGGTTGCTGAGATCATTTTAGCGGATAAAGAACGGAAAGCCGTCATCGTCTCAGCTCCTGGCAAGCGATTTGACGGGGACCAAAAAACTACAGATCTTTTGATTGAGCTGGCTGAAAGCATCAACAATGGAAAAACGGATCAAGCTGTAATGGCAAAGGTTCTTGATCGCTACAATGAAATTATAAGCGAATTACATCTCGACTCTTCACTTATCCAGACAATTAAAGGCAGACTGGAGGAACTGATCTCTCTTTATAAAGAAGATGAGGAAAGGCTTTTAGATGCGTTGAAATCAAGCGGTGAGGATAATAATGCCAAGGTTATGACCGCTTATTTACTGTCTCTTGGCCATCAGGCTTCCTACATATCACCAAAGGAAGCAGGAGTCATCGTGACAGATGAGCCGGGGAATGCTCAGATCCTGCCTGAAGCATATGAACGTATTGCTGAGCTCCGCAACCGGGAAGGGATCCTGGTTATCCCGGGCTTCTTCGGCTACTCCTACCAGGGGAATATTGTTACCTTCCCAAGAGGGGGGTCAGATATAACAGGTTCGATTATTGCTGCAGGATTAAATGCGGTAGAGTATGAGAATTTTACAGATGTAGATTCGGTTTATTGTGTGAGTCCCAAAATGGTTAAAAACCCTAGGGAACTAAAGGAAATCACTTACAGGGAAATGCGAGAGCTTGCGTATTCCGGCTTTTCGGTTTTTCATGATGAGGCACTTCAGCCTGTGTTTCAAAAAGGAATTCCGGTACGGGTGAAAAATACAAACCGCCCTGAAGCGGAAGGGACGCGTATTGTGCTAAAGCGGGAGCTAAAAGGGCAGACGGTTATTGGGATCGCGAGTGATAATGACTTCTGCAGTTTGAATATTACCAAGTATTTAATGAACAGAGAGCTTGGTTTTGGGCGCCGTTTACTGACGATCTTAGAGGACGAAGGCATTTCCTATGAACACACACCTTCTGGAATTGATAATATGTCCATTATTCTTCGCTCTCATCAGCTGGTAAATGGTAAAGAAGAGCGTGTACTTCAGCGTATAAAAGAAGAGCTTGATGTGGATGACATAAACATCGAACGAAAGCTGGCAATGATTATGGTCGTTGGAGAGGGGATGAAGGAGGCTGTGGGTGTTGCAGCAAAAGCGGCCCAGGCACTTGCCGAATCCCGTTCCAATATAAAGATGATTAACCAGGGCTCCTCAGAGGTGAGCATGATGTTTGGTGTTGATGAAGAATCCGTCACACGAGCTGTTAACTGTCTGTATAATGCTTATTTTCCTTCAACAGAAAAAGCAATTCATTAAAAACACGCCTGGTGATTTCACCAGGCGTGTTTGTTTGTATTGATTAAAATCCAGGGTAAGCCCAAACTGAAACTCCACCGGCAGTAACTGGGAAGACACCGTAGCCTTCTTCGTCAATTTCGACGCGGTCCTCATGGGATTTTGTATAATCAACCCATTGCTCCCCGGCACGCAGCTTTCCAACAAACATGCGTTTCTCTCCAGCTCCACTATTAGTGATCACAACTGCACACCCGGAATGAGGGAATTCCTCAGATCCCCGGCGCACCCATCCGATTGTGTTTGGGTGATCAAAGTAATCATCCTGCTGACCATATGCTTTATGCGCACGCACGTAAACAAGAGGATCGATCTGCTCTTTTTTCCCTTCGATAGGACCGTCTCCCTCAATTCCAAAATAATCGCCGTAAAAAATACAAGGATAGCCATCTTTTCGAAGCAGAATCAGTGCATAAGCACTTGGTTTAAACCAGTCCTCAATCCAGGATTCAAGCGATTCTCCTGGCTGTGAATCGTGATTATCAACAAATGTTACAGAATTTAAAGGATATTCCTTCGTGAGTGTATTATCAAAGATAGATGGTAAATTAAACTCGTTCCCTTTTACTGAGGCTTCATGCAAATTGTAATGAAGGGTGACATCAAATAAATCAAGTTGAAAATCTGTTTCCTCTAAGAAATTTCCGCAGGCTTCAATATCGTCATTCCAATATTCGCCGAATACGTAGAAATTGTCAGTATGCTCTTTAACTTCACGAATAAATTCACCAATAAATTCATGGCTGATATGTTTAATCGCATCCAATCTGTAACCGTCACACGAGATCGTATCTGGCAGCCACTTACCCCAGCTAATCACTTCATCCCGAACTTCCGGGTGTTTATAGTCAATATTGGCAAACATTAAATAATCATAATTTCCAAATTCGTCGTCGACATTCTCATTCCAGCCTTTGTTTTCTCCTAGAATTCGGAAGAAGCCGGTTCTGCCTTCTTTTTCATCCCAGTCTGTTCCGTTAAAGTGATTGAAATCCCATTTAAAATCAGAGTATTTATCTCCACGTCCAGGGAAGGTGAATTTTGTCCAGCCTTCGATTTCAAACGGTTCCGATATATCTACCAGCCGATTATCCGGATCTACTTCAATTACTTTAAACGATTCAGTTTCATCTGCACCGGCCTTATGGTTCATAACGATATCCACATATACGCAGATCCCATGCTCATGGCAGGCAGCTATGGCTTCATGAAGTTCATCTTTTGTTCCGTATTTTGTACGCACGGTACCTTTTTGATCAAATTCTCCCAAGTCATACAAGTCGTAAACACCATAGCCGGTGTCATCTGCAGACTGACCTTTTGTAATAGGAGGAATCCACACACCATCAATTCCATTTGCCTTTAAATCAGGCGCAGCATCACGAAGCCTGTTCCAATGTTCACCATCCGCTGCTAAATGCCACTCAAAAAACTGTATCATGGTATGATTTCTTCCCACTTTTCATTCCTCCTTGGTTCTCTATATAAAAAGCTACTAACCTTTTTGATGAAAGTATAAATATGACATAAAAATAAAAACGTCAGATGAAGGTATCTACCCCTATCCACAATTTTAAAAACCTTTAAATAGGAAGAAATAGTTTCGATTCCCTAAAAAAAGACTGGATTCGACTTTGTTTTCTTGTAAAATAAAGATATTGCTGTAAAAAAATGCGAGGAGAACCTATTATGCTAAAAAGATTTTTTGGTTATTATAAGCCCCACCGCAAGCTATTTGCGATTGATTTTAGCTGTGCGGTAGTAGTAGGGCTGCTGGAGCTCGGATTTCCGCTAGCGGTTGCCTGGTTCATTGATGATCTGCTGCCTGAAGGGAACTGGCAGGCGATTACCTGGGTCAGCTTTATTTTGCTCGGGCTGTACATGATGAGCACGTCTCTCCAGTATGTGGTGAATTATTGGGGGCATAAGCTTGGAATTAATATTGAAACCGATATGAGGCAGGAGCTATTTGAGCATGTTCAAAAGCAATCCTTCCGATTTTTTGATAACACAAAAACCGGTCATATCATGAGCAGAATCACAAATGATCTGTTTGACATAGGGGAGCTAGCTCACCATGGTCCGGAGGATATTTTTATTGCTTTTATGACGTTTATCGGAGCGTTTTGGATTATGCTTACGATCAACGTAAAGCTTGCTTTAGTCGCGATTATCGTTGTTCCGTTTTTAATTTGGCTCATCACCTACTGCAATATTCAAATGAATAAAGCGTGGAAGAGAATGTACGGTAATATTGCCGAGGTAAACGCACGCGTTGAAGATAGTGTTTCCGGTGTGCGGGTGGTTCAATCATTCACAAATGAGAACCACGAAATAAAGCGTTTTACAACTGATAATTCAACGTACCGTAAATCAAAAATCAGCGCCTATAAGGTCATGTCGTTCAGCTCATCGGGCATTTACATGATGACGCGGATGATCATATTAGTGGTTCTTGTCTTTGGTGCGTGGCTAAGCTTTACAGGCGAGCTGTCCTACGGAGAATTAGTCGGTTTTGTCCTTTATATAAACGTCTTGTTTAAGCCGATTGATAAAATTTCAGCCTTACTTGAAATGTATCCAAAAGGTATGGCCGGATTCAAACGGTTTACTGACCTGCTTGATCAGTATCCTGACATCACAGACCGCCCGGATGCGGTCGAGGTAAATGAGCTTAATGGTTCGATCGCATTCAACAAGGTGACCTTCAGCTATGATGAACATAAGCCGGTATTAAATGATATTTCCTTATCGCTAAACCAGGGGGAAACAGTGGCATTTGTAGGACCATCTGGAGCAGGGAAAACCACGATCTGTTCATTAATTCCGAGATTTTATGATGTAAAAAAAGGCTCCATTACGATCGATGGAATCGATATTCGCGATATGACAAAGGCCTCTTTGAGAAATCAAATTGGAATCGTTCAGCAGGATGTATTTTTATTTACCGGAACTCTTCGCGAAAACATTGCCTATGGAAAGCTTGGGGCAGCTGATGAAGAGATCAGGGAGGCAACAAGACGCGCCAATCTGGAATCAGTCGTGGAATCTCTTCCGATGGGCTATGATACACAAATAGGGGAGAGAGGACTTAAGCTGTCCGGCGGTCAGAAGCAGCGAATTGCTCTTGCCCGGATGTTCTTAAAAAATCCGCCTATTTTAATTCTCGATGAAGCAACCTCCGCACTTGATACAGAAACAGAATCGATCATTCAGGATGCGATTGCTGAATTATCTAAAGGAAGAACAACGCTGGTCATTGCCCACCGTCTGGCGACGATCCGCAAGGCAGACCGTGTCATTGTGGTGACAGAGGAAGGAATTGCCGAGGATGGAACGCACGAAGAGCTCCTTGAAATGGAAGGGATCTTTGCCAACCTCCACCGTGTACAGTATGAACAGGGGTAACAAAAAAGCAGCTGGGGACAGATGATCCTCAGCTGCTTTTTTCTATTAAAATGAGGAACTAATCTGTTATTCATAACATATTGACACATTTTCAACTTGTATGAAAAATTGACCTCTTTTTGTACGTACGATTAGTTAAACGCTATTAATTTCAACAGTATTAAAAAGTATAGGTATGGCTCTCGATGTTGAGGAAATTCCCTTATAATAAAAGTTATCCTATTCTAGAAAGCGTTTACAAAATAATGCGTAAAAGTATTGAAAAAAGAAAATGAAGTGATAAAATTAATATAAGGTTATACGTACATGTTGTCATTTCCGTTCTATCATAATCGTATAAGTTGGCAGGTTGTTATAGGGTTCGGTTTCTAAGATGTATTGCACCAGTCTTGAGGTTCACTTCTAAACGATTCTTGTTAAAGGCAGGGGATAAAAAATGGCTAAGTATTCAATAGGAGTTGATTATGGAACTCAATCAGGAAGAGCGGTCCTGGTTGAAATCGGTACTGGAAAAGAAGTCGCGACAGCTATCAAACCATATACTCATGGAGTGATAGATGAATACCTACCTGATGGCAAAACGAAGCTTGAGCATGACTGGGCTTTGCAGCATCCATCGGATTATCTGGAGGTTTTAAGCGTAACCATTCCGAAGGTGCTGTCGGATGCAGGTGTTTTACCTGAAGAGGTTATCGGCCTGGGAATTGATTTTACAGCTTGTACGGTTTTGCCGGTGGATTCAGATGGAACACCATTATGCTTAAAGCAGGAATATAGCCAGAATCCTCATAGCTACATAAAACTATGGAAGCATCATGCAGCACAGGATGAGGCTGACCGTTTAAATACAATTGCAGAAGAGCGCGGGGAGAATTTTCTGCAGCGCTATGGAGGTAAAATTTCTTCAGAGTGGATGATTCCGAAGGTTTGGCAGATTTTAAATGAAGCTCCGGAAATCTATGAAGCTGCAGATCAGATCCTTGAAGCCACTGATTGGGTCATTTCTCAATTAACTGGATCAGTAAAACGAAATAGCTGTACAGCCGGGTACAAAGCGATTTGGCACAAGCAGGAAGGGTACCCATCCAAAGATTTTTTTAAAGCGCTCGATCCCCGTCTGGAAAATGTCGTTGAAGAAAAATTATCGTCAGAGATTTTTTCCATCGGTTCAAAAGCCGGAGAGATCACGGACGCAGCTGCGAAGCTTACTGGCCTGATCCCGGGGACAGCGGTAGCCATAGCAAATGTCGATGCACATGCGGCGGTTCCGGCAGTAGGAATCACAGGACCTGGAAAGCTCTTAATGGTTATGGGTACTTCCACCTGTCATATTTTATTAGGCGAGGAAGAAAAAATAGTTCCTGGTATGTGCGGAGTTGTGGAGGATGGTGTTTTGCCTGGATACCTGGGATATGAAGCAGGTCAATCCTGCGTAGGCGACCACTTTGAATGGTTTACAGAGAACTGCGTGCCGGCAAATTATTATGAGGAAGCGGAGGCAGGTGGAATAGGTATTCATCAGCTTCTAACTGAAAAAGCAAGCATGCTTGAGGCAGGAGAAAGCGGGCTATTAGCGCTGGATTGGTGGAATGGCAATCGTTCAACACTTGTTGACGCTAATCTGACCGGATTGCTTATAGGATCTACTCTGCTTACCAAGGCTGAAGAGATTTACCGTGCGTTAATTGAAGCGACTGCATATGGGACACGAATGATTGTTGAAACGTTTCGCAGCAATGGTGTACCTGTAAATGAAGTATATGCAGCTGGCGGGATTGCTGAAAAAAATGGATTAATGATGCAGATCTATTCAGATGTATTAAAAATGGATGTCAAAATTTCAGCCTCTTCCCAAACACCTGCTCTCGGTGCAGCAATGTTTGGAGCTGTAGCAGCAGGGAAAGAACGGGGCGGCTATGAAAGCATCGTAAAAGCAGCAGAAGATATGGGGAAAGTAAAAGAAAAAGTCTATCAGCCGATTGAAAAAAATTCTGAGGTCTATGAGCAATTGTTTACTGAATACGCCAGGCTATATGAGTATTTCGGACGCGGTGAAAATAATGTGATGAAGACCCTGAAAAAAATCAAAGCAGAAACCGCCAGGAAGGGGGAGAAGGTATGCTCGAACAACTGAAGCAGGACGTTTTGAAAGCAAACCTGGACCTTCCAAGGCATGGATTGGTTACGTTTACGTGGGGGAATGTAAGCGGAATTGACCGCGAGCAGGGCCTTGTAGTGATCAAGCCGAGCGGCATTCCTTATGAACAGCTTAAAGCAGCGGACTTGGTAGTAGTAGATTTAGAGGGGACTGTTGTGGAAGGCTCATTGCGACCCTCCTCAGACACCCCGACTCATCTTGCGCTTTACCGCGCATTTGCAGAGATCGGAGGAATTGTCCATACACATTCACCGTGGGCCACAACCTGGGCCCAGGCAGGACGGGGGATTCCGCCGCTTGGAACTACTCACGCAGATTACTTCCATAATGAGATTCCCTGCACCCGGGGACTGACCCGGGAAGAAATTGATCGGGCCTATGAACTTGAAACAGGAAATGCCATTATTGAAACCTTTACTAAAAATGGAACGGACCCGGCGGCAATGCCTGGAGTTCTTGTGTCTAATCACGCTCCGTTCTGCTGGGGGAAAAACCCTGATCAGGCGGTACATAACGCCGTGGTTTTAGAGGAAGTGGCCAAAATGGCCTGGCATACGTTTCAATTAAACCCTGATATTGAGCCGATCGATCAATTTTTGTTGGATAAGCATTACATGAGAAAACACGGTAAAAATGCATACTACGGACAAAAATAAAGAACCGGAGAAACGAAGCGGCAGTCTGAACCTGCTGAAAATTTAGCGCAATCATTCACTCTATCCAGGAGGGATTCATCTTGTTAACTACTAAACCTTATGAGTTTTGGTTTGTCACCGGCAGTCAAATGCTTTACGGAGAAGATGTCATTAGAACAGTAGAAGAGCATTCGAAAACAATGGTACAAGGATTGGACAGGGACGAAAGGATTCCATATGAATTAGTTTTTAAAGCAGTTGTAAAAGACGCAGATGCCATTCGCCGTCTGGTGCTCGAAGCGAATGCCGATGAGAACTGTGCAGGGATTATTACCTGGATGCATACGTTTTCCCCTTCAAAGATGTGGATAGCGGGTCTTTCTTCATTGCAAAAACCGTTTTTGCATCTGGCCACCCAATTTAATCGGGATATCCCCTGGGACAGCATAGATATGGATTTCATGAACCTGAATCAATCCGCACACGGGGACCGTGAACATGGTTTTATTACAAGTCGTTTAGGTGTAAAACGTAAAATTGTTGCAGGCCACTGGGAAAGTGAAGAAGTGAGGGAGCGTCTTGGCAGCTGGATGAGGACAAGTGCTGCCTTTGCTGAAAGCAAGACCTTGAAGGTGGCCCGGTTTGGTGACAATATGCGGCAGGTAGCGGTAACTGAGGGCGATAAAATTGAAGCCCAGATTAAATTTGGGTGGACGGTTAATGGTTACGGAGTAGGCGATCTGGCAGACTATATTAACGCAGTAAGTGAAGAAGCACTTGATGAATTAATGGATGTGTACAAAGAAAAGTATGAGTTCGTATCAGAAGCGCATCGCGAAGGATCTATTAGAGACGCAATACGTTATCAGGCAAGAATTGAGCTTGGAATGAGAGCTTTCCTTGAGGAAGGCGGGTATACTGCTTTTACCACCACTTTTGAGGACTTGCACGGGATAGACCAGCTTCCTGGATTGGCCTGCCAGCGTTTAATGGAGCAAGGCTACGGGTTTGCAGGGGAAGGGGACTGGAAAACAGCGGCGCTAGTTCGTGTCATGAAAATCATTGCGGGCAATGAAGGCACATCGTTTATGGAGGATTATACTTATCACTTTGAGGAAGGAAATGAAATGGTTTTAGGCGCACATATGCTTGAGATCTGCCCGACGATCTCAGCCGGCAAGCCAAGAATAGATGTTCATCCGCTGGGTATTGGCGGCAAAAATGATCCGGCGCGTATTGTATTTAACGGCAGAGGCGGCTCGGCGTTAAATGCAACCATTATTGACCTTGGGCATCGCTTCCGCCTGCTTGTAAATGAAGTGGACGCAGTGCAGCCTGAAAAAGACATGCCCAATCTTCCAGTAGCAAGAGTGCTATGGAAGGCCCAGCCATCTTTGAACCAGGCAGTGGAGAACTGGATCCAGGCAGGCGGTGCGCATCATACCTGCTTCTCCTATAACGTATCAACTGAGCAATTACGCGACTTTGCGGAACTATCCTCGATTGAATTACTGGTAATCAATAACGATACCAATCAGCATGCTTTCAAGAATGAAATACGATGGAATGATGTAGTCTACCGATAATCTTCACAGAATAAAGAAATGTAATGTAGATAAGGAGGATGGCATTTAACTCCATAAGGTAGATGATGGAAGACTGTTACGATAAGAAACGTGAGGAGAACGGAGCGTAAGGGGGCGACTCCTGCGGGATGAAGCGGGAGCTTGAGATCCACTTGCTGAAAGCAAGTTAGCTCAAGCCCCGCCCCGCGGAAAGCGTCCCCCTGAAGCGCAGTGAACCGGGCAGGGGGCTGAGACAAATAAATGTCTCAGCCCCCTGCTTCTTTCTTATTAATCAAGCTTCCTGTTTTCCCAACCGAAGCATATTCCATGACATCTTTGGCAGCACAGCCGTTAAATGACTGTTATCGATATACGATTCCTGGCTGGTGTGAGGCTTTACTTGCTCATTTCCAAGCAGGTTGACTGCTTTAGGGTTGTCATTTTCAAGCACAACATGTTCAATCAGCTCGTATCCTTCAAACGATCGAATATCAACATCAACCAATAATTGATTTTCCAAACTGCGATTAACTGCAAAAATCACTAATTCATCCTTTTCCTCATTAAAAACAACGGATTGATCCAAATAAGGAACATCAGTAAAGTCTTTGCTATCATATTTAGGAGAATCGGCAATTGAATGAAGGGCAGTTCCCCGGCCATAAACCGATGTATAGTAGTATGGATAAAAGATAGATTGCTTCCAGATACCGCCGCCTGTTTCAGTCATAATTGGGGCAATAACATTAACCAGCTGCGCCATACAAGCCATTTTCACACGGTCTGAATGCTTTAATAATGTATTTAGCATGCTGCCTACGAGGAGCGCATCCTCAAATGTGTAAATATCCTCAAGAAGCGGGGGAGCCTTAGACCATGGCTCAACTTTTTTATCCTGGTCATTTGAATGAAACCATACATTCCATTCATCAAAGCTTAGGTTAATCGTTTTTTTGCTGCGCTTCTTTGCTTTCATATAATCACAAGTGGAAATAACCGTTTTGATGAAATTATCCATATCTAATGAATTGGCTAAAAAGTTTGCCGTATCATTGTCTCTATTCCCGTAATACTGATGAAGAGAAATATAATCGGCATATTCATACGTATGCTCCAGTGTTTCGGCTTCCCATTCTGGGAAAGTTGCCATACCGGACCCGGAGCTGCCGCAGCTGACTAGCTCTATTGAAGGATCTACCAGTCTCATGGCTTTTGCCGTTTCACTGGCGAGCCTGCCATATTCATATGCGGTCTTCATGCCGATTTGCCAAGGGCCGTCCATTTCATTTCCTAGACACCAGACTTTAATTTTGTGTGGATCATGAAATCCATGCTCTTTTCTGAGATCGCTCCAATACGTACCGCCTGGATGATTGCAATATTCTACGAGATTTCGTGCAGCGTCTATTCCTCGCGTGCCCAGATTTACAGCCATCATTGCCTCGGCATTAACCTTTTTAGCCCATGCTGCAAATTCATTCGTCCCTACCTCATTTGTTTCCAGCGAACTCCATGCCAATTCTAATCGTTTCGGCCTCGATTCCTTCGGTCCGACCCCGTCCTCCCAGTTATAGGCTGAAACCATATTTCCTCCTGGATAACGAATAATCGGCACCTGCAGCTCCTTCACCAGCTCCATTACATCCTGACGAAACCCATATTCATCAGCAGTATGATGGGCAGGTTCATAGATTCCGCCATAAACAGCACGCCCCAATTGCTCAATGAACGACCCGTAGATTCTCGGATTAATTTCGGCTATTTTATAGGATTTGTCAATTACCATTTTCGCTTTTTTGTTGCTTATGGTCATTTAGGTCACCCCTCTACCAACAATGGTTTAGTCATTTTCTGATCATTTTTTTGGAATAGGTTCATTGACAGCCTGATCCACCCGTAAGCTGCGATGCTTATAGTGAAAAACGGGAGAAGACCAGGGAATTTTAATGAAAAGTAAAGCACGATAAAAAGATACATACCGATCGCGATTGTGTAATGAAGCTGGCCAAAGCCAATGATGATGGCATTTCTAAAGAAGTGTGCAATATTTCCGTTGTAATGGGCTAATTGCGGGAAAGACCATATAACCAAATTCACATAAAAAAGAATCAGGAGATAAAAGGCGACAGAAAAAATGATGTTGATATCACCCATGCTTTTTATGGCTAAATAATTCGTATAAAGAACTGCCCCTGCGATGGTAAGGATCCAGCCTACTATATTAGCGTTTATAAACTCCTCTCGATATTCCTGTTTAAAGGTTTTCCGTATTGAAACATCGAGGTCGCCCATGGTCCACTTCCTGAAAATTTTTAATGCCGCGATCGTAGCCGGAAAGATTCCGCCCACGATTAATCCAAGCATTGTATATAAGACCCATAATACATTTACGAGTACTAAGCGCATGATCCATGTCAGGATTTTATCCAATGAGTTTACAATGTTTTGGCTGGTCATTCGCTGACACCTCTTTGAAAAGTAGTTGTCTTGATCATCCTTTTACACTACCGGAAGCAAGACCTGCAACAAAGTATCGCTGGAAGAAGATAAAGAGAATAATGATTGGGATAATGGTCATGACAGACCCTGCAATTAATGTGTCATAGTTATTCCCGTAAGGAGTCAGCAATGTCGCCAGTCCAATAGGCAATGTGAATAAATCGTTTGACCGTATGACAAGCAGCGGCCATAAAAAATTGTTCCAGCTGTTTAAGCCTTGCAGGATAGCCATAGCTGAGAATGAAGGAAGCATCAAAGGCGCCATGATCCTGAAGAAGATTCCATATTCCGTACAGCCGTCAATTCGAGCAGAGTCCATTAATTCAGTCGGGAGACCCATAGCATATTGTCTGAAGAAAAAGACAGCAATAGGAGCCACGATTAATGGGAGCATCACGCCTGTATACGTATTAATAACATTTAAATTAATCATTAATTGATAGAGCGGAAGCATAAGGATTTCAAATGGAATCATGATTATAACCAGTACGAACAGGAACAGCAGGTTTCTTCCTCTGAACTTATATACGGCTAGGGCGTAACCTACCATAGATGAAAAGAAAAGCGATAATACGATCGTGAGTGTTGAAATGATTAAGCTATTTCCATACCATTGCCAGTAAGAAGGAGAGTCAGTAAAGATATGAATATAATTCCGAAGGGAGAGCTCACTCCAATTAATCGAAAAAGATATTCCGTTTCTCATTAATTCTGACGATGGACGAAAGGAGGAAATAATCAGGCTTAATAAAGGGAACAAGGCAATAAACGCGATAAGTATAAACGCACTATTTGCGATCCATTTAGCTAAGGTATTATTTTTTCTCATCCTACTCATCACCTCTTTTAAATGCACCAGTCAGTAGAAGGTAGATTATACTCACTACAAATATTAGAATCAGCAGAATGACACCAATAGCAGCGCCAAAGCCCATATCATTTTGTTGAATCCCCTGCTGATATAACATTCCGACAAGTGTTAATCCGATATTTCCAGGGGAAGTTCCCTGCCAGATAACATAGCTTTCTTCGAATACTCTAAAACCGCCAATGATACTGATGGTCGTTACAAAAATAATGATTGGCTTTAAGAAGGGGAGGGTTACATTTGTGAACCTTTGATAGATATTTGCTCCATCAATTTCAGCAGACTCATATAATTCCTTAGGGATGTTCTGCAAGCCGGCCAAAAAATATAAGACGTTGACGCCCATCCATCTCCAGGAAGCCATCATGACCATTAAAAACATTCCTGACCACGCAGTGAATTGCCACCTGATCGGGTCAAAGCCAAAGAAGCCTACAATCTGATTGGCAATGGCCTGATCCGATTCTGAAAAAACTAATCTGAAAATAACTCCGGCAACGACAATAGAGGTTAATGCCGGAATAAACAGTGCAGAACGGAAAAAGGTTTTAAATTTAACTAATCTGGAGTCCAGTAAGATTGCTAATATAATAGGGACAGTGACTAAAATTAATACGGTTAAAAGCATGAATATGGTCGAATTGGCTAATGCCTTATAAAAAGTCTGATTAAAGATCCGCTGGTAATTTTGTAGTCCTATGAATTCAACTTGACCCGGAAGAATTCTCTGGAAGCTCATAATAAATGCTTGAATTGTCGGGTAAAGGGTCAGGACTGAAAAAGATAAAATAAATGGAAATACAAAAATATAGGGAGCTACTTTTTTTGAATTTAAAAACCTCAACATTTTATTCTCTCTCTTTGCAGGTGCTAAAGTGGATGGATTGTTACTTTTATTAACATCTAATCCGCTCATATTATCCCTTCTAACTTTAAATAGTAGATCATGGGCAGGGGGGAGCCTGCCCATGGTGCACTGTATTTTAATTTCCTATTTTCTGTCTTATCGTATCAGCCGATTGCTTCAAAGCTTCTTCCGGTGTCTGATTTTGCTCTCTTAGAACGTTGTGCATAATGTTCGTATCAATCTCTGTTAAAACATCCGGCGTGTATTCATTTATTTGGATGCCTCCGACATTATCTCTAATGCCCAGTAGGATATCAAAAATATCATCGTGGAAGTATTGGTAATACACATTATCTTCTCTCATTTCCTCGTCCTCCCAAACATCCCATCGAGGAGGATCAAAGCCAAGCTCTTTCCATAGCTGTATATTTCCTTCTTTAGACATTTTAGCGAAGTAAAGAAATTCCTTTGCCAGATCAGTATTTTCTGATTGACTGATAACAGAAGTTCCGGTTCCTCCCATGGTGACAGTCTGGATGTCTGAATCAGACCATGTCGGCATAGGACGAATTTGAATTTTGCCTTCGAGATCCGGCATATACGTTGTGAAATCCTTCATATAAAACATTGGAATAACTAGAGATGCCTGACCGCCATCATTCATAAAGCCATAAAACTCCTCAGAATGATATCCTCCTCCTGGAGCAAGCTCGGCAATTTCATATTCATTCACTAAGTCATCAATAAATTGCAGTGTTTCAATGTTTTCTTCGTTGTCTAATGTTAATTCTCCATTTTCATCAAAGAAGTCAGAGCCTTTTTGCACCACATATGGCCAGATTCCGTACCAGTTATCGGCAATTGTTGTCATTGGTTTTCCTGTTGCTTCTACAACCGTCTGTCCCGCTTCTACGTAATCATCCCAGGTTTCAATTGAGTCAATATCAACGCCTGCCTGGTCCATAATTTCAGTATTGTAGTAAACAACTGAAGCGCCTAAGTGGGTAGGGGCTCCATAATAATTCCCATCCTTAGCATAGATGTTTAATCTTTCTTCCATAAATCCATCCAGTTCAGGCTCAATGAGATCATTAAGGGGTTCTAATTGAACATCGCCTCTAAGGAAGTTAGAGAATTTAGCCAGTTCAATATCAGCTAAATCAGGTGCACCAGAACCTGATTGTAAAGCCATTAATAGGTTATTGTGCATTTGGTCAAATGGATACGTTTCAGCTGTTAATTGGATCGGATTATCCGGATTTTCTTCGTTCCATCTGTCAGCTGCATTTGCAAAGAAGGTTGCGTGGGTGCCGGCAAAGGTCCAAAAAGTTAATTCTGTTGCATCTTCAATGTCGGAACCGGCAACTTCTACCTCATCAGCTTCAGATGATTCAGCGGCATCTTCTCCTCCACTGCATGCAGCTAAAACGAGTACCAGCGATAGTGATAAAGGACTTAAAGCAGAAAGAGTTTTCTTTTTCATTTTTTATTCCCACCTTTAATTTATTTATCTATTAAACAAACAAAGTTTTGGAACAATAGAGCTTATAACAGCGATCCTCCTTCCCTTATATTAACAAAATTTTCAGTTATATTTTTGGAAGCGCATACATTTATTAAAACAAGTATAAGAAACATATACGTATATGTCAACAGCAAAAAATGGGATTACATCCGGAATATCTTTCATTTCGTACGTACAAGGGAAAAGGGGGCAAATCATTACGGTGTAGAGATAGAATCCTCTAAGCAGGTTTGGGGAGAGGACAGATGAGCAATAGGGATGCTTGTTTTGTTTAAATAAAAAAACTAACGAAGGACAAGCGGTCAGCTCTTCGTTAGTTCTTTTGTGGAGTTTCGATATACAATGACCGGTTCAAATAAATGGGATTCTAGCTCAGCGAGTTTAGCGTTATTGGTTTTTGCATTTTGAGTGAGTTCAATTATTTTTTTTGCGGCCATTTCACCAAGCTCACTTTTAGGATGCTTTATACTCGTCAGCTTTACCTCTGATACATCAGCAAAAAATGAATCATCAAATCCTATAATGGATATATCATCTGGCACGCATAAATTATGCTGCCTTAAAACCTCCAATAATTTCATCGCAAGCTCATCGTTATAACACACAATGCCGGTCGGGAGGGTCGGGGAATCCTGAACTATCTTTTTTAAGGCTTCAACCGGTTTAGCAAACTTACCCTCAGTTGAATAGGTAACAATATTTTCAGGGTTAATTGGGACGCCGTTTTTACGATGCGCCTTTATGAATCCTTTCATTCTTTTTAGTCCTTGTAAATCATCGTTTTTAAAAAAGCCAACGATATCGTTATGGCCGGAACTAATTAAATGCTCGGTCTGAAGGTATCCGCCCTTTTCATCATCTAACACAACATTTACGGGTTCGAGCTCATCATACGCTGCATTAATCATTACATAAGGGATATTCTGAGCCTCTAAGTTCAAATAATAATTAATATTTGGATTGGCAATTGCACTTCTGGTAGGCTCAACAATTACACCATCGAATTTCCGGGAGATGATCGTTTCTAATATTTTTCTTTCCTGGCTGTGATCACTATTTGTACTAAACAGACTTACCTGGAAACCGGCTTGTCTTAATACATTCTCTGCGCCGCGGATAATAGAGGGAAAGATATAATCAGATATATAGGTAACAATAATAGCGATACTCTTAGAAGCAGCCGTATCAACAGCCATAATTTTTTCGGTTCGTTCTGCTACATACGTTCCAGCCCCTTGTTCCTTATAAAGCCAGCCTTCACTTACTAATTCTCCGAGAGCTACTCTGACCGTATGCCTGCTGACAGTAAATTTCTCCATTAATTCACTTTCAGAATGGATTTTTTGCCTAGGCACAAAAGTACTGTCCTGTATTTTCGATTTTATCCAGTTTTTAACCATTTTATATTTTGCTTCACTCACTACTAACACTCCATCCGTTCACTAAAAATAAAATTGTGCGTATAAGTATAATAGCATAATAGCATAATTTTCTTCCGGTATTCTAAGTGGCGGAGATTTGGATGCAGTACTTCGGAGGGTTTAATAATTTTTCGGTATAAGGTGAATCAATTAAAAAGTACAGTAGAGAAGGGCAAGGCTATTTAAAAGGAACAATTTCTCACTCATATTGAGAAGGCTGAAGTAGTCATCGAGGATCTTAAGGGGCATGCAGGGAAAATTTCTGACAAGCTGGGATACTAGAATTGACTATAAGGAGTTTTATTGATGGTTTCATTTGCAATTTTCTGATTACTAATTGCAAAAAATTATCCAAAGTGCAACAATATGGATATCAATAAAACATTTTACCTAACCGTACAAGTAATAAACATTCACTAGTCTCATTTTGTGAATAAATAAGAACATTATTTGATAATGCAGAACACTTTTTTTCTTACGGAAAATACTTCACGCTGTTAACCGATGGACGGTTTTCGGGAGTATCAACGGGAGCCTGTCTTGGTCATATTGGTTCGGAAGCGTGATTAAATAGAAAATCCTGATCTTCCTGACGATACATAACTTTTGCCGGCTCTCCAGGCAGCAAGCGGCGGCACGTGGAAAGGCGGCATTTACGATATTGATCAAATTATTGAGCTTTTGGAAAAAGGGAAGAAGTATACCGAGGAGCAAAAAACAATTTGATGTCAGGAGGTAAAAATATGAGCAGGACCCCAGCGTTTAAAGGAGTTATCCCGCCTGTATCCACCATCTTTAGTGAGGATGAAACTTTTGATGAAGCAGGAATGGCAAAATTAATTAATCATCTCATCGAAAGGGGTGTAGATGGGCTGTTTTTTCTAGGGACGGGAGGAGAGTTTAGTCAATTATCCATTGAAGAACGAAAAGAAATTGCTGAATTGGCCGTTAAAGAGGTAAATGGGCGGGTGCCGGTTTTGATTGGAACGGGTTCTACAAGCACGAGGGATGTAAAGGAATTAAATGCTCACGCAGCCCGTATAGGCGCAGATGCGGCAGTTGTTATAAACCCTTATTATATGAAGCTTTCCGAAGAGAATTTGTATGAACATTACAGCAGTATTGCCAAAGAAGCGGAACTTCCATTATTACTTTATAATTTCCCCGCATTGACCGGTCAGGACCTTTCGCCATCACTGATTCTGAAGCTCGTTAAGGAGTACGATTCAATTGTGGGGATTAAGGAAACGGTTGACAGTATAGGCCACATAAGGGAGGTTATAAGTACAGTTAAGGAATACAAACCGGAGTTTTGTGTGTTTTGTGGGTTTGAAGATTTATTTTTAAACACACTTAGTCTTGGCGGCGATGGAATTATCGCTGCAACTGGAAATTTTGCTCCTGAGCTTTCCGCAGATCTTTATAAAAGCTTTATAAAGGGTGACACAAAAAAAGCTTTGGAATTAAACAAAACCTTAACCTCTTTGCCATTCATTTATAAGCTCGATGCACCTTTTGTTAACGTGATAAAAGAGGCCATTACCATATGCGGTTTAGACGTATCAACAGCTGTTTTACCGCCTTCCCGAAAGCTGCCTGACGAAAAAAGAGAAACGTTAAAAGAAACGCTCGTTCGTT
Source organism: Jeotgalibacillus proteolyticus (assembly GCF_002926065.1). Taxonomy (GTDB): domain Bacteria; phylum Bacillota; class Bacilli; order Bacillales; family Jeotgalibacillaceae; genus Jeotgalibacillus; species Jeotgalibacillus proteolyticus. The sequence goes on along the minus strand of NZ_PREZ01000005.1, from coordinate 473,686 downwards.
TAAAGCTGGTGAATCAATTTCAGTAATACATTTTACCTAATAAAATGTATTAAAAAAGAACTCCGGGAAATCCTGAGTTCTTTTTGTTTGCTTGATAATGGCTTAATAATAATAGCCCGGATAATAAGGAGCGTAAGGGTATGGATAGCCGTAGCCAAAACCAAGGCCTGGGCTAAGCAATGCGCCTGTCAGAAGTCCGCCAGCAAAGGCACCGGGAAAACCGAAGCCGCCATAGCCGTAGCCAAATGGGCGTCCGTAGCCAAATGGCCGGCCATAGCCAAATGGACGTCCGAAGCCTCCTGGTCTCCCAAAGCCAAACGGTCTAATTCTCTGGTCTTCTGCGCTGATGCTGTCATATGTGTAATCTGATAAAGCTGGAAAAGCATTGTTCATCATTATACCCTCCTAAATAGTTATTCTTTAAAAGCATATGCCTAACCTCTGTTTCCTTCTTGGATGAATATCCCTGTTTTTAAAAATAAGTGAGTATTGCTGAATCATATTGGAGGAAAAAGAGAAGCTAAGGGTAAGAGGAGGGAAAATCATGGACTTGCCAACGATCCAAACAAATATATGGGACGCGATTATCGCGGTACCCGTGATTGTCATCGTTATACAGCTGGCTAAAGTAGCTTTTCCAATTAAAAAAATTTATCTTCCTACCTTAGCGAATATACTCGGCCTGGTTATTTCAATTTTTATCAGTCATAAAGAGCATTTAGGAACAGGGATCTTTATGGGGTTTTTCTACGGAAATGCAGCAGTCGGAGTTTATGCCTCTATTAAAACCACGATTGTTTCTTATTTGCAAAAGGTTAGAAGAACCGGTGAATATGCGAAGACGGCAAAGTAAAACAGCCATCCGCTCTAACGAATGGCTGTTCATCTGATGACCGTTAAAAGCAGCTGACCACTTCAATACTGGCTGTATCCAGGCCAATATACGTCCATCTGCGGCTCCAATTGTTCCAATAAAAACCGCCGACAGAGTTACGGCCCAATACAATAGGATAAAACCAAAATTGTGCTCCATTTCGTAACCAGACATAGGTAAACCTAAATAGGCATGGCCGGATAACATTAGGATTTACCAGGAACGCCTGAGGTCCTCCTGCTGAAAGGGGCTTAGGAGGAATTTGTGCTGGCGGGGGGCCGGTTGGAGCACTTATGTTGCCTCCACCTCCGGGAAAGCCGGGACCACCTGGCTGTCCTCCGCCTCCAGGGAACCCGGGGCCGCCTCCTCCTCCGGGAAAGCCGGGACCACCTGGCTGTCCTCCGCCTCCGGGAAAACCAGGTCCACCGCTACCAGGGAATCCCCCAGGACCGCCCGGCTGCCCGCCACTGCCTCCCGGAAGAGGGAACCAGGTAATCGGGCTCAAAATTCTTTCATCATAATAATACGGATAAGCATACTCATGGTCACCATAATAATAGTCGCTCATAACACATCATCCCTTCTGGACTGCCTAACTAAGGATAGTGTATTTTCAAAGAGGCGAAAGGTGTGTGCAAAAGCCCGGTTTAGATGAAGTTATTCAACCTTCGGGAGCGACTTCACAAGAGAAATAAACTCTTTTGATGTAAAAGGAACGTATCTATTTTTAGCCAGAATCATGCCTAAATGCCAGGGGAAGGGCCGTGTGAGTGAAATCATCTTAACCGGGCCGCTTTTTACCTTGTCACAAATTAACTTAGGCATAAGTGTAACCCCAAGGTTTTTCTCCACCATTCCCACAATGAAATCCCACTGCGAGCTTTCATATGCAATCTTTGGTGTAAAGCCCTCACTAATACATACCTCAATTGTTCTGCTATTTAATGTAAATTCCTTGCTCAGCAGCAGGAAAGGATCATCCTTTACCTCAATTAAATCGATGACTTCCCGGTGCGCGAGCAGGTGGGCTTCATGAACAAGCAATTTGATTTCCTGTTCCACAAAGGGAATGACATCGAATTTATCTTCATTAACCGGCAGCAAAACAAACCCTAAATCCACTTCACCATCCAGAACCTTCTGCTCTACCTTCTTTGCTCCATCCTCTGCCAGTATCACAGTTACCTCAGGATATTCTTTCTGAAATTCTGCAATGATGGTCGGGAAAAAAAGCGTACTGATAACCGGAGGAAGCCCAATTTTAATCTTTCCCTTCTTTAAATTCATCACATCGTAAAGAGAAGCGGATAAATCCTCTAAGCTATTGACAACATTTTGTGCATGCTGAAGCACAATTTCTCCTGCATCTGTCAGAACAATTTGTCTTGCCGAACGGTCAATTAATGTAACCTCCAGTTCTTCTTCAAAGCTCTTTACCATTTTACTTAACGTGGGCTGAGTTACATGAAGAGCGCGGGAAGCCTTTGTAAAGCTTCTGTGTCTTGCGACTTCTATAAAATAAAGCAATTGGCGAATGTCCATTTTGTATTCTCCTCCTATAACTAAAAGTTATAAGTATTATAGTTATTATTCATTTTACCTATCTTAAAAGAAAAGGTACACTGTAAAAAGTAAATAAGTCAAAATATTGACACAAATTAACCAACAAAAAGTAAGCGATTACATTTATAGGTCAGGAGTGAGGAAATGAAAACCATTTATACTTCCTTTGATGAAGCAGTCAATCAAATTAAAGACGGTTCAACGATTATGGTGGGCGGCTTTGGACTTGTTGGCATCCCTGAAAATCTATTGCTGGCACTTGAGCGGTCGGGAACGAAGGATTTAACCGTCATTTCAAATAATTGCGGAGTGGACGACTGGGGTCTTGGATTGCTCCTGAAAAATAAACAGATTAAAAAAATGATTGGATCCTACGTTGGGGAAAATAAAGAGTTTGAAAGACAGGTTCTATCAGGAGAGCTTGAGGTAGAGCTGACACCGCAGGGAACATTGGCAGAAAAAATCCGGGCAGGAGGAGCGGGCATCCCGGCATTTTTCACACCTGCTGGAGTGGGTACCCCGCTTGCAGAAGGAAAGGAAGTCAGAGAATTTTCAGGCAAGGACTATATGCTTGAGGAAGCGTTAAAGGCTGATTTCAGTCTGGTACGGGCAGCTGTTGCAGATAAGGCTGGAAATCTTGTATATAACAAAACAGCACGTAATTTCAATCCAATGATTGCGGCTGCAGGAGCCGTTACGATTGCAGAAGCTGAAAGCATTGTGGAAACAGGCACGATCCAGCCGGATCAGGTTCACACGCCGGGAATTTACGTTCAGGCACTTATTCAGGGAGATCAGGAAAAAAGAATCGAGCGGCTTACAACCAGCTAAGACGAAAAATATAGAACGGAGGGGAACATAATGGCTGTTACGTTAGACAGAATGGAAGTTAGAGAAAAAATAGCTAAACGCGCTGAACGGGAAATTGAAAGCGGTTTCTATGTGAATTTAGGGATTGGCATGCCCACTGTCATTGCTAATCACATTTCTGAAGACAAAGAGGTAGTCCTGCAGTCGGAAAATGGATTGCTTGGAATTGGGGCTTACCCGAAGGAAGAGGAAGTCGATCCGGATTTAATCAATGCAGGAAAAGAAACCGTAACGGCTGTAAAAGGCTCATCTTTTTTTGACAGCGCGGAATCCTTTGCGATGATACGGGGAGGGCATATCGATATCGCGATTCTTGGCGGCATGGAAGTCGATGAAAATGGAAACCTGGCCAACTGGATGATTCCCGGGAAAATGATTAAAGGAATGGGCGGAGCGATGGACCTTGTCCATGGAGCAAAGAAAACCGTGGTCATTATGGAGCATGTAACTAAAAACGGGGCTCCTAAAATATTGACGGGCTGTACGCTCCCATTAACCGGCACTGGTGTTGTAGACAAAATCATCACCGACCGGGCTGTGATTGAGGTAACGGATGATGGCCTTGAGCTGAAAGAAACAGCAGAGGGCTGGACGGTGGAAGAAATTATTCAATCCACTGAAGCGCGCCTGACCGTCAGCGATTCCGTTAAAGTAAATGCATTTTAATCAAACTGCTCTTATTAATCAGGGGGATTTAAGAGAGCTTATTTAAAAAGTGGACAAAGGGGGAAAAGAAATGTTAAGCATGATTGGATTAGTCGGGGGACTTACTTTACTGATTGTTTTAACGATGAGGGGCATGAACCTGCTCGTGGCAGGTCCGCTATGTGCATTAATCGTAGCACTTTTTAGCGGAATGCCATTATTTCCTCAGCTTGTGGAAGCAGGAGAATCAAACTATTTATCGAACTATATGAGCGGATTTTCTGGATTTATTACGTCCTGGTTTCCGATGTTCTTGTTGGGCGCTATCTTTGGAAAAGTGATGGAGGACAGCGGAGCAGCAGACAGCGTTTCTAAATGGCTTGTAGGAAAGTTCGGGCTGAAGCAGGCCGTTCTTGCCATTGTAATTGCCTGTGCTGTTTTAACCTACGGGGGAGTAAGCTTGTTCGTCGTTGCATTCTCTGTTTATCCAATGGCTCTCAGCTTATTTAAACAAGCTGATCTTCCAAGAAGATTCATACCTGCAGCACTTGCTTTTGGTTCGGTTACTTTTACGATGACCTCAGCCGGATCTCCTGAAATCCAGAACTGGATTCCGATCGAATACCTTGGAACAAGTCCATGGGCCGGCTGGGAAGTCAGTTTAATTGTCGCTGTTTTTATGGCGGTATTTGGCTATTGGTGGCTTAAGCGTATGATTAATAAAGCAGTAGGCAGGGGAGAACGTTTTCAGGCCCGGGATACAGATCCGATAGTAGCAGAGCGTGCACTGCCAAACCCGTTCATGGGTGCTATTCCGCTTCTTGTGGTACTTATCATTTCGTTCATTTTCCATGATTCGCTTTTAACCTCTGCACTTATTATTGCGTTGCTTGGCGGAATCATCACTACGTATCTATTAAACAGAAAGTACTTCCTTAATTTTGGAAAGGCAATATCAGAAGGGACAGTTGGCGCGTTAATTGCGATTGGCAACACGGCGGCAGTTGTAGGATTTGGCGGCGTGGCAAGAGAAGTGCCGGCCTTTAGTGTAGCAGTAGATGCTATGACAAGTATTCCGGGAAGCCCGCTTATTGGCGGAGCAATAGCGGTTAGTGTCATTGCCGGATTAACGGGGTCATCATCAGGCGGTCAGGTCATCGCGCTGCCGTTGCTTGCACCGCATTATATTGATATGGGTGTTAACACAGAGGCTCTTCACAGGACGTTATCTATTTCCTCAGGAGCGCTGGATTCACTGCCTCATAACGGCTACGTCGTAACAACGATCCGCGGGATTTGCGGAGAAACACATAAAGATGCATACGGTCCAGTGGGTGCCTTGACAGTGATTGTCCCATTGATCGGTCTTATTATAGCGATAGCTTTATTTTCAATAGGATTGGGAATCTAATAGGTAAAGAATTGTCTCTTATGTCTTAAGGTCAGGAGGAATAAAATGGTTGAAAATAAAGTAGTGTTTATTACAGGCGCAGCCAGCGGGATCGGGTTTGAAGTCGGTCAGGAGTTTGCCAGGGAAGGAGCCCGGGTTGCACTGACTGACATTAACGAAACAGCAGTAAAAGAAGCTGCTGGTAAATTATCGGGGGATGGATTTGACTGTATTGGACTTAAATGTGATGTGACAGATGAAGCTCAGCTAAAGCAGGCCATTGATCAAACCATTGAACAGTTTGGACGTCTGGACATTTTGATTAATAACGCAGGCCTTCAGCATGTGGCTCCCATAGAAGAATTTCCAACAGAAAAATTTGAGCTTCTCACAAGGATTATGCTGGTCGCTCCATTTATGGCCATAAAGCATGTATTTCCCATTATGAAACGTCAGGGGCATGGCAGGATCATCAATATGGCTTCCATTAATGGCCTGATTGGATTTGCCGGAAAGGCAGCGTATAACAGCGCCAAGCACGGTGTCATTGGATTAACAAAGGTAGCGGCGCTTGAAGGAGCAGAGCATGGCATCACAGTAAACGCTTTATGCCCAGGCTACGTTGATACCCCTTTGGTGCGGAACCAGCTGGATGATTTAGCCCAAATACGAAATGTTTCCTTGGAAACAGTACTTGAGGATGTTATTTATCCTTTAGTACCTCAAAAAAGGCTCTTATCGGTGCAGGAAATCGCTGACTACACATTGTTTTTAGCCAGTGATAAAGCTAAGGGAGTCACTGGGCAGGCAGTAGCGCTTGATGGCGGCTATACCGCGCAGTAAACAAAAAACACAGCAGAATTCTGCTGTGTTTTTTTGTTTGCTAATGGTTAAGTAAGCCAGGACATGAGGATATCAATTGCACTGCCGCCAATCAGGAGGACCATGATTAGCCCAAGCAGCAAACTGAGAATAAGGCTTCCAGCTATGTATAAAATGATCTTGCCAAGTGCTTGAGTAAACATGAAGTAACACCTCCCGTTATAATCAGCAGCTGCGAAATAGACAATGCGAAACAGGTAAAGAAAACCATTAAATGATTCTCTTTCACCTTCTCAGTCAAAATGTTTTACAATGGACTAATAGACCAGTAATGCAATGGATGATGGAGAGTGACAGAAGATGGTGCAAACAACCATTCCCGTATTTTTAGTAGGGGCCCTTGTCTTTTTTATAATCGTAATCAGGGATACCCTTTCGAAAAAGAAGAAGCCCAAATCAGGAAGACTATTTTTTTATAGCTTTATTGTTTATTGTGCCGTTGTAGCGCAATTAACATTTGGCAGTCTTGCTTTTCCGCCATTTAACGATGCGCCATTGAGAATTCAGCTTCAGCCTTTTTATTTTATACAGGAATGGAGCACGTATAATGAATTTGACGGGTATCCGTTTTTCAATAACGCACGCTTAACGTTATTTAATTTTCTCATGCTGATGCCGCTTGGGTTTTACCTCGCTTATTTGTTTGAGGTTAAAAAGATGTGGAAGGCAGCAGCTTTTCTATTTAGCACAAGTCTTTTGATCGAAACCACCCAGCTTGTGCTTTCCTATTTTGGTTTTGTGTGGATGCGCGGGTTTAACACCGATGACTTAATCATGAACACCCTGGGCGGACTTCTTGTCTTCGTTGTCTGCTGGCTGATAAAGCGGAAGAAAAAAAGAAAAAAGCAGTCTGATGCAGCCTGACAAAGGGGCACTTCTTCCCAGGGAGTGCCTTTTTTACGTTTCAGAGTGTAGTGGGGGAACTACTGAAAGGTATGTCCTTTAGCATGCGTTGATTTCCGTTCCAGGGGGACGCTTTCTGCAGGAACGGCGAAATAAACAAGCCTAATTAAAAGGTTTTTATGTCATAGCACCTAAATTTCGAAGAGACAAATAGATTTTCAACGAGTTGATTGAAGTGGAAGGGGCTGACTCCTGCGGGATGAAACGGGAGCTTGAGATCCACTTGCGTTAGCAAGTTAGCTCAAGCCCCGCCCCGCGGAAAACATGCCCCTGCAGCGTAAATCAACACGCTATCTAAAAGGGTATTTACTTCTAGCACTCTAATTTTCAATGATGTAAACAAATTACTCAACGAGTTGATTGAAGTGGAAGGGGCTGACTCCTGCGGGATGAAACGGGAGCTTGAGATCCACTTGCGTTAGCAAGTTAGCTCAAGCCCCGTCCCGCGGAAAACATGCCCCTGCAGCGTAAATCAACACGCTATCTAAAAGGGTATTTACTTCTAGCACTCTAATTTTCAATGATGTAAACAAATTACTCAACGAGTTGATTGAAGTGGAAGGGGCTGACTCCTGCGGGATGAAACGGGAGCTTGAGATCCACTTGCGTTAGCAAGTTAGCTCAAGCCCCGTCCCGCGGAAAGCATGCCCCTGCAGCGTAAATCAACACGCTATCTAAAAGGATATTTACTTGTGGATCATTGCTTCAGATGATGCTTTCTCCTTAAATTGAACCAGCACACTCAATGTCAGCAAACAAAAAAGAATAATAAAGAACACTGCCAAACTATCAATCGCCCACCTCGACTCAATTCCGGCATTCAGCGGCAGGCTGATACCCGTAAACACAATCGCCATCACACCAGCTGCCAAGCCAATCAAGGCTAGAAGAATAACAGGCGCTCTTTTCCCTGAAAAACGGGACACAAAGCTCCCAGCTTTTCTTTCCTGAAAAAAGGTTATAAGATAAATACCACCTGTAAAGAAGGTAACAAAAAGAAGAAAACTGATTGTCGATCCTGGCAAATTTAAAACGCTAGTTTGAAAAAGCTCCTGCAGTAGTTCGGCGTAATAGCTTAAGGAGATTACAGCTCCAACCATCACCAGCAAATTTAAAAGCTGCAGGTAAAACCATTTGGAAAACATTTTTAACACTCCTATCCTTACTAAATATTAACGTTTTTACCTGTCAAAAGTTTCAGTTTTTTCTGAAATAGAGTGGAGAAATGTTCATTAATCGCAACTCTGCTTGATCGATTTCTTATAAATACGATACAATGCATCCATGATAAATATTCAGAAAACTGTATAACGAGGAGGCGAAACGCATGAATTATTCACTCCACCCTTTGGGAGACCAGGCGATATTGATTGAGTTCCCCCAGGAAGTAAATGAAGAAATCCATTCTCTGGTTCAGGGTGTTAAAGGACGTATTGAGAAAGAGAAATGGGAATGGGCCGTAGAAGTAGTTCCTGCGTTTGCTTCCATTGCGATTCACTATGACATTCGTAAATTACAGATTCAATCTTTGCCTTACAGCTTTGTGGAAGCAGAGGTCAAGAAGCTGCTTTTTGATGGGGGATCAATGGCTGAAGCCTCTTTTCGTGAGGTTTCCATTCCGGTTTTATATGGAGGGAAGAAGGGTCCGGATCTTGAAGAGGTTGCAAGCCATAATGGACTGACCCCGGAAGAAGTAATTGAACTGCATACGAGCGGTGAGTACATTGTCTATATGCTTGGATTTGCCCCGGGCTTCCCGTACATAGGCGGCTTAAATGAAAAGATTGCCACACCGAGAAAGTCAAAGCCGAGATTGAAAATACCTGTTGGCTCTGTTGGAATTGCCGGGAAGCAAACAGGCGTCTATCCGATTGAAACGCCAGGAGGGTGGCAGCTGATCGGGCAAACACCGGATGCTTTATTCAGACCCCAAAATGAAGAAGAGCCAACGCTTTTAAAGGCAGGCGACCGAATCCGTTTTTATGCGATTACGGAGGAGGAATTTACCCAAAGACAGGAGAGAACCAGATGATTCGAATAATAGAACCAGGTCTTCTCTCTACCATCCAGGATGAAGGCAGGCATGGATTTCAGCAATTTGGTGTTATTACAAATGGAGTAATGGATCCTTTTGCTCTTCGGATTGCCAATGTGCTCGTAGGAAATGAAGAAGGGGAAGCGGGGATAGAGGTAACCCTGACAGGACCGACCATTCAATTTGAGGAGGATGCACTCATTGCTGTGTGCGGTGCAGACTTTTCTGCTCTTTTGGATGACGAACCGATGCCGCTTTGGCGTCCGGTCTGGATAAGTAAAGGCAGCACTTTACATATGAAGTTCAGTAAAACAGGGTGCAGAGCGATCATTGCGATCGGCGGGGGGCTCGATGTGGAGCCTGCTATGGCCAGCAAATCAACCTATGTGCGCGCCGGTATTGGGGGCTATCAGGGGCGGGCGCTAGATAAAGAAGATGTGATAAAAGCACGTCCCTTAACAGCAGCCTCTAAAAGAATCGCCAAATCTCTTACCAAAAGAACAAATAAGCTCCTGACTGCGAGCTGGTCCATTTCATCTGTCTATTTAAAAAAATTATATGAACCTGAGAGTATAAGAGTAATGAAAGGCAGACAATACGATGAGTTCTCGGAGGAAAGTAAAATGGATTTTTGGAAGGAAACCTATAAGCTTTCTCCTCAATCTGACCGAATGGGCTACCGGTTAAATGGACCTGCGCTTAAAAGAGAGGTAACAGAGGATTTGCTTTCAGAGGCAGTAGCGTTTGGGACCATTCAGGTTCCGTCAAATGGAGAGCCGATCATTTTATTGGCTGATCGCCAGACAATTGGCGGCTATCCGAAGATTGGTCAGGTTGCCTCGGTTGATCTTCCTGTCCTTGCTCAGAAAAAGCCGGGAGAGGCATTAACCTTTATAGAGGTCTCTCATGCGGATGCCCAAAAGCTGTTTCTTCAGCGTGAGCAGGAAATTCGCGAATTAAAATGGATCATTGATCAGAAATTAATAAAAGAAGGGGTTGATACGAATGCTGCGAGTTGATCTTAATTGTGATATGGGAGAAAGCTTTGGCGCTTATAAAATGGGGAATGATTCGGCCATTTTAGATTATGTCACCTCAGCTAATATTGCCTGCGGTTTTCATGCGGGCGACCCTTCGACCATGAAAAAAACCGTTAATCTTGCATTGGAAAAGGGAGTCGGAATCGGCGCGCACCCAGGCTTTGATGATGTTGTTGGCTTTGGTCGCCGGAATATAGCTATTAGCCCTGAAGAGGCATATGACTTGGTAGTCTATCAAATTGGCGCACTCTATGGATTTGTTAAAGCATCAGGAGCTAAAATGCAGCACGTAAAGCCGCATGGAGCTTTATACAATATGGCTGCAAGAGACCCCTTGCTATCTGAAGCGATAGCAAAAGCTGTTTGGGATGTAGATCCTGAGCTTGTGTTATTCGGTCTGTCAGGGGGAGAGCTTGTGAAGGCGGGAGAAAAAAGAGGGCTGAAGACAGCTAGCGAGGTTTTCTCTGACCGTACTTATCAGGTGACAGGAGAGCTTACTTCAAGAAAGGAGGCAAATGCCTTAATAGAAGATGATAGCCAGGCCGTATCACAGGTTGTACGAATGATCAAAGAAAAGCAGGTGCAAGCTGTAACAGGGAAGGATATCAGCATTCAGGCCGATACAGTGTGTATTCATGGAGACGGGGCGCATGCCTTAAGCTTTGCTGAGAAAATTAATGAAACACTCCGGGCAGAAGGTGTTGAGCTGCTATCGATCGGTGTTGAAAGATAAAAGAAATGGGGAAGAGAAAATGAAAAATTCAAATCGCAGTGTTTTGCTGGGGGCAGCGTTTTTAATGGCTACCTCCGCAATTGGTCCAGGATTTTTAACGCAGACGACCACCTTTACCCAAACACTTGCCGCAAGCTTCGGTTTTGTTATTTTAGTGTCAATCATCATTGATATCGGAGCTCAGATGAACATCTGGCGGATTATTGCCGTCTCAGAAAAGAGGGCGCAGGACATTGCGAATGATGTTTTTCCGGGACTCGGTTATGTATTAGCTTTCCTTATCGTGATGGGAGGCCTTGCGTTTAATATCGGAAATATCGGAGGAGCGGGACTTGGAACGAATGTGCTTTTTGGTGTTTCACCGGAAATGGGCGCATTATTCAGCGGAATTGTCGCAGTAGGTATTTTCCTTGTGAAAGAAGCGGGGCGCTTAATGGACCGTTTTACCCAGCTCCTTGGATTTTTAATGATTGGTCTGACAATCTTTGTAATGTTCCAGTCGCAACCACCGATTGGAGAGGCAATTACACGCACCTTTATTCCTGAGACCATTGATTTGCTTGCGATTGTAACGCTTGTTGGCGGTACTGTCGGAGGATATATCACCTTTGCAGGCGGTCACAGATTGCTTGATGCCGGGTTAAAGGGTAGAGAAAACTTAGGTGAAGTAACAAAAAGCTCGATCTCTGCCATTGGGATTGCCTCCATCATGAGGATTTTCCTGTTTCTTGCTACATTTGGAATCGTTGCTCAGGGTCTTCAAATCGATCCGTCTAATCCTCCTGCTTCTGTCTTCCAGCTTGCTGCAGGAAATGTCGGATACAAAATATTTGGTGTCGTGATGTGGGCAGCGGCTGTAACCTCTGTTGTAGGAGCAGCTTATACGTCAGTCTCCTTCATCAAGACCTTCAGCCCTGTTTTACAAAAGTATGAAAAGCTATTAATTGTAAGCTTTATCGTTATATCTACCACAGTTTTTGTTATTGTCGGACAGCCTGTAATGATCTTAATTCTAGTTGGTTCAGTGAATGGCTTGATTCTGCCAATTTCTCTTGGCGTTATGCTGATTGCTGCCCACAAGGCGAAAATTGTCGGGGACTATAAGCATCCTATTTGGATGACGGTATTCGGAGCCATTATCGTGGTTGTGATGGCGTATATGGGCGGCTACACGCTGATAAATGGTATTCCACAGCTATTCTCATAAGCGGTGATTTTCGATGGATTTTGACAAAAAACACGCTTTTTCTACTGATTATGTTAACTATGCTATACTTAAAGAAGAGTTATCAGATGTAAAGTCTGTATAACTCTTTTTTTTTAGACGCAAAATAGAATAGAAACGATCTGGAAGGGAGGAAAATAGGTTGGAGGATTGGGTACGATTTTTAGAAATTAATGCACCCCGTATTTTAGAGCTGACGATTGACCATGCCATCCTTGTTTCTTTAGCCATCATTGTAGCCCTATTAATCGGTGTGCCGCTTGGCATTTATCTCACCACAAACGAATACCTCGCAGGAACAGTACTTCAAGTAGCTTCTGTCACACTCACGATCCCAAGTATTGCACTGTTTGGGGTTATGATCCCTATCTTTTCATTAATCAATCAGGGAATTGGTTTTCTGCCGGCATTTGTGGCGCTGGTTTTATATTCTCAGCTTCCCATCATTCGCAATACCTACACAGCAATTAAAAATGTGAATCCGGAAATGCGTGATGCTGCAATTGGCATGGGAATGAAAACACATCAGCGTTTGCTGCGGGTTGAAATTCCAAATGCCATGCCGGTTATCATGGCGGGAGTTCGCACAGCGGTTGTTCTTAATATAGGTATAGGCGTCATAGCTGCTTATATTGGAGCGGGCGGATTAGGTGTGCTTATTACTCAGGGAATCAGCAGGGGAGACAACTATCTTATAATCTCGGGTTCTCTCGCTGTCGCATTACTGGCAATCATTGCGGATGCCATCCTTTTGATGATCCAAAAGCGTTTTACAGCAAAAAGCCTTGCCAACTAACTTGTAAGAGGTGAAAAAATGATTACGTTCAATCAGGTAACGAAGCAATATAACGGAAGCAGTACAGCCGTCAAGAACGTTGATTTTACGGTTGATCAAGGGAAAATTGTTGTTTTGCTCGGTCCTTCAGGCTGCGGCAAAACGACTCTTCTGCGAATGGTAAACAGACTCGAATCCATTACAGAAGGAGAAATCATTATCGATAATGATAATTCAAAGGATCTCGATGCCATTGAATTAAGAAGAAAGATTGGCTACGTCATTCAGAGCAACGGTCTTTTTCCAAATATGACGATTGAAGAAAATGTCATGATTGTTCCGGATCTGCTTGGGTGGAGCAAGAAGAAAAAGAAAGAACGCTTCAATTATTTAATGAAGCTGATTGGCCTGGATGCAAAGGATTATGGCAAACGGCTTCCGCAGGAGCTTTCCGGCGGACAGCAGCAGCGAATAGGGGTTGTGCGTGCACTTGCAGCAGATCCGCCTGTTATGCTGATGGACGAGCCGTTTGGCGCTCTTGATCCGATTATCCGGGAAAAAATCCAGGACGAATTTTTAGCCATCCAGCGCGAAGTAAAAAAGACAATTTTGTTTGTAAGTCATGACATTGATGAAGCCATTAAGATGGCCGATAAAATTATGCTTTTGCGTGACGGGGAAATTATGCAATATGATACTCCTTCAGAAATGATGATGCATCCTAAAAATGAATTTGTCTCTCAATTTTTCGGTAAGGACCGGGCCATTAAAAGTCTGAGTCTGCATACGGTTAAAAATTTGGAGGAGGTCATTGGGTTAGCCCAAATGGATGAGTCCATTCAGGATACCAAAACAATCAATGTTCATCAGGACCTTAGAAACACATTATCAATGTTATTAAACCAGGAAGCGGATCAGGTTATTGTAACGAATGATGAGGGCGGGAAAATTGGCTCCATTACCATCGATCTTGTTCAAAAGTATCTTCATTTTGAAATAAAAGGGAAAATGTCCGTATCCCAGGAAGGGTGATTCGGTGAATAGAAAAAAACTAATTGGCAATGCTTTTCGGATAGTCGTTTACGCACTTGTCATCGGCTTTTTCATTTGGGCCTTAAGCAATCAGTATTTATCGTATATATGGAGTGATTCCAGCACGTTTCTTGTTTTGCTGCGCCAGCATTCAGAGCTTGTTCTTGTATCATCAATTCTTGCCATCCTGATTGCTGTACCAGCAGGAATACTCATTACAAGACCCAGGTTCAGAAAAGCTGAATGGCTGGTAACGAATATTGTTAATTTTGGACAGACGATCCCAAGCTTAGCTGTACTGGCCCTTATGATAAGTGTATTGGGAATTGGCTTTCAAACAGCCGTTTTTGCCCTATTCATTTATTCATTGCTGCCGATTTTCAGAAACACAGTAGCGGGACTTGATACCATTGATAAAAATTTAATTGATGCGGCAAAAGGGATGGGCATGAGGCCTTATCAGATTCTTTTTCGCATTGAACTGCCAAACTCCGCTTATTCAATTCTTGCCGGGATCAGAACGGCGGTTGTGCTGAATATCGGGACAGCAGCACTTGCCTATGTAGTGGGCGGAGGAGGACTTGGTGTCTGGATTTTTACAGGCATTCAGCTGTTTGACAATGGATTTTTAATTTCCGGAGCGATTCCTGTCACCTTAATGGCAATCGGAGCCGATTATCTTCTGCGCAAGGCTGAATATGTCTTAGTGCCGAAGGGCTCAAGGCAGGAAGCAAGAACATAGGAATTGAAAAATGGAGGTCGTAGAATTGTGAAAATATCACTTAAGCTTATTCCTCTTTTAATGACCGCTGTCATCCTGGCTTCTTGCTCGGGAATTGGAATCGCAGAAAAAGAGGTAACAGTAGGGGGAAAAAACTTTACTGAGCAGTACTTATTATCGGAAATGACCGCCTTTTTACTGGTGGAAGAAGGCTTTAAAGTAAATCAGATGAATAACCTCGGAAGCAGTGTCGTCCGTTCCGCCTTGGAGAACGGACAGGTTGATCTTATGTGGGAATATACCGGGACTGCGCTCATGACCTATATGGGAGAGGAACCCATCATTGATCCGGGTGAAGCCTTTGAGAAGGTAAAGGAAATTGACAGTGAAAAAGAGATTCACTGGATGAATATGTCCAATGTTAATAATACGTATGCACTTGCCATGAGAGCTGAACAGGCGGAGGAGCTTGGAATTGAATCGATCAGTGATCTGGCTGAGTATATTAATGAGAATCCTGGAGAGCTTTCGATGGCTTCTGATGCTGAGTTTGCCAACCGGGCAGACGGGATTCCCGGGCTCCAGGAGACATACGGCTTCGAATTTGGCTCTACTCAAATTAATCAGATGGATATCGGCCTGACACAACGGGCGCTGGATAATGAACAGGTGGAGGTATCTGTTGCATTTGAAACAGATGCCACGATTAAAAGCTACAATCTGATCGTTCTTGAAGACGACCAGGAATTCTTTCCGCCTTATCGAGCAGCGGTGTCCATTAACCAGGACATCCTTGATGAGTATCCTGAAATAGAAGACATCACAGCTATTTTAGCGGAAAGACTGGATAGCTCGATTATGAGAGAATTGAATTACCGCGTTGATATTGATGGGGAAAGCGTTTCGGTCGTTGCGTATGAGTGGCTGAGGGATAACGGACTGGTCGAAGAATAAAAAAAGAGCTTAAAAGCGTAAAAATCGCTTTGAGCTCCTTTTTTATTACTTAAAGTGATTACTGAACCATTCCAGATGATGCTTGCTTACAATATCCTGGGAAAAGAGGGGAACAAAGATTAACTGCTGCTTTTTAAACGTTTCTTTAATCAGTTCTGTGTACTGCAGTTCATGCTTTTTCCGCTCCAGCATAAAAGCGCCGTCCGCATCATCCGGCAGGACCTTATTAATAATCAGGGTTTTAACATGAAGATCATATTTATGAAGAAGCTCTAAGGCTTTTTTTGTCTCAAGAATTGGCAGCCGTTCAGGGTTGAGAACGAAGATAAAGCCGGTTTCTTTTTCGCTTAAAAGAAGATCGCGCGCTTTTGAAAAACGTTCCTGTCTTGTACGAAGCACATCATAAATTGGATCCTCCACAGGCTCCCCGTCGTTTAGCAATGCGGCATAATTTTCGTTTGTTTTCTTTCTTTTTTCAAGAAGGCCTTCAATCCAAACACCCATTAATTCCGGAAGAGTCAAAAGCCTGATCGTATGGCCGGTAGGGGCAGTATCAAACACGAGCTTATCAAAATTAGCCCGCTCTTCAAGAATAATGGAAATCAGCTTATCAAATAAAGCAGCTTCATCAGCCCCTGGGGAAGCCTTAGCTGTGTCAAGCTGGCGATGAACCTCCTCCATCATTCCAGAGTGCACAACGCCTTTAATATTTTCCTTTACCCCTTTAATGTAATTTGCCGTTTCGATCTCCGGATCAATTTCCAGTGCGAAGAGATTCTTCGAAATTTCTTTTATCTTCCCGCCTATTTTCTGATCAAAAATATCGCCGACATTATGGGCGGGGTCTGTTGAAATCAGCAGGGTGCGGTGGCCCTGTCCGGCTGATTTCCACGCTATGGCAGCAGCTGACGTGGATTTGCCGACGCCGCCTTTTCCTCCCACAAAAATGATGCTTTTCGTTAAAACTTCCATATGAATTCTCCTTTTAATCATGGATACGCGTCCCTAGCAGCAGCGGATGCCTGTCATTGGTGATTTTTCCATGCCCATTCGCAAATGCCAGTCATGGAACTTTTCAATCATATAAGGGTAGAGCTCCAACGTGTAGTAATAAACAGGATTTGGAATGCCGATCATTTCAGAATAAAGCAGCAGAAGAAATAAATCGTCCTCATTCCGAAGCTCACGGGCAATTTCCTGACGGTGGGGCATGCTGAGCACTTCTTCATAATACGCAATAAGCGCTTTTACTTTGTCGATCATCATAGCCAAGCTACCTCCGTTCTGATTAGGAAAAGGGGCCATCATAAGTCTGAAAAATACGACTGTTGACAAGCCCCTCCTTAGTAATCGTTTACGCGCATTTATGGACTGTTTCTCAGGTCTTTAATAGACTGAATTTGCAGGCTGTTTACTCATTCGGGTCAAGACGATCCGTACTTCTAAGTGCTGAAACAGCTGTAATGATGATCCAGATAGCAAAGCCCATGATAATCGCTCCGAAAATAAAGAGCAGTGAGTTCGAGTTGCTCCCCCACCACGACCACTGGGTAATTACCTGAATGAACATCGCATAAAGCGTCATGACTAACAGGAAGATCATTGGAATAATCGTAACCAGATAATTTCTTCCCAGTCTCTTCAGCCAAACAGAAATGAGCATTAAACTGATTCCGGCAAGCAGCTGATTTGCGGTACCAAATAGCGGCCACAGCAGATAGCCTCCTGAACCAAAGCCCTGAGGTCCTTCTGGAATTAACACAAGCGCAGCACTTGAAACAACAGCGATCGTTGTAGCAACATGCGTTTTTGTCAGTGCCGGAATCTTATATTCTGATCCAAGCTCAGAAATGATGTAGCGCATAAGCCGAACAGACGTATCAAGTGTTGTTGCTGCAAAGCTGACTACAATAATTGACACGATTGTTGCAGCTACTTCAACAGGAATGCCAAGACCGGTTGCAAGCTGACTCGCTCCTTGTACAAATGAGCCAAGTCCTCCTGCGCTTGCCGCCTGAAAGCTTTCGTAGGTAGCTAAAAAGTCTTCTTTTGTTGGGAAAAGTGTGATGACGGCAATAATTGAAACTAAAGCGAGAATCCCTTCCCCTACAGCTCCAAGATACCCGACAAATCGTGCATCTGTTTCTTTATTCAGCTGCTTGGAGGAGGTTCCGGATGAAACAAGGCCGTGAAATCCTGAGATCGCCCCACAGGCGATGGTGATAAAGAGAAGAGGAAGCCAGGATACATCATCAGCATTCGGGTTGGTGATTGGTGCTGTGATTTCAGGATTTGTAAATAGAAGCCCAAGATACAAAATGGCCAAACCGACAACCAGCTGGTGTGAGTTAATAAAGTCACGCGGCTGAAGCAGCTTCCATACTGGAAGGGTGGAAGCGATGTACACATAGATCATCAAAATAATAATCCAGATAAAGAAGGCGCTTGAAACAGCTCCAAGACCAAAAATTCCTGCTCCTTCTGCTCCGCCCATATAACGAACCAGGTCAATTTGGAGAAATTCGACCCTTGCTGAAATGATGGCAACAAAATACATAACCGCAAGTGCGATAAGTGATGGCACAAGCATTTTTGCATTCCGCTTATAAACGGCATGACCGATCCAGATGGCAAGCGGAATCTGGATAAACACAGGCAGCACGCTTGAAGGGAAAGTAATAAACAAATTGGCAATAACCCATGCAAATACTGCATTAACCATCAATACAAGAATTAAAATGATAAAAAGAAATAAAATCTTTGCGCGTTGGCCTACAAGTTTATTGGCTAATGTACCGATCGACTGGCCCTTATTACGCACAGAAATAACCAGCGTTCCAAAATCATGAACTCCGGCTGCAAAAACAGTTCCGAAAACGACCCATAATACAGCAGGCAGCCAGCCCCAGTAAACCGCAATTGCCGGTCCTAAGATCGGTGCTGCTCCCGCAACGGAAGTGAAGTGATGCCCCCATAATACAAACTTATTTGTTGGAACAAAATCCACGCCGTCCGTAAAGCGGTGGGCAGGCGTAACATAATTTGGGTCTAAACGGAAAATCTTTTCCGCAACGAATTTCGAATAAAAGCGGTAACCCAGAATGAAAATAAAAATACCGATTGCTGCTAACGCAATTGCATTCAATACCTTCTCCTCCCCCATTAAATAGTAATTTTTACTTATAAGGTAGTTAAACGATTTTATGTAATCGTTTTCAATACCTCATCTTAATAATAGGGTATAAGTAATGTTGTGTAAATATTATAAATTATTAGATTTTTGAATTATGTCGAATATTATCGAATAATGACAGGAAAGAAAGGAGAATTATGGAAGTTAATGGGTTTGAGGAGAGTGAAAGGCGAGGAGAGCTGGAAATCAGCTCCTATTGCGAAAGCCGCCTTCTGAATGAATAACCTGACCGGTCACCCACTGTGCACGATCACTTGCAAGGAAGGCAACAAGATTTGCTGCATCCTTTGGTTCACCCAGGCGTCCGGAAGGGGATTGGGCTAAAATTTCTTTTTTGATTTCATCGTTCATCCAGCCTGAATTTGTAGGGCCCGGATTTATGGCGTTAATTGTGATCCCTTTTTCAGCAAGTGTAGAAGCGAGGGTGTAGGTAAGTGTCTCGACAGCTGATTTAGTCAGAACATAAGAAAGCTCTTCAGGCATTGGCCCTTGAGACCACCCTGTAGTGAGATTAATAATGCTTCCTCTATCACCTTCAAACAGCTGCACAAATTGTGATGTGAGAAAGGTTACAGCACGCACATTGATACGGTAATGATCGTCAAGGCTCTCGGGTGTAATAGAGCAAAGATTATCATTTATTGAAACGGCAGCATTGTTAACGAGCACAGAAGGATAACATCCGAACTGCTTCTTACAGAATTTGAACGGTTTATCAAACGATGCGGTATCCTGAAGATTCAATTCGATTTTCTCACAACGGACGCCTATGTCGAGAATCTCCTGCTGAATATGCTCAGGATCCTGGTATTTTTTATGTAAGGACACTTCCTCATCGTACTTGGTCCAGTATGTAAATAAAATATCAAAGCCATCCTTTGCAAGCTCTCTGCAAATGGCGGCGCCAATACCTTCAGATCGGCCAACCCCGGTAATAAAGGCGACTCTACGATTCATCTAAACATATCCTTTCGTTCTTCAGCTAAGCTTGCACCGGCTATATGCCAGAGCCTAACCTGCTGAGGCTTCTGATAATCCTGAAATGATCTGCTTCTATTATATCATTAAATAGTTTTAACTTTCAGACTGTTTATAGGAGAGACTGGCTTATATAATCAGGAATACGTTTACTAAAGGGAGTGATTAATGATGATTGGCTTAAAAAAGGGAAGCGTTATTCTGGCATCTCCTGCAGTGGAATGGAAGAGGTCCTTTCACGAAGAAAAAGAACTGCTTCAGTCTGTACTCGGTGAAGAGATTATAGATATTCAGCATATAGGCAGTACTGCCATTAAAGGCATAAAAGCAAAGCCGATTATCGATATGATGGTAGGGATTGAAAATGTAGAGACTTTTAAAAACTGGAAAATAGAACCGCTTCAAAAAGAGGGTTATTACCATTTAGGAAAAGTAAAGCTGGAAGGAAAAGAAGTTCTGGCAAAGTTTTCTGATCTAAAAACATTAACAAAGACGCATATTGTTCATGTGGTTCAATACAAAGGTCAATGGTGGCAGGAGCATACCTTTTTTAGGGATTATTTGAATGCCAATCGCGATCGCGCCAAAGAATATGAAGCACTTAAAGAGAGGCTCGCAGCACTCTATCACAATGAGGATATAGAATACACCGACCAAAAGAAAGAGTTTGTAGATTCGATTCTTCTTAAGCAGCCCTAAAACAGTATTGCGCATCTAACTGTTTGTGGTTAAAATAGGAAAAAATGAAAAGGGATGCTGCAGATGTCTATGGAAAAGGTTTGCTTAATCAAGCCGTCTGAAAATATAAAAGAACAGTATGTAGACTACTACGAGGAATGGCTTGAGAGCGGAGAATCCATTATTCCTCACTCTACCACCTATGAGCCGTATAACTTTGCTGAGCTGCTTCAAAAATTTGAAAACGATGAAGCAGGGATTGGACTTATAGAGGGCTGGGTGACGAGCAGCACATTTTTACTGACAGGGGAGTACGGCCGCATTATCGGGGCAGTCCATATTCGGCATGAACTAACAGAGGATTTGACCAACCGCGGCGGTCATATCGGCTATGGGATCCGTCCAAGTGAGCGCAAGAAAGGATTTGCTACTAAGCTTCTTGCGCTTGCACTTGCAGAAGCGAAGATTCTTGGAATCTCCAAAGCGCTGGTCGTTTGTGATGCAGACAATACAGCGTCTGAAAAAACAATCCAAAAGAATAACGGAATTCCCACCAGTGATTTTGTGGAAGAAGACGGAAATGTCATTAAACGTTATTGGATTTCAACAGACGGCAGCAGGTAATGAGTGATCGGTAAAATAAGACGTGATAGGATAGGAAAAAAGAAAATGAAAGGGGAGAGTGTAATGGGACTTTTTGATGGATTAATAGGAAATGCCTCTGAGGTTAAAACGGGGGATGCTCAAAAGGAATTCGGAAATCTGCTGATTGAAGGGGAGCAGATTGAAAAAGCCTATAAACTGATTCGCGATTTGTTTTTGTTTACAAATAAACGACTGATCTTAATCGACAAACAGGGTTTGTCCGGCAAGAAGGTAGAATATCACTCGATTCCTTACTCAAACATCACACATTTTGCTGTTGAGACAGCGGGCACCTTTGATCTGGATGCCGAGCTTAAAATATGGATCTCAGGAATGAATGAGCCGCTTTCCAAAACCTTTAACAAATCGCTTAATATTTATGATGTACATGCTGTGCTTGCGAATTATATTTTAAAGAAATAAATGGTCTCGATAAAACAATAAAGGGTATGCAATTGGTGTTGCATACGTGAGGTGAACGGAGCGGAAGGTGGCGACTCCTGCGGGAAGAAGCGGGAGCTTGAGATCCACTTGCTGAAAGCAAGTTAGCTCAAGCCCCGCCCCGCGGAAAGCGTCCGCCTGAAGCGCAGTGAGCCGGGGGTAAGATACCGAAACTACTATGTCCCTTCCTTACTTTTTAAAAATAAGAGCAGCAGCTATGGAAGTAAGACCTGCCAATATTGCTAGTGGAACTGCCCGGGCCGTTAATTCTTCTGGTATGTAGCCCGCTTGAAACACAACGAGTAAACTAATGGAGGAAACAATCAATACAATCAGCACAATCCACTTAACTGCTTGTTCAGTAACCTTCAGTATTTGTTCGTTCATTTCGTCTGCCTGCTTTCTATCTATTGCGTAATAACGAAGAACTGACTGCTCTACATTACTACACATAGTCCTGATTTAGTAATTATTATTAATAATTACATATTTTATGTAATGAAGGGTAGAGGAATATTTTTTAAGCTTAATTATTTGAAAGCGTATGAGACCAAAAAACCTGCAGATACATTTTTTGTATCTGCAGGTTTTCTTTATGCTTTTAATGGCTGTTACCAGCCAGTGAAGCATGAGGAGCCTTTGCAGTTGATTCACGCTTAATTAAAGTGGCTGGAAGCAGAAGCTCAGTGATGGGCTCTTCTTTATTTTCCATTCTCCAGGAGAGCTGTTCTACTGCCTTTTTGCCATATAGCGCAAGGTCGATCCCCATCGTTGTGATTTTAGGGGTGGAAAGCTGAGACAGCTGGCCGTTATCAAAGCTCACGACTGAAGCCTGATCAGGTATTTTGATCCCCTTTTGCTGCAGCTTTGAACTGATTAAAAAACCGAGTCCGTCATTTACGCAAAACCAGGCAGTAGGGGATTCATTCAGCCCGTCAATGAAGCTGCCGATACTGCTTTCTTCCTCTTTGGCATCTAGAAACATCCATTCCTTCGCCGGCTCAATTCCATTTTTTCTTAAAGCCAGTTTATAGCCTTCCCATCTTTCCTGATAGCTGGGAGAAAAAGTTATATCGCCAATAAAGCCAATTGACTGATGACCAAGCTCAATTAAGTGGTTGACAGCTGTATAGGCACCAAAGCGGTTATTTGTGAGGATGGCATCTGCCTGAATAATAGGATCGTGGTGATCAATGAGGACGGTAGGAATGCCTGTACTAATGATCTTATTTATATAATCAGTGCTTATATGTGAAAGAATTAATAAACCGTCCACACTTTTGTTTTCTATAAAGGAAGGAAGAATCATCTCATCCTTTAACCGGCTGCTGATCGACTGAATGGTTAGGTCCATTCCTCTTTTGGTGGCTTCTTTTTCCGTGCTTAAATAGATTTCCCCGAAAAACTGCCTGTGGGAAAAGGCGAAATCAGAAGCAATTAACCCTATATTCTTTCTTTCTGTACTTAAATTCTTTCCGGCCGTTCTATATTGATAACCTAATTTATCAGCAGCTTCCTTAATGACTTTTCTGGTCTCCTCACTTACCCCCGGCTTTCCTGATAAGGCTTGAGACACTGAATTCTTAGAAATGTTCAGGTAATCAGCGATGGCTTGCATGGTCACTTTTTTGGCCATTTTAATGTAATCAACCTTTCCGATAAAAAGTAGGTGAAGCAGGTAAAATGTAACGTTACAATTTTAATATACGCTATTTGGAATCAATAGTAAATTAAGAGTTGAAAAATACAGAATAGTTTAAAAAGTAATTGACTAAAGTCGTTTTCAATGTAATAATTCATTTGTAATGTTATAAATCACGTTATTAAATTTTATTATAACTTAAATAATCATATTTTGTCATGTTCACTTTGGGAGGTTTGTTACGTGACTACTTGAGTTCAAATTATCATCAATTAAATGACAGCGCTATCATTTTGTGAGGCATTTTAAAATCAGAACTGGGGGAAATCATTGTGAAAAAGAAAACACTGGCACTTTTAGTTACAGCTTCATTGGGCGGTTCAATTCTTGCAGGTTGTTCAGGCGGGGATGAAGCTGCTTCCTCTGACGGAGTAACAAAAATCGAATTTTGGGCGGCGCCTAACCCGACGCAGCAGGTTTACTGGGAAGAAATGGCCAATAAATTTGAAGAAGAGAATGATCATATCGACATTGAGGTTAGTCCGATGAAGGAAAGCCCTACCTCTGAGGCAAGTATTCAAACTGCGATTGCCGGAAAGAGTGCACCAACCATGTCTGAAAATATTAACCGCGGATTTGCAGCTCAGCTGGCACAAAGTCAGGCGCTTGTCCCGTTAAATGAAATTGAAGGCTGGGATGAACTGGTCGCTAACCGCAATATGGAGGACACCATACAGACCTGGAAGTTCTCTGATGATAATCAGTATGTACTGCCAATCTATTCAAATCCTATGCTGTTTGGATGGAGAATCGATATTTTAGAAGAGGTTGGGGTAACGGAAACACCAAGAACCTATAGCGAAGTGCTTGAGGCAGCGAAAAAATTAAAAGAAAAATATCCTGATAAATACGTCTGGGCAAAGCCGGATCTTGCTGATCCAACCGCCTGGAAAAGATGGTTTGACTTCTTTATGCTGTATGATGCAGCATCCGGCGGCAACAACTTTATCGAAGGGGATAACTTTGTAGCAGATGATCAGGCCGGCGTAGATGTTCTGACATTTATGGATGACTTACGTGCTGAAAAAGGCATTTTGACAAAAGAAGCAACGGATCCATTTGAAAGCGGTCTAGGCATTTTCACTGATCTTGGCCCTTGGACATTCAGCTACTGGGAAGAGAAGTTTCCCGAAATGAAATTTGGCGAAACCTTTGACCTTGCTCTTCCTCCGGTTCCGGACAGTACTGATTTAGAAAATGTTAATACATTTGCTGATACAAAAGGGATTGTCATTTATGCCTCTGCAACAGAGGAAGAACGGGCTGCTGCATTGGAATTTTTAAACTGGGTCTACGAGAACCCTGATCATGACTTGGAGTGGCTTGAGACAACTAAGCTTCCTCCTGCTAGAGATGATTTGTCTGAGAACGAGTCATTTACAACCTTCTTTGAAGAGAACCCTGAGCTAAAGCCTTATGCTGAAGCGGTGCCATATGCCATTCCTTCAATTGACAACGCAAAATACAATGAGCTTCAAACCCATATTGGAAGTCATGCGGTTAATCCTGTGGTAGAAGGAACCGTTGCGCCAAAAGAGGGCTGGGAAGCGATGAAGAAAGCAATCGAGGAGGAGCTTTCTAGATGAAGAAAAACGGATTAAAAGGGTCGGGCTGGCTATTCGCCAGTCCCTACCTTTTTTATGCACTCGTTTTCTTTCTCATTCCATTAGTATGGTCGTTCTACCTGGCCTTAACGGACTGGAATTTAATTTCACCAGTTTATAACTTTATCGGATTGGACAATTTTATTGAAGCGGTCAAGCATCCCG
Organism: Jeotgalibacillus proteolyticus; assembly: GCF_002926065.1. GTDB lineage: Bacteria > Bacillota > Bacilli > Bacillales > Jeotgalibacillaceae > Jeotgalibacillus > Jeotgalibacillus proteolyticus. The sequence continues at coordinate 448,638 of NZ_PREZ01000005.1, read as the reverse complement.
GTGTACAGGCGGCCTTTTTTGTCACATTTAAGTTTATGGCTGCATTTGTCCCGATGGTCATCGTATCTTCCTTGACGGTTGCCCTTGTTATTAACAGCCTGCCTCGCTTTAAAGGTCTTTTTCTAATTGGATTTTTCCTTCCTTATTTAGCGTCCGGGGTTGTTTCTTCTTTAATCGTCAAAGGGCTTCTTTCGTATAACAGCCCATTAAATACATTTCTGCGCGGTACCTTTGGGCTTGATATCGACTGGCTTAATTCACCGCTTTCCGCATTGCTCGTTGTCGCAGGAATTATCGCGTGGAAATTCACCGGTTATTATGCGCTGATACTTACTGCAGGCTTTGCAAGTATTAGCAAAGAGGTGTATGAAGCGGCGGCGATAGACGGGGTTACACCATCTCAGCAATTCTTTCGAATAACGCTTCCTTTGCTTTATCCGGCGCTTTTTACCACATTAATTCTCTCGATCGGCGTTTCCTTTGGTATTTTCACGGAGGTCTACCAGCTGACAGGAGGAGGGCCAAATTACGCCACCAATACATGGCAGATGGAGATCTTTAAACAGGCCTTTACAAATCTGAATGCAGGCTATGCTTCAGCTGTTGCGATCATTGCTTCCATTGTCACGTTTGTTGCGATTCTATTAATTAGAAAACTACTAGAGGTTTGGGGGAGACGTAATGGTTGGGTCTAATAAAGGATTAACGGGTCGTTATATCATCGCTTTTGCTTTACTCACCGTTATGGTTTTTCCTTACCTCTATATGGTGTTAAGCTCATTTGCCGACTGGAGTCAGGTAGATAAGCAGATTATCCCGACTAAATTTACGCTTCGCTCCTATGAATGGCTGTTTTTAGGGGGAGAAGCTGCGATGCCAAGGCCTTGGCTGCGGGCTTTCTTTAATAGTTTAATCGTATCTGCCGGCTCGACTGCCTTAATGATGATTACTGGCGCTATGGTTGCTTATGCTCTGGCAAAAATGAATTTCAAGGGAAGAGATTTCATCAATAACGCTGTGCTTTTTCAAATGTTTTTTCCGGCGATTATTCTTCTGATTCCTACATTCTTAATTGTTCAAAATGTCGGAATGTATGATACGTATATGGCGATGATATTGCCTAAGGCATTGAGTTTATGGGCTGTATTTATGTACACAAACTTTTTCCGCGCCATCCCGGATACTTTTATCGAAGCAGCAAAGCTTGATGGTGGATCGAATTTTCAAATTTTAATACGTATTGTGCTGCCAATGTCAAAATCAATCACCACGGTTATTTTCCTGTTCCTGTTCATGGAAAGATGGACAGAGCTCCTTTGGGACATGATTGTCGTCCGGAGTGATGAAATGCTGACACTGAACGTACTGCTTTCCCAAATGTTCGGTCCTTACGGCGGATATCCTGGTCCGTTATATGCGGCTTCTGTTGTGTTAACCATTCCGATTATTATCCTGTTTTTGTTTTTCTCCAAACAGTTTAAGGAAGGAATGCAGTTTACACTTAAGTAATGTGCTGGAATTTAAGTTACGGAGGGATTAATGAATGGGTAACATGATTAAAACATGTGAGGTTCTTTTAGAGGAATATAAAAAGACTGAAGCGCCGGTTTATCCTGAAAAGCTGCTATTTAAAGGAGCAGAAGGGCGCGATGTTTACAATATAACTGCTCCATTTTGGGATGAAGGGGAGCTCGTGATTGCCGGAAGAGTAGAGGCGCGGGACAGTGAGGAATCAGAGGTTCATTTTTTTGTGGAGCAGGGAGAGGTATGGGTGCCTCGTGAAGACACACCTGTCTTTAAGCTTCAGGATCCCTTTTTTACAAGGATCTCAGGTGAGCTGATCCTTGGCGGCGTTCAAACCTTTCCGCACCCTCAACTGGAAGATGCGCTTAGCTGGAGGACGGTGTTTTATAAAGGAGCTTCCATTGCCCGGCTCGAACCCTTTGCCCACGGGCCTGATGGCATGAAGGATCTTCGTTTGATTGAGCTGCAGGATGGAAAAGTTGCAGTTATAACAAGACCTCAGGGTGAAAAAGGAGGCAGGGGGAAGATAGGCTTTACCGTCATCTCATCCCTGTCAGAGCTCACGATTGAAACGGTTGAAGGGGCACCTTTACTTGAAGGTCAATTTACAGATGAAGAGTGGGGTGGAGGCAATGAAGCCCATTTATTGAGCAACGGATTAGTAGGGATTCTAGGCCATATCGCAAGCTTTGATGGTGAAGGCAGCAGACACTACTATCCGATGGTATTTACCTTGAATCCGGAGACAGGAGAAACGACCCCGATTGAGCTGATCGCTGTCCGAAATGACTTTCTTCCGGGTCCTTCTAAACGACCGGATTTGGAGGATGTTGTATTCAGCGGAGGACTTATCCGAAAAGAAAATGGCAAGGCAGAATTATATGCAGGGATCAGTGATGCGGAAGCACAAAAAATTACATTAAATGATCCTTTTTTACGCTATGAGAAAAAGGAGCTGTCAAAATGAATGTCTATCGATATGAAGAAAACCCGCTAGTCACACCTGCGTCGATCAAACCGCATAAAGAAGGATTTGAAGTCATCGGTGCCTTTAATGCAGGCATCACGACATTTAACGGAGAAGTCATTATGCTTCTTCGGGTAGCTGAACGTCCGGTATCAGAGGATCATCATACCGTAAAATCACCTGTATTTAATCCAGAAACAAACAAGCTTGAGATTTTGTCCTTTAGCCTTAATGATCCGCGTTATGATTTTTCTGATCCAAGAGTCATCAATCAACAAGGCAGCGATCAATTCAGCTATTTAACCTCACTTTCCTATTTGCGCATTGCACGAAGCAGGGACGGCAGGAATTTTACGATTGATGAGGATCCGTTTATTTATCCTTCTACTAATCTGGAGACTTTTGGCATTGAAGACCCGCGCATTACTAAAATAGGCGCCGTCTATTATATCTATTTCAGTGCGATCTCTAAGAATGGGGTAGGGGAGGTGCTCGTTTCGACTGAGGATTTTAAAACATACGAGCATCTTGGCATGATTTTTGCCCCGGAGAATAAGGATGTACTTATTTTTCCTGAAAAAATAAATGGGAAATACTATGCCCTTCATCGCCCTGTTCCTAAAAGCACAGGTGCACCGGAAATTTGGATCGCAGAATCTGATAATCTTCTGTACTGGGGAAATCACCGTCACCTGATCGGGCTGCGTGAAAACAAATGGGATAACGGACGAATCGGAGGAGGTGCGGTTCCAATCAAGACAGAAAAAGGCTGGCTGGAGCTGTACCACGGTGCGTCGAAGGAAAGCCGTTATTGCATGGGTGCGGTGCTGCTTGATTTAGAGGACCCATCTAAAGTCCTCGCACGATCGGATGCGCCGATCCTTGAGCCGGAGGCGGACTATGAGGTACAAGGCTTTTTTGGAAATGTCGTATTTTCCTGCGGTGTATTGGTCGAAGGGGATGTGGTCAAAATGTATTACGGCGTAGCCGACACCTCCATGGCCTGTGCAGAACTAAGCCTCCAGGAGATACTTGACTCATTGGTTTATGAGAAATCAGTGATTAGCAGATAAGGTTGTAGTGAAAATCAATCTATTAAAAGTTAGCATGTGCTTCGAGATTTATTGTTGTTATTGGTGAATCCCTCTTAATGTAAAAATTGATTTCCGTTGCAGGGGGATGCTTTCCGCGGGGCGGGGCTTGAGCTAACTTGCTAGCGCAAGTGGATCTCAAGCTCCCGCTTCATCCCGCAGGAGTCACCCCCTTCCACTGCAATCAATCCGGCAATCTAAAAAGGTTAGTTGAAATTCATATGTTAGAGAGAATGTACTTCGAATACAGAAGTTGATTTTCTCTTTGCATTGATTGTTCCATTCTCCATCGAAAAATAATGTTAAGTAACGTTACAAAAAATAACTCACAAAAAGGAGAAATGCATGAAAAAATTAGTTTTGATCCTTCTGGCTGTCTCCCTGCTGCTGCCCTTTGCCCCCGAAGCAAACGCCCAGGCTAAACCTAACAAAGGCTCCTTGAAAAAAATTGAAAAAGCCATCGAAAAAAACGAGTACAACAAAAGCTTTGATTTCGACCAGGACGGCGAGCTCACCCGAAAAGACCTCTCTTACTTTAAAAAATTCAAACTCGGAATTAAAGATGAGCTGTATCTGAACCTCGACCACCTCAACTGGCTCAGTCAGGACATAACCGTCGATGGGACAGAAATGATGATCACAAGATTATACGCGGAACCGAATAACCCTGACGATCTAAGCGAGGGCTATCATTATGTCGGAGACCCTCAGGAAGGAATAGCGGCGCTCGATGACGTAGCAAGAGCCGTAACAGCGTATGCTGAGCATTACCAGCTGTACAAGGACGCTCATAGCCTCGACCAAATAACGAAAGGGCTTGAATTTGTCATGTGGATGCAGGAAGAGGATGGAGACTTCCGAAACTTTGTTGCACTTGATGAAAATGGCGGACTATTTAAACGCGATTCTCACTCCTCCTCAAAAACATTCAGTTACTGGGCAGTGAGAGCTTATACAGCCTTAAGCTATTCCTATGAAATTCTGTTAAAGAAAGATCCTGAAATGGCCGAGAGAGTTAAGCAGCATCTGGAGCTCTCAAGTAAGCGGATTAACGAAAAGGTTAAGCCTTTATATGGCACCTATACGACGAAGGGCGGGGAGGATTATCCTGCCTGGGATCTGTATGATAACTGGGTATCAACAATCGCAATTGAAGCACTTACGAAGCATTATGCTCTCTTACCGGATGAAACGGTGAAAGAAAATATTCAAATGCTGGGGGAGGCTTTGTATGCTTCTCAATATGGAGATTTTAAGGAGTATCCGCTTGGCGGTTTTATGAGTACCTACTCTGAACGGGTGGATGTCTGGAATGAGTGGGGAAGTCAGCAGACAGCGGCCATGGCGCTCGCTGGTGAAGCAGTAAACAATAAAAACTGGATTGCAGCTGCAGAGCTTGCAGCAGACAGTTTTTTAAGCGATATGATGATTTCAGGCAGAGCATTTTCAAAGCAGCCAAACGCTATTGTGTATCCGCAAATTAATTACGGAACAGCATCTTATGTTGATAATTTCATTAAATTATATGAAGTCACCGGAAAAGAAAAATACGCCTTTATGGCTGGAGTAGCAGGTCAGTGGTGGCTTGGGAATAACGACAAAGAAGTTCATATGTTTAACCAGGAAACCGGCGTTGCATTTGATGCGATCGATGAAGACAAAGTAAATATAAATTCAGGCGCAGAATCGAATATTGAAGCAGTCAGGGCACTTGCACGCATCCTGCAGCATGACACGAGCAAAGTCGCTTTGTTCTCTGCTGAAAAAGAAAAGGAAAAAGCTTTTACATTGGAGATGGAGGATCAATACGGTGAATTGCCGGATGAACCGCTGACTATTATGAATGCGAGTTTGTCAGATGAAAGTAAAGCGTTAGTATATAAACCCTCTACTGATCCAGGGCTTGATGAAACAAATGAATCGGCTCAAAAAGAAGATGTTATTCCTGAAGCATCAAGAGATCAGGAAGCACAAATTTACGAGAACTGGTTCGGTCAAAATGCTCTTTTTGTAAAAGGAGCAGGGTTCAACAATACGAGATTATATGGAGATTCCTATCTATATCAGGATATTTCCATTGGCGACGAAGATGGTGCACCGCAAATTGGCGACGCCATTAACCTCCAGTTTTCAACACGATTAGAATTCGATACAGAGCTGAAGGCTGAGGTTTTTGCTCTAAATGAAGAAGGGGAAAGCACCGTTATCTCAGAGGTACAGGGAGTAAATTATCATTACCGTCACTGGTATTCAGGAAGCAGCGCCATCAAAACCGTACCTGTGTCTGCTATTCCTGAAGACGCAGTAAAGATCCGGATTCAATTTTCAGTTCAATCTGATAATGAGTGGTTTAATAAAGGTTATATAGCGCTTGCTGATATAAAATTATTTAAATCAAACACACCTGAGCTGCGGGCAGGAGGAACCGATTTTTCTAAAGGAGCCTATATCGAAATGCCTGCAGGTCAGCAAAAAGAGATTCAATTCCCTGATGGAGTCAAGGAAGGGAACTATAGAGTGTATGTCAGCGCACGAACGAATACAGAGCCGGGCGCTTTAGGCTTACATATTAATCAACAAACTCTCTCTCTTGATTTGGAGGATGAAAGAAGAGCGGTGCAAATTCTTTATGCAGGGGATGTAGAGCTCGAAGAAGGGCAGGAGAGCTTTTTGATTGAAAACATCGGAGACCTGCCGGCAGACATTGATCAGCTGACCTTTTATCCGGTACTCTCAAGCGTTGTCTATGAAGCTCTTGACGGGAAAGCGTATAAAGTGATTCGTGACAGTATCAATAACAATCTGATAGTCGAAAGAGAAAACAAAGGGAAAAGCCCTTACTTCATTGAATCAGCGTACAAGATTGATGGAGAAACGGTAGTAATTGCAGGAACTGTTTCAGGTGCAAAAGGAAAGACTGAAAAGGGCGGCTTTATAACTGTTAAAGGGGATAAGAGCTACAGGGCGAAGCTGAATAAAAATGGTGAATTCAGTATCGTCGTTCCTTATGAAAAGGAACTAAAGCGAATTGAACTTGAGTATAAAAAAACCATGGGTTATGTGTATTTTTAATAATTGAAAGGAGCTTTGGTAAGAGCGAATGCTGCTCATACCAAAGCTCCTGTTTTTTATTATTCTTTCGGATCAATCTTTACAGAGTCCTTTGGATCGAGCGCAAGGGTCCTTATAAAATAAAAATAAGCTCCGCCGACCATTCCTAAGACCATTAAAAAACCTGCAGTCACAACACCCATATATGCCATATAAAGCAGCCCCCTTTTTGGATGTATATGCAAAAGGAGACTGCCGGTATGAAAAATATCGTAAAACAAGCAGACCTATTTAAAGGCCTGCTCGTTTTAAAGAAGCTATCCCCATATTTCAATGAGGTTATGGCTGTCCGTCAATAAAGCATACAGATCATCTTTTCTGATCCTGATGCCATTTTGGCGATAAGGATTTTCAGGATGGCTGCTTTCGATTTTTTGTCCGTTTACAATCGCATATGTTTTTTCCTGAGAAAGGTGATAACGGATTGTTACCGGCTTATTGTAAAGCTTAAATGTAAACTCCAGTCCGTCTAGAGAAGCAGGGAGGACAGGGTCAATAATGAGATGATCTGCCTGCTGGCGGAACCCGAGTGCATTTGAGATTAATTGATTCATATAAATCCCCGGGCCGCTTGAGTAAATTCTCCAGCCGCCTTTTACCGCAACATCACCTGTGCGCAGCTCCGCAAATCGTTCCTGTGCCTCATAACGGGTATTGAATTTTCCATCAGAAGAACTGAAATATGCATTGCTTTGACGCTTTTCGGCATTAGGCACGACGGATGTGATACCAATCGGGTTAATGGTTTCAAGGCCTTTCCATACTTCTTCTGTTCTGCCGAGCTTCGCCATTGCCTCTACAAAACGGATATGTGCATGTACGTATTGAAGACCAATTTCTCTTCCAAAGTTTGCCGCCTGTTCTGCCCGTTTGAAATGCTTTGAAACTCCGCCTTCATAATTAGCAGGACGGCTCATGAGCCGGACACCATCAGGATAATAGAATTTCTCCATCACAAGCTTCCTGTATTTTTCTGCTTCCTCCGGTGTTAAAAGCTCACTGATCATGCTGCGTGTCATTGGCAGGAGACGGTAGTGAATACCGGTTTTTTGATCATCCGGGTGAACCATGTTTTCCGGATTCTCAGGATCTTCAAAATAAAGGAACCCTGGAATCACATCTGTTTTTAATAAATATTTTCTGAAATCATCTCTGATGCCTTCAGCAAGACTGGCAAATTCCTCTGCTTCTTCCGGATAAGCATCCTTCAGACTTTTAGCGAACGTACGGACCGACTGATACGTAAGTGCAACGGTCCAGCTGCTGACCATATATTGTCTCAGCTGTTGATTAGCTGGCTGAAGCGTATCATCCCAATCACCATCACCATAAGAAGAAAGGTGGGTGTCATGAAGGAAATCATTTTTGATTGTTGAAATCTGCTTTTTAATATGATCAAGCAGCGGTGCCTCCTGAGTAAACGAAAAGCCGTTTCGATCTGTGTAAGGAACAGGCATTTCAAGGATAGAAGCATCATTGGTCGCTGTCAGGTAATCTGCAACAACCTTAAGCGGCCAAACGATTACATCCCCGTGGCTGTGATCCTGTTGAATGTGGCTGTAGGCATCAAACATAAACCACTGCGGCCAGCTTCCTTTATCCTCGTATTGGTGAGAATATACGGTTTTAATGATTTCTTTTACGCTGTCATATTGAGCAGTAGCTAAAAAGTATTCAGTTGGTCCCTGACAAACATCCCGCGTACCCCAGGCAGCGCCGCCGTACTGCTCAAGACCGTGCGGAACGGAGTAGTGAACGAGCATATTATGCGTATACCACCAGGCGATCGCGTTAACTTTTTCAACTTTTTCCTGATTGGCAGGAAGAGCTAATTCAAAATGGTTCATCACATGTTTAAAATACGTTTTGTAGCGTTCTTTTTCCTCATTAAAATCGAGTACTGTCTGCTCTTCAAAATCGCCTGTCAAAGATCCATCGACAGTTAGTGTCCATTCCTTTGAGCGTTCCAGCTGGATGCATAAAAGCGAATTCTCTTCTTTCGTGACTTTCGCATTTTTATGATCGAGGGAAAAACGGTAGGCAAGGTCAGGATGTACTCCGCCATTATCGGAAGAAGCGTCTCCGGAAACGGTAAAGTAGTCATCACCCGTCGTCAGGTGATAAGGCACATCATATTCATTGCCATTCATAATGACCTGGTTTGTCACTGCAAAATCATAATCAATCCCATTTTCAGAAGTCAAATGAACCGTCACGGATTTCTTATTTGTTGCAGTGAAAACTGTAATGGTCAGCCGGTCCTCCGGCAGCTTATAAATCCAGCGGGCGTAATTAAAGCCAAGCTCATAAACAGCAGGCATGGTCAAAAGCTTATATTCACCTGCCATTTTCATATAAATACGCTGTCCTGATGCCTTAAATACATTCAATGCATTTCGGACATTTGATAAAAGCTTATTCATGGTCGTGTTCCCGATTACAAGCTGAGCATTGAATACACCCGTCGTGTAGGAGGTAGAGGTAATGACAGGCTGACCGCTGAGCTGGTGATTTTCACCGCTCATTAAAATATGACCGTGCGAACGCTCTGACTGAAGCTCTTTTTCCTTTAAAATAATATGTTCAAAGGAAGGCGTGAAAAAGGACAGGAGAGTGCTGCCATCCCATTCTTCAAGTGTTCTTTCAGGATACAATTGGTTTATTTCCTCAAGGGTCGCTGCTTCTGAGGCAAAGACACCGGAGCCTGCCAAAAGGGGTTGGTCGTAGGCTGCAGCAGGTTCAAAAGTCTCTTCCTCCTTGCGAATGCCTTCCCATACTTCAGCCAGTTGAGGCTTAAAAACAGGCGCTGTTACAGCCTCCGCATGATCCTCTGCAAAACCTCCGTAAAACACAAAGGAAGCATTTCCGTTTAAATGAATTCGTTCACTTTGAAGCGCAGTATAGGCAAACTCATACTGGTACGTTTTGTTTTCCAATGACTTTTCAGTCAGTGCTTCCGGGATATTCGTTTCTTTATATGACAGCCCGAAAAATTGGAAGCCGTCTGTGCTGTAGCCTGTATTTTTCCCGAGTGACCCCTGCTCGAGGTAAGGGAACTCTTCCCCTTGAGGCTGATTTTGACGGGAACATACCACATAGCCTTCTGAATCGTTAAAGACAGCATGGTCCACGTACTGGGCGATGTAGGCTTCATTTGAGCGGACTGCATTTTTATCGGCAAGTCCCATGTCCTGTCCGTAAATTACATCGATTTCATGGCCGGCGCCTGACGTTTTTACTTCCCAGAACCAAAGCTTTTCAGAAGCCAGGTGGAATATCACTTCATAGGTTATGCCGTTATGAACGGTCCCTTCCCATTTTGCTTTAGTAGGGGAGATTGAAAATGTACTTGTTGAATTTTTTCCTGCAAGCGGATAGAAAACGATCTCCCCATTTTCAAACACACGCAAATATAAATTGTTTAACGAGCCGTCCAGCGTATTGCCTTGTAATTGATTAATCATTATATGCTTGTGTGAAAAAGTGGAAATGTCTCCAGTCGGCAGGAATTGAACGGTTGTGTCGCCATTATTTAATTGAAGCTGATTTGTTTTTAGTAGCATCTAGTATTGTCCGCCTTTCTTAGTTAAAGTAAATGTCCGGGAAAGAACTTCTTGGCTGTTTTTTCCGATAAATAACTCAAACGCACCGTTATCACTTGAAAAGGAAAGATCCTGGTGATGATAGCGTAACTGATCTTCAGTAATCGTAAACTGCACCTCAGCTGATTCGCCGGGGCTAAGCGAGATGCGCTTGAAATCTTTTAATTCCTTCATCGGACGAACGGTTTCGCCTGAAATATCACGAATATAGAATTGCACGATTTCCTCGCCGGCTTCTTTGCCGGTATTGGTTACCGTTATCGAAGCTTCAATAACTGATTTTTCATCCAAAATCTCAGTGGAAAGCTCCAGGTTTTGATAGGAAAAAGCAGTATAGCTCAGTCCGTAGCCAAACGGGAAGAGAGGGGAGTTTGGCGCATCCATATAATCTGAAACATAATGCTCCTGTGCATCCGGCGCTCCCTTTGGCCGCCCTGTATTAAAGTGGTTATAGTAAACAGGCACCTGACCAACATTGACAGGGAAGGACATGGATAGCTTTCCTGAAGGGTTAACATGTCCAAATAATAGGTCAGCAACTGCATTTCCTCCTTCACTTCCCGGGTACCAGGCTTCAAGAATGGCATCGCTGAATTCCGCCACTCCGCTAAGGTCAAGAGGTCTACCGTTAAATAACACTGTGATAATCGGTTTATTCAAAGCTGCAAGCTTCTTGAGGAATTCAAGCTGGACTTTTGGCAGCTGAATATTAGTTCTGTTATTTGCTTCCCCGCTCATGCTGCTGCTTTCACCTAGGGCGGCAATAATGACATCTGCCTGGGAGGCCGCGTTTATCGCTTCGTTCATCTGTTCAAGTGTGCCATCCTGAATTCCGCATCCTTTGGCTGTTAAGAAAGAGGAAGAGGTATGTTCAAATGCTTCCTTTAAAGAAACCGCCTCTTTCTGATCCCCAACGCCTGCCCATGGCCCTAAAAGATCCTGGCTGTCAGCAAAAGGTCCGACAAGAGCAAGCTGCTGTTCCTTTTTAAGAGGAAGAACCTGATTCTCATTTTTTAGAAGAACGCATGATTTTGCAGCAATCTCCCGGGCGGTTCTACGGTGATCAGGGTGGCCTGTGATTTCTTTTTCTTTTTCCACGTCAGCACTTCTGTACGGATTGTCAAAAAGACCGAGCTTTTCTTTTAAAGCCAGAATTCGAAGGACGGCTTCATCGAGCAATTCAAGCTTGATGCTGCCTTCTTCAATCAGCTCCTCTAAATGCTGAACGTAGCACTCAGTCATCATTTCAATATCGACGCCTGCAAGAAGGGCTTTTTTAGCGGCTTCTTTTTCGTCCTCTGCGACGCCATGCGGAATTAATTCCTTTACTGCTCCCCAGTCAGAAATGAGCACACCATCAAATCCCCATTCCTCCCGCAGAAGGCTTCTCATGAGCTCTTTATTTCCTGTAGCAGGAATTCCATCGACCGTATTAAAAGCGGTCATCACCATTTCACAGCCGGCGTCTAAAGCTGCTTTGTAAGCAGGGAGATAGCTTTCCCTCAACTGTCTTTCGGACATATCCACGGTATTGTAATCTCTGCCTGCTTCAACCGCGCCGTACGCTGCAAAATGCTTTACACAGGCAGCAACGGCATCAGGATTATTGCTGAGGTCTGTGCTTTGAAACCCTTTTACAAAGGCCTGTGCAAAACAGCTGTTTAAATACGGGTCTTCACCGGTAGACTCCATCACCCTCCCCCAGCGAGGGTCCCTGACAAGGTCCACCATCGGGGCAAATGTAACGTGTACACCAGATACAGCAGCTTCTCTTGCCGCAGCTTCAGCACTCTTTTGTGCTAACTCAAGATCCCAACTGCAGCCGATCGCAAGCGGAACAGGGAAAATGGTTTTATAGCCATGAATGATATCTGCCATGAATAGAAGGGGGATGCCCAGGCGGTTTTCTTCAAGATGCTTTTTCTGAATGGAAATCACTTCTGCTGCTCCTGAGACCCCAAGGACAGAGCCTGCATTAAGAACATGTTCATCTGTTATAGGCATTTCAGCCATTGGACCGGTAATCTCACCCTGTTGGTTTGATCCTTTAAAAAAAGGTCCGGCAAGCTGGATAAGCTGGGCAATTTTCTCCTGTAGCGTCATTTTGCTAAGAAGCTGCTGAATACTGGCTGTTGTCATCTTATTACCTCCCGATCCTTAAATAGTGAAACGTTTCAATTTAAATCCAAAAAAATAAACTGGGGAAAATATGTAGAAAATACTTATTCAATAGAGATTAATTAAATATTTGCTAAAAGTCTTGAAAGCGCCTTCAGAATTTATTATAATCAATTTAGTGAAACGTTTCAATAAAATATTTGAAAAGTTTTCGTTAAAGTTAAATAGTTTATTTTTCACAGAATTAGTTAAAACTCAAGTATTATATTTGCAGTCTCGTGAAAATTAAAGAATAAAGTAGAGGAGATGGGAAAAGATGTTGAAGAAAAAAGGGTTTATTTATCCAACAGTGTTAGCAATGGGATTATCAGCTGTGCTTGCCGGCTGCGGAGGCAGTGATAGTGGAGAAGACAGCGACGCCATTTCAGTATGGGCAATGGGTGAGGAAGGTAAGCTTTTAAATGAGATGACAGCAGGCTACGAGGAAGAAACCGGTGTGAAGGTCAATGTTCAGGCAATCCCGTGGGATCAGGCTTATGACAAGCTCCTGACAGCTGTTGCTTCAGGAAATGGTCCGGATGTGCTGCAGCTTGGAACGACCTGGGTAGCTGAATTTGCAGATGCAGGAGCGTTGCTTGACCTTACTGAGCATATGGAGGAGTATCCTGATTTTGATTTAGAAAATTACTTTGAAGGCGCTCAAACCTCTATGAAGTATGATGATCAGATAGTGGGGATTCCGTGGTACGTTGAAACACGTACGATGTATTACCGTACGGATCTGCTTGAGGAAGTCGGATATTCAGAGCCGCCTGCAACATGGGACGAGCTGAAGGATGCAGCTTCTAAACTTACGGAGTCAGGTGATAATGATAATGTATACGGGCTTGATATTGATCTAAACGACCAGATCACGCCATTTATTTTTGCTTGGCAAAATGGCTTTGAGTTTGATGCAGAGAATCCTAATTTTGATTCTCCTGAATTCAAAGGAGCACTTGAATATTATACAAGCTACTTTGAGGAAGGAATCAGCACAACCTCAGAGGGAATTGATATTGTCCAGGCGTTTAAAGACGGACAGAAGCCGATCTTCTTTAGCGGTCCATGGATGATTAATATCATGAATGACCAGGCGCCTGATTTAGAAGGAAAGTGGGCAGTAGCTCCAATGCCTGCACAGGAAAACAATCTTTCAAGCATTGGCGGAGCTAATTTCTCTGTCTTCCATAATTCTGAGAAGGTAGATGAGGCGTTAGATTTTATTGCTTATATGAATGAAGTTGACACGCAGCTTGAATGGATGGAAAAATCAAATACGCTTCCTTCACGCTTAGAGGCATGGGAATCACCTGAGCTTGCTGAAGATGAAATGTATTCTGTGTTTGGCGAACAGCTTGAAAACACAAAAGGCGCTCCTCCAGTTAAGGAATGGGAAAGAATTGCTCAGGAGCTTCTTGCTTCTATTGAAAGAATTAATATCGGCGGTGCTGATTTAGACGCTGAAATGGACGAATTTAATTCAAAGGTAAAGAGCATGCTCGAATAATGATAAAAGAAGGCAGGTAAGTGACGATTCGTGTTCACTTACCTCCTTTTATCAATAAAAGCGGCTGGGAAAGGCGGGGCAAGTATGAGTCAACTTATAAAGGGCGCAGTTCGAAACAGACATCCGTTTATCTTTATTGCGCCGGCATTAATTATTTTAATTCTTTTCAGCCTGATCCCTATCTTGATTGCGCTGGTGATCAGCTTTACTGATATGGATTTAAAGGGCCTGGCAAACTGGTCTAATATTAGCTTCATCGGATTTGAAAACTATATTAATCTACTTTCAGACACCGTTTTTCATAAAGCGGTTTATAACACTTTTTTCTATGTAATCATCGGAGTCCCTCTTGTCATTATCTTTTCACTTGGTATTGCACTGCTTTTAAATTATGGGAAAAACTTAATCTTTACCGTTTTCCGGGCCGTCTATTTCATGCCGGCCATTACGAATATCATTGCGATTGCCGTTGTATGGGGGTTTCTGTATAACACAGAATACGGTTTGTTTAACTATCTGCTTTCATTAGGCGATATTGGCAAGGTACCGTGGCTTGAGCACCCTGTAATTGCTAAGCTTTCACTAATTCTGTTAGCGGTCTGGAAGGGCATTGGGATCAATATGATTATCTTCCTTGCAGCCTTGCAGGGAATTCCGCAGTCCTATTATGAGGCAGCGCGTATTGATGGAGCGAAGCGGTGGCAGATCCTATTTTATATCACCATTCCGCTGCTGCGCTATGCCGTATTTTTCGTGACAGTGACAACGTTAATTGGCTGGCTGCAATTCTTCGAGGAGCCGTTTATCATGACGCGCGGCGGTCCGCTTGACGGCACGGTATCAATGGCGTTGTTCATTTACCAGCGAGGCTTCCAATTCAGTGAATTTGGCTATGCAGCTGCAGGGTCCTTTGTTCTTTTTATTGTGATCATAATCGTGACGCTGCTGCAGTTTAAACTAAGAAAAGCCGATACAGAATATTAACCGATCGAAATGGGGTGACATCAATGCCTTCAGGAAAAGCTAAAAATAACGCAGAAAAATGGATTGCAACAATTTTGCTGGTGGTGGGAGGATTAATTGTTTCCCTGCCGTTTCTCTGGATGATTTCAAGCTCCTTTAAGCCTGAAAATGAAATACTTCAGATGCCGCCGACATTAATTGCGGAAAATCCAACCCTGCAAAATTATATCAACCTATTTACTAATTTAAACTTTGGCATTTACTTAAGAAATACATTAATCATTGTTTTATTATCCTTTGTCGGCCTGTTCTTTAATGCCATGGCTGGCTATGGGTTTGCAAAATACCATTTTAAAAATAAAGAAAAAGTCTTCTATTTAGTGCTTGCGACCATGATGATTCCAGGTCAGGTAACGATGATTCCCGTGTATTTGCTTTTAAATGAAATGGGACTGATCAACACAATGGCAGGAATCGTGCTGCCTGGGCTCGCTGCTGCTTTCAGCATTTTTTTATTCAGAATGTTTATGGCAACAATTCCGACAGACCTGATCGAAGCGGCAAGACTTGATGGAGCAGGGGAGTTTTATATTTTCTTCCGTCTGATTATGCCAATCTCAAAGCCTATTTTTGCCGTGCAGGGGATCCTGACCTTTATTGCTGCCTGGAACAGCTTCCTGTGGCCTTTGATCATTGCAAACGATGAATCGCTTTATACATTGTCAGTAGGGCTATCTTTACTCAAAGGGCAATACGCGAGTAACTTTGCGCTCCAAATGGCAGGAGCAGCCTTTATGGTTATTCCAATCATTATCATTTTTTCTTTTTTTCAAAAATACATTGTGGAAGGTTTTACTACTTCCGGGTTAAAATAAAAGGGTAGTACGATGACGTCATGTATACTTGATACAGAGAAACGAATGGGAGGATAAGCTGTGGCAACAATAAAAGATGTAGCCAGGCTCGCGGGAGTAGCCATTTCAACGGTTTCTTATGCGCTAAATGGCAGTGAGAAAATCAGCCCGGCAACCAGAGAAAAAGTGATTGGTGCAGCACGCCAATTAAACTATCAAAAAAACGGCTTTGCCTCTGATTTGAAGCGGACAAAAACAAATACAATTGCTTTAATCCTAAGTGATCTGGCGGGACCTTACTATTCTGAGCTGACAAAAGGAGTGCAGGAAGTATCCGTGGCAAACGGCTATGATCTCATTGCCTGCAGCTCTAAAGGAGGGCCGCTATCCACGGCCACCAAGTTTTTAAAAGAAAAACGGGTGGATGGAGCGATAATCTTAGCTCATAATATTTCAGATGAAGTGATCGTTGAATCAGCACGCCAGGGGTTTCCGATCATTGTATTGGACCGCCATCTTGAAAATGAATTTGTTATTCAGGTGGAGGTTGATAATTTTCAGGGCGGCTTTGTTGCGACAGAACATTTAATCGAAAAAGGCTTGAAGGATATAGCGTTTATTAGCGGACCTCCACGCTCTCATGACAGTAAAATGCGGTACAAAGGCTATGCTACTGCGTTAAAAGAGTACAAGCTTGATGTGAACGGGAAATGGGAAATTCACGGTGACTTTACCCGCGAAGGAGGGTACAGAGCAACGAAAATGCTCATTGCCCAGGGGCGGCTGCCTGAAGCAGTCTTTTATGCAAATGATGAAATGGCGATTGGAGGCATTCAGGCGTTCCAGGAAAATAAAATCCGGATCCCTGAGGATATTTCAGTTATTGGGTATGATGATATTCAGCTGGCAGAGTTCATGACACCGCCGCTTACGACGATTCGTCAGCCAAAGTATGAAGCTGGGGCGCTTGCGATGCATATTATTCTTCAGCAGCTTGCCGGTGTGGAAGTGAATTCCTACTACAAGCTTTCGACAGAACTAATTACAAGAAAATCTGTAAAATAAAAAGGAGACCTCGCTTTTTTTAAGCGGGTCTCCTTTTTTGTCACTTATTAAAAAAATTCTCAGTAAAATAAGGCTGTGAATCGTCGTTAAAAGCAACGCCTACACCAAGATAGCCAAATTCAGGTTTTAAAATATTTTCCCGGTGGCCTAATGAGTTCATAAGGCCTTCATGGGCGTAAATACTGCTAAATTGTCCGTAAGCCAGGTTTTCCCCGGCAACTCTATAGCTGACCCCATCTTCTTTCATCCGGTCGAAAGGGGATTGTCCATTAAGGTTAGTATGGTCAAAGTAGGAGTTTTCAGCCATATCAAGACTATGCTTTCTGGCTGTTTCCCTGACCTGTTCATCCCATGTCAGAACGCTTTGACCATGCTCGACACGTGCCGCATTGGTTAAATCAAAAAGCTGATACTCAAAGCCTTGTTTTAATGAATCAGACGGCTCTGTATAAATTTCTGTACGTTCACTCTCAAGACTTTCATGGATAATTTGCACAGCGGTAACGGTATAGTCTTCATGCTTATCGTAGAAGATTGTGGCGTATGCATCATCCACCTGATAAACATCGTATTCCCCGTCATTTTGAAGCTGATATCGTATTAAACCCTTGCGGATCGTTGTAAGCGGGTCGCCCAGCTCTTTGCGGACATTTTCTTTGGAGCTTTCAAGCGTTACGCCGATGGAAGAGGTAATGAGGTCCTGATTCGTAAAGAGGCCATTCACAAGCCCGTCTTCGTTGTAGGACACCATGACGAAGTTTCCGAAATTCTCATGATAGGCATACCAGCTAGAGCCGAACTCATTTTGGGATTGACGTGCAGGCTCGCCAAGCTCCTGTTCAACCTGATCCCTGGAATCGCCCAGCTTTATATTGTAGATCGAGAAGACCTGCTCTGTCGGAATGGAAAGATCAGGTTTTTCAACACTTGGAGCGGGCTCATCAGACTGAATTCTTGGTGCCTGCTGGACTGCATCGTCGATATCCACAATGATGGCTGTGATCGTGTCCGTGAACGTTTCCAGTGCGTTAGATATATTTGGTGTTTCAATGACTGATAAAACCCGGTCAGAAATTGTATCCATAAATGAAAGATCTGCATAAGGAGAAACTTTATCCTCCCAAAGCGGTCTTGAGATGAACACAGCAATGACTAATAGCAGCAGAAGAAATAGTTTTCTCATGTAGTTCACCCCTATGCTGCTATTTTACCCTAAAAGCCTGATTGGTATAAAGGCAGAGCTCTTTTACGCTATTCAAATTGTTAAGAAGTGGTGAATAAGCAAGTAAAAAAGGTTGAGACAAATATGTGTCTCAACCTTTTACCCGGTTCACTGCGCTTCAGGGGGACGCTTTCCGCGGGGCGGGGCCCTTCGCTAACTTGCTTTCAGCAAGTGGATCTCAAGCTCCCACTTCCTCCCGCTGGAGTCGCCCCCTTCCACTCCGTTTACCTCACGTTACGTAAACAAATAAACACTAAACACATACCTTTTTTGTCTAGTTATTTTTCCAGCCTCGACTGTTACCGGCTGAGTGTCCAGTTGGATAGCAGGGGGCCGTCCTTCCCGTAAACGGGATCTGTATCAGGAAGCGGGACGTGCCATATTTCCTCAAGAACATCCGGTCGTTCGCCTGGTTCTCCAGTACGCATATTATATTCAGCACCTTCAGGGTAGGCGCCCACAATTCTAAAGTCTTCAGTAGCTTTCATATTCCGGTGTCCCGTACCGGCTGGAAGCACCAGCACATCACCGGCTTCGATATTAATCATCTTGCCTTCCTCGCCGCCAATCTGCAGCATGGCAGATCCGGATTGAACGCCAAGTACTTCATGGGTATTGCTATGGTAGTGGTGAAAGTCATGGACACCCCCAACCCAGCTATTTCCCCAATTATTTTCATTAAAGGTCTTTTCAATGCTATCAGGATTATCCTTAAATGCGCCTTCATAAACCAGCACAGAAAGCTGTTGGTTGTTTGGGATAGATCCATCGTCTTCAAATGGATATAGTGTTACATCGGCAGTCATAGAAATCCCTCCTCTTTGGTAAATGTATACCCGCTTTTGAAAGAACTACACAGGTAGGTAAATACATTTTTTCGCAATAAATGCATTTAAGAGGCTGAATTTCCAGCGAAAAAAATTATAAGTAAAACGGCAAAAAAAGAAACTGAGAAAAATTTATCTCAGCTTCTTATACCCGGTTCACTCTGCTTCAGATGGACGCTTTCCGCGGGGCAGGGCTTGAGCTAACTTGCTAGCGCAAGTGGATCTCAAGCTCCTGCTTCATCCCGCAGGAGTCGCCATCTTCCGCTCCGTTTACCTCACGTTTATTAAATGTTATACCTTTTTCAGTAATTGTTATTTCCCAAGCTCTCTTTTGTATCTGGTTCATTTTTAGGCAATGCTTTCCGAAAAGAACAATGAGAAGGGATTATTTTGCCTGTTCAAATTCAGGGTCCTGGAATGGATGGGCAACCCAGCCTTCTTTTTCAATAAATAACCGGACAGCGACTACCTGACGCTCATCTGTCAGGGTGAAAAAGTGGGGGACATTAACGGGAACAGAAATTACATCTCCAGGCGCTAAATTCACATCGAAATAGCCTTTGTCTTCACTTTTAATAATGAAAATCCCGGAACCTGCAGTGATGGCGCGGACTTCATCCTCAGTGTGTGTGTGAACCTGCTCAAACTTTTTAAGCAGCGCATCAAGATCAGGGGTTTTTTCATTTAACGCGATAACATCCCAATTATGATAGCCGCGTCTTTCGGCAAGGGATCGGATTTCTGAATCAAATGTTGAAAGCACCTGCTCTTTATCCTCATCATTAATATGCGTTTCGTTTTGCAGAGCAGCTGGTAGCTTTGCTGTATCCCATTTTTCATAAAGAACGCCTTGTGCTTCAAGGAATTGCAGTACGTTTTCTTCTCCTTCAATTACCTCGTTTGTGTTGCGGATTTTAATCGTCGCCATATTAATTCCTCCTAAAATTTTTTAAATGAAGAAAGAGTAAGCTGATAATTGAATAGAAACTCAAATGCCTCTAAATGTTTTTTAGCTTCGAATCCGTTTTGACCCCAAACGGTAATCCCGTGATTGCGAATCAGAACACCATAGGTCTGGTCGGTAATCTGTTCAGCCAAAAGCTCCGCTAAAGCAGGGAGATCTGATAGGTTGTCGATGATCGGGATGGTGATTTCTCCATCCTCCTCCCAGATATTGAAGGCTTTAATCAGTTCAAGACCTTTAAAGGTAATTCTTCCTTCATCTCCGTAAAGCTCGGATATCACATTGTTTGCAACTGTATGAACATGAAGCGAGCAGCCGGCATTTGTTTTTTGGTAAATTTTCTGGTGCAGGACGGTTTCAGCGGATGGACGGAGGGTTCCGCCATGCACTGGAAGGCTGTTTTCATCTACTAAAATAAAATCCTCCGGGGTCCGCTTCCGTTTATCTTTTCCGCTTGCCGTGACAAGAAACTGCAGCGGTTCATCTCGCACCTTTATCGATAAATTTCCGCTCGTTCCCGGAAACCAGTCGCGCTCAGCAAGCTCATCTTTAATTTCGGCAAGCTCCTGCCATCTTTCTGTATAAAGGGTGGATAAGGATGTCAAGAAACCGCCTCCTTTTGATGCTCAAGCTTTTCAATAATTTCATGGAAGGAATGGAAACGCGTATACGTAAGACCTAGCTCCTCACATTTATCTGCCAGATAGTCATCACAGGCATACACATGATCAGCAATCTTAGCTGCTTCAAGATCAGTTACTGAATCACCGATGACAATTTTATAATAGTCTTGAGCCGGATAGGTTCTGAGAATACTTGGCTTGCAGCAGCCGCATCCGTTTGAGCAGTTCTCATCACAGGCATGAGGCCAAGTAATTCGAATTCTCTCCCCGGAAAAATCGCTGCCGTTGCAGAATATATCCTTTTCGAGTCCGTATGGCTTTAGAAGGGGATAAACAAAAAAGTCGATTCCTCCGCTTACAACCTTTAGTTCAATATTTTCCTTGCGGGTATAGGATACGAATTCTTCAAAGCCATCCCGAATGACTATCTGGCTAAACAAAAAGTCTTCAATAGCATTCTTTTTATGGGAAGGGAGGGTGTTAAACAGAGCACCAACGCCTTCCTGTATAGAAACTTCCTGTGCAAGAATCCGGTCTTTAATTCCTTCCCATTCAGGAGGAGCAAATTCTTTCATGATCGCGATGATATTGTCGGACGTAGTAATGGTCCCATCAAAATCACAGAAAATGATTCTTTTCTTTTTCATTATCCACGCCCCCAAAGAGTAAGAGCCGTCTCGAGCTCAGCGGAGTTTGATGCAGCTTCATCCAGCGATTGGCCGCTTACGATTCCATCGATCGCATCGCGGAAAGCCTTCGCCCCGGCAGCAGCTCCTTCCGGGTGTCCGTGAATACCTCCGCCCGCATTAATAATGCTGTCTGTACCAAAGTCCTGGATCAGCTTTGGCGTGAGCCCTGGGTGAATCCCGGCAGATGGCACCGGAAAGGCTTTTCTTAGACTTCCTTCAGACGTCAGGGCATTGGCAATAGCGAGTGTTTCCCCCTTTTCCATCGCGACACTGCCATATGGAGAAGGGAAGAGTACAAAGTCAGCTCCAGCTAACCGGAGCAGCTTCCCGAGCAGCACCTGATTTGAAATGCCGTAAAGCGGTGACGCCGTTAATGCACCGGAAACGGCCGGGTGCGCCATAATCGGCACATGGATATCCGGATCTTCTGCAAGAGCTTGAAGCGTGTCCAGTCCATAAGCAAAAACATTAAACAGCAGGGCATTAGCGCCTAACTCCACAGCTTTTTTTGCTTTTTCCTTCAGATCAAAGGTCCGACCGGTCAGGTTAACAGCGTATAGAGTTTTATGTCCGCTATTTTCATATTCCATATTTAATACCTGTCTGCCGATGGCAATACGCTCTTCAAAAGGAGTTAAAGGATTATCAAATAAAATTTCATCGTCCTTAACCAGGTCAACACCGCCTGCTGCCTGAGCCTTAAGCTGTTTGCTGAATTCATCAAGATCCCGTCCAAGGATTCCCTTGAAAATGCTCATAAGGAGCGGCCGGTCATACACATTCAGCTCTTCTCGGATTGAATCAATTCCAAACTGAGGACCGGGGAAGGCTTTCAGCAGTGATTCGCTCACGTCAATGTCGGTCAGCTTGATTTCCCCATCAAGAGACAGCTTGCCGAAGATAGTCGTTAAAATAGCCGGAATATCTGCGCTGAAATTAGCAGCAGGGTAGGCGATTTTAATTTCACCAGCTGTTCTTTTTGACGTGAAATGTCCGCTTGCAGGGGAAGGCTCGACCGCCTGAACTGAAATCACTTCGCCTTTATGTTTTTTCAGCTGCTCCTGATCAACGGCCGGGAGATTGGTCCAGGACCCTACCGTTAAGCCCAATGCAATAGATTCTGCTTTTTTCTCAAGGTCTCCTTTTTGGTCGTGAACATAATACGTTGCTGTAACAGTCGTCATAATTAGCCGCCTCTCGATTTTGAAAAAAATAAAAGTCCTCTTCCAAAGGAGGAAGAGGACATCGTTAAAGTAAGGGTCTTCCTCTTATCCTTCAGCTTGCACTGTGAGAATTAGCACCTTGAATCAGCTTGACGCTGAAACAGGTTGCCGGGTTTCATCGGGCTCGTCCCTCCACCTGCTCTTTATAAGAGATTGTTGTTATTTAGTTAGATATATAGAAAAGCATGTAGTGAATTATTGCAAAATTTTTCTAACCTGTCAACAACTTATCTGAAAAAAATATTTATTCTAAAAATGGATTGACAAACAGCCGTAAGCTTCGTAAACTTGCAATTATGAATTAATAAAAATGAAAATTTTGTAACTAAATAGAATTACTCTTATCGAGAGTTGGCAGAGGGAATTGGCCCTGTGAAGCCCGGCAACCGGCCTCAAGCAGATTAAGCTTGAAGGCACGGTGCTACATCCAACAGACACACCAGTCTGAGAGATAAGAGGTAGGATCCTGTATTTTTCCGCCTCTTTCTTTAACTAGAAAGAGGCTTTTTTATATTTAAAAGCTCTGACGTACGGATATTCAGTGCCTTAGACCTCGTGAAATAAGGAGGAATGATTGATGAATAAAGCACAGCGGATAAAGAATTCAAGAATTCCTGATCAAAAGGATACATTCGGGGGCAGACTGCCGCCTGGACAGACACTGACGGAGAAATTTCCCATCCTCCATGAAGGTGAAGTGCCGGAATACGACTTAACTAAGTGGGAGCTTAGCATTTTTGGAGAAGGAATAAAAAGTCGCAGCTTCACGTATGAAGAATTGATGCGAATGCCACAGTCTACGATTGTAAAAGACATTCATTGTGTTACAAGGTGGTCAAAATTCGATAATGAATTTAAAGGAATCAAGTTTCTCGATTTCCTGAAAGAAGCAGCTATCGAAATTCCTCCTTCGGCTACACACATCATGATTTATGGCGATCATGACTACGATACGAATTTGCCAATAGAGGATCTATTACGGGATGACATTTTACTTGCTCATTCCTATGAAGGAAAACCGCTGACACCTAAGCATGGATGGCCATTGCGTCTCATTGTTCCGCATTTATATTTCTGGAAAAGCGTGAAATGGCTGCGCGGCTTTGAATTTATGAGCAAAGACCGAAATGGATTTTGGGAAAAAAACGGATTTCATCATTACGGAGATGTGTTTAAGGAAGAGAGGTTTTCAGGGGAGGATCTTGATATCCCTGAGGACGAATGGAAAAAGAAGGACTTCGATTAAAGAGTAAAAGAAAGGGAGAGTACAAATGACGTTAACTCAAACGCATTCATATAAAGAACTAAACGAAAGGAGCGTCCTTTCTTACCTTGAGGACAAAAGGCTTTTAACTGATAAAGAAAAAGCATCCTGCAAGGAGGTAGGGGATGGTAATTTAAATTATGTTTTTATCGTAAAAGATGAGGTAACCGGCAAAACCATTGTGGCAAAGCAGGCACTTCCTTACGCCAAGGTTGTGGGAGAAAGCTGGCCGCTCTCACTTGAGCGTGCACGGATTGAAGCTTCATCACTAAAACACGCTGCAAAAACAGTTCCCGATCTTGTACCTGAAGTGTATGGCTCGGACGAGGACTATGCACTGACGGTCATGGAGGATTTGTCAGACTTTACAATCCTTCGCAAAGGGCTAATTGAAGGGGAAACCTACCCGCATCTTGCAGATCATGTAGGAAGATTCCTTGCTCAAACCTTATTCAGTGCATCTGATGAAGCCCTTGGGCCGGTGGAAAAAAAGAAGCTGGCAAAACAGTTTATTAACCCGGATCTTTGTGACATCACAGAAAAGCTTGTTTTTTCGGATCCCTATTACAATGCAGACACGAACAGCTTCCCAGAGGAGTTAAGAGAGGATGTAGAAGCTCTTTGGCAAAACAGCGGGCTTAAGTTTGAAGTGGCAAAGTTAAAAAAGAAATTTTTAACAGAAGGCGAAACGCTGCTGCATGGGGATCTACATACCGGCAGTATTTTCGTAACAAACGAAGAAACAAAGGTAATCGATCCGGAATTCGCCTTTTTTGGACCTGCAGGCTTTGATGCCGGTGCTTTTTTAGCCAATCTCTTTTTAAACTATCTTGCTCAAAACGAGCGTCAGACAGATGAACAGAAAAAACAGGCATCAAGACAGTACCTGCTTAAAACTGCTGTGAAGACATGGGAGGTTTTTGAAAAGCAGTACAGAGATCTGCTAAAGAAAAAAGGAATCGATGAGCAAAGCAGAACAGACGAATATGCAGACTACCTGCTTGATAAAATACGGACCGATGCTATCGGTTTTGCAGGCTGTAAAGTCATTCGCAGAATCATAGGGCTTGCTCATGTGGAGGATGTGGATGGGATTGAAAATGAAGAGGGCAGACTTCGGGTACAACGAAAAGCCCTTGAGCTTGGCCAGGAGCTAATTTTAAAAAGAAATACATTTACATCCATTTCCGAGCTTGTTACATGGATCGGAGGAGATCAATCATGACGATTACAAAAGATTTTATTAAACCGATGACCTGGCAAGGTGATTCCATCAAACTATTGAATCAGCAAAAGCTTCCTGGTGAAATCGAATTTATTTTTTTAACAACAATCGAGCAGGTTTGGGAAAGCATTCACAGTTTAAAGGTCCGAGGGGCGCCTGCAATCGGTATTACTGCAGCCTATGGACTGGCTTTATGGGGACTGCAGTCAGATTATACTTCTGAAGAGGATTTTCGAAAAGAACTCTTAGAAAAGGTCAACTATCTGGTTTCTTCACGGCCAACAGCCGTTAACCTTTACTGGGCATTAAACCGTCTTGTGCAAAGCGTTCAAGCGGTTCACGGAGTGGAAGAGATCAAGTCTGTCTTAGTCAATGAGGCCATCCTGATTCAGCAGGAGGATGAACAAACATGCAGAGCAATCGGGGAGTACGGCTTTTCTTTATTCCCGGAAAGTGCGACTGTCCTAACACACTGCAATACAGGCGGAATAGCCACCTCTAAATACGGAACCGCACTTGGAGCGTTTTATATCGCAAAGGAAAAAGGGGCGGAGCTTTCCGTTTATGCAACCGAAACAAGGCCGGTCCTGCAGGGAGCGAGACTGACAGCCTGGGAGCTTCAGCAGGCAGGCGTTGACGTGACGCTGATTACAGATAATATGGCAGCACATGTATTGCAAAGCAAAAATGTTGATGCGGTCATCGTAGGAGCAGACAGAATTGCAGCAAACGGAGATACAGCCAATAAAATTGGGACGCTCGGTCTTGCGCATTTAGCGAAAGCATTCAACATCCCGTTTTATGTCGCTGCCCCGTTTTCTACCATTGATTTAGCCATCCAGGACGGCAGAGAAATCCCGATTGAAGAGCGTTCAAGCGAAGAGATTACGCATATTGCCGGTACACGCGTCGCCCCGGAAAATGTTAATGTCTATAATCCGGCTTTCGATGTCACACCGAACGAGCTGATTACAGCAATTATCACGGAAAAAGGAATCGTAAAAGGAAACTATGCAGAAGAGCTTAAGAGGGTAAAAGAGCTAGTTTAAGCTCTTTTATACTTTCATCCTTCAGCACGGTAATTTACTAAAATTAGAGGAGAGAATGAAATGAAAAAGGGATTAAAACTGCTTGTACTACTATTGGTCTTTTCCGTTTTTGCTGCAGGGTGCACGGATCAGCAGCCATCAGCGGCAAACGATGATGAAGCTGCAGCTAATGAAAGCACAGAAGATACACAGGCACAGGAATCTGAAGATACCTCAGGCGAAGAAGCTCCCGTAAACGCAGAGATTCCGGAAGCTGTGCAGCAGCCATTAAAAATTGCGGCGATTATGGAATTTTCAACAGGCACCTTTGCTTCACAATATGTAAGCGGAGTGGAAAGCCAGGTGAAGAAATTTGGCGGTGAGGTTCAGGTTTACAATGCAAACAATGATCTTGCTCAGATGGCCAACCATCTTCAAACGGCAATTAATCAAGGGGTTGATGGTATTTTAATTGATCACGGACGCGCAGAAGCACTAAATCAAGGGGTACAGGAAGCATTGGATAAAGGCATTCCAGTCGTTACCTTTGATAATGACATTACGCTTGAGGGCGTAACAGCTATCAGTCAGGATGATTATAGTCTTGCCTGGGGTACGTTAAAGCGACTTGCTCAGGATATTAACGGTGAAGGAAATATTGTTTATGTATGGGCAGGCGGATTTACGCCGCTT
This sequence comes from Jeotgalibacillus proteolyticus, assembly GCF_002926065.1. GTDB lineage: Bacteria > Bacillota > Bacilli > Bacillales > Jeotgalibacillaceae > Jeotgalibacillus > Jeotgalibacillus proteolyticus. The sequence goes on along the minus strand of NZ_PREZ01000005.1, from coordinate 422,036 downwards.
GAACGCAGAAATGTAATTTATGAGGCATTTCTTGAGCATTACCCGAATGTAAAAGAAGTAGCGCGTTTTGGCAGCGTCAGCAATAACACAGCGCTTGATTCACAAAGTCAAATGGAGGCTGTGCTGAAGAAGTATCCGGAAGAAGGCTCGATTGATGCAGTATTTGCACCTTATGACGAGTTTGCAAAAGGGGTTACACGAGCTATTGAACAAGCAGGTAGAGATGATATTAAGGTTTACGGCATTGATTTAAGTGATGAAGACCTTCAAATAATGCAGGCTGAAAACAGTCCATGGGTTGCAACGGCTGCAACGGATCCGGCTGAAGTGGGAAGCGTACAGGTTAGATTTCTGTATCAGAAAATAGCAGGAGAAGAAACACCTGCCATTTATGCACTTGATCCATCCGTTGTAACACAGGATCAATTACCGGAGGAAGCCGTTACGATGGCAAATATCTCAGAGCATATTCCAAACTGGGGTCAATCAAATGTAGCTTATTCCGATTGGATGAAAGCATTAGAGGAGCAGAACGGGGAATGAGCCTGCTTGAAGTAAGAAAAATTTCAAAAAGCTTCGGCCAGGTACAAGTGCTAAAGGATGTGGACTTCTCTGTTAAGGCGGGAGAGGTCCATGCCTTGCTCGGGGTAAATGGCGCAGGGAAAAGCACCCTTGTAAAAATCCTTTCAGGGGACTACACAAAGGATACAGGGAAAATACAGTTAAACGGTGAGGAAGTCTCCTTTAAAAATCCTGCTGAAGCCAAAAAGAACGGAATTGCCATGGTGGTGCAGGAGGTGGATACAGCGCTGATTTCAAATCTCTCTGTTGTTGAAAATCTCACACTCGACGATACCTTGTCAGGCAGTCCGTTTGGAGCAGTGAGCTGGAAAAAACGAAAAAGGAAAGCTGTTGAATTGCTCCAAAGAGTCAATAAAAAGATCGATTTGAACAAACTTGTATCTCAGTGTTCACTTTCTGAAAAGCAAATGATCTTAATTGCCAGAGCCTCAGCTGCCAATGCATCCTTCATTATCTTTGATGAACCGACAGCACCTCTAAGTGACAGTGAAACCAAGCAGCTATTTGAAGTGATCGCCGGGCTGAAAAATGAAGGTATTGGCATGATTTATATTTCTCATAGGATGAATGAGATTAAAAAAATCGCTGATCGTTTAACTATTATGCGGGATGGCAAAGTGGTAGATGTACAAAAGACGGAAGACCTTTCTGTTGAAGAAATCATTTCAAAGATGCTTGGAAAAACACTGAAATCCGCTGATTATACACATCGGGAGCTTGGTAGCAAAATTGCGTTTGAAGTGAAAGATGTGAAGGTGCCTGAAACCGGAAGCAGCTTTAGCCTGAAGGTGAAGGAAGGAGAGGTTGTCGGAATTGCCGGTTTAGTTGGTGCGGGGAAATCTGAAACGGCCAACGCACTTTTTGGGGCAAGCAGGACAAAAGGGAGCTGGCTGATCAACGGCATTGAAAAGAGAATCCACTCACCGCTTGATGCGATTCATGCCGGTATTTCCTTTGTGCCTGAGGAGCGAAGAAAGAGCGGCATCCTGATCGACTTTTCAGTAAAGGACAATTTATCTCTCCCTGCCATTAAGTCATTTTCACCCTATGGCTGGCTTCAGCAAAACAAGGAGCGTGATTCGGCGCTCGCTCAGATGAAGGAGCTCGGGATTTCAGCTTCATCGCCTTTGACTCTTTTAAAGCATTTGAGCGGGGGAAACCAGCAGAAGGTTTCAATTGGAAAGTGGCTGAATCGGGAAAGCAGTGTTTTCTTATTTGACGAACCGACAAAAGGAATTGATGTCGGCGCGAAAAACGATGTATTTCGCCTGATCGCCTCACTGGCAGAGGAGAAAAAAGGAATTGTCTATTTCACCAGTGAATTCGATGAGCTCCTTCAAATTGCCGACCGGATCCTTGTGATGTACGACGGAGAAATTATAGAAGAATTAACAAATGCTGAGGCGAGTCATGAAAAGATCATGCAGGCAGCAACTGGAGGGAACACCGTTGAAGCAACCGATAGAATTGAACAATTATCCTCAAGCGGAAAAGCGTGATCGAAAAGAAGGCGTGATCGATTTTCTAATGAAATATGGAACGCTGATCGCTCTTGGCCTGATTATTATTTTTTTCAGTTTGATGAATGAACAATTTTTAACGTATGGCAACATAACCGATATTCTCAGATCCATTTCCATTGTAACGCTTGTCGCTATTGGTGTTACATTTTCAATGATTGTCGGAGGCTTTGATCTGTCAGTTGGATCAACAGTAAGCCTTGCGACTGTCGCAAGCGCCTCGCTGCTTGTTTGGCACAGCCAGGAGCTATTAGTAGTACTTGTAGTGCCGTTACTGCTTGGAGCATTGATCGGGCTGATTAATTCATTTATCGTCGTGAAAATTAAGATCCCGGATTTAATCGGGACACTTGCAGTTATGTACATTATAAATGGCGTTCATTTAACCTACACGAAGGGGTATTCCATTTACAGCAATATGCCTATGCCGGATGGCAGCGGAACGGCTCCGGGGATCTTTATTCCAGCCTTTCAGTTTATCGGGCAGGGACGGATTTTTACGATTCCGTTTCCCGTTATTTTAATGGTTGTGCTGGTAGCGCTTGTTCATGTGTTTTTGAATTATACAAAAGCTGGGCGTCTGTTTTATATTACTGGCGGTAATAAGGAGGCAGCGCGGTTGTCCGGTGTTCCGGTGGACCGCTACCGAACGTATGCCTACGTGATCAGCGGGGTATTTGCAGCGCTTGCCGGTATTGTGCTGGCGGCACGCATAGGAACCGGGCAGGTTTCTGCGGGTGATTCGCTTCTTATGGACGGGGTAGCGGCTGCACTGATCGGGTATTCTGTGTTTGGAGCAGGGAAGCCGAATGTGATCGGGACGTTTATTGGAGCGATTATTATCGGGATTTTGCTGAACGGGCTGACGATGATGAATGTGCCTTATTATGCGCAGGATATTGTAAAGGGCGGCATTTTGGTTGGTGCGCTGGCGCTGACGTATTTTAAGACGAAGACAGATTCGTGATAGGAGAAGAAAGGCTGGAAGGAAAGATTTCAGCCTTTTTTGTATGGGATTAATGACTTTTAAATTGATGTGTTATGAGTGAAAGCGTTTTAACTTAGCGTGTTGATTTCCGCTGCAGGGGCAGGCTTTCCGCGGGACGGGGCTTGAGCTAACTTGCTTCGCAAGTGGATCTCAAGCTCCCGTTTCATCCCGCAGGAGTCCGCCCCTTCCGCTGCAATCAACTCCTAGGNTGAAAGCGTTTTAACTTAGCGTGTTGATTTCCGCTGCAGGGGCAGGCTTTCCGCGGGACGGGGCTTGAGCTAACTTGCTTCGCAAGTGGATCTCAAGCTCCCGTTTCATCCCGCAGGAGTCCGCCCCTTCCGCTGCAATCAACTCCTAGGTAATACATATTCTGCTCTAAATTTAATGTGTTAGGAATGAATGCGTCTTAACTTAGCGTGTTGATTTCCGCTGCAGGGGCATGCTTTCCGCGGGGCGGGGCTGAGCTTATTGGCAGCGCCAATGGATCTCAGCTTCCCCGCTTCTTCCCGCAGGAGTCCGCCTCTTCCGCTGCAATCAACTCCGTGATAACTTATGGTGTTCTTTAAAATCTTCTTGTTAGGAGTAAAATTACGCTCCCTTTACTGCAACTATAAGAGGGTAAAAAAAGGACTGTTTGCACAGTCCTTTACGTCTTTTTAGGAAAGTATTTTTTTGATTTGAATGTTGCAGCGAGACAAAGGATCCCCAGGAATAAAAAGCCCAGTGGAACGGTGTAACGGGTTGCGAAGTAGCCGAATCCGAGACCTGCTGCGATGAGGACAGAGTGATAGGCCAGGGAATGGAACGACTCCAGTGTTGCCCTCATTTTGTCGTCGGCTTTTTCATGCAAGGCGCCTAAAACGATAGGTTCCGTTATTCCTGATACGAGTAAAAGCAGAAGCAGGGATATAGCCCCCAGCCAATCGACCGAAAAAGCAGAAAGAATCAGGGATAGCGCTCCAATAAAAAGAGCCGAACGTAAAAGCGCCTTTCTTGTGAAGCGATTCTTTACATAATGTGCAAGCAATCCTCCAGGAATTTGTATCACCATAGACGCAGCTGAAAATATCCCGAAGAAGTAAATGGCAATCCCGGCATCTACTAGATAAAGCTGCCAGAACTCCTCTGTAAAGCTGGCAGCCAACCCAATCACAATTCCAAGCATCAGGATATAAAGAAGGGCTGGATTGGCAGTGAAAAATAGAAATGAATCACGGATTTGAGTACCAGAGCTTTCATACTTCTCAGTACTAGGCGTAAAATATTCTTTCAGCAGTAATGAAAGAAGAAAAGCTATGCCAATACTACAGAGAGAAAGAAGATACGTGAATTCAAAGTCCAATCTTACAGCAAGAAGGCTCCCTGCCATTGCTGCGAATATAGCTGAAATGAGTTTTACTGCCTGAAGTCTTCCTAAGTGCCAATCAAAATACTGCTCTTTCTCTCCATTCGCGAGTGTATCAAATAATAGGGCATTGTTAGCGCCGCTCAGTAAAGCGCCTCCTGCTCCCGAGCAGACAATCGCAAATGCAAACGCCCAAAAAGAATGGGCGAAGAAAATAATGGCAAACATGACCCCTTCGAGAAAAATCCCGCAAATGATCAAGGGTCTTCTGCCTATCCTGTCTGCGAGCATTCCTGATGGTACCTCAAGAAGGATGACCGTTACCCCAAAAATGATTTCCACGAGTACAACATCCAGCACGGACATACCGCGCTGTTCCCAAAAAAGCCGTTCAATGACATAAGCGGGAATGAGGTAAAAGAAAAAGCTAATTCCGTAAATTAACGTAAGATTATGGTTTGTCTGCAAAGTGCCTCCGCCTTTCATTTAAGATGCTTGAATCATCAGCATCCTATGGCGGGGGACGGGGAAAACGGGGTAAAAATTAACAAGGGGGACGGGCGAATAGAGCCATTATAATCCTCTCCTTTTTCTTCTAATTATACTATGTGAACACAGTTGTGAAAACGTTTTATCGGATCTGCTATTTATTCATTCATCGTTTCGAGTATATGCGAAACTTCTTTTGGATTTGTCAATATGTATTTTACTTATATTACCTTATTCTTCAGATAATCTTCTCTCGATTTCAATTGGCAGCGATTCAATCTGATCTTTCTGCTCAAAACGTTATTCATTACTCATTCCTGCTACTTTTCTATTTCTCAAAATTAGCTTTAGGTGAACTATGAGTTAAAAAAAGAGATTACTATGCTTTACTCTGCTAACATGCTTCTCCACTAATGAACTAAAGGATAAAATTTACTAATTATTAATTTTATTAATAACCTTTTTAAAAAGTGAAGTTTAGAATAAGATAGAAATATAGAAACGGGGAGGGATAAAATGAAAGCGCATACAAACAAAGGGATGACGATAAAAGCGAATAGAGGAACAGAGCTTGAAACAAAGGGGTGGCAGCAGGAAGCAGCGCTTCGTATGCTGATGAATAATTTGGACCCGGAGGTAGCAGAACGTCCGGAGGATCTGGTTGTATATGGGGGGATCGGAAAAGCGGCGAGAAACTGGCCGTCCTACTATGCCATTGTAGATTCGCTTAAGAAGCTTGAGAATGACGAAACGCTTCTCGTTCAGTCCGGCAAACCGGTTGCTGTATTTAAATCTCATACAAATGCTCCCCGGGTACTGATTGCCAACTCAAATCTTGTTCCTGCATATGCTACATGGGAGACCTTTCATGAGCTCGATAAAAAAGGACTGATGATGTACGGGCAGATGACAGCGGGAAGCTGGATTTACATCGGCTCGCAGGGAATTGTTCAGGGGACCTATGAAACATTTGCAGAGGTGGGACGCCAGCATTTTAATGGCACACTTGCCGGAACCATCAGCCTGACAGCCGGACTTGGAGGAATGGGCGGAGCGCAGCCTCTTGCTGTTACGATGTGCGGCGGGGTCTGTATTGCCATTGATGTCGATGAATCGAGAGTAGACCGGCGACTGGAAACAAAGTATTTGGATATAAAAACGTATTCGCTGAAAGAAGCGATTCAAAAAGCCCAGGAGGCAAAACATACAAAAAAGCCGCTTTCAATTGGCTTGATAGGCAATGCTGCCCAAATCCTGCCGGAAATGCTAAAACAGAATTTCGTTCCGGATATTTTAACCGATCAAACCTCAGCCCACGATCCGCTAAATGGATATCTTCCAATCGGCCTGTCGGTAAGGGAAGGGGACGAGATGAGGAAGCAGAATCCTGATGAGCTTGTAAAAAGAGCGAAAAGCTCAATGGCAGTTCATGTTCAGGCTATGCTTGATTTACAGAAAAAGGGATCTGTCACCTTTGATTATGGCAACAACATAAGACAGGTGGCAAAGGATGAAGGAGTCACTCAGGCATTTGATTTCCCGGGATTTGTTCCCGCTTATATAAGGCCGCAGTTTTGTGAGGGCAAGGGTCCGTTTAGATGGGTGGCACTGTCAGGAGATCCTGAGGATATTTATAAAACAGATGAAGTTATTTTGCGTGAGTTTTCCTATAACAAGCATTTATGCAACTGGATTCGTATGGCAAGGGAGAAAATTCAGTTTCAGGGACTTCCTTCCCGAATTTGCTGGCTTGGATACGGGGAGCGGGCAAGGTTTGGAAAAATTAATAATGACATGGTAAAAAAAGGGGAGCTAAAAGCGCCGATTGTCATTGGACGCGATCATTTGGACAGCGGCTCAGTTGCTTCCCCGAACCGTGAGACAGAAGCGATGCAGGATGGATCTGACGCTGTAGCGGATTGGCCCATTTTAAATGCCATGATCAACGCAGTTGGTGGAGCAACCTGGGTTTCTGTTCATCAAGGGGGAGGAGTCGGTATGGGCTATTCCATTCACGCAGGCATGGTCATTGTGGCAGATGGAACCGATGACGCTGCCAAAAGGCTGGAAAGAGTCCTGACGACAGATCCCGGCATGGGAATCGTCCGTCATGTGGATGCAGGCTATGAGCTTGCGAAACAAACAGCAAGAGAAAAAGGCGTTTCGATTCCAATGCTTGATCAAGAGAACACTGAAAAAAGTCAGGGGGATTCATAATGATGCCAATCTGGATAAAACATGCCAGCCAGCTTGTTACGATGATTTCTTCAGCCCCCGGACCAAGAACAGGCAGCGAAATGAGCGAGCTTGGAATCATTGAAGACGGGAGTCTATGGATCGAAGACGGCAAGGTGATTCGCGCCGGCACGACTGAGCAGCTGGAGCAGGAATTTACAGAGAGAGCAAGTGAAGCTGAAATCATCGATGCTAAAGGCCAGCTTGTAACTCCGGGACTTGTGGATCCGCACACGCATGTCGTTTATGGAGGCACGAGGGAAGTGGAATTTGAAAAGAGGCTTGAAGGCGCAAGCTACATGGAAATTATGAATGCAGGCGGCGGCATCCATGCAACAAGCAGTATGACAAGAGAAGCGACGGAAAAGGAATTGCTTGAACAGACGACAAAAAGACTTAATTCCTTTTTAAAACATGGGGTTACGACAGTTGAAGGAAAAAGCGGCTACGGATTAAATACTGAAACAGAGCTTAAACAGCTTAGAGTTATGAAAAAATTGAATGAAACACACCCTATAGACCTCATTCCAACATTCATGGGGGCTCATGCGGTACCGAAAGAATATAAAGGTAGAGAAGACGAGTATGTCACCCATATTATCGAAGACATGATTCCAAAAGTCGCAGAAGAAAATCTTGCCCGGTTTAATGATGTATTTTGTGAAAAAAATGTATTCACACCCGAGCAGTCAGAACGGATTTTAGAAGCGGGCAAGGCTTACGGGCTGATCCCTAAAATTCATGCGGATGAAATTGAACCTTATAAAGGGGCGGAGCTTGCCGCTAAAGTTGGAGCGATATCAGCTGAGCATTTGTTAAAAGCATCAGACGAGGGAATTCATGCAATGGCAGACAGCGGGACGATTGCGTGTCTTCTTCCGGCAACGGCTCTCTATTTGCGGGAAGAAGCAGCTAATGCCAGAAAAATGATTGATGCAGGCGTACCGGTAGCCATTTCAACCGACTGCAATCCGGGATCTTCACCGACAACAAGTATGCCTCTTGTCATGAATCTTGCCTGTATCTTAATGAGAATGACACCTGCAGAAGCTCTAAGTGCAGCAACCATTAATGCAGCATGGGCAATTGGGGAAGAACAGAATGCAGGAATAATTGATGCGGGAAGAAATGCCGATATTGTGCTTTGGGATGTACCAAGCTATCAAATGCTTCAATATGCCTTTGGGGTGAATCATGTAAAAGCGGTTTGGAAAAAAGGGGTCCGGTTCGTCTGAAGGAAGGGGGAAGGATGCAATGAATAGCCATCGATCTGACTTACTAAAAGCATTTATCCAGCAGCCGGAATGGTCCTGGACAAAAGAGGCCCAGCATGAGGGAAGAGTTCATCATTGGATAGAGAATGTAAATGAGTGGGACGGAAAAAAAGCAGATGCAGTATTGCTCGGTATGCCGCTTTCCCGCTCCTCAATCAGTGTCTCTGGGGCTTCTGAGTATCCTGATGCATTCCGTAAGAGCTGGAGGGGGTTTTCAACCTTTAATCTAGATGAGGGTGTTGATCTCTCGTCTCTTTCAGTTCTTGACCTGGGGAATGTCATGATGCATGGCACGGATATTTTGGAAAGCCACCGGCGAATACAAGCGGCAACGGTGGAGGCAGCAAAAAGGTTTAACGATTCCGTCACGATTGGGATCGGAGGCGATCACTCAGTGACAGCATGTGCAGTCAGAGGTCTAAAAGAGGTTTATCCGGATGAGACAATCGGCATCTTACAGCTCGATACGCATTTGGACCTCAGAGACACTTCGCCAAACGGTCCTTCGAACGGAACACCGATCAGACAGCTTATTGATGGTGGTGCTGTAAAAGGAGAGCATGTGTTTAACATAGGATTACACGGCTATTTTAACGCACCTGCACTTATTTCATATGCAAAAGAGCATCGAGTGAACATGATTACGCTTAAACAGGCAAGGCAAAAGGGGATTACTGAAACGGTTCAGGCTGCTCTTGCACAATTAAAGCAAACAACAGACCGTCTTTATGTAACCGTGGATATGGATGTGTTGGATATCGGCTTTGCGCCGGGAGTTCCCGCATCAACCCCAGGTGGAATGACCACGCAGGAACTGTTTGATGCCTTGCTTGTAATCGGAAAGGATGAGTCGCTTAAGCATATTGATTTTGTTTGCCTTGATCCGGTGAAGGACACAGTCGGGCTGCCAACTGTAAAAGCGGGAGTCTATAGCTTTTTACAGGTGCTGACAGGCATGGCTTTAGCCAAAAGAGAAAGGGGGGAGTAAGGTGATTACGTTAAATGGAAGCTCTTTAACCATCGATCAGGTAAAACGGGTTTTGTATGATGAGGAAAAAGCAATGATTGATAAAAAGAGCATGGAGCGGGTAATGAAGAGCCGCTTTGCTGTGGAAGACATTGTTGCAACGCACAAAATTACTTACGGGATTAATACGGGTTTTGGAAAGTTCAGTGATGTGGAAATAGACAAAAAGGATGTCCATGCACTCCAGCTTCATCTCATTCGTTCTCATGCCTGCGGAATCGGTGATCCTTTTCCTGAAAAGGTGTCCAGAGCGATGATCCTGCTCCGGCTGAATGCTTTATTAAAAGGGTACTCAGGGATCCGTCCCCTGCTGGCCGAACGCTTACTTGTCATGCTGAATGAAAAAATCCACCCGGTCATTCCAACACAGGGCTCGCTTGGTGCTTCCGGCGACCTGGCGCCTTTATCTCATTTAGCGCTTGTGCTGATTGGCGAAGGGGAGGTTTGGAAAAATGGAAAGCCTGAGAATGCGGCAGCGAGCTGGAAAGCACTAGGTCTTGAGCCAATCAAGCTTCAGGCAAAGGAAGGTCTGGCCCTTATAAATGGGACTCAGGCAATGACGGCAATGGGGGCGATTAACTGGATTGAAGCAGAGCAGCTGGCTATTCAAAGTGAAATGATCGCGGCTATGACAATGGAAGGGCTGCACGGGGTAATGGATGCCTTTCATCCGGCTGTTCATGAAGCGAGGGGATATCCTCAGCAGATGGCAGTGGCAGAGCGGATGCGCGGCATTTTACATGACAGCAGGCTGACCACAAGACAGGGAGAGCGCAGAGTGCAGGACGCATACTCCTTACGCTGTATTCCACAGGTTCACGGGGCGAGCTGGCAGGTGCTTGACTATGTAAAAGAAAAGCTTGAAATTGAATTCAATGCAGCTACAGATAATCCGCTAATTTTTGATGACGGGGAAACGGTCATTTCAGGCGGGAATTTTCACGGTCAGCCAATTGCCTTTGCGATGGACTTTTTAAAGGTGGCAGTTGCTGAGCTTGCCAATATTTCAGAAAGAAGAATTGAACGCCTTGTAAATCCGCAGCTAAGTGACGGCCTTCCTGCATTTTTAAGTCCACAGCCTGGTCTTCAGTCAGGTGCAATGATTATGCAGTATGCGGCAGCAAGTCTTGTGTCAGAAAATAAAACGCTGGCGCATCCTGCAAGTGTTGATTCCATTCCTTCCTCCGCCAATCAGGAGGACCATGTGAGCATGGGAACGATCGGAGCGAGACACGCCTATATGATGATCCAAAACACGAGAAGAGTACTGGCGATCGAAGCCATCTGCGCGATGCAGGCAGTAGACTATCGCGGTGTACTCGGAATGAGTACGGCTACGAAGTCCAGTTATGATGAATGGCGGGCGCTTATACCTCCGATTATTGAAGACCGGCAGTTTTCAAAGGATATTGAAAGACTGAGTGAATACTTGAGTAAAGGAAGAACAGGGGAAGCGGTTGTATAGGAGTAATTCGCTCGTCACTAAATAAAATTCAAAGAAGCAAATAACTTACTAAGAGTTGATTGAAGTGGAAGGGGCTGACTCCTGCGGGATAAAGCGGGAGCTTGAGATCCACTTGCTGAAAGCAAGTTAGCTCAAGCCCCGCCCCGCGGAAAGCAGCCTCTGCAACGGAAATCAACACGCTCCATTTAGCGCGCATGCCCTTTTCCTTCAGTAAGTAAACTAACAATTTACCTCTGTATTTGCTGGCAAAAAAAGTGATAAATATCTGAAATGCGTTATAATAGAAAAAGTGGTTTCTCTTTTGAATATGGCAGCTATCTTCGAAAATAGTCCGTCAATTAAAAAAAACCGGTTAAAATCAACTCCATTATATTTTAGAATATGAAAGCATTCAGATAGAAAGAGAGTGAACTAGTATGGGTCGTAAATGGAACAACATTAAAGAGAAAAAAGCCTCCAAGGATGCAAGCACTAGTAATGTATACAATAAATTCGCACGTGAGATTTATGTTGTAGCCAAGCAGGGCGAGCCGGATCCGGAATCAAACCAGGCACTTCGCGTAGTGCTTGAGCGGGCGAAGACCTACAATGTGCCAAGGGCCATTATTGATCGGGCAATCGATAAGGCAAAGGGCGGTTCAGAGGAAAACTTTGATGAGCTTCGTTATGAAGGATTTGGACCGAATGGATCAATGATTATCGTTGATGCACTTACGAATAATGTAAACCGCACAGCTCCTGAGGTTCGTGCTGCCTTTAGTAAAAATGGCGGAAACATGGGCGTCAGCGGATCCGTTGCTTATATGTTTGATGCAACTGCGGTATTTGGAATCGAAGGAAAATCAGCTGATGAGGTGCTTGAGCTTTTGATGGAGCAGGACGTAGAGGTTCGCGACATCTTAGAAGAGGATGAAGCGGTAATCGTCTATGCGGAACCGGATCAGTTCCATGCCGTGCAGGAAGCATTTAAAGAGGCGGGTATCACAGAATTTTCAGTAGCTGAATTAACGATGCTTGCTCAAAATGAAGTAACATTAGAAGAAGATTCAATGGCTCAATTTGAAAAACTAATTGACGCATTAGAGGATTTGGATGATGTGCAACAGGTGTATCACAACGTGGATTTTGGAGAATAAGCTCAAAGCAGGCCTTTTAGGAGGTCTGTTTTTTTTTTTTTTTTATACGTTTTTGACTAAATAAAAAGAACCATCCCATCCATCACTGGTTAGCTGGTTCTTATGTTTTCGCTGATTCAGTTTTTCCTGTTTTGTTTTGGTTGTTTTGGTGCGAAGATCCATGTCAATTGTTGTGAAGGGGCTGCGTTTTACCTGTGGGTCCATCCGTCCTTCACGAAGCAGTTTTTTGCGCTGTTTCTGCGCTTTTGATCGTGCCATGCTGATCATCCTTTCAGTTTGTATGTATTGATAGTATATCATCCAAAATGTGAAATGAGAAACGATGTTAGACCAATGTATTGTCTCCCATTCGCTTGTCCGGTTCACTGCGCTAACTTTTTAAGCATTTTACTAAGTTTTGCTTTACCATACTAGATAAAGAAGGTTTTAAAAAAAGGAGGGATACAGGCAATGAGGGATAACAAACACGTTCCCGTTCAATTTGCTCAACAGCTATTAGCCAATGAGCGGACTTATCTTGCATGGATCCGGACTTCTGCCGCTATAGCTGGAATCGGTTTTCTCGTCACCAATCTTCATTTTGTCATGGGGGATACGGGGGATCAGACACTCGATACCTTTATTATGATCATTGGCATAGCTTCTGTTTTTACAGGCATACTTATGATCGTGATCAGCACGGTTGATTATTTTAAGAAAAACAAGGATATTGTAAGCGGATATATCAGACCCTCGTCATTAAAGATATGGGTTTTATCTGTCTCGATGTTTCTTATGCTCAGCACATTTTTGCTTTACTTCATTTTAATTAATTGAACGTAAAAAATCCCTCCTATGAATGATCATAGAAGGGATTTTTAGTTGAATAATTATCGTCTAGGCGGATTTAAATCATCAGGTCCAAACGTTGAATCATCTTCATTGTTTGGGTTGTCCCAAGCTGATGTATCATTTGATAAATCCTCACCTGTTCCATCCCAGCCTGTTTGTTCGGTTGGAAGGTCTTCTGCCTCGTAAAGAGAAGAAGGGTTTTGCTTACGCTGATTCGGACGTTGAGCGTCTGTTGATTTTGCGTCACGAGCAGGGCGTTTATACTCATTCTTAATTTCTTCAGCTGTTTGCTGAGCGCGTTCTCTGGAAATTTCCGTTCTTTCGGCTTTACGTTCCATTTTATCAAGGTAGCGGGAAGCATTTTCTCTTCCGCCAAGACCAAATGCTAAGCCAAATGCCAATGCAAGTGCTCCAAGAATTAAGACGAACGCTGAAGTAACAATTGTGTCAGCTACACCAAGCTGATCAAGAGCCATAAATAGTGCAAGGGCCATGATCGCATATTTAGCAACTGAGCTTAGGACTGAAAGCTCAGATCCGGAGAACAGGCTTTCAAGGATGCGTTTAACAATATTCCCCAGGATGATACCTAGTGCAAGAATAACGACTGCTGTAATAACGCTAGGCAGGAAGGCAAGTACGGCTGTACCAAGCGATACCAGGAAGTCTAGACCTGCAATTTGGAAGGCTTCTACGATAAACAGGATGACAACCACAGCCTGTACAATATAGCCGACAATATCAGCAGGGGTCATTCTTGATTGTGACGCTTTCCATCCGCCAACCTTCAAGTGATTCGTTACATTATTAAAGCTTAGTCTGGACAGTAAATCTGCCACAAATCGGCGAACCCATTTACCTATCCACAGACCTACAAGAATAAGAGCGATAGCAATAATGATATTTGGAATCATCGCCATAACATCATTCAGCATGTTAATCGCAGGTCCTGTGATTCCCTGGATTTGCAGCTGATCAAGCGCTGAAATTGTAACAGGAATCATAATCAGTACAAATACGACTGTACCGATAATAGATGAAAGGGTTGTTTCTTTTAGGAAATTAGAAAAACCAAGGCGTTGTGACAGTTTGTCCGTTCCTACGGCATGCAGGAAGTTAGAGACAATATCACGAACAATTTTTGCTACAATCCATCCGATAAAGAAGATTAAAGCAGCTGCTACGAGTCTTGGGATAAAGGCAAGGAAGCTTTGCAGCATATTACTGAATGGCTCGGAAACCGCATTGATTCCAAGAGCGCCAAGCACACCCGGTAGGAACATAAGAAGTATTACGTAAAATACGATGGTTCCCAGGTTATCTACATACCCATGCAGATTGCCGCTGTCTTTTACGTATTTGTTGTCTCTTACTGATTTGTTTTTAGCTAAACGATGGCCTGCTTTTACAACAAGCGTACGCAGCACAAGTGCAATAACATAACCTAAAAGAAGAATTAATGCTGCAGTCAATACATTTGGAATGAATGCAAGCATGGTGCTCACCATATCTACAAGAGGAGATGCGATGATATTCAGGTTAAGGATGTTAAAGAACAGAATTAATACAAAAACCATTAAGATGTAAAATACAATGGTTCCGGCAACCTTTTCAGGCGGCCATTTGTTTCCTTTTTCTTCCCGTTCTGCTTTTTGAGGCTCAACAACACTTGAGCTTCTAGGAGAACGGAATCGTTTTACTACCCCGGTTTTGTAAAGAAGCTTTTCAACTGCTTTACCAATCGCTTTGGCAATCAAGTAACCTGCAAATAAAACAATGAGAGCTAAGATCAAATCGCCAAGCGTGTTTAATAGGGCATTCGTGTTAAAGCCTGATTCTGTAAAATATTCGTTCATACTGTATCCTCCTTCTATTTTTGAAGTTATCTTCACCTTTTTGTTCCCTAAGTCGAATCATGTAAAACAATTATGAAGACGTATCGTGAATTTTAGGAGTAAATAACCAGAGAAGCGACGAAATACCGAGACTTTTACAGATATATAAGGGTACGTTTATTTGAATACATAGGCCTAATGTAAAGAGGCTGAAACAAATGTATGTTTCAGCCTCTTTTATCCGGTTCACTGCGCTTCAGGGGGACGCTTTCCGCGGGGCGGGGCTAGAGCTAACTTGCTTCGCAAGTGGATCTCAAGCTCCCGCTCTATCCCGCTGGAGTCGCCCCCTTCCGCTCCGTTCACCTCACGTTTCAAAAATTAGTGTAATGTCCCATCCACTTTTAATAACTGATCCAATTCTTTGCGGCTTAACTCTCTCAGCCTCCCGGAAGGAAGGTCATCAAGGAGGAGGGACCCGATTCTGATCCGTTTAAGGGATTGGACTGTGAAGTCATAGGTCCTGCACATGCGGCGGATCTGTCGGTTTAATCCTTGAGTCAGGGTGATTGACATCGTAAAATCATCGATCTGAACTGCTTTGCAAGGGGAAGTCATTTTTCCGCGAATGGAAATACCGCCTTGCTGTATTCCTTCTACTAGGAGAGGGGTAATGGGACGGTTTACTGTCACCATGTATTCCTTTTCCTTGCTGAACTCTTTTTTCAGCAGCGGATTTACAATGCTTCCATCATTAGTGAGCAGGATGAGACCTTCTGAATCCTTGTCCAGGCGTCCAACCGGAAAGATGCGTTCGTGGTAATCGATAAAATCGATAATGTTGCCTTCAATGGAGGACTGTGCCGTACAGGTGATACCCCTTGGTTTATTAAAAGCCAGATAAACAGGAGGGGGAGGGGCAGGAAGAAGATTACCGTCAATCCGCACCTCATCGCCTTGCTCTACACGGGCCTTACTATCGCATACTTCTCCATTAATCGTGATTCTTCCGGCATGAGCCATTCTGGCGCTTTCCCTTCTTGAACAAAAACCGGATTTACTGATATACGATTGGATATGCATGGTTCTCCTCCTAAAGGGGTTTATGCTTTCAATAGAAACTCCTCAACAATCTTTGCTACGCCATCGTTCATATTCGTATCAGCTACAAAATTGGCTGCTTCTTTAATATCCTCCGGTGCATTGCCCATTGCCACTCCAAGACCGGCAAATTCGATCATGGATAAATCATTGTAGCTGTCGCCAACAGCAATAATTTCCCTTTGTTTAACACCAAGCTTTTCAGCGAGCTGCTCAATGCTTGTTCCTTTTGTTACACCATACTCGGTAAATTCAAGGAAATAAGGTTTTGAGCGCATAATGCTGTACTGACCCTTCAATTCTTCCTGTAGCTTTTTCTCCACATGAACGAGTTTCTCTCCGTCTTCAAGCATTAACAGCTTTACCACTGGCTGGGTTACGTACTCTTTAAAATCGTCTACTAGTTTAACCGGAAGGCCGGTAATATCTGATTCAATCTCAGAGTACGGATTTTGCTTCTCCGTTACGATGAAATCCTCTACATACGTATGGATTCCTACATTTTCGCGCTTGCTGATTTCATATAATTCATGCGCTGTCTCAGGAGAAAGCGTGCTTGCAAAAATTTCTTCATTTGTTTTCGCATTAATAATCTTTGCCCCGTTAAAAGACAGGATATAGCTCCCGTAATCAGCAAGTTTTAATTCCTCTGCAACATCAAGCATCGCATAAGTGGGGCGGCCGGAAGCGAGGACGACTTTCACTCCTTCTTCCTGCACCTTCATAAGCGCTGTTTTCGTTCTGTCAGAAAGGCTGTGGTCATCCCGTAAAAGGGTGTCATCCATATCGAGTACGATCATTTTATAGTTCATTTTTCATTTCTCCCTCTTGTATAAGCATATCTGGTTATTTTACTATACTTCGGGACAAGTAAGCTAGCATCCGGTCTATACAGATTTAATTTCATAGTAGTTTCAAAGAATTTCTTTCTGGGATGTAAGGGTTAACAATGTCTGAAAATACACAAAAGCTTCTTCACTAAAAAAGTGCTGAGACAGTTAGATTGTCTCAGCGCTTTATATTTATATTCAGTCAGTCCATGCTGATTTAACTAATCGAACGTATCTCAGCTTCTTGGGAAGGCTTTGTTTCTGAAAAAGCTGAACGTCTTACATATAAAAAGAGAAGAACAGCTCCGGCCATCATTATCAGCGTTCCGATTCTGACAACAGCCTGTACAGATAAGAAAAGCGTAAGGCCTCCAAGCAGCAGAGTGAAGGCAATAATTAAAACGGCTTCAATCAGGCCGTAAATACTCCCAACCCTGCCCATGACCTCAACCGGAATATAGGTTTGGTAAAAAGTGAGGTAACCGGTATTGGCAAACGAAATGAAAAAAGCGAGCGTGAAGCACCCGAATGCTGCCATAGAAAAAGTAGTGGAAAACGAAAAAACAACATAACCAGCTGCTACAAAAACAGCTCCTCCGCTTAGCAGGGTGAAGATCGAAAAAAGCTTTGTCATGAATGTATTAAGCAGCGAGCCAATGAGAATTCCGGCACCTGCAATTGAAACGAGGACGCCGTATTTACTGTCTGATAATTGCAGAACCTCTTTTGCGAAAGAAACCTCAAGGGAATCCACCGCTGTCGCTATGACGACCATTACACCGCTGAAAAGCAGGTAGACAGCCATAACCGGAAAGTTGTCTTTGCTAAATGAAAACACGTGGCGCCAATCTTTTTGAATCTCCTTAAGGTTTAGAGGGGAAGAAAGAGTATCTTCTGCTAAATTCCGTTCAAGGTTTGGCATCAGGGCAGTAAAGCCTGCTGATAAGGTAAATGCAGCTGCAGTGACAAATAGGGCTGAAGAAGGGGAGGCGGTTAAAAACAGAAGCCCTGCAATTGCTGGTCCGATTAAGAAAGCGCCGGAGGTCATTAGGTTGTAAAGGGAATTGAACATTCTCCTTTTTTCGCTTGGAATCAGCTTTGTGACATAAACCATTGATGCCGGCTCAAAAATCGCGCTTGCCATGTTGATGACGAAAGCAATAGTGTAGATAAGCGGCAGGGATGATAGAAAAGGGATGACGAGTATGAAAAGGGCTCTGGCGATATCAAGGTAGATCATCAGGTTGCGTTTGCTGCTGCGGTCGATTAAGCTGCCTGCCCAAGGGTTTGTGATGAGTGCTGCGAGCGGACCCAGGATGTATAGGAAGACGATGCTTAAGGGGGAGGCTGTCAGCTGGAATAGCATCAGGTTTAATGAGAGCAGGTAGACCCAGGCGCCTATGTTGGAGACGCCGACTCCCAGGATTAGTATGGCTGGGTATTTCCAATGGGCGGAAAGTTTTTTTAGCATTGATGATCATCTCCTTTGAGAAATTAGTGTGTTAGGGGTGAATGCTTATTAAGGTAGCGTGTTGATTTCCGCTGCAGGGGCAGGCTTTCCGCGGGGCGGGGCTGAGCTAATTGGCTGCGCCAATGGATCTCAGCTTCCCCGCTGCATCCCGCAGGAGTCCGCCCCTTCCACTGCAATCAACTGCTTGGTAATTTATTTACTGCTCTAAAATTAATGTGTTAAGAGTAAATGCCTCTTAATGACCAGAAAACTACTATGCTTCTCCGGAAAGGAATTTAAGAAAGCTTGTTGATATCCACTGCAGGGGCATGCTTTCCGCGGGGCGGGGGCTGAGCTAATTGGCTGCGCCAATGGATCTCAGCTTCCCCGCTGCATCCCGCAGGAGTCCGCCCCTTCCACTGTAATCAACTGCTGGGTAATTTATCTACTGCTCTAAAAATAGAGCGTTATGAGTGACTGTTACATTCGTCCGTTCTTTTTAAGACAATAAAAAATCCCACCTCCAAGATTTTCATCTTGGAGGCGGGATTATCTCTCACGGTGCCACTCCAGGTTTGCTGATTTGTCGCCAAATCAGCCTTATCAGGTACGGCTTTTGACAGCTTATACCCTGGCTCTATAACGGGAGCTCCCGTCACACCATCCCCTTTGTAAGGTTCCTTTGTGCTGCTCAGAGATTTGGTTCACCATAGAATCTCCTGCTCCTTCCCACCAGCTGGAGCTCTCTTTGAGGGATTCATTTGGCTACTCTTCTCATCATTGCGTTTAAATTTTTACCAGTTTAGCATTTAATGGGTTTGGTGTATAGCTTTTTTGAACCGTTAATTTAATTCATGAGCTTCTATGCCATTTCGTCTTACCGTGTAGAGCGTGTTATCAATATAGAGCAATCGCTGGACCTGTGTTTCCCAGTCTTCATAAATTTCACCTTCTTGTTTCTCATTCCAAATTTCTTTTACTAATTGAATGCCGTTTTCAGCGGTTATTGTATAAAGCATGGCGCCCTGGTTTACAAAGTTTATTTCGCTTTTTATGTCTTTTTGCTCGTAGACGGAAACCGGGAAGCCGAACAAGCTGCGTTCTTTATGGCGGAAAAGGGATTTATGGTCATGCATAAGAGTGGAATAGGTACCGGCACCGCCGATGATTTCGATATCCTTTTCCTTTGGATTTGAAAAGTCGGTAATGTCAAAAAGGGATATTTTCATTCCCGTTTGACGCACCATTGGAGGATCGCCGGCTGTTTCGCTGTTAAAAAGCTCGGTATCCACTCCGAATCCAATTAAATGATTTTCATCCAGGGGATGAAGATAGGTGCTGAAGCCTGGGATTTTAAGCTCACCTAATACTTCCGGTGCTTCCGGATTTTTAGTATCTATGACGAACAGGGGATCTGTCTCTCTAAAGGTGACCATGTAGGCCTTATCTCCAAGAAAGCGTGCTGAGTAAATTCGCTCTCCCTTTGCGAGACCCTCAACGGAGCCGATCTGTTCCATGTTTTCATTTAAGATAAAAAGGTGGTTAAGTGAATCTCTATTTTCTCCAAAGGTGTTTCCTTCTGTTGTTGCCACCCTGAAGTTGCCATTATGCTCATCCATTGAAAACTGGTTAAGGATTCCGCCTTTAACCGTGCCCTTAGCCATGAATTTTACATTCAGGCCATCAATGGCAAATTTATAAATACTGGTTTCTGAATTTCCCCCTCCTGCAGGCATAATGTCAATCGGCATAATGGTGAATGGGCCGCTTGAATTGGCTAAATAAAGATTGTTTTCGGACATATATACCTGACCGCTGCTGCCAAGATAGGTCTCAGTTGCAGCAGGGGATTCGAGATCATTCACATTCACTGCTGTAATAATGGAGTACTGGCTTTGTTCATTTTCAGGGATTATTTTAATGTCTTTCACATCGACAGGTGTAAATTCATCTTCATTTTGGCTGTCCCAGGTGCGGGGGCGAAGCTCCATGTCAGGCTGCTTTTCCATAAGCCAGATTTGAGGCTGCAGGGTTGTGATGAAATATAAATGTTCATCAATCATTCTTGCGTTTGAAAAATAACCTTCTGCACCGACCTCCCGAATAAGCTCGGGCTTATCGGGTGAGGTGATGTCATAAATTTTTGCGATTGTGGCACCTTGATCGATCACAAAATCTGATCCTCTGGTCGTTTGCTCCGGATAAGCGTTCCATTCCTCTCCCAGCACAATAAGCTTTTGATCCTTTAAAAACAGCTGGGTTGGATAAAAATTTCCTTCAAATGAAATCGTACCTGCAGCTGCAGGAGAATCCGGATATTGCTTTGCTTCAACGATTGAAATATTTTCATCACTGTTTATATGGTAAATGTAGTTTCCGTCTGTTTGAACGATATCCGATTCACTGACGCCTTCGACCTGGTTGTTCGTCTCAGAAAAATCACCGCCGCCCGATTCTTCCGCAGCTGCACCGGATGTGTCGGAAGCACTGAATGCGCTGTCATCAAGTGTCTCCGCATTATCAGTTGTTGAAAAGTCGCGCTGTTGATTCTTTTCTTTCTCGAGGAGAGCCGCAAAATATTTCTTTAAATATTCTTCTGATTCAACTGTAGGCAGATCATCGACGACCTGGAAGGAAATCGCCCGGGTTCCGCGTATGCCGAGTCCAAGCTTTGATTTTATTGCGTCTGAGAGGTGGAGGGTATATTCCTGAAGGTTGGCGTAGCCTTTTTCGGGTGAAGCAATAGACAATAAAGTACCTTCTTTGTTCAAAGTCATCTGGACGGGAATCCGCTCATTTTCTTTTGAGAGGACATAGACCGAATCCTCTGTGATCGTTTCTTTGTTAAGCGCTCTTGTAAAATGGAGGGTCCATTCCTTGTCGGAGAATACATAAGCAGCCTCATCGCTTTTTGCAAGTCCGGCCACAGCTGGCTGCATATAATACAACAATGTCCACAGCGATCCAATAAGCAATGCCGCCCCGCTAATGGCAAACCACCTTTTTTTATTCATTAAATACGCCCCCTAAAAATCGTTCTTTATAAAGTAGACGGAGGTTACAGACAGAGGTTACAAGTAAAAAAAGTTTTTTTAAAAATATAAAAAGAAAGGGTTTTCATTTTTTCGATTGAATGCTACTATATAAATCGAAACGTATCGATTTATACATAAAAAGATCTCGTGAATCTATATAATTTATAACGAAAATATCAAATCATAACGTTTCGATTTAAAGATTGAATGGGGATGAAGGAATGAAAAAAGTAAGAGTTGGAATTATCGGGTGTGGAAGCATTACAAAGCACCGGCATTTTCCGGAGTATACGGCAAATCCACATGTTGAAATAGCAGCATTTTGTGATCTAAATGAAGCGCGTGCAAAAAGCTTTGCGGATCAATCAGAGGCGAATGTATATACCTCTTATAAAGAATTATTGAGTGATCCATCTATTGATGCAGTAAGCGTAAATCTTCCAAACGCATTGCATGCACCGGTTACAATTGATGCCCTAAAAGCAGGGAAGCATGTGTTGTGTGAAAAACCAATGGCCACCTCAATAGAAGAAGCAGATGAGATGATCGAAACGGCAAAGGCCAATGGAAAAAACCTGATGATTGGGCACAACCAGCGATTTGTTGCTTCTCATGAAAAAGCCCGGACGTACATTCAAGAAGGGAAGCTGGGCAATGTTTACAGCTTTAGAACAGCATTTGGCCATGGGGGGCCGGAGGGCTGGAGCGTTGACGGCCGTAACAGCTGGTTCTTTGAAAAGGAGAAGGCTTTTATTGGAGCGCTCGGTGATTTAGGTGTCCATAAAAGTGACCTGATCCGTTATGTTTTCGATCAGGACGTAATAGAGGTCGGCGGATTTGTTGATACGATCGCGAAAGAAGACACCAATGTTGATGATAATGCGGTTTGCATTGTGAAGCTGAAGGACGGCACGATGGGGACCTTGACTGCCAGCTGGTCTCACAAAAAATTCGAGGATAACGCCACTATTATTTATGGTGAAAAAGGTGTTCTTCGCTTGGAGGATGATGAGGAATTTTCCTTTATTTTTTACCCTATTGACGGCCCGCCGGAAAAAGAGGATCTTGGTAAAATTCAGACGAATGATGAAGGCGGCCAATCGAGCACAGGCGTCATTGATGAATTTATTAGCTCTCTTGTGGAAGAAAGAACCCCTCTTATTCCGGGAGAAGAAGGTAAAAAAGCACTTCAAATCGTACTAGCTGCAATGGAATCAAGTAAAACGAAAAAAATCGTCAGCATATAAGTGGAGGGATAGAGATGAAGAAAATTGGACTTCAATTGTACTCAGTTCGTGACGCAATGGAAAAGGATGTTGCAGGAACATTAAAGACACTCAGTGAATACGGCTACGAGGGTGTTCAACTCGCTGGAACCTATGAAAAGGATGCTGAGCAGTGGAAATCAATGCTTGGTGAATACGGTCTTCAGGCAGCAGGCATGCATATAAGTGTGGACTTGCTGAGTGATGAAGCTTTACTGGACGAATGGATTGAATTTAGTAAAGTAATTGGCAATAAAAAGCTGATCATTCCTTATGTAGATGAGCAGTGGAGAACAAAAGAAAAATTTGAAGAGCTGGCAGAGCTGCTAAATAAAGCGAGTAGGAAGGTCGAAGCAGCAGGATTGGCTTTAGGCTACCATCATCATGATTTTGAATTTGCTGAGCTTGAAAATGGTGAGACGGGCTGGGGAATTCTTGAGCGTCTCACAAGCAATTATCCCGTATTTTTTGAAGTCGATGTGTACTGGACTGAATTTTCAGGAGTCGACACGGTTGAACTTCTTAAACGATTAGAGGATCGGGTATTTTCTATTCATATTAAAGATATGATAAGTGATGGAGGAGAAAGAAGAAGCGGACCAATTGGAACAGGAACGCTAGATTTAAAAGGAATTATTAAACAGGTTTCATTGGACTGGCTGGTTGTTGAACAGGAGCATTTTGAAGGGGAGCCATTAGAAGAGGTTGGACCGGCGCCAGCAGTACTAAGAGAGTGGACAGGAGGCTAACAATGAAAAAAATGCGTGCAGGAATTATTGGAGCGGGGAACATAAGTGATATTTATTTGGCCGCGCCTTCAAAATTCAGCAATATAGAGATGGCAGGAATAGCGGATCTTCTTTCTCATAAAGCAAAAGAGAAGGCTGAGCTGTATAGTATTCCTTTCTATGAAACACCGGATGACCTATTAGAGGACCCGACCATCGATATCATTGTCAATTTAACAATTCCAAGTGCCCATGCAAAAATAAATCTTGCAGCACTCGACCACGGGAAGCATGTCTATTCAGAAAAACCGCTTGCGACCCGATATGAGGACGGGAAAAAGATTATCGAAAAAGCAACAGCGTTAAATCTTCGTGTAGGAGTAGCTCCTGATACAATTTTAGGAGCAGGGATTCAAACAGCTGTTCAATTAGTGAATGAGGGCAAAATAGGTAAAATTGTAGGGGCAAAAGCATTTATGATGGGCAGCGGCCCGGAGAGCTGGCATCCAAATCCTGCATTCTTTTATGAAACAGGTGCAGGTCCTCTATTCGATATGGGACCTTATTATTTATCTTCGCTGCTGGTGCTGCTTGGACCTGTCGACTCTGTTACCGGAATCGCTCAGACGACCTACCTTGAACGGACGATTAAAAGTCAGGAGCGGGCAGGGGAAACATTTCCTGTTACAACACCTACTCATGTGGAAGGGCTTATGCAATTTAAAAGCAATGTGACCGCATCGATTACAGCGACGTTTGATATTCATCAATCGAAGCTGCCATTTATCGAGGTTTATGGTTCTAAAGGAACGATTCATGTTCCCGATCCAAATCTGTTTGGCGGTCCTGTTTCCTATCTGGCAGAGGGCGAAGCGGGCTGGCAGGAGGCTCCTCTCGTATCCGGATACATTGGAAATGAGCGGGGACTTGGTCTTTCTGATATGATCGAATCGATTCAATCAGACCATCAGCATTATTGTCATGGTGAACTCGGCTTACACGTGCTTGAGCTAATGGAAAAGCTGCTTGAGTCATCTGTTGAGCGTACGTTTAAAACGCTTGAATCGAATTTTTCAATGCGCACATTGCCTGAAAAAGTTTAATTGTGATTTAATTAAAACAGCAATAAGCGTTAAGGCTTCACGGGCCTTGCGCTTATTTTCTTCTTAATCAGCGATTATGACTGAGGACAAAACGAAAGAGGCAGGCTTATGACAACGATTAAAGACGTAGCAAAACGTGCAGGAGTAGCTGTATCAACGGCATCCTTAGCCATAAATCAAAGTGACCGTGTATCAAAAGAAACAGCTGAAAAGGTTCTGCGGGCAGCTGCAGAGCTTCAGTACCAAAAAAACGGCTGGGCGAGAGATTTAAAAATGAAAAAAACAATGATGATTGGACTCGTCCTGCATGACCTCTCTGGTTCTTTTTATGCGCCAATCATTAAAGGAATTGAACAAACACTCCATTCATATGGATATGGTCTGATCGCCTGCAGCACGATCGGTGAAAACCTGGGGACTGCTGAACGTTTTTTGCGGGAAAGGCGAGTGGACGGGGTCGTGGTGTTTTCCTCGGATATTAAAGATGAAGTGCTAAGTGAAATCAGCCGGGAAAAATTTCCTGTTGTTGTATTGGACCGGGAGTTTTCTCATCCCAACCTATATTCTGTCGTCGTGAATAACGACCAGGGAGGTTATCAGGCGGCTGAACATTTAATAAAGCTTGGGCATAAAGCCATCGGGTATATTTCAGGTCCATCAAATAACCGTGACAGCGAGCTGAGAACCATCGGGTTTACTAAATGCCTGACTGAACATGGTTATCCTTCTATTCCTTTTGCCTGGCATATAAAGGGGGACTACTCTCAAAATGGAGGGTATCAGGCTGCAAAACTGCTTCTGCAGCAGAAAACTCTTCCAACCGGCGTCTTTGTGTCTAATGACCAGATGGCAATCGGGGCGCTTGAGGCGTTTTCAGAGGCTGGCATTCAGGTTCCGGAAACCATCCAAATTATCGGATTTGATGATATTGAACTCTCAAGATACATCCGTCCTTCTCTTACGACCATTAAGCAGCCCAAGTTTGAAATAGGCGCTACAGCTGCTCATTTGATCATTCAGCATATACAGGGAGACGAGCCGAATAAGCATACTGTTTTGCCGACAGAAGTGATCCAGAGAGAATCAACCGGACCGCTGTATTAGTATATAAATTTTTCTTCAAGCCCCGCGTCAGGCAGATGCGGGGCTTGTGCCTGTTTACTAGATAAAATGTCAGAAAAGAAAAAAACTATTGAATAACTTAATTTCATTTCGTATACTTAGTTTATTGAAACGTTTCAATAAGGATTCCTTAAGAGGTTTCCCTTTTTTTGGAGTCTTATTGAAACGTTTCAACTAAAAAGTCTCATTTTTTATCTTGGAAAAAGGGGGGAGAGCCTGCTCTGGATACAAAAATGACGAGAACAATGTAAGCGCCTCCAATTATATGGAAAGCTTCTTGTGTTCTGAGCATGGAGCGGAGAAATGGTCATTTTTTTGGTTCATATTTGAAAGCGCTTTAATATAGCGGAAAAAGGGGAGGAAAAAAGGATGAAAAAGTTTTGGTCAATTTTAGGGGTAGGGACGCTTTCGTTATCGCTAATTGCCTGCTCGGATGATAGCGGAGATTCAGCAGAGGGCGATTCAGAGGATGCTGTCACAATCAAAGTGGCAAGCTGGACATTCGGTACAGAGGAAGAAATGAACCTGGAGCGTTTAATGCTTGAGGAATTCGAAAAGGAGCATCCGGATATTAAAGTTGAGTTGGATGAGACGATTGCAAATGATGACTGGAATGGAACGTTGTCTGCTGCAGCTTCAAGTGGCGCAATGCCTGATGTATTCATGCTTCCATCTGTTCCAACTGCTTTATCAAATGACTGGCTGATGGATTTAACGGATCTTACTGCAGAAGATGAGGATTTCGCCAATATCCCGGAAGTAGTAAAGGAAACATTAACGCATAATGACCAGGTAGTAGCATTGCCTGTTGCTCAGCATTTCCTTGGTTACTTTGTAAATAAGAATCTGTTCAATGATGCGAATTTGGATGTACCTCAATATGGAACGGATATTCAATCCTTTACTTCGGCAATTAAAGATGTATCGGATATGTCAAATGGAGTGGCGGGGACAAATCACCCATTTGCTATTCCTGACTGGTACCCATCAGCTGCTAATGAGGAGCTTGGCTGGTACACCTTTAACAATGGCTCTTATGAACTGGATGGACAGGAATTTAGAGACGCCATTGCCTTATCAAGCGATATTATTTCAAATAAATATGGTTTTGAAACCCTGACGGATGAAGAAAAAGCAAACTTCCAGGGAGAAGATCCTGAGCAGGTTTGGCAGCAAAGCGGCGTTGCCCTTAAGTGGGATGGCACATGGGGTACAGCGGATATGCTTGAAAACCTTGATTTCGAGTGGGACTTTATCGGTATCCCCGGAGGAAGAACCGTTATCGTAAATGATTACATGGGAATCTCAAAGTCTTCTGAAAATGCAGAAGCAGCCTACGAGTTTATTAAATTTATGTCATTTGGAGAAGAAGGTTTCTCTAAACGTGTTGAAGTGGCAGAAAGAGAAGGGAAAGTATTGAACTCTCTTCCAGTTACAACAAACGAAGCAATGCTTGACGAATATTTCGACATGCTTGAGGTTCCTGGTGTGCGTTTGGCATATGAAAATCTTGAAAATGGAATTACAGAGCCGGTTAAAATTGTTCCTGGATTTGCTCAATCAAGATGGGAAGCGCCAACAGGTGTTGCTGTCGAGGATAATGCCAATGCAAATGTCACTGAACTGATCGATGCCTTTACAAGAGGAAAATTAAAGCTTGAAGATTACTCTCAACAATTGGATGCACTTGCAGAGCAGGCATATGAGGATGCAGCCAGTAAATTAGAGTAAATGGTAGATATGGGGGAGGGGTACAGCCATGAAAAGAAATTGGTTTACTGGGTTAATCGTTCTTTTGCTATTGATCAGTCATTCAGCTGTCGCTAGTGGAGAGGAAAGGCAAGAGGAAGGGTTAGCTGATCAGTTAATTGAAGATTCCTATCATGATGTT
Organism: Jeotgalibacillus proteolyticus; assembly: GCF_002926065.1. Classification (GTDB taxonomy): domain Bacteria; phylum Bacillota; class Bacilli; order Bacillales; family Jeotgalibacillaceae; genus Jeotgalibacillus; species Jeotgalibacillus proteolyticus. The sequence continues at coordinate 394,787 of NZ_PREZ01000005.1, read as the reverse complement.
CTCCTCCAATGGAAGAATGAAAAACAGCCGGAACAGGAGGGTGACCCAATCACCCTTTTTCCTTCAGGCTGGGATCTCCGCGGGGCACAGCTGTTAGAGGAAGCAGCCAGCAATGGCTACGGAGATCAAGTGGTTCATTTGGAGCGCGATCAGCAGGTTGAAGCAGAGGTTGAGGTGGAAGCCAGTGGTTTTTACCAGATTCATTTTGATTACTACATAGAAAGCAATCCTATTTTACCAGTAGAGATTGCCGTGCAAATTAATGGTGAATATCCGTTTTATGAAAGCCGCAGAATTTCATTTATGTCCAAATGGATGAATGATCCTTCCTACAAGGGTCCTGATGAAAACGGGAATGAACGCATTCCGACCAAACTGCCTATTTCTGAATGGTCATCCCTTTTAGCAGAGGATGCAAGTCATCTTCATGATGACCCGCTGCTTTATTGGCTGGATGAAGGAAGCAGCACAATTACACTTAGCGGACTGAGAGGGGAAGTGCTGCTCGGGGAGGTTTCCCTTGAAGCACCGGAAGAAAAGCTCTCCTATGAGGAATACAGCAGTAATTATAAAGATACGCCGGCTGGAGAAGGCCTGGTTACGATCGAAGCAGAGAAATTTACGAGTTTAAATAGTTCTCATATTCGTCCGGAAGCGCTGAATGATCCTGATGTTGTTCCGTACGAAAACGGTAAGAGATTATTAAATGTTATTAATGCCCATTCCTGGTCAGAAAGCGGTCAGGAAATGACATGGGAAGTAGAGGCTCCTAAGGATGGTTTGTATGCGATCACGATGAAAGTGAAGCAAAACAAAGGAACTGGCGGGCCGGTATTTAGAACACTTGAAGTGAATGGTGAAGTACCTTTCAAGGAAGTACAATCCTATCTCATTCCTCATTCGACTAAATGGCAGAATGTAACCTTTGGCGACAAAGAGGAAAAGCCTTATCTATTTTTCTTAAAAGAAGGGTCCAATGAACTTTCTTTAAAAGCAAGTGCAGCTCCGTACCAATCTGTGGTCAATGACATTTCTTCCGTGATGGCAGAGATTGATGAGCTTGCTTTATCCATTCGAAAATTAACTGGAAATCAGCGGGATCGTTCACGTTCCTGGGAGATTACAGAATATATACCTGAAATCGAAACGCAATTAATTGGCTGGGCTGACCGGCTAAATGCACTTGGCAAGGAGGTTCAGGCTCTTACAGATCAACAGTCGGAATCGAAAGAATTTGTGTCGATCGCCTTGTCTGAAGAAAAGCTGAGGGGACTTGCTGCAAAGCCAAACGAAATTCCTGTTCGGATGACGGAGCTTTCAGAGGGCTCCAACTCGGTTTCACAGCTATTAGCTAACTTGATGATTGATATGACCGGCACGCCATTATCCATGGACCGCTTCTATTTTCATGGGGAAAAAGAGACAATCCCGGATCCTTCTTTAAACTGGTGGGCATCCGTACGTGAAGGGGTAAAAAGCTTTTTTGCTTCATTTAGCCAGGAAACGCTCGCAACCTCCCAGACAGATGAAGAAACCTTAAATGTCTGGGTGAATCGCCCGAGGCAATACGTTGAATTAATGCAAACGATGGTGGATGAAAGCTTCACAGCAGAAACCGGCATAAAGGTAAAGCTTTCTTTAATGCCTGATGAGCAGAAGCTTATCCTTGCCAGCTCAGCCGGGACTCAGCCGGATCTTGCGTTAGGGGTCAGTAACTGGCTGCCTTATGAGATGGCGATACGGGGAGCAGTTGAGGATTTGCGTCAATTTGATGATTTTACAGAATACTCGAAGCAGTTTTCGCCGGGCGCCTTTTTACCCATGATGGTGGATGAAGGTGTATACGGACTTCCGGAAACACAGGACTTTTTTGTTCAATTTTACAGAAAAGATATCCTGAACGAGCTGAATACACCGGTTCCGGATACATGGAATGATGTGATTGAAATTCTTCCTGAGCTGCAGCGCTACGGGATGAATTACTACACTCCTATAGCAGGAGCGATTGGATTTAAACCATTCCAGACGACAGCCCCTTATATTTATCAGTTCCAGGGAGATATGTATGCAGAGGACGGTATGTCAACGGCGATTGATGAAGAAGCAGCACTGAATGCGGTGACATTTATGACGGATCTGAACACGATCTACAGTATGCCGCTGCAGGTGCCGAATTTTTATAATCACTTCAGGTATTCAACCCTGCCGATTGGTATTTCTTCTTTTACTACCTATGTTCAACTCACCTCAGCTGCACCTGAAATTGCAGGATGGTGGGATATTGCACTCCACCCCGGCATTGAAAATGAAGAGGGCGAGGTTGAGCGCTGGACAACGGGTTCAGGGCAGTCCGATATGATTTTAAAAGGAACAGATAAGCCCGATGAATCATGGGAGCTATTGAAATGGTGGATGTCGGCTGATACTCAGACGGAATTTGCCAATACGCTGCAGGTGCTTTTTGGACCGGAGTATATGTGGAACACAGCCAACCTGGATGCCTTTGTTGCGCTGCCATGGCCTGAGGAGCATAAAGAAATAATCCTTGAGCAGTGGGAGTATTTAAAGGAAGTACCGAAAATTCCGGGAGCTTATTTAGTTGAAAGAGAGTTAAGTAATATCTGGAACAGAATTGTCTTTGACGGAGAAAACCCCCGATCAGCGATTGATGATTCCATCATTGCGATCGATCGTGAAATCACACGCAAAATGGAGGAGTTTGGCTACGTCGAAAACGGTGTGAATGTGAAGCCGTACCGTGTTCCTACGATTGAAATGGTAGAAAGCTGGGGCGAGGAAGAATGATGAAAAAAAGAAACAGAGATCATAACGGAAGTCCCTGGGTTTTCCTAAGCCCTTATATTATTCTCTTTACTTTATTTATCGTCATCCCATTTTTAGCAGCGATAGTTCTTTCATTAACTTATTTTAATGCGATTGAGTTTCCCAGTTTCATAGGGTTCGCTAATTACATCGGGCTTCTTACCCAGGATGAAGTATTTATGCAGTATGTTCTTCCAAACACCTTAACCTTTGCCCTGATTGTTGGCCCTGGGGGATACATTCTGTCCTTTATTCTGGCCTGGACACTTGCCCAGATTTCGAAAGGGCCAAGGACGGTGCTTGCGCTCATTATTTATTCACCATCCATGACAGCAGGAATCGCGATGTCAGTAGTTTGGACGATTATTTTCAGCGGTGATGAGACGGGTTATTTAAACAGTCTGTTAATCACATTCGGGCTGATTTTTGAACCGATACAATTCCTGCAGTCTCCTGAGTATTTAATGAATATTATGATTGTCGTCACACTTTGGGGAAGCATGGGTGTCGGGTTTCTGGCGATGCTGTCAGGGGTTTTAAATATTGATAGTGAAATTTATGAAGCCGGCTATATAGACGGCATTCGCAACCGATTTCAGGAAATTATTTATATCACGATTCCTTCCATGCGCCCGCAGATGCTGTTTGGTGCCGTAATGGCAGTTGTCGGCACCTTTCAGGCAGGAGCAATTGGGGTGGCGCTTTCAGGGTCCAACCCGACTCCGCAATATGCAGGTCAGCTTATGGTCAACCATTTAGAGGATTATGGCTTTATCCGCTATGAGATGGGCTATGCAGCTGCTGTGTCGGTTATTTTGCTGATTGTAGTGTATTTATTTTCTAAAGTGGCGTGGAAACTATTCGGCGATAAAGAGGAGGCATAAGCAGATGGCGAAATCATCCTTTCATGGCACCAAGATTAACCCCTCCAAATTCCATTGGAGTCAGATGAAGTTTTATTTGTTCCTGATTCCGCTCGCAGTCTTTATGGCGCACCCTATTGTGTATATTTTCTTTCATGCATTCAAGCCGATTGATGAGCTGTTTGCTTTTCCCCCAAGATTTTTTGTCGAAAAGCCGACGATGCAGAATTTCTCAGACCTGTTTTCCGCTTCATCTGAAACCGGTGTACCGATGGCGCGCTACCTTTTCAACAGCATTATTACGACCGTTATTGTGATGCTCTTTACGGTGCTCATCTCTACAATGGCCGGATACGCGCTTTCAAAAAAGAAATTTAGAAGTAAGAAATATATCTTTGAAATTAACACAATTGCGTTAATGTTTGTACCCGCAGCGGTAGGGATCCCTCGTTACCTCCTGATTGAAAATATTGGGTTGATCGATTCGTTCTTCGTTCATATTTTCCCTTTGCTGGCGATGCCGATCGGACTGTTTCTTGTTAAGCAATTCATTGACCAAATACCGGATGAACTCCTTGAAGCCGCGAGGCTGGATGGAGCAAATGATTACTATATATTTATGAAAATCATCATCCCGCTCGTTAAGCCTGCGATCGCTACAATCGCTATCTTATCGTTCCAGCTCGTTTGGAACAATATTGAAACTTCAACGTTATATGTGAACGACGAAGGGCTAAAAACCTTTGCTTTTTATATGTCTACTCTCGCTTCACAGGTTGAGGGCAATACAGTGGCTGGACAGGGAATGGCTGCCGCAGCATCACTTATCATGTTTTTGCCAAACTTAATTATTTTTATATTCCTGCAGCGGCAGGTAATGAACACGATGGCACACTCAGGGATTAAATAGAAGAAAAGGGAGGGAGGTTATGAGAAAGCTCATATTGGTCTTAATGGTGCTTAGACTGATGCTCCAAACACAGGCCTATGCATCGATTCCGTATCCTACGGTCACATACGAAGATGATGGCACAGAGGTGCTGACACAAACAACATTTCTTCCTTTAGGACAGTTTCAGAAGGATAATCGGTTAATTAGCCCGGAAGATCTTTTTATTGATCATCAAAATCAGGTTTATGTGGTGGATTCAGGTACAAAATCAGTTCTTAAATATGATCAGGCCGGAGAGGAAATCGCAGAATTTGGCGCCGGTGTACTCGTGCAGCCAACAGGTCTATTTGTTTCCGAGCAAGGCGATCTTTTTGTGGCTGATTATGGTGCATCCAAGATCGTTCAAATTAATCAGGATAACGAAATTGTAAATGAATATGAAAAGCCTGACTCTCCGCTATTTGGGGCACGCTCAAGCTTCAAGCCGACAAGTGTGGTCCTCGACCGACGGGGGAATTTATATGTCATCAGTGAAGGATCAACAAACGGCATTATCCAGCTTAGTAAGGAAGGGGAGTTCTTAGGCTATTACGGTGTCAACCGAACCCAGAATGCTTTCACTTCAGTCATTCAGGAAATGCTTTCACTCGATTCCAGGCTGTTTTCACGTAATCCTCCTGCTCCCCAGAACATAGCGATTGATGAGCAGGGACTTATTTATTCCATCACGCAGGGAGCAGAAATTGAGCTGATTAAAAAGCTGAATGTTGCGGGAGATAACATGCTGCCATTAGATGTTGCAAGCGGGATTTCCTACGTTGATATTACAGTAGACCAGCATGGAAATATGTTTGCCATTGACACCGATGGGATCATTCATGAGTATGACAGCTTTGGAAATCTGCTGTTTCTATTTTCAGGTCCTGATGAAGGGTTCAATCAATGGGGACTGTCTCAGCAGGCCAGCAGTATTGCAATAGATACGAATGGCTTTTTGTATGTAGCCGATCGCGAGCGGGGAATTATCCAGCGTTTTGGACCAACTGCTTTTATTAACGAAGTGCACGCCGGAATTGCGTTATTTAAAGAGGGCTTATACGTGGAGAGCAGGGAGTACTGGGAAAATGTATTGGACCTTAATACCTCCTTCGGACTTGCTCATACCGCGATGGGCCGCGCTTATTTTAAAGAACAGCGCTACGATGAAGCGCTTGAACAATATAAATTGGCGAATGACAGATCCGGTTATTCAGAAGCCTTTTGGGAAAGGCGTCATGCATGGCTGCAAAATTATTTAGGAATCTTTATTTTAGTGCTGATTGGCTTAATGATCAGCTGGTCTTCCTTAAAGTACGCCGATCGAAAAACAGGAATCGTTTTTTCGCTTCGGGAAAGGCTGCCATCTCCGCGCTTATTGAAGGACCTTGCTTTTGTCGGGTATTTTATTAAGCATCCCATTGATGGGTTTTATTACATCCGGAAGGGAGAGAGGAGCTCTGTACTGTCTGCGGGTATTTTATATGTTCTTCTTGTTCTGATCTATCTTTACTCCAGACTTCAGACAGGATTTATTTTTACAGTAGCCGGAGATGCCGATTTTGTTCTGGTCAGAGAACTGCTGATTGTTATCGGGCCGGTCGCCTTGTTTATCGTCTCAAACTATCTCGTAAGTACGATCAATGACGGACAGGGACGGTTTAAAGATATTTTTATTGGAACGATCTATGCCTTAGCGCCTTTTCTGCTCTTTATGGTGCCGGTTACGCTGCTTTCAAAGGTTCTTACACTTAATGAAGCTTTCATTTATCAGTATTCCATCGTTGTCATTTTTGGCTGGTGTCTGCTGATCCTGTATTTCATGGTGAAGGAAATTCATAATTACATGATTTCAGAAACAGTGCGCAATATTTTACTGACAATATTCGGCATGATCATGCTCGTGTTAGTCGGGTTCATTTTATACATTTTGTTAAATCAGGTAATAGACTTCTTATTCTCAGTTGTGAGCGAGGTGATGGTTCGTGTCTAAAAAATGGAGCATGCTTTTGATCATCCCGCTTATTCTGACAGGTTCCTCTGCAGGAGCAGCTGAAGAAGAGAAGGATGAAATCATTGAAGAAATTATTTCTGAGGTTCCTCAATCAATCTTTTATGAATCAAATCAGTTTACGCAGGCCATAGAGGATGAGGAGATGACTGAACAAGCACCTCAGGAAGAAATTGGAGAGCCCTATGAGCTGATGGCCGAAAATGACCGCCTTGCCTTATATGTTGATCCGAAAACGGTGGCCATTAAAACGCTTAACAAGAATACAGGCTATGTGTGGAGTTCGGGCTTGGACAATATTGAGGAATACCGTCTGAATAACACATGGCAGCAATTTGTGCAGTCTGCTGTAACGATTGATTACGTTGATCAGCGTGGAAATGGCAAAACCGAAAGTATTTTAACAAACGGCTCTCAGCCAATGGTCACACCTACAAACAATGGCTTTAAGGCATTTATTGTTTTTATTGGGTCAAATATCGAAGTGACACTTGAGGTTGATCTGACGGAGGAAGGGCTCAATTTCCGTATTCCAAAAGAAAATGTTGATGAAGGAAAACGGAATTTACTTACCTCATTAAGACTGTATCCTTTCCTTGGTGCATCTTTTCAGACAGGGCAGGAGGGCTATATGATGATTCCCGACGGCTCCGGCGCCTTAATCCGTTACGGGGAGAAGAGTCAATTTGCTGATGCGCCATTAAGTGCTACGGTGTATGGCCGGGATTTAAGTGTTGCCAACTCATCAAACCAGATGAATCAATATCTTTCATTACCGCTTTATGGAGTTGTCCATGGATCCCATCAAAACGGGCTGTTAAGCATTATTAACAGCGGGGAGCATTATGCTGAAATTACTGCCTATACTCCTGGCGTTTCAACCGATTTTTATTGGGTCTCACCGGAATTTCATTATCGCTACAATTATTTTCAGCCAACGAGCAGGGATAAAAGCGGGGTAAACGTCTACCAGCAGGACCGCAATGCATTTGATATCGATCTGCAGGTACATGTTCTGGAAAACGAAAAAGCGAATTATACCGGAATGGCTAAAACCTATCAGGAAAAGCTGCTGGAGGAAGGGCAGCTGGTTGATCGGGAGGACCAGTATAAGGTCCGCCTTGAGTACCTTGGCTCTGAAACAAAGCCTGGTTTGCTGTGGAATTCCGTCCTGCCTGTCACGACGGTTGACCAGGTTAGAGAGCATGTGGATGAGCTGAAAGCGGACGGCCTGGACGATTTACTTCTCGTTTATAGAGGCTGGACAAAAGGAGGATTCACTAATACACTTCCTGCCAGATTTCCAGTCGAAAAGAAAATTGGAGGCGAGGATGAATTAGTCGAGCTCCATGACGATCTGGAAGCAGAGGGCATTCCGTTTTACTTATACAACGACTTCACTACCGCCTATAAAGGAGCCGGGGGCTATGAAGGCAGTAAAGACGTCGCAAGACAAGCAAATTCCCAGCTCGTTATGTGGGGGAAGACGAAGAATTATAATGAAATGTATTTCTTAAAGCCTGAGATTTCAAAAGCCCATGCAGAGGCTGCGGCAGATGAATTTTCAACACGCGGACTTAACCATATGGCAGTGGATTTCACAAGCTACATGCTGTATTCAGACTTTGAAGATGGAAAGGAACGCACAAGAGAGGATGCTGAGGAAACCTATAGGGAGCTCTTTGAAGGGCTTGGCGAAAAGACAGCTGCGCTGGCTGCATATATGCCTAATCCGTATGCCTGGTCAGGAACGCATCATTATTTAAGCATTCCGATGTATTCCTCCAACTATATGATGGTCACAGATACCATCCCATTTTTACAAATTGTTTTGAAAGGGTTAATGCCTTACTACTCCAATTACGTAAATGTTCAGGTGAATGAGCAGCAGGATCTGCTCCGAATGGCTGAATACGGCGTTTACCCGTCCTATTTTATTACCGGTGAATCACCTGCCATTCTTGCCGATACGCCTTCGTATGACATTTTTACTTCGCAGTTCAGTGTATGGAAGGAAGACATCCTTTCGAAAAATAGCCGATTGGTCGAGGTGCTGAAGCAGGTGGAAAATGAAACGATTGAACAGCACGAAATGGTGTCGCCAGGCGTTGCTGCTGTTACGTATTCTAACGGGAAAACGATCATTGTTAACTACACAACAGAGACGTTCGAAGACGAAAATGTCCAGGTTGACTCAATGGATTTCACCATTGTCGATCAATGGAAAGGAGCATAAGGCAGTATGCGTAAAATTCAACTGAAGAAGCCATCTTTTGCCTATTTCTTTATCGCTCCCTGGATTATTGGTTTTCTTGCCTTCACGGCACTGCCGCTGGTCTATTCCTTGTATTTAAGCTTTCATCAGGTCAGCTTAACAACAGAAGGCATCCGGACAAGCTTTGTATCGTGGGATAATTTCCGGTATGCCTTCACGGTTGATGGCGTTTTTGTAGGCTACCTGACTGTTTTCTTCAGAGAGCTTCTGATCTCTGTGCCGATCATCATTGTCTTTTCCCTGCTCATTGCGTTGCTGCTTAATCAGAACATCCGGTTTCGCGGGCTGTTTCGGACCATCTTCTTTTTACCGGTCATTATTGCAAGTGGTCCTGTTTTAAAAGAGCTTCAGGACATGGGGGTTACAACGATCCCTTCTATAGAAGAGGTTTTTATTTATAGCATGGCAAGCAATAACGCCGATTCATTCATTCCGGGAATTTTGTTATATGTGCTCGATAATATCATTATGATTCTCTGGTATTCAGGGGTGCAAATTCTAATCTTTCTGGCTGCGCTCCAAAAGATTGACCGCCAGATTTATGAAGCAGCGATGATTGACGGGGCTTCTGCCTGGGAGATTTTCTGGAAGGTGACACTGCCAAGTATTTTCCCGATGATTGTCGTCAACACCATCTATACAATTGTCGCGTATTCAATCTTTTCACTGAACCCGATTATCGAACATATAAAAGCGCAGATGTTTGAGCTTGAGACAGGGTTTGGCTACGCATCCGCCCTCAGCTGGGTTTACTTTATCGTCATTGGATTAATACTGGTGCTCGTTTTTGTCATGATGAACAGTCAAAGTAAAAAACGTTATGCCTAAAGGGGGGTGGAACAATTGAATCAGTCGATAGTGCGAAAAGGAAAATCAGCAGGCGCCAAATTGAAAAGGTGGATGATTGGAGTCAAAGGCAACGATGGCTTTTTGATCAGAACACTTATTTACGGGCTCTTAATCGGCATTGGATTTGTCTATATTTATCCGGTTATCTTTATGACTTCCTTTAGCTTTAAAAGCTTAGAGGATTTACTTAATCCGCTTATAAATTGGATTCCAAGCGCGTTATATATGGAGAATTTTAAACAGGCCTTTCAGGTGCTGAACTTTTTCCCTACTCTTCTTGAAACGCTGTATGTGACCATTCTGCCTGCTATTGCTCAAACAGCAGTAGCGGCATTTATAGGCTATGGCTTTGCCAGATTTACTTTTCGCTTAAAGAATTTCCTCTTCATATTGGTCATGATCACATTCATCATTCCTCCCCAGGTCACGCTGATTCCCCGGTACCTGGTATACAGTGAATTGAATTTGCTTGGCAATATTCAGGCTTTTCTATTGCCTGCCACATTTGGCCAGGGGATTAATAGTGCGATCTTTATTTTAATCTTTTATCAGTTTTTCCGCTCGATTCCAAAAACGCTGGAGGAAGCGGCGCTGCTTGACGGGGCTGGGCATCTTCGGATCTTCTTTACCATTGCGATCCCTATGGCGGTGCCGGCGATTATCATTTCGTTTCTTTTTTCCTTTGTGTGGTACTGGAACGAAACGTATCTTGCCGCTATTTTCTTTGGAGATCAGCTGACAACACTGCCGCTTGAGCTTCAGAAATTTGCAGCGAGCTATCAGCGGATGTTTCCAGCGGGGATGGATGAGTCAGCAAGCAGGCTGAATGAAGGCATCCGTCTTGCCGGAACGGTACTTAGTATTCTGCCATTATTGGTCGTTTATTTTATTGCTCAAAAGTGGTTTGTTGAGGGCGTCGACCGCTCAGGTATTACAGGAGAATAAAAAAAGGATGTGGAACAAATGACACGCACACAGGAACTGCTGGACAGAGAAGCAAAGGGCTCATTTGATTTTTTCTGGAAAGAAGTAAATAGTGATCCATCAAGTAAGGGATACGGACTAATCCGTGACCATTCAGGAAAAGGCGGAGAGCATGTAGCAAGCATTGCTTCCAATGGATTTGGGTTATCTGCCATCCCGATTGGAATTGAGCGGGGCTGGATCACCCTTGAAGAAGGAAAAGAGCGTACACTTGGCACCTTGAAAACATTTTTCTATAACGTTGAGCATAGGGACGGCTTCTTTTATCATTTTTTAAATATGGAAACGGCTCAAAAAAATGAAGGCTTTTATGACTGTCCTTCGATCATCGATACAGCCATTTTGCTGAACGGGGCAATTACGGCTCGTGAATATTTTGGCGGAGAGATTGCAGAGCTCGCTGATCAAATTTATGACCGTGTTAATTGGCAGGTGTATGTAAACGAAGAAGCGAATCAATTTTATATGGGGATAGATGATGACGGAAAAGGCTTTGGCGCCTGGGATATGTATGCTGAACAGCTGATGCTCTATTTTCTGGCAGTCGGCTCCAGAACCTACCCTGTGTCTCCTGAAATTTATAATGGGTTTAGACGGTTTGAAGGCACATATGGCGATTATACCTTCTACCCTTCACCTGGCGGCCAGCTTTTTACGCATCAATACAGCCATGCCTGGTTTGATTTTTCAAGCTGGATCGATCCGGATGGCATTGACTGGTTTGAAAATTCAGTGAAGGCAACACTCGTAAACCGGCAGTATTGCATCGATCAGCAGGAGGCATTTAAAACCTACAGCAGCGAGTCCTGGGGGCTTACAGCCTGCGATGGTCCAACCGGCTATACGCTGGCAGGGGCGCCGCCTTATTATCCGACAGTGACCGTTCAAAATGACGGAACGGTCGCACCAAGCGGTCCTGCAGGCTCCATTGTCTTTGCAAAGAAAGAGGTAGTTGAATCGCTTGCGTATTTTGATTCGATTGAAGAGCTATGGGGAGATTACGGGCTGATTGACAGCTATAACCTTGAAAAGGATATGCCATGGTACTCAGATAAAGTGATCGGAATTAATAAAGGCGTTACCCTCCTGATGCTCGAAAATGATCATTCAGAGCAAATTTGGAAGCTCTATCATCAAAACGAAAGAATCCAGCTTGCTATAAAAAAACTTGGCTTTCAGCAAAAAGGTGATGGAGGAACAAGTGAATGATTGAAATTAAAGAAAAGAAAATTCTGATCGACGGTGAGCCTGTTTTACTTATGTGCGGGGAAGTTCACTATTATAGGCTTGAACGGAGTGATTGGCAGGCAAGGATTGATCAGCTGAAGCTTTCCGGATGCAATGCAATTGCAACCTATATTCCATGGCTTTGTCACCAGCCTGAAAAAGACATCATTGATATTACCGGCACAACACAGCCGCAGCTTGATATTGTCGGTTTTTTAGATCTTTGCCAGGAAAATGATCTCTATCTATTTGTCCGTCCGGGACCGTTTATTATGGCGGAAATGAAGAACGAAGGGATCCCGCATTGGGTGTATACCGATTACCCTGATGCGATTCCAGTCGGCTGGGACAGTAATGAAGTAACGACAAAAACCCTTGATTACTTGAACCCGGGCTTTTTAAAGGCAGCAAGGGAATGGTACAGCATCATTCTTCCTCCTATACAGGAACGCCTTTATCAAAACGGAGGAAAAGTCATTGCTATACAGCTGGATAATGAAGTGGGCATGCTTTCCTGGGTGAGCAACACGCCTGATTTAACGGACCTCGTCCTTGAGGATTTTACGAATTGGACGAAAGAACGCTACGGCTCCACCGTAAACAGCCGCTATCCGAATGTTTTTTCAGAAGACAGGGATAGAAGAAATGAACTGCTGCGCTCGCCTGCAGAAGAGATCGCTCCTTTTCTATTAAAGGATTTGGGCTACTATATGCGTAGCCGCTTTGCCCGCTATATTAGTATCTTAAGAGGCTATTGTGAAGAAGAAGGAATCAAAGACATCCCGTTTGTCGTTAACATCCACGGAACAGGCGGCGGACGAGGCTTTACGTTTCCGATTGGCATTAGTCAGCTTTTTGAAAGCTATACACAGGATGAGGGGTATTTGTCAGGTTCTGATATTTATTTCGGCGATTTTAATATGGATATGTTCCAGGACCTTTATCTTATTAATGGCTTTATGGATGCCATGCATTTACCGGATCAGCCATTAACCTCTGTTGAATTTAATTGCGGCGACGGGAACTTTGGAAGCACATTCGGGGGAAGAATGGACCCTTCTGCAGCTGATCTTAAGATGCGTATGTGCATCGCGCAGGGCAACAGGCTGATTAATTATTACCTTTTGACAGGCGGCTATAATTACCGGATGGATCAAACGCTGAATGATGGCAATGACCGTATCGCTTTTACAGGAGAACGCCACGGATTTGCAGCTCCGATCAGTCCGGAAGGCGAGCTTAATTTTACCTTTCCAAGAATGGCTGAATCCATCCACCGTGTGATGGCGGTGTCAGATAAGCTTGCGGGGATGAATGAAGAAAAGGACGGAGCAGCCTTTGCCTTTATTCCTGACTACTATATGACGGAATATCGTTATCCGAAAAGCAGCAAGATGAAGGATATCATTGAAAACATTGAACAAAACCGCGGCGGAAGCGCCTGGGAGGTCGTTGCCCGTGCCATGCTTCTTCACGGACTGAGGTTTGGCTCGGTGGATATTCAGCATAAAGAAATTAATAGGGAGATTAAATCTCTTATTGTTCCTTCGGCAAAATATATGCACAGCCATATCCAGGAAAAGCTCGTGTCGTATATGAACAAAGGGGGCAATGTTCTTCTTTATGGAGATCTGCCTCAGTACGATTTTGAAGGGAACCCTTGCACGATTCTTGCAGAAGCAGCCGGCGTTTCCTATAAAACGACGTATCGCGATTCCGGAGACTATTATTTATCTCTTGAAACCTCCAACTTTAGTAAACGCTACCCGGAGGTTCGCACTCATATTGCACATACAGTAGATTTGAAGAAACACGTCACTCCGCTGCTGAGGACCTATGATACGAAGGAAGTATGCGGCTTCGAGTCGCGGGTAGGAGACGGAAAGCTCATTGGCATTCTCACTCATTACAGCTGTGATCTCACTTTTTTTAAAGAGATCTTTGAAAAACTCTCGATTACGCCAGCTCTTACTCATGATTATTCGTACCATGGAATCTTTACTACGTCTGTAGCGAATGAGAACAACGAACGGTTTATTCATCTTATGAATCTGGACGGTCTGAAAAAGAATTTTCATCTCTTTCAAAATGGTCAGCCTTTATTTGAAGAGAACACTGTGTCCCTTCCTTCAAGAACGGGACTTATGCTGCCGGTGGAGATTGCGCTTGAGAAAGCAGTCATATCCTACTCGACTGCAGAAATCAAACACCGTGAACAGGATCGTGTAACATTTGCCCTTCATGGGGAGGAGCAGGTCGCAGTTTTTCAGACTGAACACGAAGTTCTATGCGAGCCTTCAGGTGTACAGGTTAAAAAAGAAGGCAGGCGCTATACAATCATCATGAATAAATATGATTGCCGGGGAGAAGATGTGACTGTTACCTTCGCTTAAATCATTATTTCGGCCAAACAATATATGCTCAATTTAGAGAGGCATCATTCTTTTGGGATGGTGCTTTTCTTCTTTACTCTGCCTCCTTGATGAAAATAAATTTCGTCTGGGTGATTTTAACAGATCAATATGTAGAAACACTGGTAAAATAGGGATTTTTACCCTCAGAGACGACCCCGTTTTACGTCTTATGCGCCTCTAAATAGTCCTTCCTTCATTTGAAGGAACTGCTTTATTTTGGTATAGTAGTGAGAAAATTGTGATTTTAATAGAATAATATGAAAGCTTTTGAGAGAAAAGGGGTTAGGGGTCTTGAAGGTATATTTATCTGTAGATATGGAAGGCATCACTGGATTACCGGACTATACATACGTCAGCTCTAACGAAAAGAATTATGAACGGGGAAGAAGAATTATGACCCGTGAAGCAAACTATGTGATTCAGGCAGCTTTTGACCAGGGAGCCACAGAGGTACTGGTGAATGATTCTCATTCTAAAATGAATAATCTGCTCATTGAAGAACTGCATCCTGACGCAATGCTGATCACGGGAGATGTAAAGCCTTTTTCAATGGTCCAGGGGCTTGATGCCAGTATGGATGCGGCGATTTTCATTGGGTATCATGCCAGAGCCGGTCAAAAGGGTGTCATGTCGCATGCGATGACATGGGGCGCAAGGAATATGTACATAAACGATGAGCCGATAGGAGAGCTTGGCTTTAACGCCTATGTTGCAGGCTTCTATGGAGTTCCTGTGGTATTAGTGGCAGGAGATGACTGTGTGGCAAAAGAAGCTGATCTGCTTTTAAAGGGCGTACATACTGCAGCTGTAAAGGAGACCATTTCCAGGTCTGCGGTAAAAAGTCTTACACCTGTTAAAGCGGGAGAGCTCTTAACAAAACAAACCGCTCTTGCGCTGCAAAACAGGGCTCAATGCTCCCCGCTTGCTCCGCCGGAAAATCCGGTGTTAAAAGTGGAGTTTACAAATTACGGAGAAGCTGAATGGGCCAGTCTGATGCCTGGTGCTGCGATTATTCCCGGCACCTGTATTGTCACCTATCAAGCAAAAACAATCCTGGAGGCGTATCAGGCAATGCTTGTCATGACAGAGCTTGCGATGCGCACCACATTTTGTTAGGAGGCAGACAGAGTGGCTAAATACATAGTTAAACGTTTTTTCATCATGATCATTACCGTTCTTTTAATTGCCACACTGACCTTCTTTTTAATGCACTCCATCCCGGGCTCTCCATTTAACCAGGAGAGGGGAACAAGTGAGGCCGTGCAGGCGAATTTAGAAGCATTTTACGGACTCGATCAGCCATTATATGTTCAATACGCGATGTACATAAAAAGTATTATTACATTTGATTTTGGCCCGTCAATTAAAAACCCGAACCAGACGGTAAATGACCTTTTATCGAGAGGGTTTCCGATTTCCTTTGAGCTTGGGATTATCACCATTTTAACGGCACTGGTCTCAGGAGTTACCCTCGGCATTATCGCAGCTCTACGCCACAACGGCTTTATTGATTATCTTGCCATGACCTTTGCAGTGCTTGGCATATCGATCCCAAACTTCGTGTTAGCCACGCTTGTCATTCAGCAGTTTGCCGTTAATTGGGGCATTCTTCCTGCAGCAACATGGTCTAGCCCTGCTCATATGGTGCTGCCGACACTCGCACTTGCAACCGGGCCAATGGCCATCATTGCCAGATTAACGCGATCCAGTATGCTTGAGGTGCTGACGCAGGACTATATCAAAATGGCAAAAGCCAAGGGGCTTACACCGTTCAGGATTATCATAAAGCATGCACTGAAAAATGCGATGATGCCTGTTGTCACGATTTTAGGGACATTAATTGCAGGAATTTTAACAGGGACATTTGTTATTGAAAAAATCTTCGCGATCCCGGGCATGGGGAAATATTTCGTTGACAGCATTAATAACCGTGATTATCCCGTCATTATGGGAACAACGGTATTTTACAGCTCTATTCTTGTGTTCATGCTGTTTCTCGTGGATATTGCATACAGCTTACTTGACCCTAGAATCAAGCTAAACGCAAAAGGGGGAGAGTAGACGTGAATAAACAGCAAACAAATCTTCCGTCTAAACAGGATATTCCGGAGGATTGGTTCAAACCGATCGGCAAGAATCGTGAAAAAGCAGAGGATGTAGTACGCCCGTCTCTTTCTTATTGGCAGGATGCATGGAGGAGACTGTTGAAAAACAAGCTTGCTATGGGCGGACTCGTTTTCTTAGTTCTTTTGGCGTTAATGGCCATTTTTGGTCCATTGCTGACTCCGCATTCACCAACGGCGCAGAATCTGCCTAATCAAAATCAGGCTCCAAGTATGAATCATTATTTTGGAACAGATAATCTTGGCCGCGATGTTTTTACCCGCACGTGGTACGGGGCAAGAATTTCCCTTTTTGTTGGACTCGCCGCTGCGTTAATTGATTTCTTTATTGGCATTATTTACGGCGGGGTTGCCGGCTATAAGGGCGGGCGTACAGACTCAGTTATGATGAGAATCGTAGAGATTTTATACGGCCTGCCATATTTATTGGTTGTTATTTTGCTGCTGGTTGTCATGGGACCGAGCCTGACAACGATTATTGTGGCGCTGACAGTGACAGGATGGATTGGAATGGCGAGGATTGTCAGGGGACAGGTCATGCAAATTAAAAACTATGAATTTGTAGCCGCCTCCCAATCCTTCGGGGCTAAAACCTCCCGGATTATTAAAAAGAATCTGCTGCCAAATACGATGGGACCGATTATTGTCCAAATGACGTTGACCGTTCCGACAGCTATTTTTGCAGAAGCCTTTTTAAGCTTTTTAGGACTTGGCATACAGGCGCCCCATGCAAGCTGGGGAGTAATGGCCAATGATGCCCTTTCTACTATTATATCGGGGCATTGGTGGAGATTATTTTTCCCTGCGCTCTTTATTTCCTTAACAATGTTTGCGTTTAATGTACTGGGAGACGGACTTCAGGACGCGCTGGATCCGAAGCTGCGCAAATGATAGGAGAGAAACGATGAAGATAGCAAACGATGAAAAGATAAAACAGAATCCAAAAGCCAAGACGTATGAACAGCCGGTTCTTCAAGTAGACAATCTTGAAGTAACCTTTAAAACGTATGGCGGAACCGTTCAGGCAGTAAGGGGCGTAAGCTTTAACATTATGAAGGGGGAAACACTTGCCATCGTCGGGGAATCCGGGTGCGGCAAAAGTGTAACCTCAAGCGCCATTATGGGGCTGATCCCATCACCGCCAGGCAAAATTACAAATGGACAGGTTATGTTTAATGGCCGGGATTTAACCGGTCTTGCAAAAAATGAACTGCGGAAAATCAGAGGCGCTGATATCTCCATGATTTTTCAGGATCCAATGACTGCATTGAATCCAACATTAAAAATCGGTGATCAACTAATCGAAGGAATAATGCAGCATACCTCCATTTCAACAGCCGATGCAAAGAAAAAAGCGATTGAGATGATGAAGCTGGTCGGCATTCCGAATCCAACTGAACGAATGAAGCAATATCCTCACCAATTCAGCGGAGGAATGAGACAGAGAATTGTTATCGCGATTGCTTTAATGTGTGAGCCAGAGCTATTAATTGCGGACGAACCGACAACCGCTCTTGACGTAACCATCCAGGCGCAAATTCTGGAACTGTTTGAAGAAATCCAGCAAAAAACGGGAGTAGCCATTATTTTAATTACACATGATCTTGGCGTTGTCGCTAAGATTGCCAACCGGATTGCTGTTATGTATGCAGGGAAAATCGTTGAGACCGGAACGAAGCGGGAAATTTTTTACGAGCCCAAGCATCCTTACACGCAGGGGCTGCTTAATTCCGTACCGCGTCTGGATTTAAAAGGGAAGCCGCTCGAGCCGATTGAAGGCACACCGCCGGATCTTTTTGCGCCTCCTGTCGGCTGCCCATTTACCGCAAGATGTCCGCATGCGATGACAGTATGTGAAAAAATAATGCCGCAGCAAACAGCTCTTTCCCAATCTCATGGTGTCAACTGCTGGCTGCTCGATGAACGGGCTCAGCGTTAATTTCCTGGCTTAAAAGAGACGCTTCGAAAGCCGAACAGCTTTTAAGCCGGGGCTTTTACTACATAAAAGGGGGAAACAAGATGAAAAAGTGGGGAATCTTTTTGTTCTCAATCATGCTGGTGCTTGTATTAGCAGCATGTACAGCCAATGAAGAGGCCGGTGAAGACCCGGAGAACAGCGATGATGAAAATCAAGAGGAGTCAAGCGGTGAAAAGGTCTTACGAATGAATAATGGAACAGAACCGACGTCATTAGACCCATCGATCGGCTTTGATGCTGCATCGTGGAATGTCCTTAACAACCTGATGGAAGGATTAACCCGTCTTGGAGAGGATCATCAGCCGCAGGAAGCTGTCGCAGAATCATGGGAGGTTTCTGAGGATGGCCTGACATATACCTTCCATATCAGAGAAGATGCAAACTGGTCAAATGGAGACCCTGTTACAGCTGAAGACTTTGTTTATGGATGGACGTATATGCTCGATCCATCTACTGCTTCATCTGCTGCGTTTCTTGCTTATTTTATCGAAGGAGCAGAAGACTTTAACAGCGGTTCGGGTGATGCAGAAGCTCTTGGTCTTGAAGCCATTGATGAAAAAACCTTTGAGGTAACGCTAAATGCGCCGACTGGAGCATTCCTTAACATTATCTCAAATCCATCCTTCTTCCCGGTAAATGTAAGTGCCGCTGAAGAAAATCCTCAGTGGTATGCAGAAGCAGATTCGTTTGTTTCAAATGGTCCCTTCATGCTTGAATCATGGGAGCATTCAAGTGAGCTTGTCATGGTGAAAAACCAAGAGTACTGGGATGCAGATACAGTAAAGCTGGATAAAGTTCACTGGGCTATGGTGGACGATGTAAATACAGAATATCAAATGTTTGAAAGCGGAGATTTGGATATTTCAGAAATCCCTGCAGATGTCGCTGATCAATTAATTGATGGTGACAATGTAGTCATGGAGGATCAGGCTGGTCTTGCCTTCTACCGTTTTAACGTGACAGAAGAGCCATTCCAAAATGAGAAAATCAGAAAAGCCATTGCGATGTCTGTAAACCAGCAGGAAATTGTTGATTATGTAACGAAAATGGGTGAAGAGCCGGCTTACGGTTTTGTAGCACCAGGCTTTACCGATGCAGATGGAAATGATTTCCGTGAAACGAATGGAGATCTACTCGAATATAACCCGGATGAAGCGAAAGCCCTTCTTGAAGAAGGCATGGAGGAAGAAGGGTATGACGAACTTCCTCAGGTCACTTTGTCATATAGTAATACAGAAGCAAACCGTGTAAGAGCTGAAAGCATTCAGCAAATGATTAATGAGACACTTGATATTAACCTGGAGCTTAGAAGCTCTGAAAGCAGTGTTTTCCTTGACGAGCAGCGTGCACTACAGCATCAATTTACAACAAGCTCCTTCCTGCATGACTATGCGGATCCAATCAATGCACTTGAAAGCTTTATCACGGACTCTTCTATGAACCGTACGGGCTGGTCAAATGCAGAATACGATCAACTGATTGCAGACGCAAAAACAGAAGCAGATGAGCAGGCGCGTTTTGAATTGTTATATGAGGCTGAAAAGCTGTTAATGGATGAAATGCCAATCTTCCCTCTTTACTTCTACAACCAGGTTTACCTGTATGCAGATGATGTGAACAACATCGTACGCCACCCGGTGGGCTATGTAGAACTGAAATGGGCTGACAAACAATAACAGCTTTATCGCAGTTTAAATCAACGGACTAATTTTAATGTAGAGGGAGCGCTTCTTTTGCGCTTCCTTTCATATGACGGATTATTTTCTTTGCTGTGAAAAGGAAGGGTCATTCCTTATTTTTCAGAGCAAAGAAAGGAGAATGTACATGATACTGCCAAAAAAACTCAAAAGAGGGGACACTGTCGGGATCATTGCCCCGGCAAGCCCCCCCAATCAGGAAAATCTCGAAAAATCCTTTTCGTTTCTAAAGGAGCTTGGCCTAAACGTTAAAATAGGCAGTCACGTGAAAGAAGTGTACGGCTATTTGGCTGGAACAGACGAAAACCGCCTTCGTGACCTTCACACCATGTTCAGCGACCCGTCAGTTGATGCGATCATCTGCGCGGGCGGCGGCTATGGCACAGCTAGAATAGCAGCCCATATCGACTACAGCCTAATTAAGAATAACCCTAAAATATTTTGGGGCTACAGTGATATAACCTTTTTACACACCGCCATCAGACAGGAAACAGAACTCGTAACCTTCCACGGACCGATGCTTGCATCAGATGTTGGAAAAGAGGAATTTCAGGATTTATCAAAGAAAATGTTCCTGCAGCTTTTTGAACCGAAGGAGCTCCATTACAGCGAGCAGATCTCCCCGCTTGAGGTCATTTCAGAAGGGGAACGGACAGGAGATCTTGTTGGCGGAAACCTTTCGCTTATTCAAAGCTCAATTGGAACACCTTATGAGCTTGATACAGAAGGAAAGCTTCTTTTTATCGAGGATATAGATGAACCGCCTTACCGGGTTGACGGGATGCTGAACCAGCTATTAATGGCAGGAAAACTGCAGGCAGCAGCGGGAATAGTCGTTGGAGATTTTAAAAATGCGGTCCCTACTAATAACAAGCCTTCTCTTTCGCTAGATGAGGTGCTAGAGCATTATCTTGGCGGACTCCAAACGCCTGTTTTAAAAGGCTTTAAAATCGGCCATTGCGAACCGCATTTTTCCATTCCTTTAGGAGTGAAAGCCAGACTATCCTCCAAAACAAAATCTCTGACGATTATGCCAGGGGTTCAGTAGGATGAAGATCCAGGCAATAGAGACATTCAAAATTACCGTACCATTAAAAAAACCGTTTAAAACCGCCTTGAGAACGCTGGCTGTTGCTCAAAGTGTCGGGGTGAAAATGACGACTGAGGACGGAAAAACAGGCTACGGGGAAGCGCCTCCCACCCATGTAATTACAGGAGATTCACTTGCAAGTATTGAAGCTGCTATCAATGAGGTTATGGCGCCTGTCCTGTTAAACGAGTCATTGCTTGAAAGAGAAAATCTATTATTTCGTTTAAATAAATCGATGGTAAATAACACAAGTGCAAAAGCGGCGCTTGACTGTGCGATCCATGATCTGCTGGCTCAGTATGCAGGAATGCCGCTGGTTCATTTTTTAGGAGGAAGCAAGACCGAGTTCCTCACAGATTATACAGTCAGTGTAAATGAGCCGGAAGAAATGGCTGGGGACGCTCACCAGTTTGTACAGGATGGCTTTTCCATATTAAAAATAAAGGTTGGGACAGGCACCATTCAGCAGGATCTTGACCGGATCAAGGCCATTAGAGAAAAAGCGGGATACGGGTGCAGACTGAGACTTGATGCGAATCAGGGCTGGACCGCCAAGGAAGCTATTTATGCGATTCGTAAGATGGAGGACGCAGGGATGGATATTGAACTTGTGGAGCAGCCCGTTAAGGCACACGACATTCAGGGGCTTAAGCAGGTGACTGATCATACATCGACACCTATTATGGCTGACGAAAGCGTGTTTAGTCCTCAGGATGCGATCCAGGTGCTTCAAACAAGAAGCGCTGACTTGCTTAATATTAAGCTCATGAAAGCAGGAGGCATTCACCAGGCCCTGACGATCAATAAGCTGGCAGAAGCCTACGGCGTTCCCTGCATGGTCGGCAGCATGATTGAAACAAAAATCGGCATCACAGCAGCCGCTCATTTTGCAGCAAGCCAGCATAATATCACTCACTTTGATTTTGATGCACCACTTCTTCTCGCAAAGGATATAGTCAGCGGCGGAGTGGAGTACAGAGGAGAAAAAATGCATCTGTCCGAAGCTCCGGGACTTGGTATTACTGGAATTACAAACTAAAAAACAAAAATGAGTGAGGGGAGGATGCGAGACACCCGCGGAAAGCGAGCATCCTACCCGAACGGGTTTATAACCATTCATTCAACAAGGGAGGAGATCAGTTTGAGCATCAGCGCAGCACAGGTTAATGTAACCGTCGCGACCCTCTGGACAGAACCGGCATCCGTACGAGCCGTTGACCAAAAAGCCATCCAGCACCCGGTGAACGCAAAAGGCTGGATCAGCGGTTTAACTGCTGAAGATAAAAAAGCCCTGCTTGACGAAAACCGCGTCCAGTCCCAACTCTTATATGGAGAAACCGTCTACATCACAGACGAACAACAAGGCTTTGCAAAGGTCGTCATCCCAAGCCAGGCATCCAAAAAGGACTCCAGGGGCTACCCGGGGTGGATACCTGCTGTCCAGTTGACCAAAGCTGAAAACGAAGACATCGAAGAGCTTCATCAGCTTCCAATAGCTCGAGTAAAAGAAAAATCAGTTATGCTTTTTGATAAAAAAGGCCAGGAAATCATTCCTTTAAGCTTTAACACCCTTTTGCCCATTTCACAGGAGCATGATCACTTTTGGGAGGTCATCACTCCCCATGGTGCAGCCTTTTTAAAAAAAGAAGCTGTTACTACATATCCCTCCATTCAGGCAATTCCAACGAAAAATGGACAAAGCATTGTCAGGGAAGCAGAGAGATTTACGGGGCTTGAGTATTTGTGGGGCGGAATGAGCAGCTATGGCTACGATTGCTCAGGGTTTTCCTACACCATGCTAAGAGCAAATGGCTATATCATCCCGAGAGATGCATCTGACCAGGCAAAAAGCGGACTTCACATTGAAAAAGAAAACGTCCAGCCTGGGGATTTACTGTTCTTTGCTTATGAAGAAGGAAAGGGAACGCTGCATCATGTAGGGATATATTATGGGGATGGAAAAATGATTCATTCTCCTACACCAGGCAAAAAAATAGAGATTCAAACAATACAAGGAAGCTTTTATGAAAAAGAATGGTGCGAGACACGGCGGTACTGGAAAGAATGAACCGGAGAATAGAATACTGGAGGCATTACGATGGCAAATGAAGTGTTATTAGAGGTTAAGGAGCTTAAAAAGCATTTTGACTTGGGGAAAAATCAGCTTCTGAAAGCTGTCGATGGCGTAAGCTTTGATATCTTTAAAGGAGAGACGCTGGGGCTCGTCGGCGAATCAGGCTGCGGAAAATCCACGACTGGACGGACTGTTATGGGAATGTATAACCGGACAGCAGGAGAGGTGGAGTATGCAGGGCAAAATGTTCACGGAATGAATGAAAAAGAACGCTTTTCCTTTCTTCGCAATATGCAAATGATTTTTCAGGATCCTTATGCCTCCCTAAATCCGAGATCCACTGTACTTGAAATTATTTCAGAGCCGATTGAAATACACGGGCTGATTAAAAATAAGAAAGAGTTAAAAAAGAAAGTGCATCAGCTTTTGGAGGATGTGGGATTAAACCGTGATCATGCAAATCGTTACCCGCATGAGTTCAGCGGAGGACAAAGACAGCGGATCGGGATTGCACGTGCGCTGGCTCTTGATCCAGACTTTATTATTGCGGATGAGCCCATTTCAGCTTTGGACGTGTCGGTACAGGCCCAGGTCGTTAATCTATTAAAGGATTTGCAGGAGGAGAAAGGGTTAACTTATTTGTTCATTGCACATGATCTGTCGATGGTTAAGCATATTTCTGACAGGATCGGGGTTATGTATCTTGGCAATATGATGGAACTGACCTCAAGCGGAGAGCTTTACGACAATCCACTCCATCCTTACACCCAGGCGCTGCTATCTGCTATTCCTATTCCTGATCCTGATATAGAAGAACAAAGGGAGCGGGTTTTATTACAAGGAGAGCTGCCCAGTCCGATTAATCCGCCAAGCGGCTGTGTATTCAGGACGCGCTGTCCGCTTGCACAGGATCGATGTGCAGCCCAGAAGCCTGAATGGAGAGAAGTGAAGAAGGACCATTTTGTTTCCTGCCATTTTGTGTAAAAAGAAATAGGGATGTTTGTCGAAGCCTCCTATAGGGAATATTCTAAACAAAACAGGAGGGATCAATATTATGGGAAAATTAGTGCGTAATGTTATTAAATTCGGTCCAATTATTTACCCGATTATAAGAAAGTTTATGAGGAACAGAAAGACAAAAAAATATTAAAGAAGTTAAGTCCGCCAAAAATGCGGACTTTTTTGTATTAAAATAGAGAAAAAATTAAAAAAATTGTCGAAAAACAGAATAAAAACTCGTTGACAAGATCCTTTAAATAAGTTATTCGATAAAGGGTTGCTATTTGTTTTTATACGTGCTAAGATTGGTCTATGCTTAATAAGTAACAATCTTTTAATTCACATGTTAACAGGAATTATATTTCTTTTGACAGTGTAGTTCGTGTTAACATGTGGATTGTCTATTTTTACAGCGTTAAGTAAAATTTAATTAATTGTTGGAGGTTTTACCATGAACGAAGGTACAGTAAAATGGTTTAATGCAGAAAAAGGATTTGGCTTCATCGAGGTTGAAGGCGGCGAAGATGTATTCGTACATTTCTCAGCTATCACTGGAGAAGGCTTCAAATCTCTTGAAGAAGGCCAACGCGTAAGCTTTGATATCACTCAAGGTAACCGTGGCGACCAAGCTGCTAACGTTGTAAAATTATAATTTTTACAATCCGGAACGACTGACAGATTTTCTGTCAGTCGTTTTTTTGTCGTTATACATAACTTTTTTCCTTAGTCCGGTGTAAAACTTTCTTTATTTAAAACTGGAAAATATTTTATACAGCGTTTCAGACAGCCCATCATAAGGGAATGTAGAGTAACAGTTAGCTTTTATAAGACAGGAGCGTTCGACCAATGGAGCATTATCAAGCTTTACCGCAAGCCTTTTATAGCCAGCCTACACTTGAGCTTGCCAAGAGCCTTTTAGGCTGTTTGCTGGTAAAGGAAACGGAGGAGGGGCTCGCTTCAGGGTATATTGTGGAAACGGAAGCCTATATGGGACCTGAGGACCGTGCAGCTCACAGCTTTGGCAATCGAAGAACAAAAAGAACGGAGATTATGTTTGGGCAGGCTGGATCGGTGTATACATATACCATGCACACGCACACGCTTGTCAACGTAGTAAGCAGTGAAATCGGCAGACCGGAAGCAGTCTTAATCCGGGCAGTCGAACCGCTTGAAGGAAAATCTCTGATGGAAATAAGACGGGCTGGCCGTCCTCAGTTTGAATGGACGAACGGTCCGGGTAAATTAACAAAAGCCTTGGGTATAACGATGGACGACTATGGTAATCATTTTACCTCCCCGCCTTTACTAATTTGTGAAGGATGGACGAAAAGTTCCTTTGCTATATCAACTGGACCCAGAATCGGCATAGATAATACCGGGGAAGCCCGGGATTATCCATGGAGGTTTTGGGCATCAAATAATCCATATGTTTCAAAAATAAGGAGAAAAATGAACTGATAAGGGGTGGGTAATGATGTCGAGTTTCCGGGCAGTAGTAATAGATAAAAAAGAGGAAGATGTCACAGTAGAGGTCAAAAACATCGAACAAAACAGTCTCCCAAAAGGAGATGTTTTAATCAGGGTTGCCTATTCAAGTGTTAATTTTAAGGATGGGCTTGCAGGAGTCAAAGACGGAAAAATTGTCCAGTCCTATCCGATGGTGCCAGGAATTGACCTTGCAGGTACAGTCGTTTCTACGACAGACCCGCGCTTTAACGAGGGTGATCATGTTATTGCAACAAGCTACGATATTGGTGTCTCTCATTATGGAGGTTACAGTGAGTTTGCCTGCATACCGGCAGAATGGGTTGTGCCGCTGCCACAGAATATGACCTTAAAAGAAGCAATGGTATATGGAACGGCAGGCTTTACTGCAGCTCTTTCCATCCATCGATTAGAAGCAAACGGTCTTACGCCTGATCAGGGAGAGGTCCTTGTAACCGGTTCTACCGGGGGAGTTGGAAGCATGGCCGTTGCGATGCTTGCGAAGCGTGGATATAAAGTCGTCGCAAGCACGGGCAAGGAAGCTGAACATGAACATTTGAAAAAAATAGGCGCCGACAGCGTGATTTCACGTGAAGAGGTATATGATGGCGGAAAGCTTAAGCCCCTGCAAAAAGGCATTTGGCAGGCGGCTGTCGATCCTGTAGGCGGCAAAAGCCTGGCAGCTGTGCTCAGCAAAATTAAACAGGGCGGTTCCGTGGCAGTGAGCGGATTAACAGGAGGCACCGACGTTCCTACGACGGTTCATCCATTTATTTTAAGGGGAGTAAACCTCCTTGGAGTAGATTCAGCCTATTGTCCAATGCCGCTAAGACAGGAGATCTGGACCCGTCTTGCCAGTGATTTAAAGCTTGATGATATTACTGATCTGATAGACAGAGAGGTTTCCCTGGAAGAAACACCTGAAGCAATGCGCGATATTTTACAAAGCAAAATACGCGGACGTGTATTAGTGAGAATGGATTCTTAAAAAAAGTCCGTGACATAACAATAATTATAGAAACGTGAGGTGAATGGCGCGTAAGGGGGTGACTCCTGCTTAGAGGAAGCGGGAGCTTGAGATCCACTTGCGAAGCAAGTTAGCAAAGGGACCCGTCCCGCGGAAAAGCATCCCCCTGAAGCGCAGTGAATCGGGTAAAAAGAGGCTGAGACGACATTTGTCCCGGTCTCTTTTTTTGTTTAAAACCCCATGGCAGGGAAATACTAGTGAAATCTGAGTTCATTTCCAGGAGGGAAGTTCCTTGCCAAAGATTTTATCTGTCAGCTCCCATAAACCGGCGTATAAAGTAAATCAGGAAGATACAGCAGCCCTGACGCGAAAATTATTTCAACACGATTTTAATGAAATAGACCGCCTGATGAACGTTTTTCAAAATGGTGAAATTAAAACAAGACATTTTTGCGTGCCGTTAGAATGGTTTGAACAACCACATGATTTTGAGGAACGAAACGAGCTTTATATAAAACTTGCCACACAATTAGGGCAGGAAGCGATTATAGCCTGCTTAAAAAACAGGACGTTTTTAGAGGATGACATTTCCTGTGAGGATATCGATGCGATCCTATTTGTTTCAAGCTCGGGAATTTCAACTCCAAGTGTGGATGCAAGAATTATGAATAAGCTTCCTTTTAAAGATACGCTAAAACGGATCCCGATCTGGGGCCTGGGCTGTGCAGGCGGTGCCGCAGGACTTAGCCGTGCATATGATTACTGCCTCGCACATCCTTCTGCAAAGGTGCTTGTGCTTTGTGTTGAGCTTTGCAGCTTAACCTTTCAGCATGGAGATCGGTCAAAAAGCAATTTGATTGGCGCCTCTTTATTCGCCGATGGGGTGGCCTGTGCGCTTGTTGCGGGAGACCAATCGGATATAAGAACAAAAAAACCTGTGCCGGATATTATATCGACTGCTTCCAAATGGATGCCAGACTCTGAGGACGTCATGGGGTGGGAGGTTAAAAACAGCGGGCTGCATGTTGTTTTCTCAAAGGATATTCCATCCATTATTGGCGGGTGGCTTGGTCCGTTTGTTCAGCAATTTCTCTCGGATCAACATATAAACACTGAAAGCATCTCCCATTTTGTTGCTCATCCCGGAGGAAAAAAGGTACTCCGTGCCTACGAAAAAGCCATGAACTATTCAACTGAAAAAACAAGCCACTCAAGAGAAGTGCTAATTCAAAACGGGAATATGTCTTCACCGACCGTTTTATATGTTTTGGAGGAATTTATGAAAACGGGCGAATGTGCACCGGGAGAGTACGGGCTAATGACAGCACTTGGCCCGGGGTTTAGCGGCGAACTTTTGCTGTTGAAATGGGGCTAAGGAGGTAGAGGACATGATTTTTTATTTTGTATATAGCGCCGTGCTGCTTCAGCGGCTGGCAGAGCTTGTACTGGCAAAGGAAAACGAAAAATGGATGAGAGAGCGGGGAGCATTTGAAGCAGGCGCTTCCCATTATCCCTTTATGATCGCCCTTCACGCCGGTTTTTTTATCTGCCTGCTCGTTGAGACTGTGGCATCAAATAAACCACTTTCACCTATATGGCCGTTTCTCGCGTTTCTTTTTATTTTAACCCAGGTCCTCAGAGTATGGTGCTTATATTCATTAGGACGTTTTTGGAACACAAAGATTCTCATTCTGCCGGGAGCGAAGGTAGTAAGAAGAGGACCTTATGCCTTTATAAAGCACCCCAACTACGTAATCGTAACCATTGAAATCCTCCTCCTGCCACTCATTTTTCAGGCCTATGTCACCGCAGCAGTCTTCACCCTCCTGAATGCAGCTATGCTTTCTGTCCGAATTCCGGCAGAAGAGAAGGCCTTGAAAAGCGTTACCAATTATCAAAGGGCATTTGAATAATTTAAAAAGGATAGATCCCCTGGAAGCTGATGCAGTAAAAAGCAGCTTCCTTTTTTAGGAAGAACGGTTTATAAAAATTTTGAGGCTTAACAAATACAAATTGAGTGTCAACTGATACAAGCATTGGTGGGGAGGCAAGCTTTAATTTTTATATGGTACAAAAGGAAATGATGGAAATGTATGATCATTAAAAACCAATGGGTGAGGTTTCTTAAAAAATTACGGGGCAGGGCACTTGCATCTTGTAAGAATAAATAAAAAGGTATCTTTCCCAGATTTCATGTTCTAGTATGTAATCTATAAAGTAAAAAACATCAGAAACGGATGGCGAGTACGAATGAACTTAGTGACGTTAGAAAACGTAATGAAGCAGAAGAATAATCGCACGGTCTTAAAAGGGATAGATTTGATGATTGAGGAGTATTCCCAAATCGGCATCAAAATGTCCAGAGAAGAAAGTGAGCTTTTTTTTGAACTGCTTTCGGGTAAAATTACACCTTCTAGCGGACATATTTATAGAGAAACAAATTCCGTATTAGCTGATATTAGAGAAGATGGCTTGTATGAAAATTTAACGGTGCAGGGTTATTTGAATTTCTTTAAGAAAATTTCGGATTTTGAATCTTCTCCAGAAGGTTATATTGCGGCATTCTCACTGTCTGACGTGTGGCAGACAAAAATAAAACGGCTGACGATCGATCAGATGCGAAGAGTCAGTATGTTTCGTATGTTTTTGATGTCTCCCAAGCTGTTGTTAATTGAAAGTCCTCTAACCAATTTAACGGATGAAGGCATTGAACTGTACTTAAAAGGGGTGGAACATTTGCGGAACGCAAAGATCACCATTTTGTTTACTTCCCATTACATAGAAGAGCTCCTGCTGTTAAGCAAGGAGGTTTATCGATATTATCCTCAAACCGGTCTGCAAAAGACCGATCTCGCAATTGAGGCAGAGCCGGACGACGAGATAAAAGATGAGCCGAAGGAGATAAAGCCAAGCATTGTTTATAAAGTGTCAAGTAAGCTGGAGGATAAGACGATCTTTTTTAGTCCGGATGAAATTGATTTTATAGAAAGCATAAACAGTGTGAGTAATATTCGTATCGGTGAAGAATATTTTCCGTCTGATTTAACAATGAATGAACTGGAAGGAAAGTTAGGGAAATTCGGCTTTTTCAGGTGCCACCGTTCCTATTTAATTAATTTGCAGCGTGTATCCGAATTAGTTAGTTATTCTAAAAACAGTTACACATTAATTTTGAAAGGGAACCCCAAGGTGAAATTACCTCTTTCGCGATCCCGGCTTGAAGAAATGAAGGAATTAATAGGTTTTTAACGTACCATTGAGGTTGAAATTCGTATATTTCAGCCTCGTTTTTTTACATTTGAGCACTTCTTAGTACTGTTCAACGAATTTTTACGACTTTTCGATGTTCTTCTCCTACTATAGAGATCAGGAAGTTAACTTCTTGAATGCCATTCAACCAATAGGTTCGAAAGTAACGAAGGAGAGATAAAATGAAAAAACGTAAAGTGATTAATGTTGAACATTTATCAAAGAAGTTTCATAAAGAAACGGCGTTAAAGGATTTGAATTTTAGCGTTCATGAAGGAGAAATTATCGGCTTTCTCGGACCTTCCGGGTCTGGGAAAACCACGACGATTAAAATATTGACCGGCCAGCTGCCTCAAACCTCTGGTAAAGCTTCAGTATTAGGAAAACCTACAGAACAAATAGATGAGGAGATTTATGAGCAGGTAGGCATCGTCACGGATAACAGCGGACTATATGAAAGACTGACGGTCTACAGAAATTTAACCGTATTTGCGAAGCTGCTGGATGTAGAAAAACAGCGCGTCGATTTTCTTTTAAAAAAAGTAGGATTGTATGAGGATAAAGATAAACTGGCGAGCAAGCTGTCTAAGGGGATGAAGCAGCGGTTAATTTTGGCGAGAGCAATGCTTCACGAGCCTAAAGTGCTGTTCCTTGATGAACCGACTAGCGGATTGGACCCCGTGAACTCTGAAGCGATTCATGACCTGCTGCTCGAATTAAAAAAGATCGGTACAGCCATCTTCCTAACTACTCATAATATGGAGGAGGCAGCCAAGCTATGTGACCGGGTCGCTCTGCTAAACGACGGCCTGATCGTAGAAAATGACTCTCCTAAAGCGTTAACCCTTAAATTCAATAAAAACAAACAGTATCAGGTTTTATTAAAGAATGAGATCGAACATACTTTGCCTCATACAAAAGAAACGATAGAAAAAATCAGCAAATGGATGGCGAGTGATGAGTTACTAACGATTCATTCGTGCGAACCAACGTTAGAAAAAGTTTTCTTAGAAGTAACAGGGAGGGAATTAGTGTGAAGGTATCACTGAAAAAAATTAATGCCATCTTTCAATTAAAACTACAACTGCTGCTAGGAAATATGAGTGTGATCTTAACCCCTGTCTTCGCCATCGGTTTTGTTCTGATTATGAAAAATCTTATCCCTGAGGTCAATGTGGAGGAGGAGGGAGTTACCTTTTTAACAGGTGCTTTCCTACTGGGGTTCGGACTTATCTTTAACATTGGGATCGGCGGGGTTTCAATGAGCAGCCATCCGATCGCTGAAGAAAAGGAAAAGAACACATTAAGAGTGCTCATGACCTCTTCTGTCAACGGTGTGGAATATTTTATTGGCAGTATGCTGCCGACGCTAATCATCTTAATGCTCGTCAATGTGCTATTGATTCCTGTCAGTGGAATTGCTTTTGGTGATATTCAAATGCCGACCTATCTCTTAATTACAGCAGCTGCCAGCATTATCAGTATCTTAATTGGCTATATTATCGGGATTGTCTCGAAAAACCAGACACAAGCCGGTCTTGTAGGTATGCCAATTTTACTTGTCTTAACTTCCGCACCATTGTTCCGTATTTATAATGAAATGATCGCCGATGTCCTTAACTACACCTATGCAGGAGTCCTGACTAACCTATCGCAAGGATTGTTTTCCGGGGGCTACGAATGGAGTTTATTAGATAGTAGTGTACTGATCGGCTGGTTCGTCGTTTGTTTAGGACTGTTTGTCTACGTTTATAAAAGAAACGGGCTGGACAGGTAAAGAAGAAGTTAACTTTAATAATAAAAGGAGGACTAAAAATGTTTAAAAAAGAAGAAGGGCGCTTTCACGTAAAATCCTCAGAATACTTTTCAAATACGCAATTGACGGTTTTGATTGACAAAGAAACGGGTGTTCACTATCTTCATTCCTGGATTACCTCAGGAGGCGGGGGGCTTACTCCGTTGTTAGATGAAAACGGAGATGTAATCATAAATAAAAATTTTTAAGAAATTCATTCATTATTTCCACTTCCCATGCATGGAAGTCAAGCGCCGCCAGCTGAATTGCATTCTCTAGCACAATCTGATCTGCTTCTGTTACTGTCTTTTCGTCCATTGCGTATTGCACCATAGCAATCCCGTCAGTAATAGATGAGTAAACAATTTGTCATATTTTCCATATTTAACACCTCTTGGTCAAGCTATGCCCTTTAAAAACTTTCTTAAAAGTTATTTTGAATAATTATCCAAATTAAAGAGAAAATATATGGAGCAGGATCAAATAAATATCTCAGAGATTAATGGAAGTGAAAAAACTCATAACCCTCTAAATTAAAGCAGCAAATGAATTATCAGGAGTTGATTGAAGCGGAAGTGGGTGACTCCTGCGGGATCAAGCGGGGAAGCTGAGATCCATTGGCGCAGCCAATTAGCTCAGCCCCGCCCCGTGGAAAGCATGCCCCCTGCAGGATGAAACGGGAGCTTGAGATCCACTTGCGCTAGCAAGTTAGCTTAAGCCCCGTCCTGCGGAAAGCATCCCCCTAAAACGGAAATCAACACGCCACATTAAGAACCCTAAACTTAATTACATTCCAAGATACATAAAGCTTACAAAATCCCCCTTTACCAAATTAACGCAAAAAACACCCTCAACCCCAACCCCTCATGATACACTGAACCATAGAAAAGAAGATGAAAGCCGGAGCGATCAAAATGAACCTAGAACAATCTATAGAAAAACAATACGACATCATGGACGTTAGCCTACTGGCCGGAAAAATCATGCTCGAAAGCGGTGCCGAAACCTATCGCGTAGAAGACACAATGATGCGCATTGCTGCTTCTTACGGCATCAAAGAATCACACAGCTACGTTACCCCGACCGGCATTATGTTCTCCATCGAAACAGAAGAACCAACCAAAACAAAACTAATGAGAATCTCAGATAGAACCACAGATCTGAAAAAAGTAATGCTTGTTAACAGCACCTCCAGACGCATCTCCAATGGGGAGCTCGACGTACCGCAGGCGTATCGAATCTTAAAGCAAATTGACCGATCTGAAGAAACATATTCTCTTAAGATCAGAATTGGTGCTGCTTCCATTGCAAGCGGCTGTTTTTTACTCATGTTCCAGGGAAGCACTGCGGATTTTATCCCTGCCGTTATAACCGGAGGAATCGGGTTTATGAGCGTAGTGTATTTTCAACAGCTTATATCGATCAAATTTTTTGCTGAATTTATGGCTTCTTTCATTATCGGGCTGCTTGCATTATTATTTATCCAGCTTGGAATTGGCCAGGAACTCGATAAGATCATTATCGGCTCCGTTATGCCGCTTGTGCCTGGTCTTTTAATTACGAATGCTGTGCGGGACTTGATGGCAGGCCATTTAATATCAGGCCTTTCAAAAGGAGCGGAAGCCTTTTTAACTGCTTTTGCCATCGGCTCTGGTATCGCAGTGGTTGTGACCTTTTTATAAAAAAGCATTTGTTGAAAAGAGGAAAGTAAATGGCGATGTTGATCCAGCTGATCACCAGTTTTATAGCAGCTATGGGTTTTGGTATTATTTTTAATGCCCCGAAGGAGTCTTTGTGGAAATGCGGGTTTGTCGGCATGCTTGGCTGGATGACCTATATTCTCATAACCGCTCAGGGGGTTGATGAGGTGCCGGCTACTGTGGCGGCAGCATTTTTAATCGCCATTGTTAGCCAGGTCTATGCAAAAGTATATAAAGCGCCTATTATCATTTATATTGTGGCAGGCATTATCCCGCTTGTTCCTGGAGGAATGGCCTATAATGCCATGCGAAACTTTGTAACAAATGACTATATTACTGCACTTTCTTTGGCGGCCAAGGCCTTTATGATTTCGGGCTCCATTGCGATGGGCATTGTCTTTTCAGAGGTCGTCAATCAGCTGTTAAAGCAAAGCAGGCTGAAGAGAATCGGTTAACTGGATGGAAATTAAAAAAGAAGCCAATCCGGCTTCTTTTTTTTGTTAAACCCCAATCTGCTGTGCTGCAGCAAAAGGAGAAGAGTATTTAATTAATACTTGCAAAATGAAGCACCAATAATAATCAAAAGAATAAATAAAACTACGATCAGCGCAAAGCCTCCACGGTAGCCATAGCCTCCGTATCCGCCGTGGCCTCCACAGCCGCCGCCGTATCCTCCGCCGTATCCCCACATAAAGATCACCTCCATGAAGAATCTTAGATGTCTTAAACATCTTTTATATCCTATGATGAAATTGCATGAGTGATTGGGTGATTATCATCAACAAAAACAGGACATTTTCAAGAGAAAATGTCCTGCTGGTTAAAGGTATTCTACATTAAAGATGGTTTCAGATGACGAACTTACTTCAGACCAGGCTTCTCTGTCTGCAATGAGAACAACGTCTGAGTGCTGCAGGAGAGCGGAGGCAGGAAATTTTTCATCAATGCCGCCGTCTAATAGGCGTTTAATTGCTGCTGCCTTTTTAGTTCCTGAAGCCAAAAGAAGAATTTGTCTGCTTTTTAGGATCGATTTAATCCCCATCGTAATGGCATGTGTTGGTACCTGATCCACCGAATCAAAAAAGCGGGCATTTGCTTTTCTGGTAGAGGAAGCCAGCTGAATAACATGGGTTTCACTTGAGAATTTGCTTCCAGGTTCATTAAAGCCGATATGTCCGTTTTCACCAATCCCGAGTACTTGAACGTCTGGAGGACCGATTTCATTGATAAGTTTTTCATATCGGCTGCATTCAACGTCAAGCGGCTCCGCCAGACCGTTTGGAATATGAGTTTGATGAGAGGGGATATCGATATGGGAAAAGAAATTTTCTCTCATAAACGTGTGGTAGCTTTGCAAATGATTCCGATCAAGTCCAATGTATTCGTCAAGGTTAATCGTCTGGACATTCTGAAACGACAGACCGTTGTTCTCATAGCGGGAAATGAGCTCCCGGTATAATCCCATAGGCGTACTGCCTGTTGCCAGCCCGAGAACAGCGGATGAATTTTTTAAATAATCTTCTACAATATCGGCTGCTTTATAGCTAAGCTCCTGATAGTTCTTCGTAACAAAAATTCTCAAGGCTACTCCTCCTTTGTAAAGGTTATTTCCCCCCTGCAAATGGTTAAAACAACATCATAATGCTCGGATACAATTACAATATCTGCATCCTTACCTTCTTGAATGCTTCCTTTGCGGTCCCAAACGCCAATCTGCTTAGCTGCATTTTTTGAGGTAATCGCGACTAATTCTTTAATCGTAATGCCAATAAGTTTGCGCATATTCAGAACTGCTTCCTGCATGGTTAAGATGCTGCCTGCAAGTGTGCCATCACTCAGTCTCGCTTCTTTATCTTTCACAAAAACCTCCTGGCCGCCTAGATCATATTTGCCATCGGGAAGTCCTTTTGCCCGAATAGCATCAGTGATAAGAATCGTCCTGTCTGCCCCTTTTGTAAGATAAGCAAGCTTCACTGCATTTGGATCAATATGTACAAAGTCTACAATCATTTCAACCGAAAGCTCGTTCAGCAGAAAGCTTGCTCCAACAACACCGGGCTCCCGGTGATGCAGGGGGCTCATTTGATTAAAAAGGTGAGTAACATGGTTTGCTCCGTTAGATACAGCTTGTTCCACCTCTGAATAAGCTGCATCAGAATGGCCTATAGAAGCGGTTACGCCAGAATTGCTGACGTGGCTGATAAAAGTCTGTCCGCCTTCCATTTCAGGAGCTGAGGTCGTTAAACGGATCATGCCTCCGCTTTCTTTTTGCCATTGATCAAAAAGTCCGTTGGAAGGGAGAGTGATGAATGCTGAAGGCTGAGCCCCGGCTTTGGATGGTGAAATAAAAGGTCCTTCAAGATGAATTCCAAGCATTTCAGCTTGTCCTGAAGCAGGTTGTTTTTTACCGAAATTACCGGCTGCTGATACGGCTCTCGTTATGGCTTCCTCTGATTGGGTCATCGTCGTGGCTAAGAAGCTGGTCGTTCCCTCAGCCGGAAGCGCACGTGAAATTCCATCTATCGCTTCATAGGTTGCGTCCATCACATCATGACCTGCTGCACCGTGAATGTGAAGATCGATGAAGCCGGGAACTGCTGTCCATTTTTCACCACTTGCATCAATAATCTGATCAGCAGGCTCGCTGATTGAAGCGGCAATCCTAATAATTTTCCCATCTTCAATAAGCAGATCACCATATAACAGTTCTTCATTTTCTAAATAGATCATCAGCTGTTTAAGTAGAATTATTTTGCTCATGAGTATCCCCACTTTTGTTAATGTATTTTTAAATAACTCCAATTATACTTCCTTTGAAATAAAATATCAGTATTTTCGAAATATATTGACATAAAAAATCAGCGACATTATAATTAAAAAAAACAGTGGAGGAAAAGGATGGGATATGTAATTGGCGTTGATGGGGGCGGAACGAAAACCGCTTACTCCATTTGTAAACTAAATGAGAGCCACCCAGCTCTTATCCAGCCTGCTTTTACACTTATTGGGGAAGGAACAAATCCCCAGGCGATCGGCTTTAAAGAAATGGCCAGCCGTATTGCAAACACCCTGCTGGAGTTCCTTCAAAAGGAATCCATACTGCCCTCTGAGGTAAAAAGCATATGCTGCGGATTAGCAGGTGTAGGACGACAAGATGATGAAACGATGGCTCTACAGGCCTTAACGGAACCGCTTTACAGGGCAGGGTTTCACCCGGATATGCCTCTCATGATTTGTTCGGACTTATATATCGCCATAAAAGGAGCGCTTAAGCCCGAGGAAAAAGAAGGCATTCTTATTATATCAGGAACCGGCTCCAATGCGATTGGACTGACAGGGAGGGAAGAGGTTGTTACAAGTGGGGGCTGGGGCCATATTTTAGGCGACGAAGGCAGCGGCTACCAAATCGGTTTACAAGCCTTAAATAGATTGACAAGAACTTATGATAAGAGGGCAGATAAAACGATTTTAAGCTCTATGATTCTGACAAACCTTAACATGACCAGGGAAACGGAACTCATCTCATACATATACAGCAAAAAATCAGGTAAACACGACATCGCTAAGCTTGCGAAGCTTGTCATCGAGGCTGCAGACAGGGGGGATCCTGCTGCCCTGACTATTTTACAGAACGCAGCGGATGAACTTGTTCTTCATGTGAAAAGCCTGTTTAACATGCATGACGGCTTTAATGAAAAAACCATTGTTACGACAGCAGGCTCCATTTTTACTCATTCTGAAATCATAAGAGAACGGTTTAAAAATGAATTGGGTAAAGAGAATCTCGGTATATACCAGGAGCCTTACAGCTCCCCGTTAAATGGTGCAGTTCTCATTGCATTGGAGCAGCTTAGGGAAAAGCATTCTTCCAAAGAATAAGGGATTCCTTGACTAATAGAAAAGAAGGTGATGTGAGTGACAATCAATCTATCTGCACTGGTAACAGAACAGCGAAATGAAAACAGCATGAAGCTGGATCAAATGGACATCGCGGATATTATGACAGTAATTAATAATGAGGATAAGAAGGTTGCTTTTGCAGTCGAAAAGGTTCTTCCGCAAATCACATATGCAACGGAAAAGATCGTTGAAGCTTTTTCAAAGGGAGGACGGCTATTTTACAGCGGTGCAGGGACGAGCGGCAGACTTGCGTACATTGATGCCTCGGAGTGCCCTCCAACCTTTATGACGCCTCATGAGATGGTTCAGCCCATAATGGCAGGAGGAATTCATGCGTTCGGAACTGCTGTAGAGGGCTCTGAGGATCAGGAAGAACAGGGAGCAGACGATCTTCGGGTGAAAAATATAACTTCAAATGACGTCGTTGTAGGTATTACGGCAAGCGGAAGAACACCTTATGCGATTGGAGCATTAAAGCTTGCGAAGGAAAAAGGGGCCTATACCATCGCACTTTCAAGCAATAAAGACGCGCTAATAAGTAAAATTGCTGATTGCAAAATTGAAGCGGTTGTAGGGCCTGAAGTACTCACCGGCTCCACCAGGATGAAGGCAGCATCTGCCCATAAAATGATTTTAAATATGCTAAGCACTGCAGCAATGGTAAAGATGGGGAAGGTGCAGGAGAATTTAATGGTGGATGTGCATGCCAGTAATTATAAGCTGATGGAGCGTGCGAAAAGAATCATTATGGAGCTTACAGAAGCTAATTATGAAAAAGCGGAAGAAATGCTGATGCTTGCAGGGAAAAAAGTAAAGCCGGCAATCGTCATGATTGAAGCGGACGTTTCCTTAGAAGCGGCTCAAAAAGCCATAGAAGAAAGTAAGGGCTTTATGAGAAATGCGATCCAGCTAGCAAAAACCCGTAAAGACCTGAAGTCGTGAATGATCATTACATAAGCTAATGATTTTCAAATAATTCTTTTAAAACAAAGGGGGCAATTTTTTTGAAAAAGTATTGGAAAAGCTCAAGCATGCTTTTAGGGGGAGTCATACTTTCGGCAGGAATGATTGCAGGCTGTTCATCAGATGAAGGGGACGGGGACAACGGAAATTCAGGCGGAGAAGGAATGTCAGGAGAACTTGAGATTCAATATTTTGTAGGAGGCTACGGTGATTCGTGGTGGAATGAGGTCATTGCTGATTTTAAAGAGGAATACCCTGATTTAACCATAACCGAGCACAAGGGTCCGAATATTAATGATGAAATGAGGTCCAGATGGGTATCTGATAATCCGCCGGATGTTGTATACATTGACGGAGCGGGCTCAAGTGAAACGCAGATGATTGAAGACGGCCAGCTGGCAAATTTAACTGAGCTGGTAGAAGGAATGGAAGTGGATGGGGAGCCTTTATTGGATAACTTTATTGTGGACCCGGATCGTCATGACGGCGAAATTTTCAGTCTTCCGTTGGTATTTGATACGTGGGGAACCTGGTATGATAAAGCCTGGTTTGAAGAAGAAGGCTTTGAAGTACCGACTGACTTTGACAGCTTTATGAATTCAATGGGGGATATTCAGGATAAGGAAGGGATTGATCCACTTGTTACAAGCGGTCAGCATCCTTATTACTTCCTGAGAGGTATGCTATATCCTGCATTTGGCGCAGCAGGCGGCGAAGAACTGCTGAATGATGTCATTACAGGAGCTGAAGGGGCATGGACGAGTGATGTCGTGCTTGAAACAATGAAGAAGGTTGAAAGCATGCAGCAGGCAGGCTATTTTGATTCCGGTCTTGGTGCTTTAAATCACACCCAGTCCCAAATGAACTTCCTGTTACATCAAAATGCTTTTGTACCGGTTGGCTTCTGGCTGCCAAATGAAATGGCAAATGACGTACCGGATGGACTTGAGTTTGGCTTTATCCCATCGCCGATGCAGGATGCCGGAGAGCCTTATGCGATTGTGCCGGATCTTCGTCCATTGGCAATTGCTGAAAACGCTGAAAATAAAGAAGCTGCTGAAGCTTTTGTTGAATTTGTTTTCACAAGAGAATATGCAGAACTTTTCTCTGAGCACACTGGAGCCATCATGAACGTTGCAGGTGTGGATTTAACAGAGAATGAAAATGTTCCTGAATATTTGAAAGAAGCAAACGAAATGATTAATGATCCTGAGCAGGTACAAATTTATCAAAAGCCTCATCCAATGAGTGCAGACCTGGAAACGCCAATCGGAAATGCCCTGTTATCTCTTATGCTTGGAAATATAACTGCTGAAGAGTTTACAGAGGAAGCCGAATCAGCGGCAGCTTCGTATCGTCAATAATTACATGATGAAAAAGAAATGCATCTGGAACATAAGAATAATTTTAAAAACGTGAGGTAAACGGAGCGGAAGGGGGTGACTCCTGCGGGATGCAGCGGGAGCTTAAGATCCACTTGCTGAAAGCAAGTTAGCTTAAGCCCCGCCCCACGGAAAGCGCCCCCTGAAGCGAAGTGAACCGGACGAAAGAGGCTGGGACATACATTTGTCTCAACCTCTTTTTAAAAAAGATTTTTAATGAGAAAGAGTGATGGAATGGTACAGTCTAAAAAGCAAAAATATGTTTTTTTAGCTTTTTGTTTAGTCCCGACCTTTATCCTGTTTTCAATTTTTACGCTTTATCCGCTCTTTAGCGGACTGTATTTTTCCTTTTTTGAATGGTCAGGCTCCTCCTCAAACAGGGAGTTTATCGGCCTGAGCAATTACGAGCGATTATTTCAGGATAAAATTTTCCCAAGAACGATTCTTCATGACTACTTTTTAGTGGTGACGAAGGTTATTGGTATTATGATTTTGGCGATCTTTTTTGCCGTAGCCCTTACCCAGTTGAAAATTAAGGAAGCACCTTTTTACCGAGTGGTGTTTTTCTTTCCAAATATTATGTCTGTCGTGGTCATCGGAATTTTGTGGACGTTCATCTACAATCCAAGCCTTGGTCTTGTTAACTCCGGGCTTGAATTTATGGGACTTGGGGAGTGGGCGAGACCATGGCTTGGAGATGAAAATTGGGCGCTGCCAAGTCTTGTTCTTCCTTCCATCTGGGCAGGAATCGGTCTGTTCATGCTCTTGTTAATCGGCGGGATTTCAAATGTATCCAAAAGCTATTACGAAGCAGCAGAAATTGATGGAGCGAATGAATGGCAGCAATTTTGGAAGGTAACACTGCCGCTGATCTGGCCGCAGATCAAAATTTCAATTCTCTATATCGTGATTACGACCCTTAATGGATCTTTTATTATTGTTCAAATTATGACAGGCGGAGGACCTAACAACTCAACGCATGTGATGGGCTCTTACCTGTATCAGCAAGCCTTTGTACAGTATAACTTCGGATACGGGGCTACGATCGGTGTAGTTATTTTAATTCTTTCATTAATTACCGTACTGATTTTACAATTTCTAATGAAAAGAGAAAAAGTGCAATACTAGTGAAGGAGGGGCGGGGAATGAAGAAAAAAGTACGTCCGGCAGTAATCCGGACTGGAATAAGAATACCGTTAATCCTTTGGGCAATAGCTGTTTTATACCCTATCATCTGGATGTTTATCGGCTCGTTAAAATCAAATGCCGAAATCTATTCAAATCCCTGGGGGCTGCCGGAATCCTTTAACTTTCAAAATTTTATTGATGCCTGGACAAATTACAATATTGATACCAGTGTATTTAACAGTGTCATCGTAACGGTCATGGGAATGTTTCTCACGCTTGTGCTTGCGCTGCCGACTGCTTATGCGATTGAGCGAATCAAATTCAAAGGCAGCGGAATCTTATTTACCGTCTACATATCAGCCATGATGATTCCTATGGTACTTGGCTGGATCCCATTGTTTTTTCTATTAATGGATTTTAATCTGCTTGATAATTTATTTGGTCTGGCAGTGGTTTATGCAATTTCCCAGCTGCCGTTTACCATTTTTGTTCTGACCAGCTTTATGGGTACAATACCGAAGGAGCTGGAGGAATCAGCTTCTATGGACGGACTGTCGCCTTATGGTATACTTTTACGGATTATTACACCTTTATCGACGACAGCGATTATCACGGTGTCCATTATGAATGCTATTCAATTCTGGAACGAGTATTTTATGGCCCTCATTTTTCTTCAATCAAGAACTAATTATACATTAGGGCTTGCGATTGATTTTATCAGCAGTGAGGCGCAATATACCAATGCCTGGGGAACCTTATTCGCCAGCTTGACGATCGCGATTATTCCAGTCATTATTCTCTATGCAATATTCCAAAAAAGAATTGCAAAGGGAATGACCGAGGGAGCCATAAAAGGCTAAGAATCTATATTGAAGGATTGAGCGCAATTGACGGATCTAACAAAATCAAAATCATCCCTATCCGGAGGACTTGTGCTGCTGAATGAGGTAAAGCATAAGCTGCCGCCGTCAGAGAGAAAGCTGGCTGATTTTATTATCCAGCACCCTCATGAAGTCATTTATATGACTGTGGCTCAGCTGGGGGAAGCAAGTAGTACAAGCAGTGCAGCGGTCGTCAGGCTTTGTAAATCGCTTGGCTTAAAGGGGTTTCAGGAGTTAAAGCTTCGCATTTCAGGCGATCTGCATAAAGACCAGGAGGATCATTTTAGTGATATTCATCCTGGGGAGAATCAGGAATCAATCGTTCAAAAAGTGACCAATAACAGCATACAGGCGATTAAGGAAACCACGGAGCTCGTTAACTATGAAGCGCTTGGAAAAGCAGTACAGGCACTTCAAAATGCACAAAGAATACACTTTTTTGGCGTAGGGGCGTCGGGAATCATCGCGCAGGATGCCCAGCAGAAATTTATTCGAATGAATAAGGAAACATCAGCCTTTTCAGACATCCATAATGCTGGAATGTACATTGCGAATGCAAAGAGCACTGATGTAGTAGTCGGTATTTCTTTTTCAGGGGAAACAGAGGAGACCGCAAAAATCATGGGACTTGCAAGAGCGAGGGGGGCAACGACAATCAGTCTCACGCGTTATGGAGCTTCTCCTGTAACCCAGCACGCGGAAATTAATTTATTTATCTCTGCCTCGCGCGAAATCCCTGCCCCGTTTAGAAGCGGTGCAACCTCATCCAGGCTTGCCCAGCTTCATATGATTGATATTCTTTTTACAAGTGTTGTCACGAATCAATACAAGGAAGCCTCGATTTATTTAGAGGAAATCAAAAGTGCGATGGATTACTTAAAAAAGAAGTGATGGAGACGGTTAAACAAACGTTTGATTTAAGGGGGTAATTCTTATAAGGAAGCAAGAGGCTGGGACAAATGTTGTCTCAGCCTCTTTCCCCGGTTCATTGGGCTTCAGGGGGATGCTTTCCGCGGGACGGGGCTTGAGCTAACTTGCTTCGCAAGTGGATCTCAAGCTCCCGCTTCCTCCCGCAGGAGTCACCCCCTTACGCTCCATTCACCTCACGTTTCTAAAATTATTGTTATGTCTGAGCCTCTTTTTCTCAATATTGTATGGAACGCGTAAAAGGTTAAAGCTCTTTAATTGCGTAATTAAATTTCTTTAACAGCTCCCCGAAATTATCACACTCATCCTGACTCCAGTCCTCGAGCAGCATCGTTAATTTTTTCATCCTTGCTTCTTTATACTGCTGGAGCTCTTTTGCTCCTAACTCAGTAATTTGATAAAAATATGCGCGTTTATCCGCTGGACAGGGAGCTTTTTCTACATACCCTTTTTGTTCGAGGGAGGCGGCTTGTCTGCTCACTGTGGAGATATCCAATTGGAGGTCTGCAGCCAATGTTTTAACGCCAGCTGTACCATTTGTGGAAATATGAAGCAGTAACAGATAGGCGGAGCGGAGCAGACTTTCTTCTCTTCTTGAATTAATCGATGCCACGCGCCGGATCAGCACAGCCATTTCGAGCTCTATTGTTTTAAGTGATTCTTCATTCATTTGTTTACCACCTTAAATTAACCTTCTCTATTCTCATGATACCGAACGAAATTTGATTGTCAATTGTCGACGAATTCGTTAATTCATCTGGTTGACATTCCTTTTAGTTGTATTATACAATCATATAGTTGTATCATGCAACTATAGCGAATAGAAAGAAGGATACGTATGAATAATGTTCAGGGATCTGCTCAATCACAGACCTCCTTTAATAAAGTGCCGTTACTAATTGTATTAATTTCAGGTGCCTTTGCGGCTATTCTTAATCAGACACTGCTTGCAACCGCACTGCCTCATATTATGGTGGACTTGAATTTGGATGCGAATACAGCTCAGTGGCTTCAATCCATTTTTATGCTCGTAAACGGAATTATGATTCCCATTACTGCATTTTTAATCGAACGATTTACTACCCGCCGTTTATTTCTTACTGCAATGGGATTGTTCGGAATAGGGACACTGATTTGTGCAGTGGCACCCGGTTTCTCTGTTTTAATGGTGGGAAGAGTGCTTCAGGCATCCGGTGCAGGGATAATTATGCCATTAATGATGACTATTTTGTTTTTAATTTATCCAAAGGAAAAACGCGGGGCAGCAATGGGGATGTTTGGGCTTGTCATTGCATTCGCTCCGGCGATTGGGCCTACGCTGTCCGGATGGCTGGTCGATCAGTTTCCGTGGAGAAGCTTATTTTATGTAATTCTGCCGATTATCTTCATTGATATTATTGTTGCCTACTTTATTTTAAGAAATATAACTGAGCAAAAGTTTCCGAAGGTGGACGCTTTATCAATTGTTCTTTCTACACTCGGCTTTGGAGGCTTATTATACGGGTTTAGTACAGCAGGAAGCAGCGGATGGGGAAGTGCTGAAGTGCTTTTATCCATTTTCGTTGGGGCGATCACGCTAACCTGGTTTATTTTAAGACAGCTTAAACTCGAACAGCCGATCCTGCAATTTAAAGTGTTTCAATATAAAGTATTTACGATCACCACTATTCTTGGCATGCTTATTTTTATTGCCATGATCGGAGGCGCCGTAATTCTGCCATTATTTATGCAGAGTATGCTTGGATTTTCTGCTCTTGATTCAGGATTGATGCTGCTGCCAGGTGCTTTGATAATGGGGATCATGAGT
Source organism: Jeotgalibacillus proteolyticus (assembly GCF_002926065.1). Classification (GTDB taxonomy): domain Bacteria; phylum Bacillota; class Bacilli; order Bacillales; family Jeotgalibacillaceae; genus Jeotgalibacillus; species Jeotgalibacillus proteolyticus. The sequence goes on along the minus strand of NZ_PREZ01000005.1, from coordinate 350,268 downwards.
CCGATTACAGGGAAGTTATTCGATAAATTTGGTGCCAGATGGCTGTCTATTGTTGGAATGTCTATTCTTGCCGTATCGACTTTTATGTTTACGAATTTAACGGTGGATACATCTTTTACGTATCTCGCGGTTGTTAATGCCTTTCGGATGTTTGGGATGGCGATGGTGATGATGCCGGTGACGACAGCTGGGTTAAATCAGCTGCCGCCTGGATTAATTCCGCATGGAACTGCGATGAATAATACGATGCGGCAGGTTGCCGGAGCAGTCGGTACAGCGCTGCTCGTTACGATTATGACAAGCAGTGCAATACCTGAGCAGGGGGCACAGGGAATGGTTCACGGAGTTAACGTGTCGTTTATTTTCGCTGGAGCTTCCTCAGTTTTAGGATTGTTTTTAGCTTTCTTTATTAAGAGCAAGAAGAATGAGGAAGAGCAAGCAAATGCTATGGTGAAAAATGCAGTGCTTAACAAAGAGGCTTAGGAAACAGAAAAAAGGCTTTAACGAATTTTTTATTCGTTAGAGCCTTTTTTTGATGGTAGGCAGTGGGCAGCCCCTGGGATCGTAAGTCAAGCACTGACTGAAGGCGAAGAGCAGCCTTCTGTCAGCACTCGCCTTGTGCTTGTCGCCCCTAAACGCCTGCTTCCGCTTTTATGATATCCAGCTCCAGGCGCTAGCTCCTCGAGTCATAAGTCACGCTGTCCCAGTGGACAAAGAGCGTCCACTGGGCCACCGCGCCTTATGCTTGTCGGAGCTGAACGAGCGCCTTACGCTTTTACGCTATCCAGCTCCAACGGGCAGCTCCTCGGATCGTAAGTCAAGCCCCCATTTAGGCAAAAAGCGCCTAATTGGGGGCTCGTCTTACGTCTGTCGGAGCTATACGCCCGTTTCCGCTTTTACGTTATCCAGCTCCAGCAGGCAGGGGCTCGAGGTCACAAGTCAAGCACTGACTGAAGGCAAAGAGCAGCCTTCTGTCAGTGCTCGCCTTGTGCTTGTCGCCCCTAAACGCCTGCTTCCGCTTTTATTATAACCACCACATTTCCGCTGGTTGGTCTTTGATGTTGACGGAGAGGAGGGTGGATACGGCGCGTTGGAAGCCTTCTTCGATGCTCATAATTGGGTCTTCGTGTTCGATGCTGACGACGTGGTCGTAGCCGTAGGTGCGGAGGGCGCTGATGATTTGGCCCCAGACGTCGGCTGCGTGGCCCATGCCGACAGAGCGGAAGTTCCATGCGCGTGTTTGGATCGCTCCATAGGATTGCATATCTGTTAATCCATACATGTTTACATTATCCTGGTCGATATACGTATCCTTGGCATGGAAATGGTGGATCGCATTTTCTTTGCCAAGAATCTTAATAGCGCCGACCGGGTCAATTCCCTGCCACCATAAATGACTCGGATCCAGGTTTGCACCGATGTATTCATTTGTTGCTTCACGAAGCTTCAGCATTGTATGAGGCGTGTGGACTGAGAAGCCCCCGTGAAGCTCAAGACCGATTTTAACGTCTGCCTGCTTTGCTATTTCAGCAATCTCTTTCCAATAAGGAATTAATTTCTTCTCCCACTGCCATTCAAGAACCTCGCCGTATTCATTTGGCCAAGGAGCAACCGGCCAGTTAGGGTGGTTAGAGGTTTCATCTGACCCTGGAGTACCTGAGAATGTATTAACTACAGGCACACCCATCAGCTGGGCAAGCTTAATGCTTTTACGTAATGCCTCGTCGCCTTCCTGTGCTACAGCAGGGTCGGGGCTTACCGGGTTTCCGTGACAGCTGAATGCACTGATCGTTAATCCGCGGGAGATAACAGCATCAAGGTATTGGTTTCGTTTGCCCTCATCCTCAAGCAATTCGTCAATCGGACAGTGGCTTGTCCCTGGATAGCCGCCTGTTCCAATTTCCACAGCATCAAGTCCGGATTCCTTTACATAATCAAGCATCTCTTCAAAAGTTTTTTGAGCAAAAAGAACAGTAAAAACGCCTAGTTTCATTTCTTATTCCTCCTTAAGTAAATGATATCGCCTTGCCTGTGTCACTGCTTTCATAGATTGCTTCGATAATTCTTGATATAATTAACGCTTCCTCAGGCTTAATAAGGGGCGTTTGGCGGCCTCGGCAGCTTTCTATAAAATTAACTGCTTGTGGAATTCCCGGATTTTCATCATCTGAAATCCAATAGGCGCTTTGGTCAAGCAGCATGCCGTATTTTGCCTGATAAAGCTTTAGAGGGTAAACATCAAGTCCGCCGTTTGTTCCGGACACACTGACCGTTTCCTGATCATCTGCAAGATTTGCAGCCCAGGAGGTTTCAAAGAGAAGGGTAGCTCCATCCTTAAATTTAATAAAGGCAGTAGCGTGGTCATCTACCTCAAAAGTGGCCGGATCGAAGGTTCCCCATTGGTTAACAATATCGTTTTGTCTGCTGAGCTCGTTGTATGTAGCACCTGATACCTCTGCAATTTCCGGAAATTCCATTAAATGAAGTGCGAGGTCAAGGAAATGACAGCCAAAATCAATCAAGCTGCCTCCGCCCTGAAGATCCTTGCTGGTGAAAACGCCCCAGCCTGGCACCTTGCGGCGGCGAATGGCCTGGGCCCGTGAAACAAGCGGCCGGCCAATTTCTCCTTCATCAATAAACCGCTTAGCAGCTCTGGCTTCTTTGGTGTAACGGTAATGATAGGCAATTAATAAGACCTTTTGGGCTTTTTGGGCCGCTTCAATCATTTCCTCACACTCTTTTGAAGTCAGCGCCATCGGCTTTTCACACATCACATGGACGCCTGCATTTAAAGCTGCAATTGAAATTTCAGCGTGAAATTTATTTGGGGTACAAATCGTTACTGCGTCCACATGCGGAAAGAGTTCCTCATATTGAGTAGTGTGAAACGGAATAGAGTGCTCAGAAGCGACTGATTTTACCCTTTCCTGGTTTACATCACATACAGCTGTAATTTCAACATGGTCGCTTAACGATTGATAGGAGGGGAGGTGCCGCGATACGGCAATCCCTCCGACTCCTATTAGTCCCATTTTTAGTTTTTCCATTTTTATCACCTATAGCTTTACAATTTGTTTCGTTTCATCCGATTTTAAGGCGCCCAGGATCACTTCAAGCGATTTTTTGCCTTCTTCGCCGGTAATTAAAGGGGCTTTCCCTGTCAAAATCGAGTCCACAAAATGATCAATCACACCAGTAGATTCCTGTCCACCTTCTTCGTTTGACTGGATCTTGCCAAGACTTAATTCTTCCTTCGTTCCATCATGCTTATGAAGGACAACTGAATATTCGGGATCATCCTCAAGACGGAGAACGCCTTTTTCTGTGTAGATAACAGTGGAATTATCCTCTTTGCCTTTATAGGACCAGCTTGCTGCCAGTGTACCGATAATTCCACTCTCCGTTTTTAAAAGGAGAACAGCATTATCATCGACATCCGTATTCTTCTTCGCAGTAGTTTCGACCATGGCTGCAACCTCAGTCATTTCTTCCCCTAAAATGTAACGGATAAGATCTGTTTTGTGAACACCAAGATCACCCATGGCACCGATAAAAGCTTCGTCTTTTTTAAAGAACCAGCTGTCAGCACCATCAGCACTCCAGGCTTCCGGGCCGGGATGGCCAAAGGCTGTTCTGAAGCTGAACACTTTTCCAAGCTTGCCCTCAGCAATCCATTTTCTTGCCTTTTGATGAGACTCTACGAGACGCTGATTATGACCAATCATTAATGTTTTTCCGGCTTTTTCTGCAGCCTGAATCATTTGATCGGCTTCTTTTTTGCTTGTAGCCATCGGCTTTTCACAAAGAACATGCTTACCAGCTTCGAGAGCTGCGATGGATACAGGGGCGTGCAGATAGTTCGGGGTACACACGCTCACTGCGTCCAGATCTTCTTTAACCAGGTCATGATAATCAGTAAAAACCTTTGCTATGCCAAATTTTTCTGCTGCTTCATTTGCGCGTTCTTCATTAATATCACAAATCGCAGCGACCTCCACATGCTCGTTATCTGCATATTCAAGCAGATGACGCAATTGCGCAATACTTCCTGCACCGACAACTCCTATTTTTAGCTTGCTCATTGATTCTATTCCTCCTTGTAGCCTTCGAGCTTTTCAAGCGGCTTCGCATTTCCGTAGACAGGATAGTCCCGGGTAGTCGGCGCCGCCCATTTCACACCGTTTGCAATGACTTTTTGAATCTGTTTATTATGATAGGTTGGATGCGTTTCATGACCCGGACGGAAGTAGAAAATCTTTCCGTTTCCGCGCTTAAAGGTTGCTCCGCTCCGGAAAACCTCGCCGCCTTCGAACCAGCTGATGAAAATAAGCTCATCCGGTGCCGGAATATCAAAGTGCTCTCCATACATTTCTTCTTCTTCAAGCTCGATATATTCTCCAATCCCATCCACGATAGGGTGACTTGGGTCTACAACCCAAAGACGTTCTTTTTCCTGAGCCTCACGCCATTTTAAATCACAGCCGGTGCCCATAAGCTTTTTAAAGATTTTTGAAAAATGAGCAGAGTGAAGGACGACTAATCCCATTCCCTCTAAAACTCTTTTTTGAACCTTTTCTACAATTTCATCGCTTACTTCCTCGTGGGCAACATGTCCCCACCAAAGAAGGACATCTGTGTTATTTAATACGTCATCAGTCAGACCGTGCTCCGGTTCGTCCAATGTTGCCGTTTTCGTATCGTAGCCATGCTCGGTAAGGGCAGAAGCAATGACTTGATGGATTCCGTCCGGATAAATTTTGGTTACTTCTTCATTGTTTTTTTCGTGACGGTACTCATTCCATACAGTTACGTTCATTTTAATAACACTCCTATTCTTTTACTGAGCCGGAGGTTAGTCCAGCTACAATTCTTCGTTGGAAAATTAATACCAGTATAACAATAGGAATCGTTACAATAACAGTGGCAGCTGAAATATCTCCCCAAGGGATGTTAAATTGACTCTGGTATAACGAAATCCCAACCGGTACAGTTCTCCAATTGTCATCAGTATTAATCGTTAGGGCAAACAAATACTCGTTCCACGCAGCGATAAATACTAGAATTCCGGTCGTAAATACGCCGGGCGCTGCAAGTGGGAAAATAATTTTTCTGAATGTTTGGAAAGGTGTTGCTCCATCCAGTTTAGCAGATTCTTCAAGCTCCCATGGAATCTTTTGAAAGAAAGTTGCTAAAATCCAGATTGATAGAGGCAGGCTTATCGTAATGTATGGGATAACTAAGCCCATATAGCTGTTACGAAGGCCTACGGATGTAATAAAGTTGTAGATTGGCGAAATAATCGCAATCTGCGGAAACATGGAAGCAGCAAGAATTACACCTAGAATAAGCCCTTTGAATCTAATTGGCAAGCGAGTTAATGCGTACGCTGCAACAGAAGCAAAAGCAATGGCAATAATCGTCGTAATGCTCGAAATCATAAAGCTGTTGAGCATATACCGGCCTAAAGGACGGTTGTTCCAGGCATTTACATAGGATGCTACAGATGGATCCGAAGAAAACCAATTGAAATTATTAAAGATTTCACCCGGCGGTTTGATCGATGTGAGGAAAACCCAGATGAAAGGGAACATCACAAAAAACACAAACACGACGAGAAAAATATAAAATCCTATACCAGCACGTTTGTTCATCTTGATTCCTCCTTATCGAGTTTTTCCTGCAAAAAGATCAGACCCGATGAATTTTATAAATAGAGTTGAGATTATCGCAACTGAGACAAATACGATAACGGATAACACTGAACCTGCTCCAAAATTTTGCTGCGAGAAGAGGGTGATATAAGCATAAATAGATATCGATTCTGTTGCGTTTGCAGGTCCGCCGCCTGTTAAAACGAAGATCAGATCAAATACCCGGAATGCATCAAGTGTACGGAATAATAGTGCAACGAGAATAGCAGATTTCAAAAGAGGTAAGGTAACCTTCCAGAATTGCTGCCATTTTCCTGCGCCATCCACCTCAGCCGCTTCGTACAATCCTTGCGGGATCGTCTGAAGCCCTGCCAGTAATAAAAGGGCCATATAAGGCGTTGTTTTCCATACATCTGCAAAGATAACGGAGAACATTCCCCCGGTAGCAGTAGATAATAGAACCGATGCATCTGAAATTAAACTGAATTGCTCAAAGTAGTGGGATACGATCCCTGTCTGTCCGTCATAGAGAAATTTCCACATCATCGCGGCAACAGCAGTAGGGATAGCCCAAGGGATCAGAACAGAAGCCCGTACGATTCCCCGTCCTGTAAATGTCCGGTTAATCAAGATTGCAATGGCCAGACCTAAAATTAACTCTGCTCCCACTGATACAACGGTAAAAATTAAGGTATTGTAAAGCGATTGCCACATTCTGCCGTCCTGTAAATACCTTGAATAATTTTTTAATCCGATAAAATTGGATTCAATTACGGTGTTCTCTACCATTAACAGGGTGCCTGCTACATTTGCGGCATTTGTGGTGAAAGCTTCATCATCAGCTGTTGTCACAAAGCTCTCGAGTTCCTCGCTCGACTCTGTTAAAAACGCCTTATAGCTCTCGGCCCACTCATTATCCACCTCAGCATATTTTAAGGTTCGGTCACCTATAGCCGTAAAGGAAGCTAGCATTGATTCTACTTCTTCATATTGCTCACTCAGCCCGTCCATTTCCAAAAGCTCGTTATGATAGCCTTCAATTCCTGCCTGAATCTCGCTGACAGCATCAGCCGCTTCAGGATCCGGTGCATCTGCAGCTAATGTTTCAAAGTCTCTAGAAAGATAGAAGTATTGGTTCGCATAGTTTTCAAGGTCAACATTGGACGACAAAAAGCGGTCCGACCTGGAAGGATCATTTAAGCGGTAGTCAAATAAACTGTTGTAAAAGGACTGAGCCACCGGCCAAAGGGTTACTAAAATAACAAGAATCAGGGCAGGTGCGACCATTAAATAACCTAGCTGCTTTTCGTTCAATTGAAACTTCAACTGTATCACCCACTTTTTAATTAATAGAAAGGGGAGGTGAAATAACCTCACCCCCCCTTAGTTAACTTGTTATGCTTCCGCCTTACTCAGCCATTGCAGCTTCAATTTTTGTCTGCATGTTTTCAGCTGCCTGCTCTGGTGTAATTTCTCCTGCAAGTGCACGTGAAAGCTCAACCTGCATAATGTCAGAAATTTGCGGATAGATCGGTGATACCGGACGAGGTACAGCGTTTTGAAGGGTTGCTACGAACTCTTCATTTGAAAATAGAGCTGCTGCATCCTGTACTTCAGGATCCTCATAAAGAGCTTCTAAAGTAGGAGCACGTCCGCCAACTGTTGCACTGATTTTTTGTCCTTCAGGTCCGGACATGAATTTCACGAATTCCCAAGCCGCTTCCTGATGTTCGCTGTAACGGTTAATCATCGTCATCCAGCCGCCAAGTGTCGCTGCGTTACCGCCATCCCCTGCAGGTAATACAGCAAACCCAACGTTGCCGGCTACTTCTGAAGCTTCTTCGTCATTTGATGTTGCCTGCATATAAGGCCAGTTACGGGCAAATACTGCCTGTCCGCCAACCCATGCATTGTTTGTTTCAGTTTCCTGGAAGCTTAAGATATTGCTGGGAACGAAATCTGATTGTACAAAGTCAACCATTTTTTGAATTCCTGCAACTGTTTCCGGGCTATTTACAATCACCTGATTATTTTCGTCAATAACTCCACCGCCGTAAGCTGCGATGAACTCGACTGCATTACAAACCATTCCTTCATACTGATTTGCCTGCATCAGGTAACCGAACTGAGTATCTCCCTCGCCATTCAGCTCACTTGCCATGTCAAAAAGTTCGTCCCATGTTTGTGGAGGCGTATCAACAAGATCTGTACGGTAGTAAAGCAGCCCTGCATCTGTAAACTTCGGCATCGCATATTGACGGCCGTTGAAATTACCTGATGCAACGGTTCCAGGGAAGTACTCATCCATATTGATGCCGTCTGCTTCAATGAAGCGGTCAAGTTCTAAGGCGTATTGTGCCTGTGCAAACTCTGCCGGCCAAATAACGTCTGCATCGAACACATCTATTTCAGATTCCTGTGCACTGAAGCTTGTTACATACTGGTCATGAGAAGCTCCGGTATCTGCCGGCATTTCTCTGTAGGTAACAGTAATATTCGGATTTGCTTCTTCGAATGCCTCGATCAGCGCCGGTGTAGCACCTGTTACATCAACTCCGGCTGCATAAACAATCTCAACCTGTTCCTCAGAGCCGCCGTTGTCGCCGTCACTGCCTGTGTCAGGATTTTCACCGCCATCAGCGTTGTCATCTCCGCTGCAGGCTGCAAGGATCATGCTTAACGAAAGGACCGTTGCACCCGCTATCTTTTTGTTCCAAAGCTTCATAGATAAATCCCCCTTATTTTTAAGTTGATTGTCTTTCAATTAAATGGAGCGGCAATAAAATATCCCTAGATGTATTTAAGGATGGCTGGTTAATGATTTCCAGCATTACTTCCATGGCTTTAATGCCAATGTCGCTAGTAAATTGATTAATCGTCGTAATCTGAGGGTCCAGCAGCTCTGCGATCGGCTGGTCATCAAAGCCAACCACTGCTAAATCCTCGGGTACTTGCCATGAATGAGCCTGGGCTTCTTTAATAATTCCTGCAGCAACTTCATCACTGCCTGTAAAAATAGCAGTAGGGGAGTCAGGTAATTCTCTTAAATGGTTGAAAATTCTTCGTCCATCCTCAATGGTGAAGATATTTTTAAACATCCAGTCCGGATTCGGTTCCATACCCGCTTCTGTAACCGCTTTCAAAAAGCCTTTGCGTCGATTCGTTGAAACGCTGCTATCATTGCCCTGACAGTATGCAATTTTTCGGTGCCCTTTATCAAGTAAGTGTCTGGTACCGATGTAGCCGCCTTCTATCTGGTCAAGTCTGACTCTCGTAACTGTTGCATCCGGATCATATTCATTGCAATAAATAATTGGTCCATATTTGGTGAAAGGTTCAATGGCACTCCAACGATTTTCAGCAGAAGCCATGATAATGCCGTCTACCTGCTTTGATTTAAGAAGCTGAAAAAAATCCAGTTCCTTTTTTGGATCAATTCTCGTATTACAAAGGATCAATTGATAGCCTGCTGTGGCAGCCTGTCTTTCCATTGCATCTACCAGCTGGCTAAAGAAAGGATTTACAATTCGTGATACAAGAACAGCAACTTTATTTGTTTTAATATTTCGCAACCGCTGTGCAGAAGAGTTTGGAACATAACCAAGTTCATCCATAGCCTGTTGTACGGCGCGCTTTTTATCTTCGCTGACATAAGGATGGTTGTTGATTACTCTTGATACGGTAGCCTGTGATAACCCAGCTTTTAACGCTACATCTTTGATGGTATACAAGCGCTCACCCTCCTATAGGAACACCCCCATGAAATATGAAATCGTTTTCACATCTAGAGCATATTACATACAGATGACAAATGCAATAGGAAATTTTAATATTCTCACAATTTATTTTTAAGTTTGAGAGAAGGAATAGGGGATGCATTTACATTTTGAGTTATAGGGGTGTTGGGTCTTAATGGGGCGTGTTGATTTCCGTTGCAGGGGGATGCTTTCCGCGGGGCGGAAGCTGAGCTAACTTGCTTCGCAAGTGGATCTCAGCCTTTCCGCTTCATCCCGCAGGAGTCACCCCCTTCCACTTCAATCAACTAATTTAGCATTGATTTGATCCTTCTAATGGAGTTTAGTATTGCACTCAAAAATCAATTACTAGAATAGATAATTTTTTTAAAAAAATAAATTCTAAAAATATTGAATTTAAAATTCAAAAAATATAGAATAGTTTATAACAAGTGAAGAGGGGTGGGGAATAAGGTGAATATCTTAAATCTCGCAAGTAAGAAAAGGGAAACGTATGAAATCAATTTAACCTATTCAATATTGTGGGAATGTGCATTAGGGATAGCGGCAATTACTAATTCAGCATTACATGATTCTCTTGAGAAAACAGAAGGAGAATGGCTGGAAATTAAAGAATCTTTACCAGATGAATTAATAAAGGAGCTTGATTATGTTGAAAACAATAATACTTGGAAGTCATTGTTGCAGCTTCTTCACCTAAAACATTTTGAGGATATAAATGATTTTGTTATCTGTCTTCAGAAGCTAGCTGATGAAGAGTTAAAATTTTATTGTTTACCTTATACGGGATTAAGGTTTCAAGAGATTAGAAAAAGAGCTGCTTTAAATCAGGAAGAAGCAGTAAACACATTAAAAGAGGTAACAAAAGCCAATCCGTTTTTTCCTAAATATATAGAATTTATTAGCGGGGTTGATGCTCAGCATCTTAGAACTCATTTAATTAAAGTGATGAAACTCTGGAATGAAGCTTTTATAAAAAATGATGAAAAGCGTTCACAGCAAATTTTGCAAATTGACTATGAAAATAAAAAGAAAGCTAAGGGGAAAATGGATCCTGAAGAATTTCTCGAATGGGCGACAGGCGGGATTGCGTATAAACCGGAGCCTGGTGTATCTAAAGTTCTGTTAATTCCTCAACGTATTTACAGGCCATGGAATATAGAAGCAGATATAGAAGAAACAAAGGTCTTTTATTATCCTGTTTCAAATGAAAGTATAACTCCTAAAGACCGCTTCACACCGGATAACTTTTTAACACTTAAATATAAAGCTTTAGGTGATGAGATTCGTCTGAGAATTGTAAAATTGCTTTACGAAGAAAACTTGTCACTACAGGACATAACAGAAAAAATGGAAATGGGGAAATCAACGATACACCATCACCTTAAAATTCTCAGGTCAGCAAAATTAGTTGAGATTGTTGAATCAAAATATTCATTAAAAAAACGCGGAATACAAAGATTAGCAGAGGAATTGGAAAGCTATTTAACTAAATAGGACAGAGGGTGAAGGGGGGACATGAAAAGGAGCATCTTAAAAAATCGGCAGTTCTTATTTGTTTGGATAGGAAATGTTATTTCTGAGCTTGGAGGAGCTTTTGGGACTTTTTGCAATTCGATCCTCGTTTATCAACTCACAAATTCTACAATGGCTCTAGGGAGTATGTGGCTTTTGTACTTTTTGCCTTCCTTAGTTCTTCAATTATTTATTGGTCCATTTATTGACTGGTGGAGTAGAAAATGGATCATGATTCTTTCGCAGTGGGGAAAAGGGTTGGTCTTTTTAGTGCCATTAATCGCGCTGATCTCAGGAGATCTGCAGGTTTGGCACATTTACGCGGTTCAAATTATTGTTGGGTTAATAGCACCTGCTTATACACCCGCAAATCAGGCGATAACACCTACAATTGTTCCGGCTGCACAATTGGGAACAGCAAATGCGTATATCGATGGCTCCGTAAGACTTATGACTTTTTCTGCTCCGTTACTAGGGGGAGTAGTAATCGAGTATACCGGGGTAAGGGCTACCTTATTATTCGTTTGCATAACACTTCTTATAAGTGGAACACTGCTGCTGATGATTCAGGAACGAAAAAATCTTGAGACTATACGGAAATCATGGCTCGCGCAATTTAGAGAGGGGATCTCCTACTTTTTCACAAAACCAATTATGGTCTGGTTAGGAATCTTTTTAGCTTTTGTTCAATTCGGAGTGGGAGTGACGATGGTTGTAACACTTCCTTACATAACAAATGAACTGTCGGGGAGCTATGCTCATTACGGGTATTTCATGGCTGGCTTTCCATTAGGCTATATAATTGGTGCCATTTTTGTCGGTAAAATTAAGTATCAAAGCAGGAGAAACCTAATGCTGGGCTCACTGGTAGCTGGCGGTCTGACGTTTATCGTTCTGGGCGTTAACTATAGTATTGTGCTGGCTATTACGGTAGAAGTGATTGCAGGAATTGCGATGGCTATCTTTAGCATTCATAACCTGACAATTGTTCAACAGACGGTTCCTAATGAGATGATGGGGAAGATTACATCTGTACGTCTATTCATTATTAGAGCGGCTATGCCATTGGGGATAGTTGCAGGCAGTATATTGAGTGAGATTTGGGGAATCAGACCACTTTATTTACTAATCGGATCAATTATTTGCACTGTTTCTTTAGCTGGGCTTCTTCTGCCATATTTCAAATTCATTGATGAACCAGGGGACAGCTCTGAGAAAAATACCGACCGGAACAGCGCCTGATTAAAATTAGGTGAAAGGAGAAAGCTCAAACGAAACTAAGCCTGGGATATAACAATAATATTAGAAACGTGAGGTGAACGGAGCGTAAGGGGGTGACTCCTGCGGGAGGAAGCGGGAGCTTGAGATCCACTTGCAAAGCAAGTTAGCGAAGGGCCCCGTCCCGCGAAAAACATCCCCCTGAAGCGCAGTGAACCGGGTAATTTTAGGTTGAGGCATATTTGTCCCAGCCTAAAACTGTCCTACCCAACAATCTATACTTAATGAGTAACCCCAGTTATTGACCATTCCCTGCAGCTTCTTCTTCCTCCACCGGCGGAAGGGCTTTTTGCTGTATATTAATAGATTGGCGCAGAGAGAGGGGGACGCCGTCATGGTTCATTCGCACTCGTACATAGAAAGGAAAGAGCTCCTTTACGCTGTTTGTATAATTGGATCCATCGTCCGGAACTTTATGTCCGACAGCTTCTTCTTGTTCATTTAGTAAAATAACAACAGGAAGGGAAGCACCTGCTTCTATGTCCTGGTTTTCTCTGTTCCATTCCTCAAAGGTATACCATAAATAAAGCTCATCCTCTTTTTCACCATAAATCTTATAAGCGTCTGTGATAACGCCGCCAGTATTGTTCCATGCAATATTTTCTTCCAAATAACGTTCAAGGGAAGCAGTCTGATAGGAAGGGGTGGGGACAAGCAGGTTTATGGCAAGAAGGACAGTTGCCAGTGCTATGCCATAAAGGTTGTACTTTACTTTTTTCTTTAGACGCATAAGGAACCTCCGATTAGTGTGTATAAAACTGTATTTGACGAAAAGAGGTAATTCTCCTTCAGATTAAAGGAATAAATTTTAGGGGATAAGTAAAATGGTGGTTCCGTTCGATTATAAAAATGAATCAGGCTATACTAATAAAATAGGAAAGGATAAGGGAGGAGTTTAGTGAAAATGGAAGCAGGAAAGATAAAGTTAATTGCACTTGATATGGATGGAACGCTGCTAAAACAGGATCATTCAGTATCTGAGGAAAATCGAAAAGCGATCAAAAAAGCGCAGCAAAAAGGTGTTACGGTGATGGTCAGCACAGGACGGCCGCTTGTTTATTGCAAGGAGATCGTTGAGTCACTAGAGCTTGCTTCTTATTTGATCACAGTCAATGGAAGTGAAATATGGGATGCAGATTTGAATCTGATTGAGCGGACCATGATCGATATCTCTCATATTGAACAAATGTATGAGCTTGCGCAAAAGCATGACACGCACTTCTGGTCCTCGACTGTTGGGGGAGTGTGGAATAAAAAAACAGAATTCCCGAAAGCATTGGATGAGCATGAATGGCTGAAATTTGGCTTTGACATAGAGGATGACGCTATTCGGGAAAGCATCAGGGAAGAGCTTTCATTAAATAAAGAGCTTGAGCTATCGAACTCGAGTGAAACCAATATTGAAGTAAACGCTGCAGGGATAAATAAGGCAGCGGCGATTCGCAAGGTATGTGACAGACTTGGCTTCACCATGGATGAGGTAATGGCAGTGGGCGACAGCCTGAATGATTTAGCAATGATTAATGAAGCAGGCATTGGTGTGGCGATGGGAAATGCCCAGGCGGCTGTTAAGAAAGCGGCAGACTGGGTCACCGAATCCAACGAAGAAGATGGCGTGGCAAAAGCAATTCAAAAGTTTGTTTTATGATTGATTTACCAGATTTGGACATTTAACGGTACTAAATAATAGATTTTTAGAAATGGTCTGATTATACTTATGAAGTAAAAATTTCGTATTTCGAAAGGAGCTTTTAATATGCAAACAATTAAGCTGAATAATGGAATCGAAATGCCTCAAATTGGACTTGGTGTCTGGCAGGTTGAGGATGGAAAGGTTGCAGCAGATGCTGTTAAAAAGGCAATTGAAGTAGGATACCGCTCAATTGACACAGCAGCAATCTACCAAAATGAGACAGGGGTAGGCGAAGGAATTAAAGCGTCCGGAGTATCCCGTGAAGAGCTCTTTATTACGACTAAAGTATGGAATGCAGATCAGGGCTATGATACAACCATTAAAGCCCTTGATGAAAGCTTAGAAAAGCTTGGCCTTGATTATGTGGATCTTTATTTAATTCACTGGCCGGTTCCATCAAAGGACAAGTATATTGAAACCTATAAAGCAATGGAAAAGCTCTATGAAGACGGAAAAGTAAAAGCAATCGGTGTGTGTAACTTTGAAGTTGAACATCTGCAGCGCCTGCTGGATGAGTGTACAGTAAAACCGGCAGTTAATCAGGTAGAATGCCACCCTTACCTAGGGCAGCACGAACTTAAAGCATTCTGTGCAGAGCATGATATTTTCATCGAATCATGGAGCCCGATTATGCAGGGCGGAGCAGTGCTTGAGGACGAAACGATTCGCAATATTGCAGAAAAGTATGGAAAAGAGCCGGCACAGGTTGTCATTCGCTGGCATCTGCAAAGCAATGCAATCGTTATTCCAAAATCCGTTACACCGTCAAGAATTGAGTCAAACTTCAATGTCTTTGACTTTGAATTAACTCAAGATGAAATGAACACGATTAACAATCTGGACCGCAACGAACGTAAAGGTCCACATCCAAGTGACATGAACAGAGAATAGTACTCTGTCAGTAGAATGTAAGACATAACGTTAACTGAAAAAGGATACATTTCATGGTTAATTCGTTAAGAAACGCGAGGTAAACGGAGCGGAAGGCGGCGACTCCAGCGGGATGAAGCGGGAGCTTGATATCCTCGCCCCGCGGAAAGCGTCAGCCTGAAGCGCAGTGAACCGGATATAAAGGGTTGAGACACACATTTGTCTCAACTTTTTTTGTGTTCTTTCAATCTTCTGTTCATAATTTAGAATTAATTTCCACTCCAGCTCTCTAAAAACAGTTTTAAAAGGTGTGAGGCGGGTATTTTACTAGTAAGCTATTCCAGAAAAGTAAAGATACACAGCGAAGCTTAAAATAATGAGGAGGAATATAAAATGGCGAAGAATTTTGTAGAAACCTTTAACTCAGAAGAGCGTATTCTGGAAAAAATCGAAGAATTAAAAGCACAGGGATATAGAGAAGAGGATATGTATGTGATGGCCAGAGACAAGGATGAGCTTTCCTTAGTAAGAGGCCGTACAGATGTAGACCTAGAGTCATCAGAAGGAAACTGGATGGACAAGTTTAAAGCCTTTGTAACAGGAGATTCCCCGGTACGTGAAGCGTTTAACCGGATGGGAATGGAACGAGAAGACGCAGAGCGTTATTACGACGATGTAAATAACGGTGCATTTCTGCTTTACGCAGATAGAGAATACGGCGGAGCAGCAGGAACTGTTAAGGATGACACCCGCTCACCTTACCCTGAAGACCAGGAAAGAAACGGCGTCCAGGCAACCGATAAAAATCCGTATTACGGAGATGAAAATATCGCACCTCCAACAGGTCTTGAGCAGGACCGCACGACAAGAGGAACAAACTTTACGAACACGGATGAGTCTACCCATACGGAGTCCGGCAGTGATAACGGTAAAAATCTTGGACCATCAGAAGAGGATAAAGAGCGCTTTGGCAGCCCTTCTGGAAGTGACAACGGAAGCAATCCGATTAACATGGAAAAGTCCGATGATACAGTTGATGCCGGAACACCAAGAAATGATATTCGCCCGGACCAGGAGGGGAGAACGGCACAGGACTCTTCTGTCGATAATGGCGAGTGGGAGGATCGTGAGCGCTCTACCGGTACATCCGGAACGTACTCCAATAAGAATGAAGACACTGTGCGCCTTGGCGATGATGTCGAGGTTGATAACCGCCAAGTTGAAAAATACGAAGACGATGAAAACCGTCTTTGGGGCGGTCAGTCAGTAGAGGATGAAAATCTTCAGCATAAGCATAGTGACCTGGATGAAAGTGAAAAGGATTCAAATCGTAAAGTGAGAAACAACAGATAAATAAAAATAACAAAAAAAGCTTATCAGGATCTCCTGATAAGCTTTTTTTAGTATCTTTTTTTCGTAAATCCTTCTTCCTCTAGGTAAGCCGCTGCTTCATTGTAGGAAGGGAAGATCCCCTCGAGGTTTTTACCTGCATAGACACTCCACATATCATCTTCTTTTGTAAGAAGAAGTGTTTGCAGATTTGCATTTGCCCATGTTTCTTCGACTGCAGCCTCAAAATCAGCCAGCTCCTCCTGCGGTTCTATTGAAAGAGAACGAATGGATTTTTCGATCAGCAGACGAATATCTTCTTCCGGGAACTCCCGAATATTGATCATGCCTTTATCATTTTTCTTATAGCCTTTTACAAATCCTCCGAAAATAAATCCGTTGCCATTTGGGTGGATATGATAGCCAACGAGTGATTTATCTCTTTTGCTCTCATCAAAATGGAAATTCACACGGCCTAAGGAAACCTCTTTACGGGTAAGTTCAGGGTAGGATTCAAAAATGGACAGTTTTTCTTCAAATGTAAGCATAGTGCCTCCGGTCATATTCTTATTGTTCTAATACTGCCAACAGTATACCATATTTTTTACTTCCGCATTTCTCGAGCCGCTATTCTTCAGATGAAGCTTCTCGTGTAAAATCAAGAAAACGTGTTCCTTGATAATGGACCGTACCTTTATCCCCTTCAGCAAGCAGACCATAATCCTTTCCTTGAACCTGAAGCTCCATACGGCTCCCGGAAGACAGCTCGAATGTGATGTAGTACTGAGTAGTTGAGTTATGATGATGGTTGCTTCCGACATGGCGGTTTTGTGTTCGTTTAGTCAGAACAAATGCCTGCTTCGTTTCCTGAGGGGAACGATTATTCATCGACCACACTGAAACTCCTTTAATAGCTGTAAAAATGAGAAGGCCAAAAACAATAATAAATACGATGGCAATAAATATAGGAACTGCTGAAAACATGAAGTTTGAATCGGAATGAGCAAATTGGATCAGCATCGGCATTTCTTTTCCTCCTGCTTGCAGTAATTTCCCCCTATTATATAAGAAAATTGGATGAAACATAAGAAAATAACATTTTAAGGAGGAAGAACAATGAAATAATGATAAAATTAGTTTAGTGAAAATTAAAACTATTTAACTAGTTAAAGGATAAGGAGAATGAGAATGGGAACTCAACATCGTCTTGAAGGAAAAGTAGCCCTTGTAACAGGAGGATCAAAAGGATTGGGGAGATACATAAGCAAGGAGTTAGCCCGGGCTGGCGCAACTGTTTTAGTAAATTTTGCGCACAATGAACAAACAGCTAACAAAACAGTAGAAGAAATTAATTCAATTGGTGCAGGGAATGCTTATGCGGTAAAAGGAGATATTACAGATGAAACAGCAGTAAAAGAATTAATAAGAGAGGCAAAAGAAAAAGCAGGGGGAGAAATTGATATTCTCGTAAATAACGCCACGGGGCCCCAGCCTGAGCTTGGAATTGAAGAGAGCACATGGCAGGATTATTTAGACCAGCTTCACTTTTTTGTAAAAGCACCCCTGCTGCTCACTCAAGCATTGCTTCCTGAAATGAAGGAAAGAAGAGCAGGGAGAATTATTACGATTGGAAGTGAAGTAGTCCAGTTAGGTAATCCGAGCTTTGCCAATTATGTAACCGCCAAATCAGCCCAGCTTGGCATGACGCGGTCGTGGGCAAGTGAACTTGGACCTTTTGGAATTACGGTAAATCTGATTAACCCCGGGTTTATTCCAGTGGAGAGGCATGAGGGGATCGATCCAGGCGGCTACGCGAAGCAGGTTCCACTAAGAAAAACAGGGGAAGGAACGGATATTGGGAATGCAGTTGTGTTTTTAGCCTCTGAAGACTCAAAATTCATCACTGGTCAGTCCCTGTCCGTTAATGGAGGAAATACATTTGGTGTGTAAGCGCTGACAGAATTCTTTTCTCGAAATAAAGAAGCTGAGACATATGTGAGTCTCAGCTTCTTTGATCCGGTTCACTGCGCTTCAGGCGGGCGCTTTCCGCGGGGCGGGGCCCTTCGTTAACTTGCTTTCAGCAAGTGGATCTTCAGCTCCCGCTTCATCTAAGCTGGAGTCGCCACCTTCCGCTCCGTTCACCTCACGTTTTAAAATATTCGGTAAGTCTTTGGTTCTCATACAACTATTTGATCAATGCAACTAAAAGTGCCTTTTGCGCGTGGAGACGATTTTCAGCCTCCTGAAAAACGACTGAATGAGGTCCTTCAAGAATGGAGGTAGTGACCTCTTCTTCACGGTGGGCAGGAAGGCAGTGCATAAAAATATAATTAGGATTTGCATGCTTAACGAGCTCATCATTTACCTGATAAGGAGTAAAGTGACGGGTGCGTTCAAGCGCCTCTTCCTCCTGGCCCATGCTTGCCCATACGTCTGTGTAAATGATATCACTGCCTGTTACAGCAGTTATTGGATCCTCTACAACTTCAATTTTGGCTCCGGTCTGGCTGGCAATGGATTGGGCAAACTCTACCATTTCAGCGCGCGGGAAGTAGCTTGCCGGGGCCGCAATCGTGCAGTCCATGCCAACCTTTGCCGCACCGATCATTAGTGAATGAGCCACATTATTTCCGTCTCCAATATAGGTTAATTTTTTTCCTTTAAAGGTCCCGAAATGCTCATAAATGGTTAATAGGTCTGCAAGGATCTGGCACGGATGATATTCATCTGTCAGCCCGTTAATAACCGGAACGGAGCTGTTCTGCGCCAGCTCATCCACCGTTTCCTGCTTAAAGGTGCGGATCATAACGCCATCTAAATAACCGGATAAGACACGGGCGGTATCAGCGATGGTTTCTCCTCTGCCCATTTGAATATCGCGGGTGCTTAAGTACATGGCGTGCCCTCCTAGCTGAAGCATGCCTGCCTCAAAGGATACACGCGTACGGGTGGAGGACTTTTCAAAGATCATCCCGAGCACCTTTCCTTTTAAAAGGGGAAGGTGCTTATTTTCAGGTTTTTTTAATTCAACCGCAAAATGGATTAACTCTAAAATTTCATTTGTTGTAAAATCCTTTAAGGAAAGCAGATTTTTCTGCTCAATTACTGGAATTAAGGGGTGAGTGAAATTCATGCAAGCACTCCTTTCTGAAGTAATGTAGATTGACCGAGTGTGCCGAGATAAGCCTCAGCTGTCTCAAGCCGTGTCCAAACATGCAGACGGTGAATCGCTGCTTTTTTCTCGTTTTTTGCAGCTGCGTCTGTGTGTAAATTGATATATACCTTCTTATCTTCGCGCTCCATCCACTCATCAAAGCTTAGGCTGCTGGAGGACAGGACGGTAAATCCGTACGACTCCCACGCTTTTACATCGATTTTTGACCAGGAGGCCGCTTCAATAAAGATGCTCCCGCTTTCCTTCCAAAGGTTCGCCAGCTGCTGGCTTGCCCCTGTCAGCGCCTTATACATAGCGATGTTCGGATCATGATGAGAAGCGATGACTTCACCTGTTGATGTCATGACCGGTGATAGAGCAGGGGAGAGGTCTGGAAGCTTAACATGTGAGAAGACCGGTGCTTTCACCGTAAACTTGCGCTGTCCATTAAAGCTGCCCATAATATTAAGCTCATCAAAGGTTTTTCCTAGCATTAAAGCAGTAGCATGCTGTACCAGAGGAACATCTGTGACCTTGCTTGCGATCGGTGCTGTTCTGGATGCACGCGGGTTTATCTCGATCACGTAAAGACCATCCTTCTGGCAGACAAACTGAATATTGAAAAGACCTTTAAAGGACATATTTTTAGCAATATGCTTTGAAACGCTGCAGACATAATCAAGCATCTTAGCCGGAAGATTCAGAGGAGGCGTAATTGAAATGCTGTCTCCTGAATGGACCCCGGTTCCTTCGATATGCTCAAATACTGCAGAAATCCATGAATTTTCCCCATCCGTTAAAACGTCAACCTCAACTTCTTTGCCTTCAATAAAGCGGTCAACTAAAACAGGATATTCAATTTGGGCGGATGCAAGAAAGTCATCGAGCTCCTGCTCTGTATTCAGTTTGACCATTCCGCTGCCGCCGATTACATAGGACGGTCTAAGAAGAATCGGGTAGCCGATGGAAGCAACTGCCTGCCAGATTTCAGCCGGCTGATTGGCTGTAAAGCCCGGAATCACAGGTAACTTAATGGACTCTAGGAAAGAGTAAAAACGGTCCCGGTCCTCCATTTGATCCAGGATCTCAGAAGTGGATCCCAGAATCGTAATTCCTGCTGCTTCAAGTGATTTTGCTACATTTATGGAGGTCTGGCCGCCAAATTGCACAATTACCTGGTCGATTCCTTCGAAGTCGAGAACATTTAAAATATCCTCTGTCGTCAGCGGTTCAAAGTAAAGTGCGTCCGCTACCTCGTAATCTGTACTTACTGTCTCAGGGTTATTGTTAATCATGATCGCTTCGTATCCAAGCTTTTGAAGAGCGATTACGCTATGGACACAGCAGTAATCAAATTCAATTCCCTGACCGATCCGGATCGGTCCTGAGCCAATAACGGCAACTTTTTTTGCAGAGGAGCTTCGTTCATCTGATGTTCCGCTCCAGGTAGAATAAAAATAATTAGATTTCGCTTCAAATTCTGCTGCGCACGTATCAACCATACGGTAAGAAGGAGTAATGCCCCATTTTTTACGCTGGTCACGTATTAATTGAGCAGGAACGCGCCAAAGCTTCGCTAAGTCAGCGTCACTAAAGCCATGCTTCTTTGCATGGTTAAGACGCTCTTTTGTTATTTCAGTCCAGGTAAATTCCTTAAGCTCTTTTTTCATCGACACAATTTTTTGAAGGACAGATAAAAAGTACGGAGAAATACCTGTCGCCTCTTGAAGCTCTTTTAACGAATAGCCGCGCATAAACAGCTCGATCAGGACGAAAAGTCTGCGATCGTCAGGATTTACAGCGAGATATTTCAGGCTTTCATCACTTTCGTCTGCCAATGCCGGCAGTCTGAAGCCTTCCAGTTTTATATCCAAAGAGCGTATAGCTTTTTGAAAAGCAGCCTCCATATTCCGTTCAATCGCCATTACTTCTCCGGTAGCCTTCATCTGAGTGCCAAGCTTCCGGTGTGCTTCAGTAAACTGGTCAAAGGGCCACCGCGGAATTTTAACGGTCACATAATCAAGTGCCGGCTCAAAGCTTGCAAAAGTAGTGCCGGTCACAGGATTTTTTAACTCATGCAAACTGTAGCCAACCGCCAGTTTTGTCGCAAGGCGGGCAATAGGGTAGCCCGTTGCTTTAGAAGCAAGAGCTGACGAGCGGCTTACCCGCGGGTTAACCTCAATAAGAAAATACTCGGATGTCACAGGGTGAAGGGCGAATTGAATATTGCAGCCTCCGACTATCCCAAGTGCTTCAATAATTTTTATCGAAGCTGTTCTGAGCATATGGTATTCCTTATCATGGAGCGTCTGACTTGGTGCTACAACAATCGAATCTCCCGTGTGAACGCCTACCGGATCAAGGTTTTCCATATTACAAATCGTTATGCAGGTGCCGGCAGCGTCACGCATTACTTCATATTCAACTTCCTTATAGCCTGCAATGCTTTTTTCTACCAGACACTGATGGATGGGGCTTGCGCTTAGACCCTGCTTTACAAGGTTGATAAAGTCTTCTTCCACTTCCGCAATGCCGCCGCCAAAGCCGCCAAGTGTATAAGCGGGACGGACGATTACCGGATAGCCTACACTTTTCGCAAAAGTAAGTGCCTGATCAATTGAATAAATAATATCGCTTTCCGGTACAGGTTCATTGAGCGCATTCATAAGAGAACGAAAGGCATCGCGGTCCTCGGCTTGTTTAATGGAGTCAATATTGGTCCCCAGAAGCTTTACATCATATTGTTCAAGAATCCCTTTATCTGTCAGCTCCATCGCCAGATTTAATCCTGTCTGGCCGCCAACGGTTGCTAAAAGGCCATCGGGTCGCTCTTTTTCAAGGATAGCTGCAACACTTTCTGCTGTCAGCGGTTCAAAATAAACGGTATTGGCAATTGTTTTGTCCGTCATGATAGTCGCAGGATTATTATTAATTAGAACAACATCAATGCCTTCTTCCTTCAGCGCGGTGCAGGCCTGTGCTCCGGAATAGTCAAATTCCGCTGCCTGCCCGATGACGATGGCGCCGGAACCGATGACGAGGACTTTTTTTATTGAGTCTTGCTTGGGCATTTAAGACACCTTCTTTTCTTGATCAATGGATTGGAAGAATTGCTCGAATACTTCGTGGTGTTCAGCTGGCCCGGGCGAAGCTTCAGGGTGAAACTGAACGGTCATAATGGGCAGCTCTTTATGGTAAAGTCCTTCAATACTTAGATCATTAACATTTGAATATAAGACGCCTAAAGTGGCGGGAAGATCATTTAATTCAACTACGTAGCTGTGATTCTGAGAACTCATGCTGACCCGTTGTGATTTCAGGTTCATAACAGGATGGTTTGCTCCCCGATGGCCAAAGGCAAGTTTTGTTGTCGTAGCGCCAAATGCCAGCGCGAGTAACTGGTGACCGAGACAAATTCCAAGGGAAGGGTAGCGCTCAACCCACCCGCGATAGACTGGCACATATTCCTGTAAGGAGAAAGGATCCCCAGGGCCGTTTGAAAAGAGCAGGCCGTCCAGCTTGTAGGAATCGAGCACCTCTGTTGAAACGGTGTAAGGGAAAACCGTCACCTTGCATCCCCGGTTTAGCATCGCTTCTAAAATGGATTTCTTATAGCCAAAATCAATTAAGCCAATATGAGGTGCTCCTTCCCCGTAGGTTTTAATGGAAGCGGCTGTAACGCTTGGTACAAGAAAGGTTTTTATCGGCTCCCATGCGGGAAGAGGTTTGCCTTCAAGGCTCATAACAGCCTGCATCGTTCCATCCTCGCGAATAACTTTAATAACAGACCGGGTGTCTACTCCTGTCATTAACGGAACTCCCTGTGAGGAGGCAAAATCAAGTAAAGAAATTCCTTTTTCAAGCTCGCCTTCATACACCTCTGTCACGACAATTCCTGCTACCTGAATCTCTGCTGACTCCAAATGAGCATGCTGTATTCCGTACTGTCCCATTAAGGGATAAGAAAAAACAATAATTTGACCGTGATAGGACGGATCAGTTAATACTTCTTCATAACCTGTCATACCGGTATAAAAAACGATTTCACCTTGTACGTCAGTTGTTGTTCCTTTCCAGACTCCAGAAAATGACTGGCCGTTTGATAGCGATAATGTACCTTTCATCTATCGGATCCTCCTTTGTATAATTATTAATGGGAATGTAATAATATTCATTTTGCGTTAAAAAAGTACTCCTGAATCAGGAGTCGATGGTGACTGTAGATAAAAGAATGTTTTTTAGTATGTCAGCTGCCTGTTCGAGTTCTTCCTTTGAAACGGTCAGAGGAGGTAGAAGCCTGATTACATTTGGCCCCGCAGGAACAACCAGAAGTCCTGCTTCCTCAGCCTGTTTTATAAATGGTGCTGCTTCGTCTGTACATTCAAGACCGAGGAGAAGTCCTTTTCCTCTAATCGCTTTAAGTGCCCCGTTATCTAAAAGAGGGGAGAGAAGCTTTGTCAGATAGCTTCCTTTTTCGGCAACCTCATTTGTAAAGGAATCCGGAAAGGCAAGCTCTGTTACCTTTCTGGCCACACTTACAGCCAGCGGGTTGCCGCCAAATGTGGTTCCATGTGTGCCGGGGCCAAATGAATCGAATAATTCCTCTGAGCCAAGCATTGCTCCAATCGGAAATCCGTTGCCAAGGCCTTTGGCGAGTGTGACAATATCAGGCTTTAAATTCGTTTGCTCATAAGCATACCTGGTGCCGGTACGGCTGATTCCTGTTTGCACTTCATCTATTATCAGTAAAATATTCTTTTCCCTGCATAAGGTATTAATTGTCTCAACGAGCTCATGATCAAGGACATTAACGCCGCCCTCGCCCTGAATGACCTCGATAAGAATGGCAGCCACCTGATCATCTGCGGCATTAACGAGTGCTTCCTTATCATTAAAAGGCACGGTGCGGAATGATTCTAAAAGGGGACCGAAGCCCTGTTTTACTTTTTCCTGACCGGTCGCTGACATAGCGCCGAAGGTCCGGCCGTGAAAAGATTGTTCAAAAGTTATAATGACATGCTTCTGTGAGTGCTTTCTTGAAAGCTTTATCGCTGCTTCATTTGCTTCTGCTCCACTGTTGCAAAAGAAAGCGTGCGCAAGAGGTGTTCCGTCGACTAGTGATTCAGCGAGCTTTTCCTGCTCCGGGCTTTCAAAAAGGTTTGAAATATGCCAAAGCTTTTCACTTTGCTGCTGTAAGGCGTCAACAATGGCAGGGTGTGCATGCCCGAGATTAGTGACGGCAATACCGCTTGTAAAATCAAGATAGCTTTTACCGGAAGAGTCTTCAACGACCGTTCCTTTCCCTTTTACAATCGATAACGAGCGTCTTGCATAGTTATTAAACAGGAAAGTCATGAGCTTCCACCTCCTGGGATATAGTTGTTCCTGTAAGGGATTCTCCCACAATTTGAACGGATGGAATGCCTTCCTTCAGGCAATTTAATGCAGCTTCTGATTTAGGAATCATGCCACCGTAAATATCTCCTGATTGAATCCATTGTTCAATATCTTGAGAAGAAACATCCTTTTGAGTCTGGTCATTAATTTTAATACCCGGCGTATCCGTAACAAGCAGCAATTCATCTGCGTCTAAAGCGTGGGCAACCTTTCCAGCTACCGTATCAGCATTGATGTTAAGTGCCTGGCCGTCTGCAGTGGTGCCGATACAGGAGACGACGGGAACGTAACCGTTATGTGTAAGGGTAGTCAGCAGTTCAGTTTTAACCTCCTGTATGCTGCCCACATATTCATAGATCTCTTTATCTAAGTAATCACAAAGCAGGAGATGATGGTCAAAGCCGCTTAAGCCGACAGCTTGTATTCCAGCCGCGTTTAATTGATGAACAAGAGAAGGATTAACTCTTCCGATCAGCGTGGTTTGGACGACTTCTATAGCTTTTGCAGAGGTGACCCTTAGTCCGTTTTTAACAGGTGTTTCAATCTTCTGCTGAGCAAGCTTTTTATTTATAGCAGGCCCGCCGCCATGGACAATGACAAGTGAATGACCATTGGCAAGCAGCTCAGACAGTCGGGTATAAAAAGAGGGAGTCAGCGTGTGGAGCAGGCTTCCTCCAAGCTTAATCACTGTAATCGGCTTAGGTACGATAGCTGGCATTGATTTGGACGTAGTCATACGTTAAATCACACCCCCAGGCAAGTCCGTGTCCATTTCCCTGATGAACATCCACTTTTAATTTAATTTCTGGCTGCTTCAAATACTCGATAAGCTCATCCTCTGAAAATGGGACAGGCTCTCCGGCCTCAACGACAGTCATGCTTCCTATTTGAATTAAGATCGCATTTGGATCCAGAGTAGCTCCGCTGTACCCCACTGCTGCCAGAATTCTTCCCCAGTTTGCGTCACAGCCAAAAACAGCTGTTTTTACTAAAGGAGATCCAACTACAGTCTTGGCTATCGAACGCGCTTCGGTATCGTTTATCGCCCCTGAAACCTCTACTTCAATCAGCTTCGTTGCGCCTTCTCCATCCTTTGCAATCATTTTTCCCAGATCTTCGCATACATGCAAAAGTGTCTGGAGAAAAACTGCCCAATCCGGATGCGAAGGGGAGAGGGTGTTATTCCCGGCCAGCCCGTTGGCCATCACAACGACCATGTCGTTTGTCGATGTATCGCCATCCACTGTAATGGAATTAAAGGTACGATCTACTACGGATGTTAAAGCAGCATGAAGATCCTTCGATTCAATGGCTGCATCCGTTGTAATAAAACCGAGCATTGTCGCCATATTCGGATGAATCATTCCAGAGCCTTTGGCAGTTCCGGCGATTGTTACGGTTTTGCCGTCAATATCGACACGGTAAGCAGTGTTTTTGGAAACAGTATCCGTCGTCAGGATGGATTGAGAAAAATCAATGGAGCCTTTAAGGCCAACAGCAGGCTCTAAACGTGGAATCCCGTTTTTAATACAATCCATTGGCATTTTTTCGCCAATCACACCAGTAGATGCGACTCCGACCAAATGATCTTCAATTCCAAGCTGCTGCGCTGTCATGTTTTGCATCGTTCTGGCATCTGCAAAACCCTGCTTTCCCGTGCAGGCATTTGCGTTACCGGAATTGACAATGATCGCCTGCATCTTTCCGGTTTTTGCGATTGCTTCCTTTGTTACAAGGAGTGGAGCAGCTTGAACCACATTTGTGGTGTATACGCCAGCAGCGTTTGCCGGCACGTCACTGACTAAAAGAGCTAAATCATTTTTTTTGTGTTTTATGCCGCAATGAAGGCCGGCAGCGCGGTAGCCGATTGGAGAGGCTATATTATTACCTGAAATACGCTTTATCGATGGATATACAGTGGTCATGCTACTCCTCCTAGCTAAATAAATAATGGGATAACCGAAAGTCCGGTGGATTCATCTAAATCAAATTGAATATTCATGTTCTGGATGGCCTGGCCTGCAGCGCCTTTTACTAAATTGTCGATGACAGCCACAATCGTTGCCCGGTTTGTTCTCGGGTCAACATGAATCTGAATATCACAGTAATTTGAGCCGTAAACCTGATTTGTACCAAACGGTGAAGCATCCTGGTTAAATCGGACAAATGCTTCATCCTTATACGTTTCCTTATAGCAATCAATTAGCTGCTGTTCTGTTACACCATCTGCAAGAGGTGCATAGCTTGCAGCCAGAATGCCTCTGGTCATTGGGACCAGATGTGTACTAAAGGTAATGGGTTGCGGCTTTCGGGCAAAAAGCTCCAGCCCCTGTTCGATTTCGGGAATGTGCTGATGCTGATTTACCTTATAGATTGAAAGATTTTCATTTGCCACACTGTAATGAGTGATCTGACCAGGTTTATTTCCTGCACCAGAAACTCCGCTTTTCGCATCAATAATTAGATTATCTGTATTGATTAACGAATTGTTTACAGCAGGAAGCAGGGAAAGAAGAACTGCAGTGGGATAACACCCGGGATTTGCAATGAGGGAGGCTTCCTTTATTTGAACACGATTCCACTCGGATAATCCGTATACACTTTCCTCCAGTGCATCTGTCGGAGCTGCCTCTTTCTTGTACCACTTCTCATATTCTCTTTCAGGAAGGCGGAAATCCCCGGAAAGATCAATCAGTCTGGGTCCCTTTCCAATTAGAGAAGGAAGCAGCTTGCTTGAAACGCCGCTCGGTGTACTTGTGAATACTACGTCCAAGTTTGCTAGATGACCAGAATCAATTTTATGAAGGGGAGTATCGTAAATATTCATTAAATGTGCATATTTATTAGAAAAAATATTCCCTTCCTCTGAAGACGAAAAGAGGTCAATTGATTCGACTTCCTTATGACCATGTAAAAGTCTTATAAGCTCAAGTCCTCCGTAACCCGAAGCACCAATAATTCCAACCTTCATAACCATCACTCCGAAAAAATAGGATAGACACATTATAGTATGTATAAAAATAAAAGCAACAGTATTTTTATAAATTTTTAAATTCTTTCTCAGAAAATGATTTAGGAGGGTAGAGGAATACATGAACGTTTTCTTTTTTATAATAGAAAATAAGACTTAATATTATAAATTTACAATTAAAGTAACAAAATTAATTTAATTGACTATGTTGTCGGAAATAGTATCAGTTTGGACAGAAGAGGAGTATATGCTTTAAATATAGAGAGAATAAGAAATATTATAAGTACTATAGTCATCTTTATGAAGGTAATAACTAGATAGATCTCTCGTCTTGAAGATAAATAATAATAAAAATACAAAGAGAAAGGATTAATTGTTTACAATACATGCCAAATAATTTAATATTAAAATTGTAGTTTGAAAGCTTTTATAGATTTTCAAGGAGGATATTTAGTGAAAGATTTAACATATGATGAACAATTCGCCCGTTTGTATATACGTGACATAGAAGTCACGAAAGATTATAAAGAAGTTGTGAGCTTTTTTCAGCTTCAGGAAGAACTTATGCGTGCCGTTTTAGCCAGTGCAGTCAGTGATGCTGAGAAAGTGATGAAGAAGCTGCAGGAAACCCTTCATGTCCGGGCACCTCTTGATCTTCATGTCGCTCTCCCCCGTTTTTACCTTACACAGATTGCTTTGTTTACTAACGAAATAAAGAAATTCGGCATATCTCCTCTTAAAATTTTTTGTTTCAGCTCTGCGAGTATAGAAATCATCTATTCCTGGAAAACTGAATCGGAGTTGATTGAGGGAGGAAAGTGGCTCGTTGGCCATTTAATTGATATGATAAATGAAAGACTTCACCCGCTCTTTAACCATCCGCTTGTCAGACAGGCTGCTGAATACATTAACCGCCATTTGGAAACGGCAATAGAAGTAGATGCCGTAGCTAAAAAGCTTGATATCTCTCCCAGCTATCTCGCTAAGCTATTTAAGCAGGAAGCAGGAATGACGGTAAAACAATTCAGCAACAGCCGCAAGGTAAGCGAGGCGAAATACTATTTGCAATATTCTTCGCGGGATATTGCGGAAATATCTGAGCAATTTTCGTTCTGTAACCAAAGCTACTTTACAAAAGTCTTTAAAGAGCAGATTGGCATGACACCTAAACAATTCAGATTATCACTTGAAAGAAAGCCAACCAAAGTACTCCAAAAGGTCTAGTAAAGGAGGGAGCTCCATTAAAGCACTGGCATCACACGGATATACTATCATTACCCGTAAGATTGAATGGGAAGAGCAGCATATTATTGAACATACTCATGAGCTTCAATTGTTTGAAAACCGGATTGTTGATCACGCAAATCAGTTCCCGTTAGCTGAAATTCTTGATATTTCTTATAAGTCCAGCCGTCAAAGCTATGGACTTCTTTATATTCATACGATTAAGGGTTTGTTTCCATATAAGGTTAAGGAGCATCCTTCTGCTTTTATTGAGAAGTATCTGGAGCTTAAGTGAATCGAAAAAAAGCCAATCGTTAAGATTGGCTTTTTTATTTAACTTGAATTCGAGTTTCAATCCCCTATTATTGGAAAAGAAGGCACTTATTTTTTACAATAGGTTCAAACAATGAGATAATGAACTTTACAATTAAATAAAGGGAATTAGCCTTTAATAGTAGAATAATAGTTAAGAAGTGTTTATTTTCACTTTCCTGAAATGTAAAAAGGAAAGCAAGTCTGAAAAAGCACATCTGAGCAAACTGTTTATCCTGGAAATAAATATAAAAACTGCACTGTGATGCAGAAGATTTAAAGGGGGTACGGATAGGGGAAGGAGGAATTACATGCAAAAGGTAATGATTATTGAGGACAACAACGATCTTCGACTAGATTTGACTGAACAGGTGAAGGGTAATGGGTATGAACCAATTCCCATCACAGATTTTGAGCGGATCATTGAGCATTTTATAGAAGAACAGCCTGACCTGGTTCTCTTAAATGTGAATCTTCCTTATTTCGATGGCTATTACTGGTACCGTCAGATCAGGGAGTATTCTGAGTGTCCTGTGATTTATCTTACTCAGGACGGAGATGATCCGACAATGCAGCTTAAAATTCCCGAAACAAAGCAGGGCTCAAAAAAAAGTGTAGCCGTCAAACCATACACCAGTGAGATTCTGACAGCTACTTTGCGTTCCCAATTAGCAAGTACCTATCCTAAAACAAATTAAGATTTCTGACGCAGCCTTTCATCATTGCCGTGGTGAAAGGTTTCGTTTTTTATTGTATACCACTTTTATACATTTAAAAACCCCTAATTTCAATTATTTCATATTCGAGATTAATAATAAAGCATGGATTGAGTTTTCAACTGGGCATGGATATAATAAGGAAATATAGCACAAATTCGAAGAGCAAGAGAGTAAAAAGCAGCAAAGCAAAAGAGAGCCGGGGAGGGTGGAAGCCTGGCGCAGAAGCTGTTTTTGAAGCGCACTTGTGAGATGCACCGCTGAACTCGAGTAGGCGCTGCCGGCTTCATGCAGCCGTTAATTGCATAAGATGGAATGTCTTTAAAGATATTCAATTGGAGTGGTACCGCGGATCAAAGCATTCGTCTCCTGCAAATTTTGCAGAGGGGCGGATGTTTTTTTATTTTCGTTTAAAGGTTCATACTGGACCAGCTTAAAAAGGAGGAAGAACCATGAAAGAAAAAATCGCTGAAGAATTAACTCAATTAATAGGAAAGGAATTTACAATCAGGGAAATAGAGGACTGGATCGAAAAACCGAAATTTACTACGATGGGTGATTTTGCGTTTCCTTGTTTCCGGCTAGCTAAGAAACTGAAAAAGTCTCCAGTTGAAATTGCCTCCAATTTATCTTCAGAATTTACTGTTAAAGGAATAGAAAAGACGGAACCGGTAAACGGCTATTTAAACTTGTATCTTGATGTTAAAGCGTACGCTGCTGTTGTATTAAATGAAGTGTTAGAAAAAGGAAGCGATTATGGCCAAATGGATACCGGGAAAGGACAAGTGATAACGATTGATTTTTCCTCCCCGAATATTGCGAAGCCTTTTTCAATGGGTCACCTGCGTTCTACAGTCATTGGAAATGCATTGGCGAATCTAATAGAAAAAACCGGTTATAAGGCAATTCGAATTAACCATATCGGGGATTGGGGAACTCAATTTGGCAAGCTGATCACTGCCTATAAAAAATGGGGAGACGAAAACAAAGTAAAAAAATCTCCGATTGTGGAGCTGCACAAGCTTTATGTTTATTTTCATGAACAGGCTGAGAAATACCCGGAGCTGGAAGAGGAAGCCCGTTTGTGGTTTAGGAAGCTTGAGGGTGGAGACGAAGAAGCTCTTGAGCTTTGGACGTGGTTTCGTGAGGTTTCCCTGGAGGCATTTTCTATTGTCTATAATCAGTTGAATATTACCTTTGATTCTTATAATGGAGAAGCTTTTTACAATGACAAAATGGAAGGGGTCATTGAAAAGTTAAAAGAAGCCGCATTACTTGAGGAGTCTTCAGGAGCAATGGTTATTCGTTTAGAGGAAGAAGCCCTTCCGCCATGTTTGATTCAAAAGAAAGACGGGGCAACTCTCTATGCAACAAGAGATTTAGCGGCAGCAGTTTATCGTAAGGGAACATACAATTTTGTTAAATCAGTCTATGTTGTGGGGAATGAGCAATCTCTCCATTTTAAACAATTAAAAGCAGTGCTGGCAAAGTTAAAGATTATATGGGCTGATGACCTTATTCATGTTCCGTTTGGAATGATGCTAAAGGACGGCAAAAAAATGTCAACAAGAAAAGGGAAAATTGTTTTACTGGAGGAAGTTCTGGCTGAATCGGTTAATTTGGCTAAACAGGCGATCAATGAAAAAAACCCTTCACTTCCTAATAAGGAAAAGGTTGCGCAGCAGGTAGGCTTTGGAGCTGTCATGTTTCATGACTTAAAGGTATTTCGTCAAAATGATGTTCATTTTGAGCTTGAGGATATGCTAAGGTTTGAAGGGGAAACCGGTCCGTATGTACAATACGCCTATGCCAGAGCCAGTACATTAGTAAAAAAAGCTGAGACAGCAACTGGACATTCATCGCAAGCACTGTACGAAACATTTGATTCGTTTGGAGAAACGGAACGTCCACTAATTATGAAGATCAGTGAATTTGAAGAAACCATAAAACAGGCTGCAGATGATTGGGATCCTTCAAAAATTGCGAAATATTGCATTGATCTTTCTCAACTGTTTAATCAGTATTATGCCCGTACCAGCATCCTTAAGGAATCAAACAAAGTAAAGCAGGAGCAAAGCCTTCAATTAATTAAAAGTGTTAAAATTACACTTAAAGAAGGATTGCGTCTTCTTGGTGTTGCTGCTCCAGAAGAAATGTAAACTTGGGGACCGATCAATTGTTGTTTTCATTTATTCTCTATATGATAGAAAGAGAAAAAAATGGGAGGATGTGCGTATGGAAAAGGCTATTTTTGCCGGCGGCTGTTTTTGGTGTATGGTCCGCCCTTTTACTGAACTGGAGGGTATAGTAAAGGTTGTATCCGGCTATACAGGCGGCGCCGAAAAAGATGCCAGCTATTCTGCTGTTAAATCGGGCGAAACCGGACATGTCGAAGCGGTCGAGATCACATTCAATCCGACGAAGATTCCCTATTCTAAATTGCTTGAGATTTTTTGGACAGTAACGGATCCAACAGATGAAGACGGTCAATTTACCGATAGGGGTCCTGCTTATCAGTCCATCATCTTTACGAATTCGAATGAGCAACGGATAGCAGCTGAAGCATCACGTTCAGCCCTTATACAGAGCGGGCGATTTGAAAAACCGGTTATAACAAAAATTAAAGAAGCGGCAGATTTTTATCCTGCAGAAGAATTTCATCAGGATTTCGATCTAAAAAATCCGTTTAGGTATTCACTCTATTATCAAGGCTCTGGAAGAAAGGAATTCAAGCGCAGGTATTGGCCAAAGGATCGTACCGTGCTAAAAAACAAGCTTGAGCCTATGCAGTATTTCGTTACACAGGAAAATGGAACAGAACCGCCTTTTGAAAATGCGTACTGGGATAACCAGGAGGAAGGAATTTATGTAGATATTGTTTCGGGGGAGCCTTTATTCAGCTCAAGAGACCAATATGATGCAGGCTGTGGCTGGCCTTCCTTTACAAAGCCGATTACACCTTCAATGGTGAGGGAAGAGTGGGATGTATCGACTAAACATACCCGCAAAGAAATTAGGAGCAGAGATGCAGACTCTCATTTAGGTCATGTGTTTGAAGACGGACCAAAGCCTGAAGGTCTGAGATATTGCATCAACTCTGCAGCTCTTCGGTTTATTCCAAAGGACATGCTTGAAGAAGAGGGGTACGGAGATTTCCTTCTGCTATTTTCCGTTAGAAAATGAAGAGAAAAGAGGATTTTCACAAATGAAAAACAACAAAGCTGCCCTGCTGCTATGGGCAAGCCATGGTTTTTACATTATCTTTCTGCCTGTCTGGTTCATGTTTTTTGGACTGACTGTCATGGGTCAGGATGAAAATGCCCAGGCGGGAAATATAGCGGGGGTTATTACGGAATATGCGATTGGCGCCTACCCGGTCATTTTACTAATCGTAATCGCCATCAGCTGGTCTTCTTACCATAAGCGGAACTGGAAGAAGATGATTCTTACAAACGTCATTCCACTATTATGGATCGCACCGATTCTGCTGACATTTTTATTTGCTAATTTGGTTTGAGAAAAATTTAATTGTCTAAGATATAACGATAATTTTAGAAACGTGAGGTGAACGGAGCGGAAGGTGGCGACTCCTGCGGGATGAAGCGGGAGCTTGAGATCCACTTGCTGAAAGCAAGTTAGCTCAAGCCCCGCCCCGCGGAAAGCGTCCGCCTGAAGCGCAGTGAACCGGATGAGAGTGGTTCAGACATATTGATATGCTCCATTTAACTTTATCCTAACGATGCTGGCCATAATAAGGGGTTATCAAAGCTTCTGTAAAAAGCTCCTTAAACCAGATCTGATAGCCAAGATCATTCGGATGTATCATATCGTTCAGCGTATCTTCCTTCGTTAAACCCTGTGCTTCCATTTCGGCAAGCATATGACCATGTGTGTCAAAATAATTCCAATCATTCGCTAAAATAACCTGCTTCGTATAATCCACATATTCTTCAAATGTCAGCCCTAATGAATTTAATCCGGAAGGGTCAATGTTTTCCTTTAATATAGGATTAGGAGAAATAAACAATATTTCAGCCTCTGGAAGCTCATGCTTAAATGTATGGTAAAGCAGCTCAATAGACGATTTCGTATCAGGCAAAGAAACAGAACGGCGATAATTATTAATCACTGAGGTTTCCAAAATAATCAAATCAGGGCGGCTTGAGATGACTTTATCTACTACATCCTGCTCCAGCAGTCTGACCGATGTATAGCCGGAATGACCATGGTTTGAAATCGTCACATGCTGCAGCGGACGGCTTGAATCTCTTATTTCGCTTTGCAGCAGCGCACGCCACGAATTGCCGGGTACACTTGCTCCAACCCCTTTTGTCACACTGCTTCCCAAAGTAGCCACACGGGCAGACCCGTTTTTAAGTACACGGTACGTTAAAAAATCAAGATACGATACATCCTCATGTAGTGCCGGATTAATCTCATCCATCCGTTCTTTTATCTCAACCTGCTTATATCGGTATTCACTTCGAACCATCCCCAAAAGCACCAGCAGAACAGCCAAAGCGAGCGAAATTTTAATTACTCTTTTCAAACGAAAACAACCCCTTCTATTCAAGCTAAGCTTCCCAAAGGCAAAAGAACCGGAATCAACCTGCCCCATGAAGAGGGCTTTCCCATGACAAAACAAAAACTTTCTATATTTTGACCATTGACTGGTGAAATTCAACTTTTCAATAATCAACGGGACTTAACCCCTTAACCCACAACCTCCGAAGAGTATTCACCTTTTATTCAGGAGTTGATTGAAGTGTAAGGGGGGTGACTCCTGCGGGATAGAGCGGGAGCTTGAGATCCACTTGCGCTAGCAAGTTAGCTCAAGCCCCGCCCCGCGGAAAGCATCCCCCTGCAACGGAAATCAACACGTTTCCTGAAGAACACAAGCTCATAACTTTAGAATGGTGGAACATGTTGGATAGGAGTATACCTTCTTAACACCCAATTTCCGAAGAACCTTCACCTTTTATTCAGGAGTTGATTGAAGTGGAAGGGGGTGACTCCTGCGGGATAGAGCGGGAGCTTGAGATCCACTTGCGTTAGCAAGTTAGCTCAAGCCTCGCCCCGCGGAAAGCATCCCCCTGCAACGGAAATCAACACGTTTCCTTAAGAACACAAGCTCATAACTTTAGAACGTTAGAACATGTTGGTTAAAAGTAACCTCTTTCCATAAAACGCCAAAAACTTCATAAGAAATACAATTTCCACAATTGTAACAAGAATGTAACAAACCTTCAATAGGCAGAAACGCCGACTTCCTGCTCACATTTAGCTTTTCCACCCAGCCCCCAACTAAACAAAAAACTCACCGTCCAAGTATAATAAAGCCATACAAGCACTCATCACCTAGGGAGGGAACTCAAATGGGAGCACTAAACCAAAAAATTGTCATCGAAAAACCAATCGAAAACGTTTTTAACATCGCTGTAAACATGGAAAACTCACCAGCCATCATGGACCAGGTTGAAGAAATCAAAAAACTGACAGACGGTCCCGTAGCACAGGGGACAAAATACGAAGAAATCCGGAACCTCGGCGGCAGAAGGGTACAATCCATCCTCGAAGTAGTTGAATACACACCAAATGCCTCCTACGCCGTATCAAGCGAACAAAACGGAGTACAAATTACATTCCGCTACACCTTCACCCCTCAAGGTGAGCATACCCTTGTAACATTTGATGGGACAATTCAAACAAAAGGGCTTGCCAGAAGCCTCTTTAAGGGGATGATTGTCCGCATGATTTCAAAGGAAGAATTATTTCATCTGCAGAAATTAAAAACATATATAGAAAAGAACGATTCAGAGGATCGTTAGGACAGAATTTGTTTGTCAGGGCTTCCTCAGCTATGATGGGGAAGTGCAAGAGCACTTGCCCAAAAGATAAAAGGGGCACCTGAGGAGAGAAAAAATGAACAAAATCACATTAAAGAAAAAATTTACTGATAAAGTCAAAAGCGGCTATCCGCTGCTGACAGCTGAAATGCTTGAGGATCCCTCCCAGCTTGGAGAAGAAGGAGATATCCTGATTTTGACTGATCATAGGGACGAGTTTATCGCCAAAGGATTTCAGGGGAAGCAAAATAAAGGAATCGGCTGGCTTGTCACCTGGGAGCAGGACGAGGAAATAGCCAAACTATTATTTATAAATCGTTTACGTGCGGCCATCGGACGCAGGAAAAAATGGTTTTCGAGCTCTGACACCAATGCATTTCGTGTATTTAACGGAGAAGGAGATGGCTTAGGCGGCCTTACGATTGATTATTTTAATGGTCATTATTTATTTACCTGGTACAGTGAAGGCATTTATTTAATGAGAGAAGAATTATTCTCTGCTTTTGAGGAGCTTGTATCCTATAAAAGCATTTATGGGAAAAAGCGCTTTGATACAAAGGGCCGTTATGTGGAAGATGATGACTTCATTAAAGGCGAAAGACCGTCATTTCCTCTTGTTGTAAAAGAAAATGGCGCTCAATTTGCCGTTTATTTAAATGAAGGTGCAATGGTAGGCGTGTTTTTAGATCAGCGTGATGTAAGACGGGCAATACGTG
This sequence comes from Jeotgalibacillus proteolyticus, assembly GCF_002926065.1. Classification (GTDB taxonomy): domain Bacteria; phylum Bacillota; class Bacilli; order Bacillales; family Jeotgalibacillaceae; genus Jeotgalibacillus; species Jeotgalibacillus proteolyticus. The sequence continues at coordinate 313,841 of NZ_PREZ01000005.1, read as the reverse complement.
ACCGGTATGCGGAAGGGAAGACCGTATTAAATACCTTTTCCTATACAGGCGCTTTTTCAGTATTTGCTGCTTTGGGCGGAGCGGTTAAAACAACAAGTGTTGATTTAGCAAATCGCAGTGTTCCTAAGACAATTGAGCAATTCAGCATGAACGGGATTGATTATGAAGCACAGGATATTTTAGTGCGGGATGTCTTCCGCTATTTTAACTATGCGGTTAAAAATGAGATTAAATTTGATTTAGTGGTAATGGATCCTCCAAGCTTTGCGCGATCCAAGAAAAATACATTCAGTGCAGCAAAGGATTATAAGAATTTGATGAAGCAGGCCATTGATATTACAGAAAACAATGGAGTGATCGTTGCTTCAACGAATGCTGCGAATGTCCCAATGAAAAAATTCCAGCGCTTTATTGATGAAGCCTTTAAAGAAAAAGGATTAAAGTATGAAATTTTAGAAACGCACACACTGCCTGAGGATTTTGCCGTTTCTTCTTCTTTTACAGAAGGGGATTACTTAAAGGTCCTATTTGTAAAAAGAAAATAAGTCATGCCGCTCACTAATGCAGTGAGTGGCTTTTTTAGGTAAAAAAACGGTAAACTTAAAGGAATAAGGATCAGAACAGGGTGGGTTGCAATGTCAGACGCAATTAAAATTTCAGCAAGACGGCTCGCAGAATATGTTCACAGAAGCGGTAGTATCGATGCAGGAATTGGGAGTGCTGCAGCCATGCTTGAAGGGACGAAAATCCATCAGGCGATTCAGCAAACCTACACAGAGCAGGACCATAAAGAGCTTCACCTGGCCAAAGAGCTGGAAGCAGAGGGAGCTGTTTTTCAGCTGGAGGGCAGATGCGACGGTCTCCTGTTAAGAGATAATCGTTTTATCATTGATGAAATCAAATCGACTGCAAGACTCCTCGAAGAAATTGAGGAGCCAAGTGCGGTGCACGTTGCGCAGGCTGCTGTTTATGCATGGATTGTTTGTGAGGATAAGGAGCTTGAAGAAATCGATATTCAAGTTACCTATGTACAGACAATTACGAAAGAAGAAAAGAGATTTTTGAAAAACTGGACAATTGATTCGCTAAGAGCAAAGGTGAGAGAAATGGTGCGATGCTATGCGCCGTTTGCCAAGCTGATGAAGGAGCTTCGCCTAAAACGGAATGAATCGATTCAGTCACTTGCTTTTCCTTACGAAGAGTTTCGGACAGGACAGCGAAGGTTTGCGGGAGCTGTTTATCAGACGATCTCGGAAAAAGGAAAGCTGTTTGCACAGGCACCCACCGGAATTGGAAAGACCATTTCAACTCTTTTTCCTGCGATTAAATCAATTGGAGAAGGGAATGCGAACCAGGCGGTTTACTCCACTGCGAAAACCATCACACGGAAAACAGCTGAGGAAGCCTTTTCTCTTATGCAGGAAAAGGGGCTCAAAATGTCAGCTGTTACGTTAACGGCAAAGGATAAAATCTGCTTTCAGGAGAAAACCATTTGCCAAAAGGAATATTGTGAGTTTGCAGACGGTCATTTTGACCGCATCAATGAAGCGGTGCTGGATATTATGCGTAACGAGCTGAGTATGACCCGGACGGTTATTGAGCAATATGCCTTTAAACACCGCGTCTGTCCATTTGAATTTTCAATGGATTTATCCTATATCACCGATGTAATGATTGGGGACTATAATTATGTTTTTGATCCCCGTGTAGCAAGAAAGCGCTTAGCGGGGGAGCAAAAGCGCTCAACAGTGTTATTGGTGGATGAAGCGCACAATCTGGTGGACCGGGCGAGGGAGATGTACTCAGCTTCTATTCAAAAATCTACCTTCCTTGCGCTTAGTAAATCAGCTTCAGCCACTCCTGCCCTTAAAAAAGCAGCAAAAGGAGTGAACCGTGCCTGCCTTGATTTGAAAAAACAATGCGGGGAAGAGCGCTACCGGATTTTTGACGATGCCCCGGATGAGTGGAAACTAGCTTTACTGACCTTTTATGAAGCAGCGGAGGAACGCGTTCATTCTGGAGAAACAGATCAGGAAGTAATTGACCTTTATTTTGCCGCACAGCGCATGCTTCATGTGATGGAGTCAATGGATGAGCGCTTTTATTTCTTAGTTGAGAAAAAAGGAAGTGACGTTGGAGTAAAAATTGTCTGTATGGATCCTTCCCTATTTATTAAAGAAACGACAAAGACTTATCGCGCGGGAGTTTTCTTTTCTGCCACGCTTGCACCTATTTCCTATGTAAGGCAAATGCTTGGGGGAGCGCCTGAGGACTATGGGATCGCTATCCCTTCTCCGTTTAAAAAAGAACAAATTGATGTCAGGACATATTCGATTTCAACGAAATACCGGGACAGGGAAAGAACGCTTGACTCTATTTTAAATGCAATAGAGCAGGGGGTGAAGGATGCGAAAGGGAATTTTATTGCCTTCTTTCCTTCTTACTCCTATATGGAAGCAGCTGTTGACCGGTTTAGTGAGCAAATGGATCTGAGCGGCTATGATTTGATGGTCCAATCGAAGATCATGACAGAAGAAGAGAGGGAGGCGTTTTTACTTTCCTTTAAAGAAAAACAAAATATTATCGCCTTTGCGGTTATGGGAGGGATTTTTTCTGAGGGTGTGGACCTGCCCGGAGATCAACTGGCAGGCGCAGCAATTGTCGGAGTCGGTCTTCCTCAGCTGAACCCGGAGCGGGATCAAATGAAAAAGTATTTTCAGGAGCAGGGGAAAAACGGCTACCATTTTGCCTATGTGTACCCTGGGATTAATAAAGTTCTCCAGGCAGGGGGGCGACTGATCCGGACAGAAGAAGACCAGGGGATTTTGCTTTTAATAGATGACAGATTTCAATCGAGGCTGTATCAGGAGCTTTTGCCTGAGGAATGGAGAATAAATGAAAACACGCAGACACCCGGTTAGGGGATCTGCGTGTTTTTTACGTATGAATATTTTTTACTCTGCCGACCTGTCCGTCTTCTAGCCTTACCTTAATTCCATGAGGATGTGAAGGAGACTTCGTAAGAATATCCTTTACGGTTCCACGGGTCAGTTTGCCTGAACGCTGGTCCTGCTTCAGGACAATATCTACCTCGATGCCAGGCGTGATGCTGCTTCTTTGCTGTCCGTTCATCCTGCTCCCACTTTCTATTAAACGTTTGTTTAATCATACCACAGAAAGCTGGGAGGGGCTTTACACATGAAAAAGGCAAAGAGCTACATATTTTCCATCAGTCTTTTGACAATCCGGTCATAATCGTCTTTTCCAATCCCGGGAGCAAATTCTTCCGGCAGATCGTCTAAATCAGGAACAGTGCCTCCTTCAGGCATTCCTTCCTGTACAACAAGCGGCTGTCCATTGCTTGGATTCGTTCCCTTCCAGATGGCTCTGATATCCTTGTAATCACCGTCGCTCCAAGTAAAAAGGACATTCCCGACGCCCTGCTCCTCATATTTCCTCGCGTGGTCAAATGCCCGGTTATCAAGGCTTGGTATGGGAAGCATTTTAGTCAGATCAACGCCGGTTGCAATTTCAAGTGCTTTGGCATAAGCCAGAACATGAACGCCTCCGCGCACAAGCAAATAACCGATCATTTCCCTGGCTGTAGGATGATCTGTCATTTCATAAACCCGCATTTTATGTGTTCTTGCCCCTATCTCAAGGAAGAAATTATGAAGAAGGTCAAGCACTAAATTTCCGCTTGAAAAAACATTATCCCCTCTCCAGGGGTTTCCCATTGAGTCACCTGCCAGGGAGGTCTGTGCGGTTGCTATAAAGGAATAGGTGTTTCGCATATCCTTCGCATTTTGAAGAGGTGTCAGATCGGGTTCCGCTGTGAAGGTTGTTCCTTTTGAAAGGAGATTGATCGTGGTGCTGACAAGCTCTACATGGCCAAACTCCTCAGCTGTGATGCTTGCCACAAGATCATAAAAAGGCTTCAGCTTTCCTTTTTGACGAAAGTTGAAGGACTGATACATATAGTTATTGAGAGTCGACATCTCTCCGAATTTCCCGCCTAAAAGCTCCTGAACAGCTGCAGCTGCATTCGCATCCCCATATTCAGGATTCGGAAGTTCAATCGCTATTTTATTGACCCGCTTAAACATCATTCATTCCTCCTTTGCACATTCCTCCTGCTATGTGTATGTTCACATAGCGGAGGATATGAGAAAGGAATCTTTAGGAAGGGGATACCCAGATAATTTGCTGTGTCCGGATAAAGAATGGCGTCTTGTTAATTTCAATTACAATGTGATCAGGAAGAACGCTTGTTAAAGTTCCCTGCAGTGACCCGCGAATGGTTTGAACAACAATATTGTTGCCGACTACACCAGATAACGTCTGGTAAACATACGGATCATACATACTCGTTAATTGAACTGTCTGTTGTGACTGTCCATTCATATTCCTGCACCCCTTTAATCGCAATTGCTAATAGTATATGAGCAAATGGAAAACAGGTGAAAAAATGGAGATGAATCATCATCCCAATAAATTTAGCAAATTTAATAAAATGATAAAATTGTACTAAAGTAAAAGCAGCTTAAAATAGAAAAGTTAAAAAATAGGATGAATAAATATTCTTTAAATTTAATTTAAATTAGAATTTAAAGAAAGTTTGTAACGGAAAATGACAGAATTTTTAAAGACAATACGTATCTGAAATATAATTAATATAGCATTAAAAGGCTGTATGGAGGATATAGTATACCCCAAACAAGGACTTAAGTCTTATTTAGTATTAACTACTAACCTTGACATCGGGGATGGATTATAGGAATAATAAGAAAAGCTTGAATATTCATTAAATTTTTTAATTTAAAATGACAACGCTTTCAAATTTGAGGAGGTGAAAAAATGCTGGTATGGGGATTTGCTATTATCACGGCTGTTTCGGTGGTTCTCGGATTGAGGCTGAAAAAGAAAAGGTGGTTCGCCCTGCCCTTTGCAGTACTTGCAGGCTATCTGCTGATTGAAATTATCAAAGTCCCGCTGCCATTTTGGGATACGATCACATTTATCTTTGACTTAAGAGGCTGAAACTGAAGGGGGAGAAAATAAAGTGAAAAAAATTGATAAGAAAGTGGCAGACGCTTATTTTCGTACTCGTACAACCTTAATTATGATTTATCTGGCCATAGGATTTATTGCTTCCTTTGGCATGGTAATGTTTGCGGAAAGCTTGTCGTCTATCAAGTTTAATGGATTTCCGGTCCATTACTATATGGGAGCTCAGGGGGCAGTTTTAATTTTTATTATCCTTCTTTTTGTAAACGCGTTTGTCAGTGATAGAGTTGATAAAAAATATGGTATTGATGACGCAAGGAATGAATCCATCGGTTCGGGCAAAACAGTAGACCATTAAGCACAGTTGATTGGAATAGTCTGATATTCAAAGGGGGAAGACAATGGATTCTCAGTTTCTGGTATCACTAGTATTTATTTTAGTAACTTTTGGCTTATACATAGGGATTGCTATTTATAACCAGGCGAAGGTTACATCTGATTTTTATGTAGCAGGACGCGGAGTTCCGCCAATTTATAACGGGATGGCAATCGGGGCTGACTGGATGAGTGCTGCTTCATTCATTGGTATGGCCGGTACTGTTATGATCATGGGATATGACGGACTGGGCTACATTATGGGTTGGACAGGCGGTTATCTTCTTTTAACTTTTCTGTTAGCTCCTCAGTTAAGAAAATACGGACGGTATACCGTTCCAGAATTTATTGGGGACAGATACGGCAGTAATTCAGCGAGACTGATTGCCGCATTTGCCACCATTATTATTAGTTTCACGTATTCAATCGGGCAGATGTCCGGGTCAGGTGTTGTAATTGGGCGCCTGCTTGAAGTGGATTACAGAATTGGAACCCTAATCGGTGCTGCGTTGATTGCTTTCTATGCTGCATTGGGCGGTATGAAAGGGATCACCTGGACACAAGTAGCGCAGTACATCGTATTGATAACTGCCTATCTTGTACCGGTAATTTTTATGTCACTACAAATTCAGGGTAATCCTCTTCCTTGGGTGTCCTATGGAAATGTGCTTGATCAGATGAGTGTTCTCGATCAGGAGCTCGGTATATCGGAATATCTGGTGCCGTTTACCGAATCAACTAAATGGCAGTTTTTAGCTTTAATGTTTACATTGATGGCCGGGACTGCGGGGCTGCCGCACGTTATTGTACGTTTTTACACCGTTTCTACTATGAAGGCTGCACGCTGGAGCGGCGCATGGGCTATTTTATTTATTGGACTTCTTTACCTTTCCGCTCCTGCCTATGCTGCTTTCTCCCGTTTCATTTTAATGACACAGGTAGCCGGATCGCCTATTGATGCATTGCCTGCCTGGACAAATTCCTGGGTAGATACAGGCATGCTTCAGGTAGCAGATACAAATGGAGATGGCATACTGCAGTGGGCAGAGCTTCAGATTGCCAATGACATCGTCGTTATGGCCACACCTGAAATTGCTAATCTTGGTGTTTTTGTTATCGGTCTTATGGCTGCCGGAGCAATGGCTGCTGCCCTATCAACAGCTGGCGGTCTGATGATTGCTATTTCGGCTTCTCTGTCACATGATATTTATTTCCGTTCAATTAACCCAAATGCTACAGACAAAAAGCGTTTATCTGTTGGCCGCTGGTCAATTGTTATCGCATCCTTGGCTGCAGGCTTAATTGCTTTAAATCCTCCAGGAGCGATCACACAGATTGTGGCATGGGCATTTGCTCTGGCTTCAGGCTCCTTCTTCCCGGCACTTCTGCTTGGTGTTTGGTGGAAACGATCAAATGCTGCAGGGGTTATTTCAGGAATGCTTGTCGGGTTAAGTGTTACACTCGGTTACATTTTTGCTGCTAAATATGGAGGATTCACGATCTTAGGGATTATTGATACAGGTGCCGGTGTGTTTGGTGCATCTGCAGCAATTCTTACTAACGTCATAGTGTCATTAGCAACCAAGCCTCCTTCTAAGAAAATCCAGGAAGAGGTACAGGATCTTCGTTATCCGGAGCAAATGACCTATCGGGATGGAGAGGTGTGGCTGGATGACGGAGAAGACGTTCCGCCAACCAAATAATCATGAGCATTCAATCAGGAAGTTTGTAAAAGAAACTCCTTTATTCAAAAAGAAAAGCGGACCAGAATTTGACCGCTTATATGAACAGTGTGAGGAAAGGCTTTACGATAAAGGGAATTTAATCGCCCATGCGAAGAAAAGGAGAGAAGGCATCCTCCTGATCACATTCGGGCTTGCAGAGGTATATGCATCAGGCTATCAACATGAGAGGGAGGTGCTTGAGCTTGCAGGTCCTGGTGAGGTTATTGGCCTTGCAAGCTTGAGCAATATGCTTCGCCCCTCCGGAGAGTCGACAAACACAGTAGAGATCCAAGCGTTGGAAACAACGCTTGGATTGTTTATTCCGTATAAAGTTCTTGAAGGAATCTGGAAGGAAAAAGAGGTTCAGCAGTTCTTTTTGGAAAAGACCATTTTCCGGCTGAGAGACGTGTATCAATCCTTTACGGATCAGCTTCAGCAGTCCAGCTGGATGGATAGTCAAAGACAGGTGTTTCAGCGGGTACAGAATATCATGTCTTCACCATTATTGACGTTGTCTTCAGACAGCACTATTAAAGAGGGAATGCGCTTTATGACAGAGCATAATTTAAGTGCTGTTGTCTGTCTAAATTCCTTATCCAGACCCATTGTGATCTCCATGAGAGAGATGATAAAGGCACTAGCTGAAGATCGCGCTCTTACAACCTCCCTGCGCGAATTACCAGTTAAGGATGCCACTGTTATTTCCCGCTCCGCTTACTACTATGATGCTTTAACCATTTTTCAGCAAAAGCCGGATCTGCGGCACGTTGTGGTGACAGATGAGCAGGAAAATCCGGTTGGCATGCTGACCCTCTCGGATGTCCTTAAGCAGAGACACCGTTCAATCCAGCAGGTGATGAAGCAGATTCACCAGCTGTCATACGCATCGATCGAAGAGGTATCTTCAGAATTAAAAAAAGTTTCTGCACAGCTTATTGACGAAAGGGAAAGCATTCGTCTAATGACATCAACAATTAGGCCGCTCTTTGATCAGGTGGTGATTGAGATTGTGAAGCTTGCGCAGAACCAGATTAATGAAGAAAACGGAAAGACTCCTCCATGCAGCTTTTCATTTTATCAGATGGGAAGTGCCGGGCGGGGCGAGCAGCTGCAGATGACTGACCAGGATCATTTTTTAGTCTATGAAAAATCCGGCAGCCAGGTGGATGAGTACTTTGCTTTACTGGGAAATAAGATAGTAGAGCTCCTCGAGAAAATAGGATTTAAACGCTGTGATGGAGATATGATGGCAAGCAATCGTCTGTGGAGAGGATCTGTGGAAATGTGGCAGCAGCGGATTCACCGTTTTGCAACAAAGTCCACACCGCAAAATATTCTTTACGCCTATAACTTCTTTGCGATGAGATGGATTACAGGAAGCAGCTCCCTTCACCAGGCCTTTACAGCTATGATCGAAGAGGAAATAAAAAGCTCCGGCGTTCTTCTTTCTCAAATGGGACAGGAATTAAGGAGTATGCTGATTCCGCAAATTGATCATCGCCTAAGATCCCTTCTTTTAAGAGAAGGGAAGACAATCGATCTTAAAAAGCAGGTTCTATTTCCGTTTCACCATGCGCTGCAAATCAGGGGTCTTCTTAATCGGATTGCAGATGGATCGACTGTTGAGCGGGTTGACAGCCTTCTTGCTAAAGGCCAATTAACTGAAGAGGAGGCTGAGGAGTTAAAGGAGAGTATCGACTGTGTTCTTCTGCTTAATCTTCAGCAAAAACAAAAGGATGGCACATCACGTATTGTTGCCGATCAGCTGACCTCCCGTGATAAAGCCTTACTATCACGCGCTTTAAAGGTGCTAAGGGAGTTTCAAATGAACGTTATAAGAGGATTTGGCGCATAGTCTAAGAGAAAGGAGGTCTGGAGATGGCGATTTGGTCTAGAAAAATATTTCAGGATCATATAAATCAGGATATCCCTCTCTCGACTCCGCTTGATCATGTAAATCTGCTTGTCGTCGATACTGAAACCACAGGGTTTGCAATCGGCAAGGAAGATCGATTAATTGAAGTAGGGGCAGTGCCGATTGTCGGGTTAAAGGTTCTGGAAAAACATATTTTCCACTCTCATGTGAACCCGGGTAGAACAATCCCTTCTGAGATTACAGCTCTTACGTCGATCGAAGACAGTGACGTAACAGACGCTCCATCTGCTCAAAAGGTTATAGAAAGACTTTTTGCATTTGGAAGTGAGCATAATGTAAATGGCATGGCGGGTCATTATCTTTCCTTTGACATGCTTGTGCTTAAGCATGAACTCAGAAGAAGCTCCTATAAATTTGTCCAGCCGGCAGCAGTTGATACGCTTGATTTGCTTGCTTATTTGGTGCCTACCTGGGAAATGAAGGATCTGTCCTATTATGCAAGTGTGTTTGAAACAAGAATGTACGACAGGCACAGTGCAGTAGGAGATGCCCTGACGGCCGCCTATCTGTTTTGTGAACTCTGTGAACGAATTAAGGAAAGAGGGAAGGGAACCTGGGGGGATTTATTGGAGCTTTCTTCCTTGCGTTTTTAAAATTTGTTGAAATATGCTGAAGGTGGTTTTAAAGGGATTAGTATTCGGGAATAGTTCCTTGTGTGGAAATTTTACAAGAATGGCTCGTTCCCGAGCAGAAAGAAAGGATAGTAAACGATGTCTATCGATTCAATCATAAATGAATTACAATCCCTTAGCAAAAAGGCTTCTTCACCGGAACAGCTGGATGATCTGTATGCAGACCTTATGATACGGATGGAAAAGAAATTTAAAATTCCGGATGTCATTACAGGTGAGTGGGAGCAGGAAAATAAACCGGTAAGTACAGTCTACAGGCTGATTGCAAGCAGCAGACTGATGGAGACATAAATGAAAAGACTACGCAGCTTGAGCTGTGTAGTCTTTTTTACTATAATATTTTTTATTTTTTAAATGCTTTTGACAGTTCGTTATAATAGTCTGCTATAACCAGTAGACCCTGATCAAAATTCTCAAGATGGAAGTGTTCGTTTGGTGCATGGAAATTCTCACCCGGGAGGCCAAAGCCCATCAGCACAATCGGTTTTTGAAGAAGCTGGTCAAATGTTGCCACAATAGGTATGGATCCACCGCCGCGGATATACTGCGTAGGCACCCCGTAAATTTTTTCATACGAACGGCCTGCAGCCTGAATAGCAGGGTGATCGTAAGGTGTGACATATGGCGCACCTTTATCAAATGGCGTGACATTCACCGTTACCCCTGGTGGAGTGTGGGCATGCACATGGCTCGTCAGAAGCTCTACTATTTCATCCGGATCCTGATCAGGAACAAGACGGCATGTAATCTTTGCATGCGCTTCATTTGGCAGAACGGTTTTAATCCCTTCTCCCTGGAAGCCGCCCCACATCCCGTTAATTTCAAGAGTCGGACGTACCCACATGCGTTCTAGGGTGGTATAGCCCTTCTCTCCGGCAAGTTCAGTTACGGCAAGCTCCTTTTTTAGCTCATCATCTGAAAATTGCAGGTTTTCATAGGCTGCCTTTTCCTCATCCGTTAAGCCTTCCACTTTATCGTAGAAGCGGTCGACCTGAATGACTCCATTGTCATCACGAAATGAATCGAGTAAGCGGACCAGAGCATGAAGTGCGTTTTGGACGGCGCCGCCGTAAAGACCGGAGTGGAGATCACCTTTAGCTCCTTTTACATCGATTTGAATTCCGGCTAAGCCACGAAGACCATAGCAGATTGCCGGCTTTCCTTTTTCCTGCATGCCGGTATCAGAAATTACAATGACATCAGCGGATAATAGCTCCTGATTTTTCTCAACAAAATCCGGAAGATTTACACTGCCGATTTCTTCTTCGCCTTCAATTAAAAATTTTACGTTAACCGGAAGCTCCCCGTCAGTGTCCATCAGTGCCTGGAGTGCTTTAACATGCATAAAAGTCTGCCCTTTATCATCGGTTGCACCGCGGGCAAAAATTTTATTATCGCGAATCGCAGGCTCAAACGGAGGGGTCTCCCACAGATGAAGAGGGTCAACAGGCTGGACATCATAATGGCCGTAGATGAGCACCGTAGGCTTTCCTTCTGCATGAAGCCAATCCGCGTAAACGACGGGGTGACCGTCAGTAGGGTGAAGCTTAATATTCTCCATGCCTATTTTCTCAAGCTGATCAGCGATCCACTGAGCACCTTTCAGCGTATCTGATTTATGCTCTGAAAGGGCGCTTATGCTTGGAATAGAAAGCCATTCCGTTAATTCTGCTAAATGCTGATCTCTTTTATCCTTAAAGTATTGAGTAAGATTAGTAGACATTCTGCTTCCTCCTTGAATAGAACTTAGTAATTTGACAGATTTAAAAATTTAGGTTATGATGGTCGTTGATCGTTTTACGAAATTGGCAATTTTGAGCAGCTGTCCTCACCAGCTGTAAACTAAATAAAATATAAGGTCTGGAATACAAGGCCTGAATGACAACCCGCATAAAGAGCGGGAGAACTGAGCAGTAAAAATCGTTTGACACCGGCAGTAGGTTTTATTCACCCTCAAAGCATGTCAGCGTGCACCCCTGCACTTGACTGGCATCCACTATTTTCTGCGTATCAAAGGATCCTTCCATGTTTTACTTCTTATCGGTTCAGCAGATGCATGAACCCTTTCAGACCAACATCCAGATAACGTATGTATGGAGACCCCATACCATAAGTAAATGTCTGATTCACACTGGCACGGTCGAGGAGCCGTAAGGACGAAAGAGAGGTAGGGCTTTCGTTGTTTTAGGTATTATGTAAGTCTTTTTCGTAAAACAGATCACCAAAATTACCCTTCTCCTTCTACTTTACAACTACACAACCTGATAATCAATTCTTCCCCACTGAACCTAATCAGCAATTATCCTTCCCATTTTCTTTGTTTATCTGACAAAAACACTAATTTCTTTACATACGAGTGGAAATTTTATCTTAATTGGTATACGCTATTTATAATTATTTTACGTTGATTTTATTGGGAGGAATATTGTTGGAATTTATAGCCATAGCCTTATTGCTTTTTGTGTCATTTTTTCTTTCTGGAAGTGAAACCGCTCTTACGGCAGTGAATAAAATGAAAGTGAAAACACGAGCTGAAAAAGGTGATAATGCGGCTGAAAAGCTACTCCAAACCGTTGCAAAGCCGGATAAAATGATTACGACTATTCTAATCGGTAATAATATTGCAAATATCACACTGCCTACACTGGTTACGATGATTGCCATTCAATACAACTTTAGTGTAGGGATTGCCACCGGTATTCTCACTGCAGCGGTAATTATTTTTGCTGAGGTAATCCCAAAAACGATTGCAGCAACATTCGCTGACCGTATTGCCTATATTGTCAGTCCGGTTATTCGGTTTTTGATGATTATTTTAAGCCCAATAACCTTTTTGCTTTCCCGATTAACAAATGTAGTCATCCGCATTTTATCTAAAGGGGATATTAAAGAGGCGACCATTACGAAGGATGAACTGAGAACAATGGTTGACATTGCTTCTACAGAAGGGACTTTCCTTTCAGACGAATCCCTGAGAATTAAAGGGGTTCTGGACTTCCAAAAAAAGGACGTTGGAGATGCCATGAAAACACCCCGTGTGGAAATCGTGGGGATGCCGGTAGATTTTACGTATGAGGAAGCCAGAAACCATGTAGTGGATAACCCTTACACCCGCTATCCTGTTTATAAGGAAAACATGGATAATATCGTTGGTGTTTTTCATTCCAAGCAGGTAATTGAATGGTCATTGGACCCTGAGCGGGAGTTTAGCGAATTCATTGATGATGATCCTTTATTTACTGTAGAATCTACCTCAATTGAACGCATTTTTAAGCGGATGCTTCAGGCGAAAAAGCATTTTGCTGTTGTCTTGGATGAATACGGAGGAACCCTTGGGATCATTACCCATGAGGATATTATCGAGGCCATGATTGGTCAGGAAATTTCTGATGAAAATGATGATGAAGAGGAAGTCTGGATCGACGAATTAACCGATAAGCATATTATCTGCCATGGCAAGCTTGCCATTCACCGGCTTAATGACGTCTTCAAGACGAAACTGCCAGAGGAGCAGGATGTGTTAGCCGGATTTGTCTTAAAGGAATTTGGCCATCTTCCTGAAGAAGGAGAAGAATTTGATTACCAGCACCTGAGGTTCAGTATTGTAGAGATGGAAAAAAATAAAATCACCAAAGTTAAAATTGAAAAACGAATGGTAGATGAGCTTAAGGAAAAAGAGTCGGAGTAGTGTAAAAGTCAATCAGCATTCTTGACGGATACCCGATAAATGATATAGGATTAAAGGACAAAAATGAATAAACTCTTATCAAGAGAGGTGGAGGGATTGGCCCTATGAAGCCCGGCAACCGCTGAACATCAGTTCAGAAAGGTGCTACATCCAACAGGAGAATGTAAACTCCTGAGAGATAAGAAAGAAGCATACATGTAAAACTTCTTCTGTCTCAGAAGAAGTTTTTTTGTTTTATAAAAAAGGGAGATGAACAGGCATGAAGTATGGATTCTGGTTACCTATTTTTGGCGGCTGGCTGCGCAATGTTGAGGAAGAACAAATGCCGCCAACCTTTGACTATGCAAAACAGGTCGTACAAGCGGCGGAGAAGTGGGGATATGATACCACACTGATCGCAGAGCTTTATCTAAATGATATAAAAGGACCCGAACGGGATTCTCTAGAAGCATGGTCGACAGCAGCGGGACTTGCTGCTGTAACAGATAAAATCGAAATTATGACAGCCATTCGCCCGGGGTTCCACAATCCAGCTGTAGCGGCAAAAATGGCAGCAAATATTGATCATATTTCAAACGGACGCTTTACACTGAATGTCGTTTCGGCATGGTGGGCGGAAGAAGCCAAGCAGTATGGCGGGGTGTTTACCGAGCATGATGAGCGCTATGACCGGACAGAAGAATTTCTGCAGGTAATGAAAGGTCTATGGGAGCAGGACACCTTCAGCTACGAAGGAAAGTTTTACAATATCCAGGATACGAAACTTGAACCAAAACCGGTTCAGCGTCCAAATCCTATTTTATATGCTGGCGGGGAAAGCCCAAGAGGAAAAGAAACCATTGTTGACCATTGTGATGCCTATGTAATGCATGGCGGAACACTTGAAGAAATTGAAACGAAAATTGCGGATATGAAGGAACGCCGTGCCGCAGCAGGAAAGAATCCGTTTCAATCCTTTGGGATGGCGGCATATATTGTATGCCGTGATACAGAAGAAGAGGTCCAGCAAGAGCTTGCCCGTATTACGAATGTGAAGGACAGCAGCGCATATGCAGGCTACAACGACTTCATTTCAAAATCCCAGCTTGAGCAAAAAATTGAGCTGATGGACTATTCTGTTTCTAACCGCGGTCTGCGTCCAAATTTAATTGGAACACCTGAACAGATTGCTGATCGGATTGTTGCTTTTGAAAATGCCGGCCTGGATTTATTGCTGCTTCAATTCTCACCGCAGCTGGAGGAAATGGAGCGTTTTTCAAAGCAGGTCATGCCGTTAGTTGAAGAAAAGCGGCAGCTTGCCGGGCTAAATAAGTAATAGACTACTAGGAGGATTCACAATGAGCAAAATATATGTCTTACATGAAAATGATGAATGGACAGTCCATTTAACCAATAGATTGAAAGAATTAAACCTGCCTTATGAAACCTGGCATCTTGATGAAGGACTTGTTAATTTAACAGAAGAGCCGCCGGAAGGGGTTTTTTACAGCAGAATGAGTGCATCATCTCATACAAGGGGCCACCGTTTTGCCCCTGAGCTGACTGAGTCGGTGCTTGCCTGGCTAGAGCGCCATGGCAGAAAGGTATTTAACGGCTCACGTGCTCTTCGTCTTGAGGTTAGCAAAGTAAACCAATATATGGCGTTAAATGCAGCAGGGATCGAAACGCCAAAAACCATTGCCTCTGTTGGAAAAAAACAAATCATTGAAGCAGCTGAGAAGCTCGGGGAACGCTCCTTTATTACAAAGCATAATCGTGCAGGAAAAGGTCTTGGCGTCCAGCTGTTTCATTCGATTGAAGGGCTGAAGCAGTATGTTGAAGGGGAAGACTTTGAATTGCCGGTAGACGGCATTACCTTAATTCAGCAATACATTGAAGCGCCGGAGCCTTATATAACCCGTTGTGAGTTTGTAGGAGGGAAATTTGTTTACGCTGTACGTGTAGATACGTCTGAAGGCTTTGAGCTTTGTCCTGCAGATGCCTGTCAGATCGGCGACCTGTACTGTCCGGTTGGGGAGGAAGTGGAGGAAAAGCCTAAATTTCAGGTGGTTGAAAATTTTGCTGATCCAATTATTGCCCACTACGAAAACTTCTTAGCTGCAAATGATATTTCTGTTGCAGGAATTGAATTTATCCGTGATAAAAATGGAACGGTGTATACGTATGACATTAATACCAACACCAATTATAACCCTGATGCAGAAGCGAAGCATGGAAAATACGGTATGCTCGAGTTAGCTAAATTTCTTGAACAGGAATTGAACAAGCAGGGACATATCCCGGCATTGCAAAGAGGCTGAATCAAATAAGAGCTCTCCCGTCTTGGGAGAGCTCTTATTTTAATTCTTTAGGAAACGAAGAATTTCCTGATTCACTTTTTCTTTTTGCTCGAAAATAAAGCCGTGTCCGCTGTTTTCAATTTTAATTAGCTTAGCATTCGCCAGCTGTTCTTCAAGCAGGGTTGAAAAATCAATAGGACAGATTTCATCCTTTTCACCGTGCAGAAGAAGAACAGGAACATTTACAGCTGCGAGATCTGAACGTCCATCTTCATCTCTCAGTGCCTGTGCTGAGTTTATTGTTCCGTGAGCCGATGCCTCTAAGCCAAGGGTGCCAAACCACTGCTTAAAGGGCTCTGAAGGCTCCTGATAAAAGAATTGGTCGCCAAATTCTTTTAAAAATGCAGGTCTGTCCTGTTTAATGCTTTCAATCATCCCGTCAATTTCCGATTTTTCAATTCCGAGTGAAAAATCATCCGTTTTTGTAAATCGCGGAGCAGCGGGAGCAAGAAGAAGCAGCTTGGAAATCTGGTATTCCTTATGTCTGGCCATGTATCTTAGCGCAACCGGGCCGCCCATAGAAAATCCTGCGAGTACAGCGTCCTCAAGCTGAAGGTATTCAATAACGGCACGAACATCATCTGCCTTGCGGTCATAATCATACCCGCTATCAGGTCGATCTGATTTTCCGTATCCGCGCTGGTCGATCCCAATAAAACGATAGCCCTCTTCCACAAGATCATTTATCTGGTATTCAAACATCTTATGGTTGACCGGCCACCCGTGAAGAAAAATAACCGGTTGACCCTCGCCAATATCCTCAACAAAAAGCTTTACATCCTGTTCTACTTCAACATAATGTCCCATTCTTTTCCTCCTTTATTGTCTTGAATCTGAGATAGTTAATATTTACCCTCTCGCAATAGCAGATAGTCATTTTAATCCAAATTCTTTAAATCAATTTTTTTTGATTTAATAATTGACAGCTTGTGTTAAGAAGAATATGATAGGTATACATCAAATAAATTTGATTCAGGAAAGGACAATAAAAATGCTAAAGACGTTAGAGCCAACTCAGGAAACATTTCAGCAATTTGAAAAGAAATACAAAGCCTTAGCTGATGCAAAAAGACTGGAAATTCTTCATTTAGTTCAAAAGCACAGCTCAGTTTGTGTATGTGATCTTGCTGAGATGATTGATATGCCGCAATCCAAGCTTTCCTACCATTTAAAGCTGCTGCTCGAGGCAGGGTATCTTACGGTGAAGAAGAAGGGAACATGGAATTACTATTCCATTCACGATGAGGAATTAAATAATGTGTTATCACCCGAGCTGTGTTGTTTGTTTCGTAATGAGGATAAATGCTAAGTGCTTTATCTGATCTATATATCAATTTTTTTTGATATATAAAGACCAAAAATAACTGATTTAAAGGTGCGTGATAACGATGGAGTTTATTCAGTCATTTTTATGGATTGCCCTTGAGCTGACAGGGTTATTTATTTTAATTTCATTCTTTATATCATTTTTGCAGTCCTGGATTCCTTATGACAAGGTCGAAAATTATCTAAAAAGGAGTTCAAGACTGAAGGGAGGTTTGTTTGCAGTTATCTTCGCATTTATTACACCATTTTGTTCCTGCTCAACTATCCCGGTAGTAGTAAATATGCTGAAAAATAAAGTCCCGTTTGGTTTGACCATGGTTTTTTTATTTGCGTCCCCTATACTCGATCCGACGATTCTAACCGTAATGGGGGTGATTTTAGGGTGGAAGGTGGCAGTGGTTTACATAATCATCACGATCTTTTTTTCAATTATAGTTGGCTATTCACTGGAAAGGCTTGGATTTGAGCGATATGTAAAACAAGTAATAATGGAGGGGTACACTCCAAAGTCTCAGGGGAAATGGAGCGTTAGAGATGCATTGACTGAAACGAAGGAGCTGATGAGATCTGTTTTTCCTTTTCTTCTGATCGGTGCGGCTATAGGTGCAGGCATTCATGGTTTTGTTCCTTCAGAGCTGATCGCTTCTTATTTCGGCCACGACGCATGGTGGCTGATTCCAGCTGCATCAGTAGCAGGGATTCCATTGTATATTCGATTATCCAGCATGATTCCAATTTCTCAGGTATTGCTTGCTAAGGGCATGGCTCTTGGGCCGGTTATGGCGATGATGATCAGCTCAGCCGGAGCGAGTCTGCCTGAAGTAGTCTTATTAAAATCCATATTTAAAACACAGCTTGTGATTATCTTTATCATCTCCGTTATCACCATGTCTACCGTATCGGGGTTTGTATTTTATCTTCTTTAAAGGAGGGGAGAATAGATGCTGAAAAAAGTAGTAGCCATTCTTAAACCGCAAAAGAAAAAAACCTGCTGTCAGGTAAAGATCATGGAGGAAAAAGAAACGAATAAATAAACAAAAAAAGCGCTCTTTTGTTTAACATAAAGGAGCGCTTTGATTTGTTTAACTATAATTCACCATATTGTGAGGATCTATAACGAACTTTTTGGAAGCACCGCCATCGAATTCCCGGTAGCCTTCAGGAGCATTATCCAGCGAAATGAGCGTGGCATTAACTGCTTTTGCGATTTGTGCACGTCCGCTAAGGATTGACATCATTAAATCACGGTGGTATCTCATAACCGGCGTCTGACCTGTAACAAATGTATGAGCTTTTGCCCAGCCTAATCCAAGACGGATTTTTAGTGTTCCTTCTTTTGCTTCATCATCGACCGCGCCAGGATCACCTGTTACATATAAACCTGGTATCCCCAAACGTCCGCCTGCGCGGGTAACGTTCATAATCGAATTCAAAACTGTGGCAGGGGCTTCATGCCCGCTGTCATCTCCATGTCCGCGTGCCTCAAATCCCACAGCATCAATTGCGCAGTCCACTTCAGGAGCCCTAAGTATTTGATCAATTTGTTCACCTAAATTACTATGTTCTTTTAAATTCACCGTTTCACAACCAAAGCTTCTGGCCTGGGCCAGGCGTTCTTCAATCATGTCACCGACGATAACCGTTGAAGCACCAAGAAGCTGGGCAGAGTGAGCCGCTGCAAGACCTACAGGACCAGCACCTGCTACATAGACTGTAGAGCCAGGCCGCACTCCTGCAGAAACGGCGCCATGGTAGCCGGTAGGAAAGATATCTGACAGCATCGTTAAATCAAGAATTTTTTCCATCGCCTGATCTTTGTCCGGGAATTTCAAAAGCTGAAAGTCAGCATAAGGAACCATTACATATTCTGATTGTCCACCGACCCAGCCGCCCATATCGACATATCCATAGGCAGAGCCCGGACGGTCAGGGTTTACATTCTCACAAATATGGGTATCGCGTTCCTTACAGCTGCGGCAGCGTCCGCAAGCGATATTAAAGGGAACGGATACAAGGTCGCCTTTCTTAATAAACTCCACATCACTGCCTGTCTCAATCACTTCACCAGTAATTTCGTGCCCAAGAACTAATCCACTCGGTGCTGTTGTGCGCCCTCTGACCATGTGCTGATCGCTGCCGCAAATATTAGTCGTTACGATCTTCAAGACGACCCCATGGTTGCATTTTCTTCCGACATTTAGAGGGTTTACACCTGGTCCGTCCCGAAGAACTAAATCAGGATATTGAATATCCTGAACCTCCACTTCACCAGGCTTCGTAAAGACAACTGCTCGATTTCCTGCCATCTGCGTCACTCCTTTGGATAGGTTTTTCCAATGAATGAAAGCGGTATCACGTTGTCTTCATTATAATATTTTAACAGAATAATTCAATTATTTTGATTTCGAGAGAGAATATAGAAATAGTGGAAGGGAAGGGTGGGGAGAAAGAGAGAATAAAAAAAGACCGGAATTCCGGTCAGATTATTGTTTTAAATGATGACGATTCCCCGTCCTTGAGGAGTGTCCTGCACGTCAATCGTAAGATCTTCTGTAAGAAACAAAATGCGTGGATCGATAGCGACTTTGATTTCATTAATGGTTTGAATGGCATCGTGAGCCTCAGGCATGTCGAGAGAAAATCCGAGCTGTTCAGGGTCTCCGCTCTGCTCCTCGAGAAAGATTCGGATGTTTGAGGCCTCGTACTGGTCGAATAAGTTTTTGAGTGCGCTGCGGGCTTCTTCGGTAATGTACATTTAAATGGCTCCTTTATAATTACTGAAACGTTCTATTACAACCACTTTAAACGTGTTATCAGCGAAACTCAAGCACCGGCTTTTTTACTTTCCTGTTTGGGCAAATTCCTTAATGCGCGCGCCGATCTGGTCACGAACGTTTTGGAACACCTGCCATTTTTCTTCTTCTGTTCCTTGAGCTTTAGCTGGGTCGTCAAAGCCCCAGTGCTCGCGCTTTACATGGGGAGGGGTTACCGGGCAGTGATCGGCTGCATGGCCGCAGAGTGTGACGACAAGGTCTGCGGTGTTTAGGATGTCAGGGTCGATGGTGTCTGACGTTTGGTTTGAGATGTCGATGTCGAGTTCTTTCATGGCTTTGACGGCGTTGGGGTTTAAGCCATGTGCTTCAAGGCCTGCGCTTTTGATTTCCCAATCGCTGCTTAGGTATTTTTTTCCGAAGCCTTCAGCTATTTGGCTTCTGCAGGAGTTTCCTGTGCATAAGAAGTAGAGTGTTTTTTTGGTCATTTTATTTCTCTCCTTTAAATTGAGTGAATGGTATTTAATTTAGCATGTTGATTTCCGCTGCAGGGGCATGCTTCCCGCTTCCTCCCGCAGGAGTCAGCCCCTTCCTCTGCAATCAACTCCTAGGTAACTTGTTTGCTTCTTCGAACCTGACATATAATATGTGAATGTATTACAAACAGCATGTGATTCCCGCACTGCCGACACAGGTGAAAAATCCTCCACCTTGTATTTACAAAATAATACTCAGCCACAGGTAAAGGCCGAATAGGGTGATGAGGAGGGTGGGGATGGTTAGGATGATTCCTACTTTAAAGTAATACCCCCAGCTTATTTTAAAGCCTTTTTTGCTTAGGACATGGAGCCATAAAAGGGTGGCCAGAGATCCGATTGGGGTTATTTTTGGTCCCAGATCGGAGCCGATGACGTTGGCGTAAATGAGTGCTTCACGGATGGCTCCGGTTGTGTTCGTTTCGTGAATAGCGAGTGCGTCGATCATGACAGTTGGCATATTGTTCATGACAGAAGAGAGTATGGCTGCGATAAAGCCCATACTGATGGTGGCAACAAAGAGCCCCTGATCAGCTGCCATTTCGATCACCTCTGCAAGAACCCCGGTGAGTCCTGCATTTCTTAGGCCATACACAACTACATACATGCCGATGGAGAAAAAGACGATTGCCCATGGTGCATCTTTTACCACGGTCCTTGTGTTTACTGCAGGACTGCGGCGGGCGATTAAAAGAAAAACAATCGCAATGCTGCCGGCTACAATTGAAACAGGAACACTCGTAAATTCACTTGCAAAGTAGCCAATTAATAAAGCTCCCAGCACAATCCAGGATAGACAGAACATCCGTACATCCTTTAGAGCATCATTCGGTTTTTTAAGCTGGCTCATATCGTAATTCTCTGGAATACTCTTACGGAAAAACAGCCATAAAACAAGAAGGCTGGCGCCAATACTGAAAAAGTTCGGAATAATCATCCGGCTTGCGTATTCGACAAACCCGATTCCAAATACATCAGCTGATACAATGTTAACGAGATTACTAACAATCAGCGGCAGGGAGGCGGTATCTGCGATAAAGCCGCTTGCCATGATAAACGGAAGAATCATCGCTTCCTTGAAATTTAAGTTGCGTACCATTGCAAGAACAATGGGGGTTAAAATCAGCGCAGCTCCATCGTTAGCGAAAAATGCCGCTACTAACGCACCTAAAAGCGTCACATACACAAACATTTTTATTCCGCTGCCTTTGGCAAAGCGGGCCATATGAAGAGCTGACCACTCAAAAAATCCAATTTCATCTAAAATTAATGAGATTATAATTAAGGCAACAAAGGTTAATGTCGCGTTCCATACGATGGCGGTTACATCCATGACGTCCTGTAAAGAAACAACCCCAAGCATCAGCGCAATAAGTGCCCCTGCACATGCCGACCAGCCAATGCCAAGACCTTTTGGCTGCCAGATGACGAGCGTTAAGGTTGTTAAAAATAAGATGACGGCTACAAAAACTTCTAACACATTCTACAGCTCCTTTGACTTACTCACAGGAAATTCGTTTTCCTTTTTGTATTAGTTCTTCTAAATGATGATCCTGTACAGGAAGCTGATGAAGAACTTGCTGAAGCATTTCATACCCTTCAAATCCCTGGTTGAGCGAGTACATAATCCATTGGCCGCGTCTTTGTTCTTTAATCATGCCAATATCCTTCATTTTTCTGACATGCTGTGAGATGGAAGGCTGACTCATATTAAAAATTTCTACAAATTCACACACACAGCAATCATGATCAGCTAAAATACGAAGCATCGTCAAACGGGTTTTATCACCCATTAGCTTCAAAGCAGCTGAAGCTTTATCAATTGAAAGAGCTTCTTTTGCTACCACATCCATACACCTCCACGGAAAATCATTTGTTTAAATTCATTATTAGTATATAGGCATATACTTATATGCGCAACTGGTTAATTAAAATTTAACAATTCCTTAAAATAAATTCGCTTTTTCCAGCAGATTCTTATACCATTTAACGTACAAACAGACAGTCAAAAGGTGGTTGCAATGAGAAAAAGAATTGGTTTTATTGGAAGCGGGAAAATGGCCCAGGCGATGATGGCAGGGATGATCCGGTCTGAAGTGGTGGTTCCGCAGGATATTTTAATTAGCTCGAAAACAGGACAAACGAGAATAAAAGCGGCAGCGCAATACGGGGTGCACGCTGTTGAGTCAAATCGGGATGCAGCAAGGCAGGCGGATATTTTATTTCTTGGTGTGACGCCTGACCTGCATAAGGAAGTGATTGAGGAAATTAAAGATAATTTAGTGGAAAACGTCATTATTGTGACGATTGCTGCAGGGCTTACGACAAAAAAAGTGGAGGGGTTCTTCGGCAGGAAAGTAAAGGTCATTCGGACGATGCCAAATACTCCTTCCTTAGCGGGAGCGGGAATGAGTGCAATGTGTGCAAACGAACTGGTGACAGAAGACGAATTGGCTGAGGTGAAGGAGCTTTTCCGTTCATTTGGAGAGGTGGAGGTAATTTCGGAGGGACTAATGGATTCCATTCCGTCAATAAGTGGTTCGTCTCCGGCATACGTTTACATGATGATCGAAGCGATGGCTGATGGTGGGGTGAAGCAGGGGTTAAAACGTGATCAGGCATACCGGCTTGCGGCGCAGGCGGTTTACGGGGCTGCTAAAATGGTGCTCGATACAGAGCTGCACCCGGGCCTCTTAAAGGATCAGGTCTGCTCTCCGGGAGGTGCTACCATAGATGCTGTTTCAACACTTGAGAAAGAACGGTTTCGTGGAGCCATTTTAAGCGCTATGGAAAGCTGTACTGCAAAGGTAAAGGAACTGGGGAAAGACTAAAAAAACTGCTCTCTGTACGAATTTAGTACGGAGAGCAGTTTTCTTTTTAGCGGTCTTTTTCAGTGTCAATCACTTTTAACGGTTTAAGCGCCGGTCCATTTAAGACCTCTCCATCAACAGCAAAACGCGAGCCGTGACAAGGACAGTCCCATGAGTTTTCACTTTCATTCCAATTACATTCACAACCCATATGTGTACAGGTCAGGTCAACAGCAAGGACCTTCCCGGTTTCATCACGGTATGCACCGATTGTTTTTCCATTCCACTTGACACTGCCGCCTTTTCCCGGAGAAAGCTGCTCAAGATCAACCGAAGCGCTTTCCAGCTTGCCCTTAACGAGCTCAAAGGCTGTATCAGCATTCAGCTTCGCACCCTGCTTAATAGAAGGGTTTGCTTTAAATCTGCTTGGTTCATACATTTCAGCCGATTCAGTTGAAACGCCAAGGATTTGATCAGTCATAATTTGGGCAGCCATGGTCCCTTGAGTCATTCCCCATTTTCTAAAACCGGTTGCCACTAGTACACGAGGGTGACGATTCGTGATCGAGCCGATATAAGGAAGTTTATCAAGTGTGATATTATCCTGTGCGGACCATTCATAAGTAAGGTCAGCCGGCCCGATTTGGGCATGAGTAAACTCCTTCAGATTTTCAATATGCTGATGGTGTTCACCTCCCTGACCGGTTTTATGGCCGTCTCCTCCAACCATAATGCCTCTTTTCCCGTCGTGGTCATAGAAACGGATGGATCTGCTTGGAGAATCAACAGATAGATACATGCCTCCCGGATCTTCTCCTGTCCATACTCCAGAAACGATATAAGAGCGTTCTACCTCCAAACGGGCAAAGTAAAGCCCTGCTGCATCCCAAAACGGATAGCTTGTTGCAATGACCACATGCTGGGAGGATAGAACGTGGCCGCTTTCCATTTCCACCTGGATGTCGTCGTCTTCTTTTATATCCACTGCTTTTGTATGTTCATGAATTTGACCGCCCATCGAAATGATTTCTTCCGTCATATGAGCTAAATATTTTAATGGATGAAACTGAGCCTGATTCTTCATAATTAACGCGCCTTTAATAGGAATATCGAAAGGAAGCGTAGAAGCCGTTCTAAATGGAATATCAAGCTTTTCGTAGGCTTTTTGTTCATCTAAAAGCTTATTTAGTGAAGGAGTGGACGAAGCATAGAGCCATGCTTCATGGTCCTCAAAGTCACAATCCCAGCCTTTTTGCTGAACGGTTTGTCTGATCCAGTCTACGGCCTGCTGATTATGGTCAAAAAACTGTCTCGCTTTTTCAATCCCGAAGTGCTCAATCAATTCATCATAGATAACCCCATGCTGGGCAGTGACCTTGGCAGTAGTGTAGCGGGTCGTACCGGATAGGATTTCACTTGCTTCAATTACGGTAACGCGGAGTCCTTTTTGAGATAGAAGGTAGGCGGTCGTGAGTCCTGTTATCCCTCCGCCGACTACGGTGACATCCGTCTGTCTGCTTTCATCCAGAGCTGGGAAATCCTTAATTTTGGCACTATCACGCCAATACGCTTCACGTTCATGGTTCGTTTCCATTTAAAACAACCTTTCTTCGTATAGTCGGTATTAGTATGGTGAAATTTTGCATTTTTATTATCCTTACCCCAGTATTTTCAAAATACACATTTCAAAGCCTATTAAAAGTTTGAAGCAATTCATATTACATCCCATCTTCTTGAGAAAATTTTTTGTTAGGTAAATGAAATGATCTAAACCAAACTTTTTTTCGTTATTGTTAGACCTGTTTTTATGTAATTTTCGGGGAAAACATAACAGGGAAATTTCATTCGAATTAAAGCGTTTTAGAAGCTGTTTTAGCTTGTTCTCCCGTGGAAGACAGAGACTGTAAGACATTAAATTTTAAGGAGTGATGAAGGATGTTGAAGAAAATGGTCGGAACAGGATTAGCTATAGGGTTAGCTTTTGGTGCTACGGGTGCAGGAGCAGCCTCCACTTCTGACAGTGAAGGACTGGATGTAGACCTATCGAGTAAACTGAATGCAGAGCTCAGTAGCGGAGAATTAATGTCTAGCCAGGATTTTAAGCTGTTGGCAGAGGAAAATGATTGGAACGTAGAGGATCTGCAAATTTGGGCAGAGGCAAACAGCATGACTGAGGTTGAGCTTCAGGAATGGGCAAAGCATTCCGGGTGGAGTGATAGAGACAGCACACGGTTGGACTTGGATCTGAACGGATCAATTGAGTTGGATAATCTTTTAGGCAGCAACAATAACGATCATCACCATGATAACGATAAAAGAAGCAATAATGGCCTGCTTGGCGGCCTACTGAACGGCCTGTTTTAAATCTACTTTGATCTCTCGTGAATGATAGACGAACAGCCCGATTTCTTCGTTGAAATCGGGCTGTTTCTTTGTGTTTTAATCATAGTGTTGGTTTACGCGTTCGCCCAGTCCTCGACATTCCATGTGGTGGTTGCCCAGTCCTCATAAAAGTCAGGCTCGTGGCACACAAGTACAACGGTTCCCTTGTAGGCCTTTAATGCACGCTTCAGCTCATCCTTTGCTGTAACGTCAAGGTGATTAGTGGGCTCATCAAACAAAAGCCAGTTGCTTTCATGCATCATCAGCTTGCATAAACGAACCTTCGCCTGCTCGCCGCCGCTCAGCTGGCTCATTTGGCGGGAGATATGTTCATTTTTAAGTCCGCAGCGTGCCAAAGCAGCTCGCACCTGATTTTGTTCCATGGATGGGAACTCGCTCCACACATCTTCAATTGGGGTAATGGCTTTTGCCTTCAGCTCCTGCTCGAAGTAAGAAGGGAAGAGGAAGTCTCCGTGAATGACTTTTCCTTTAAGCGGGTTAATTTTCCCCATAATTGTTTTTAAAAGGGTGGATTTTCCGACCCCATTTGCTCCAACGACAGCGATTTTCTCACCGCGTTCAATCGTGACATTGATTTTTGGCATAAGCGGCTGGTCATAGCCAATGACAAGATCCTCTGCTTCAATAACAAACCGGCTGCTGCCCCTTGCTTCTTTAAAATCGAAGGTAGGCTTAACTGCGGTTTCAGGGCGGTCAATCCGCTCGATTCGGTCAAGCTGCTTCTGACGACTTTTTGCACGGCCGGTTGTTGAGTAGCGTGCTTTGTTTTTAGCGATAAAGCTTTCCTGCTTTTTAATGAACTCCTGCTGCTTTTCATAGGCATTGATATGCTGATTTTTATTCAGCTCAGCAAGCTCAAGAAATTTTTCATAGGTCGCTGTGTAGCGGTTCATTTTCGTAAATTCCAAATGCAAAATAATATCAACAACGCCGTTCATAAAAGAGGTATCATGCGAAATCAACAGAAAAGCATGAGGGTATTCTTTTAAATACATAGACAGCCAGTGGATGTGTTCAACGTCAAGGTAGTTGGTCGGCTCATCCAAAAGAAGAACCTTAGGCTTTTCAAGTAAAAGCTTTGCAAGCAGGACCTTTGTACGCTGGCCTCCGCTTAAGGCAGCTACATCCCGGTCAAGTCCTATAGCATCAAGACCCAGGCCTCTGGCTACTTCTTCAATTTTAATATCAAGTGTATAAAAATCACCTGCATCCAGGGCATCCTGAATTTCTGCCATATCCTCCAGGAGCTGCTCAAGTTCTTCTGGTGAGGCATCTGCCATTTTACCGGTAATGTCGTTTAACTCCTCTTCCTTTTTAAATAAAGGAAGAAAGGCATCCCGAAGCGTGTCACGCATTGTTCTTCCGGGAGTCAGTCTCGTATGCTGATCCAGGTAGCCGTAATGTGTGCCTGGAAGCCATTCTACTTTTCCTTCATCATGAATTAATTCACCAGTTAAAATGCTCATCAATGTAGATTTCCCTACACCGTTTGCTCCAACAAGTCCCATATGTTCACCGTCTAGTAGACGGAAAGATACATCTTTAAAAAGGGTTCGGTCACCAAATGTGTGCCCAACCTTTACTACGTTTAACAAACTCATGCTAGTCAATTCCTCCGATATCTCATACTCTCCTACCATCATACGGCAAAATGCAATAAAAAAACAGAGACTCTTACTGGGAAGAATCTCTGCTTTCTTCTATAAAACAGCTGAAGCTGCATAAGCGGTGAAAAATAATCCGGCAAGCAGGCAAACGAAAAGGCCGTCACGTTTTCGCAGCGGTATTTCTGTGTACCAATGAGTCCTGGCTTCACCTGTAAACCCTTTGGATTCCATCGCAATCGCCGTTCGCTCAGCTTTCCGGATGGCGCTTGCAAGTAATGGAATAATAAAGCTTTTCCATTGGCGCACCCGTTCTTTTAGCGTACGCGGCCTGCCGACACCGCGAATTTGCTGGGCGCGCTGCATAATTTGAAATTCTTCCTTAATAAGAGGAAGAAACTGATAGCCTGCCATGACACCATAGGCAAGTCTGGTGGGAACCTTTAGCTGCTGCATTAAGCTCAGCATAAAAAGGACAGGCTTAGTCGTCAGTACAAACAGGAGAGATAAAGCAGAAAAGACGATCACCCGCATCCCAAGCCCCGCGCTCCTTGCAAGCGACTCTTCTGTTAAGCGCAGCCAGCCCCATTCAAACAGCATTTGTTCATCGGCTAGCAGTGCTTCATTCGGAAAAAGCATGGCTGTCCAAACATAGCCGATCGCCATGAAAACAAAAGGAGCGGTTAAAAGAGCCCAAATTTTAAAGGATACCTTCGATAAGGTGAAAGTAATGGTGATAATCCCGAGCCAGAAAACAAGATAAAGAACCGGATCCAAAAACAGGGCTAATACAATAATGGTTAAAAGTATCGTGATCATTTTAACGGAAGGATTAATAGTATGAAGCCACATTCCGGCGCCCTCCTATCCATTGCTTAAGTTTTACAGAAGGGGGGAGGAGGAGCCCGTGATTTTTCAAAAATTCTTCTCCAAGCTCCCATAAACCAGAGGTGTGCCCCTGGTATTGAACCTCTCCCTTTGATAGAAGAAGGGTGCGGTCAGCAAGCCGATGAATCAATTCCATGTCGTGCGTGACGAGCAGGGTTGTTTTTTGTTTGTATTTTCTTTCCTCAAGCATGGCTATTAAGCTTTGCATAGACCTCGCATCCTGTCCATATGTCGGTTCATCCAAAAGGAGAACATCCAAGTCATCGATTGTCATACTCGCCACACTTAAGCGCCTTTTCTGTCCCTGGCTTAAGGAGAGGGGATGCCGATCCTCGTAGCCGTTCAGACCAATTGCCATAAGTGTGTTTTCAATTCGTTTTTTAATGTCATCCGCTGTAATCCGTTTGATCTTCAGCCCAAACCCAACATCCTCTGAAACAGTGTGCTCGACAAATTGGTGCTCGGGATTTTGAAACACGTACCCAATTTTGCTTCTGATTTCGGTCATGGATAAATGCTTGGCTGAGTGTCCGCCAAATAGAAGATCACCGCCGGAAGCAGGAAATAATCCTGCCAAAATCAGCGCCAATGTACTTTTTCCGGCTCCGTTATGACCGCAAAAGGCAACCGTTTCTCCTTTAAAAAGGGTAAAGTTGATATCGTTTAAAATCAGCTGTTGATCGATTGCGTATGAAAGGTCTTTTGTCTGAATAACAGGCGTCCCAGGGCTGGAAGGATTTTTTGTGTTCACTAAAGTCTGCTTAAATGCCTTTTCCTGTTCTTCAGTTAGCTGCTCCTTCCAGCTTTCTTCGTTCAGAAGAATCCGCTCGGTGTTCTTCTGGAGCTGGATAAATAGCGGGAGTGCAATCGTCAGCTGTTCGAATTGATCAAAGTGCTCAAAAAGGGCTTCTTCAAATGGTTCATTTACTTTAATGCTGCCCTTTGAATCAAGAAGAAGGACACGGGTTATCCAGTCAGTCCAATCATTTAAATCATGGTCGATAATAATCAGGGTCAACTGTAATAACTTTTTTAGCTCAGCTAAGCACTGTATAAGCTCCTGCCTCGATAAAGGATCGATATTCGCAAATGGTTCATCCAGGATCAGCACCTCTGTTTTCATCGCAAGCAGACAGGCAAGCGCGACCCGCTGCTTCTGACCACCTGACAGGCGCTGAATTGTTCGTTTTTCAAACCCCTCAAGTCCGGTCTGCTGTAGAGAAGAAGTGATGCGTCTTTTCATTTCTTCTTTTGGAATGTGCAGATTCTCAAGACCAAATGCGATTTCCTCTTCAACCGTTGTCATACAAAACTGACTTTCAGGATCCTGAAACATCATACCGATTTTTTTGGATACTTCTCCGCTCTCCCATTTGGAAGAATCTCTCCCAAACCAGCGGATTTCCCCTTCAAGTACCCCGTTTCCATTCGCAGGTAGAATGCCGTTCATCAGCATGGTCAGTGTGCTCTTTCCTGCTCCGCTTGGTCCAGCCAGGAGAATGCTGTCTCCCATATTAATCGAAAAGGATAAATCAGATAGTACTGGAGAAAGCTCTTCTGAATGTCTGTATGTAACACGGTCGAATTGAATTACCGCGTTCAAATCAGGATGCTTTTCCATAGGAAGCCTTCTTTTTGTCCCGCGCAATGGCGTAACTGTTTAATACTCCTGTCTGATAGAGTCCGTCTGTCAGCCATTTGCCAAGCAGGCCGGCAAGAAGTGCACCGCTCACGAGACGAATAGTGAACATGAGCGTAACATAGCCGGGATCAAGTGCCCCGTAGCCTGAGATAAAATAGCCCCAGATAAAGCTTGTGACAGCTGAACCCATTCCTGCGAGCATCAGTACCCACAGGCCCCAGCGTTTATACCGTGTTGCAGCAAATACAGCCTCAGCCCCGGCGCCCTGAATCATAGCGGACACGATCAGCATGGGGCCCATCGCGTTTCCAATTAATACTTCAATCGTTCCGGCAACGGTTTCAGATAAAAAGGCAGCCCCCGGCTTGCGGAGAATATAGGCAGCAATGATTGAAACAATAAACCAAATGCCAAAAATCCATTCATACCCAATCGGGCCCATCATTCCCGCCATCACATTTCCTACCTGAACAAAAGCCAGGTACACAACTGCAAAGACAACAGCCAGTACAGATAAAATGATAATCTCAGATAGCTTCCATTTAGATGTCATTTAGTGTGCTTCCTCCTGATGCGACGGGCTGTTAATGCTCATATTTACCGTCATCACAATATGGGAGCTTTTACCTTCCTGTGCCTGCTTAAAGGCTTCCTCCAGAGTTGTAAAAACATCATGAATATCTCCGTGAAGGCCGCTTGCATAATGAACCCCTTTTTTCAGTGTTCCGTGCTCTTCTGCGAGTCCAACCTGAGCCATTATGGTCGCCATATAATCAGGATCACCCATTGGATAAAGGGCGAATTGAGAGGAAACATATTGTCGCAGTTCGATACTGCCCGGCTCATTTAAACGGATATCGTCTTCAGCCATATACGTATCGCCCTCTGAATCTCCGGGACAGCCGATTGAAAATGTGGCATTGAACGCAACATGTGCCCCGGTTTTAGAGGTGTGAAGCACCATCGCTTTTACCACATCAAAGACATGTGCTTCGCGGCCGCGGACACAGGTGCTTACGTCATCTGTATACCGCCATACTTTGCTAGTGTCCACTGCTTCAATAGCACCCTTTATAAGAGACACAAAATCATTTGTCATCGGGTGAAGTGAAAAGCGGCAGCCGACAATTCTGCTCGTTCCGCAGGCTGCACTTGTTGCTGCCTGCTGAGGTACTGGTTGAGTGTTTGACATACTTAATTCCTCCTTATGATCGGTTTTTGACAAAACAAAAAGCTGCATCCCTGAAAGGAAAATGCAGCTTCGTCATCATCAAAAAGTAAGAAGTTCGTTTAAATGAGTGATGAGTCACCACACTTCCCCACGCCAGTATTACCTGGATCGGGTAATGAGGGATCGGAACGCAATTGTTCTCATCACAGCCCTTTCGAGCACCCCTAGTGTATCGACTTTCATATGCAGTTGATTTGTCACGTTCATCATAAGCCAATCTATGGATCTTGTAAAGATAAAACTATTTCGGAAGTTGGATAGTTGCATCTGCAACTACTTCTCTATATAATCAACTAAGGATGATAATTCGATAGAACTGAGGACAACAATGACAAAAAATCATGGGAACAAATCAGTAGGTAGAATGGTCTCAACTGTTCACCGCTATGGGTATATGCACTTGAGTAAAACCTTTGACCAGTTCGGCTTGGGCAGGGGACAGGTTAAATTTTTGATGGCTTTATTTGAACAAAATGATCAGACACAGGAGCAGATCGCCACTGTTCTTAAAATGGATAAAACGACAACGGCCAGGGCGGTAAGAAAGCTTGAGGATGAAGGATATGTAACCCGACGGCCTCACCCAACAGACCGCAGATCACAAATAGTGAGTCTGACAGAAAAAGCCTTTGAAATGGAGCCATTGATCCGGTCCATTCTAGAAGAATGGACCACAGCCTTAACAAAGGATTTTACTGAGGAAGAAAAAGAATTGGCATTAAATCTGCTCCGTCGGATGGCGGATAATGCTGTGAAGCAGATCCAAAAGAAAGAGGGGTGACGTCAGGTTGAAACAGCAAAGTACACAGATGGGCACTGAAAAAATATCAAAATTAATGGTCAAGTTTTCTGTCCCGGCCTTTATCGGAATGTTTGTTATGGCCTTTTATAATATTGCAGACACTTTTTATATTGCAAGAGGAGTAGGCACACTTGCCGTTGCTGCTCTTTCCATTGCTTTTCCGCTTCAGCTGATCATTACCGCTTTTGCGGCTGCTATCGGGATTGGCGGATCCTCTATTATTTCAAGAAGGCTTGGAGCCGGGAAGCTGAAAGAAGCCAATGAAGTCTTTGGCCATGTTGTGTGGCTTGTAGGTTTGTTAAGCATCATCATGGTGACGATTGCTCTTACATTTTTAGAGCCGATTTTGGTTGTGTTTGGTGCAACGGAGGATGTGCTGCCTTATGCGATGGATTACTTATCCATTATTCTTTATGGATCTTTATTTCAGGCGTTTGCGATGTCGAGTAACAATATCGTCCGCTCAGAAGGCAACGCGAAGGTAGCGATGCTGACAATGATCGTTTCTGCTGGGTTAAATATTATCTTAGATCCGATCTTTATATTTGTACTCGATATGGGGGTCAGCGGAGCAGCGATTGCAACTGTTATTTCCCAGGCAGTTGGAGCCGTTTGGATTCTCCTTTACTTTAAAACAGGAAAAAGCTCTCTTTCCTTTAGATGGATCGGTCTTCTTCCTGATATGAAAGTTGTGAAAGAAATTATCGGAATAGGCTCAGCAACCTTTGTGCGTCAGGTAGCGGGAAGCCTGATGTTTGTGGCCGTTAACTGGATGCTTGTCGTTCATGGAGGAGATACAGCAGTTGCGATTTTCGGGATTATTAACCGAATCATGATGTTTGCCATTATGCCGATGTTTGGCATAGTACAGGGTATGCAGCCGATTATTGGCTACAACTATGGAGCTCAGCTTTACCACCGTGTTAGTGATACCTTAAAGATCGGGATCCTCGTTTCAAGCGGAATCGCCACATTTGTGTGGACGGTTACGATGATTTTCCCTGGTGCAATGATGAGTGTGTTTTCTACAGATCCTGTTGTAATAGACGGAGGGGAGGAAGCGATGCGCTGGATTTTCCTTGTCGCGCCGATCATCGGATTTCAGATGGTCACTGGAGGACTTTATCAGGCGCTTGGAAAAGCAAAAATTTCTTTTATCCTTTCCATGTCAAGACAGCTGCTGTTTCTTATCCCGCTCGTGCTCATTCTTCCGTCCTACTTTGGACTGATGGGTGTGTGGCTTGCGTTTCCACTGGCTGATCTGATGGCTTTTCTGCTTTCACTTTATTTTGTGTGGAGAGACCGCAAGCAGCTATTTCAAAAAACACCTGCCCAGGCCAGGCTGCGTGAGGCCAAGGTCAATGGATGAAGGGGGAATAGGATGATTCATCATGTTGAACTATATGTTGCTGACTTAGCTAAGTCAAAGGACTATTGGGGGTGGCTGCTTTCTGAGCTTGGGTATGAAAAATTCCAGGAATGGGAGCAGGGAGTAAGCTTTAAAAAGGAAAAAGCTTATATTGTTTTTGTTCAGACCGAAGAAAAATACGTAGAAGCCGGCTATCACCGGAAAAGAATCGGCTTAAACCATCTCGCTTTTTGGGCAAAATCCATAGAACAGGTTGATAATTTAGCTGATCAGATGAGAAGCAGGGGAATGAGGCTGCTTTATGAAGATCGGTATCCTTTTGCAGGAGGACGGGATCACTACGCGTTATACGGGGAGGACCCTGATCGGATTAAAGTGGAAATCGTTGCTGAGCACTCTTTAAAGGAATAATTTCATTAATCCACATAAAAAAAGCGATCGTTTATGGCTGGCTGACAGCTTCATAAAACGATCGCTTTTTAAATGTGCTACTTCTGTTCAATAACCATAGTTTCCCAGCCATCGTAATCTCCTTCAAACTTTTCGGCTGTCTCCACTAAAAAATCGGTTATCTCATTAATTGAATCAATGTCCACTAAATCAGTTCTGGAAATCTGCAGCCTGTACCGCACATTTTCTTCCTCTTCCAGAGCTTCCTCTTCAACTTCAAAGCCTTCTTTTTTTATGGCTTTACTAAAGCGTTTCATCATTTTTTTGTCTTCAAAATAAATCCAGTGATCAACATGGCGCGGGTCATCAAGACTGTCCCCTGATTCCTCAAGCATCTCGACAATCTGCCAGTTCCCCATATGCTGCAGCTGGTAGGGGTCAGGATAAAGGAATGTAAAATAAAATGCCCAGGGCTCTTCTTCTTCAATCTCTGTGATTTCATACTCATAGCCTGCAGATTGGAAAAATTGAATGCAGGCTTTATTAATCAATTCAACTTCTTTTAAGCTTGAATACAAAATAATATCCCGGGAGCCATCGGAAGTAATTCGTCCTGCACAGAGAATCTTTTTTGTCTGGATATGCTCAGTAAACGCTTCTTCTATTCCATTCATCTTTTCATTTTCCGTTTCGGAGGGGAAGCCGTTCTCATTCGGCAATTTTATTGGCACACTTACTGCAAAAGCGTACGGGAAGTGCTCCGGATCTACTTCTTCACTGATTTCCATATCTAAAACGACCGAAGCCAGCTTGTCTTCAATATAGCCTGTATAAGTATCCCAATAATCAGACATTTTTTAGCCTCCTATAGTAAACTATGTAAATATTTGCAATCTTTTTAAATAATACCACGAAACACTGAATTAAAACGTAAAAAAGCAGTGCTGTAATGAATCAAATTCATTAAGCACTGCATAAAAATCGTCAGTCGTAATCGCGCCTGAACATTACTTCTTTTGGTACATCTGTTCCGCGTGCACCTCTCAAGTCCGTTTCCCCAATTTCTGTAGGGTAGAAAATAATAAAGCTTTCCGGGTTGGCTTTTGCAAGCTTACCGGGCACCCGTTCAAGTTCGGGGTGCCATGCAATGGTCCCTTTACGTGCACTCATCAAAACAACCAAATCATTTTTCCGAAGTGAACTGACAGGCTGCTTGTACATCTCGTCCCAGGATTCTAGACGATGGAGGAAGGTCGTAACACTCGGTTTAATAGACTTAAATAATTTGTCATACCGTTCAACAGAATCCTTAATGATTAAGCATTCAACCATACAATTTAACTGAGAAGCCATTCCTTTAATAATGCGGATCGCATCATGAATACCTGGCTTATAGTAAGAGCCTTTAGGCAGGATTAAAATAATCCGCTCTGTTGTATTTAAAGGGTGGCCAAGCTTCACAATCATTGCCCGTTCGTTTGTATGGTCAAGAAAATTATCTATAATACCTCCAAAAAGTACGGCCTTTGCCGGTCTGTCTCCATTCCAGCCGGCGATAATGGTTGTAATACGTTCCTCCGCAACTGCGCGTTCAATCCCCCTGCCAATATTCCTGTCGACCTTTATAAGAGATCGGGCAGGAACATTAGCACCTGAAGAATACGCAATAGCCTGCGTCAGCATTTTTTCGGCCATTGCTACTTTTCCTTCCACATATTTAACGTCCTTTTGCACAACCGTCAATGGGTAAAGCGGTTCGCTGGATTGCTTTGCACTTCTCACCACAAAGCCAAGATCCAAGAGGGTAGTGGTGGTGGACGGATTAGCAATTGGAATCAGTATCCGTTCAGGACGGTCATCTTCACCGCCTGCATCTACCGCTTCTGCCACTGCTAAACGGCGGCCGAATTTTTCCGTTAAATAAGGACCGAAAATACAGGTGAGTAAAATCATTACAATCACAGCATTTACAATTGCCTGGTCGAGAAGACCAAGCTCAAAGCCGACAAGCGTAGCTGCAAGTGTTGCAGCAGCCTGTGGAATGGTCAGTCCGATAATGACTTTATTTTCATCCGGTGTGTAATGATAAAGCCTGCTTGTGATCAGGCTGGCAGCACTTTTTCCAATTAAGACTGCACCGATAATGCAGCCCATGATCAGCCAGGCATCAGGGTTTGAGAAAAGAACCGTTAAATCCATCAGCATTCCGACAGAAAGTAAAAAGAACGGAATAAAAAGCGCATTGCCTGTAAACCGGATTCTGTTCATTAAAGGTCCATGATCATAAATATACCGGTTTAAAGCGAGCCCAGATAAAAACGCTCCAATAATCGGCTCCAGTCCTGCAAATAATGCAAGGCTCCCGGCAACAAATAAAATGGTAAGGACAAAATTAAATTCCAGCTGGCCTTCACTGTTGGAATTGCGGAAAAACCAGTTTGCAAGATATGGAGCCCCTACTAATACGATAAGAGCAAAAATCAGTGTAGAAACGATGAGGCGGACCCAAAAGGCGAAGCTGGCATCTCCGGACGCAAAGCCTGCTACAGCTGCGAGAATCAGCATAGCGAATGTGTCAGTGATGAGTGTTCCGCCAATTGCTGTCGTGACGGCTTTGTTTTTGGCAATTCCAAGCCTCGATGCGATCGGGTAGGCAAGCAGGGTGTGGGACCCGACAATTGAGCCGAGCAATATAGCAGCAGCCCAGCTGAAGTCCAAATAGACGGCAACAGACGTTCCGATAATCAGTGGGATAAAAAATGACAGCAGACCAAAGGAAATACTTCTTGTCCGGTATTTTTTAAAGCCGTCTATATCTAACTCAAGGCCTGCAATAAAAATGATAAATAAAAGGCCGACGGTCCCCAACAGCTGAATCGTTTCTCCTCTCTCAAGCAGCCCAAAGCCATTCGGTCCAACGATTACACCTGCAATAATCGGCCCGATAATCCCCGGGATCCGGAGTTTATTCATAAGGATGGGAGAAATTAAAAAAATAATAACCGCCAGCCCAAAAACTAAAACCGGCTCTTGAAATGGAATTGTCATAAAATTCACCTGCCTTAATATTAAAATGGTAGCTGACTTATCAACCTATTAACTCAGTCTTTGTTTTCTTAATGGTCGAATTGATTTCCGTTTCAGGGGAACGCTTTCCGCGGGGCGGGGCTTGAGCTAACTTGCTTTCAGCAAGTGGATCTCAAGCTCCCGCTTCATCCCGCAGGAGTCGTCCCCTTCCACTTCAATCAATACCAATGTAGCTAGTTTGGTGCTTCGGAATTTAAAAGTTACGATGCAATTCTACTAAAAATGAAGTGTTTACATTACTTCCCCGTGCTTCCACTGTAATCAATAAAAATATTTTTAGATTATATCACAGGGCTCCGTGAACTATTTATTAAAGCGTTTTCATTAAAAAAGGCGCCGCATGCTTAGCGGCACCGTGCGTTATTCATCCTGGCTATTCCTCAGTTCCGATAGCTCATTTTCAATCCTTGAAAGCCTCTTTTGGGCTGATGATGGATCAACTCCGACAGACTCCAGCTTCTCCAGGTCATCCTGCGCGCGGATATACTCCATTTTTAACTCACTGATCCGTTCTTCTGCTGCTTTAGAATCCATAAAGAGAACCTCCTCATCCTGATTTGATTTTATAATTTTACCGGGATTTTAAATTTATTGCAAAAATGAGCTGAAAATTATACATATTTTTCAAAGTGCAAGGGTATACAGTAATAATTAATTTTCAGAAAATTTAGAGGTTTATGTAGGGAAATTGTCGAATGAACGTTATAGAGCCTTAATTAACCAGGAAAAGAGGAGGGGTCCCAACGAATGTTTAAAACGTATCAATCACCGAAATTTTACGATGAAATGATGGAGCAGGATGGGTCTGTACGAGATCATTATAGGGAATTTCATAACATGATTAATCAATTTTCTTCTGAGGAATTAAGAGAAAAGCATGAAACCGCTCAGCTTAGTTTTCTTCGACAGGGAATTACCTTCACCGTTTACAATGATAATATTGGCACTGAGCGTACAATGCCGTTTGATTTCATTCCAATCATCATGCCTCCCGCCACATGGGACACAATTGAAAAAGGAATGATTCAGCGTGCGGAAGCTTTAAACTTATTTTTAGAGGACATTTATAACGAGCAGCATATTCTTAACGATGGTGTTATTCCGAGGGAACTAGTGGAACAAAACCCGAATTATTTTAGAGATCAGGTTGGAGGAGTAAAAATTCCTTTAAATAACCATATTTTTCTTGCAGGAATAGATTTAATTAAGGATCAGGAGGGAACCTATAGAGTATTGGAGGATAACCTTCGAAATCCTTCGGGTATGTCTTATGTGTATCAGAACCGGTATGTTATGAGGCAGGTGTACCCGGAGTTTTTTAATCGCCACAGCATTCATTCACTTGAAGAACAGCTTTCCAATATGCAGGAGGCAGTGCTGTCCCATGTTCCTAAACATTGCAGCAAAAAGGCAAGAGCCGTGCTGCTGACACCGGGAATGTTTAATTCCGCTTATTATGATCATGTGTTTTTAGCCCAGCAGATGGGGATCGAGCTGGTAGAGGGGCGCGATCTTAAGGTGCGGAACGGCATTGTTTATATGAAAACAATCAGAGGTCTGCAGAGGGTAGATATCATTTATAGAAGAATTGATGATGACTATCTGGACCCAAAAGCCTTCAAGCCCGACTCAGCGCTCGGGGTAGAGGGGCTGCTTGAGGCTTACAGAAAAGGAAATGTCGCGATTTTAAACGGGATCGGCAATGGTGTTGCTGACGACAAGGCCATGTATGCTTATGTACCGGAAATGATCCGCTATTACCTTGATGAAGAGCCTATTATTCCAAATGTAGATACCTATTTTATGAGAAACGAAGAGCAGCGGAACTGGGCGCTTGAACGCCTGGACGAGCTGGTCGTGAAAAATGTCGGGGCTTCCGGAGGATATGATATGCTGATCGGTCCCCATGCTTCAGAGCATGAAATTGCAGCGTTCAAATCAAAAATCCTGGAGGATCCAAACCAGTATATTGCTCAGCCTACGATCCAGCTTTCCCGTGCGCCTGTTTTTCAGGATGGTGATTTTTATCCCTGCCATGTCGACCTGCGCGTGTTCGTCATGAGAGGGGAGAAAACAAATGTCCTTCCCGGAGGACTTTCCAGGGTAGCGCTTAAAAAAGGCTCACTGGTCGTTAACTCCTCCCAGGGCGGCGGAGGGAAAGACACATGGGTGCTAAAAGGAGGCGAGGGGTAAATGCTTAGCAGAGTAGCAGATTCACTGTATTGGATGTCACGCAATATTGAACGGGCCGAAAACAATGCTAGAGTGCTTGGCGTTCAGCTGATTCAAATGCTTGAAGCTTCGTCAGAGGAATCGCTTGCCAACCACGATTGGGAGACTGTCATAGAAATTTGCGGCTCACTGCAGGAGTTTAATCAATTATATGACAGATTTACGGTCACAAATATCATCGATTATCTTGCTTTTTCCGAGGATAATTTAAGCTCAGTTTTAAACTGCATTAAATTTGCCCGGGAAAATGCGCGTACTACAAGAGACATTATTCCAAATGATTTATTTGAAGTGTGGAATGATCTATACCTCGAGAGCAGCCGGATGTTTATTCCCGAAGGCTCAATAAACGAAGTTCATTCCTTTTTAAAACAGGTAAAGATTGCTTCCCTCACCTCTCAGGGCGTTATCGAATCCTCCATGTCCCGGGGGGTGCCCTACCGATTTATTAAAATAGCCAAGTGGCTTGAAAGAGCAGAAAAAACGGCAAGAATCCTGAATGTTTTAAGCGAAAAATCAGAGAAGGATGCCGAGCGTGCAGACGGCACCAATTATTACTATTGGCGTTCAGCGCTACAGCTGTTAAATGGCTATGACGAGTATCTGAAAAAATATCCTCCAAGAATGAATGAAAAGGATGTTTTAACCTTCCTGCTATCTGATGAGGCATTTCCGAGGTCCATCCAGTACTGCATGGATCATGTGCGTGAAGCGATCATTGCCCTTGAAGGGGCGCGCGTCTCCCACTACTCCTGGAGGATGTATGCTGCTCTCGATCTGCTGATGGAGGAATTTAATGAAGAGCATATCAATAGCCTGCAAGTACATGAATTCAGTTCATTCCTCGATAACTTCCAGGATCGATGTAATGACATTAGTCTGATTTTTTCACAAACCTATTATTTAATCGAGCCCGCCAGTGTACCTTGAAAGAACCGGGCAAATATACTGCATGAAAAGCATGTAAATCAGCGAGGAAGTGACAACGGAATGAAATACGAAATTGAGCATACAAATACGTTTCACTACGAAACGGTAGTGGATCAAAGCATGAATGAAATACGTTTAAAACCTAGAACAGACGAGTGTCAGCGTCTATTACATTATCGGTCTGATATTACACCTGCCTCGTTAACAAAGGAATATATAGATTTATGGGGAAATAGTGTTGAATCATTTTTCATCGCAGATTTTCACCAGTCGCTTGAAGTAAAAACAACTTCAACAGTCAGCATTCAAAAGAGTCCTTTCATTGAAAGAATAGACTATTCACCTGAGATGCAGACGATCTTTCATTCTGATTTATTTAAACGGCATTATCTTGCGTCATTAAATCAAACTGCCTATACATTTGTGGAGCAGCATCAGGTAGACCGCATTCTTCAGGAAATCGGCGACACAGAAAATCCGGTCCGATTTTCACTGGATTTAATGAAATATGTTCATAATATGTTTGAATACAATGGGGAAGCCACAGACGTTAACACGAAAGCCAGTGAGTCCATCGAGGGTAAAAAAGGCGTTTGCCAGGATTACGCTCATGTGATGATTGGTGTCCTCAGAGCTAAAGGGATTCCTGCGAGATACATTAGCGGGTATCTGTATGTAGGAGAAAATTCAGCCCTGGTCGGTGATTCCGCCACACACGCATGGGTGGAGGTAATGGTTCCGGGTATTGGATGGGTCGGTCTTGATCCGACCAATAATGTAGAAGCGCTCGAAAACCATATACGCGTTGGAGCAGGACGTGACTACGCAGACGTAAGCCCTCTTCAGGGAGTCTACAGAGGCGGTAAGCACACACTGGATGTTAAAGTAAGTGTTAAATTAATTGATCAATAAACAAAAGACGCCGGAACGAATTTGTCCGGCGTCTTTTTGCTGTTAGAAAGATTGATTTAAGGGGAATTAAACCGATAGATAAGATAAATCCTATAGAGCGGGAGGGAAGAATATGAAAAAAAGAACAGCACTGGTGGCTGGAGCAACAGGATTAGTCGGGAAAGAAGTTGTAAAAGAGCTTTGCCGACGGGAAGAGTACAGCGAGATCATTGCGATTACAAGAAGCGAATTGAAGCTCGAGCACCCGAAGCTTACAAACAAAGTAATCGATTTTAACTATTTGGAGGGAGTGCATATCGGTCTGGCTGATGATATCTACTGTTGTCTTGGCACCACAATAAAAAAGGCTAAATCTAAGGAAGCTTTTCGTATGGTGGATTTAGATTATCCGTTACAGCTGGCCGTCCTGGCAAAAAAGAATAACGCGCAGCAATTTCTCGTTATTTCAGCAATGGGAGCAAGTCCCTCTTCACGATTTTTTTACAATAAAATTAAAGGGTTAATGGAGGAGCAGCTAAAGGGGCTTGGCCTAACACGTC
Source organism: Jeotgalibacillus proteolyticus (assembly GCF_002926065.1). Classification (GTDB taxonomy): domain Bacteria; phylum Bacillota; class Bacilli; order Bacillales; family Jeotgalibacillaceae; genus Jeotgalibacillus; species Jeotgalibacillus proteolyticus. Next base: position 272,668 of record NZ_PREZ01000005.1, on the reverse strand, counting down.
TTCAGATCTTCAGGCCCTCACTTCTTATTGGAGACAGAGAAGAATTTCGTTTTGGCGAAACTCTTGGCGCTAAGGTAATGTCATTTGCAGGGTGGATGCTTGTGGGACCTTTAAAATCCTACAAAGCCATCCGGGCCGAGCAGGTAGCACTAGCCATGGTCGAAAAAGCACTCACTCCACCAGTTCAAAAAGTAGAGATTCACAAATCAGGGGCAATTGAGCAGGTAGAGAGAACAAAAACAGAAGCGATGGAGTAAAATCATAAGTCAAGAGGACTTATTCCTTCAAATCCTTAAATAGGGCTGAAAGTAAGGGATAGTTTTTTAATGCTGAAGGCAGGTGTTTGCAATTTTTGATTCACTTTTATTTACAATTATGCTGGTTGTTTTTTTAGGAGTTTTATCTCAATGGCTTTCCTGGAGAATTAAGCTCCCGGCTATTGTGGTGATGTCAGTGGCTGGCATTATTGTTGGGCCGGTTTTAGGGATCATTGATCCATCGCAGGAGTTCGGCGATTTATATGGACCAATTATTTCTATGGCTGTTGCGATTATTTTATTTGAAGGAAGCCTTCAGCTGGATTTTCGGGAAATCCGTGATCTTGGCAAGCCTGTTACCAGAATTGTGACCGTTGGTGCGTTTATCGCATGGATCTTGGGCTCACTTGCTGCTCATTATGTAGCAGGTTTATCTCTTCCTGTTGCGTTTGTTATTGGAGGCTTATTTATTGTAACGGGACCTACCGTTATCCTGCCGCTGCTCAGGCAGGCGAAATTAAAGCCCCGTCCATCGAAAATTTTAAAATGGGAAGGAATTATTGTTGATCCTATAGGAGTTTTGCTGGCGTTATTTGCTTTTCAAATTATTCTTTTCTTTATGGATGAGACAGTGTCGCTTGGAAGCCTGCTTATTTTCTTCGCGGCAGCCGGCTTTGCCACTTTGCTTGGCTGGGGCTGCGGGAGAGGCATGGGCTGGATGTTTGAGAAGGGGTATATCCCGGAATATTTAAAATCGCCTGTGCTTTTTTCAGTTGTATTGCTTTGCTTTACTCTTGCTGATGAAGTAATGCATGAGACAGGTCTATTGTCAGTTACAGCGATGGGGATCACTATGGCCAATATGCATATTGCATCCATAGGAAATATGAGGCATTTTAAAGAAAATATTTCTGTGCTTTTAATTTCCACAATATTTATCATGTTAACAGCGTCCCTGCACATTGAAACATTTTATGAGATTTTGAACCCTGCGATCATTGGGTATGTACTTTTAATGCTATTTGTCGTTCGACCGCTCTCTATATGGCTATCGACGATCGGGACAGATTTATCGCTTCAGGAAAAAGCGCTTGTCGGATGGATTGCGCCAAGAGGAATTGTGGCACTGACGGTATCGGGCTATTTTGCAAGTGTGTTAACGGATACCGGATTTGAAGATGCACAATTATTGACTGCACTTACCTTTGCATTGGTTTTTGCGACTGTATGTGCCCACGGCTTTTCCATTGGCTGGGCTGCCAGACGTTTAAAGCTTGCTAATGACCAGGGGCCCGGTGTCATTGTTGTAGGAGGAAATTCCTTTACAAATGCTTTAGTAGCAACACTGACAGAGATGAAGGTTCCGGCTGTGCTTGTGGATTCTTCATGGAGAAAAGTGGCTGCAGCAAGACAAAGCGGACTGCCTACCTTCCACGGGGAGGTGCTGTCAGAGCAAACGGAATATCAGCTCGATATGACACCATACGAATCAATTATTATGGCGTCAGAAAGCGACGCTTATAACTCATTAGTGTGTTCAAGCTTTACGCCAACCTTTGGAATCAAGCACCTTTATCAAACAGCGCCTGATATAGCGCGGGATGCCGATTTGGAAGGATTAACCCACTCAGTCGGCGGAAGAATATTGTTTAACAATGAAACACCTCTCCAAGCCCTGATCCAAAGGGTAGATGCAGGACAGGTTTTCAGAAAAACCCTCCTGACAAAGCAGTTTTCAGCAAAGGAATTTATGAATGAAATTAATGAAGAGGACATCCTCGTAGGCTTATTAAAAGCCTCAGGGCGATTTGACCCAATCGCCACTGACTCAGAGTTCTCTCTCGAACCTGGCGATACCGTCATCAGACTATCCTCTGCATTGAAAGAAAAAGAAAAAATAAAGCAGTCCAAAGAATAATTATTCGAAAAACCACTCTTTCCATTGGAAGAGTGGTTTTTCATGGGGAACCTTAGTTTAAATGATATAATTTCATATAAATGATACACTGTAGCAAGTGTCATTGCTTTCGGAAGACCAACTAGAACTGATGCTTTTAATGCATTTAAACGGATTTCACATAGAGTAAAATTTGAAGAGACAAATAATATTTCCGGAGTTGATTGAAGTGGAAGGGGACGACTCCAATGGGAGGAAGCGGGAGCTTGAGATCCACTTGTGTTAGCAAGTTAGCTCAAACCCCGCGGAAAGCATGCCCCTGCAACGGAAATCAGCATGCCTGATTAAAAGGTATTTATATACTTAAATCAACAAACAGAAAGGACTTTACCCATGAAAAAAACCGTCGTACTCGCAGAAAAACCCTCAGTCGGCCGCGACATCGCACGCGTCCTCAACTGTCACAAAAAAGGCAACGGCTTCATCGAAGGCGACCGCTACATCGTCACCTGGGCACTCGGCCACCTGGTGACCCATGCTGACCCTGAAGGCTACGGAAAAGAATTCCAATCCTGGCGCTTAGAGGACCTGCCCATCATCCCCAAGCCACTAAAACTCGTCGTCATCAAAAAAACCGGCAAGCAATTCCAGGCCGTTAAAAACCAACTCACAAGAGGAGATGTTGGAGACATCATCATCGCAACAGACGCTGGAAGAGAAGGTGAGCTTGTCGCGCGCTGGATCATTGAAAAAGCCAACGTCAAAAAGCCGATAAAACGTCTATGGATCTCTTCTGTAACCGACAAAGCCATACAGCAGGGATTCCGCAATCTCAAGGATGGTAAAAACTATGAAACCCTCTACCAATCCGCTGTTGCAAGAGCAGAAGCAGACTGGATCATGGGAATTAACGCCACCCGGGCACTCACCACAAAATACAATGCCCAGCTTTCAACCGGTCGTGTACAAACACCAACTCTTGCCATGATTGCCATGCGAGAAGAAGAAATCCAGACCTTCACCCCGCAAAGCTATTACGGTGTTCAGGCAAAGGCTGAAGCATTTACCCTTCAATGGCAGGAAGCAAAATCAAACCAGTCAAGAACATTTGATAAATCACAGGCAGAGATGGTCGTAAATGGAGCTAAAGGAAAAACGGCTCTCATAAAGGAAGTCAAGAAAACACCGAAAAAAACCTATGCACCAGCCCTTTATGATCTTACAGAGCTGCAGCGTGATGCGCATAAACGTTATCACTTTTCTGCAAAAGAAACTTTATCCATTCTTCAAAAATTATACGAGCAGCATAAGCTTGTGACGTATCCACGGACGGATTCACGCTATCTTACAAGCGATTTAGTAGAAACACTGCCAGACCGTTTAAAAGGGATGCAGGTGAAGCCTTACGCAGCTCATGCGGCTAAGCTTTTACAAAAGCCGATTAAAGCAAATTCACGATTTGTAAACGACCAGAAGGTATCAGATCACCATGCGATTATTCCAACTGAAGAACGTCTGCTGCCAGACACTTTAAACGATAAAGAGTGGAAGCTGTATGACTTAATCGCTACCCGATTTCTTTCCGTTCTGATGCCGGCTCACGAGTATGAGCAAACAATCATATCAGCTGATCTAAACGGTGAGATCTATACTGCTAAAGGAAACATTCCAACCGTTACAGGCTGGAAGGCGGTGTTTGATGGGGAAGAGGAGGAACCGGATCAGCAGGAAAAATCTCAAAAAATTCCGGACGTGAAAGAAGGAGAAAAGCTGAACCTGAGATCAGTGACGCTGACAACCGGCGCAACGAAGCCTCCTGGACGATTTACAGAAGGAACGCTCCTGTCTGCCATGGAAAATCCGAAGGCTTATATGAAAAACGAAAAAAAGGAGCTCTTAAAAACGCTTGGCGAAACAGGGGGACTCGGGACAGTTGCGACCCGTGCAGATATTATTGAAAAGTTATTCAACAGCTTTCTGATTGAAAAAAGAGGACAGGAAATTGTTTTAACCTCTAAGGGAAGACAGCTGTTGGACCTCGTTCCGCAGGAGTTAAAATCACCTGCTTTAACTGCACAATGGGAGCAAAAGCTCGCTGCTATTGCGAAAGGTTCGATGAAGCAGAGCTCGTTCCTGGCAGAGATGACCGGTTTTACAAAAGAAATTGTTCAGTCCATTAAATACAGTGATGCGAAGTTTAAGCATGATAATATGACTGGCACCCATTGCCCTGACTGTGGAAAGCTGATGCTTGAAGTGAAAGGGAAAAAAGGAAAAATGCTTGTCTGTCAGGACAGAGAATGCGGTCACCGTAAAAATGTGGCGAAGAAAACGAATGCAAGATGTCCGAATTGCCATAAAAAGCTTGAGCTCAGAGGAGAAGGAGAAGGGCAGACCTTCAGCTGCGTATGCGGTCACAGAGAAAAACTTTCCGCTTTTCAGAAACGCCGCAAGGAATCCTCCCAAAACAAAGCAGGGAAGCGTGACGTTTCAAACTATATGAAAAAGCAGAATAAAGATGAGCCGATCAACAGTGCTCTTGCTGATGCGTTAAAAAATCTAAAGCTCTAAAAAACCCCTCCGGCTGGAGGGGTTTTTTAATAGGCTTGAGCACTTCTATCCGCTCTCTTATAAAGAATAGAGAACATAATGACATTTAAAATCGCAAGAAGACTGAGAGAAATAAATAAATTACTGTAGATAACATTCAGCCCGCTGTCAGCCAGCAGGTTCCAGCGGAAGGTTACATCCTGGATTTCCAAAACAGCTCCGAAGATGGCGCTTGAAAAAGCTCCGCCCATAAAGTTCAATAAATTAAAGATACCGATTCCAACGCCGTTTTGCTCACTCGATAATGTAGTCGACAGCAAATCTGCTGTGGAACTTTGAATAAGCGGAAATCCTATATAAGCAACGAGCATACAGAGGGAAATAATCCACGCGCCGCTTCCGGCAAAGGTTGAAATTAACAGACAGCCTGCAGCAATCAGCACAAGCGCTGTTTTAACAACCGGAACGCCTCCCTTTTTATCAATAACCCGTCCCCCGTACTGCCCAAGAAAACCTGCCATAATAGCTCCCGGAAAAAGAACAAAGCCGATTCCGATCGTTGAAAGGGTGTTTAAATCCCTGAGCATAATCGGGATAACAAAGATAAGGCCAAATAAACAGGCTGTCCCAAAAAAGCTTGAGATGACCGTTACGGTATAGCGTCGATTTTTTAAAATAGCCGGCTGTATAAATGGGTCCTTTGCCTTTACTGTCCGCCAGATAAACAGGAGGGCAAAGAGTACAAAAAGTCCGATCAACCGATAATCAAAGGTCGTGATAAAAAATAACAGGCTGGCAGCTGTCAATGCGATAAGCGCAGCCCCAAGTAAATCGATTGATCCGCGCTTTCGTTCTTCCATTGGCAGCCATTTGCGAAAAAGAGGGATAGAAAATACTGCGAGCATGGAGAAGAAGAATAAAAACCGCCAGCTAAAGGCTCCTCCAATAATGCCTCCAAGAATGGGTCCTACCCCGGAAGCAAATGCTACGGTTGAAGCCACATACCCAAACACTCTTCCGCGGATGCTTGGCATAAAGCGGGAAGGAATAATAAAGGAGAGTGCTGGAATGCTTGCTCCTCCCATCGCTTGGAGAACTCTTGCCAAAATCAGGACTTCAAAGCTTGGGGAGAGAAGGCCAAGTAACGCGCCGAATGAAAATAAAGCGAGTCCGAACGTGAAAAGCGTTCTTATAGGAAATAAGTCAGCGAGCTTTCCATACATTAATGATCCGATAGCAAAAACAAGAATATAGCCGGTCATGACCCAGCTGACCTGAGAAGTGGATAGATTAAAATCAGAGGATATATCAGGAATTGCAACATTAAACATAGTGCTGTTCATAACTGTAAAAGCCAGGATTAAGCAAACTAAAAAAGTCAGCTTCTTTTTCTGATTGTCCGACACCTCCAAAAGGGTGGTTTGTGATGAATTCATTTTTATCCGTCCTTACTAATAAAATTAATATTATTTCGATTATCAAAATAATCATAAGCCTTAATCTGATTCTTGTAAAACGATAGTTGCCCATTAGGATATAATTAAATTATTCTAAAAACGAGGAGTGGAAGGATGGCCAAAAAAGGAAAAACAAATGCGATGAGACAGCTTGATGCCAATAAGATTCAGTACAAAATTCATGAGTATGATTTTGCTGATGGTTTAATCGACGGTATTTCAGCTGCCAGGAAAATCAGCCGCTCATCAAATGAGGTTTACAAAACACTAGTGACCCAATCCCAATCAAAAAACTATTATGTATTTTTAGTTCCTGTTGACCGGGAGCTTCACTTAAAAAAAGCCGCTGCCGCCGCAGGGGAAAAGAAGGTTGAGATGATCCCGGTTAAAGACCTCCAAACCATAACAGGATACATTAAAGGAGGTTGTTCTCCAATCGGAATGAAAAAGAAATTTCCCACCTATATTGCAAAGGAAGCGAAGGAGCTCTCGACTTTAATTGTCAGTGCAGGTCAGATTGGAAAACAGATCGAGCTGGAAACGGCTGATCTGCTAAGCGTGACAAATGCTTCAGCCGCCGATCTTATGGAATAGTCCGATATGAATGTTTACGAGATAGTATGAAGGGTAATATTTCTTCTGAAGACTACTTTAGGAGGAGATAACAAATGAGTTTATATTACAAAGAATTTTCAAATGATGAAGAAGTGGTAAACGCAGTTAACTCCATTAAAACAAGAGGCGTCAACGAGGATACAATTTATGTGGTAACACATGACGACGACCGCACAAAGCGTGTGGCAGATAACGCAGACGCCAATACAATCGGTGCTTCTGATATCGGCTTAGCTACTGCAACAAAAAATGTTTTCCGTAAAAAGGGAGACGAGCTTCGTGCCCAATTTGAAGAAATCGGCTTTACAACAGCTGAATCTGAAAACCTTGAGGACAAGCTTGATCAGGGGAAAATCCTTGTTATCGTGAAGGATGCACCTGCAGGCTTCACGATCTAAAAAGAAAAACTTAAAAGGGCGATTTGAAATCTGCCCATTAGATAATGAGGCTGGAACGATAATGCTAGAAACAATAGGTGAACGGAGCGGAAGGCGTCCGCCTGAAGTGCAGTGAACCGGACGAAGGAGGTTGAGACATAAACATTTGTCTCAACCTTTTTTGTGTTTTTTCAATAAAGAATAGCATTGGTTAACTTTTAGAAAACGGTCATCTACTCATGAATTTTTAGTAGATGAAAAGCAGAAAAAATTAAAAATTCTTTTAACTACTCTTTCATTCTGTGGTAAAGTGGGGAAATACAATTTAGATGAACGAAAGAACTTACCAGAATGAAAGAAGGAATAAATAATGATGCGAAACTACGTGATTAGATGGTCTTTTTTCATGATTGGCCTTGCCATAATGGCATTGGGCATCACCTTAACGATTAAGGGTCAAAAGCTTGGAATCAGCCCCTGGGATGTTCTGCACGTCGGGCTGTTTCAGCAGTTTGGCTTAACAGTGGGATCATGGTCAATTATTATGGGAATTCTCATTATTACAGTACTCGTTATCATGACTAAAAAGCCGCCAAGAGTTGGGGCTATTTTAAATATGGTGCTTGTAGGGGTTTTTATTGATTTTTTCAACTGGCTGCTGCCAGAGCCGGCTTCATGGACAGGAATTGTTGTAGTATTTCTCTTAGGGATCGTAGCCATGGGTTATGGGGTTGGCATTTACGTGAGCGCAGATATGGGAACAGGACCCCGGGATTCAGTGATGATGCTGCTGGTTGAAAAAACTGGGTGGAAGATCAGCCGGGTAAGAAGAGGCCTGGATATCGTTGTACTAGCAGCAGGCTTTGGATTAGGGGGCCCTGTTGGCATCGGTACTATTATTACGGCCCTTTTTGTAGGAACAATCGTTCATCTTTCTCTACCTCAAAGTACCATTGTGCTTAATAGACTGTTAGACCGTAAGCAAGTAATTGAAGGTGAGCATCTCGCCTCAAAAAAAGCGTAATTGTACTATTTGCCTCAATGTCCAAGCGAACAGCTTGGAATTATGAATATTAATAAGGTAAACTTTAAGAAATAGCATTGTAAGACAGGAGTGGTTGGATGTTCGACTTTGTCCGGAATAACGAGCAAAGGGAGCTTTTAAATAAATTAGAAGCATTGATTCCTGCATTTAAACAAAGAGAGCCTGATCTGACTCAACTAAATTCTTATCCGAAAGAAAATATAGAGGACTTAAAGCAAATCGACTATCAGACACTGACCATGCCCACGGAATACGGAGGACAGGGCATGGGACTGTACTCATTTGTTTTAGCTCAGGAATTAATTGCCAAGGGGAGCGGTTCAACAGCTCTGTCCATTGGCTGGCACGGCGGGAGCCTATTGGAATGGAGCGAAAATCGCAACTGGGATAAGGATATTGCAGAATGGCTGACGAAAAAAATTATAGACGGCGCGATTATCAACACGGCGGCAACTGAAAAAGGGGCAGGGAGTCCGACTAGAGGAGCGCTCCCTCAAACTACTGCTGTTGAAAAAGACGGCAGCTGGGTGATTACAGGAGAAAAATCCTACACTTCACTTGCTCCTTTGATTGATTACTTCTTTGTTACGGCTGCCATTGGGGATACTGATTCTGTAGCAGTCTTTGTTGTACCTAAAGAAACAAAAGGCGTTTCAATAAATGAAACCTGGGATAGTGTAGGAATGAGGGGAACAGCAAGCCACGATTTGGTTTTGAATGAGGCTGTTATTCCTAAGAGCTATTTGTTAAAACCGTTGAATGGTGAGCGGAAAATGAACCCACAGGCCTGGCTTCTCCACATTCCGGCATGCTATATCGGTATTGCTGGAGCAGCGAGGGATGAGGCTGTAGCTTTTGCCTCAAATTACACTCCTGTTTCTCTCGGGGAACCGATTGGAAGCCTTGTGAACATTCAGCAGCAAATAGGCGAAATGGATATTGAACTGATCAGTGCACGGCAGGCGCTTTACCATGCTGCGCTTGTTTACGAAGAAGCAGAAAATAAAGCGGCGGTAAAAGATCTGCTCCAGGCTGCAAAGGTAAACGTAACAAATGCAGCTATTTCGATCGTTGATCGTGCGATGAGGATTGTGGGTCCGTCTGCGATGTCAGCATCAAGTCCTATGCAGCGTTATTATAAGGACGTTCGAATGGGACTTCATAATCCTCCAATGGAAGACATGGTGAAAAAAGCACTTGGTGAAAAAGCCGTTGAACTAGATAACTAAAAGCATCCTCTCTTAGGGTGCTTTTTTGCTGTGAAAATATGAATGTTTACAAAAGTTTAACATATACATAGGCGAGCAAGACAGAAACGGGGGGATGTAGGATGGCTGGAAAGATCCGTCATTATTTCGCCGGGGGAAATACGGCAAAAGGATTCCACCACTTTTTTGAATCAAATCTTTCTTCACTATCCCGACTTTGGATTTTAAAGGGCGGTCCGGGAACAGGGAAATCAACCTTAATGAAGCAAATCGGTCATGCCTGGCTGGAAAAAGGATATGATGTTGAATGGATTCACTGCTCTTCTGATCCCGATTCACTGGACGGTCTTATTATCCCGTCCCTGCAAATCGGCTTAGTTGATGGAACTGCTCCGCATATTTTAGAACCGACAGCACCAGGAGCGAAAGAGGATTACGTCAACCTCGGGCAGGCCTGGGACCGAAAGAAGCTGGAAGGACAAATAGAAGAAGTAGCAAAATATAATAAGGAAATTGAAGAAAGCTATCAAAAAGCCTATAAAATATTTGCAGAAGCTCTCCTTATTCATGACGAATGGGAAAAAATTTATATAGAAAACCTGGACAGAGAAGCAGCCAATCAATTAGCAGAGAGCTATGTAAGCTCGCTTTTTGGGAATGTAAATTTGAATAAACAAGGGGAAGTGAAGCATCGTTATTTAGGCGCTGCAACCTCACAGGGCGCAGTTGATTATATCCCTAACCTCACCTATGAGCTGCCGCAAAGATATTTTATAAAGGGAAGGCCGGGAACAGGAAAGTCAACCTTGTTAAAAAAAGTGGCAAAAGCAGCAGAAGAACGAGGACTTGATGCTGAAATCTACCATTGTGGCTTTGACCCGGAAAGCCTCGATATGGTGATTGTACGTGAGCTGGGCTTTGCGATCTTTGACAGTACCGCTCCTCACGAATATTTTCCGGAGCGGGATGGCGACGAAATCCTCGATACCTACGAAAAAATAATAAAACCGGGAACAGATGAAGAAAATCTTCCCCAAATTCAAACCATTCAAAAGCGGTATACCGAAAAAATGAATGAAGCCACAGCCTGCCTGAAAAAAGCAAAATATATACATGACGACCTGGAATCGATTTACATTCAGGCGATGAATTTTGAGCGCGTAGAAAAAATCCAACAGGCAATTCATGCGGAGATTGAAGAAATAGCGCAAGGGACTTAAATTAAAAAAGGCCACCTTCATAGGGTGGCTTTTTGATGTTGCAGGAACTCCTGTCCAAAATAATGCAGTAAGCACTTCTAAAAGGCTGCACGTATTAGCTCATCGATTGAAGCAACTGTTTATAGGCAGAAGCCTCATCCAGATTTCCTGTTTCCCGGTAAAGGGTGAACAGCCATTTCACTGGAGAAGGATCATCCGGGTTTAGCTCCATTTCGTAGCTGAATGCCTCAATGGCTTCCCGTTTTAATCCTAGCTCATAATACAGGGCACCTGCCTTAGCCTGCTTATCTGGATCCTCGGCGTAGGCAACCAGCTTCTTGACCTTTTGATAAATAGGAAGGCTGCATTTGGAATCCTCAAGAGGCTTTAGCCAGTCAATGAGATAGGACAAGCCATGTGTTTTGCTGAGAGTAGGGATGCAGGCTGTTAAAAGACTGTCTAAATCCTTCTTTTCATCTTTCAATATAGGGATTAATACCATGCTTAGCTGCTCAATCGGAAGACGGTTATCCCATTTTACTTGAGGGATGATTTCTTTTAGACTTCTAATGTCCTGGGCAGCGAGAGAAAATGGATGGTTGATAAGTGTCGTAATGGCTTCATCAAATGCCTCTGTCCGTATGCATTGCCGGAAGGCTTCTCTTGAGATAACTTCCTGCCCAGAAGTGCTCATTTGCAGCAGAAGATCTTTTATTTCATGTGGTGAAAACTGCTTTCTTGCTTCGTTTAAAAATAGAGGAAATATCGTTTCGTCTGTTTCGCGCTGATGGTTTTCATAGAGAAAAGCAAAAGCTGCAGTTGAAAAAACTGGTTCCTGTGAGTAGCTATCCAACCATTTTTTTCGGGAAGATTCATTCTGACGATCCTTCCAAAGCATCCATTCACACGTTGTTGGGTCATTTTTGAGCAGTGAATCTGAAACTGTACTGTATTTTTTATGATAAGCCGTAAAGCTTGCATCATGCTTCGTGCTTGCTGTCCAATCGTGCGTTGGAAATGCTTCTTCTATCGTAAGCAGCACAGCGTATGCTTTTCCCCATTTTCCATCTCTTCTATATTCGTAATAAGCCTCGCGCATGACCTTAAACAATTTCTCAGCCTGAATAACCGAGTCCATACAGCGGAAAATCTGTGAAACCTCCAGCGGAGAAAAATGTTTTTTAGAGTATGAGTATAACTCGGTTAAGGAGCGGTTCTTCACTTTTTCATGACGGGTGATATACTGGCTTACAACAGGGTGAGGACATAAAAAAACAATTCCTTTTGTCATCGCCAGTTCAAGGTAACTGCCTCTCTTGGAGCGCGTTACTTTTTTGGCGGCAAGGAATTGTTGCCGGTGAAAATATAATTGATAAAGATTTCCTTCAGGTGAAGCAGCCTCCATAATCGAACAAGGAGAATGGACTGCCATTCTTATAGGGGTAAGGTGGACTTTACGGTTGCCTTTTTCCAACAATGTCATGGTGGTCAAATGGTTCATTCGTATCCCTCCTCTTAATTACCATAAGCATACCATACCTGAAGAGAAAAGGGCAGGGAATACAAAGTTAATGATAGAACTGCCATTTCTCACAGTTTAAGGATGAAGGATAATCCGTGGAAACAAACATCGTGAATTGTCCGTATCATGCAAACATGGTAAACTGGTAGTAATGAAAAAGCAGAATTAATAAGTGAAATATATCAAAAGTGTATTTGTCGAAAGGACATTTGTGCAATTCCATTTTATTCAGGAGGTATCACCATGGCGAAGATATTAGATCAATTTTTAAAAGAGAATCTTGATGATTTGAAGGAGCAGGGGCTCTATAATGAAATCGATCCTGTAGAGGGACCAAATGACGCAAAAATAAAAATTGCCGGGAAAGAACTAATCAATCTATCCTCCAATAATTACCTTGGGCTTGCGACAAACGATCATCTAAAGGAAATCGCAAAAAAAGCGATTGACCACTATGGCGTCGGAGCAGGAGCTGTCCGTACGATTAACGGGACATTAGATCTGCATGTAAAGCTGGAGGATAAAATTGCTGAATTTAAGGGAACAGAAGCTGCGATTGCTTTTCAGTCAGGCTTTAACTGCAACATGGCTGCAATTTCAGCGGTAATGGATAAAAATGATGCAATTCTGTCCGATTCGTTGAATCATGCTTCCATAATTGATGGCTGCCGTCTTTCTAAGGCTAAAATTATCCGCTTTGAACATTCGGATATGGAGGATTTGCGTGCAAAAGCAAAGGAAGCAACTGAATCCGGTCTATATAATAAAGTAATGGTTATAACGGATGGCGTATTTTCAATGGACGGAGACGTAGCGAAGCTTCCGCAAATCGTGGAAATTGCAAAAGAGTTTGACCTGATCACATATGTCGACGATGCCCACGGATCAGGCGTAATGGGTAAAGGCGCGGGAACTGTAAAGCATTTTGGGCTGGCAAAAGAAGTTGACTTCCAAATGGGAACTCTGTCAAAAGCAATCGGTGTTGTTGGAGGATACGTAGCAGGTACTCAGGAATTAATTGACTGGCTGAAGGTTCGTTCACGTCCATTCCTGTTTTCTACTGCACTTACCCCTGGAGATACAGCTGCTATCACAGAAGCGCTTCAAATGCTGATCGATAGCACAGAGCTTCACGACAAGCTATGGGAAAATGGCCGTTACCTGAAAGAGGGCCTTAAAAAGATTGGTTTTGATATTGGAGACAGCGAGACTCCTATTACCCCTTGTATCATTGGGGAAGAAAAGCTTACTCAGCAATTCAGCAAGCGCCTGAGCGAAGAGGGAGTATATGCAAAATCAATTGTATTCCCTACAGTTCCACGCGGGACGGGGCGTGTAAGAAATATGCCGACAGCTGCTCACACGAAGGATATGCTCGATGAAGCATTGGCTGTTTATGAAAAAGTAGGGAAAGAACTCAATATAATTCAATAAGAAATAACCCGATTCCCACAAAGGAGAATCGGGTTTTCTTGTTAATCGTTAATGACAACATCCTTTAGCTGATAAATTCCAGTAGGGCTGACACTAAAGCCTTCTACCGTATTTAAGTGACCGGACAGATATGTCTGATGCTGCAGATAAATCATCGGTGCAAGCTCAACGAGACGCTCCTGGGCTCCGCGATACAGTTCAAGCTGCTCATCCTCATCTGTTGTCTTACGGGCTTCTTCAAGGTAGCGGTCAATTTCATCATCTTCAAGCATGAAGCGATTCCCTGCATCGCCAACCTGTGAAGAGTGGAATAAAGAATAAAGCCCGTTATCAGCATTCGCATTTTGATTTGACCAGCCAAGGATGAACATATCATGCTCACCTTGTCCGGTTTGGGCAAGATAAGCTCCCCATTCAAGCTCTTCAACCTGAACATCTACACCAATGTCAGCAAGTGAGTTTTGAACAGCTACAGCAATATCTCTGCGCTGCGGGTTGTCGTTAGTCCAGATAATGGTCGAGAAGCCATCCTCGTATCCGGCTTCTGCAAGCAAAGCTTTTGCTTCCTCCACATCATACTCAAGGCCTGGAATATCATTTGCCGCTCCTACCACAGGCGGAGCAAGAGGGCCGGTTGCGATTGTTCCATATCCATCATAAATTCCGTTGATCATTTCCTCTTTATTAATAGCCATAGATATTGCTTGTCTTACACGAACATCGTCAAAAGGCTCTTTGTTTAAATTAAAGCCAATGTAGTTTATTCCCACGCTATCCTCTGTAGTGAGACTAGCATGCTCCATATTTTCCACGCGAGCTGCTTCATTAGGAGCGAGGGGGTCGATAATATGCGCGTATTCAGTCTCAAGATTTGCCAAACGTGTTGCACCTTCAGGGACTACCTGAAAGACAACAGATTCATATGAAACGGCGCCATCCCAATAATCTTCATTTTTAACAAGGGTCAGTTCATCCCCGGGAGTCCAGCTTTCAAATTGGAGAAAACCGGTACCCGAAGGATGTTCATTGATGTAAGTGCCTGGCTGCCCACCGTCCTCCATCGCTTCATAATCTGCTTCTATCGAGGCGGGGCTCATCATCGCTCCGCCAATATTCGAAAGATTTGCAAGAATCGGTGCATACGGATATTCCAGATGTATACGAACCGTGTATTCATCAACTACTTCAACCTCTGTGACCATTTCGTATTGTACTGCCCGGGGAGAAGCGATTTCTTCATCCAGAATGCGGTCAAAGTTTGCTTTTACAGCTTCAGCGTTGAAAGGAGTGCCATCATGGAAATTGATGCCTTCACGAAGCTGAAATTCCCAGGTAAGATCGTCAACAGGCTCCCAGGATTCTGCAAGTGCCGGTTGAATTTCTAGATTTTCGTCCTGTGTCACTAGATTTTCAAAGATTTGTGCCTGGATATTAGCCGAGGGCACATCATTTGTAATATGTACATCCATAGCAACAGCATCTGAAAGTGTAGCAATTACTACTTCACCACTTGAAGGATCTGAACCTTCTGCAGCATCAGAAGAACCCTCCTCATCACTTCCGCCGGCACATGCTGCAAGCAATAACACCATTAATAAAGCACTTACCAGGAACCAACTCTTCTTCAATACATAACCCCCTATAGTAATCTTAAAAATTAGAATAGTAAAACTATTAAAAGTATATCGTTAATTGTTCATGAAAATCAATAAAATTCTGCATAAAAATTGAGTAAGTAAATTTAATAGTTATTATTTAGAAATTACTAATAAATAAGAAGAAAAAGAATGAAAGCGCTATATTATTGAAATATAAATAATTTATTATTTTTCTTAAATATAATAATTTGGTATTCATCTGGAAAATTTTTGTTTAATTATACATTAGATAGCTTCTTCATTCAAAATATGTGAATTTAGGGTTTAAGAATTACTCAGCTAATTTAATAGAATAAAAAAATGATTCAGGAGTAGATTGAAGTGGAAGGGGCTGACTCCTGTGGGAAGCAGCGGGAAGGCTGAGATCCACTTGCGAAGCAAGTTAACTCAAGCCCCGTCCCGCGGAAAGCGTCCCCCTGAAGCGGAAATCAACACGCCTGTTAAAAGAGATTTACTCCTATCTGCAAATTTCAAAGAGGCGAATAATTTACTCCGTATTGATTGCAGCATTAGGAGCAACCCTTAAAAACAAACTTCAAATAAAACAAAAAAAGCCGCCGGAAACCCGGCAGCTTCATAAGCTCATTACTCAGAAATAGAAACCTCATGCAATTGGTAAATACCATTTGGAAGAGTTGAGAAGCCTGACACATTATTGCTTACTCCAGTCAGGTATTCCTGATGGTGGATGTAAACCATTGGTGCAAGCTCAACAAGTTTTTCCTGTACATCAAGATAGATCGCAGCACGTGCGTCCTGATCTGTCTCACGACGTCCTGCATCTAAAAGCTCATCAAGCTCAGGATCCTGAAGGAATGAACGGTTACCCGGCTGACCTACTTGAGAAGAGTGGAATAGTGCATACGTTGCATAATCCGCATCCGCAGTAGGAGTTGACCAGCCAAGAATAAACATATCATGCTCCCCGGCAGCAGTCTGCTCAAGGTATGCACCGAATTCCATTTGCTCAATCGTAACTGTGATATTAAGCTCAGCCAAAGCCTCTTGTACTACTGTAGCAGTATCAATACGCTGTGGATTGTCATTTGTCCAGATCGTTGTAGAGAAGCCATCTCCATAACCTGCTTCTTCAAGAAGAGCTTTCGCTTCATCCATGTTGTAGTCTAAAGGTTCAACTGAATCATCAAATCCAAATACGCCTGGAGGAATTGGACCTACAGCAGGAGTACCGTAGCCATCATAGATTCCTTCAATGATCGCTTGTTTGTCGATAGCATGAGAAATTGCCTGACGAACGCGAACGTCATTGAAAGGTTCTTTTTCAACATTAAATCCAAGGTAAGATAGGCTTGTTGACCCTTGAATACTCATGCCGGCGTTATCAAGAGCATCTACACGTGCTACTTCGTTTGGCTGTACAGGGTCGATAATGTGAGCAACTCCATTTTCAAGCTCAGCAATACGGGTTCCGGATTCAGGAACTACGCGGAATGTTACCGTATCTACGTTAGCAGGCTCTCCCCAGTACTCTTCGTTCTTTTCAAGAATAACTTCTTCGCCAGGAGTCCAGTCCTGGAATTTGAAAAAGCCGGTTCCAACTGGCCCTTGGGAAATAACAGAACCCGGCTCGTCGCCGCCTTCCATTGCTTCGTAATCAGCAGCAATTGCATCTGGGCTGATCATTCCGCCACCGCTGTGAGAAAGGTGAGCAAGAAGAGGTGCAAATGGATATTCTGTTACGATTTCCACTGTATACTCATCTACTACGTTAACTTCTGTAATCATTTCGTAAAGGAAACCACGAGGTGAAGCAACTGCTTCATCCAAAACGCGATCAAGATTTGCTTTAACAGCCTCGGCGTTAAATGCTGCGCCGTCATGGAAGGTTACATCTTCACGAAGCTTGAACTGCCAAGTAAGGTCGTCAATGTTTTCCCACTCTTCTGCTAGAAGCGGCTCAATCTCATTGTCTGCATTTTGGAAGACAAGAGTTTCATAAATGTTCGCCTGAACATTTGAAGAAGGTACGTCGTTTGATCCATGAGGATCGAGTGATGAAGCATCTGACAAGACCATTAGAAGAAGATCTCCGCCTTCAGCAGCGTCTCCTTCACCAGCGGTCTCACCGTCATTACCATTGCCATTCTCTGTGTCTCCGGCATCATCACTGCCGCCAGCACATGCAGCTAGGAACATAGCCAGTACAAGCGTGAGTAAAAAAGCCCAAAGTGTTTTTTTGTTTTTCAAAAAATTACCCCCCATTAATGGTATATAAATACGGTGCAAAAAGCACAATATTCAAAAAATAATATAGCTTAATATTTAGAAAATTACAAGTCTACTAAAAATTTTTAAAGCGTCTAAAGAGGGATTATTGCTAGTGTTTCCTTAATTTTACTGAAAATTAAGTTATATTTATATAATATATGCATATACCTAATTGCTCTCGAAAAGATAATAATTCATGTGTTTGTAATAAAATCGTAATAAACTTAACTTCTATTAAAAACTATATTAGTATGTGACTTTATACAAAATTATCCTCTCGCTAAAAAAAACAAAAAAAATTATGCAAAATCCTTCATAAAAAAAGATATTAGAATAGTTTCATTTTTAACAAAAATGAGATAAGATTGTGTGGTGTGTAAAGTACGAACGTGCTTTTACTCTGATATTAATTAATAGAGAGGGTGTTAAAAAATGAGTGAGAACACGGTTAATGAGCCGGTTACTGCAAAAAGGGTCAACCCAAGACTAGAAAACTATAAAATGATATGGAAAAGGCTTAAAAAAAATAAAGCTGCTCTTATTGGTGGATATTTAATCATTTTCTTTATTCTTGTAGCAGTATTCGGTCCGTACTTGCTTTCTCAGTTTGGTCAATATGGACCGTATCAACAGAATCTTCTGAATAAACTCCAGGGGCCAAGCGCTGAGCACTGGTTTGGAACAGATAATTTCGGACGTGATATTTTCACGAGGATCATTCATGGGATGGAACTCACCTTATGGATCGGTTTTTTATCCGTCCTGATCGGTATGATCATAGGTGTGCCGCTTGGAATTATTTCAGGATATTATGGAGGCAGGATAGATAATATCATTATGCGTGTGATGGATGTGCTTCTTGCATTCCCTGGAATCCTGCTTGCTCTTGCTATTGTCAGTGTGCTTGGAGGAAGTCTTCAAAATGTAATAATTGCTGTAGGGATCTTCTCTATTCCGGCATTTGCCAGAATTGTACGGGGATCGACTCTATCAGTAAGAAAGCTTGAATATATCGATGCAGTTCGCGCACTTGGTGCAAGTGATTTTAGAATTATTTTCAAGCATATTTTACCAAACGTTATGTCTCCGATCATTGTTCAAGCCACTCTTCGGATTGCGACTGCAGTCCTGACTGCAAGCGGTCTTTCCTTCCTGGGACTCGGAGCTCAGCCTCCAATGCCTGAATGGGGCGCAATGCTTTCGGCGGGACGTACTTATATGTATGAAGCGTGGCATGTAGCTTTTTTCCCGGGAGCCATGATTGTTCTTGTCGTATTGGCATTTAATATATTCGGTGATGGTATAAGAGATGCGCTGGATCCGAAGATGAAACAATAGAGGAGGTGCTTAACGTTGACTAAATTTATCATACGCCGTTTAATACAAACGATCCCGGTGCTTTTAGGGGTTACGATTCTTGTGTTCTCGCTGATGCACCTCATTCCGGGAGATCCTGCCCAGATAATAGCAGGTGAGTCAGCGCCTGAAAGACAGGTAGAGCAAATACGTGAAAGATTGGGTCTGAATGATCCTTTACACGTTCAATACGGAAAATTTTTAGGTAATATTGTAACAGGAGATCTTGGACAATCTGTCCGAAGCAGCCGTCCTGTAGCAGATGAAATAGGGACCAGGTTCTGGGTTACCGTAGAGCTTGCCGTCTATAGTACCATCGTCAGCGTATTTCTTGGATTAATTGCAGGAATCATCTCTGCTGTACGCCACTATACAGTGTTAGATGTAGTGATCATGATTGTTGCGCTGTTTGGACTTTCCATGCCGAACTTCTGGCTTGGCCTCATGCTCATACAGTACTTTTCAATTGGAAACTGGATGCCTGACTGGATGAGCTTTATGCAAATGAGAGCCTCGGGCTGGGGTGACAGCTGGAAACAGGTCGTTCTTCCGGTTATTACACTTGGAACGGCAGGGGCCGCGATTATCGCCCGTATGACAAGATCGAGTATGCTTGAAGTGATCGGGCAGGATTATATTCGTACCGCTCGCGCAAAAGGAGTTAAAGAACGAATTGTGATTTACCGTCATGCTCTTAAAAATGCGTTAATCCCTGTTGTTACAGTCGTTGGTCTTGAATTTGGTGCATTACTTGGGGGTACGGTATTAACAGAAACGATTTTTGCAATCAACGGCATGGGCCGATTGACCATTGACGCTATTCGTACAAGGGATTTCCCGGTTGTTCAGGGAACTGTTTTAGTTATTTCCCTGCTGTTTGTTTTCGTAAACTTACTTGTTGATATATCGTATCGCTTCTTAAATAAACGAATTGAACTTGATTAATAGAATAACTTTAAGAAAAGAGGTGTGTAGATAAATGAGCACTTACAAAAATATCTTGGAAGTTCGCAATTTGCAAACTTCATTTTTTACCGATGATGGAGAAGTGAAAGCTGTTGATGGTGTCAGCTTTGAACTGCCAAAAGGAAAGACGCTGGGAGTAGTAGGGGAGTCCGGATCGGGTAAAAGTATTACAGCCTTATCTCTTCTTCAGCTGCTATCAAAGCCGGGAAAAATAAAAGGGGGCGAAATCCTTTTTAAAGGAAAAAATCTCCTTGATTATACAGAGAAGCAAATGCGGGAGATTCGCGGAAATGATATTTCTATGATCTTTCAGGAGCCGATGACTTCGTTAAACCCTGTCTACACAGTAGGTTATCAAATTAGTGAGTCATTAATGATTCACCAGAACCTAAATAAACGTGAAGCAAAGCTGAAGTCAATTGAAATGTTAAAACTGGTTGGAATTCCATCACCAGAAAAACGGGTTGATCAATATCCGTTTGAACTGTCTGGAGGTATGAGGCAGCGTGTCATGATTGCGATGGCTCTTGCATGTAACCCGGATATGCTGATTGCTGATGAACCGACAACGGCTCTTGATGTAACCATTCAGGCACAGATACTGGATTTAATCAGAGAGCTCCAGGCCAAATTAGATATGTCCGTTATTATGATCACCCATGATCTTGGAGTTGTCGCTGAAACATGTGATTATGTAGCTGTTATGTATGCCGGACAGGTTGTGGAATTTTCAGATGTGCGTTCGCTGTTTAAAAAGCCAAAGCATCCATATACAGTGGGGCTTCTAAAATCACTGCCAAGACATGATATAGAGCAGGAGAAGCTGCAGCCGATTAAAGGAACAGTTCCAAGCCCAAAGGAAATGCCGGTGGGCTGCCGTTTCTCCCCACGCTGTCCAGCTGCAACTGATCTATGTCGTGGAAGAATGCCGGGCCTGATAACCGATGAACAAAAAAATGAGATTCGCTGTTGGATATACTCTGAAGAGTGGGATGGCGATCCGGAGGTGAACATCTATGGCGAAGAAAGAATTGCTGAAGGTTGAGAATTTAAAACAGTATTTCCCGATTAAGGGTGGGTTTTTAGGCCGTACCGTGAACTATGTTAAGGCTGTAGATGATATCAGCTTTACTGTTTACGAAGGAGAAACCGTCAGTATAGTAGGAGAATCCGGCTGTGGTAAATCAACCACAGGACGTGCAATCCTTCGTCTTGATGAACCTACTGAAGGCGTTGTTTCCTTTGAGGGGACGGACCTGACGACTCTTTCACGCAGTGAGATGCGCCGCAAGAGGAAGGATCTTCAGATCATTTTTCAGGATCCGTATGCTTCGATAAATCCACGGCAGATTGTATCAGCTGTCATCGAAGAAGCGATGCATATTCAAAACGCAGTGCCGAAGGAAAAACGCAGGGAGCGCATTGAAGAGCTTCTGCAAACCGTTGGACTCCAGCCGTATCAGGCAGACCGCTATCCGCATGAATTTTCAGGTGGACAGCGTCAGCGTATAGGAATTGCGCGAGCTTTATCGGTTAACCCTAAACTGATAATTTGTGACGAAGCAGTATCAGCACTCGATGTTTCCATTCAGGCGCAGGTTCTGAATCTGCTTGAAGAACTACAGGATGAATTTGGTCTTACGTATCTCTTCATCTCCCATGACCTAGGGGTAGTGCGTCATATTTCTGACCGTATTATCGTTATGTATCTGGGTAAGATTATGGAAATCTCGGATAAGAAATCATTATTTGAAAACCCGCAGCACCCATATACGAAAGCCTTGCTATCTGCTATCCCGGTGCCGGATCCGGATAAGAAAAAGGAACGGATCATGCTAAAAGGAGATGTACCGTCTCCAATCGATCCTCCAACAGGCTGCCGTTTCCACACGCGGTGCCCATACGCTACTGAAAAGTGCGTAACAGACGTCCCTGAGCTGCGCACCCTTCCTCATATGAAAGAAGGCCACCAGGCTTCCTGTCACTACATCGAGGAAATCCACTCAGGCGAAATGCAGCCAAGAGACTACTCGGAAAAAACGAAAATAAAGGCTTAAAAGCGTAATCGGGCGTTCAGCTCCGACAAGCATAAGACAACCCGCATCCATAGGCGCTTTTTGCCTATTGTGCGGGTTGTCTTATGACCTCGAGGGCCTAGCCGCTGAAGCTGGATAAAGTAAAAGCGTAAGCGGGCGTTCAGCGCCGAAAAGAATGAGAAGCAAGATTAGAAGGACCTCTTTATAGGGTCCTTTTTTTTATTTTTATCTTCTTCCAAAATTTAAAGTTATTTATTTGTCCTCCTGGTATAAACATTAGTAGAGGAATATGTTAAATTATTAGTATAAATAATAATTAATTGGACGAAGTGTATTTCGCTGATGGACACTTGTTCTTTTTATAAGAAGACAGGCATAAATAGAAAAGCAACAGGGAGGAACAGGAAATGAAAAGAATTTTAGTGACTGGAGCTCTTGGCCAAATCGGCTCAGAATTAATTACAAAGCTGCGCAGAGAATATGGGGCGGATGCCGTTATTGCTTCAGATATCCGTTCAACTGACAACGAGGTAGTCCATGGAGGTCCGTTTGAGCTCTTAGATGTAACAAATGCTGAACAAATGTATACTGTAGCCAAAAAGCATAATGTTGATACGATGATGCATATGGCTGCTCTTTTATCTGCAAGAGCTGAGCAAACTCCTCAGCTTGCCTGGAATTTAAATATGGGCGGACTGGTAAATGCACTTGAGGTTGCACGTGAGCAGCATCTTCAATTTTTCACACCAAGCTCAATCGGAGCATTTGGACCTGATACGCCTAAGTTAAATACACCTCAGGACACATTACAGCGTCCTACAACAATGTACGGCATTAATAAGGTAGCAGGGGAGCTTCTATGTGACTACTATCATAGCCGCTTTGGAGTTGATACCAGAGGCGTCCGATTCCCTGGTTTAATTTCCTACGTCACCCCTCCTGGCGGGGGAACAACGGATTATGCTGTAGAAATTTACTATGAGGCATTAAGAAGCGGCCGCTATACTTCATTCATTAAAGAAGGAACGTATATGGATATGATGTATATGCCAGATGCTCTTCAGGCCATTGTCGATTTAATGGAGGCGGATCCTGCAAGACTAAAGCATCGCAATGCGTTTAATGTTACCGCGATGAGCTTTGAGCCCCAACAGATTGCAGCAGAGATTAGAAAACATATGCCATCATTTGAGATGACTTATAATGTAGACCCGGTACGTCAGGCTATCGCTGACAGCTGGCCTAATGCGATTGATGCTTCTGCAGCCATGCAGGAATGGGGCTTTAAGGCAACCTATGATTTAGCAGCAATGACAGAAGATATGCTTTCCAAATTAAAAACAGCTATTCCCAGCTAAGGGGAATGAACCGCTTGAGTGAATTGCTTTCAAGCGGTTTTTTTCATTTTTCCGTGAAGGTAAAATAATTTAACGTTTTTTTACCTTTTCCTTTTGCTACAAAATTCGACATGGTATGATTATGAGAAGAATAAACGATGAATTAATTTAAAAATTGTAGGATGGGCAGGTGATTATGCTGTTACAGTCATATACAATTTCACAAATAAGAGCTCTAATAGGTCTGTTTCTTTTTCTTATAATCGTTGAAGTGATCTTTCTGTTTGCCGGTAGTCTGGGGTTGCTGCAGGGAGTTTTTTTGACGATAGCAGAGCTTTTAAATATAGGGCTTCTTGTAGCAGCAGCAATCATTATATATATAAGGTACCGGAAAATTAAAAAGTTCATCCAGGAGAAAGAAGACGAGGAACTGAAAATGACCGCTCTTATCCAGTCAATGCCTGATTTTGTCTGCTTTAAGGATGGGGAAGGACGCTGGATAAAAACGAATGATTTTGGTCTGGAGCTATATGGTCTGACCAATGATCAGTATGTGAATAAAACCGATATTGAGCTGGGATTAATTAATCCTTTCTTTAAGGATGCGTTTGATTACTGTACGATTTCTGACGAAGAAACGTGGCAAAAAGCCATTACTGTCCGCGCAGAGGAAGCGTTTTTCATTCCTTCCGGGGAGCTGAAAACCTTTGATGTGATTAAGGTTCCGCTCTTTTATGAGGATGGCTCACGCAAGGCCCTTATAACGATCGGACGTGATATTTCACAACAGAAGCTTGCTGAAGAGCAGCTTGTCAAACAGGAAAAGCTGGCAGTTGCAGGGGAGCTCGCTGCAGGTATTGCTCATGAAATAAAAAACCCATTAACAAGCTTAAAGGGATTTGTTCAGCTAATGAAGGAAGAAACCGGGGTTTCGCAGGAGAAAATGGATGTAATGACTTCTGAAATGAATCGAATTCAGTCAATTGTAGAGGAGTTATTGGTCCTTTCCAAGCCTCAGACCCGTCTAAAAGAATCATTATCTCTTCATTCGGCAATTGAATATGTTGTAAAGCTTCTAAAGCACCAGGCGCTTGAAAACGGGGTAACCCTTCACTTTGAAGAGATAAACGAAGGGCCGGACGACGTGCTTGGTGACCGTAATCAGCTTATACAGGTATTCATTAACCTTGTTAAAAATGGGATAGAATCGATGCAGGACGGGGGAGAACTGCACCTGCAGACAATCCGTCATAAGGAGTGGATCTGTGTCTGTGTCAAGGATCGGGGGCATGGCATCTCAGATGAGGGACTCACTAAACTCGGTCAGCCTTTCTTTACGACCAAATCAAAGGGAGTCGGGCTTGGCATTACGATCTGCCAAAAAATTATTCATGAACATAATGGACGGATTGTATTTAAAAATAATGAACATGCTGGAACGACCGTTTTAGTGAAATTGCCCTTATATAATGAGAACTAATTTTTCCTCAACATAAAAAGAGAGACAGCCGGCATATAGCCCGGCTGTCTCTTTGATGTACTGACTAAAACAAGAGATGAGCAACTCCTGCTATAATCGGCAGTGTAATTAAAGTTCTTAGCAAGAAAATTAGAATAAGATCAAGCAGCGATACAGGAATTTTAGATCCTAACAAAAGTCCGCCAACCTCTGACATGTAGATCAACTGGGTAACGGAAACGGCCGCAATGACAAATCGTGTCATCTCTGAAGGGATACTTTCACCGATAATAGCCGGTAAAAACATATCCGCAAATCCAACAACCATAGTTTGTGCTGCCTCTGCAGCATGCGGAATCTGAAGTAATTCAAGAATTGGAACAAACGGCGCTCCGAGAATAACAAAGGTGCTTGTTTCTTCTGCAAGAATTAAGGCAATCGTTCCAAAGGCCATAACAACGGGAGCTACGCCCAGCCACATATCTAAAATGTTTTTACCGCCATCGACAGCAAATTTTTTGGCGCTGTTATTTCGTTTAGCAGCAGCAAGCGCCATTTCTGTCCCGTGCTGTATACGGCTTTTGCCATGCGGTACTTCCTCCAGGTTGTCGTCTTCTTCTCTTTCAGTGATATACGTTTTCTTTTTCATTGAAAGAGGAGGGATTCTTGGCATAATAATTGCAGCCACAAACCCTGCCAGAGCAACTGTAAGATAAAACGGAACAAAATAGCTTCCGAGTCCAATTGTTTCAATAACTACGATACTGAATGTGATAGAGACAATAGAGAACGTGGTTCCAATTACCGCTGCCTCACGTTTTGAATAATGACCATCCTGATATTGTTTGTTGGTAAGCAAAACCCCGATAGTCCCGTCGCCAAGCCAGGAAGCAAGTGCATCAATAGAAGATCTCCCAGGGAGCTTAAACAGCGGGCGCATAATTTTCGCCATAAAGGTTCCAAACCATTCAAGTAAACCGAAATTTAACAATAAAGGCAAAAACATTCCTGCAAATAAGAAAACAGCAAACAAAAGAGTTAAAAGACCATCATTAGCAAGTAATAATCCACCTGTGTATTCTGACCAGATAGCCTCAGTGGCACTGCCGCCAATCTGGAAGAAGGTAATAAGGACAAATACGGCTGCAATAACACGTACCACTACCCAGAACCATGATACAAAAAATAAATTATGGGTAAAATCGTTTTTCATAACGAAACTAGGCTTTGCAAGCCTTGCGAATAAAGTTAAAACGGCTGTCAATACAATAATAAATGTCATAATAGCCGGAATAATGGAGCCCATAGTATCTAGCAGCCAATTAGACAAAATAGCAATAGGAATCGTTACTGAACGATCGCCTGTTTCCGGATCAGTCGTTGGAAAAGGTGTCATAAATAAGAAAATTCCTATTAGGGAAGGAATAATAAAACGTACATAATCTAGTGCTGTAGGGTTTTTCATTTGTACTCTCCTTTAAATGTAAAAACTAAGGTTCTAACGTAATAGACTGTATAAAAATCAGACTTACTCTATTTTAATTCACTCTCCTTTTAAAATCCATTGTTTTTTAATAAAAAACAATGGAAAATACTTGTGTAAAGCCTATCCTTACTATAACCATTGTCATAACAACTTTTCAATAAATGTCTGAAAAATGTAGAAATTTGCAATATTATTTATTTGAAAAAAGGGAGTAAAGTAATGAAAATCGGGAAATATTATAAAAAACTGTAATGGGGTGGAACCAGAATGAAATCGTTAAAAGGATTAACAGATGAAAAATTAATTGAGTCGTTTGAAATAGCAAAACAAAAAGAGCTTGCAAACGATTTTATCTTCATCCTTGAAAAGGAATTGAAGAACAGGGGATTAGTTAAACTAGTGAGCTAAACCTACAACATGGCGATTATATTGCCGTGTTTTTTATATGGTTTTATATCGTTTATGTAAAGAATAAACGCCGTAAACGCTTTCAAATCGGGAAGCATGATACAATAAAACAACTTTAGAAGAGGAAGGTGAGTCATATGATAAAATTATTGGCATCCGATATGGATGGAACCCTTTTGAATAAGGATCATGTGGTTGGTCCTGAAAATAGCAGAGCGATTAAGGAAGCCCAGGCACAAGGTGTAGAAGTCGTAGTAGCTACCGGCCGTTCCTATCTCGAAGCCATGCCGCCGCTAAAAGAGGCCGGCATTACCTGTCCTATTATTTCAGTAAACGGTGCTGAGATCAGGGACGCTAACGGAGAGCAGCTTCTAGTAAGGGGCATTGATAAGGAAACGGCAAAGGACGCTGCACAGCAGCTTGAAAACCTGGATATTTATTTTGAGGTCTATACGAATAAAGGAACCTTTACAAATGATAAAGAACAGGGAATTCAGCTGTTGATCGATATTTTTCTTACCACTAACCCTGATACACCGCTTCCTCATGTGGAAACGGAAGCCCAGAGCCGTTACGACGAAGGACATATTGAAGTGGTTGAAGGCTATGAACAGATCTTTAATGATGAGACACAAACCATTTATAAGTTTCTTGCTTTTTCCTCAAATCCGGAAGCGCTTGAGAAGGTGAATGCAATCCTTCAAAAAACCAACGGGCTTGCGATCAGCTCATCAGGCAGGGAAAACCTTGAGATTACAAGCTTGGACGCTCAAAAAGGAATCGCGCTGGAATGGTATTGCAATAAGAAAGGAATCTCACTGAAGGATGTTATGGCAATCGGAGACAATTATAACGATCTATCCATGATGAAAAAAGCAGGCTACTCTGTTGCAATGGGGAACGCCCCTGACGATATTAAGGAGCAATGTGCTCATATTACCGCTACAAACCGCGAAGATGGAGTAGCAAAAGCAATTGAACACTTAGTTACTGTTCAATCCGTTTAATTTTCTAAAATGAAAACCCCTGGCTTTATTGTGCCAGGGGTTTTTGTGTGCCTTACTTCAGATTCTCAGGAACTTTCTCTTTTTTAACGATCTTCTCTGTATCAATTCCGGTTACATAGGCTGCGCGGCAAATTAAATGCCCGGCTACCGGAGCGGTTAAATATAAAAAGACGATGCCAAGAACAAGACGTATACTAAAATAATGCTCTGTTGCCCAAAAGTAAATAAAGACACCGGAGAGGGTCAAGAGAACGGCAAGTGTGGTACTCTTTGTTCCGGCATGGGAACGTGTATACACATCGGGCAGTCTTAGAAGACCGTAAGCGCTGATAATAGCCATAATACTTCCGAGGAGCACCATGAGTGCAGCAATTAATTTAATAATCTCGCTTGCGATCAATGATAACCCCCCTCTCAATGTATTTTGAAAATGCAATTGTACTGATAAAAGCCAGGATGGCAATAATCAGAATAACCTCTAAATAAGCAGCGGTATTAAGGATAACCCCAATAACGGCAACAATAGAGATAAGGTTAACCCCAATAACATCAAATGAAACAACACGATCCGGCAGAGAAGGTCCTTTTATAATCCTTACAAGAGCCATTCCGATTGCCACACAAAAAAGGACAATAGCAATTAAAAAAATTGCATCTGTTAGCTGCGTCACGGGCGGGCCACCTCCAGGATAACTTTTTCATATAAGCGGATCGATTTTAAAACGGATGGTTTTGATTCTTTAATGTCCATTGCATGAATATAAAACGTGTCGCCTTCTGGTGATACTCTCAGGACCACAGAACCCGGAGTAAGCATCAGCAGGAGAGCCAGAGCGGTTATATGCCAGTCATTGTCCAGCTCTGTTTTATACGTAAAGATCCCCGGTTCTACTTCCTTGGAATGAGTTAGAATCTGTTTCATAATTAATAAACTGGACGTTATTAATTCATAATTAAAAATCGCCAAGAGCTTTATCATCGACAACACCCGTTTTAAATAAAAAGGGGTTCCAAAGAAACGGTGGAGCATAAAAATAATTCCGATTCCAATTAAAAACCCGCTTATAAAGGTTGGAATCTCAAAGGTGGATTCATCGTTTAAGAATACCCATAAAAGGGCGATAAGCAGATTTAAAAGAAACTGAATAGGCATCCGTATGCACCTCCCAAATTAAACGTATTCTTACTCATTCTCCAAAGCCCCCTCAATATAAATCTCAGGGTTCATTAACACATTTGACGCATCAGCAACATAAGGAGTTAAAGCATTCATCCCAAAGCCAAGGGCTGTGGTAATGACCGCTAAAAAAATCAGCGGCACCATCATGCCAAACGGGAGGTGCACCTGTTTTAGTTTGCCGACCATCGGCTGGCCCCAGAACATGTTTAAAAAGATCCGAATGACAGAATACAGTACAAACAAGCTGGATGCAAAAGCGGCAAACGCCAGGAAATACTGACCTGCAGTAATCGAGCCCTGGCCAACCATAAGCTTACCGACAAACCCGCTAAAGGGAGGAACCCCGCCAAGTGACAGAGCTGCTAGTAAGAATATCCACCCAAGCAGCGGATAGTTGGTAATTAATCCGCTCATACGGTCGAGCCGGTAAATGCCTGTTAAGTAAATAATGGTTCCGATTAGAAGAAAGATCAAGGCCTTAATCACGATATCGTGTACCAAATAGTAAATGGAGCCCTGTATACCGATTTCATTATTAGCGGCTAAGCCGACCAGAATAAAGCCAATCGCCACCACAACGTTATACGCAGCAACTTTCCTAATATCAACAAAAGCAATAACACCAATGCTTCCACCTACTAAGGTAATCAGCGCCATCCAGCCGATAATGGTATGGGTGATCCCGGGTTCATGATAAAAAAGTAAGGTAAAGGTTCTAATAAGAGCATATACCCCAACCTTCGTTAAAAGGGCTGCAAAGAGGGCAGAGATAGCTGTAGGGAGAACACTGTATGAGCCCGGCAGCCAAAAATACAGAACTAGTCCGGCTTTAAGTGAAAACACAACCAAAAACAAAATGCTGATAGTGGTGAGCATTGGCGGCTGACCCGCTTCTGCAATCCTTTGGGACAGCTGGGCAAGATTCAGCGTGCCAAGAGTGCCGTATATATAAGCAATGCCAAGCAGGAAAAACCAGGAGGATAAAATATTGATAAGAACATATTTGATTCCCTCTGTCAGCTGCTTTTTTTCACCTCCAAGCGTCATTAGCCCGTAGGAGGCAAGCAGCATGATTTCAAAGCAGACAAAAAGATTAAATAAATCTCCTGTTAGAAAGGCTCCGTTTACACCAGCAACCAATAATAGCATAAAGGGATACTGAAAAGCGCCTTCTCTTTTTTTATCACCTGCAAAAGCGGCATATAAAACACAAAGAGCAGAAACAAGAGAGGCAGTACTTACAAGCAGCATAGCAAATGAGTCGCCGACAAATGTAATCCCGTATGGAGGAGCCCATCCGCCGAAATCAAGCCTCATAATGCCGTTTCTTCGTATTGCTTCCAATGACCCGATGCTAATGAAAAAAACAACAAGTAAAGAGATAAAACTGCTCCATCTTTGAATGGAAGGGTAGGAGCGGAAAAAAAGTAATGAAACACCTGCAATGATCGGGATGACCATAGGGAAAACTAAAATATTATTCATCTTTTGATCCTCTCATTTCATTGAGATTATCTGTTCCTACACTCTGGTAGGTTCTATAGACAAGTACTAAGAAAAATGCTGTAACAGCAAAGCCGATTACAATTGCCGTTAAAATTAAGGCCTGAGGAAGGGCGTCCGTGTAGGTCTCGGTCCCATCATCTAAAATAGGGACGCTTCCTCCCTTTAAGCCTCCCATCGTCATGAGCAGCAAATGTACAGCATGAGAAAGGATGGCTGTGCCAAGGACAATCCGAATCAGATTTTTTGATAGGAGGAGATAGGTAGCTGTAGACACAAGCACTCCAACTAACAAAGTAATAAGTGTCTCCATATTACACATCCTCACTAATATTAATTAAAATAGTCACAACGACCCCGACAACGCCAAGAGCAACACCCGACTCGAACAAAACAACGGTCGTAAGCTCCGTTTCTCCTAAAAGAGGGAGGTCAAAGTAGGCAAAGGACTGGCTTAGGAAGTTGGCGCCAAAAAGAAGAGCACCTAATCCGCTTAATGTTGATAATAGAACACCTGCTGCTGCCACCATTTTAAAATCGATTGGAATGCCTTTATTAACCGTTTCAAGATCAAAGGTAATATAAAGCAGGATCACAGCAGAAGCGAGCGTCAGTCCTCCAATAAATCCTCCTCCGGGGTTGTGGTGGCCTGAGAGAAAGAGATACATGCCAAACGTTAAAATAATAAACACAGCGATTTTCGATACTGTTTGTAAAATAACATCATTTTCTCTTGTGTCATTTTCTCTCATCCGAATCGCCTCCATCCTGTGCTTTTACTTTAATCAATGTATAAACTCCTATCCCAGCTATAAACAGCACCACAACCTCAAGCATCGTATCAAGCGCCCTGAAATCCCCAAGAATCGTATTGACGATATTCCGTCCGCCTGCGAGTTCATAGGACTCTTCAAAATAGCTAGAAATGCTTTCGAATAACCGGTTGCCCTGTACCGAGAGCGCAATCAGAACCGTTAAAGCCCCGGTGCTGGCAGAGATAATAATTTTAGGTATTCGCACCTTTAGATTGCGGTCTTCTTTAGACCATTCAGGTAAATGGTAGAAACACAATAAGAATAGAACCGTTGTAACTGTTTCGACGACCAGTTGTGTTAACGCCAAATCCGGCGCCCGGAACAGCACGAAGAAAATGGCAATGCAGTAGCCGAGAACGCCATTTAAAAGTGTGGCCGTCATGCGTGATTTCGTAAAGAGAATGCTCACTGCCGCTGATCCCATAATAATGACAAGCAGGGCCTCGTAAATGCCAATCGGCGCATCATTTGCTGTATTAAGCACAAAGCTTCCTGTGATAAACAGGGTTCCGCCAACAACTGTGATAAGGAAGGCATAAATATAGAAAAGGTAATGGCGTAAAAATCCTGTCATATAAAAATTCGTGAAACGGTTAGAGGTTGATTCACTAATGCTTAAGATCTGTCTATATCCATTATCAAGGGAGATCCTTGAAGGGAATAAGTCGTATACTTCCTTCCAAAGATTATATTTTTTAAATAAAAGGAACCCTCCTGCCACAACGCCCAGTGTCATAAATAACTCAGTATTAAAGCCATGCCAAGCATAGATATGTGGAATGAAGTCCTCAGCTCCTGCATAGGAAGGCAGAATGCCATTCATCGCTGGGGCGAGAAGGAATCGGCTAAGTTGATTCGGGAAGAAAAACAGCAGAACAACCAACGAGCATAAAATAATTGGCGAGATCAAAAGACCAATAGACGCCTCGTGTGGCTCCTTCTCCAGCTTCTCTCTTTGATAGTTTCCAGTAAACGTTCTGAAAACAAGAATAGTAGAATAAGTAAATGTGAAAATACTCCCAATAAGAGCAAGTCCTGGAAAAACAACGCCCAACGTGTCCATATTAAAAATAGACAGCTCAGTAGCAGTCAAGGTGGCAGTAAAGAACATTTCCTTACTTAAAAAGCCATTAAACGGCGGCATGCCGGCCATTGAAAAGCTGCTGATAACAGCAAGGGTAAACGTAATTGGCATCAGGGTAATAAGGCCGCCAAGTTTACGAATATCACGTGTACCGACTCCATGGTCAATAATCCCGACAATCATGAATAACGCACCTTTAAATGTCGAATGATTTACTAGATGGAAAAGACCAACAAAAATAGCAGTCGTATAAACGACAGAATCAGTATCAGCGCCCCCATTAAGAGCAGCTGAACCGAGGCCGAACAAGGACATAATCAGTCCAAGCTGGCTGATGGTGGAGTAGGCAAGAAGCGCTTTTAAGTCTTTTTGCTTCATGGCAAACAGTGCACCCCAGAACATCGTAAAGATCCCTACTCCGCTGACCAGCCAAAACCAGGTAGCTTCCCCGCCAAAAACAGGTGTAAATCGTGCAACAAGAAACAGTCCGGCTTTTACCATGGTTGCAGAGTGCAGATAAGCACTTACAGGAGTAGGTGCTTCCATAGCATCAGGAAGCCAGATATGGAAAGGGAACTGAGCAGACTTAGTGAACGCGCCCAGTAAAATTAAAACCAACGCAGGAATAAACAGTTCGTGATCCTGAATGGAATTTCTCATTGATATAATTTCCTGTATACTCGTGGTACCACTCATTACCTGCAGCATGATAAACCCCATAAGCATTGCAATTCCGCCGCCGACAGTAATTAAAAATGACTTTTGAGCACCGTACTGCGATTTTCTTCTTCGATACCAAAAAGCGATTAATAAGAAGGAAGAAACACTGGTTAACTCCCAGAATAAGTACAACACCATAAGATTATCGGTTAAAACGACCCCTAACATCGCTCCCATAAAGAGCATAAGATAGGAATAAAAGTGCGGGAGCGATTCTCTTTCTTTAGACAAATAATAGATAGAGTAAAACACAACCAGACTTCCTACACCAGTGATCAGTAAAGCAAAGATTAAGCTGAGTCCGTCCAGGTAAACAGCAAAGTGAAGGTCCAGTGCCGGAATCCATGAAATTGCAGCGGCAATTGTTTCATTCGCCGATATTTGCGGTACAAAAGTAATAAAGGAAATAAAAAGAAAAATTGGTACGGCTAAGATCGCCCATCCTAAATGTAACCGGGGGACTGCTTTGGCAATGATCGGAATGATTGCCACTGCAAAAATAGGAAATACTATTAGCAAATGAAGAAAACTCATAAATCCAACTCCTTTAACCAGCCAACTTAGTAGTTATTATAATAGGTAATAGTGCTTTTTATCCTTTAAGTCCATAAAATAAGACAAATTCAAAAAAAAATCATCATTAGGGGTTGAATTTTAAAAACAAGCCCTATATTCTTATAGTCGTGACAAAATACTGAAAGATTTACGTGATAAAAAGAAAGACACATATAGATCGATTTTAAATAGCAGGAATTGAGGTGAGATGAATTGAAAAAATTAAGAGCACGAATGGACGAAAGCATCCTGGTTTGTGTTTATTACGGGCCTAACGGTGAAAGGCTGATTCGACGCGGATGTAAAATTGCGAATATGCTGGATTGCCCTTTATACGTATTAACTGTTGACCCAAACCCTTACGATGATATCAGTGCCGACAAGCAGGCGTATATCGAACAATGGAAAAAAGTAGCAGAAGAGCATGGGGCAGAGGATTTTATTATCCGCGACAATGAAAAGAGCCCGGTTGCAAAAGTCATTGCAGAGATTTCAAGAGAGCTTGATATTACTCAGATCATCTTAGGCCAGTCTCCGCAAAGCCGATGGGAAGAAATTAAAAAAGGTTCTTTCTTAAATCTGCTGTTACGCGAAATCTCCTTTGTCGATTTTCACATTGTTGCAATCGACCGTTCTGTCGAGGATGACGACAATTTATTCGATAGTGGAACAAGAGCTTACTTAGTAAAAAGAGAAGA
The DNA here is from genome assembly GCF_002926065.1 of Jeotgalibacillus proteolyticus. Lineage (GTDB taxonomy): Bacteria > Bacillota > Bacilli > Bacillales > Jeotgalibacillaceae > Jeotgalibacillus > Jeotgalibacillus proteolyticus. The sequence goes on along the minus strand of NZ_PREZ01000005.1, from coordinate 238,610 downwards.
CGGTCACTACATCAGCTTCGTTTATAATGATGATGTTGTTGCTGAAGGTATTTTTTACAAGGAAACCGGTACTGATTTTAACAATGGCGTTTTTAAGTTTGCGCGTGATAACAAAACATGCCAGCTTCATGTTACAGATGACAAAATTACCGAACCAACAACGATTCATAAAGTAATAAAAGAAGAAGAATTATAAGCTTGAAAGCTTGCAGACCTGATCTGCAGGCTTTTTTATTTTAACTGCCTTCTTTTTGGGGTATTAAAGATTTACATCGATCTTTTGGAACGTATCATCAATACCAATATAACGCAGGGTTTCAGCAGGGGTGGCATGATGATAGCGCTCCTGAATAAGAGAGATGGCAATTCCTTTAATATACGCATGGTAGCCAAACGTTTTACGCAATGTATGAGTGCCGATCTGATAGTCGATTCCTACTTTTCTTGCTGTTTCATGAATGACTCTGTAGGCATGCTGACGGGTGATTGGCGTACCGCTTTTAGGAGATTGAAATAGGTATTGATCCTTAAGATGATCATTTTGATGAAGATGAAAGGCGAGAGCAGCCTTGACTTTATCATTCATATAGATCTTTTGGCCGTCAATATCAATAAAGGCAAGGATCTTTTTTTCTTCATCAATAACCTGTTTTGTTTCAAGCTGTAATAATACATTTATTCTTAATCCGGTATTGATCCCAAGGACAAAAAAACAATAATCCCTGCTTGAGTACATTTTCAATTCTTTTTTCATCATACTTATGTGCCGAATGTTCTTGATGGGATTAACAACTTCCATTTTTCTCACCTTCTTACATGTTACTTAACCTGACTATAACAACTATTTATGTAACATGCAAATATTATATCTCTGAATTATCTATATATATGAAGAAAAAGTTCTTAATAAAAGTCGAAACAACTTATGATACGATTAAGACATCTTAGAAAGAGCAGGGAGAGGGTACATTCATGAAAAATGGAATCATAAGTATGGGAGAAGCACTGATTGATTTTATCCCTTTAGATGAAACAAATAGCAGTTACCATAAAAGTCCAGGCGGTGCACCTGCAAATGTAGCAGTCGGAGCAGCAAGGCTTGGGGTGGAAACCTACTTTGCAGGAAAAGTCGGGGATGATGTTTTGGGTCATTTTCTGCAGGAAACACTGGCTCACTACGGTGTAAACACCGATCACTTGAAGTTAACAAAAGATGTTCGTACAGGAGTGGTGTTTGTCACACTCGGTGCAGGCGGGGAAAGAAGCTTTGATTTTTACATAGACCCAAGTGCGGATCGTTTTTACGAAGAAAGGGATCTGGATGAAGCGATTTTTGAGAAATCAAAGGTATTTCACTTTGGCTCTATTTCAATGATTAGCGAGCCATCAAAGAGCGCTACACAAAAAGCGGTTGAGCTGGCAAAAAAACATGGCTTACTAATATCCTATGACCCGAACTTGCGATTAAGCTTATGGAGAAACCCGGAAGAGGCTAGAAGAACCATTGCTTCCATGCTTGACCATGTGGATGTACTGAAAATTTCTGAGGAAGAGCTTGAGTTTCTTACAGGGACTTCAGATATCCAAAAGGGAACAGAAGTGCTTCAGCAGTTCCCGATTCCGCTTATTTTGGTAACGCTCGGAGCTGAGGGCAGCTATGTTTTTACCCGGGAAGGCCATGTTCATGTCCCGGCGAGGAAGGTTAATGCGATTGATACAACAGGGGCTGGAGATGCCTTTGTATCCGGCCTGCTTGCCCAGCTTCATTCGTTTGAAGAGGGATTGGAGACACTTACTTTAGATGAGGCAAAGAGGATGGTGGAGGTGGCGAGTGTTTCAGGTGCCCTTGCAGCATCAACAAAAGGCGCCATGACCGCTCTGCCGACACTTGAAGAAGTAAAGCGTTACTTGAGCGAAGAGGTTTAAATAGGGAAACGAATTTGGAAGTCTCTCCTAAATAGACGAAACGAAAATCAACCTGCCAATTTAGAGGTGCCAACTCATTACATTGAAACTTTGGAGGACCATATTCCTTTTGAGGGGTTGATTGAAGTGGAAGGAGGTGACTCCTGGGGGATTAAGCGGAAAGGCTGAGATCCACTTGCGAAGCAAGTTAGCTCAGCTTCCGCCCCCCGGAAAGCATCCCCCTGCAGCGGAAATCAACTTGCTAATTTCAGAAAGCATACTCATAACTTTTAATTTTTGAAAACACCTGCTTCTTATTAACAGGTTGATTTCAAGCTCAGAACATAAAAAATCCCGGAGGCTTTTTAAGCTTCCGGGATTTTTTGAGTTAGTTATAACCCTGATCGAAACGGTAGGTGTAGAACCGTTCTTCCGTGACCCACTTAATGGCTTCAGGGTCTTGATCTGCCAATCTTTTTTCAAGGTCTTTCAGCATCCATGCAGTCTGGGACAGATGGGCGCGCATCGTATTTAATTTTATATCCTGTACAGCCTCCACATGATGAATCGTATCAGGCGGGCCGAGTTCTGTTTGTGTATTATTTGCAAAGGCTACACAATGCAGCTTCGGACGTTCAGCTTCAGGCATCCGTCCGACCGCCCGTACAACTGCTCTTGCAGTAGCCTCATGATCAGGATGTACGCAATAGTCAGGATAAAAAGTAATCACCAACGAAGGGGAGACATCATCAATTAAATCCTTGATCATATCGACCATTTTTTCATCGTCTTCAAATTCAATCGTTTTATCTCTAAGACCCATCATTCGAAGGTCCGTTAACCCCATCGCGTGAGCAGCCCCGCGCAGTTCTCTTTTTCTAATCTCAGGCAGAGACTCTCGTGTAGCAAATGGGGGATTTCCTAAATTACGTCCCATTTCTCCGAGTGTGAGGCAGGCATATGTAACACCGGTTCCCATTTGAATATGCGTAGCAATGGTTCCGGATACCCCAAATGCTTCATCATCAGGATGTGGAAAAACCACGAGGACATGTTTTTCTTTAGCAATCATTCTTACGGTCTCCTTTCAGTCATCGCTTATTCAAAAGGTGTTTCACTTATTTGCAGTGCTACAGCAAGCTTGCCCTGATGGTCATGACCAGCCATAAGCAAACGTTTGTTTGAATCAAGTTCATAATGTGTAATCCCTTGAGCATAAATCCAGCCGAGTTCAAGCTTAAGGCCAACACGGGAAGGGGCATCCCCAATAATCTTGCCGAGCTCATAGCGCACTTTTGCATTTCGTATGAATGCGCCTGCGTTAAAAAAAGCTTCATCCACATGGGTTGCGTATGAACCGTTCGTTGTTTCTAAGTGAATATATACATCCTTATTTGCAAATTGATCAATTAATGATTGAATCTCATTAAGATTGACAGGCTGCATAATAAACCTCCTTGTCGACTATCATTGTTCTTCTATAGTACTCGAAAATAAGAAAGAAAGCGAAAAAATGAATTTGGATTTTATTTGAAAAATTGTTTAGGGGAGTATTGAAAAATGTCCTGAAAAATAAAAGCCCGCTGCCCATAAGCTTGAGCAGCGGATTAAATCTATTTTCTAACATCCTCGATACGTTTTTCGTTTTCACTATCCGGGTCATACTCATGTTTGTTTGTCTCGGCATTTTCAGGTGTTCTCTCTTTATTAAGAGGAACCTCTTCGCCTTTACTGATTTGCTCCTTACGCTGGCCTGTGTATAAGGCTACACCGATTACGGCAATGATTGCAGCAATTACACCAATTAAAGCAGAGATCCCAGCGGAACCGGAGATTAGAAAAATCCCAATAAATACCCCGACACCTACAGCCAGAGCGATTACAAAATTAATAAGCATCACGTCACCTCTTTATATACGGTTTTAGTTCGTATATTCCTTTAACCCGAGGTGTTTAAACGCATATAGCTGTAAATAAGCGTAAAAGGATTAATTTGTCGCTTTAACTGCTTGCTCTTTAATCGTTTTTTTCTCAAATCGGCTAAATGCTCCGTGCATGACAGGACCTACATACTGATTCAGCTTCCAGCCATGATGAATGGCAGAAGTAACAAATTGTTTAGCATTTTCCACCGCATCCTTTAGCTCTTCACCATTTGCAAGATTGGCAGTGATAGCAGCAGCGAATGTACAGCCCGCACCGTGGGTGTAGGTAGTATCCGCTTTTTCCGCTTCTAAAATGAAGAAGGTGCTGCCATCGTAGAATAAATCCAGCGCCTCATCATGCGTTAATTGTTTCCCGCCTTTAATAACAACAGACTTTGCTCCAAGATCGATAATTTTTTGGGCTGCAGCTTTCATATCAGCCACCGTACGAATTGGACGGGTTCCGGCTAACTGGGCTGCTTCAAACAAATTCGGTGTGACAACAGTAGCTCGTGGAAGCAGGTATTCCTGCATAGCTCCAACCGTTTCAGGGTGAAGGACTTCATCCTCCCCCTTACATACCATAACCGGGTCAATGACAATGTTTTTAACACCCGAGCGGTCAATAGCAGCAGCTGCTGTTTCAATTATTTCTACAGAGCCGAGCATACCTGTTTTAATAGCATCTACTCCTGTAGATAAGGCAGTATCCAGCTGCGCTTTGAGCGTGTCAATTGGCAGGGGATGCACATTATGATGCCAGTTGTTCTCAGGATCCATTGTTACAACTGTCGTCAGTGCTGTCATTCCATAAGTGCCGTGCTCCTGGAAAGTTTTTAAATCGGCTTGAATTCCTGCGCCTCCGCTTGTATCTGAACCGGCTATCGTTAACGTTTTTTTCAAAGTCATGATTATTTCCTCCTTAGAGACAATTAATTATGGTCTATCATAGCACGTAAGGAGATGCATTTAAACGATACCGGCTTGAAAATGGAAAGGTGAAATTTCCTGGGAAATATACCGTCGAAAATAATGAAAAGGCAGAGGATATGACGGAAGTTTGACGATTGAGTGGAAGGAGAAATTAGAAGGGTGGCAGTGCTTTCCAATATACGACTAGATCTCGTATAATAATATAATAGTTATTTTATAGAGAGGGGTGGGAAAAGAATGGTGTTGTTTTTTGCTAAGTGTCTAATTGAACATGCTGAATTTCCCTTTATACGAATATGATGAAGCTTGGAAGAACGTTGTATTTCTTTTGGCGGTTAAAATATATTGTTCTCTTTGTAATTATCTTTCTTTCTGTCGCGGCAGCGTTTATGGTTACTCAATCCTGGCTGTCGGGCGACAATACAGAGCAGGAGTCAGAGGCATTTGTGGAGCATATCCGTGATATGAATGCTCTTGCTACCTCACAGGCTTTTGTTAAAGCAGTAGTTGAGCAAACAGATAATCAGTTGTTTGGACAGAATATCTCGATCAATTTGCCGGGAACCCAGCGCAGTCTTCTTTTAATTGTACCGGGAACAGTACTTGCAGGGGTTGATCTTGATTCAATAGAAGAAGAGGATATCGTACTGGATGAGGAAGCAAAAACGATTGAAATAACCATACCGAGAGCAGATTTTTTACAGGAGCCCGCAATTGATATGGAAAATGTTCAGGCGTTTTCGGTTGAAGGAGTTTTCAGAAGCAACGTGAACTGGGAGGAAGGCTTTGAAATTGCATCTGAAGCCCAAAAGATCATTAAAGAAGAGGCGGAGACCCAGGGAATTCTTGTGCAGGCAGAAAACAACGCAGAACGTGCGCTGCAGCAGTTCTTTGAATATGCAGGCTATAAAGCGACCATTACCTTCGAAGAGTCATAAAAGGAAGAGGGGATATAGATGACACATACGATACTTGAAAATGATTGGCAGCCACTTCTTAAGGAGGAATTTTCAAAGCCGTATTATCAAAATCTGAGAGAGTTTTTAAAGGAAGAGTACGCAGAGAAGACCATTTTTCCTGAAATGAATTCAATCTATCAGGCACTTCATAACACTCCCTTTTCTAAAGTGAAGGTTGTCATTCTGGGCCAGGACCCCTATCATGGAAAAGGGCAGGCTCAAGGCTTAAGCTTCTCTGTTCAGCCGGGAGTGAAAATCCCTCCGTCTTTACGAAATATATTTAAAGAGCTATCAGAGGATACAGGAGCGTCCATTCCTCAATCGGGAAATCTGGAGAAATGGAGCAGGCAGGGTGTGCTGCTCTTAAATACTGTGCTGACTGTTCAAGAGGGAAAAGCGAACTCTCACCAAAACAAAGGGTGGGAAACCCTTACGAATGAAATCATCCGATTGTTGGGGGAAAGGGAGCAGCCGACCGTGTTTATTCTTTGGGGAAAACCTGCGGCCTCCAAACGGTCATTAATCAATGAGGATAATCACTGTGTCATTGTTTCACCGCATCCAAGTCCTTTCGCTGCCCGAAAAGGATTTTTTGGAAGTAGACCCTTTACAAGAGCGAATTCCTTTTTAAAGGAAAACGGGATTGAAGAAGTGGACTGGACATTAGAATAATCGTTTCTTTAATCAAGCAAAGTATTAAGGAGTAGGGATGGATCATGGAGAACAAGCGAATAAACTGCCACCTCTGCAGGCATTACTATGTAACATGGGACCCAAGCTTCCCGAGAGGATGCAGGGCGCACCAATTTAAAACAAGGGAGCTTCCGTCCTTACAAGTTTTTCGTGCTTCAGGCCACCCTTGCTATGCCTTTGAAAAAAAGCCTTCTAAAGGAAATAACGATCATGGAAGGAGAGTGTAATCCTTGAGTATTTCAGAGGAAAAGCTGCTCTTAAAAATAGAACAGCAGATCGGACACGCAAAGCAGGCGTCTGCATCTCAGAGAAGAGAGCATCTGCATGCCATTCGAACCTTATGTGATTTGATGCTTGATAATGGCACCGGAACATCTACGCAAACCGCTGTAAGCATGCAGCAGCCTGTTCAACCAGTTCCGCAGCCTGTATTTCAGCCTCAGTCTCAACCGTCTGTATCGATTCCAAAGGAAAAACCGATGCAAATGGACGATGGTTCTAATGGAGATTCATTATTTGATTTTTAGAAGGAGTGCTTAAGAAATGAAATTATTTATTATTATCGGGGCTATAAATGCTCTTCTTTCAGTTGGTCTTGGTGCATTTGGTGCACACGCCCTGGAAAACAGGGTAGAACCTAAGTATTTGGAAACATGGAATACAGCAGTACAATACCAGATGTTTCATGCAACGGGGATTCTGATTATCGGCATCCTGATGGGCACACTGCCTCCAACAGGTCTTTTAAGCTGGGCTGGCTGGCTGATGGTGGCCGGAATTATTTTCTTCTCAGGAAGCCTCTATATTTTGAGCCTGACAGGAGTTAGTATTCTTGGTGCGATAACGCCGATTGGCGGGGTGGCTTTTCTTGCCGCCTGGATCTGTCTGATTATTGCAGCTATACGTGTTCTTTAAACGGCTGAAACAAAAAATAACTGCTCTCCGTAAAAAACGGAGGGCAGTTTTTATATTGAAGAGGGGAAGGATTCAATTACCGGGGGGAGTAATGAGTCATTGAATACGGATATGAGTACTGAATTTCTTCATCAAAGGTAATATAGTCCAGATAAATCATAGGCAAGATGTAGCGCAGACCTGATTTAGGGTCACTTAAAATAATATGGTCCCGTCCTGCTGCTTCTACGATTCCTTTAAAGATTTTAGCGTTCCACTCCCGGTTGTTCTCAAACGTCATATACACCGTTGCCACTTTTCCACGGTTTAAACGCAGAATATTTTCAATATACGATTCCTCATTTGGCAGCATAGACTGACCGCCTGTCGATTGTGGAATCGTAGGTGTCTGATAGTTTTGTGTCGGGTAGGTATAGCTTGGGTACGTCTGGGGCTGGTAGTAAGGCTGAGAATAAGTATGGCCTGCCTGACCCTGCTGACCTCCTTGACCTCCCTGTGCAGGCTGCTGTGGCTTTTGGTTTCCAGATGGGTTATTCATAATTCCGCCTCCTTAGCATTTTTGCGAAAGGATGATCTGACTTTAATAAACCTCGGGACAATCCTCCTGGGTAGGGGCGAAGAAGCAATGCGACTTAAAACGCCCGGTATTCCACTGATCATACCACTGGGCAGGACAATCGCCCTCTGGACGGAAAAACCATAATGTATTGGTTGCCGGGTGAAAACGTTCACCCCGTAACACTCTTCGTGCGAGTTGTTTGTCTCTTTCTCTCGCGCGCTGATAAAAGTACCCTTTTAATGTGGCTTCAAATCCGCCTGGGCGCTGAAATACCATTTGTTCAATGGTTCGGATGTCGGTGAAATCCATACATCCTACCCGTGCCCGATTGACACCTACGTTCCCAACCATCAGCATTCCAAGCTCTCCATCAGCCTCAGCTTCAGCTCTCATCAAACGCGCAAGCAGGTCAACCTCCTTTTCATTATGTGCAACCACCGCCATCTATTTCACTCCTCCCCCATCGCTTTCAACTATATGCAGCTTGACCGAAGGATATGCTAAGTTGAAAGCTGAATGCCTTTTCGAATTAGCGTGCTGATTTCCACTGCAGGGGCATGCTTTCCGCGGGGAGGGGCTTGAGCTAACTTGCTAGCGCAAGTGGATCTCAAGCTCCCTCTTCATCCCGGAGGAGTCAGCCCCTTCCGCTGCAATCAGCATCTGGGTAATACGTTTTCGTCTTTGAAATTAGAGTGTCAGGGGTGAATTTTTTTTTGAATAAGCGTGCTGATTTCCGCTGCAGGGGCATGCTTTCCGCGGGACGGGGCTTGAGCTAACTTGCTAGCGCAAGTGGATCTCAAGCGCCCGCTTCCTCCCGCAGGAGTCAGCCCCTTCCGCTGGAATCAGCTTTTTGGTAATCTGTTTTTTCTTTGGAATTAGGGTGTAATGGGTGAATGTCTTTTGGAATTAACATCAGATCCTAGAAACCCAATCCGCTAGTACTCTAAATTCAGATAATCTCCCTAGCTGAAAAGGTGGTGTGAAGATAGTAGATGTTAATAACGGAAACAATTTTTGGACTCAAAAAGACACACTCCTAGCATTAAATCTTCGAAGCACCGAAAAAGTGATCACCGAGTTGATTGGAGCGGAAGGCGGGGACTCCTGCGGGCTAAAGCGGGAAGGCTGAGATCCACTTGCGTAGCAAGTTAGCTCAGCTCCCGCCCCGCGGAAAGCCTCCGCCTGCAGTGAAAATCAACATGCATCATTCGAACACTTAACTCTTATCTTTAGAACTCCGAAGAACTTCGCAAGGTCATCAGTACAAAAAAAGGAACGCTCGGGCAGCCAAATCGCCAAAGCATTCCTTTTAAAAAATTAATTATACATGCAAAAACTTCGGAAGCTCCTCATCCTCGAGCAAATTCCCTACATAAAACGATCCAAACTCGCCGTAGCGTGCACTCACTTCATCAAAACGCATTTCATACACGATCTTCTTAAACTGCAGTACATCATCAGAATAAAGCGTCACGCCCCATTCCCAATCATCAAAGCCTACAGAACCGGAAATAATCTGCTTGATCTTTCCTGCATATCCGCGGCCAATCATCCCGTGATCGTACATAAGCTGCTTGCGTTTTTCCATCGGAAGCATGTACCAGTTATCGTCGCCCTCACGCTTCTTATCCATTGGATAAAAACAAATATGCTTTGTTTTAGGCAGCTGCGGGTACAAACGTGCGCGCACATAAGGGTTTTGAAATGGATCTTCATCTGAATCCTTAGAGCCGTAGCTTCCAAGCTCAACAACTGACACATAAGAGTAGGTCGGGATCGTATACTCTGCAATCGTCAATTTATTAAATTCATTTTCCAGCTCGTTTAGCTCTTCCATAGTAGGGCGCAAAATAAACAGCATGAAATCTGCTTTTTGGCCAACGATGGAATAAAAAGAATGACTGCCTTGTTCCTCATCCTGAACAATATGCAGTTTTTTTAGAAATTGTTGAAACTCCGTTATCGCAAGTGAACGGTCGTCGGAAGAAAGACGCTTCCAGGAGGTCCAGTCCATTTTCCGAAAATCATGAAGGCCATACCAGCCATCAAGTGTAGTTGCTGCTTCATTCATCTAAAGTCACTCCTTGAAAATTACTTCAATAGTCTAGAGCTATCATATCATAAAACAATTAAATACAAGTAAAACGCGGGCTTCGTTCATGAAATAGCCACCGTATTACAAGTGAATTTTCCGAAAAAATAAACATCTAAGGTGTAAACGCTGACATAGGGGCTTGTTCTTGAATTCTTACTCTAATGGGGTATGCTAACGGTATAGACGTTTTAAGGAGGTCGCAAAATGAGCGATTTATTTACAACAGTAACGGAAAAAATTAAGGGTAAGGATCTGCGAATTGTATTTCCTGAAGGCAAGGATGAGCGTATTCTTCGTGCGGCAAGCCGCCTTGCAGCTGAAGGCGTGTTAACACCGGTATTAATTGGAAATAAAAATGAAGTCGAAGAAACTGCACAAGGTATGAACGTGACGTTAAACGGGACTGAAATTCTTGATCCTTCCACTTACGAAAACATGGATCAGCTAGTGGCAGAATTCGTTGAGCGGCGCAAAGGAAAAGCGACAGAAGAAGATGCCCGTAAGATTTTGTTAGACGAGAACTATTTTGGAACGATGCTTGTTTATACAAATCAGGCGCATGGCTTAGTAAGCGGAGCAGCACATTCAACTGCTGACACGGTTCGCCCGGCGCTTCAAATTATTAAAACCAAGCCTGGCATTAAAAAGACATCAGGTGTTTTCATTATGGTTCGCGGCGAAGAGAAATATGTGTTTGCAGACTGTGCAATCAATATTTCACCGGACAGCCAGGATCTAGCCGAAATTGCGCTTGAAAGTGCAAAAACAGCTCAAATGTTTGATATCGATCCGCGCGTTGCCATGCTAAGCTTCTCAACAGCAGGTTCAGCTAAATCCCCTGAGACAGAAAAGGTGACAGACGCGGTTAAAATCGCTAAAGAGCAGTCTCCTGAGCTGGCTCTTGATGGGGAATTCCAATTTGATGCTGCATTTGTACCGTCAGTGGCAAAAAGCAAAGCGCCAAACGCTGAAATTCAAGGAAATGCTAATGTATTTGTATTCCCAAGTCTTGAAGCAGGCAATATCGGATACAAAATCGCGCAGCGCTTAGGTAATTTTGAAGCGGTGGGACCGATTCTTCAAGGATTAAATGCACCGGTAAATGACCTTTCACGAGGCTGTAATGAAGAAGACGTATACAAGCTTGCTCTTATCACTGCAGGACAGGCTATATAAGAACCAATAAGTTTAAATAGCCTCGCAGCTGGAAACACTATCAGCTGCGGGGCATTTTTTAATTGGATTAATTCTGTACAGCACAAAAGCTCTTATTATATGGTATACTTTTTTCAGTTTGCAGTAGAGGAGATCGATTTGCATGACAAAATTATCACTGGAGCTCCTGCAGCAGCCGATCTGGCGGATTATTGATCAGTCGAGCCTTGGTCCGATGTTCGAAGGGCTTCAATCGTTTGCCATGGATGATACACTATGCACGTCAGTAGGGGCTGGTGAAGCACCTGCAACCGCAAGAGCATGGGTTCATCATGATACGATCGTGCTGGGAATTCAGGATACCCGTACGCCTTATTTGAAGGATGGACTTTCTGTTATTGAACAGGCGGGGTTTCGCTCAATTGTCCGAAATTCAGGCGGTTTAGCAGTGGTTTTGGATGAAGGTGTTTTAAATATTTCACTTATTTTCCCTGAAACGGAAAAGGGGATCGATATAAATAGAGGCTATGATGCAATGGTTGAGCTTGTTAAAATGATGTTTTCAGATTTTGATGCAAAAATTGAAGCATATGAAGTGATCGGCTCCTATTGTCCTGGCAGTTATGATTTGAGCATAGAAGGCCGGAAGTTTGCAGGCATTTCACAGCGTCGTATTCGCGGAGGGGTGGCTGTTCAAATCTACTTATGTATGTCCGGGAGCGGAAGCGATAGAGCCAAGCTAATTGGAGAATTTTACAGACAGTCGATTAAAAGAGAACAGACAAAGCACGTCTACCCTGAGATTCAGCCTGCGGTTATGGCTTCGCTGTCAGAGCTTTTGCAAGCGTCGTTGACCGTCCAGGATGGCATGCTGCGCTTCTTGCAATCTCTTAAGAGTGTAAGCGGGTCAATACAAGCCGGCAGTCTGAATGAACGGGAAGCGCTCCTTTATGACGGATACTTTTCAAGAGTCACTGAACGAAGTGAAAAAGCGCTGAAATAAAACGCCCCGCTGGTGACTGATATCACCGGCAGGGCGTTTTTTACTACTTTATACTTAATTTTCTACGACCTTTTCTAAATTGCCGTTGCGGTCCATTTTAAAGGTGTTTGAAGGCATTTCTTCTTCATCAAACAAAATTAGTTTTCTCGCACGGTTCATAATTTTCATAAGGGTCTCGTAGTCTTCCTGCATAGTTGTTTCTTGGTCTTCCAGTTTTTGAACCTGTAATTCAAGCTCTCTGCACTGGTCGCGAAGAACGCGATTTTCATTTAAAAGGCGTTCCACCTGGCGTCTTGCCTGGGCATCCTGTCCTCTTGTCTGGCCAAGCTGCTGCAAGTAAGCAATGACTACTTCAAGCGATAGCGAGGAAATAGGCGTTTGTCTGGCAGCATTATACTCTCTGACCGGCGTGAAGACATCCTCCACCACTGTCTCCTTAGCAGTCTCCTGATAATAATTCGTCTCTTCAGCAGGCTCAGCCACTGGCGGATCCGAAAATGGCAGATCAATTGATTGAAATTCTTCAATAGTTGGCAGCTGCGGCTGATATAAAATTTTCTTCTTCCCGCTTTGCTCTTTCCCAAGCAGACGATGACGCTGCTTTCGTTGTTTCTTTGCAAGATCAAGGGCTTTTTCATATTGCTGGCGTACTACCGCATTCCATCTGAATCCACATGCCGCAGAAGTGCGGTTTAGTTTATCTCCAACTTCTTCAAAGGCATTTAATTGAGTGCTTCCTTCGCGTACATGACGTAACACAGTGTCAGCTAAAATCAAATCGTCTTCTTCCATCCAAGCATCTTGTCTTTGTTTCATTCTATTCACTCCTGTTCCATGAATCTTTCATATGGATAACGATCCATACCGATATTTTCACCGGATTAGAAGAATTTCATACATGGATGTTAATAGAAAAGTAAAACTATTGCTGTTTTTTGGATTAACCTTGAAAAGAAAGCGCCAAATCGGTACAATGACTGATAGTGAATAAACGAGACTCACAAAGAAAGGGTTGTAGACAAATGGCAAACGAATTCCGTGTTTGCGATGATTGTCAAGCCGTTGATGTAAAGACTTTGATTCCAAAGCTCAAGGAAATGGATCCTGAGGCTACAGTTGATATAGGGTGCCAGTCCTACTGCGGTCCAGGCCGCAAAAAGACATTTACCTTCGTAAATAATCGCCCGGTCGCGGCATTGACAGAAGAAGAGCTCATGGACAAAGTACGCACCAAGCTCAAAAAATAACGCAATTCACATCCAGATCCCACATGCTGCAAAGAAATCCCGCGCATGGGAACTGGTTTTTTTATCGTCCAACCTCTTAAAGTTAGATAATTTTCACCGTAAATCAACACGCCTCATAAAAGGACATTTACTTCTAACATACTAATTTAAAACAGTAACTAGATTGTTCAGAGGTTGATTGAAGTGGAAGGGGCTGACTCCTGCGGGAAGAAACGGGAAGGCTGAGATCCACTTGCGAAGCAAGTTAGCTCAAGCCCCGCCCCGTGGAAACATCTCCCTGCAGCGTAAATCAACACGTTTTGTTAAAAGGTTTTTACCTATTACACCATGAAATAAAGAGGTTCATTTTTACTCCAAAAGGGTACTAAAGAAACAAATTCCCATCTCAAAAATTGAGACCCCGGGGCTCGAGCATAGTGTCAAATTGTCAAGTAGTGTAAGAAAAAAATAACCCGTTATAATGAATACATGACGAGTAGGAAGAAGGAAAACGATGACAATGAAGTATTCCAATCAGAAACTTCAAGAAGAAAAGGTATTTAAAGACCCTGTTCATCGCTACATCCATGTCAGAGATCAGGTAATCTGGGATTTAATAGGTACAAAGGAATTTCAGCGCCTGCGAAGAATCCGCCAGCTTGGGACCACTTATTTGACCTTTCACGGAGCTGAACACAGCCGCTTGAATCACTCGCTTGGTGTATATGAAATTATCCGCCGGATTGTAGATGATGTATTTGCCAACCGTCCGGAATGGGATGAGAGCGAACGCCTTCTTTCCCTATGTGCTGCCCTGCTGCATGATTTAGGACATGGCCCTTATTCACATTCATTTGAAAAGGTGTTCGACCTTGATCATGAAGTGTTTACCCAGGCGATTATATTAGGAGATACAGAGGTAAATCAGGTTCTTAAAAGGGTCTCCCGTTCATTTCCTCAGAAGGTTTCAGATGTTATAGCCAAAACCTATGATAACAATCAAATAATCAGCTTGATTTCCAGCCAAATTGATGCTGACCGCATGGATTATTTACAAAGAGATGCGTATTTTACCGGCGTAAGCTATGGGCATTTTGATATGGAGCGGATCCTCCGGGTTCTGCGCCCAAGAGAGGATCAGGTTGTGATCAAATCCAGCGGAATGCATGCGGTGGAGGATTACATCATGAGCCGCTATCAGATGTATTGGCAGGTTTATTTTCATCCGGTTACGAGAAGCTCTGAGGTCATTTTGACAAAAATTCTTCACCGTGCAAAAGAGCTGAGCGAGATGAATTATGAATTTGCTTATGAGCCCATGCATTTTGTTTCAATGTTTGAAGGGAAGGTCACTCTAAAGGATTATTTAAAGCTGGATGAGTCAGTGATTATGTACTATTTCCAAATGTGGGAGGACGAAAAGGATCCTATTTTACGAGATTTGTGCAGCCGCTTTATAAATCGTAATCTATTTAAATATGTTGAATTTGATCCATCCAAAGAATACAAAAAACTGAATAAGCTTGAACAGCTGTTCAGTGAGGCGGATCTTGATCCGGAATACTATCTTGTGGTGGATTCATCGTCAGATCTTCCGTACGATTTTTACCGGCCGGGTGAAGAAGAGGAGAGGGTTCCGATTCATCTTCTAATGCCAAGTGGAGAACTGCGGGAACTATCTCGCCAATCTGAGATTGTGGACGCGATTTCAGGGAAAAGAAGAACAGACCATAAACTTTATTATCCAAAGGACCTTCTGATGGATGATTCAACTCATAAAGAAACGAAAGAAAAAATCTTAGCTATTTTAGGGGTTAGTGAGCATTAAAAAGGAGAGAACCAGCCATGATGAAGGATCACGCAAGACTGATGCAGGCGTTTTCTGCCCTGGGGGAGATTGTCGGCAGAAAGAAACTGCAGAAAATCATTTTTATTGCCAAAAAGCACAATTATGCTTTTCATGAAAAATATCAGTTTCATTTTTTTGGACCTTATTCAGAAGAATTGACACTGAGGGTAGAAGAGCTTTGCAATATGGGCTTTATCAATGAATATAACGAGAAGAAAAGCGGTTATTATCAGTACCGTTATGAAGTAACAGAGGAGGGGCAGGCGTTTTTAGATGCGCAAAATGAGGCGGTGTCTGAGAAGCTTGAACCGTTCCTGAAAAACCTGAATGAACAATCCTCCCGTTTTCTTGAGCTTGTTTCCACACTTCTCTATTTCGATTCTCTTGAAGGAGATTCACAAATTGAAAAAGTGAAGAAGGTAAAGGCAAAGCAGAATTATACGGATAAAGAGTTAGATGAAGCATTGACCTACATAAAGCAGTTAAATCAACTTGTTTAATGCATAGGTAAATTATATGAAAAAGGCATGGCCATCGGCGCCATGCCTTTTTCTATTTTCTATATTTTTATTTAGACTCTACCAGATGAAGTGCAGGCTTTTCTTTTCGTGTCGTTGTACAAATTGATTCCCAGTTATGGGCGGCGCCATCGCGCATTGTCACGATTCTGTCAGCAATGGCTTTGGAATCCTCAAGATCGTGCGAAACGAAAATGGAGGTGATGCCTGTCTTTTTAATGATTTCTCTCAGCTCACTCCGTATCTTAATCTGAAGACCGGCATCCAGGTTACTGAACGGCTCGTCCAATAGCAGAAGTGAAGGTTTTGGAGCCAAAGACCGTGCCAAAGCAATACGCTGCTGCTGTCCACCGCTGAGCTCGTGCGGGTAACGTTTTGCAAACGACATCATGTTGACAAGTTCCAGCACTTCCTCAGCACGCTGCTTTTTCGCTTTCCGGCTGTATTTCTTCAGGCCAAACTGAATATTTTCAAGTACCGTCATATGAGGAAATAGTGCATAATCCTGAAAGACCATACCGATTCCGCGCTTTTCGGGTAACACAAAATGGCGGTCATCCGTCATTACTTCACCATCAATCGTAATGGTTCCTTTGCTAGGGACCTCAAGTCCGCAAAGAAGCCGAAGAACCGTACTTTTCCCGCTCCCGCTGTCTCCTTGTATTGAAATGATCTCACCCTGCTGAATTTCAAGGTGAAACTGATTAATCGTATTTTGTTTTGTATTTCCGTAACAGAAGCATAGGTCTTTGATTTGTACGAACATATTATTTCGGCTCCTTTTCTAAAACTTGATGAAATACATAGATCGCAATGGCGCTGATGACAACGATGATGATCGAAGCTAAGGAAGCTTCCTGTATTTGTTCATCATTTGCATACTGATATGCTTTAGTGGCTAAGGTGTCAAAGTTAAATGGACGTAAAATTAAGGTTAATGGCAGCTCTTTTAAAATATCAATAAAAGCGAGGATAAACCCGCTGATAATCGGCACCTTGATCATGCGTAAATCGACTTTGAAAAAGGTTTTTGTCAGATTCAACCCAAGCATACGGGAAGCTTCTGTGTATTTATTGCCAATCTTATCAAAGCCGGCTTCCACGGAATTGTATCCGATGGCGAGAAACCGGATGATATAGGCAGAAATTAGAATAAACAGGCTTGTACTTAAAAAGAGTGATGCTTCCATGCCCATCGTTTCGTAAAATTTAAACAGGAAATTATCAATATCAATAAATACTGTGCTGATTCCAACCGCAATGACGGCTCCCGGAATGGAGTACCCGAGTATAGTCACCCGGGCGGCCGATTTAGAAAAGAAACTCTGATGCATGCGTGAGAAGTTTGCGATGATGACAGCAAACACCATGACGAGTGACGCTCCAACAAAGGAGACAAGCAGAGAATTCATCATTAACTGAGTAAAAACAGGAGATGCAATTTTCTCAAACGTTAGAATCGTCCAATCGATCATCTGTATAAAAGGGATTAAAAATCCGAGCATGAAAATAAAAAAACAATAGCTGAATGCTGTCCAGGCTTTTGCCCCTCGAAGCTTAATGGGAGTAAGCGGCCGGACTTTGGCTGTCGTCGCACTGTACTTTTTACGTCCGCGCAGCAATTTTTCGATAATTAAAAGCGCAAAAACGATAAACATTAGTGTCGCGGAAAGTTTAATGGCAGAATTAAGATCATTCATGCCGAACCAGGTCTGGAATATCGCTGTACTGAAAGTTGGAACCCCGAAATAGGAAACGAGGCCATAATCATTCAGTACTTCAAGCAGGACCAGACTGACGCCGCCGACAATTGCTCCCCGCGAAATAGGGATCACAACACGGAAATAAATTTCCCATGCATTCCGGCCAAGCAGTCGCGCATTTTCGACGAGCGCTGCAGACTGATGAGACAAAAAGGCACGTGTAATCGTATAGACATAAGGAAATAAAAATAGTGTAAAAATAAAAATGGCACCGGGCATGTTCAGGATATTGAAGTAACTTTGATTGACTGTAATATCCCAATTGTTTCGCAAGGTCGTCTGAATTACACCGGTATAGTTCAAAATCCCATTATACGTGTAGCCTGCAATATAAGGAGGGATCGCCAGCGGCAGAATTAATGCCCACTTGAAAAACCGCTTCATTGGAAAATCATACGCTGACACAAGCCAGGCAAGACTCGTTCCGATAAAAATGGCAAAAAATCCGGTGAAAACCAATATTAAACTTGTATTTTTAAGTAGATTTGGCAGGATAAATTCCTGGATGTGCTCCCAGTTTTCTGCACGTTCCGTAAAGAAATTAATGAGAATTGATAAGTTCGGAAGCAGGATCAGGATGACAATGATCATACTGAGAACGGTCCATATATTTAAATAGCCAGGCAATTTACGAAACAGCTTCACAAGGGACACGTCCTTAAAACAATTCAAATCTTCGGCTTAACACATAAACCGTTCCCGATAATGATAACAGTTCTCATTTAATTTGTATAGATGAAAAGGCTTAATTTAAGTTGGCTGGCGGGGGTGAATATGTTAAATTGAGCAGATTTAAAGCGGATTATGTCTTTTCTATGAATAATATGTGTCAAGCGCAGCCTTAACATATCAAAAACCCTGCCGGTGTACGGCAGGGTTTTGATCATCTTATTTCCAGCCAACCTCATTCATAATCTGGATGGCACGGTTGTTGTTTTCACCAAGTTCACTCAGGTTAATGTCCTGCTCTTTGAACTCGCCCCAGCTTTGAAGAAGTTCAGATGCTTCTACATTAGGGTTTGCAGGGTATTCGTAGTTTGTTTCTGCGAATTGTTCCTGGGCAGATTCGGATGAAAGGAACTCGATGAATTTCTGAGCATTTTCAACGTTTTTACTGCTTGAAGTGATTCCGGCACCACTGATGTTAATATGTGTACCTGTTGTGTCCTGATTAGGGAATACAACTTCAAGCTGTTCTGCTACTTTTACTTCTTCTTCGTCTTCAGAATTAAGCATTTGACCAAGGTAGTACGTGTTCATAACAGCTACATCACCTTCACCGGAAGCAATGCCTTTTGCCTGGTCACGATCTCCGCCTTCAGGGTCGCGTGCCATATTGTTTACAATTCCCTGTGCCCATTCTTTTGCAGCTTCTTCACCATCAATGGCAATCATAGAGGCAACAAGAGACTGGTTATATATGTTGTCTGATGAACGAATCAATACACGTCCGGCCATATCTTCGCTTGTAAGATCTGAGTAATCTTGAATTTCTTCAGGGTTAACGCGGTCCGGATGGTAAGCGATAATACGGGCACGCTTTGTAAGGCCATACCACTGGTTATCAGTTTCACGCAGGTTTTCCGGGATGTTCTCATTTAAAACGTCACTTTCAAAAGATTGAAGTAACTCAAGATCTTCTGCACGATGAAGTCGGCCAGCATCAGCAGTCATAAATACATCAGCTTCAGAAGCCTGTCCTTCACGTTCAAGACGGGCGATTAACTCATCATCTTTACCCTGGATGACATTGACTTTAATGCCGGTCTCTTCTGTGAATTGATCGTATAATGCCTGATCTGTGTCATAGTGACGACCAGTATATAAATTTACTTCGCCAGCGGATTCTTCAGATTCGTCTGTAGAACCGCTTTCATTTGAAGTCGATTCTTCTTCACCTGAATTGCCGCACGCAGTCAGGATCGCAAGGATCAATGCTAAACAGAATAAATTCCAAGTGTTTTTCATATGGTGCACTCCTTATGTAGTGATTTAATTGATAATAGTTATCATCACTACTCAAATTATAATGATAATCATTCTCAAGTCAAGGGGTATTTGCACATTTAACAATTTTTTTGTTTTTTTCAGGAAGCAGCGGGAAGCTGAAATTAGATTTAATAAGGAGAATAGCATTAGTTTGAGGAACCGTAATTCTCTCTGGTCTTCGTTCCAATAAAGTTCATAAAAATTAAAAAAGTTAACCGGACTAAATAGAAATGAATTGAAGTCAGGACATGCAACCGCTGATCAAAACGTGAAATTTGTTTACTATTAATACATTAAACAGGCAGGCTATGATTATTTTGACCGTTTTTGATTGTTTTTGGTTATTTATGATTGATTTTTGTAAGCGTTCTCTTTATAATGAACATATAGTTAGTTGGAAAAGGAGAATGGATATGCTGACCGAAGAACGGTATTCCATCATTTTAGATAAAGTGAAGTCGAGGGAAACGGTGAAGATTCAGGACTTGATTGAAGCAACTGGAGCTTCTGAATCCACCATTAGACGTGATCTGACGGAGCTTGAAAAAAAGAAGTTTATTAAGCGGATTCACGGTGGAGCAAGATTAATGGAAAAAAAAACAGATGAGCCGAGCATGGATGAGAAATCAGCCAAAAACCTTCATCAAAAAAGAGAGATTGCCCGTTTAGCGGCGTCCTTTATTGAGAAAGGAGACTGTATCTTTCTTGATGCGGGCACGACGACGAAACAGCTTATCGAATTTTTACCGGATGAAGACCTGATTGTTGTCACAAATGGGCTTATGCATGTGGATGAATTGATGAAAAAAGGCATCCGAACCTACTTAACAGGCGGTGTGATCAAGCCGAAGACCAATGCAGTGATTGGAAGAGGAGCCATTGATTCGTTAAGAGCCTATCGTTTTGATAAAGCATTTATGGGAACGAACGGTGTTCACTATGAATCAGGCTATACGACACCGGACCCGGAAGAAGCGCAGGTGAAAGCCGAAGCAATGAGCCTTTCAAGAGAAGTGTTTGTTCTGGCAGATGCTGAAAAAATTGGAGAGATTGCTTTTGCCCGGTTTGGTGAACTTCAAGAAGCGTTCTTGATCACAGAGGCTATTGAGGAAAATGCATCGCTTTACTATAAACAAACAAGTGTAAAAGAGGTGAAACAATGATTTTAACTGTAACGTTAAATCCTTCAGTTGATTATGTTGTAAGAGTGGACAAGCTCAATGAAGGCGGATTAAACCGAACGAATGATACCGCATTTTTCGCTGGTGGTAAGGGGATTAATGTATCCCAGGTGTTAAAGGAGCTTGGAATCCACAGCACAGCTACCGGTTTTACCGGGGGTTTCAGCGGACATTTTATTGAACAGTCGCTTGATGATAAAGAGATTACGGCTGACTTCATTCATGTGGAAGAGCCTTCAAGGATTAATATTAAGTTAAAAACAGAACAGGAAACGGAAATTAATGCTGCAGGTCCTGCGATCAGTGAAACCGATGTTGAGGCTTTGTTTGAACTCATTGGCCGCTACGGAGAAGGAGATATCCTTGTGCTCGCGGGCAGCATTCCGGAAAGCGTTCCAAAAAAACTTTACGGGCTCCTTGCTAAAAAGGCTCACGACCTTGGAATGAAGATAGTCATTGATGCAGAGAAATCCCTGCTGGAGCCGGCCCTTACTACACCTCTTCATTTCATTAAGCCTAATCATAAGGAATTGAGCGGCTATGTTGGTGAGAAAATCAACACGATCGAAGAAGCGGTAAAGCATGGCCGTCAATTTTACAATCACCATGATATTGAGTATCTGATGATTTCGATGGCTGAAAAAGGGGCTATATTGATTCATAGAGATGAAGTTTATGTGGCTGAACCACCTGCAGGCAACCTTGTAAATAGTGTAGGAGCAGGTGATTCATCTGTCGCAGGCTTTTTAGCAGGACTGGAAAGAGACTTAACAATCAACGACGCATTGGCTCTCAGTATGGCGTGCGGAGCGTCTACCGCCTTTTCAGAGGGGCTTGCAACGATAAATGATATTCAGCACTATCAGCCACTGGTAAATATAAGGAGGTCAGAAAAATGAAAATAACCGAACTTTTGACAAAACAAACCATTGAACTGTCATTAACGTCAACTGAAAAGCAGGGAACCATTAACGAAATGGTCAGCCTGCTTGACCGTGCAGGAAAGCTAAATGATGCGAAGGCTTATCGTGAGGCAATTCAGGCAAGGGAGGATCAGACAACTACTGGAATTGGTGAAGGGATAGCGATACCTCACGCAAAAACGGATGCCGTAAAGGAACCGGCGATTGCGTTCGGACGCTCTAAAGCGGGTCTGGACTATGAATCGCTTGACGGTCAACCGGCCCACCTGGTATTTATGATTGCTGCAACAGCGGGAGCTAATGATACTCACCTTCAAGCGTTAAGTCGTTTATCCGTTTTGCTCTTAAAAGAAGAAGTAAAGCAGGGACTCCTTGATGCCAAATCACCTGATGAAGTCATTTCGCTCATTTCTTATTTTGAAGATGAAAAAGAGAAAGAAGAAGCGGCTGAAAACGAAGCAGAAAACGTTAAATCAGGCGCGGATCAGGAAACAGATGTGAATGCAGCGATTGCTCCTACAGGAAAAGTGCTTGCAGTAACAGGCTGTCCAACAGGAATTGCCCATACGTATATGGCTGCAGATGCTTTAAAGAACAAAGCGAAGGAAATGAATGTTGAGATAAAAGTAGAAACAAACGGTTCAGACGGGGCTAAAAATGTTCTGACAGCTGCTGATATTGAGCAAGCAGTTGCGATCATCGTAGCAGCGGATACAAAGGTAGAAATGGACCGCTTTAAAGGGAAGCATGTCATTGAAGTGCCGGTAACCGACGGAATCCGTAAAACAGAACAGCTGATCAGCCGTGCAGTAAAACAGGATGCACCTGTTTATAGGGGATCAGGCTCTTCAAAATCAGAGGATGGGGAAGAGTCAGGCGGTGGAAAAGGACGTTCAGGTGTCTATAAGCATCTAATGAACGGGGTTTCCAATATGCTTCCATTCATTGTTGGTGGAGGGATTTTAATTGCAGCATCCTTTGCATTTGAAGACCAGCTAACAGGTGAACGATCTCCATTTGGTGATATTTTAAGCTACATCGGCGGAGAAAACGCGTTCTTCTTAATTGTACCGGTATTGGCAGCATTTATTGCCATGAGTATTGCGGACCGTCCGGGATTTGCACCGGGTATGGTCGGCGGTTTGATGGCTGCAACAGGGGGCGGCGGCTTCCTTGGAGGGATTATTGCCGGTTTCTTAGCAGGGTATATCGTAGTCGGCTTGAAGGCATTGTTTAAGAATTTACCTGCTGTATTTAATGGATTAAAGCCGGTATTGATTTATCCATTACTCGGAATTTTAGCGACAGGGTTAATCATGTATTGGGCCGTTCAGCCGCTTAGCGCCATTAATCAGGGTGTTATTAACTGGCTTGGCGGACTCGGAACAGGAAATCTGGCTCTTCTTGGAATTCTCTTAGGTGGAATGATGGCTATCGACATGGGTGGGCCGATCAATAAAGCGGCGTACGCATTTGCACTTGCTGTAGCTGCAGACGGACAATTCGGGCCACAGGCTGCCGTAATGGCAGGCGGTATGGTGCCGCCACTCGGTTTGGCACTGGCAACGACCTTCTTTAAACGTAAATTCAATGAACAGGAACGAAAAACCGGGGTATCTGCTTATTTCCTTGGTGCGTTCTTTATCACTGAGGGAGCGATCCCATTTGCTGCAGCGGATCCATTACGCGTCATCCCATCCGCAGTAGTGGGTTCTGCTATAGCGGGGGGAATGACTCTCTGGTTTGACCTTGCCCTTCGCGCACCGCATGGAGGAATCTTCGTATTTGCCACGCTTGAGGATGGGTTGATCAGCATCCTGCTGTACACGCTGGCAATCGCCATTGGTGCAATCGTGACAGCGATTATGGTAGGCCTATTGAAAAAACCGATTACTCAAAAATAATAGACTAAAAAAGGCTGGTCTCAGGAAGCAAGTACCCTGAGCCAGCCTTTTTCTAGTTAATTACTATTATTGAGGCAGGTTTGTAGTTTCGTTATCTGAAAAAATGAGTGCATCTCCTATAGGTCTTTCTCCTGATTCGTCTGAAGGAGAGTTAACAAGCTGTTGGTCGATCACCAACGATGTTGAGCCGCCTCCATCAAGATTTATTCCATCAACAGCCCCCAGCGCCTGAAGTAACTGCGCACTTTCAACAAAATTCAGCCCAATACTTCGTTCAGGGTTTCTTCCATCCACTGTTACAAAAAGCAGGTTTCCGTTCTCCTTAATTCCAACAATCGTGCGGGGGTGTCGGTGAAGAGCGAAATAGTAGTAGAACTCAGAACTCCAGCGGAAGCCTTCTTTATGGGCTGGTACCGTGATGACCCCGTTTTTGAGTAGCTCCGGTGCCCCGTTTATAGTAAACATATCCTCGCCTCTGTCCATTTCTAAATCATTCGTGAAAACAGCGGAATGTATGAAAAAGGCAGAGCCTACTTTTGCGTGAGATTTCAGCCATTTTGCCTCTTCGCCTATTGCAGAAACGACTCTCCCTTTATCAGGAATGGGATTGCCGCGCGTTTGATAAACATCAGTAACAATCCCTTCTTCATCAAGAATCGCCTCAACACCATTTCCTTCCGGAGTTGAATCTCCGAATACCCGGTTAAAAAGGATTAATTCATCTTCAGCTGTACAGGTAACATCATGTTTTGGTTCAGTTAAGTTATCATCATGCCATCCACCGCAATTCCGAATAAGCCCAGGGGAGCGGTTAATGCCATGGACTATTTTAGATTCACCATGCTGGTTCTCAAGCTTTATATTTGTTCTGGCTGCAGCTATTTCTACTGTGCTTTCTCTGAAATGAAGGCTTGTTCTTTCACCTGCTGCCTCACTAACAATCTCTCCATTTAGAATTGTCAGACCAGCTGGCGTGCCGGGAACCCCATCTTCTTCCTCCACCACAAAATAACCTCCATTTATACCGGCAATTGCGTCTGTTCGAGCAGACATAGCAGTCAGCTTTTCGCGTCCGGTTATAGAATCATGAGCAAGCATACTTTTAATTTCTCCTTTAAAGACTGTAGGATCAAGCTCCAGAATGTTAATCTCTAAAGGGCCGGCCAGTTCTTTTGTTCCATCATAGGAGGTATTGGTAATTTGAGCGGAGGTATAACCAAAGTCCTGAAGGTCTTTTTGCAGTTCATCAGCGAGACTGCGCTCGGTTAATTCACCGCTTTGTACTACATAGCCAACGCTTTTACCGTCGTTAGGCATGGAGTCGACGACATGGTGCACCCTGGCATCAAAATTGTTGTCAATAAGCTCATTTTTTTTCGCTTCAGCATCCGCTTTCTCCGTATAAAAACCAATGTCTACTGTAAAATAAGCACTGTCAGAGGAAGAAGGAATACTGATAGAATGGTGAGTAAGACCTTCAGTAAGCAGGATTTTATCACTGGTTGTAAAAGAGTCTGAAGAAAAAAATGGAGTAGTGTCGTTCTTATGTTCTTTGGGGGCCGGGTTGGATTGACCCGTGCAGCCTGATAGGAGAAAAAATAATAAAATTAAAGATAAAATTCCTGAGGGTAAGGTGCTCTGCATGTTTGTCCCCTTTCTTACTCATTTTTTAAATCTTTCAATAGTCAAAAAGAAATAAGGAAACCGGAATTTCGTCATTAAGAAATTCCGGTTCAGTTCTAATTAGCTTTCGTCACTCAAACGCTTGCCGCCAACTGCATAATGGCTTTTAGTCATTTCTTCAATAAAAACGACGACTTTTTCAGCAGGAGCACCAGTTGTTTCAACAACCGCATCCGTCACCTTCTCTACTAAGGCCTTCTTTTGATCCTCAGAACGGCCTTCAATCATTTTAACTGTTACATATGGCATAAAAAAACTCCTTTCCTTTACCAGTCTTCAGCGTCGTGTACAGGAACGAAAATGTGATACAATCGAAACTATATAGCCGCTGCTTCTTTAAGTGTAAACGACCTTCACGATAACACAAGTAAGATGCGCGACAAAATGGTCGGATGAAAGGAAGTTGAAGCGTGTTTTCCCTTTTTAATAACCCTGAACAGCTTGTTTATATCATTATTACGCTTTTGATTGCGTTTACCCTGCACGAATTTGCCCATGCTTATGTGGCCTATAAATTTGGTGATCCTACCGCTAAAAATCAGGGAAGGCTGACGTTTAATCCAATTAAGCACCTTGATCCCATTGGAACAATTTTAATTTTTATTATCGGGTTTGGATGGGCGAAGCCGGTGCCGGTAAATCGTTTTTATTTTAAGAATCCGCGCTTGGCAGGAGTGCTTGTGTCCCTGGCTGGTCCTTTAACCAATCTCGTGCTTGCCTTCATCGCACAGACAGCGTACATAGCTCTTGTAATTGCAGGAATTCAGGTGCCATTATTTTTAACCGGACTTTTGATGACGATGATCAGCTTAAATATTTTGCTGTTTGTCTTTAATTTAATTCCACTGCCTCCACTGGACGGCTACCGGATTATTTCAGATCTTGTTCCGAACCGGATCCGGCCAAAGCTTACTCAATATGAGCAATACGGCGGCCTGCTTTTTCTGGTAATAGCGATTACGCCGCTTAGCAACTACACGATCACCCCATTATTTAATACAACGATTCCCGCGATACAGCAATTTTTCGGTGTCATTATCGGGACGTTATTTGGATTATAAGGAATAGGAGTGAAGGAATTTGACTGAAAAAAAGAAGAAAAATATAGGGTTTAATATTATTAAAAGTGATCCGACTGACGGTCACGGAGGATTTGGAATAGGGGCTCTCAGCCTTGATAATGTTTCCCCTGTCATTATCGATGTAGATGAGGGAGAGGCTGAAATTGATATTGGCGCAATGCATGCGCGGTCAAAAGCGGAAAAAGGAGTCAAGTTTACGCAAAATCGCGAGGATTCTGCTGGGGGCAAGCCGTACTGGCTAGTCTGGGTAACAATTGACCGCAAGCCTGAAGGACCTTATTATGCAGGGGTAACCGCCTGTGAAATGGTGGTTAACCGCGAGAAAAGAAGAGGCTATAAGCTGCTGCCTGAGCACGTGAATTTAATGGATAAATCAATGAAGCGAAAAATCGTCGTTGATAAAATGGATGATAAGTCAAAAGGGATTCTTGCAGCCTTTTTGAAAAACCATAATGAGGACATGTGGAAGCACTCTGAGTCTGCTTTGCATGAGGCTTTAGACACAGTTAACTAATATAAGTTAAAGCGTGAACAAATTGTGAAGTTTTGCGTAAACTTGTCATCCAATATTGCTCAATTTGTCGAAACGGAGTACACTACTATTACAGTTGCATAAATGTGTAACTAGGACAAAAAAGCCCCGAGGCCGCACACCTCGGGGCTTTTTATTATTGTATGAAGTAGGTGCATTTTTTAAATTAAAGCCGCTTAATTAAAACCAGCGGTCCAGCCATCTGCCGCCTTCTGAATCAATCTCTTCAGGCTCTTCAGGGGGAGTCATAACCGGTTCGCCGGGCGGTTCAAAATCAACGTCGCCTGAGCATGCCTCAATAGGCTCTGTTTTGTTCACAAAATAAGCGGTTCGTTCACCCTCGCACTGATCGGAAGAAAGCATACCGGTATGCGGATCCATATTGACCGCAACGACTCCATCCGGCGGAACGAGCCATTCCTCTTTCGATCCTTCAAGCGCTCTTTCCATAAAGCGGATCCACATCAGCTTAGAAACCGCCTTATCCTCGCTTAACGTGATCTCCTGACCATTATCATAGCCCGTCCAGATTCCAGCTGTTAGAGAAGGGGAGAAGCCGATCATCCACTGGTCTGAATTAGTCGTGCCGGATTTTGCTCCGTATTCCCGTGTTTTTTCATTTAGAAGTGTAATCCCTGTAACGGTTGAATAATCGTTAAGAGCGGGATCAAAGGTTCCTGTAAGCATATGTGCCATGACAAACGCAATCTTTGGGTCTACAACATTAACGGGCTTTTCCTTATTCTCATAGATCACTTTTCCATCAGAGGTTTCCACCCGTCTAACGAGTACAGGCTCTGTACGGTTGCCTCCGTTAGCAAACAGATTATAGGAATTAACCATCTGGATCGGAACAACCTCAGAGGTTCCAAGAGCTGCGGCCGGGCGGTGGTCAATTTTAGTCGTTAAACCAAATCTTTTGCCGATTTCTCCAAGTGTCTTTTCCCCTAAAAACTGATGGGTCTTTACAGCAAAGATATTATCTGAAATCGCGATTGCCTGAGCGAGTGTAATCGCATCATTGGCAAACTTATGGTTAAAGTTTTCCGGTGAATATTCACCTCTGCCATTATCATAGGAAAAAGTCGTTTGCTCGCTGACCATCGTTGTCGCCGGGGTGAATCCATGCTCCAATGCTGCAGTATAGAGGATGGGCTTTAACGTGGATCCCGGCTGGCGCACAGCCTGCGTCATGCGGTTAAAGGGGCTTGCTTCATAATCACGTCCCCCAATCAGCGCTTCCACGTACCCATTGGAAGGATTTAATGCAGCAAATCCCACCTCAATATCTGACGTCTCAGGAACAACCTCAGCCATTACTTCTTCAGCAATTTTTTGCTTTTTCGGGTCAAGTGTTGTGTAGATTTTTAAGCCGCCGTATTTTAAATAATGCGGCTCAAGCCCAAGCTTTCCTTCCAGCTCAGCCCAGACGGCATCCTGAAAATAAGGAGCAATATCCTCTGCCGTATGAGGATGAGTGGCTGCAATTTCAAGCTTCTCACTTATCGCTCTTGATTCATCCGCCTGAGAAATTACGCCATTCTTGACCATTTCACTTAAAATAAGCTCCTGTCTTTCCTTTGCTTTTTCAAAATGATCAACAGGTGAATAGCCGGACGGTGATTTAGGCACACCGGCAAGCATGGCTGCCTGTGCAAGTGTAAGCTCCTTCGCCGGTATACCGAAATAAAACTGGCTCGCGGCTTCAATTCCATAAGCACCGTGGCCATAATAAATCGTATTTAAGTAGCCTTCTAAAATTTTATCTTTATCATAATTCCATTCAAGTCGTACGGTGTATAAAGCCTCGTTAAATTTTCTTGTCCAGGTTTTCTCATGGGACAGATGAAGATTTCGTGCGTATTGCTGGGAAATCGTACTCGCTCCTTGAACCTTTGCCATGGCTTTTACATCCGCCACAATCGCCCCGGCAATCCTCTTATAGTCAAAGCCGCTGTGTTTATAAAATTTTCTGTCCTCAATGGCGATCGTCGCATCAATCACATCAGGAGCAATGTTTTCTAGAGACTGCCAATATCTTTTTTCTCCAAAGTTCCGTTCGCCAATTGGCTTGTCCTCAATCGAGTAAATCAGGTTTGATTGGCTGACGGCAACAGAAGGAGGACCCGTTGTCTTAGCGTAAAAGTACAGCCCGACGGTCATGAAGGTAAAGACGCCGATAATCAGAATGATAGACAGTAAACTGTAGCGAAGCGCCCGCGTCCATTTGCGGTGCTTTCTCCTTTCGATTCTTCCCATTTCCGTTCCAACTCCCAGTTGTCTTTTAATGGTTAGTATGAGCGGATTAAACCATTTTTAAACGCTCTGCCTGCAGGGAGGTGTTCTCTCAGCTGCAGCCTATTTACAAGCAGAAAAAAATCCCTTTATTTTTTCTTATATATCTCTTGTATTTCTGCTGTTTATCTCTATAATTTTGTCATGTGCGTTTTTTATTTTGTTAGTGTGGAAAACAACTCATAAAGCTGCTCTTAATAATGACGATAAACATTCAACTATAGTTTCAATAAAGGAGAAATGAATATGGCTGGACTTTGGTTTACAGAAAAGCAGACAGAGAACTTTGGGATTACAATGAAGATTAATAAAACGCTTCATACAGAAACAACAGATTTTCAGCATCTTGAAATGGCTGAAACCGCTGAATGGGGAAATATGCTTTTCCTTGATGGCATGGTCATGACCTCACAGCGCGATGAATTTGTTTATCACGAAATGGTGGCGCATGTGCCGCTTTTCACTCATCCAAAACCTGAGAATGTCCTCGTAGTAGGGGGAGGAGACGGAGGAGTGATTCGTGAAGTACTCAAGCATCCGTCTGTTAAAAAAGCCACGCTCGTTGAAATCGACGGCAAGGTAATCGAGTACTCAAAAAAATACCTTCCTGAAATTGCAGGAGAGCTTGAAAACGAGCGGGTAGAAGTAATCGTTGGTGATGGCTTCATGCATATTGCTGAAAGCGAAAACGTATATGACGTCATTATGGTTGATTCAACTGAGCCTGTTGGCCCTGCAGTCAATCTGTTTACAAAAGGCTTTTACTCAGGCATTTCAAAGGCGCTTAAAGAAGATGGAATCTTTGTTGCACAGTCAGACAACCCTTGGTTTAAAGGTGACCTAATTAAGCAGGTGATGAGCGACGTTAAGGAAATTTTCCCGATTACGCGTCTTTACACAGCCAACATCCCAACTTATCCAAGCGGACTTTGGGCATTCACACTTGGCTCAAAAAAGCATGATCCATTGAAGGTTGAAGAAGAACGCTTCCATGATATTGAGACGAAATACTATACAAAAGAGCTTCATAACGCAGCCTTTGTTCTTCCGAAATTCGTGAAAGACTTAACGGAATAGGAGGCAACACTATGCGTTTTGATGAAGCTTACTCAGGAAATGTGTTTATTAAAAGCCATCCGAGCTATGAGGATGCACAGGCAGTATTGTACGGCATGCCGATGGACTGGACGGTCAGCTACCGCCCGGGCTCAAGATTCGGCCCATCCCGCATCCGCGAGGTGTCCATCGGTCTTGAGGAATACAGCCCTTACCTTGACCGGGAGCTTGAGGATGTTAAGTATTTTGATGCGGGAGATATTCCATTGCCATTTGGAAATCCATACAAAAGCATCGACTTAATTGAAGAGTATATCGACAGCCTGATGAAGGATAATAAATTTCCGCTTGGAATGGGCGGGGAGCATCTTGTATCATGGCCGGTGATGAAGGCTGTAGCCAAAAAATATCCGGACCTTGCGATCATTCATATGGACGCTCATACAGATCTTCGGACAGATTATGAAGGCGAAGAGCTTTCTCATTCAACACCGATCCGTAAAATTGCTGAGCATATCGGGCCGAAAAATGTGTATTCGTTTGGCATCCGTTCGGGTATGAAGGAGGAATTTGAGTGGGCAAAGGAAAACGGCATGCACATCTCAAAGTTTGAAGTGCTTGAGCCGCTTAAAGAAATTCTGCCGACTCTTGCAGGGCGTCCGGTGTATGTAACCATTGATATTGATGTGTTAGATCCGGCGCATGCCCCAGGGACAGGCACGGTGGATGCTGGCGGCATTACGTCCCGCGAGCTTTTAGCCTCCATTCATGCCATTGCCGGTTCAAATGTACATGTTGTTGGTGCTGACCTTGTAGAGGTCGCTCCGATTTACGATTCTTCCGAACAGACAGCAAACACAGCAAGCAAGCTTTTGCGTGAAATGCTTCTCGGCTGGGTAAAATAAGAAAACGATGCTGCCGGGTGCATATCCGGCAGTTTTTGTGTTGAGCCGATTGCATTTCATATAAAACATTCTTATAATGGAAAGGTTAGAAAAAAAGAGTTTAAAGCGCTGAAGCGTTACCCTACATAAGGCTTGATTAAAGGAGTGAAAAAAGTGGAAAACTCAACTCCAGTAAGTATCCAATTAAACACCGTCATTTCACAGGCAGACGGCACAAAAGAAGAGTTCACACTTACTTCTACTGGCGAATGGATTACAAAAAATAATATAGATTATTTAAAATATGAAGAAACGCAAGAGGCCGGAACGGTTCGCACCATTATAAAAATGGAAGAGCACCAGGCTGTTATTCTCAGAAGCGGAGCGTTGAAAATGAGGCTGGCATTTCGGGACGGGGAGAGTATGATGAGCTCCTATGACAGTGAATATGGCACTCTTTCGCTCATTACCGAAACAAAGAAATATACCCACAGAATCCCTCAGGAAAAGCCTGGACGCTTTTATGTAAACTATAACCTCGAAATGGCCGGGAGTCCGGTTGGAAACTATACAATGACGATTGATTATAAGGAGGTAACACCACGATGACAATTGTGATGAATGTACAGGAAAACGTGAAAAAGGAAATTAAAGCCGCGGTCGTAAAAGCCGGTCTTGCCTCAGAAGACCAGATTCCGGAGGTAGTACTTGAAACGCCAAAGGACAAGGTAAACGGTGATTTTTCTACCAATATGGCTATGCAGCTTGCTAGAATCGCTAAAAAAGCACCCCGTGCAATAGCTGAAGGAATTGTAGAAAACTTTGATGCAACAAAGGCTTCTATCGAAAAAATCGATATTGCAGGGCCGGGCTTTATTAATTTCTATATGGACAATGCCTATTTGACGGAGCTGATTCCATCGATCCTGTCAGCTGGAGCAACTTACGGAGAAACGACTGTCGGAGCCGGCCAAAAGGTGCAGGTTGAGTTTGTCTCAGCTAACCCGACAGGCGATCTTCACTTAGGACATGCCCGCGGAGCAGCAGTAGGCGACTCCCTGTGTAATGTATTAACAAAGGCAGGCTACGAAGTGACACGCGAGTATTATATAAATGATGCCGGAAACCAGATTCACAATCTCGCTCTTTCAGTAGAAGCCCGGTACTTTCAGGCTCTAGGCCAAGATAAAGAAATGCCCGAAGACGGCTACCACGGTGCTGATATTATTGGCATCGCCAATACCCTCGCTGAGGAATTCGGCGATCAGTATATTAATGCCACTGATGAAGAACGCTACGACTTTTTCCGTGAATACGGTTTGAAATTCGAGTTGAAAAAGCTTCAGGATGACCTTGAAGCCTTCCGCGTACCATTCCATATCTGGTTCTCAGAAACGTCATTATACAAAAGCGGTAAAATTGAAGAGGCGCTTAACGTATTAAAAGAGCGCGGTCATGTATACGAAGAAGACGGCGCAACCTGGTTCCGTTCAACAGAGCTCGGGGACGATAAAGACCGTGTGCTGATTAAAAATGACGGCTCTTATACGTATCTGACACCGGACCTTGCTTATCACCGTGATAAATTTGAGCGCGGCTTTAATAAAGTAATCAATATTTGGGGAGCAGACCACCACGGCTACATCCCACGTATGAAAGCAGCGGTTGAGGCTTTGGGCTATAACCGGGACGATCTTGAAGTAGCCGTTATCCAAATGGTTCAGCTTTACAAGGACGGCGAAAAAATGAAAATGAGCAAGCGTACCGGTAAAGCAGTAACGATGCGTGAGCTTGTCGATGAAGTTGGCCTTGATGCGGTACGTTACTTCTTTGCCATGCGAAGCGGCGACTCCCATATGGACTTTGACCTTGATTTGGCCGTGTCCCAATCAAACGAAAATCCTGTCTATTACGCACAATACGCCCACGCCCGTATTTGCAGCATCCTGCGTCAGGCAGAGGAACAGGGCATTGATCTCTCAGCAGAAGCGGACCTTTCCCTGATCGGCACCGAAAAAGAAATTGATCTTCTGAAAAAGCTGGGCGACTTCCCGCAGCTCGTGAGCGACTCCGCACAACTGCGCACGCCTCACAGAGTAGCAACCTATATTAACGAAACAGCTGCAGCCTTCCACAGCTTTTACAATGCAAACAAAGTACTGGACACAGAAGAACCGGAACGCACACTGGCCCGCCTCCAGCTAATCCGCTCCGTCCGCCAAACACTCGAAAACGCACTAAAACTAATCGGCGTAGAAGCACCGGAGAAAATGTAATTCACATCAGCAATGAATCCTTACAGGGGATTCATTGCTGATTTTTTTATGAAATATTTATTATTTTGATCAAAGAGATAAGTGGAAATCAACACGCGCTGGTTAATAGGAATTTACACTTAACACTCTACTTTTAAAGGAATAAATAAATTCCTCAGAGGTTGATTGGAGCGGAAGAGGCTGACTCCTGCGGGAAGAAGAGGGAGCTTGAGATCCACTTGCGCTAGCAAGTTAGCTCAAGCCCCTCCCCGCGGAAAGCATGCCCCTGAAGCGGAAATCAACACGCGTTGTTAATAGGGATTTACACTCAACACACTACTTTTAAAGGAATAAATAAATTCCTCAGAAGTTGATTGAAACGGAAGGGGACGACTCCGAGGGGAAAGAAGCGGGGAGGCTGAGATCCATTGGCGAAGCCAATTAGCTCAGCCCCGCTCCCCGGAAAGCGTTCCCCTGCAGTGTAAATCAACACGCGCTGTTAATAGGAATTTACACTTAACACTCTACTTTTAAAGGAATAAATAAATTCCTCAGAGGTTGATTGGAGTGGAAGGGGCTGACTCCTGCGGGAAGAAGCGGGAGCTTGAGATCCACTTGTAGCAGCAAGTTAGCTCAAGCCCCGTCCCGCGGAAAGCATGCCCCTGCAGCGGAAATCAACACGCAAAATTAAAAGGTATTCACTCATCACATCCTAATTTCGAAGAAGTAACCCAAGCTTGAATCGAAGTAAAATACTCATTCCACCCAATTAAAAAAGGATTTCCCCCTTCTCAAGCGAACTACTTAAAAGGGAGGGATAACAATGAACATCTTATCAAAACACCTGTCAAAAAATCAGATCATCGCCATCAACCTATTCATTCAGCGCGAAGCAAGACCCGTAGATCGCGCCTTTCACCTCTTTCGCCAGGGAGAAGCATCTTACGAAGAAGTCGTCCGCTGCCTCGAACTCTACCAAAACCAAGACGGAGGATTTGGTCATGCCCTTGAACCTGATAGCAGACTAATTGACTCCTCTGTACTAAACACAACCGTTGCCCTGCAATACCTGACACAGCTGCCAATTAAAGAAGACCATCCAATGATTCAGCGGGCTCTTAGCTATTTAATCAAGCATTTCGATGAAACCCACCAAAGATGGCCAATCGTCCCGGTAACCATTAACCATGTTCCAAGAGCGCCATGGTGGAATGTGAATGAGGAAACAGGTGAAACCGGATTTGAAAAAACGCCTGGAAATCCGGCTGCTGAAATTCTTGGTTATTTTCAATACTACAGGGAAGCAGTACCCGCTGATCTTATTGAAAAGACTGAAGCTCTCGTCATGCAGCGCTTTGACGAAATACAGGATGAATGGGATATGCATGAAGTCCAGTGCTATTATCGTTTAGCTCAGCTGACTGATCAAGAGGAAATCAAAACAAGAATCCTTTCAAAAATGGAACAAAGCCTTCATGATATTTTCGCGCTCTCTAAAGAAGAATGGTCTAGCTACGGGCTTCAGCCGATTTCATTAATTCAGCAAACCGACTCACCTTTTTATCCCGAGCTTGAAGAAGTTGTGGAAGAAAACGCCCACTATCTGGCAGAACAGCTGACAAGTGACGGCTGCTTTGAGCCGTCCTGGGAATGGGGCCAGTATCCAATTGAATGGGAGCAGGCAAAAAAGGAATGGTGCAGCTTCCTGACCGTAATGGCATGCCATCCTCCAAAGGTTTACTAACTGGCAAATATTGAGTACGACAGACCCTTGCAAAAAGAGTGACAGGGTCTGTTTTTTTTGCTAAAATAAGCACCGACCCTTCTTATCCCGAGTATATTGGTAAGAATACTTTAATTTGAATGGAGCGTGCCTATAGTGGGTCGTGAATTTGTAGATATTTTTGATGAGTGGATTGACAGCTACGATGATTCCGTAAGCGGCAAAGATGAGGAATACCGCGAAGTATTTGCCGGCTACGATGATATATTACAAAAGGTTGCCGATGAAGCGAAAGGCTTTACAGTCGAGTTTGGCGTAGGCACAGGCAACCTGACAGAAAAACTCTTAGCAAATGGATTATCTGTTTTAGGCATTGAGCCAAATGCAGCA
Source organism: Jeotgalibacillus proteolyticus (assembly GCF_002926065.1). Taxonomy (GTDB): domain Bacteria; phylum Bacillota; class Bacilli; order Bacillales; family Jeotgalibacillaceae; genus Jeotgalibacillus; species Jeotgalibacillus proteolyticus. Next base: position 203,215 of record NZ_PREZ01000005.1, on the reverse strand, counting down.
ATGAGAGGAAGAACGCAGGAGCGTTTTCCGGAAGTGAATATTGAAGATGGCGACTTTACAAGCTTTCCTTTGCCAGAGGAGCCCATTGATACAGTGGTCAGCACCTATGCCTTTCATCATTTAACCGATGAAGAAAAAAGCGAAGCTGCTCGGCATTATGCAAAAGTATTAGCACCGGATGGGCAGGTAGTCTTTGCCGATACGATGTTCAGCAGTGACGAAGCGCGTCTGGCTCAATGGAAGAAGGTTGAAAAGCAGGGGTTTATTCATCTTCTGGAAGATCTGAAGCGTGAATATTATACAACCCTTCCGAAAATGAAAGCCATTTTTAGGGAAGCAGGGTTTGCTGTATCGTTTTCGCAGCTAAATGATTATGTGTGGCTGATTCACGCAAAAAAGCAGTCATAATCGAAGCTGTTGAAAAACAAAAACCCTATCTCTGTACACTTAATAAATGAACCAGTAAGATAAAGATAACGTACTAAATTTCTACAAAGGGGAGAATACGCATGACAAAGAAAATGAATGTAGAAAGCTTTAACCTTGACCATACAAAAGTAGCAGCTCCTTATGTAAGACTTGTAGGTGTTACCTCAGGCCACAACGGAGATGAAATTCATAAGTACGACGTGCGCTTTAAACAGCCAAATAAAGAACATATGAAAATGGATGGTCTTCATTCCATTGAGCATCTAATGGCTGAAAACATCCGCAACCATATGACGAATGTAATCGACATTGGACCAATGGGCTGTCAAACAGGATTTTATCTATCTGTGATTAACCATGATAATTATGACGAAGTGCTTGATGTTTTGGAAAAAACGTTAAATGATGTGTTAGAAGCGACAGAAGTGCCTGCCTGCAACGAGGTTCAGTGCGGATGGGCAGCTAACCACAGCCTTGAAGGGGCAAAAGAAATTGCTCGCGACATGCTGGCTAAGCGTGACGAGTGGAAAGATGTTTTTGGTGTGGAAGCATAAATGAACGTAGCAAAAAACGTACAGGCATTGATTGGCAATACGCCAATCGTGGAAATTTCCTCGATTCCCATTCCAAATGGAGCACGCATTTTTGCTAAACTGGAATTTTTTAATCCGGGCGGCAGCGTGAAAGACCGGCTGGGATTGGAATTGATCGAAGATGCAATCAAAAGCGGAAAGCTGCAGCCTGGCGGTACCATTATTGAGCCAACAGCCGGCAATACAGGGATTGGTCTTGCCCTGGCAGCTGTTGGACGGGGGTTTAAAGTGCAATTCGTTGTTCCTGAGAAGTTCAGCGTTGAAAAACAAACCCTGATGCGTGCACTGGGGGCAACGGTGGTGAACACACCGACTGCCCTTGGCATGAAGGGGGCAATAGCAAAGGCAGAAGAGCTTGTAAAGGAAACTGAAGGCTCTTTTTCGCCTGCACAATTTGGCAATCCTGCTAATCCAATGACCTATTATAAAACAATCGGTCCGGAAATCTGGCGGGACATGGACGGCAAAGTGGATGTATTTGTCGCAGGGGCAGGAACAGGCGGAACCTTTATGGGAACTTCACGTTATTTAAAGGATCAAAATAACGCCATCAAAACTGTTATCGTAGAGCCCGAGGGTTCAACCATTAACGGAGGCGAATCCGGCCCGCATAAAACAGAAGGGATCGGTATGGAATTTTTACCGGACTACATGGACCGAAGCTATTTCGATGCTATTCATACCGTTTTGGATACGGATGCTTTTAAATGGGTGAAGGAGCTTGCTGCAAAAGAAGGGCTTCTTGTAGGAAGCTCCTCAGGTGCAGCGTTTCATGCAGCGATGAAGGAAGCAGAAGCATCTTCACCGGGAGCGCATATTGTAACCGTATTTGCAGATAGCAGTGAACGCTACCTAAGTCAGAATATATATGAAGGTGGAAAATAGAATGAAACCAAAAACGAAACTGATCCACGGCGGCATCTTCGGCGATGAAGCAACAGGCGCCGTATCAACACCAATCTATCAGGTCAGCACCTATAAGCAGGACGCTGTCGGCGAGCTGCGCAAGGGCTATGAATATTCACGCACAGGCAACCCGACCCGCCATGCGCTTGAAGAGCTTATTAGAGATCTTGAAAACGGAGTAGCCGGGTTTGCATTTGGCTCAGGAATGGCAGCAATTTCTTCAGTCATGTTAATGTTTGGCTCAGGCTCTCACATCATCATGACAGATGATGTCTACGGAGGCTCCTTCCGGGTAATGACGAAGGTAATGGATCAGCTTGGCATAACGTCAACCTTTGTTGACACAAGCAATCCTGAAAATGTCCGTGCTGCTGTTCAGGAAAATACAAAAGCAGTATTTATTGAAACACCGACAAACCCACTGCTGAAAGTAACGGACATTGGCGCAGTTTCAGCAGTAGCAAAAGAATTCGGGCTGCTGACGATTGTCGACAATACCTTTACAACTCCTTACTGGCAGACTCCGCTTGATCACGGCGCAGACATTGTGGTTCACAGCGCAACAAAATATATTGGAGGCCACAGTGACGTTGTAGCAGGACTTGTCGTGGTTAATTCAACAGAGCTTGCTGAGCGCGTACACTTTGTGCAAAATTCAGTAGGAGGCATTCTTGGACCGCAGGATTCATGGCTGTTAATCAGAGGGCTTAAAACACTTGGCATCCGTATGGAAGAGCATGAAGTGAATGCAAAAGAAATCGTTGCCTTCCTTGAAAAGCACGATGGCGTTTCAACGATTCATTATCCTGGTCTTGTTTCACACCCGGGACATGAAACGGCAAAGAAACAGTCACGCGGCTTTGGCGGAATGATTTCCTTTGACGTTGGAAGCGCTGAAAAAGCAGATGAAGTACTGAAAAAGGTACGTTACTTCACACTTGCAGAAAGCCTTGGCGCAGTGGAAAGCCTGATTTCAATCCCAGCTCGCATGACACACGCCTCTATTCCGGCAGAAAGACGTGCAGAACTTGGCATTACAGATGGACTCGTACGTATTTCAGTCGGCATCGAAGACATTGAAGATCTTCTTGCTGATTTAGAACAGGCATTGGATTAAACTTAAAGCTTGGGTCATAACGATAAGTGAAGAAGTATATACTTCATGTTTACTCGTTTAAGAAACGTGAGGTGAACGGAGCGGAAGGTGGCGACTCCTGCGGGATGAAGCGGGAGCTTGAGATCCACTTGCGTTAGCAAGTTAGCTCAAGCCCCGCCCCGCGGAAAGCGTCCGCCTGAAGCGCAGTGAACCGGATAAAAGGGATTGAGACACCCATTTGTCTCAATCCCTTTTATTATTTTAGTAAGCAGATTTCAATTTTTCCTGAAGGCCATCCTTATCCCTAAACTCAATCGTGCCAATCTTGCCTTCCTCAGGAACATTTGCCTTCCCTTCAAACTGGTATTCACCAGTTACTCCCTCTTCACCTTCAGCATTCACAATGAAAGAGAAGCTATACAAAGCAGGACTGCTATCGCTGCTCTGCTCAATTTTGATATCAGAAGGACTTAGCGAAAAGTCACCCTCGATCGTACTATACGAGAAAGCAAAACCAGTGTTGATAAAAGCGTCATAGCCATTTTCATTAAAGTAGGGTGCGTAAGTATCCTCCATATAGTTTACATACTCCTGGTAAACAGGTGTTTCCCTCAGCTCAGCATACTCTTCCTCATCCTCAGCTTCCATTACGGACATCATTGCCTCTTCACTCAATGCCCGGTACTCCTCATCTGGAGCATTAAACTCTTTTTCAATAACTGCCTCAATCGCTTCAACACTCTTATCCAATTCTTCGTTGGCTTCATTATTCGCTGTTCCGGTCCCGGAGCAGCCTGCTGCCATTAAACTAAAAAGAAGCAAAAGAGAAAGATGCATTATTCTTGTCGCAGAATTATAACCACTTAACATCATCAAAATCTCCTCCTCTAGTGTAAAATGGTCTTCCTTAATTGGTAATACGATTAAAATTTTAAAAAGTTTCAATTTTATTCCATTATAAATAAAAAGTAAATTCGGTAAGGAATTCATTTACATTGAATATTTGTTATCAAAAGTTATTATAAAAGGATTTTAATGGTAAAATGGAAGTATTAGTATTGTAGAAATGCTGGGAGGGAAGGTATGGAGAAAGAAGGGCTAGTTAAATTAATTGCTAAACATGCATTCATGCTGATAGTAACTTGTTTTTTTGTGACTACGCTGGTTATCAATTTGCTTTACTATTGGACAGCCATTCCTTTTATGGGTATCTTCTTCGTTGTATTAGGAATTTACGTAATCGCGATTGCTTTGTACTATTTTTACAATAGCAGAGGCTATTACAATAATTTAGGACGAATCAGAAGGTTTTGGTATGTGCTGTTTATTTACTTGCTCTTTTTAGGCTATATCTTCTCAGTGGTGGATATTGAAAACTGGCAGCTGGTTTTACAATTAGCAGCTATTATCTTATTCGTTGACCTGGCAATCTTTCAAAACCCAAATATCCTTAAATTCTGGAATGCGGAATTTCAATACGATGATCACCTAAGAGAATCTCTTAAAGATCTAGAGGACGAGGCGATTAAGATTGAAAAGAAAATAGAAAGCTTTTCAACCCTTGTGTCTAAATCATTTAATTACTTTCAGTCAAATGACTTCGGAAAAGAATTAGGATTTGAGACCTACAAAAAAGAATTAGCTCAATTTCTTAGTGAATATACTAAAGTTTATGAGCATAAACTGGCTTTTTTTGAATTGCATATTGACCGCTTTCAGGGAGAGGATGAGGAAACCGTTATCAACCTGGAGGAAGTAGTAGATATGATCAGTCAGCGTCATGCGATCAGGTGGGAGAAAAATGAAAATTTTGATCAGGAAAGCTTTGCTGCAGAGTCAATAGATCGGAATAGTAACTTTTCCATCATTAATAAAAAGCTGCTTGCGATCCCTTACTACGGCCTGTACCATCAATTTGTTTTAACTCTGCACTCAGAAGATTCCGAGGTAACCTTAATTGATGCCTCAAATATTGCAAATCTTATCTATGTCTTTGATTTTCTCGTCCTTAGTTCATACATGGAACAACATTGATTTACCTAGGAAGACAGAAATAGGACAAGCAGACTTGATGATGCTATAATTAAGATAGATAGATCCAAGGAGGGTTCTCTGATGAGTAATATGACAAGCAGTGATATGGGTCGTTCCAAACCTAAACCAAAGTCAACTCGGGCGGGAACTAAGCATGCTCGTACTCATTTCCGAAAGCAGGAAAGTTCCGAACAGCCTTGGGTGAAACCCCTGGCAATAAAAGTGAAACAATATGACAACCTATCACAATCAGTTGAAATTGCACGCCTGCGGGAAGGTGCAGACGAAGCTTTAAGAAAAAGCTATAATCGATAAATGAATGACTACAGAAAAACAGAGGTAAAATGCTCTCTGTTTTTTTTCGTCTAAAAACACTTGCCTTGGACTACAATGATAGTCAAGGAGGTGAGTCGCCAGTATGACGAAGCTTATAAAGACCCAAAGAATGAAGCCTAGAAAAAATGAGCGGGTAATGGACGGACTTATTTCCAAAATTAATGAATGTATTTCTATATTGGACAAGAGAAACAAGAAAATGTAATTAACTTTTTTAGTACTTATTCTTAACTCTCCTGATTAATTGAATTGACAGGCTGTAACTCAACTCATAACCCACTAACTTCGAAGAAACAAATAAATTCCCCAGAAGTTGATTGCAGCGGAAGGGGCTGACTCCTGCGGGAAGAAGCGGGAGCCTGAGATCCGCTTGCGTTAGCAAGTTAGCTCAGGCCCCTCCCCGCGGAAAGCATGCCCCTGCAGCGTAAATCAACACGTCCCATTAAGAGGTATTCACTTCAAAATAGTTTGTCTGCGTAATTAATTGAAAAAATCATCACGCTAAAATAAGAGGCATTAACTCATAACCCACTAACTTCGAAGAAACAAATAAATTCCCCAGGAGTTGATTGAAGTGGAAGGGGGCGACTCCTGCAGGAAGAAGCGGGAGCTTGAGATCCACTTGCGAAGCAAGTTAGCTCAAGCCCCGCCCTGCGGAAAGCGTCCCCCTGAAACGGAAATCAACATGTTTCATTAAGAACTATTTACTTCAAAAAGGTTTCTGCATTATTGATTGAGAAAATCATCACGCTAAAATAAGAGGCATTAACTCATAACCCACTAACTTCGAAGAACCAAATAAATTCTCCAGAAGTTGATTGCAGCGGAAGGGGCTGACTCCTGCGGGATGAAGAGGGAGCCTGAGATCCACTTGCGTTAGCAAGTTAGCTCAGGCCCCTCCCCGCGGAAAGCATGCCCCTGCAGCGTAAATCAACACGTCCCATTTAAAGACATTAATTCCTAACACTCCAAAATAATTTTACTAAAAACCATCCTCCCTGATATTTTTATCCCCTTCATGGCTATCCTAGCTACTAAATACAATCCTGACAGGGGGAAAACCAATGTTAACCAAACGCAGAGCCATGATCATCCGAATCGTTATTTTCTTTGCCATCTTTTACGCACTCAATGCCGTAATCGAAACAAGAGCAACCTCCTTTAAAACTCCGGCTGAAGCGCTGTCCCTTGAATTCCCTGAGCAAACCGCCTACAGCCTCATCTATAACAAAGACCGCACACTCGCTGTAGCCGTGACCGGAGACAAGCTTGTCACACTAAGAGAAGGGCTGTTTGGCTGGAAAACCACCTTCTCGGCAGAAGATATAGACTCCTCCATGATGGTCATCGATGACGGGGGAGATCAGAAAACCCTCCTTGGTAAAATTGACAAAACCGTTTCTCAAGTGCAAGTGGACGACCAAAAAACAGAAATGATCTCGACCAAAGACGGTGCTTTCTACTGGCTGCTTTTTAACCCTTCCGAAGAAATTCTGGAAACTGAGTCTCTGAACGTATCTTATCTAAATAAAAAAGGAGAAAAAACTAAAGAAACCGTCTTTAACGGTATTGAATAACAGCCTTGCTGCATACCTGAAAGGGAGTGCAGCATTTTTTCGGGAGTAAAGCAGTTGCATTTCCTATAAAAGTAATCTATAATGAAATCAAATATCTCGAATTCAAGATAATTTTTAAGGGAGTGAATGAAATGAATGTAACAGGAATTCATCATGTATCAGCAATTACAGGACAGGCAGAGGAAAATTTTGATTTCTTCACACGTGTACTTGGTATGCGTTTAGTTAAAAAAACAGTTAATCAGGATAGCACGTCATCATATCACCTATTTTATGCAGATGCTGTAGGTAGTGCAGGGACGGATATGACGTACTTTGATATCCCGATGGCCGGCCGCACATACCCGGGAGTTTCAAGTATTTCAAATACTGCTTTCCGCGTGCCGACAACCGATTCATTGAAATACTGGAAAAAACGCTTTGAAGAGCTCCAAGTAAAGCATGAAGACATCCAAAAACGCGCAAATCGTGACACACTTTATTTCGAAGACAATGAAGGCTCACGTTTGATGCTTGTAGCTGACAACGGGGAACAAGGCGTAGCACCTGGTGTACCTTGGACAGGAGCAGGGATCCCCGAAGAACATGCAATTGTTGGGCTTGGCCCCGTAACACTAACTGTGCGTTATGCTGACCGTACAATTGAGGTGCTTGAGAAAGTACTTGGATTTAAAAAGGTTGGAGAATATCCGTCAAACGCTGGAGACTTCCCGGCTATTCAAGTGATGTCAGTAGCAGAAGGCGGTACAGGAGCTGAGGTTCATATTGAGGAGCGTCCTGACCTTCCGCCTGAACGTCCGGGTAGAGGAAGTGTGCACCATGTTGCATTCCGTATTCCAACCTACGAGGACTATGATAAATGGGATGACAGACTGAGAAGCTTTGGGCTGCAGACATCAGGTGAAGTAGACCGTTTCTATTTCCGCTCCATCTACTTCAGAGAAGCAAACGGCATTTTGTTTGAGCTTGCAACAGACCAGCCTGGGTTTGCAACGGATGAGGATATGGATCACCTTGGTGAATCGCTTGCCCTTCCGCCATTCCTTGAGCCGCGCCGCAAAGAAATCGAAGCATCGCTGCGCCCGCTTAAAATTAAAGCATAATATATCGTTAATTTGCCATAGTGAGATACATGAAGAGAACCGGGTTTAAGAAGGCCTGCGACATAACGATGATTTTAGAAACATGAGGTGAACGGAGCGGAAGGTGGCGACTCCAGCGGGAAGAAGCGGGTACTTGAGATCCACTTGCGAAGCAAGTTAGTTCTAGCCCCGCCCCGCGGAAAGCGTCCCCCTGAAGCGCAGTCAACCGGCTGAAGGAGGTTGAGACACATATTTGTCTCAGCCTCCTTTTTTATTTTCGTGCGTATTTGTCGAACTTTCGTTATAATGAGAATGGAAAAACATTTTAATATGGACGGATGCAGGTGCTCTTTATAAAAAAAGAGTTAAAAGGGAAGCTGGTGAAATTCCAGCGCGGTCCCGCCACTGTAAAATGGAAAGCAGATTGCCAGTACCACTGTAGCGCTGAGCTATGGGAAGGGGGAGCATGCGAAAACCATTAAGCCAGGAAACCTGCCTGCATTCCCGCACCTTTACATGCCTACGAGGATAGGCCGGTGTTGCAGACTTCGTTCATAAGCCATTGCTTATGATTTTCGATTCGTTTTGCAGCCCAGCATCTCCTATTGGTGAGATGTTTTTTTATTTTCTAGCCGCAGTTAAAAAGCGGCAGGCAGCCGTTTAAGTTCCCCCCGAATTTACATAGACCGGGACAGAGTATGCTTCCCGGTCCCCGGCTGCTTTAGGTTGAAAGATATTCAGTTTAGGAGGAAAAGGAAATGAAAAGCTGGAAGTGGATGAGTAGCTTATTGGCCGTATTAATGCTGCTGGGAGCATGCAGTGACACGGAGCCTGCAACAGAAGAGGGTACAGAAACGAACGATCCAAATCAGGGTGAGGAAATCGCTTCAGACGGTGAGTTTCCTGTCACAGTAAGGGATGCGACAGGTGAAGATATCACAATTGAAGAACAGCCGGAGCAGATTGTTTCAATGATTCCGAGCAACACGGAAATAGCCTATGCACTCGGACTTAATGAAGAAATTGTTGGAGTGTCTGATTATGATAATTATCCAGAGGAAGTAAACGATAAAGAAAAAATCGGCGGACTGGAGTTTAATGTGGAGAAAATTATTTCTCTTCAGCCTGATGTTGTGCTTGCACATGATTCAAATGCAATGCAGGAGGATGGTCTCCAGCAAATCAGAGATGCCGGTATTACAGTAGTTGTCATTGAAAATGCGGTATCATTCGAACAGGTTTACGATACGATTGAAATGATCGGTCAAATTACCGGGAAAACAGGTGAAGCTGAAGAAGTCGTAGCGGATATGCAGGAAGGCTTTGCTGAAATAGAGCAAAAAGCAGCTGCGATTGAGGAAGAGGACCGTAAAGATGTATTGGTTGATGTGTCTGGTCTTCCGGAAATTTATGTGGCAGGAAGCAATACCTTTATGCAGGAAATGCTTGATCTGATCCAGGCCGATAATGTAGCAGGGGATCAGGAAGGGTTCTTCCTTCTGTCTGAAGAGGAAATTGTCAGCCGTAATCCTGAAGCGGTTGTACTGACGTACGGAGAATTTGTAGAGGATCCAATCGCACAATGGATGGGTCATGGCGGCTTTAGTGAAGTAGCGGCTGTTCAAAACGAAGAAGTCCATGTTGTATCCTCAGATCCGGTTAATCGTTCTGGCCCGAGATTAGTAGAAGGAACACAAGAGCTTGCTGAAGCTATCTACCCGGACATTTTCAGCGAGTAAGGTCTGGCTTGGCTATTCACTTTCACTGATCCTATTGGCTGTCTCATTTACACTCGCCATTACACTAGGATCGGTGCAGGTGCCGTTCAAGGAGATGCTCCACATTTTTTGGGGCACTCTTTTTGGCACGAACGGGGAAATGGATGGAATGTTAAGAACAATTGTAATTGATATCCGTTTTCCCCGGGTAGTGCTTGCGGCTTTAGTAGGAGCGTCGTTGGCGATTGCGGGTGCTTCCTTTCAGGGGCTGTTGAAAAACCCTTTAGCAGATCCTTATACATTAGGTGTTTCCTCCGGTGCGTCTGTAGGGGCCGTAACGACCATCTTTTTTGGCTTGACGATTCCGGGACTGGGAAGCTTTACACTGCCAGTGATCAGCATATTGGCAGCGCTCATCACATTGATTATTGTTTTAACCTTCGCACGCTTTGTTGAGCGTTCGATGAAAATGGAGACGATTATTCTTACCGGAATTATTTTCAGTTCATTTTTGGGATCTATCCTGTCGCTTATGATTGCGTTAACCGGTGAAGAGCTTCGCCAGATTATTAACTGGCTGCTCGGCAGTGTATCGATGCGCGGCTGGGATTATATTAAACTCATTGCTCCGTTTTTTATCATTGGTGCACTTTTGCTCATGTGGAATGCCCGGGAGCTGAATGCGATGGCGTTTGGCGAAGAGCGTGCACAGCATTTAGGTGTGAATGTTCAGCTGAGAAAATATGTTGTCCTTGCCTCTGGCTCACTTCTGACAGGCGCAGCTGTAGCTGTATCCGGAACAATTGGCTTTGTCGGACTTGTTGTTCCGCATATGGTCAGAATGGCGTGGGGGGCGGATCATCGCCATGTGCTGCCATTATCTATTTTAAATGGTGCCAGTCTTTTAATTGTTTGTGATTTAGTGGCGAGAACCATCATTTCTCCAACAGAGCTGCCGATCGGAGTCATTACAGCGTTGATCGGGGCGCCGGTATTTGGGTTAATTCTGATTAAAAAACGACAGGAAAGTAGAGGGTAGCCATGCTGAAGGTAGAAAATGCAAGCGGCGGGTACGGTGACAATACAGTAGTTAATGGAGTATCCTTTGAAGTTCAAAAGCAGGAGATCCTTGGCATTCTTGGTCCAAACGGCAGCGGGAAAACCACGCTGATGAAAATGATCAGCGGGCTGATTCCATTATCAGAAGGTTTTATTTCCTTTAAGGAAAAGAGCCTGAAAAGTTATTCAGCCAAGCAGCTGGCAAAAGAAATTGCCGTACTGCCTCAGCTGCACAGCCATGCCTTTGACTACACTGTACGGGAAACCGTATCAATGGGAAGGTACCCTCATCAAAAAGGGATGTTTGCTCCCTGGACCGAAAAGGATGAAGCGGCAGTGACAGCTGCTATGAAGCAGACAGGTGTCCTTGTGTATGAAAATCAGTCAATTCAGGAGCTATCAGGAGGAGAGCGGCAGCGGGTATTTCTGGCACAGGCTCTGGCACAGGAACCAAAGCTTTTGCTGCTCGATGAACCGACTAATCATTTGGATCTTTCCTACCAAAAACAGCTGCTCGACTTATTGAAGGAATGGACAAGAACCCATGAATTGACCGTTGTTTCGATTTTTCATGATTTAAATGCAGCTTCCCTTTACTGTGACAGACTTTTATTACTGCATGAGGGGCAAATGGTAAGCCTGGCGGCGCCTGGTGATGTGCTTAAAAAAGAAACAGTAGAACGTGTTTATCGAGCATCGGTTCACACACAGGCGCATCCGGAGCTCCCAAAGCCCCAGGTAACGATTTTGCCTGACTACCGTCAACAAGAGCAGAAAGGGATTACTAAGGAACTGTTTCAAATTACCTCTGATCATATTTTACTTACTGCTCCTCAGCCGCTGAAAACACTGTCTTCTGCCGTAATTGGCGCGGGGCTTGGCTGGTACCGTTATTTTATAAACCGCCACGTGCCAATGGATTATGAGTGCGAGGACAGCTACCGCGACATGAGCGACTACGCAGAGCGCTATGGCTGGAACGTAGCAGATTCAGTCGGAATGATGACAGCTGTGAAAGTGGAGGATGTAGTCATCAAGGAGCTTTATGATGGTGAGCTCTCAGCTGTTATTGCGGTAACAGCAGGGGTAGGTAATGCTGTGGATGTGTCACTTGCTCATGAACGGAACAAGGAAGCTGCCATAGGAACAATTAATATCTGGATTTTTGTTAATGGAAAGCTTTCCGATGAAGCGTTTATTCAGGCCATCATGACTGGAACGGAAGCGAAGGTCAAAGCGCTGCAGCATGCTGAAATTAAAGATCCTGATACGAATACACTGGCAACCGGAACGTCAACAGACAGCCTCCTTGTTGCGGCGGTTCAGTCAGGTTCTGAAGTTCAGTACGCAGGACCGATTACCCCGCTTGGCAAGCTGATTGGCAAGGGTGTATTTGATTGTACAACTGAAGCAATCAAAATTTATTTAGAACGAAAGAAAAAATACTAAGGTGCTTACTCATCTTTTAGCCGCAACTATAGCGCTTTTACTGGACCGGCTGATTGGCGATCCGCCGCATTGGCCTCATCCAGTCAGGTGGATTGGGGCCTTTAGTTTATTTTTGGAAAAGCGCTTTAATAAAGGATCGAATAGGAAAGCGATGGGAGTGCTTCACCTCTTAATAATTCTGTGTGCAGTTGGGCTTATAGCCTTTGGAATCATGTGGGCAGGCTATTCTCTTCACTGGGCGGCAGGTTTTTCGCTGGAGGTTCTTTTCATGACAAGTGCTCTTGCGAAAAAAAGTCTTCAGGAGGCGGCAAGAGAGGTGTTAATCCCTTTAGAAAAAGGAAATCTGATTGATGCGCGAATGAAGCTTTCGTGGATTGTCGGCCGTGATACAGAAGACCTTGATGAAGCAGAGATTACAAGAGGCACCGTTGAAACGATCGCGGAGAATACGAGTGACGGCATTACGGCTCCTTTATTTTGGGCCATTATACTGGGCGCTCCTGGAATTTGGCTTTATAAGGCCATCAATACATGTGATTCAATGGTAGGCTACCGAAATGAACGATTTGAATACTATGGATTTGCCTCAGCTAAAATGGATGACTTCGTAAACTGGGTTCCAAGCAGAATCACCGGCCTGCTCATGCTTTTTACGAGGAAACCGGAAGCAGCTGCCAAAAGAATGACGCTTATTCGAATGCTTCCTTCTGAAAGCAAAAAGCACCCAAGCCCAAACAGCGGATGGGGAGAAGCAGCTGTTGCGCTGCTATTATCCATTCAGCTGGGCGGGCGAAATACATACAAGGGTGTTCCTTCTTTTCGTCCTAAAATCGGACATGGGAGGCTGAAGGTAAATAAGCTGCACATCGACCAGACATTATCGATCATGAACCGCACTGTACTGCTTTTTATCGTGCTTTTTTGGATAGGAGGAGGAATCATTTATGGCATTACCGCCGCATGGAGCTAATCCGCGTGCCTTGTATGAATCGATGAATCTTGAGCGTCCAAATGAGATTATTGATTTTAGTGAAAATACTAATCCACTTGGACCCCCTGAGGCATTAAGGAAAAGTTGGGACGGCTGGTTTTCGTCCATCTTTTCCTATCCAGATCCTGAAGGTCTAAGGCTAAGAAAAGAAATAGCCCTCTTTCATCACGTCTCCCGGCATCAGGTTCTTTTGGGAAATGGTACTGCAGAACTAATGATGGCAGCTGCAAGACTTTTTCAGGGAAAGAAAGTTGGGATTATTCATCCGGCCTTCAGTGAATACGAGCGTGTGTTAAAAGCAAATGACTGCGGGATTCACCATTTTTACACGCAAGAAGAAAACGGCTGGGAACCCGATGATGAGGAGCTGATGAGCTTTCTTGCACAGGGACATGCCCTCTTTGTTTGTAACCCGGTCAATCCGACCGGACTACCGTATTCAAGAGCTTCCCTGGAAAAATGGATCTGCCAGGCAGAGACAGCCGGGGGAATGATTTTACTGGACGAAGCGTTTATTGATATGGTTGGAGAAGAGCGTTCAATGAGCGGTTGGACGGGAAACAGAGGTCTCTTGATCTTTCGCTCGATGACCAAGATGTTCTCTATAGCAGGACTCAGGTTAGGGTATCTACTTGGCAGTAAAGAACGCGTTGAACAGATGAAGCGCTGGCTCCCTCATTGGAACGTAAACGCCCTTGCTTTAGAAGCAGGAGAGCTTTGCATTAGCGACAGGAAGTTTCAAGAGGAGACAAGACAGTTTATACATACTGAAAGAACAAGGCTCTTTTCTTTTTATAAAGAGCTTGGCTTTAAAACCTCCGCAAGTCAGGCAAATTATTATTTGCTTCAGCCGCCTGACCCCAGCGACACATCGGAGCTTTTTGAGTATTTGCTAAAAAAGGGCCTGGTTTTGCGCCACACAGAAAATTATCGGGGTATTGAAGGACGATTTTTGCGGGCAGGTATTAAAACGAAAAAACAAAACGACCGATTAATGCAGGCGGTGAAGGAATGGCAAAGGAATGCATTCTTATTGTAATTGGCGGAGTAAGAAGCGGTAAGACAAGCTGGAGCGAAGAGCAATCGATCAGACTTGCTAAAAAGGAAAATCAGCGGATGGTCTATTTGGCATCAGGCGTTGCATTTGATCAGGAAATGAAGAATCGGATCAGCCGACATCAGCTTGACCGCAGCAGTGAGCAATGGATCACGATCGAGCAGCCGGTTCAAATTATGGAGTCTGTTTCAGGCTTTGAGGAGGGGGATGTCGTTCTCTGGGACTGCCTGACCACCTGGCTTGCTAATGAATGGATGGAGAGCGGCATTTTTTCAGGAGGAGACGCAAATGAAGCGACTTCCCGCCTCACACGCGAGCTCATCTCCTTTATTGACTGGGCAAGGGATCACCTGACCGCGCTGATCATCGTTTCAAATGAGGTTTTAAGCGAGCCTGTTTCAAAAAATAAAGCAACCGCAGCTTATCAAAAAGCGATTGGAGAGCTCCACCAGACTCTTGTGGGGATGGCTGACACTGCGGTTGAAATGGAAGCTGGAATTCCGATCGTTCGAAAAGGGGAGTGGGGGATGTGAAAGGAGTCATGCTTCAGGGCACGTCTTCAGATGTCGGTAAAAGCCTGGTTGCCACTCTTTTTTGCCGACTGCTTTTTCAGGATGGCATCAAAACGACTCCGTTTAAATCGCAAAACATGTCCAATAATTCCTATGTAACAAAGGACGGACGGGAAATGGGAAGAGCGCAGGGAGTGCAGGCAGAGGCGGCGGGAATCGAACCGAGCGTTCAGATGAACCCAATTTTATTAAAGCCGCAAAATGACCGTGCTTCTGAGGTCGTTTTATTCGGAGAAAGAATCGCTTCACTTGACGGCATGGCCTACCGCCACGAATTTTATGAAAAAGGAAGAGCGGCAATAGAAGAATCACTTGCAGCCCTTTCAAAAGAATTCGAAGCAGTGATCATTGAAGGAGCAGGCAGCCCCGTGGAAATGAATCTTCAAAAACGGGAGCTTGTGAATATGACGATCGCTAAAATGGCAGATGTACCGGTAATTCTAATCGCCGATATTGAAAAAGGAGGCGCTTTTTGAAGACGGGGTTAAATGGATAGAAGAACATACGTCGCTGCCGGTCCTTGGCGTACTGCCTCATGTTGAAAATCATGGCATTGAACAGGAGGATTCACTGGGAGTCAGGGCGGTTTCTTCTCCAATTTCTGAGGATAAAAAGAGCTCACTTCAGGTTGCTGTCATCGAGCTTCCGTATGTATCTAATTTTACAGATATTGAAGCGTTGGTTCATGAGCCGGGCATTTCCCTCAAGTGGGTAAGGCGTCCGGAGGAGTTGACCGCAACACCTGATCTCATCATTCTTCCGGGAACAAAAAGTACGATTAACAGCCTTCGTGAACTTAAGCAACATGGGTGGGAGAAACATCTGCGTCACCTGCAGAAGGAAGGAGTCTGGATCATGGGGATTTGTGGAGGACTTCAGCTGCTTGGTGATGGAATAGAGGATCCTCATGGCATCGACTCAGGAATAAGAGGAATTTCTGAAAATGGCTTTGGCTTTATTCCTTCTTCTACAGTGATGAAAGAAAGAAAAACGGTTACGAGACAATCCGGCTTTTTTTATGCGCAGGATTGTCATTCTCCAGTGCGTGCTGAAGGCTTTGAGATCCATCTTGGCGTAACACAAATTGGGAAGCAGGAAGATGCTCATCCTTTTTTAATGCTGGATGACGGTCAGACAGAAGGGTACTGGTCGGATTCCAAACGGGTCTTTGGAACGTATCTGCATGATATTTTTCGTGAGCCCGCTGCCAGGCATTTTCTCATAAACCGGATTAAAAATTCACTCGGCAAGGAAGAAACAATCGAAGCTCGCCTAAAACGTAATGTGTATGATGAGCTTGCCGCCAGTCTTAAACCTCATCTTGACTGGGAGAAAATACGGGGAATAATGGGTCTATGAAAAAAAATATCTTCAAGGATAGTATTCACGGTCTAATGCTGGCTTTTCAGTTTTTCACCGTGCTGCCTATAAAGAAGGAAATCAAAATGAACAGCCGCACAATGTTTTGGATGACAGGAAGCCTGCCTGTTGCCGGGCTTGTGATCGGCTCATCAATACTGGCAGCAGTTCATGGAATTGAACTTCTTTTTTCACCCACACCTTTTATCCTTGCACTTGTGATTTGGCTGGGCTTTATCGTGTGGACAGGGGGTCTTCATTTAGACGGCTGGACGGATGCAAGTGATGCTTTTTTCTCGTATGGAGATCATAAAAAACGCCATACGGTATTAAAGGATCCGAGGACAGGGGCCCTTGGTGTGCTGTCCCTTATTGTACTTCTTGGGATTAAAGGTGTACTGCTGGCAGATATTAGTTGGCGTTTTGGGCTGCCTGGCGTCTGGCTGATCTGGATCCCCATCCTATCGAGACTGATGATGATGCTTTATTTAATCAAGGCTCCTTTAGCAAAAAAAGAGGGAATCGCCTATTACATGAGAAATTTACTTAGTGGGAACGTGATTTATTTTCCAGCTGTAGTGACAGTTATTTTGCTGCTGCTGACTCCTCTGATGATGCCGGTTGATTGGCAGCTGCTTTTCGTCTTACTTTCTGGCTGGATAGTATTTTATATTGGATTTAAACGATTTGCAGAAAAGGAATTTGGCGGCATGAACGGTGATTTACTTGGTGCAGGTCTGGAAGGAGGAGAAGGATGGAGTCTCATACTAGTGTGGTGTTATCTCTCTATCGCCATGGGGTGACCCGGGAAAACCAGGAGAAAATTTATATAGGATGGACAGACGTTCCGGTTGCAGAAGAAGGAATCGACCTTTTAATGAAAACAAAAGCTAACAGACCTGAAGCTGAGCGGGTGATTTCAAGTGATTTAAAGCGATGCGTGCAATCAGCTGATTATTTATTCCCTGAAGAGAAAAAGATCTACCATAAGGGATTAAGAGAAATACATTTTGGTGATTGGGAAGGGAAAAAAGCAGATGAGCTGTCCAAAAGGAAGGATTTTGCCACCTGGCTTGAAGACCCTGAGAACATGCGCCCTGAAAACGGAGAATCCTTTGAAGAATTTTCAACCCGCATTCAGGAGTCCTGGGAAATGATCCGGGAGTGGTGCTTTCAGGATGGCGTAAAAAAAATTGCGATCGTTTCTCACGGAGGTCCGATCAGACAGCTTTTAACCCTGCTTGCACCTGCTGAAAAGCCATTTTGGGAATGGAAGCCGCTTCACGGGCAGGGCATCACTCTTTATTGGCAGGATGCTGAAGCATTCAGGAGGGGAGAAAGATGCACTTCGTTATCGGCGGTGCCTATAATGGAAAAAGAGAATGGGTAAAAAAACAGCTAACAGAAAACCAAATTCTCATGCTGAATAAACCTTTGGGAAATGAGCCGCTGTCATCGTTTAAAGTGATCGTAAAAAGTGACCTTGAATGCTGGATTTTGGATGAATGCGATAAAGGAAAAGGTGAAGAAACGCTGCTCCAATTATGGGAAAATGAATTGAAGAACCTCCTTGAGTGGGAGCAGCAGGATAAAGATCGGAGCCTCTTTATTATTGGAACCGACCAATCAAAAGGGATCGTTCCGATGGATCGGGCAGAAAGAAAAGCGCGGGATCTTCTCGGCTGGTGCCATCAGCATACAGCCAAAAAAGCAGAACACGTGACAAGGATTTGGTATGGAATAGCCCAAGAGCTTAAATAAAGGGAGGATGAGTAAGATGAAAATCTACACAAGAACAGGAGATAAGGGTCAAACAAGCCTGATTGGCGGACGGGTTGATAAGGATGATGTTCGTGTTGAGGCTTACGGGACCATTGATGAAGCAAACAGCTTTGTAGGAAAAGCAGTAACAGAGCTTAATCCTGATAAATTTGCGGATATTTTAGAGGACCTTGAATCGATTCAGCATGAGCTGTTTGATGCAGGAGGAGACCTTGCAAATGTTTCCTCAAGACGGGAATGGAAGCTTGAAGCAAAAGCCGTGGAGCAGCTTGAACTGCGCATCGACCAATTGATGGACGAAGCTCCAGAACTGGAACGTTTTGTTCTGCCAGGAGGATCAAGTGCCTCAGCGACTCTTCATATTGCAAGAACGGTTACAAGAAGAGCGGAGCGGCAGGTCGTTTCTCTTTCAAAGCTCGATCCGGATCTCCCATCGCTTCCTCAAGCATATTTAAACCGCCTGTCGGATTATTTATTTGCCTGTGCCAGAGCAGTGAACGCAAGGGATGGAATAGCAGACGTTGAATACATCCGGAGTGCAAAGGTATTTCGTACAGGCAAACGTGCTCCTAAAGAAGACCAGTGAAAAAAGTTAGTACAGGGCGTAATGCCCTAACGCTTCAGGCCGGTCCGGCCGAATGGATCATGGCAACAGATAATAGCGGTGCTATCGGGGAAAAAGAATACGATGAGATTAAAACGCCTTATCACGTCGTTTCTTACTTTTCGTTTCGCTCTGCAGTTTTAGATTGCCTGTCAGCAGGAGCCTTGCCTAAAGCTGTTTTGCTTCATAATTTTTGCGGGAACAATGCCTGGAATTCATTAGTTGAAGGAATACAAAATGGAGTGAGGGAGCTAGGGCTTTCTTCCATCACTATCACCGGGAGCACAGAGTCGAATATTGTGCTGAGCCAGTCAGCCATTGCTGTAACGGTCATGGGGGAGCGGGTGCGTGAGTTTTCAATAAAGCCTGAGGACAGCCTTAAGTGGACACTTATCGGAGAGCCGCTCGTAGGCATGGAAGTACTTATGTATCCTGAACGCATAGCGCCGCTCCAAACTGCAATTGATACATTTAAAGACGATCAAACCGCTATTCTCTGGCCGGTTGGCTCAAATGGCATCAGGCAGGAGTGGAAGAATCTGTGTGCGCAGCAGGGTCTTCCGGAAAGCGACCCTCCTTTTTCTGCAAACCTTGATCAATCAGCAGGTCCGTCTACATGTTTTATTGCAGGAAAAAGAAGCTGATAAAGCGTTGATTTTCATCCAGCCCAGATTAATGGACTCGATCAACAGCTTTTCAGCTTCTTACTTTAAAGTAAATGGGAAATGGAGCGGGCAAGCAGCTCTGCTGAAGCATCAACAGGTCCGTTTGGCTGAATGTCTTTTTTCTGAACCCGTACAGCGTGATGTAAATCATTATTGATACTTGTTATCACTTTCCCAATGATCTCTTTATCCGAGGTCAGCACATTGATCTCATCATTGATGACAAGGCTGCGCTGATCAAAGTTGGTGGTGCCAATATCGCAAAGCTTATCATCAATCAGGATAACCTTCGCATGGTAAAATCCATGCTCAAATTGATGTACCTCAGCACCAAGATCAATCAGTTCCCGCAAAAAATGATAGGAAGCCGGCTGAACAAGTGCATGATCTGGAGTGCCTGGCACCATGATGGTTACCTTTATGTTTTCACGTATTTTTTGTTTTAAGCTGTTAAACAATGTACCGGTAGGAATGAAATAAGGCGTCCCGATAAAAATGGATTCCTCCGCCTGATCAAATAAATCAAGGATAAATCCTTCCATATTCACCGGCTCAGAGGGAATGATCTGATGCTTTTGATGTCCTTTAAAGGTATTTTGGCGGGGGGAGGATGCTTGCTCTGAAATGTTAAACTCCCGGTTCCAGTCAATTTCAAATTCCTTCAGGGCATCCCCGACACTTTCTCCTTCGATCCGTAAATGATAGTCACGCCACGGGGAAAGGACAGGGTCAAGATTGACGTATTCCCTCCCGATGTTAAAGCCGCCTATATGTGAAACGCGCTCATCAAAAACGGCAATTTTACGGTGGTTACGCCGCTGAATTGAAAACAGTGATCCTTTAAAAAGTACAGGTCGGCTGAGCTCAATTTCAATTCCTGCTTCCTTTAAATGCTTAAGCCACGGCTTCATTTTACGACTTCCAAGCGCATCGCAAAGTACCCGTACCCTTACACCATCCTTCACGCGGTCCTTTAACAGCGTAAAGATTCTTCTGCCAACCTCATCCGGTTCAATAATATAAAATAAAAGGCAAATGGATTCTTCAGCCTCCGTAATGTCCAGCTCAAGCGATTTCATCCATGCAACGCCATCGTCGAAAAAGTCAATTTTTCCTTTTCGCCAAGGGTAGACGGAGGCAGTGCGCTGGCGCTTTAATGAGCGCAAGCCTAAAAGCCAGTCTATACGGAGCCAAACAGCGACCATCAACAATATACTTAAAATCCTTACTACCGACTTCATCACATAACCTCCTAATGCCCTTAGCATACCCATTAATAAATTTAAATAGCATAGGATAGAGAAAATCCTCTAAAAACCATTGACTGAATGCTCATTCATTATATAATAAAGATAGACAGAATTTTGTAGTTCGACAACAAAGGGGAGGGAGAACATTGGATATCGGGAACTGGCTGCTTGTTATCAACTGGATTGCATTCTTTATTGTAACCGCTTACGCTATTTACTTATTTGGATATCTGGTCAAAACACGTTATGAGTTCATCAAGCTTGGAAAGAAAACCGAGTTTGACAACAACGTCAAAATAAGACTGAAAAAATTTATGGTTCAGGTGTTCGGCCAGAAAAAGCTCTTGAAGGATAAGAAGAGCGGCATTATTCACGTAATGTTCTTCTATGGCTTTTTATTAGTCCAGCTTGGAGCAATTGATTTTATTTATAAAGGACTCGTTCCGGGCGCTCATTTGCCGCTGGGTATTTTTTATCCAGGATTCACCTTCTTCCAGGAGCTTGTAACACTAATGATTTTAGTGGCAGTTGCCTGGGCGTTTTACCGCAGATATATGGAAAAGCTTGTCCGTTTGAAAAGGGGATTTAAATCGGGCCTTGTCCTGATTTTTATTGGCGGATTAATGGTTTCTGTTTTAATTGGAAACGGGGCAGGCATGGTCTGGCAAGGTCATGAAATGGTTTGGACAGAGCCTGTAGCATCCGCTATTGCAGCAGCAACTGGCTGGCTTGGACAGGGATTTGCAGTTGTTCTGTTTTATGTATCCTGGTGGGTGCATCTGCTATTCCTCTTAGGATTTTTAGTGTATGTTCCTCAGTCAAAGCACGCGCATTTAATTGCAGGCCCTGCCAATGTCTACTTTAACCGAATTGATAACCCGGGCAGACTGCAAAAAATTGATTTTGAAGATGAAACTCAGGAAACGTACGGAGTTGGGAAGGTACAGGATTTTACCCAGCTTCAATTAATTGATTTATACGCCTGTGTGGAATGCGGACGCTGTACGAATATGTGTCCTGCAACAGGCACAGGGAAAATGCTTTCTCCTATGGATCTGATTACAAAAATCCGCGACAACCTTACCTTAACCGGCGCAGCCATTACTTCTCAGTCACCATGGGTTCCCGTACCGGCATTTACCAATACGAAGGGCAACCAGGTTGCTGCCGCTGCTGAAAAAGGCGGAACGGAAGCAGCGATCGATATGTATCACCCAAGCCTGATTGGTGATGTTATCACTGAAGAAGAAATTTGGGCTTGCACAACCTGCCGTAACTGTGAGGATCAGTGCCCGGTAATGAATGAGCATGTTGATAAAATTATCGACCTTCGCCGCTACCTTGTTCTAACAGAAGGGAAAATGGAGCCGGATGCTCAGCGTGCGATGCAAAATATCGAGCGTCAAAGCAATCCTTGGGGCTTGAACCGGAAAGAACGTGAAAACTGGCGTGAAGCAAGAGAAGATGTCACGATTCCAACCGTGAAGGAAATGAAAAAAGCAGGAGAAGATTTTGAATACTTGTTCTGGGTTGGCTCCATGGGCTCCTTTGACAGCCGCAGTCAAAAAATCGCTCTTTCCTTTGCAAAGCTGTTAAATGAGGCAGGCGTAAAATTTGCCATCCTTGGAAACAAGGAAAAGAACTCAGGTGACACACCAAGACGTCTTGGAAATGAATTCTTATTCCAGGAGCTTGCCACTGCCAATATTGCGGAATTCGAAAAAAATGACATCAAGAAAATCATTACCATCGATCCGCATGCTTATAATATCTTTAAAAATGAATACCCTGATTTCGGCTTAAAAGCTGAAGTCTATCACCACACCGAACTACTGGCTGATCTGGTGAAAAAAGGGCGCTTGAAGCCGGTTCACGCTGTAAACGAAAAAATTACCTTCCACGATTCCTGCTACCTGGGAAGATACAACGAGGTATACGATCCGCCGCGTGAAATCCTAAAAGCCATTCCTGGCGTAAAGCTGATTGAAATGAAGCGTAATCGCGAAAACGGCATGTGCTGCGGAGCAGGCGGCGGGCTGATGTGGATGGAAGAAGATAAGGGGCACCGTGTAAACGTAGCCCGGACCGAGCAGGCACTCGAGGTCCAGCCATCCGTCATCTCATCCGGCTGTCCATACTGCCTCACCATGCTATCAGATGGAACAAAAGCAAAAGAAGTAGAAGAAAAAGTCGGCACCTACGACGTAGCCGAACTTCTCGAAAAAAGCATCATCGGAACCAATAAGGAAAACATTGCCTAAACAAAAGGTTAAGCGACTAAAATCGCTTAACCTACTTGTTTGTTAACTATGAAATCGCTTACAATAAATAAAAGCGGAAGGCGCTCGTTCAGCTCCGACCAGCATAAGACGCGGTGGCCAAGTGGATGCTCTTTGTCCACTGGGACAGCGTGACTTATGACTCGAGGAGCTAGCGCCTGGAGCTGGATAGAATAAAAGCGGAAACAGGCGTTTAGGGGCGACAAGCATAAGGCAAGTGCGAACAGAAGGCTGAACTTTGCCTTCCTTTCGTGCTTGACTTGTGACCTCGAGCCCCTGCCTGTTGGAGCTGGATAACGTAAAAGCATAAGACGCTCGCTAAGTTTGCCCATCACTTCAAATCTATCAATCTACAAACAAGTAATGGAAATGCATTAACTGGTTATTGGGAACTTATCTTAAACACCCTAATTACGAAGAACCAAACAAATTACCCAGAAGCTGATTGGAGCGGAAGGCGGGGACTCCTGCGGGAAGAAGCAAGTTAGCTCAAGCCCCGCCCCGCGGAAAGCGTCCCCTGAAGCGGAAATCAACACGCTTCATTTAAGAGAAATCACCCAGGGACCAACACCGTCCCTATTTCTTTACAACACCCTTGAGCGAACGCTCAGTCAATAAACAATACTAAAACCAAAACGAACAAAAGGGGAGAAACACAATGGGAAAAACAGTCATTCTAGATGGAGCAAGAACACCTTTCGGAAAATTCAATGGCAGCCTCGCATCTTTCACAGCTTCTGACTTAGGCGGAGTCGCCATCAAAGAAGCCCTCAAACGAGCTGACGTCTCTCCAGCAGACATAGACGAAGTGATCATGGGTACCGTCCTGCAGGGAGGACAGGGGCAGATCCCTTCAAGACAGGCTGCACAAAAAGCAGGCATCCCTTGGGAAGTCAAAACAGAAACCATCAACAAGGTCTGCGCATCCGGTATGAGAAGCGTCACACTTGGCGATCAGCTCATCCGTCTTGGCGATGAATCCCTAATCGTTGCAGGCGGCATGGAATCAATGACAAACGCTCCTTACTTCATGGATAAAGCAAGAGGCGGTCTGCGAATGGGCGACGCATCCATTAAGGACCTCATGCTTCACGACGGGCTAACATGTGCCTTTAACGGCGTTCACATGGGAACCTATGGCAACTCAACAGCAGCTGAATTTGAACTTTCAAGAGAGCAGCAGGACGACTGGGCACTCAGAAGTCACCAAAAAGCAGGAGCTGCGATTGAAAAAGGCATCTTTGCAGAAGAAATTGTTCCGCTCGAAGTCCCTCAGCGCAAAAAAGATCCGATTAAGGTAGAAAACGATGAATCACCACGTAAAGACACCTCCATTGAAAAGCTGTCCGGGCTTCGTCCTGCATTTGATAAGGATGGAACCATTACAGCCGGAAACGCACCTGGAATTAATGACGGCGCATGTGCAATGGTTTTAATGAGTGAAGAGCGGGCTGAAAAAGAAGGAAAAACACCGCTTGCCTATATTCTTGGCCATGCGGAAGTAGCAGTTGAAGCGAAGGATTTCCCGCAGACGCCTGGACTTGTCATTAATCGTCTGCTTGAAAAAACGGGACGTTCGATTGAGGAAATTGATCTGTTTGAAATTAATGAAGCCTTTTCGGCTGTAGCGCTCGCAAGCTCTAAAATAGCAAATCTTGATCCTGAAAAAGTAAATGTAAACGGTGGAGCAGTAGCACTTGGACATCCGATCGGCGCAAGCGGTGCACGCATTATTCTTACACTTGCCTACGAGCTGAAGCGCAGAGGCGGAGGTCTTGGAATTGCCTCAATCTGCAGCGGCGGCGGTCAGGGAGATGCTGTTTTAATCGAAGTAAAAGGATAAGAAGCTTAGCAAATTAGACATTTTGCAAAAGGAGCGGTTTAAGTGAGCATAAAAAAAGTGATGGTAATCGGCGCAGGACAGATGGGCGGAGGAATTGCCCAGGTTTGTGCACAGGCAGGATATGAAGTGTATCTTAATGATCTCCGGGAGGAATTTGTAGACCGAGGCATTGAGACAATAGCAAAAAATCTTTCCCGTTCGGTGGAAAAGGGACGCATGACAGAGGAAGAAAAAGAAGCAGCGCTCGAAAGAATTATACGCTCTAAGGATCTGCAGGATGCAGCTCACGCTGACATCGTTATTGAAGCGGCAGTTGAAAACATGACGATAAAAACTGATATTTTTAAAAAGCTTGATCAGGCAGCTCCGGCACATGCCATTCTGGCGACCAATACATCTTCACTCCCAATCACAGAAATTGCTGCTGCAACAGAGCGGCCTGAACAGGTAATCGGAATGCATTTCATGAATCCGGTGCCAGTTATGAAGCTCGTTGAAATCATCCGCGGTCTTGCGACGACCGATGAGGTTTACCAGGCAGTTGAAGAAATGACGTTGAAACTTAATAAAGCACCTGTCGAGGTAAACGACTTTCCGGGATTCGTTTCCAACCGGATTCTCATGCCGATGATCAATGAAGCCATTTACACGCTGTTTGAGGGTGTAGCGACGAAAGAAGCGATTGATGACGTTATGAAAATGGGCATGAACCACCCGATGGGGCCGCTTGAACTGGCTGATTTTATCGGACTTGATACGTGCCTGTACATTATGGAAATCCTTCATGAGGGCTTTGGCGACAGTAAGTATCGTCCGTGTCCACTGCTTAGAAAATACGTTAAGGCCGGATGGCTCGGAAAGAAATCCGGTCGCGGTTTCTACATCTATGAATAACTTCAAACGATAAGCCGAAGGTGCCAGTAGCCGAACTGGTAAAGGCTGGCACCAGAGCAAGAACAAGGGGGAGCAGGTCATGGAGCTGCGCTTTACAGAAGAACAAAAAATGATGAGAAAAATGGTCAGGGATTTTGCCCGTGAAGAAATTACACCTTTTATTCCGAAAATGGAGCAAGGAGAATTTCCCCGTGACATTATAAAGAAAATGGGAGAGCTCGGATTAATGGGAATCTCCGTTCCTGAAAAATACGGCGGCTCTGAAATGGATTTTATTTCGTATATTATCGCGGTTCATGAGCTCTCAAAAGTAAGCGCTGTCGTTGGGGTTATTTTATCAGTGCATACATCAGTCGGGACGAATCCGATTCTTTATTACGGAACAGAGGAGCAGAAACAAAAATATGTGCCGAAGCTTGCCTCAGGTGAGCACTTAGGAGCATTTTGTCTCACTGAGCCTGGTGCAGGTTCAGATGCAGGGGCATTAAAAACAAAAGCGGTCAAAAAAGACGATCATTATATCATCAATGGGTCAAAAATCTTCATCACAAACGGGGGAGAAGCAGACATTTATATTGTCTTTGCACGTACAAACCCGGAGGCAGGAAGAAAGGGGATTTCAGCCTTTATTGTGGAGAAGGAAACACCTGGCTTTATCGTAGGCAAGGATGAGGAGAAAATGGGTCTTCATGGCTCACGAACCGTGCAGCTGACCTTTGAGGATATGAAGGTGCCGGCAGAAAATCTGCTTGGAGAAGAAGGGGCAGGTTTTAGCATCGCGCTTGGAAATCTTGATACAGGAAGAATCGGCATTGCGGCAAAATCACTCGGGCTAGCTGAAGCAGCGTACGAGGCAGCGGTTGAGTATGCAAAGGAAAGAGTTCAATTTGGAAAGCCAATCTCACAGCAGCAGGGTATCGGCTTTAAGCTGGCAGATATGGCAACAGCAACAGAAGCTTCACGTCTGCTTGTGTACCAGGCAGCCTCTCTGCGTTCAGAGGGCAAGCCTTGCGGCAAGGAAGCATCGATGGCAAAGCTGTTCGCTTCGACAACTGCGATGAATAACGCGATTGAAGCGGTTCAGGTATTTGGAGGGAACGGTTACACAGAGGATTATCCTGTTGAGCGTTATTTCCGCGATGCGAAGATCAGTGAAATTTATGAAGGTACAAGTGAAATTCAACGAATCGTTATCAGTAAACACGTAACAAAATAACCTGTGAGATTGCTAGGAGGAACGAAGATGAATTTTAAATTAACTGAAGAGCATGAAATGATTCGAAAAATGGTCCGTGATTTTGCTGAAAAGGAAGTAGCGCCAACAGCTGCTGAGCGTGATGAGGAAGAACGGTTTGACCGTGGGATTTTCGATAAGATGGCGGAGCTTGGACTGACAGGGATCCCTTGGCCTGAAGAGTACGGCGGAATTGGAAGCGACTATCTGGCGTATGTAATTGCTGTGGAAGAGCTGTCCCGTGTATGCGCCTCTACAGGTGTAACGCTTTCCGCGCATTTATCGCTTGCAAGCTGGCCGATTTTTAAATTTGGAACAGAGGAGCAAAAAAGGCATTATCTGAGCGCGTTAGCCCAGGGGGAAATGCTAGGGGCATACGGTCTTTCAGAGCCGGGAGCAGGCTCTGATGTTTCCTCAATGAAAACAAGAGCGGTAAAAGACGGAGAAGATTATATTTTGAACGGCTCCAAGGTGTGGATTACAAACGGCGGAGTGGCCGATCTTTATATTATTTTCGCTATAACAGATCCATCCCAGGGAACCCGCGGAATGAGCGCTTTTATCGTTGAAGCAGGATTTGAAGGCTTTTCAGTCGGCAAAAAAGAGAAAAAGCTTGGCATTCGTTCTTCTCCGACAACAGAGCTTATTTTTGACAATGTAAGAATTCCTGGAGCGAACCTTCTCGGCAAAGAAGGAGAAGGCTTTAAAATTGCCATGATGACGCTTGACGGCGGACGGAACGGGATTGCAGCGCAGGCAGTCGGTATTGCACAGGGTGCTATGGATGCAGCCATTGAATACGCAAAGGGTCGGGAGCAGTTTGGTAAAACGATTTTAGCCAACCAGGGTGTTTCGTTTAAAATCGCTGATATGGCAACCTCAATTGAAGCTTCACGTCTTTTAACCTACCAGGCTGCGTGGCTCGAATCAGAAGGGCTTCCATACGGAAAAGAATCAGCTATGTCTAAGCTCTTTGCAGGAGATACAGCCATGAAAGTAACTGTGGAAGCAGTACAGGTATTTGGCGGCTACGGCTACACGAAAGACTACCCGGTTGAGCGTTTTATGCGCGATGCCAAAATTACACAGATTTATGAAGGCACACAGGAAATCCAGCGCCTTGTGATCGGGCGTATGGTAACAAAATAAAGACGCTGAAGCAGAGCCAAAAGACTCCAGATCGAGTAGTAACAGTTTTCTCCAGCTTAAATCTTATCAACAGAAGGGCAGGGATGCTTATGGTTAAAAGGCGTGAGGTACAGTCGTCTGTGAAGGATGAACGGCTTGTGGAAATGCGCCGTGATCAAATGATTAAAGGGGCCGTAGCGCTTTTTAAACAAAAGGGATTTCACCGGACCACGACACGGGAAATTGCCCGGGAATCCGGCTTTAGCATAGGGACTCTTTATGAATACATCCGGACAAAAGAAGACGTGCTGTATCTTGTATGCGACCGGATTTATGATGAAGTAAGAGGTCAGCTGCATGGCATGAATTTAAATGCGGGCACGGTTTCAAACCTCGCAATCGGCATCGCCCATTATTTTAAAGTGGTGGACGAAATGCAGGATGAGGTGCTTGTCATGTATCAGGAAGCGAAATCCCTTTCAAAGGATGCCCTGCCTTATGTGCTGAAAAAAGAGCTTGAAATGGTGAAAATGTTTGAAACGCTCGTTCAAAAATGCGTGGAGCAGGGAGAGCTTCAAATGGATGAAGAGCAGGTGCATCTTCTCGCTCAAAACATTTTTGTTCAGGGGCAGATGTGGGGCTTTAGAAGATGGGCGCTGCACCATGTCTACACAATCGACGAATACATTGAACGGCAAACAAAGCTGCTGCTGACAGGTATTGAAGGATACAAAACAGCAGCGTACAAGGGGGAATAAGCATGGCGGTTAGTGAACCGGTTATTTATAAGCCGACTCATCCAGTTCGATTTGTAACAGCATCCAGTTTATTTGATGGACACGATGCTTCGATCAATATCATGCGGCGGATTTTACAGGCAAGCGGTGCTGAGGTCATTCATTTAGGACATAACCGCTCTGTGGAAGAAGTGGTGAATGCAGCGATTCAGGAGGATGTACAGGGAATTGCCATCTCCTCTTACCAGGGAGGCCACGTAGAATACTTTAAGTATATGTACGATTTGCTTAATGAGCGCGGCGCCCCGCATATCAGGGTTTATGGAGGAGGCGGGGGAGTCATTATCCCGCGTGAGATTAAAGAGCTTCATGAATATGGAATCGCCCGCATCTTTTCTCCGGAGGACGGCCGCCTGCATGGTCTGCAGGGAATGATCAATCAAATGCTTGAGGAATGTGATTTTTCAACCGTCGACAGCGGGATGACAAATCAATTGGAAGAGCTCAAAGCAGGGAAGACACCTGTCATCTCAAAATTCATATCATTAGCTGAATACCGCATGAAGGAATCCGGAGAGGACAACAAGTGGCAAGCCATCCTGGATGAAGTAAAGGCGGAAGAGACAAAAGCTCCTGTAATTGGGATTACCGGTACAGGCGGCGCAGGGAAAAGCTCGTTAACGGATGAATTAATCCGTCGATTTATAAATGAAATTCCGGATAAAAAGGTAGCGATCCTGTCGATTGATCCAACAAAACAAAAAACAGGCGGCGCGCTGCTTGGGGACCGTATTCGCATGAATGCCATTTTTTCTGACCGCGTTTATATGAGAAGCCTTGCAACCCGCGGATCAAAAAGCGAGCTGTCTCTTGCTATACGCGACGCAATTTCAGTGGCAAAAGCAGCACAATTTGATCTAATCATCGTTGAAACAAGTGGAATTGGCCAGGGGGATGCTGAAATTGCAGAGATTGCAGACGTCTCCATGTATGTCATGACGAGTGAATTCGGTGCTCCGTCCCAGCTTGAAAAAATCGACATGATCGATTATGCCGACCTGATTGTTATTAATAAATTTGAGCGCAAGGGATCAGAGGATGCCAGACGCCAGGTTCAAAAGCAATATCAGAGAAGCCGCATGCTGTTTGATCGAGAGCTTGATGACATGCCTGTTTTCGGCACGATTGCCTCCCAGTTCAACGATGCAGGCACTAACGCGCTTTTTGCAGCATTGATCGGTGTAATTAATGACAAAACGAAGCTTTCATGGGCAACAGAGTTTACGACAAAAGCTGATGTAGAAAAACAAAATGTCATTATTCCTAACGACCGACGCTACTATTTGAGAGAAATCTCTGAGACCGTCCGCCGCTATCACGCCACTGCCACTCAGCAGGTGAAGCTTTCACGCCGGTTCTTCCAGCTTGAGGGCGCCATTTCAGCGCTGCAGGAGCAGGACCCGGAGGAAGCGGCAATTGCTCCTCTTCAAAAATTAAAGGCATCGGTTTTAGATCAGCTGTCCGCCCAATCAAAAACGATTCTTGAAGGCTGGCAGGCGCAAAAGGAATTATATAGTAAAGATCAATTCACCACGGTTATCCGGGACAAGGAAATTGTGACAGAGCTTACTGTAAAAAGTTTATCCGGGCTTTCTATTCCGAAGGTTGCTCTGCCGAAATACGAGGATTACGGCGAAATTTTAAAATGGGTGTACAAGGAAAATGTGCCAGGATCTTTCCCATACACAGCAGGCGTATTTCCATTTAAGCGCAAAGGGGAAGACCCTAAGCGGCAATTTGCCGGTGAAGGCACACCTGAACGGACAAACCGCAGATTCCACTACCTGTCTAAGGACGACGAGGCCAAACGGTTAAGCACGGCCTTTGATTCAGTAACACTATACGGAGAGGACCCGGATCACCGTCCGGACATTTATGGAAAAGTGGGCGAATCAGGGGTGAGCATTTGTACGCTTGAGGATATGAAAAAGCTTTATGCTGGCTTTGACCTCTGTGCCCCAAGCACGTCTGTTTCCATGACCATTAATGGGCCGGCTCCGATTATTTTAGCAATGTTTATGAATACCGCTATTGATCAGCAGGTAAAACGTAAAGAGGAAGACCTCGGCCGCACACTGTCGATTGAGGAATTTACAGAGGTTCGTGAAAAAACGCTTCAGGTTGTCCGCGGGACGGTGCAGGCGGATATTTTGAAAGAGGACCAGGGACAGAACACATGTATTTTCTCAACTGAATTTGCCCTGCGCATGATGGGGGACATTCAGCAGTACTTTATAGACCATAAGGTGAGAAACTACTACTCTGTTTCTATTTCCGGCTACCATATTGCAGAAGCAGGCGCAAATCCAATTTCCCAGCTGGCTTTCACACTCGCAAATGGTTTTACGTATGTGGAATATTACTTAAGCCGCGGAATGGATATTAATGCGTTTGCACCAAACCTATCCTTCTTTTTCTCAAACGGGCTTGACCCGGAATATACCGTTATTGGCCGTGTGGCACGCCGCATCTGGTCGACGGTAATGAGGGACAAGTACGGAGCAAATGAGCGCAGCCAGAAGCTGAAATATCATATTCAAACCTCCGGCCGCTCACTTCATGCACAGGAAATTGATTTCAATGATATCCGCACGACACTGCAGGCGTTGATGGCGCTGCAGGATAATTGCAACTCGCTTCACACTAATGCCTATGATGAAGCCATTACCACGCCGACAGAGGAATCGGTCCGACGTGCAATGGCAATTCAAATGATCATTACAAAAGAACATGGCCTCAGTAAAAATGAAAATCCGCTTCAGGGCTCATTTATCGTCGAAGAGCTGACTGATCTTGTTGAGGAAATGGTGCTGCAGGAATTTGACCGCATCGATGACCGCGGCGGTGTTCTCGGGGCGATGGAAACGCAGTATCAACGCGGAAAAATTCAGGAAGAGTCCATGTATTACGAAATGAAAAAGCATACAGGAGAGCTTCCAATCATCGGCGTTAATACGTACCTAAATCCTACCCCGCCATCTGAGGAACAAATGGACAGCATGGAGCTTGCGCGTGCCACCAAAGAAGAAAAAGAAACACAAATAGAAAATTTGAGAAGCTTCCAGAATACACACAAGGACGAAACAGAGGAAGCCTTAAATCGATTAAAGAAATCAGCCGTTTCCGGAGGCAATCTTTTTGCTGAGCTAATGGAAACAGTGAAGGTCGCTAGTCTTGGACAGATTACTCATGCGCTTTATGAAGTAGGCGGACAGTACCGCCGTAATATGTAAACGGGAATTGCCTGACGTAAAAGCATTTGCGTCAGGCGATTCTTTTTCGGTTATACTAGAAATACATAAACCTTAACCGACAGGATGTGGCACGATGGCGAAGACACTTTTTTTATATGGAACACTTATTTTGATGATCGTCATCACCTTTGTCCTCTATAATAGAATGCTTGGCGCAATTCCACTTCTCCTCGTGTCGCTTGTTTTATACTATTTAGCTTACAGAGAAACACAAAAAGAAAAAGAGAAGCAAAATCCGTCGAGAGACTAATTCAGAAATTAAAAGGTCAGGTATGGCATTTTAACGGATACTTTGGTTATAATGGATAATATGCTTTCACATAGGAAATTAGAGGCTTTTACGATAACGGTTTTTACACTTAGAAAATCTGAAGCGTAACAATCACATTTTGATAGAGTCCTTTACGATAATCGGAAGTATACGCTCATATTTGAAAAAAAGGAGTGCAAAGAATGGAACTTAAGAATCTTTCAAAAGAAGAGCTTCGCGAGTATTCTTTCATCGAAATCTCACATCATCTGCTTGTTGACCGTCATGCAACGATGACATTTAACGAGATGCTTGGCGAATGGAAGAAGCTTCTTGGCTTAACAGATAAAGAATTAAAGGCGCGCATGGTGCAATTTTACACAGACCTGAACATGGATGGACGTTTTATCTCTATTGGGGAAGACCAGTGGGGACTTCGTACATGGTACCCGCTTGATCAGGTTGAGGACGAGCATGTAACAAGTGAGATTCAAACCAAGAAAAAATCAAAAGCCAAGTCTAAAAAGAAAAAGCTGGCAGATGAGGATCTTGATTTTGATGATCTTGATGACGAAGAAGACGATCTGGCTTACGATGAGCTCGATGAGGACATTGAGGACATCGATGATCTTGACGATGATGATGAGGATGAAGACTTCGATGAAGAATTAATCGAAGATGATGACTTTGATCTCGATGAAGATGAAGAAGAAGAAGACGAAGATGAAGATTTAGAGGACGAAGAAGACAAATAATTCATTGAAAAACGGCAGGGCGCCAGTTGGTGCTTCTGCCGTTTTTTTATCAGTTTCGATAAAAAAGCAGAATCCTGGAGTGTTTAAATTTGGTAGAACTACATCAAATTTTTAGGATTTGATTGAAGCGGGAGCTTGAGATCCACTTGTGTTAGCAAGTTAGCGAAGGACCCCGCCCCGTATAAAGCATGCCCCTGCAGCGGAAATCAACACGCCACATTAAGGGTTTTTTGAATCCTTAACTTCAAAGGCAATTACCATCCCATTGTTAAGATCTGGATTGCTCTAAAATTCCGACAAATTCCCCCTTTAGAGTTTCTTCTTGACTATTTTTAGAATGATGGTAGTATTTTATTTGGGCTCCTTGAAAAAGGAACAATCGCAGATATTCGCGCTCCCTTGCGTTTTTAAACGTAGGAGGGGGCGCTTTTTGTTTTTTATAAACTCGATTTTTGTCAAATCAGTTTGATACAAAAAGGAATAAAACTCCCGCACTTAAGAAAGGCTTATAGCTTATAAGCCTGATCTAAAAATAGAGTGGCACCATCGAAAGGAGAAAAGAGCATGACAAAGTATATTTTCGTTACAGGCGGAGTAGTGTCATCACTTGGAAAAGGGATCACTGCAGCTTCACTTGGCCGTCTTTTAAAAAACAGAGGGTTAAGTGTTACCATTCAAAAATTTGATCCTTACATCAACGTAGACCCGGGAACGATGAGCCCGTATCAGCACGGAGAGGTTTTCGTTACAGGAGACGGCGCTGAAACAGATCTTGACCTCGGTCACTACGAGCGTTTTATTGATATTAACTTAAATAAATACAGCAACGTAACAACAGGAAAAATCTACTCAACGGTATTAAAGAAAGAACGCCGCGGAGATTATCTTGGCGGAACGGTTCAGGTTATCCCTCATATTACAAACGAGCTTAAAGAACGCGTTTTCCGCGCTGGCCGTGAAACAAATGCTGATGTCGTTATTACTGAAATCGGCGGAACAGTAGGGGATATCGAATCACTTCCTTTCCTTGAAGCGATCCGCCAGATTAAAAGTGATGTGGGCCGTGACAATGTCATGTATATCCACTGTACGCTAGTTCCTTACATTAAAGCCGCTGGTGAAATGAAAACTAAACCGACTCAGCACAGTGTGAAAGAACTGCGCAGTCTTGGTATTCAGCCAAATATCATCGTTGTGCGCACTGAAATGCCAATTTCTCAGGACATGAAGGATAAAATTGCGCTTTTCTGTGACATCGACGAGCGATCCGTTATTGAAGCAGCAGATGCTGATACACTTTATGCTGTTCCTCTTGCACTTCAGGCGCAAAGAATGGACAGCATTGTCTGTGAGCATTTAAAGCTTGATGCACCGGAACCTGACATGACAGAATGGAACGAGCTTGTGAACCGGGTTCGCAATCTTTCCGGCAAAACAAAAATTGCTCTAGTCGGAAAATATGTTGAGCTGCAGGATGCCTACATTTCAGTAGTAGAATCCTTAAGACACGCAGGCTACCAGTTTGATGTTGAGGTAGAAGTGAAATGGCTGAATTCTGAATTGCTGACAGCAGATAATATTGAAGAAGAACTGAATGACGTTGACGGAATTTTAATTCCAGGTGGATTTGGCGATCGCGGAATTGAAGGGAAAATTGAAGCGATCCGTTATGCACGTGAAAAGAAGAAGCCTTTCTTTGGTATTTGCCTCGGCATGCAGCTTGCGTCTGTTGAGTACGCGCGTAATGTGCTTGGCCTGACCCATGCGCATTCAGCAGAGATCATGCCGACTACACCTGACCCAATCATTGACCTTCTTCCTGAGCAAAAGGATATTGAAGACCTTGGCGGAACCCTTCGTCTTGGACTGTATCCATGTAAGCTTGACGGAGGTACAAAAGCACGTGAAGCCTACAGCTCTGAAGTGGTTTATGAGCGGCACCGACACCGCTTTGAATTCAATAATCAATACCGTGAGCAAATGGAGAAGGAAGGGTTCCTATTCTCAGGTACAAGCCCAGACGGACGTTTAGTTGAAATCATTGAGCTTGCTGACCACCCTTGGTTTGTCGCATGTCAGTTCCACCCAGAATTTACATCACGACCAACACGTCCACAGCCATTGTTCAGAGATTTTGTAAAAGCTACATTAGAAAAGTAAATTTAGTGAGTTAAAAAAAGGTCGTTTAAACGACAAAAAAGGACAAGCCGAGGCTTGTCCTTTTTTATTCTTCATCGAGCATTTCGTCGAGTGTAAATTTTATTCCGTGATATAAATACAGAGCAGCCAGCAGAGAAGGAAAGCCATAACGGTTCCCTTCATCATCAGGAAGCAATCCTTTAACTACCTGTGTATTTAAGTTTATGTCTGCACTCTCCATAATATCGCCTTCTGCATCCTTTACCTTTCCGCAAACCACAACAAAAGGAATATTTTTTTCAGCCAGCTTCTGTCCAAGACTAATTGCCTCTGCATCGGTTGAGCGCCTTGCAAAAATAAGTGCGCGATCAGCCTGATCAAGAATCTCCGGCTCGTTAAGCTCAAGAGCACCCTTAAGCGGCTCCTCGCCATAGAGCGCCTCAATGACAGCTCCCTGCATTTCACCAAATCCCTTTAGATAAATATGCCCTTCCCCTGCAATTGCCTGGGCAAGTAAACGTGCAGCATCCTCAATAGCCATTTCCTCCTTGCTGTGAAGACGGGAAAATAAGCCTGTCAGCTGGGTTGTAAACATTTTTAGCACGTGATCAAATCCTTTCCATTAAAAAGTGTAACAGCCTTTTGTCGAATAATGTAATACGGTTTTTGACTCTATTCGCACCAATAAGAAGGAACTGTACATTATTTGTAGAATGTACCATAATACAGAGAGAAAATTAAAATTATTTCTATTAAAAATAAAACAGGAATCAAGCTAAAGAGGTGGAGACTGTGGAAGAAAAGATATTGATCGTTGACGACCAATTCGGTATCCGTATTTTGTTAAATGAGGTGCTGAACAAAGAAGGGTATAAAACATTTCAGGCAGCAAATGGGTATGAGGCTCTTTCTCTACTTAATGAAGATCCCGATCTGGTTTTGCTGGATATGAAGATTCCTGGTATGGACGGCATTGAAATCCTGAAAAGAATGAAGAAGCAGCGCGAGGATATCCGTGTTGTGATCATGACAGCCTACGGTGAGCTGGACATGATCCAGGAAGCGAAAAATTTGGGAGCGCTTACGCATATTGCAAAGCCTTTTGACATCGAGGATATCAGGCAGGTCGTCCGGAAATATTTGCAGCTCTCCTAATCTATAGTAGGAATAGCATGAATTGTGTTTCTTTTCACAACGAAGCAACAACCATAGTCAAATGGTGTTTCTTTTGATATGATACTAGTGAAAATAGTTGCCGGAGTGGATATACCTTTTTATATCCATGATGTACCCTGTGTACTTTACCGCACAATTCTAAGGAGGAGTTACGATTATGCCTTTAGTTTCTATGACAGATATGTTAAACACAGCAAAAGAGCAAGGTTATGCTGTAGGGCAATTTAACCTAAATAACCTTGAGTTTACTCAAGCGATTCTTCAAGCAGCCGAAGAAGAAAAATCACCAGTTATCCTTGGTGTTTCTGAAGGTGCAGCACGATACATGAGCGGTTTTAAAACCGTTGTAAAAATGGTGGAAGGTCTTTTAGAAGACTTAAATATCACAGTTCCAGTTGCCATTCACCTTGACCACGGTTCAAGCTTTGAAAAATGTAAAGAAGCAATCGATGCAGGATTTACTTCTGTAATGATCGACGCTTCTCACGGTCCTTTCGAAGATAACGTTGAGACTACTTCTAAAGTAGTTGAATACGCACACTCTAAAGGTGTATCAGTTGAAGCTGAGCTTGGAGTAGTAGGCGGACAGGAAGATGACGTTATCGCTGATGGCGTAATCTATGCTGATCCAATCGAGTGTAAAGAGCTTGTTGAGCGTACTGGTATTGACACGCTTGCACCTGCACTTGGATCTGTTCACGGCCCTTACAAAGGTGAACCAAACCTTGGCTTTAAAGAAATGGAGCAAATCGGAAGCGAAGCTGGCGTTCCAATCGTACTTCACGGCGGAACTGGAATTCCTACTAAGGATATTCAAAAAGCAATCTCTTACGGTACGGCAAAAATCAATGTAAACACTGAAAACCAAATCGCATCTGCGAAAGCGGTTCGTGAAGTGCTTGCAAACGATTCAGAAGTATACGATCCACGTAAGTATCTTGGACCTGCACGTGAGGCAATCAAGCAAACTGTTGCCGGAAAAATGCGTGAATTCGGTTCTTCAAACAAAGCATAATTTATTCGTCTCACTTTCTTAGTTAAATGAGGAAAAGAGTCAAATGACAAAAGGCTGGCTCAAGGACAGGGTGTTCAACAGAAGGGAAAACCTTTTGTTAAATATGCCTGTTTTGGGTCAGTCCTTTCTTTTAATTATTGAATTTAGAAAATTTGAATAATCACACGAACAGGGAGATGGATTATATGAAATTTTTTATCGATACTGCTAATATGGATGAAATTGTTGAAGCGCACAGCTGGGGGATTATTTCAGGGGTAACGACAAATCCTTCGCTTGTAGCAAAAGAAAATATTTCATTTCATGACCGCCTAAAAGAAATCACCGATCTTGTAGAAGGGTCCGTAAGTGCAGAGGTTATCTCACTTGATGCGGCCGGCATGATCGAAGAGGGTTTAAAGCTTGCTGAAATTGCCCCAAATATCACCGTAAAAGTCCCCATGACACCGGACGGCTTAAAAGCAACTGCAGCATTCGCCAAAAAAGGAATCAAGACAAATGTCACACTGATTTTTAATGCAAACCAGGCGCTGATTGCTGCAAGAGCCGGAGCTTCCTATGTGTCACCTTTCCTTGGAAGATTAGACGATATCGGTCATGACGGCATGGATCTAATCCAAACGATCTCGACTATTTTTGAACTTCACAGCATTGATACTGAAATCATTGCTGCGTCGATTCGTCATCCTCAACACGTAACCCAGGCAGCGCTGAATGGTGCACATATTGCCACCTGTCCGCAAAAAGTATTGAAGCAATTATTTAGTCATCCTCTGACCGATGCAGGGATTGAAGCATTCTTAAACGATTGGAACAAACAGAGATAAAAAATTTACCTATTCTCACATTTCTTTCACATGATTAGAAAGAAGAGTGCGCACACTAACATAAAAGTCATCTGAGATCAGGTGCCACAAAAAGCGCTGTAAAAAGAACTGATAATACAGCGCTTTTCGTGGAATAGGGGAAGGAGCATCTACGATGGAAAAGCTTAAGATTGAAGGGGGCCACCCTCTGACAGGAAGAATAAAAGTGAGTGGAGCAAAAAACAGTGCAGTGGCGCTTATTCCAGCAACTATTTTAGCTGACTCACCTACTGTAATAGAAGGATTGCCCGATATTTCTGATGTACAAACCTTAAAGGAATTACTGGAGGAAATCGGGGGGAGTGTGGAATTTCACGACGGAGAAATGCATGTTTCACCTGAAGGAATGGTCGCCATGCCATTGCCAAACGGCCGGGTTAAAAAGCTGCGCGCCTCCTACTATTTAATGGGAGCCATGCTTGGACGGTTTAAAAAAGCAGCGATTGGCCTTCCGGGAGGGTGTTATTTGGGTCCCCGTCCGATCGATCAGCATATTAAGGGTTTTGAAGCGCTCGGAGCAAAGGTAACAAATGAGCAGGGAGCCATTTATCTTCGTGCAGATGAATTGATTGGCGCCCGCATCTATCTGGATGTAGCAAGTGTTGGTGCAACCATTAACATCATGCTTGCAGCCGTTCGTGCAAAAGGGCAGACGATTATTGAAAATGCAGCGAAAGAGCCTGAAATTATTGATGTTGCGACGCTGTTAAACAATATGGGTGCCAAAATTAAGGGTGCTGGAACCAATGTCATTCGTATTGAAGGGGTAGAGTCATTAAGCGGAACTCGTCACACCATTATTCCTGACCGCATCGAAGCAGGTACATACATGATTTTAGGTGCAGCTGCAGGCGGCGGAATTACTGTTGAAAACGTTATTCCGTTTCACATGGAATCCCTCACCTCCAAGCTTCGTGAAATGGGCGTGCCGATTGAAGTCGGTGACGAGGAGATTTACATCGGCAAAGCGGACAAACTTAATTCAGTGGATGTTAAAACGCTTGTTTACCCGGGCTTCCCAACCGATCTTCAGCAGCCATTAACCACCCTGCTGACAAAAGCAGAAGGGACAGCTCTCATCACAGATACCATTTATACAGCACGCTTTAAGCATATCGATGAATTAAGAAGAATGAATGCCAATATTAAAACCGAAGGAAGTTCAGCAATTATTTATGGTCCGGCAACACTTCAGGGCACGCGGGTAAAGGCTTCTGATTTACGGGCCGGTGCAGCTCTTGTTATTGCAGGAGTGATGGCAGAAGGCATTACAGAAGTAACTGGACTTGAGCATATCGATCGAGGCTATAGCGATCTGATTGAAAAATTAACGGGTCTTGGCGCTGTTATTTGGCGGGAAGAGATGTCTGAGTCAGAGCTTGAGCAGGTTAAAAATCAATAATTGTTAAGTAGTAGCCGTACTAGAGGTTAAATGCTTAAAGAAAAAGCCAAGCCTTGTCATGCGGAAAATTTACCCGCAGGAAATAGGTAAATAATTCATTTATATTTCATTCAGTATGCCAAAAAGCCTGATCTAATCGTATTTCAGGGGGCTGAGAGCTTCGAGTTTGTAGGATCTATACAATCGGGGCTCTTTTCATTTTCGATTAGGAATTGCTTGTAAACAAAATAACAGGTAAAATAGGATTGGCTCAAACGATCTTCAGTTTTTTTCAACGTTTTCCCATTCAACCTCTTTTCTTCTAGCAACATGCCCTTACCCATTAATCATTCAACCAAATAGACAGTATGGCTAGAGAACAGAAAATATAAAAAGTGTGGTGTATTTATGGAAGAGTTAAAAATGTCTTCACTTGATAATATGAAGCTTAAAGAATTATATGAGCTAGCGAAGCAATATCGGGTGTCTTATTATAGTAAACTGACGAAAAAGGAATTAATTTTTTCAATCTTAAAATCTCGTGCAGAACAGGAAGGCTTCTTTTTTATGGAAGGCGTTCTTGAAATTATTCAATCGGAGGGCTTCGGCTTCCTTCGCCCAATCAATTATTCTCCAAGCTCGGAGGATATTTATATTTCAGCATCCCAAATCCGCCGCTTTGATCTTCGTAATGGAGACAAGGTGTCAGGAAAAGTACGTCCGCCTAAAGAAAACGAACGCTACTTCGGTCTTTTGCATGTTGAAGCAGTAAATGGCGACGACCCTGAGACGTCAAAGGAAAGAGTCCACTTTCCTGCCTTAACACCGCTTTATCCTGACCGCCAGATCAAGCTTGAAACAGAGCCTAAATCACTTTCTACTAGAATTATGGATCTTGTTTCGCCTGTAGGATTTGGACAGCGGGGATTAATCGTAGCACCGCCGAAAGCCGGTAAAACGATGCTCCTTAAAGAAATTGCCAATTCGGTAACAACGAACCATCCTGAAGCGGAGCTGATTGTTCTTTTGATCGATGAGCGCCCTGAGGAAGTAACAGATATTGAACGCTCCGTGCAGGCTGATGTTGTCAGCTCCACTTTTGATGAGGTGCCTGAAAACCATATTAAAGTGGCAGAGCTTGTCCTTGAACGCGCCATGCGTCTTGTTGAGCACAAGCGTGACGTAATCATCCTGATGGACAGCATTACCCGTCTGGCAAGAGCTTATAACCTTGTGATTCCGCCAAGCGGCCGTACACTCTCCGGAGGGATTGACCCGGCAGCCTTCCACCGTCCTAAGCGCTTCTTTGGAGCAGCCCGTAATATTGAAGAAGGGGGAAGCCTGACAATTTTGGCAACAGCCCTTGTTGATACAGGCTCCCGTATGGATGAAGTCATTTATGAGGAATTTAAAGGGACCGGAAACATGGAGCTTCACCTTGACCGTGCCCTTGCAGAACGCCGCATCTTCCCGGCTATTGATATCCGCCGGAGCGGTACACGTAAAGAAGAGCTACTTGTACCGGCAGGCCATCTGGACAAGCTATGGGCGATTCGCCGTGCGCTGTCTGATTCACATGACTTTGCTGATCGTTTCCTTCGCAAGCTTCGTCAGTCAAAAACGAATAATGAATTTTTTGAGAATCTGACAGAGGAAATGAAAACGCACCAAAACGGCTCAAGAAATAAATAAGCTGACACATATTGATTAACATCTGAGAGCCTGCTATAATGTAAGCATTGTGCTTGTATAGCACTTTAAGGCATGATACTATTAGTAATGTACTTACTCTGTTCCAGATGGTTCAGGGCGGAAGGAGATGAAATAGATGAGAGCAGCAATTCATCCAAATTACAAACTTGCAAAGGTTTCTTGTACTTGCGGTAATGAATTTGAAACTGGTTCTGTGAAAGAAGACATTCGCGTAGAGGTTTGTTCTGAGTGTCACCCATTCTACACAGGCCGTCAGAAATTCGCAGCAGCGGATGGCCGTGTTGATCGTTTCAACAAAAAATACGGTCTTAAGCAACAGTAATAACAGAACAGGCAAGATTATCTTGCCTGTTTTTTTACGGCTAAAATAGGGTAAAGTAAGACGGAAATTGTCAAATCATGACCTTTTTTGCTCTTGTCCCATTTTGCTTAATGACGTAAAATAAATGGCATATCACAAATGATAAAACGAATGACTCCGATGCCTAATGAGTGACAAGGAGATCATTCTTTTCTTTTTTACATAGACAGGGATAAATGGATCAATACTTTATAAAACGTAAGAGGGCCCTGTTCCCTTTATAGAGGCAAAACAAAAGCAACTGCAGGAAGGAGCTGGGTTTCCGGTGTACGTTATGAAACAAACAGGTTGGGTTGAGGTAATATGCGGAAGCATGTTTTCAGGGAAATCGGAGGAGCTGATCAGGCGTGTGCGCCGTGCACAATTTGCCAGACAGCATATCATGGTATTTAAGCCAAAGCTTGATGACCGATATAGTGAGGAAGCAATTGTTTCTCATAATGGAGCGTCCGTCATTGCCGTACCGGTTGAATCATCAGCTGAAATACTTGGTCAGGTAACCGCTCAGGCTGACTTAATTGCAATAGATGAAGTACAATTCTTTGATAATGGTATTGTCGACGTCGTCACACAGCTTGCTGACCGTGGCTACCGCGTTGTCGTTGCGGGACTTGACCAGGATTTTAAAGGGGAGCCATTCGGCCCCGTTCCTCATTTAATGGCCCTGGCTGAGCAAGTAACAAAGCTTCAGGCGGTGTGTGCAGTATGCGGCTCACCTGCCAGCAGAACCCAGCGCCTCATTGAAGGACGCCCGGCAGGCTACGACGACCCCGTCATTCTTGTAGGCGCATCAGAAGCGTACGAGCCCCGCTGCCGCCACCACCACGAGGTTCCAACCGGCGTCACGGTTACCGCTGAAAAAAGCACAACAAAATAAAGCAAATAAACAGAGGGCATTCCGTATTTGCGGGATGCCTTTTTTGTGTATCCAATTATAAAAGTATAAGAAAACACGTACATTTTTGGTTAGGAAAAAACATAAGGGTTTGTTTCATATTATTATATTCGATTTTCACTATCTTATATTTCATAAGGTTTGAAAACGCTTTAACATATAACATAAGAATAAAAAATTTATAGCTCCTGTTCAGTGTAGATAAAAAACATAAGTCCTTGAATGTTTTTCAAGCTCCTGTAATGAATGTCAAACTCTAACGAAAGAAGTGTGATGAAAATGAAAAAGTTCCCACCGATCAGTGCAAAAATCCCTTCCATGCTCCATGGGGCAGACTACAATCCTGAGCAGTGGCTAAGCTAT
This sequence comes from Jeotgalibacillus proteolyticus, assembly GCF_002926065.1. GTDB lineage: Bacteria > Bacillota > Bacilli > Bacillales > Jeotgalibacillaceae > Jeotgalibacillus > Jeotgalibacillus proteolyticus. The sequence goes on along the minus strand of NZ_PREZ01000005.1, from coordinate 160,313 downwards.
CCGGAGGTTCTAGAAGAGGATATCCGTCTGATGAAGCTTGCCAAGTGTAATGTCATGTCAGTCGGTATTTTTTCCTGGGTTTCCTTGGAGCCTGAAGAAGGGGTACATACCTTTGACTGGCTGGATCGTGTCCTTGATACATTCCAAGAAAACGGAATCTATGCATTTTTAGCTACACCGAGCGGGGCGAGACCTGCGTGGATGTCAGAAAAATACCCTGAAGTCCTGCGGGTAAACGCAAACCGGTCAAGAAACCTGCACGGGGCACGGCATAATCATTGCTTTTCTTCTCCTGTTTACAGAGAAAAGGTTAAGGCAATCAATACGAAATTAGCCCAAAGATATGCTGAGCATCCGGCCGTGATCGGCTGGCATATCTCAAATGAGTATGGCGGTGACTGCCATTGTGATTATTGCCTGGAGGCATTCAGAGGCTGGGTAAAGGATAAATATGGTACGCTTGAAGAATTAAATCATGCCTGGTGGACGACATTTTGGAGTCATACGTTAACCGAGTGGTCACAAATCGAATCTCCTGCCCTTCACGGCGAAAATGCTGTTCATGGAATGAATTTGGACTGGAAGCGCTTCGTAACGGATCAAACCGTTGATTTCCTGAAGCACGAGACGGCTCCGATAAAGGAGAAAAGCAATCTTCCTGTAACAACGAATTTTATGGAGGCCTTTGAAGGACTTAATTACTGGAAATTTACTGATATCATCGATGTCGTGTCGTGGGATGCCTATCCGACCTGGCATGACAAAAAAGACGACAGCGAGCAGGCAGCCTGGTTTTCACTGCTGCATGACCTGAAGCGATCGTTAAAAGGCGGAAAGCCATTTATGCTGATGGAAAGCACGCCGAGCTCTACAAACTGGCAGGACGTAAGTAAGCTCAAAAGGCCGGGAATGCACGCATTATCCTCTATCCAGGCGGTGGCTCACGGCTCCGACACCGTACAGTATTTTCAGTGGCGTAAAAGCCGGGGTTCAAGTGAAAAGCTTCATGGTGCCGTAGTGGATCATTACGGAAAAGAGGATACCAGAGTGTTTCAGGAGGTTGCAGGAATAGGCGACACGCTCCAAAGGCTTGATGAAATAGTAGGGACCACGGTAATACCTGAGGTTGCGATCATTTTTGACTGGGAAAACCGCTGGGCAATGAAGGACGCCCAGGGACCAAGAAATATAGGCATTCATTATGAGGAACAAATCAGGCGTCATTACCGCCCGCTATGGGATATGGGGGTTCCTGTAGATATTATTGATATGGACTGTGATCTTTCAAAATACAAGCTGGTGATCGCACCGATGCTTTATATGGTGAGACCGGGTGTAGGAGAACGCATTGAACAATTCGTTCAGGAAGGCGGGGTTTTTGTTACGACGTACTGGTCTGGCATCGTAAATGAAAATGATCTTTGCTTCCTTGGAGGCTTCCCGGGACCGCTCCGTAAAACCCTTGGCATCTGGTCAGAAGAAATTGATAGTCTGCATGAAGGGGAAGTGAATCTTGTTAAAATGGAAGAAGACCATTCACTTGGATTGAGCGGTGAATTTGAAACACATGAGCTTTGCGACCTGATTCATCTTGAAGGAGCCATTTCACTAGCCTCCTATCAGAAGGATTTCTACGCAGGCCGGCCGGCTTTGACCGTAAACCATTTTGGCAAAGGGAAAGCTTATTATGAAGCCTCACGAAACAAAGAACCATTTTACACGGAGTTTCTTGGTGCATTAGTTGAGGAAAACAACATTCAAAAAGTAACGAAATCATCTCTTCCGCACGGAGTTACAGCACAAAAACGCTCAGATGGGGAAAGTGATTTTATCTTCGTAATGAACTTTTCACCAGACACTCAAACCATTAAGATTGAAGAAGAGTTTACGGATCTAATCGAAGGTAATGCAGTACCTGAATCCGTTGTCCTGCAGCCTTATGGATTTAAAATACTTAAAACGGGTCTTTCAAATGAACAGGTATAAATTCTAAAACCAAACAGAAATGGAGTGAAAAGGGATGGAGGAAATAAAGAAAAGATATGTCTTCACATCGCTTGAAAAAACACTTCCATTATTTATTGAAAGCATTGGATACAATCCTTACGAACTAAGCTTCTCAAGACCTGATGGCTATCCATATTTTCACTGGCTTCAAACGGTAGAAGGAGAAGGCACGGTTACCTTTTCGGGTCAAAATAGTACCTTAAAAGCTGGGAATGGTGTTCTTTTAATGCCATTTACCCCGCACTCCTATTCTCCTTCAAATGATAAATGGTCCACGATGTATCTAACCTTTGGCGGTGCCGCCGTGGATGCCATTCTTGATTCACTGGAGATTAATTACTCTGCGCTTTATGCAGAAACAAACAAAGATCTATTTGCGGCTCTAGTGGAGAATATGATTATCAACGTGGAGAAAATGCCTGAGTTTTCAGGACTTGAATTCTCAAATGACCTCTATCATTTCATTATCAAGCTGAAAAAATACGGCAAGATAAACAATCAGCCTTCACTGTCACAGTACTATGCTAAAATCAGCCCGGTTGTGAACTGGATCGAGCGGAAATATGCCGACAACATTGGTCTACCGGAAATGGCTGAGCAGGGGAAAATGAGTCCGCAGTATTTAAATACTTTGTTCCGTGACACATTTGGGATCAGCCCTTATTCATTTCTGATCCAAATAAGAATAAGAGAATCAAAAAAGCACCTCATATCTAATTACAACGCTTCACTGAAAGAGATTTCAAAGCTTGTTGGCTTTAATGATGTCAGTCATTTTGTCGCCACCTTCAGGAAAAAAGAAGGAATGACGCCGGCGAAATACAGAAGTCTTCATCAATCTCAAAAAATCGAAATTTATTAATAGGGGTGAATGAAATGGCTCTCACACAGGAGTTAGTCACTGAATTTGATAAACTATTTCCTCCTTCCAAAAAAAATAAACGTCTATTTTTTGCTCCAGGCAGAGTGAACTTAATAGGGGAGCACACGGACTACAATGGCGGATTTGTTTTCCCGGCGGCTCTCACCATTGGAACACATATGGTGATTCGGGAGCGGGATGACGAAACGATTAACGCGATCAGCAATAATTTTGACCAGCCAGTTTCGTTTACATTGTCAGAGCTCGACTTTGATTCCGATGATCAATGGGGCAATTACCCTAAAGGGGTCGTAAAGGAGCTTTTAACCAAAGGGGTAAAAGTAAAGGGCGCCGATATTTTATATGAAGGAACGATTCCAAATGGAGCCGGACTTTCCTCCTCCGCCTCCATTGGTATGGTCACCGCCTATGCTCTCGCCAAATTGGGCAGCGCCAGCCTTTCCCGTGTGGAGCTCGCTCAATTATGCAAGAGGATGGAAAATGAATTTATCGGTGTAAACAGTGGAATTATGGATCAATACGCGATCGGTCTATGTAAGCAAAATCATGCAATTTATTTGAACACATCCACAATGGAAGCAGAGGATGTTCCTTTAGAGCTCGGCAACTATAAAATCGTCATAACGAATACAAACAAAAGAAGAACCCTCTCTGATTCTAAATACAACGAACGGCGTTCTCAGTGCGAGGAGGCCCTGAAAAATATTCAGCAAAAGCGGCCAGACATCCAAAGCCTGAGTAATCTAGATGTCCAGGATCTGCCCGAAATTGAAGAAACACTTCAAAATAACCTTCTTTTCCAACGGACGAAACATGTCATCACTGAAAACGACCGCTCCCGCCAAGCAAAAAAAGCACTCCAGGATGGCGACCTTTCGTTATTTGGTGAACTCATGATCGGTTCCCATCAATCATTAAAGAACGATTACGAAGTCACAGGACAAGAGCTTGATGCACTGTTTCAAACCCAAAGAGAAGCAGAGGGATGCATCGGAACCAGAATGACCGGCGCAGGATTTGGAGGCTGCACAGTAAGTCTGGTCCTCGAAGACAGCATCCAAGCCTTTCAAAAAGAAGTACACAGCCAATACAAAAAACAAACCGGATTAACCCCTGATTTTTACATTTGTGAAGCAGGAAAGGGAGTGCATGAGCAGGAGATTGGTGCAGTGAATGAATATACTGGAACAGAAAAATAGGGAAACAAGAGTTTTACCCTGACGCCTGTCTAAGAACAGACCACCAGAAATGGTGGTTTTACGTTGTTACTTAGTGAATCCACTCGTTTTCAGACCAATTTGTTTTCCTGTTTCGTGTTTCAGTCCATTTTCTTTCCTTGTGACGCATGTGTAAGGGACTAATCTGTCCAAAACATTTTTTAATCTGTTGGAAATCATCAATAAACTGTCTGCTTCCCCCGTTAATCTGTGCGGGCTTATATGTTCTATCAAAAGGGATTGTAAGCTTCAGAAAAATTCGCTCATAACAAACTATTTTTTGAAGCCCCAAATAAATTCTCCAGTAGTTGATTGAAACGTAAGGGGGCGACTCCAGCGGGATAAAGCGGGAGCTTGAGATCCACTTGCGTTAGCAAGTTAGCTCAAGCCCCGCCCCGCGGAAAGCGTCCCCCTGAAGTGGAAATCAACACAACTCCTTTAGAAAAATTCACCCATTCCTCCCAAAACAGTCTCTAAGCAATACTACCCATAATTTACAAATCCCTTACTAAAAAGTAAAGAAATTCGGTCCTATTAGATTATTCATAATCTAGCAAATCTCTCTATAATTAGAAGAGTATGACTATTCTATACATAAAGGAGCTGTTTGCCTTGAAGAAGGCTTTGCAACAAGCAGGAAAAAAAGTATTAGCTGCCACAATGGCAGTAGCCTTGATCGCCACACCATTCGGAAACCCAGCAGACGCTGCACCAAAGCACAAGGAAGACAAGCATGACGTCGAGCTCAGAATCCTCGGAACAACAGACATCCATGCCCATCTTAACAACTATGACTATTACAAGGACGCAGAAACCAATGAATTCAGCCTTGTCAAAACAGCAACCCTCATCAAACAGGCACGAGAAGAATCAAAAAACTCATTATTATTCGATAACGGCGATCTAATTCAGGGCAACCCATTAGGCGACTTCAAAGCAAAAGTGGAACCGCTCCAGCCGGGAGAAATTCACCCGGTATTTAAGGCAATGGATGTGTTGGATTACGACGCAGCCACTGTCGGAAACCATGAATTCAATTACGGTCTTGATTTTCTTGATGAAGTGTTGAACGATGCTCCATTTCCATACGTAAGTGCAAATGTATTTAAGGACGACGGAAAGAAAAATAATAAACATTATTTTGAGCCTTATAAAGTAATTAAGAAAAAAATGACGGATAAAAAAGGCACAAACCAGGTGATCCGTATTGGCGTAACAGGCGTTGTTACACCGCAGATCATGCAGTGGGACAAGGCTCATTTAGAAGGAAAAGTAGTAACCAGGGATATTGTGAAATCGGTCGAAGAAGTTATTCCTAAAATGAAAAAAGAAGGAGCGGATGTAATCGTTGTCCTTTCTCACTCAGGAATTGGCGATGCGGAGTACACAGAAATGGAAGAAAACGCAACCTACAACCTGACACAAGTAGATGGTGTCGATGCCATTATCACCGGTCACAGCCATCTTAGCTTTCCAGGTGAATTTGCAGACCTTCCAGGTGTTGATACTGAAAAAGGAACGATCAACGGCGTACCGGTCGTTATGCCTGGAAACTGGGGAAATAAGCTTGGTGTAATGGACCTGACTCTTTCAAAAGTAAAGGGTGACTGGAAAGTAAAAGACGCTCAATCAAGCCTTCGCTCAATCTACTCCCAAACAGAAGGAAGCCTTGTGGATGCGGATCCTGAAGTGAGAGAAGCAGTGCGTGAAGCACATGAAGGAACCGTCAATTATGTGAGACAGGCAGTCGGAACCACAACTGCCGACATTCACAGCTACTTTGCATTGGTTCAGGACGATCCATCCATTCAGATCGTAACAAATGCACAGAAGTGGTATATCGAAAAACAGCTGCAGGGTACAGCAGATGAGAACACGCCTGTGCTTTCAGCAGGAGCGCCATTTAAAGCAGGCGGTAGAAACGGAGCAAGCTACTACACCTATATTCCTCAAGGGGAAATAGCGATTAAAAACGTTTCTGATTTATACCTGTATCCAAACACAGTAGCAACAGTAAAAGTAACAGGTGCTGATGTTCAGGAGTGGCTTGAAATGTCAGCAGGTCAATTCCGTCAGATTAACCCGGGAGCATCAGACGGACAGGAGTTAATCAATGGAGATTTTCCGACCTACAACTATGATGTGATTGACGGTGTTACGTATGAAATTGATGTAACTGAACCTGCTAAATACAACAAAGACGGTGCGGTCGTAAATGCCGAAGCAAACCGCATTAAAAATTTAGCGTATAACGGGGAGCCGATTGATCCGGCACAGGAATTTATCGTCGTAACAAACAATTACCGTGCAAGCGGAAACTTCCCGGGTGTCCGGAACAACACTGCAGTTGAAATGTATCCGGATGAAAATCGCCAGGCAATCATTGATTACATCGTTGAGCTTGGAACGATTGATCCTTCAGCGGATGGCAACTGGACCTTTGCACCGGTTGAGGGCTCAGTAAATGTAACCTTTGATTCAGCGAGAGAGGCTGTAAATGCCATTTCAGAGGACAGTGCAATTCAGTACGAAGGTGAGGCTGCCAACGGGTTTGCCAAATACAGGCTAGCGCTGCCTCAGTCAGAATAAATAACACCAGCTCCATTCTATAAAATGGGAAAAGATCCCTTTTTATACAATTGGGGCTTTTTCTATGGCTTTCATATTCTTATATCTTACTATTGAATCTAAAAAAACCTATATATCAATGGTTTCGAACGCTACATGATAAATATAAGAAAGATATTTATTATAATGATGGAGAAAAATGGTTAGAAAACAGACTTGGAGGTGTAAGAGAAAGAGATGTAAAATTCATTTTAAATGGGGGATATTTGTTTCGACATACTGGTCTGGGATCGTTAATGAAACACATATTTGCTTTTTAGAAGGGGTTTCAACCGGAGAAGAGCCTTGGGCTCGGGTCGAAGAAATTGATGTCATCTATGACGGCCAGACAATTGAAGTGGAGGTTACTGAAAAAACTCACTTGGTTGAATAGTTCTTATGAAGCTCATGAGCTTTGTGAAAAGTCGATAGCTTAGTAAGAAGGGATTTTATGCATGGTGTCCAGCCTTGACTGAAAAAACTAAGCATTGGATAAAAAGAGGAGTAAAAAATACGCCAATGCCTAATGGTGTGAAACATTTAATGAGAACTTCAAAAATTTAAAACGGGCTACATGATAAATAGAGAATAGAGCAAAACTGTAAAATGGAGAAAGTTAAGAACAAATTATTTTAAAACGTGAGTTGAGCTGAGCGGAAGGTGACTACTCCTGCAAAGTATGACGGCAAGCTGAAACTTCGCTCGATGGAGGCTAAAGCTATAAAAAAAAGTCCTCCTGAAGTGCAGTGAACCGGATTTGAGTGGCTGAGATTAAATTTGCACTATACTTATTGCGAATGGAGGTTGAGGAGTGAAGGACAAATTAAAAAAACGATTCGTTTTTTCATCGCTGGATCGCACGCTCCCATTGTTTATCGAAAGCATAGGATATAATCCTTTTGAAGAGAACTTTACGAGGAAGAGAGGATACCCCTATTTCCATTGGCTTCAGTCGGTTGAGGGTGAAGGAAAGATACTGTTTTCAGGTCAGGAGGTGCCCCTTCAACCTGGGAATGGGGTACTGCTTACTCCTTTCACACCGCACTCTTATTATCCTCTTCAACCACAGTGGACAACCATGTATTTAACCTTTGGAGGAACTGCTTCAAAACAAATCCTAACCTCTTTAGAAATAAATAAGTCCGCCCTTTATACGGAATCAACAGAGGGTCTTTTATATCTTGTAATGAAGGAAATGATTGATAATATTGAAGGCAATAGAGATTGCTCTAGCCTCGATTTATCAAAGGATTTATATAATTTTATTTTAGTATTAAAAAAATACGGTAAAATAAATAATCAGCCCTCTTTATCTCAATACTATGAAAAGATAAATCCTGTTGTTAACTGGATCGAGAAAAAATTCGCTGAAAACATTGGGCTGCCTGATATGGCTGAAGAAGGTAATGTGAGTCCCCAATACTTAAATACTTTATTTCAGGAAACCTTTGGAATCAGCCCATATTCATTTTTGATCCAAATTAGAATCAGAGAATCAAAAAGAGTGTTAATTTCTAATAAAGACGCTTCTCTTAAAGAAGTGGCTAAAGCAGTAGGATTTAATGATGTCAGTCATTTCGTGGCAACATTTCGAAAAAAAGAAGGGATGACACCCAAGAAATATAGAAGCTTACATATTAACTATTATTAATAATAACGATCCGAAACCCACATTTTCACTGGTGTGGGTTTCATTTTTTTATATTGGATGCGTGTTATTTCATATTTATTGAAAATTCAAACAATGATACGCTTTTACTAGATTAACAAAAAAGTAAGTTTAAGAGATAAAATGTAAGCGCTTTATACTTAATGAATTGTGAAAAATGTGATTTATGAAAGAAAGGGTGAGTTTTTATGCTGGTATTTTAAAGAGAAAGAGGTGCTTTTATTCAAAGCTACGCAGTAACTTAATTAAATTAATTAAGTTAGATTAAACCAAAAAAATCAAAATGGAGGAAACAGGATGAAATTACGAGTTTTATTATCTGGACTATTTATTGTGCTAATCTTAACGGGTTGTTCGTCGGATTCGGGATCAGGATCTAACGCAGGAGAGGATGGAGAAATTTCTGGAGAGATTACAGTGGCTGCTTGGAATTTAGCAGCAGATTCTTTATCTGAGACAGCAGAAAATTTTATGGAGGAGTACCCGGATGCAACAGTGACGATAGAGTATACGACAAGCGATTATAACAGCATTATTCCTCCATTAACAGCAGGTAGGGGAGCTCCTGACATTGTTCAGGTACAACAAAGAGACTTTCCGAATTTTATGGAAGTATTTGACGGACAGTTTATTGATATAACAGATCGGCTGGGGGATCGTAAAAGTGAGTTTGCAGAAGTGGCAATGAACCTAGTGGAAAAAGAAGACACCGTTTATGCCATGCCATGGGATATCGGCCCTGTTGGAATGTACTATCGAAAAGATATGTTTGAAGATGCAGGTATTGATCCTAACGAAATTACGACGTGGGATAAATATATCGAGGCAGGTCAGAAATTACAAAGCGAATTAGATGGAGTGAAAATGTCTTCACATTCTCTAACAAATGATGATATTGCTGAAACGTACAGGATGTTAATGAACCAATTGGGCGGTCAATATTACGATGAGAATGGAAATATTCAGTTAGTTAGAGAAGAAAATATTCAGGCAATGGATATGTTTAAAAAAATGGTGGATGCAGATCTTTTTTTACAAGCTCCTACTTGGGATGACAGAATCCGTGCATTCTCAAATAATCAAATTGCTACTGTTCTTTTCCCGGTTTGGTATGCGGGAACGATCAAGACGCAAGCTAGTGATCAACAGGGACTATGGGGCCTTATGCCGATGCCGGCATTTACTGAAGGCGGACCAAATCAGTCTCATTCCGGCGGCTCTGTCCTCGCTATCTCATCTCAGACAGAGAATGAAGCATTGGCTTGGGAATTCCTTGAATACACGTTAATGACAAATGAAGGTCAAGATGTCCAAATGGAATACGGGTTGTTCCCATCATGGCAGCCATACTATGAAACTGAGAAATTTTCAGAAGAAGATGAGTTTTTTGAAATTGCACTATCAGAATTTTTTGGTGAATTGTCTACTGATATTCCACCGATTGATTACGGTTCCCATTTCCTTGACGTAAACTCAGCCATGGCTGATGCCATAGGAGAAGTAGTAATAGATGGGAAGGATATTGAAGCCGCATTGAGAGATGCAGAGAAAAAAGTATCAAACGAAACAGGTCTGGAAATAGCAAATTGATCTAATATGGTACCTCAGATTTTTCTGAGGTACCACTCTTGGAGGTGATGTAGTGTCCAGAACGAATGCTTTTGCGCTTCTTAAATCAAAAGGAAAAAAGAGTACGAAAAATAAAAGTGTGTTTAATATAAGCCCCTACTTGTTTGTAGCTCCATTTTTTTTAATATTTTCTGTTTTTATGCTGTATCCGGTTATTTATTCTCTTGTGCTGAGCTTTAGTGAATGGAGAGCTGGAGAAACGACTTTTGTAGGACTGGCTAATTACAGACAGCTTTTTGGGGACAGTATTTTTTGGCAATCCCTAAGAACCACCGGCTTAATATTAATTGTTCAAGTACCGGTTATGCTTGTTCTTGCTACCGCAATGGCCTCAGTTCTCAACTCAGATATGTTAAAAGCAAGAGGGTTGTTCCGTCTTGGATTTTTTCTTCCGGCTTTAATCGACTTAGTTACCTATGCTTTAGTGTTTTCACTAATATTTAATGAAGGTTATGGCTTAATAAATCAAGGACTTAGTTTATTGGGGATTGGAGCAGTTCCCTGGTTCTCTGATGGCACATGGGCAAAAATTCTTATTATTATAGCCGTCACCTGGCGATGGACAGGGTATAACGCCATCATTATTCTGTCAGGTCTGCAGACAATCCCAAAAGAACTTTATGAATCAGCAAGCATTGATGGCGCTGGTACATTAACGAGCTTCTTTAAGATAACCATCCCTTTATTAAAGCCGGTTTTGTTATTTTGCGGAATACTTTCGACAATTGGTACCTTGCAGCTATTTGCTGAACCGTTTGTATTAACAAGCGGGGGACCAAGAGGCGAAACAAATACGGTCATTTTATATATCTATGAAAAAGCGTTCAGTTCATTTAACTTTGGTTTAGCTTCAGCAGGAGCCTATGTTGTAACGACGATCATTGCAATCCTTGCCTATTTCCAAATCCGCTTATCCAGAGGAGGTGAAGTGTAAACATGTATCAGCAAAAGGAGTTTAATAAACTGATGCTTTATGTTTTCGCTCTGATTGGGGTTACCATTTCGGTTTTTCCGTTTTATTGGATGTTTACAGCTTCTACTCTTCAGGAGAGCCAGATCTTTAAAGTGCCTCCAACTCTTGTTCCAAGCAGTAATTTTGCTGACAATCTGGCAAGATTGCAGGATTCTTGGCCAATATGGAGAGCATTATTTAATAGTTTGTTAGTTTCAGGTATTACGACAGTTAGTACCGTCTTTTTTTCGGCTCTGGCAGGCTACGCTTTTGCTAAATATACCTTTAAAGGGAGAGAACCTTTATTTTACAGCGTGCTGCTCATTATGATGGTTCCTACCCAAATAATGCTTGTGCCGATGTTTATCATTATGATGAATTTGGATTGGATGGATAGTTACTTAGCATTAATCATTCCATTCTTAGTAACACCTTTTGGCGTTTTTTTAATGAGACAGCAAATGATTTCCTTCCCCAATGAATTGATTGAATCAGCAAAGATGGATGGATGCAGGGATTTTGGGATTTTCTTTCGAATTGTATTGCCGACGATGAAGCCTGCATGTGCAGCCCTTGCTATTGTGACATTTATGCAGCAATGGGGGAATTTCATCTGGCCGTTGGTTGTAGTCAGTTCAAAAGAGATGTATACATTGCCTCTTCTCTTATCTATGATGGTTCAACCCGGCCAGATCGTTCAATATGGGACGGTAATGGTAGGCTCAGTAATAGGGTTATTACCGATGCTTATTTTATTCCTAGTGTTTCAAAAACACTTTGTTTCAGGTGTCTTTGGCGGATCAGTTAAGGGCTAGTATTGCTATAGTTCAACGTAATAGAAAGGAATGGTAAAAATGGATTTAATAAATGATTGGGAAAATATAGAGGTGCTTCATAAAAATCGATTGCCTGAGCGTTCATATTTTATTCCGTATCAAAATACACAATCTGCCATGACCAATCAAAGAGGAAATTCAGAGAATGTTAAATCACTAAATGGTTTATGGAAATTTCATTATGCTGAATCGCCAAGCGAAGCACCGGAGGGTTTTTTTCAGGATACAGAGAAAGTAAGAGAATGGGATGACATTATAGTGCCTTCCTGCTGGCAAATGAAGGGATATGGGAGGCCGCATTACACAAATAAACAATATCCATTTCCGGTTGATCCTCCAAGAGTACCAACGGAAAATCCTACAGGCTCTTACCAACGGACATTTTATATCGGAGAGAATGACTTAAACAATAAAACAATAATCAGATTTGAAGGAGTAGATAGCGCCTTTCATTTGTGGATTAATGGCAGTGAGGTCGGATACAGTCAGGGTAGCAGGGTACCTGCGGAATTCGATATCACCTCGTTTATTCAGAAAGGAAAAAACACTGTTTCTGTAAGGGTTTACCAGTGGTCGGATGCAAGTTACATAGAGGATCAGGATATGTGGTGGCTGAGCGGGATTTTTCGGGATGTGTATCTACTAATGCAGCAAGAATTCCATATAAGGGATTTTAAAGTTAATACAATTTTAGATGAAAATTACCAGGATGCAACGTTGAAAGTGGATACCTATCTAGAAGGGGATGCAACTGAGCATGTTCTACTTGAATACACCCTGTACGATCAAAAAAATAATATGATTGAAAAAGTAAATAAGCATATTGCTAATACCGGCAGCAGCAAGAGTGAATCAATTGAAATTTTCGTAAAAAACCCAAGTAAGTGGTCAGCTGAAAACCCTTCTTTGTATCACCTGAACATCATTTTGAAAACCACTGAGGATAAAATTGTAGAAGTAATACCAGTAAAAGTGGGTTTTCGTTCAGTAGAGCTGAAAAATGGCCTTCTTATTTTCAATGGGGTACCGATCATGCTTAAAGGAGTTAACCGGCATGATCATCATCCTGATTTCGGACGGACTGTTTCATATGAAAATATGGAAGCTGATATAAGGTTAATGAAACAGTTCAATATTAATGCTGTCAGAACAGCACATTACCCAAATGATCCGCTCTTTTATGATCTTTGCGACGAATATGGGCTGTACGTCATTGATGAAGCTGACCTCGAATGCCATGGATTTGAGAATATAGGAGAACCAAATAAAATAAGTGATGATAAAAATTGGGAGGCTGCTTATCTTGACAGGATGAAAAGAATGGTCGAAAGAGACAAGAATCACCCATCTATTTTTATGTGGTCACTGGGAAATGAATCAGGTTATGGCCGGAATCATCAAGCGATGTATGAATGGGCCAAACAGAATGATCCTGCTCGGCTTATCCATTACGAAGGGGAATGCCGGGCAATTATGAATAAAGGAAAACTTGAAGAGATAAAGGAACCGGAGAGCTCTGACGTTTTTACAACGATGTACACTGATATTGACACGCTGGAGCAGCTGGGAAAAAAAGAAGCGCTTAAAAAGCCTCATATATTATGTGAGTATGCTCACGCTATGGGGAACAGCCCGGGAAACTTAAAAGAATATTGGGATCTCTTTTATAAGTATGATCGCTTACAGGGAGGGTTTGTTTGGGAATGGTGTGACCATGGTTTGCGAACAACTGCAGAAAATGGGAAACAATACTTTGCCTATGGCGGTGATTTTGGTGATTACCCAAATGACTCCAATTTTGTGATGGATGGTTTAACGATGTCCGACCATACTCCCTCCCCGTCCTTATACGAATACAAGAAAGTACTTGAACCGGTTCAGATGAAAGGAATTGATTTGGAGAAAGGCATCTTTGAACTAAAAAACCGATATGATTTTCTTTCGTTAGACTATTTACAATTAGTCTGGAAAATAACGAATGATAAAAAGATTATTGACAGTGGAAGAATGACACTTCCGGAGATTGCCGCCGGAGAAAGTTCAACAATTGAACTTAACTACTCGCTATCCAGTCCTCAGAATCAGACCGTTGATTATTTATTGGATGTATCCTTTGTATTAGCAAAGCCTGTTACTTGGGCAGATGAAAATTATGAGATTGCCTGGGAACAATTCCAGTTAACTAAAGATGCCGGGCCAACAATTCCTAAGCATTCGACCCCTGAACTAATCGGAGTGCACGAAGAAAATAACAGACTTAAAATTAGCGGTGAGGATTTCGACATTGCATTTAATACCACCACTGGTACTGTTGAGCACTGGATATATAAAGGGGTCGATGTTATCGAAAAGGGGCCCAGGTTTAACGGATGGCGAGCGCTCATCGATAATGATCATTATACTACCGGTAAATGGAAGCCTCAAAGCAACAAAGATTTTTGGGGAAAATACGGACTTAATTGCTTGCAGCATCGATTAGATTCGCTGCATTATCAATTGGCTGAAGATAAGCATCATGTCCAAATAAACATTCTCTCCCGCATTGCACCTCCAAAACTGGCATGGGGAATTAACGTGATGTATTCATATACAGTTTATGGGGATGGAGAGGTGAATATGGAAATTACGGGCGAGTTTAGTGGAGAGAAACCGGAAACGATACCGAGAATCGGAACACGGTTTTCACTTCCTAAAGAATTCAGCCAGGTGGTGTGGAAAGGAAGGGGGCCTGGTGATTCCTATGCTGATAGTAAATTAGCGAATCGTTTTGGGATTTGGGAGCGCGATTTAACAGACTTATACACGGAGTATGCTTTCCCGCAGGAAAACGGAAATAGGCATGAGGTAGCTTGGGCTTCGTTTACCAACCAGTCCGGTACGGGGCTTTTAGTGAAGGGGTTTCCTTCATTTGATTTTAGTGCTCATGAATTTTCAATTGAGCAGCTGGACAAAGCGTCGCATGCATATAAATTATTGAAAGAAGACAAGATTACATTGAACATTGACTATAAACAGCATGGACTTGGATCAGCTAGCTGCGGACCGGATGTGCTTGATAAGTACAAATTAAAAACAAATAACTTTACTTATAAAATCAGTTTAAGGCCGTACTCAAAAAATGAAATAGCTCCTGAGACTTTAGCCAAACATACTAAGGGTTGGTAAACAACCTGAAGAAATCCTCCAGGGAATTAAGGAGATGGTATATTGGCAAACTCTCAAATAACAGGAAGTTTTAAATGGATGAAATCCATTAATAAATCCATAATATTAAATACAATACGTGTTCATAGCCCGATATCAAGGTCGGAAATTGCAAAGAAAACAAGCTTAACTCCTCCTACCGTAACCAATATCGTGGCGGAATTAATTAAGTCTAAAATTGTGAGAGAATTTGATGTAGGTGTATCAAGCGGAGGACGAAAACCGATTTTGCTGACTATCAATGAAAGAGATTTATTTATTGTAGGCATAGATGTTGGTGACAAATCTGTGCGAGCATCCCTCACAAACTTAAATGCAAAAAATCTTTTTAAGATGGAAGTAAGCATGCCCTATCCTTTAACAAACCAGGTTTTGTTAGAGACGCTTCACCAAATCGCTGAGCAAATCATTATATTAAATAAAATTGAAAGATCAAAGGTGCTTGGAATAGGGATAGGAATGCATGGGATTGTAGACTATAAAAATGGGGTTGCAATCTTTGCCCCAAACTTTAATTTAAAGAATATCCCGATCAAATCTTATATAGAAAACCATATGGAAATCCCCGTTTATGTGGAAAATGACGCTCGAGCCTTAGCTTTAGGAGAAACATGGTTCGGAAAAGGGCAGGGAATTGAGAATTTAATTTGCATTAATATAGGCGTAGGGATAGGTGCGGGTATTATCTACAATAACGAATTATTCCGCGGTGAATATAATATAGCAGGAGAGTTTGGTCACATGATTATTGATCTTAATGGGAAGCTTTGTTCCTGTGGAAGCTACGGTTGTCTTCAGACAGTTGCAGGAGGAGGAGTTTTAACCGAAAAGGTGGTCAATGGTCTCAAGCTTGGAAGAAAAACGCTTATTATAGAAAAGCTAAACGGGAATATGGAGAATATAACAGGGGAGCTTATTCATCAATGTGCTCTCCAAGGAGACGAATACAGTATTAAAATATTAGCAGAGACAGGGAGATATATCGGGGTTGGTGTCACAAATTTAATTAATCTCATTAATCCTGCACGTATTATTATAGGAGGAGGCGTATCAAAATCGGATGAGTTTATTTTAGGACCGATTAGAGAAGTCGTTCAACAGCGGGCCCTGACTGAAGAAGCGAGGAATACAGAAATTGTGAAATCTGAACTTGGTGAAGATGGAACGGTCATTGGAGCGGTTACTCTCGTATTAAAAGATATATTCAGTACAATGGTTTCGGCTAGATAGATGGTAAAACAAATGGGATAAGCGGATGCCCGTTCAAATTTCTTTGGGCGGGCATACCGTTATGCTTAAAAGCTCATTTCCGCTAAAAACATTGTCTGACCAATAGCCATCGGCTATACTATCTAGAGAGGTGAAGTGAAATGTTCGATCGATTACAGGCGGTAGAAGACCGTTATGATAAATTAAATGAATTACTTAGTGATCCGGAAATCGTGAATGATACAAAAAAACTGCGAGAGTACTCTAAAGAGCAGTCTGACATGACTGAAACCGTTGAAACCTATCGCCAATATAAAGAAGTTTTTCAGCAGCACAAAGAAGCAAGGGAGATGCTGAATGAAAAGCTTGACGCAGATATGCGTGAGATGGTGAAAGAGGAAGTAAACGAGCTGTCAAAAGAAATTGAAGCGCTTGAAGATAAGCTTCATATCCTGCTTATTCCAAAGGATCCGAATGATGATAAAAACGTAATTATGGAGATTCGAGGCGCAGCGGGCGGAGATGAGGCCGCTTTATTTGCAGGCGATCTTTACCGGATGTACAGCCGATATGCGGAATCCCGCGGCTGGAAAATCGAAGTTATTGAAGCAAGTACCACAGGAGTGGGCGGCTACAAGGAGATCATTTTTATGATTAACGGAAGCGGTGCTTATTCCCATATGAAGTTTGAGAACGGAGCACACCGTGTGCAGCGGGTGCCGGAAACAGAGTCCGGCGGCCGAATTCACACGTCAACTGCAACCGTTGCGTGTCTTCCTGAGACAGAGGATGTGGAAATTGAAATCCACGATAAAGATATCCGAGTGGATACTTTTGCATCAAGCGGACCAGGAGGGCAATCGGTTAATACGACGATGTCAGCCGTACGTTTAACGCACGTTCCAACAGGAATTGTTGCGTCCATTCAGGATGAAAAATCACAGATCAAAAATAAAGAAAAAGCGATGAAGCTTTTGCGCGCGCGTGTTTACGACAAATTCCAGCAGGAAGCACAGGCAGAATATGACGCTGTACGTAAGTCTGCTGTTGGTTCTGGGGATCGCTCTGAGCGGATCCGTACGTATAACTTCCCGCAAAACCGTGTAACCGATCACCGCATCGGTCTTACGATTCAAAAGCTCGATCAGATTCTTCAAGGGAAGATGGATGAAGTGATTGAAGCGCTGATTATGGAAGAGCAATCAGCAAGAATGGAGGCCATGAATAGTGGCGACAATCTATAAACTTTACGAGGCCCTTAATTGGGCTTCTTCTTATTTAGAGGAGTTTAACCGCGAGCCGTTTGCAGCTGAGCTTTTACTGCGCCATGTGCTTGACATGAACCGCACAGAGCTTTATATGAACCTGAGAGAAGAGCTGGCAGAACAGGATGTTAAGCGCTTTAAAGAGCTTGTCACAGCGCACACAACAGGTATTCCCGTTCAGCATCTCATCGGCTCTGAACAATTTTATGGCAGAAAATTCACGGTCAATCAGCATGTATTAATCCCGCGGCCGGAAACTGAGGAATTACTCTATTATGCGCTTGAGCGGTGCGATGCTTTATTTAATAAGGATCAGCCCATCAACTGCCTGGATATTGGAACAGGCAGCGGAATCATCGCCATTACGCTTAAGCTTGAACGTCCATCCTGGCAGGTAACAGGAGTCGATATTTCCCCTGATGCCCTGTCAACAGCGAGGAAAAATGCCGAGGAGTTAAAGGCTGAGGTTCACTTTTTAGAAAGTGATCTTCTTCAAGCAATTAAAAAGGGAACGAAAATCGATGTGATGATTTCCAATCCTCCATACATTCCGCATAAGGACAGGGAAAGCATGTCCGAAGTGGTAGTGGACCATGAGCCGCATGAAGCGTTGTTTGCCGATGAAGAGGGGTTAATTTTATACCGGAAGATGTGCGAGCAGCTGCCGGCCTATATGAACCGCCCTGGATTAATTGGCTTTGAAGTGGGAGCAGGACAAGGTAAGCTCGTAGAAGCCTTTTTAAAAAAGTCATTTCCAAAGGATGAAACTGAGATTGTCTATGATATAAACGGCAAGGATCGGATGGTATTTTGTCGACTTCTGCCTCATGTTTAAAAAAGAGTAAGTCTGTCCACAATGACGTGTAACAAAGCATGTGGAGGAACTTACGATGAAAACAAAGTGGCTGATTGCAACGATTCTATCAGGTTCATTACTCGTACCGGCTCATACCGCAGAGGCTTCGGCGGATCTTGATATCCGTTTTAGAGTGCTTGCTCACAGTGACGAGGTGCAGGATCAGGAGATTAAGGAATCCATCTACACACTCGTCCAGGGGCAGATTCTTCAAACGCTGTCAGGAGATCGCCTGTGGAACAGGGATGAGCTGAGTGATCAGCTTGAAAGTAAGGTCGGGGAGTGGGAAGAGCTTGTACAGCAGGAGATTTTAGATCAAGGCTTTTCTTATTCAGCAACGGTCCGCTTTGAAAAACATCTTTTTCCTGAAAAGATTACAGAAGAAGGCATTAGTCCTGAAGGGATTTTTGATACAGTACTTGTCACCCTCGGCGAAGGAAAAGGAAAGAACTGGTGGTGCTCGATTTTTCCTGAGCTCTGTGGACAAATCCTGATTAAAGAAGCAAAAGCCGCTGATAAATCAGAAAAAGAGGAGTGCCAGCCTGACTTATCCCCAAAAAAGGATTTAAAGGATGATTCAGTTAAGGTGGATTCCCTAATTGTTACCTGGTTTAAAAAAAGCTGGGGATTAATTTCGAAATAGGTGGATAAGTCAGAAAAAAAGCTAATTATACACAAAGTTGTGCACAATCTGAGTAAAGTTATACACACTTTGTGGACAAGTAGTTCCGGTTTGTGAATTTATAAAAGTATAATATACTAATAATTTGAGAGGTTCTCCTTATTTTATAAGAAAAAGAACAAATTTTGGGGATAAAATAGTTTAAAGAATAAAATATTTTAGGAGTGGATTCACATGATCACCTCTATGTGGAGTGTGGATAAAAATGTGGATAAAGATTTTGATTATCCACAGATAAAAAAAGCAGCGCAGTTATTGCGTGATGGAAATACAGTTGCCTTTCCTACAGAAACAGTATATGGACTTGGAGCCGATGCAACGAGCGATCAGGCCGTTCAAGGGATTTTTAATGCAAAAGGAAGACCCTCAGATAATCCCCTCATTGTGCATATCTCCTCTGCAAGCCAGCTCACCGAACTCGTTTTGCATGTGGATCATACGGCAAAAGCCCTGATTGAGCACTTTTGGCCGGGTCCATTAACGCTTATTTTCAAAAAAAAGCCGGGTGTATTTTCTGAAATGGTTACTGCAGGTCTTGATACTGTTGGCATCCGAATGCCAAATCACCCCGTAGCGCTTGCGGTAATTGAGGAAGCAGGCAAGCCGGTTGCTGCCCCAAGCGCCAATAGAAGCGGAAAACCAAGCCCAACATCCGCTCAACACGTCTACCATGATTTAAATGGACGGATTGCGGCTATTATCGACGGCGGTGAAACAGGAGTAGGGGTTGAATCAACGGTGCTTGACTGTACGGTGACACCTCCGATGATCCTGAGGCCGGGGGGCGTTTCCGCAGAGGAAATAAGAGACTGGATTGGAGAAGTCGTAGTTGACCCGTCTCTTGAAGATTGGGATGAAAAACCTAAATCCCCCGGGATGAAGTATACACATTATGCGCCGACAGCTCCTCTTTTTGTCACAAAGGGCTCGCATCAATGGCTGCAGGAAACGATTGCTGCCTATCAGCAGGATGGGAAAAAAGTAGGGCTGCTTGCGCCAATCGAAACGATCAACCATATTAAAGCTGATTTTCTAGTGGCCTGCGGAACCGAGGATGACCTCTCTACAACCGCGCACTCCCTTTATGAAAGCATTCGTGCGTTTGATGAGGAAGCGGTCGATATTATCCTTGCTCAAAGCGTGGAGCTTAGAGGAATCGGTGTAGCCATTATGAACAGGCTGGTTAAAGCAGCGGGGCATAAATGGCTGATTGAACATCAGGATGACAGGAGTCTCTAATATAGAGGCTCTTTTCTGATTCTCCCTAAATTGGTTCTTCCTTTCCTTTTTAAAGCATAAAGTCAATGGAGAAGTAAGGGATAGGAGAGGGGGATTTTGTGGACCTCATTGTATGGCTTGCCATCGGTCTTGGAATGGATGCTTTTTCTGCCAGCATAGCCATTGGTGCACAAGGGGTAAGCGGTGCAAAAAAATGGAGCGGCAGTATGCTTGTGGGGCTGTTCCATATTATTATGCCGATCATCGGGATTCTAATTGGAAGTGCACTATCGCACACGATCAGCTGGGTCGGAATTGCTCTTTTGGTTGCCGTCGGTCTACAGATGATACGGTCCGGTATGGTCGGACGAACTGTACCGGTCATGATTATGACATGGGTCAGATGGGTGGTATTCGCCCTTGGTGTCAGTGTGGACAGTCTGTCAGTCGGGGTCACTCTCGGCACCAATCAATCAGAAACATGGATTGCCGTTTTATTATTCGGATTTTTTGCCAGTGTCATGACCTTAATTGGTCTTCAAATAGGACAAGTATTGAAGCATACGGTCGGCCGCTACAGTGAAGTAATCGGAGGAAGTATATTAATCGGCATCGCGATCAGAATGTTTGTGAGTTAATCCGGGAGGCCGGCTGACAGAAGCAGAGTCAGCGGGCTTTTTTTTCGTTGTCGAAAATATAAAGGAAAACATTGTAACTAATAAATAAAGGTACCGTCTAATGGGAAAAGGAGGGAATCGTCATGGGAAAAGTCTTTTCTGGATTTATTGCTTTAATCATTTTTATTATGGCCGGATGTACTGCAAGCGGCACTCAGTTTGGCCCCCCAAAAGCCATGCTTAAAATTGGAACGGAGACGTACGAAACGACACTAGGCTCATACTGCTGGTCAGGAAACGGCCATGGCGTCTGTGCAGACGCAGCAGGACCGGAGGACGCCTTAGAAAACGAGCCGGGAATACAAGTTCCTGCTGGGGAAGAGATCGTCATCGAGCTCCAAACTGACCTCATGCCAGACAGAACGGAATTAACCCAAAACAACAAAAATGTTCAGTCAGCAAGCTTTCAATTTGAAGCGCCTGAAGTCCCGGGTATTTATTATTACTCGTGGGGAATGTGGTGGATGAGCGATAAAGAAAATGATGTGACCGGGGATGTGTTTTATCTGTTTAAGCTTGAGGTGATTGGGGATGAAGGAGTTTAACCCATTGATTGGGAGATATGGTGGAGTAGTAAAAAAATCCACAATGGCAGACACCTCTTATCAATTTAAAATTGAAGTAAAAGGGACAGAAGGTGTAGGTCTAAATTTAGACTGTGCTCACAAAATAAGTGATTCGGCTCGTAAATCTGAAATTGTGCTCACAAATTTGAACCTGGTACATAAATATCTCCATATCCAGTCATAACTAGAGAAATCACACGATTAATTACCGTTTCCGATTGACGAACTAACGCCTCCTGATCAAAAACCAATATCCATGAGAAACGTTAGGTGAGCGGAGCGGAAGGTGGCGACTCCAGCGGGATGAAGCGGGAGCTTGAGATCCACTTGCTTAAAGCAAGTTAGCTCAAGCCCCGCCCCGCGGAAAGCGTCCGCCTGAAGCGCAGTGAACTGGGTTAGAAGGTTGAGATATTTGTCCCAGCCTCCCTTTAAATTATCTAAATTCAACGTGGCTCAGAACAGTCTCCCCATTTTGAACACTAATTTCAATCGTATTAGAGCCTTTTTTCAGATCCAGGGAATAGGTGTTTACAGAAAGTGTTTCTGTTGAGCCGTCGTTTTCTGCGAGATACAGACGGAAATCGGTCCCATCAGTTGATCCGTTTAGCATAACCTCTCGATTGTTCTTGCCGTAAAAATACAGTGTATAGCTGCCGTCTTTCGGAGCCGTGAAGTCGAATTGGACGGATTCGCCAGAAGTTAAACGAATAAGATCATCCTCCTCGCGAGCTGCCTCCGTTTCCATATCAGCTGCATGAATACGATAAATGACAGCCGGGTCGCCTGAAGGCAAAGGAAGAGGCTCATCGAGTGCAACCGGCTCGCCAAAGTCAGGGAAGCCTTCATCATCAAAGGTGAAGGGCTGCATTCTGACATTTCGCGTCCAGCCAGAGCCTTCCGCTTTTGCAGCATGATAAACAATCCAGTCTTCAGTATCATCAGGTGATTTGGTGAAGGAGGCGTGGCCTGGTCCAAATACGCCATTTCCACTTTCAAATACAGGTGTTTCTTTTTTCGTCCAAGAAGCAGGATCAAGCAGGTCAGCATCCTTTTGAGCAGTCAGAATTCCCAGATTGTAAAAATCACTCCAGCTGCCGCTTCCTGAGTAGACGATATGTATTTTATCGTCATGCATCAGAATTTGAGGGCCTTCATTTATGGAAGGAGAACCGCCTCTTGTTTCCCATTCGTATTCAGGACGGGATAATTCAACCCGGTCGCTGTTAATGGTTGCCGGATCTGACATGCTGGCAATATAAGTATACTGGCTGACATTTTCATCGCCTTCCCAGCCGGACCATACATAATAAAGATCCTTACCCTGTTCAATTACCGTGCCGTCAATTCCCCATTTATCTGTAGGATCAGTAATTTGTCCGCGATCAATGTAGTCTGAAAATGGATCCTCGGTCTCTGATTCCAGAACATACATCCGGTGACCAGTTCCTGGACCGTTGGCCGCGTAATAGACATACCATTTTCCATCTAAGAAATGAATTTCAGGCGCCCAGATATTTTGACTGTTTGGGGTTCCGGACTGAGGCGTCCAGATGACCTTGGATTCTGCTTCTGTGAGGGAGGTGGGGCTGTCCGTTTTCCAAATGGTAACATTCCCGCCCGTTGTATGAGTGTAGACGTAGTAATCATCATGCTTAACCATCCACGGATCTGCTCCATCCGGCAGAACCGGGTTATAAAAATCATCTGCTCCTTCATTTGCTGAGTTAGAATTCAAAGCAAACACCACTCCTCCAATAAATATGGCAGCTAAAAGAACCCCGACTGCGATATAGCTTCGTTTCACGAAATCTACCTCCAGTTAATGTAGTCCGGTTTTTCTTTTATCACAATAGTATTATTGATCTCCTCAACCGGTAAAAAGAGGGGACGTTCATTGCCGTGCGGAGTATCAGGATAATGAGTGCAGATGTGGAGCGCACCGGAAAAATCGTGGAACAGACTTGGGTGTCCGGCATTGAAGTTCATAAGGAGCTCCTCATCGTGGGTCCATGGTCCGGTCATGTCACCGCTTTTTGACCGGGCAATTGCGACAGTATAGCCGCTTTTTCCATCCGGTCTGAGCTCAGGCTTTGAATAACTCGACCACAGCATCAGTAGTTCGCCATCCTTTGTTGTGTAAAAAAATGGAGCATCTGTAAGATAGCCGTCTTTTTCAATGCGGGGATCCCCGAATTTTTCAATCCATGGCATTTTTGCTGCATTTAAGATTTCAAACGGCTTCCCGATCCGCTGGGTTAAATCCTCACTTAAGCGCTGCGCCATGATCTTTCCTTCATATTCAGTAGTCCATTCATGACAGAAAACGATCCAGTTCTGCCCTTCCTTATCCCTGTGATAAGTGCCATCGAGACACTCCCATTCAGGCGGTGTTGCAGGTTCGTTCACCAAGGGCTCATAAGGTCCTTCCGGCTGATCTGCTACAAGGATTCCAGTGCCTCTGTGAACACCGATGCCTCCTTTAAAGGTGGCAAACATATAAAAGCGGCCGTTTAGTTCAAAAACTTCAGGAGCCCAATAATGACGGACGCCCCAGAAGCCTTTTTGAGGATGAAAGGCGCAATAGGGACCCTCCCATTCCTCAAGGTCGCTGCTGATATATACTTCAAATTGAGGCTCAATATCTCCCTGTCCATCAGCGAAGGTAGTACCGAATAAGTAGTACGTTTCCTCTGAGCGGGAAGTGAAAACAAAGGAGTCGCGCATATGAATTTCTTCTCTATGCCATCTCTTTGCTTTCCTGAAACTTTCTTTTGGCATCTGTTTCACCTCATTTTGAGTTTATTTAATTCCTGAGTTTGTAACGCCTTTAACGAAGTATTTATTCGCCCAAATAAAGATTAATAGCGCAGGAACGGTAGCGATGACAGTAGAAGCCATCATAGCGCCAGGGTTAACAAAGTTCGATCCCTGGATCAGTGTCGCAACACCAAGTGTGAGTGTTTTCATCTCATTGGAGTTGATGACAAGGGAAGGCCATAAATAGTCGTTGTAAATAGCCAGGAATGTAATAACGCCAAGAGTAGTCACAACCGGACGAATGGTTGGGAAGATCACCTTAAACAGCACCTGCCATTGTGAAGCGCCGTCAATATAAGCCGCTTCCTCAAGCTCTCTAGGAAAGCTTCTGAGAAAGTTGTAGATCAAAAAGACGCCCAGCGTACCTGCTGAATAAGGGAGAATTAATGGGGCGTATGTATCGATCAGGCCAAAATTGCGGAATAGATAAAAGGCAGGGAAAAGAGTGACAATCCCAGGGATGGTAAGTGCGATCACAACGATACCCAGGAAGAGCTTTTTACCGGCAACATTTAAACGTGCAAGAGCATAGGCAGCAAGAACATCGACAAAAATAACAAGCGTTGTACCAAGAGCTGTTACGAGTGCAGTGTTAAGGGACCAGAGGATCATCTTAGCGTCAGATGTGCCATTGAAAATATTAATATAGTTAATTAGTGTCCAGTTTTTAGGCAGCAGGGCAGAGCTTGACATGGATTCTCCAAGTGTTTTAAAGGAGGTGAAAATCATCCAGACAAGCGGCATGATAAACATGACAGCCAGGATTGATGCAACTGCAACTAAAATGATTGTTTTGATTTTTTTTGCTCTCATTTTTTCATCGTCTCCTTGCCATCGACTTGATAAGGAAGTGGGGCATTTACAAGGGCCGGATCTTCTGATTTTTTACTGCGGCCTTTTCGTTTCCTTTTAGGACCGTCACTGTTGATTTTCAGGTTTGCCCAGTATTGAAGTCCGGTAACAACCGTCATAATAACACCCATCACAATCGCCATTGCAGAACCGATCCCAAGCTGGTTACCGCTGAAGACCGTGTGGTTAATGTTCATAATAAGGGAGGTTGTGGAACGTGCTGGACCTCCATTTGTAATAAGCATCGTTTGTCCATACAGGTTAAAGGATGCAATAACGGTTGTGATAATAACGAAAAAAGCAACATTGCGGATTTCAGGAAGCGTCACATAGAGAAACTTTTTAAAGGAATTTGCTCCATCAAGGTCAGCCGCTTCGTATAAAGCGCCGTCAACCTCGTCTAAAGCATTTACAAATAGCAGCATATTGAAACCAATTGTCCACCAAACGGTTGAGATTAATACAACAAACCATGCATAAGGCTGTTCGGTTAACCAGTTAACGGGACTGTTGGTAATATTCATTGTCATAAGGAGGTTATTCACAAAACCGCCGTTTGCATTAAACAGCCATAGGAAAATGGCTGATACAGCTGTTACTGAGATGGCGTATGAAAGAAAGAAAATGGTTCTGAAAAACACCTTTAATTTACTTGGAAGATTATCAATCAGCAAGGCAAGTCCTAAGCTGATCAGCACTAGCGGCGGCACAGAAATAGCCATAAAAACAAATGTATTTTTTAGTGCATTCATAAACTGAGTGTGATAAACAGAGCCTGTGTCAAAAATAGTTTTATAGTTTTCAAGTCCGACAAAGCCTAAGTTACCCATGGAAAGCTTATAATCATTCAAGCTTATCCATATTCCATAAAGGACAGGAGCAAGCCAGAAGATTAGAAAACAGGCAAGAAATGGTGCGATAAACAGCAGTGCTTTGTATTTTGTGCTTTTTGAATGATACATCCCTAGACCCTCCTTAATAAAGGAGCGTAAACAGCCGGAGCTGCTTACGCTTTATAACTCTTTGTTATTGACCTGAAAATTGTCGTGCTTCTTCAGTTGCCATCTCAAGCTCAGTCATTAAAGCTTCTTTTGTCAAACCAGCTTCACTTACAAGCTTCGAGAAAACAATTTCGTTCATGTAGCGCATTTGCTCGCCGTAGTTGTATACATGCGGCATAGATACATAATCATCAAGCTGTTCTAAGTTTTGAGCAGCAAGCTCATATGTTTCCGGATCTTCAGAAACTAAGTCAAGTGTGGCAAGGTGAGTTGGAGTCTGGCCGGATTCTGCCCAGTTTACTAGATTTTCAGGCTCATATAGGAAGCCAAGGAATGCTTCAACGCCTTCTTTAACTGCTCCATCCTGAACATTTGAAGGTACAGCAAGGATGTGGGCGTTACCTGCAGTTGCAGTGCCATCGCCAATCTGTGGAATGGAACCAATTCCAAGATTGTCTCCGTATTGTTCTTTAGCAGCCTGGAAGTACCAAGGACCAGTCAATGCTATTGCCGCCTGCTTGCCGCCGCCTTCAGGATTTTTCATAAACGTTTGGAACTCTCCGTCAAGTCCTAATTGTGCTGGAGAGATCTCGTCCTCAAACACCATGTCGTGGAAAATCATAAGTGCATCAGCGAAATCTTCCTGAGCGAAGTTTAAGTAACCGTCCTGCTCAAGATCAATATCGTTTTGTGCAGCAATCATATTAATGTAGAATTCTACAAGGCCTGAACCTGGAATTCCTAACGCATAAAGATTAGGGTCACTGCTTTGAGCCTCATTATTTAACGTTACAAGATCTTCATAAGTAGCAGGTGCTTCTGACACAACTTCTTCATTGAAGAACATTGTCAATGGGTGAATATCCAATGGGAAACCGTACAATTCATCATTTACTGTAGAAGCCGCAAGTCCTGCAGGGTGGAATTCATCTTCAGAAAGTCCTGCACCCTCAAGGAATGAAGAAACCGGCTGAATCATTTGATCCTGAATATACGTTTCAAGATTTGATTCATGCATGATTACAAGGTCGTACTGGCTTGATTTAAACTTCGTATAGTGGTCAGGCTCCTGAGACTGAACAACCTCAAATTCATCCTGGGACTCATTGAAATCATCTACGATCTTTGTCATGTATGACCCGTCGCCGCCTGTAAATCCATTAATAAACTTAATTTGTGTAGTGCCATTTGAGCCGGTTGATTCTTCTGATTCGTCGTCTCCGCATGCAGCCATGCTAAATGCAAGAACAGAAGTAGCTAAAACAAGTCCCCATTTCTTCTTGTACATTCTTGAGCTCCCCTTTTTATAATGTAGTTGTAATCGCTTTCAACTTGATTGTAGAATGTATTGGGTAAAAAAACAAGTCTTTTTTACTTAAAATACTAAAAAAATTAACTGTTAATACTAGTCATGTTATTTATTTCATTATATTAAGAGTAAAAAAAGATTGTGGCACCCTATGAAAGTAAGTGGTTAAGTGTAGTTTTATGGAGAAAAAAGTACTTATAAGCTGAAATTAAAGTAAATAATATAGATAAAGACTAAATTAAATATTTTTATTTTAGTAAAATTATAATTGACTTTAACTAAAAACAACACGTAAAATAGAGTTGCAACCGTTTACAATTTAATTTTGATAGAAAAGCTGTAAGGAGGGTGAGCGATGAAACTCGAATCGTTAACGAATTCATTCATAAATTACTTTCAAACGAGTCCCGACCAATACTTTTTTGCTCCTGGACGAATTAATTTAATAGGTGAACACACAGATTATAATGGAGGAAAAGTATTCCCTCTGGCGATTACAAGCGGTACATACGCACTGGCTCGTAAAAGGGAGGACCGGAAAATCAGAATGGTTTCTCTTAATTTCGAGGATCAGGGAGTCGTGGAGGTTTCACTTGACGCTCTTGAATACAATACAGGAAACGAATGGGTGAATTATCCAAACGGGGTAACGAAGCTGATGGTCGAGAAAGGCAGCGAAATAGAAAACGGCTTTGATGTCTTATTTTACGGCAATATTCCAAATGGAGCGGGGCTTTCTTCTTCTGCTTCCATTGAGATGGCCACAGGCGTGATGCTTCAGGGACTGTTTCAAATTGACATGGACCGTGTGGAACTGATCAAGCTTTGCCAGCAGGTAGAGAATGAATTTATCGGCGTAAACAGCGGGATCATGGATCAATTTGCAATCGGCATGGGGAAAGAAGGCCAGGCAATCTGGCTTGACTGTGAAACATTAGCTTACGAATATGCTCCACTTGAATTAATTGAAGAGCAGATCGTCATTATCAATACAAACAAACGCCGTGAGCTTGCTTCCTCTAAATACAATGAAAGAAGAAGCGAATGTGAAGCGGCACTTAAGGAATTACAGCCTTACATTCAAGCTGAAGCGCTTGGGGAGATTTCCTCAGAGACGTTTGAATCAATTAAGCAGCATTTATCCTCTGAAACGCTCGTAAAAAGAGCAAAACATGTCATTTATGAAAATGAACGAACAGAAAAAGCGCTGCATCAATTAAAAGCAGGCAACCTGAAAGCAGTCGGTGAGCTAATGAATGATTCCCACCGCTCCTTGAAAAATGATTACGAGGTGACAGGAAAAGAGCTCGATACCATTGTCGAGTTTGCCTGGGAGCAGGAAGGCGTAATCGGCGCAAGAATGACTGGTGCCGGCTTTGGCGGCTGTGCAATCGCAATCGTTAAAACAAATCATATTCCGGCATTTATAGACTATGTTGGAGCTCATTATACAAAGGAATGCGGACTTGAAGCTGCGTTTTACACCGCGAGTGTTGGAGAAGGCGCTCACGAAATTTTGAAAGAAAAGGTGTAAACAGGATAAAATAGGTTCAGGCACGTAAATAATGAGAGGAGCATGACGATGATATTTGTTACGACAGAGGAAATTGCTGAGCACAACGGAAGTAAAGTAATAGAGTACAAGCTTAGAAATGAAAACGGTATGGAGCTTTCAATCCTGAACTATGGCTGCATTATTACAAAATGGACAGCAAAGGACCGGGAAGGAAACTATCAAAACATCGTTCTCGGGTTTGATGAATTTGATAAATACCTTACGCAGTCGCCTTATTTTGGGGCTGTGATCGGCCGTGTGGCAGGGCGGATTTCAGATGCTGCCTTTAAGCTTAACGGTGAAACCTATCAACTGGAAGCCAATCAGGAAAAAAGCTGCCTTCACGGCGGAGAAAAAGGTTTTGACAAGGTCGTATGGGAGGGGCGCGTTGCGGAGAACCAGGACCTGATCTTTACCCGCACAAGCCCTCATATGGAAGGAGGGTTTCCTGGGAATCTCGATGTGACGGTAACCTATCGTCTGCTTGAGGACGATACGGTTGAAATTGAATACGAAGGAACAACTGATCAGGATACGATCATCAATATGACCAATCATTCCTACTTCAATTTAAACGGTGATTTCAATAAATCGGTCGTGAACCATGAGCTCATGCTTAAAGCGGGACGATACCTTCCGTTAAAAGAAGATTTAATTCCAACCGGCGAGCTAGCTCCTGTTGACGGGACCGCATTTGATTTCCGTGAGCCGAAAACATTAAAAGAAGGCTTTGATACGAACGAAAGACAGCTTGAGATCGGCGGAGGCGGATTTGACCATCCCCTTATGCTTGATACCAATTTTGATCAGGAAATCGTCTTATCAGAGTGTGATTCAGGACGAAGGCTGACAATAGAAACTGACCAAAAAGGTCTTGTGCTTTATACAGGAAACCAGATGGATTCAAATATGACCATCAGAGGCTATAACACGCAAAAGCATATGGCGCTATGCCTCGAAACGCAAAATCTGCCAAACGCAATAAACGAACCGCTATTCCCATCCATCGTGCTGAAGCCTGCTGAAACCTATAAGGCGAAGACGAGGTACATATGGACGGTTTGCTAGTCCGTACTACTATGATGAGCTGCTAAAGTATATAAAAGAGGAGTGTTTTAGATGTTACGAACGGAATATCCCCGCCCGCAATTACAGCGAAAAGAGTGGAAAAGCTTAAATGGTGAATGGAATTTTACATTTGATGACAGCAATATCGGAATGAAGGAGCAGTGGTATCAAAACCCTGCTGCACTCACTGATAAAATCAATGTTCCGTTTGCCTATCAGACAGAGCTGAGCGGTATTCATGATTCTTCCTTCCATGATGTTGTTTGGTACCAGCGCGATTTTGAGGTGCCTCAAGAGTGGACAGGAAAACGAATCATGCTTCATTTCGGAGCAGT
Source organism: Jeotgalibacillus proteolyticus (assembly GCF_002926065.1). Lineage (GTDB taxonomy): Bacteria > Bacillota > Bacilli > Bacillales > Jeotgalibacillaceae > Jeotgalibacillus > Jeotgalibacillus proteolyticus. Next base: position 129,899 of record NZ_PREZ01000005.1, on the reverse strand, counting down.
GGACTATTATGCAAAGGTTTTTGTCAACGGCCAGCTTGTTGGTGAAAACGAAGGAGGCCACACACCTTTTTCCTTTGATATCACCCATGCTTTAAAGTTTGGCAAGGCTTCTGTCACTGTAAGAGCGGAGGATCCGTCCCGTGACGAAACAATCCCGCGCGGCAAGCAGTTCTGGAAAGAAGAAATTGAATCAATCTGGTACACAAACACAACAGGCATCTGGCAGCCGGTATGGCTTGAGCCTGTTTCGCAAACAGCCGTCGAAAAGCTCAGAATGACGCCTGACCTCGACCAGGGAGATATCGAAATTGAGCTTGAGGTTTCCCCTGAAGCCGTCAATAAAATGCTCCAAATTAAAATTGAGTACAAGGGTGAGCTGATCAGCCAGGATTCCTTCCTTTTAGTAGAAACGTATTTAAAAAGAAGAATTAATGTGTTTGGACGTCACATTTTCCACACAGGCTTTCACCATGAAGGCATGACATGGTCACCTGAGGCTCCGAATCTATTTGATATCACGTTTGAAATAAAAGATGGACAAGACATTACTGATTCTGTTGCTTCTTACTTTGGTATGAGAAAGGTTCATACAGAGGACGGCATGGTGTACCTCAACAACAAGCCTTATTACCAGAAGCTTGTACTCGATCAGGGCTACTGGAGAGAGGGGCTTCTGACAGCATCAAATGATGAGGACTTTAAAAAGGATATTGAGCTGTCTAAGGAAATGGGCTTTAACGGCTGCAGAAAGCACCAAAAGGTAGAGGATCCACGTTTCCTTTACTGGGCTGATCAGCTTGGCTATCTTGTCTGGGGCGAATGTGCAGCATCTGCTTTTTATTCAGAGCGCGCAGCAAGCCGTCTGACAGAAGAGTGGACAAGAATTATTGACCGTGATTACAATCACCCTTCCATAGTGGCATGGGTGCCGTTAAATGAGAGCTGGGGCGTTGAAAAGATTCGCTCCAACCGCAAGCAGCAGCATCATTCCCAGGCCATGTACCACCATATTCATTCAATCGACGGCACACGTCCTGTCATTTCAAATGATGGCTGGGAGCAGACCGTAACAGATATTTGTGCAATTCATAACTACAACCATGGCACAGATGAAGAAAAGAACAAAAGTGCCGTATTTAAAGAAACACTCGAAACAAAAGAAGCATTGCTTTCAGCTCAGCCTGCAAAACGAAAGGTCTACGCCAACGGCTTTGAGCATCAGGGCGAGCCGATCATCCTTACAGAGTTTGGCGGAATCGGCTTTGCAGTCGGCGAAGACAATGGCTGGGGCTATACTTCTGTTAAAAACGAGGAAGAGTTTGTGGAAGATTACAGCAGAATCATGGACGCTGTCTACCACTCAAAAGCGCTGCACGGCTATTGCTATACGCAGCTTACAGATGTGGAGCAGGAGATTAACGGAATTCTGACATATGACCGTGAGCCGAAATGTGATCTTAAGCTGATCAAAAAAATTAACGACCAGTGGCATAACGAAATTAAATAAAAGCTGAAAAAGGGAGGGTCCAGAGATGACGATACTTGTCACAGGAGGAGCAGGCTATATTGGGAGCCATGCTGTTCTTACGCTAAAGCGTCAAAAGAAGGACGTTGTCATTATCGACAGTCTGCAAACAGGCCATAGAGGAGCCCTTGATCAAGATATTCCTTATTATGAAGGGGATCTTCGCGACAGTGAATTTTTAGATCATGTGTTTTCCGCTCATAAAATTGATGCAGTCATTCATTTTGCTGCCAATTCACTTGTAGGGGAAAGTGTAACCGATCCGCTGAAGTACTATGACAATAATGTCGGCGGCGCGACCTCACTTCTTCAGGCAATGAACCGTCATGACGTAAAAAAAATCGTCTTCAGTTCAACCGCTGCAACCTACGGCGAGCCTGAGACGGATTTAATTGATGAAAATGATCCAACCATTCCAACCAATCCGTACGGTGAAACAAAGCTCGCTATTGAAAAAATGCTCAAATGGGCTGGAGGCGCCTATGGACTTCATTCCATCTCCCTGCGTTACTTCAATGTCGCAGGAGCTGATCTCGACGGAGAAAAAGGGGAGGACCACAACCCGGAAACGCATTTAATTCCGATTGTCCTCCAGGTAGCACTTGGCCAGAGGGAGAAAATCAGCGTCTTCGGCAATGACTACCCTACACCTGACGGCACCTGCATCCGTGATTATATCCATGTGCAGGATCTGGTGGATGCGCATTTGCTTGCCCTTGAAAAACTGGATAAAGATCCGCAAACCGCTGTTTATAATCTTGGGAATGGCCAGGGCTTCAGCGTGATGGAAGTGATTGAAGCAGCACGTAAGGTAACTGGTCACGATATCCCTGCAGCGATTGAAAAGAGAAGAGCTGGAGATCCGGCTAAGCTTGTCGCATCCTCAGCAAGAGCAACAAAAGAGCTCGGCTGGAAGCCAAATTATCCGGAGCTTGAAAGAATCATTCAAACTGCCTGGGATTGGCATCGCGCTCATCCGGAGGGCTACGCCTCAACCAAGTAAGAGAGCGAAAGGAGGGTTCCTATGTTTATTTCCACTCAACTAGAGCGATTAATTCAATTCGGCCTTCAAAAAAAGCTGATTGACAAGGTGGATACAGACTATGTACGTAACCGCCTGATGAATCTGCTGAAGCTTGACGCCATTGAAGAAACAGAAGCTCCACTTGAAGAATTGGACTACCCTGTCGAAATTTTAAATAAGATCGTTGACTGGGCTTCTCAAAAAGAGGAGCTTGGTATTTCTACGATAACTGACCGTGATCAGCTTGACGCAGCATTAATGGACTGCTTTTTGCCGAGACCTTCTGAGGTAAACAAAGCATTCCAAAATCTTTATCTGACATCACCTGACGCGGCAACAGATTATTTTTATAAGCTTTCCCAGTACGTGAACTATATCCGTACGGACCGTATTGCGAAAAATGAGCACTGGTACAGCGAGACGGAATATGGGAATCTTGAAATTACGATAAATTTATCCAAGCCTGAAAAAGATCCTGCCACAATTGCAGCAGAGAAAAAAGCGAAATCTGTCAGCTACCCGCTCTGTCTGCTGTGCAAGGAAAATGTAGGGTATGCCGGGCGAATTAACCACCCGGCCCGTCATAACCACCGGATTATCCCGGTAGCGTTCACGGGTGAAAGCTGGTTCCTTCAGTACTCGCCTTATGTGTATTACAACGAGCATGCAATCGTCTTTTCAGCTGAGCACCGCCCAATGAAAATTTCAAAGCACGGCTTTAGCAGACTGCTGCAGTTTGTTGAGCAGTTCCCTCATTACTTTGTCGGCTCCAATGCGGATCTGCCGATTGTAGGCGGCTCAATTTTAAGTCATGATCACTTCCAGGGAGGACGTCATGACTTTCCAATGGCCATAGCGCCTACTGAGGAGACCTTTACGATAAAGGGCTATGAGGATATTGAAGCAGGTATTGTGAAATGGGCCATGTCAGTCATACGGTTGAGAGGGGAAAACAAAGAGCGTCTCGTTGAGCTTGGAGACGAGATCCTATCCTCATGGAAGGCCTACAGTGACGAGTCAGTCGGCGTTCATGCTTTTACAGGCGATGATACACCGCACAACACGATTACGCCAATCGCCCGAAAAAGAGACGGTAAATTCGAGCTTGATCTGGTTCTCAGAAACAACCGGACAAGTGAGGAGCATCCATTTGGCATCTTTCATCCGCATGATGATGTTCATCATATTAAAAAGGAAAACATCGGGCTGATTGAGGTTATGGGGCTTGCCGTTTTACCCGGCCGCTTAAAAGAAGAGCTGGCTGTCCTTGGTGACTACATCACTGACGGAAAGTTTGCTCTGGCAAAAGAAGATGAGAGAACCGCAAAGCACGCAGACTGGGCTGAAAAAATCGTTGCATCTGAACCGGTTCTAACGAAAGATACGATTCAAGAGGTGCTGAGAAAGCATGTAGGCTTCGTTTTCTCCAGAGTCCTTGAGGATGCAGGTGTCTTTAAACGGGATACAGAGGGACAGGAAGCATTCGTGCGCTTTATGAAGCAATTGAACGAATAACACTATTATGAGGGAGTCATTGGCTCCCTTTTACTTAATTTTTTACTAAAAATATATTGACTTTTTGGAATTTATTAACTAAAGTCAAATTAATAGAATGTAAGCGATTTCTGTTTAGCGGAAGTGTAAAAAACGCTAAACAAACAAAGGGATTTAGCTTTATATGACCCAGATAAACAAGGTGTTGAAAGGGTAGTATCCTATAAAGCTAACATGGTAAAGTGGAAGTAACTAAAACCGACTCACACGGCCCTTCTTCAATTTGTCCAAGGATAATAAACAGTCAGGTGGTTAGGAAAATGGCAACATTAAAAGATATAGCAGCAAAAGCAGGTGTCTCTCTTGCGACCGTTTCACGCGTTTTAAATGAAGATGCGAGTCTTTCTGTGACAAATGAAACGAGGGAAAAGATCCAGCTGATCGCCCAGGAGCTGAATTACCGTACAATTAAACGGAAATCACAGCAGTCGAAAAAGAAAACTGCGAAAATCGGCTTGGTGTACTGGTATTCAGAAGAGCAGGAGCTCGCTGACCCATACTATCTTTCCATCCGACTGGGGATCGAAAAAGCATGCCTGGAGCGCGGCATTGAGCTTGTTAAATTTTATAAAAATGCACAGACCTTTCATCTGACCAAACAGGATGAGCTTGAAGGCTTAATCGCTGTAGGGAAATTCAGCGCGCAGGACATTATTAACTTTAAAACCTGGGCGGAAAAAATTGTCCTTGTCGACTTTTCGCCTCTAGAAGAAATCGATGCCATTGTTGTTGATTTTAGAAAAGCGATGATTGAAGTGCTTGAACATTTAATCGGGCTCGGCCATGAAAAAATCGGCTACATCGGCGGACACGAATACATCCAGGCCAATCAGCCGATCAAGGATGAGCGGGAAGCCACCTTCCATGAATACCTGACTTTACTTAATAAATTCAACAAAAACTATATCTGGACAGGGAAATTTACTGCAGAAGATGGCTACATCCTGATGAAGGAAGCCTTAAAGCTAAAGAACGGACCTACTGCTTATATCCTTGGAAGTGACTCCATGGCCATCGGAGCAATGAGAGCACTCCACGAAGAAGGCGTCCTCGTCCCGAGACAGGTCTCAATCGTCGGCTTCAATGATATCGAAATGTCCAAATACCTGCAGCCATCTCTTACCACCGTCCAGGTCCACACCGAATTCATGGGTGAAGCAGCGCTCGACCTGCTGTTTGATCAAATCAGAACGCAGCGCACCATTGCCAAAAAAGTCGTCATCCCAACCAAGCTCCTCATCAGAGAAAGCAGCGGAGCGGTCGGAAAAATTGCAAAACAAACCACAGGGGTACCGGGCTAACCGGTATCTCTTTTTTATTTCAATAATAAGGGTAGGAGACTGAATAGCAAAAAAAGCAGGCGGAGTTGACCTGCTTTCAACGCTGCATTGTAAAATTAAGAGGTGATTTCAGTTGTGAAATCCGGTGAGGCCTCTCTATACCGCTTAGGTGTTATTCCCATGAGCTTACTAAAGACAGTTGAAAAATGAGAAGGGTTTTTAAAACCAACTTCAAAAGCAATCGCAGTAAAAGAATGATCAGTGGATGTTATAAGTCGTTTAGCTTCCTGGATTCTTTTGCAGCGCAAATAATGAGAAGGGGACATTTTTGCTTGTTTTGAGAATACCTTGAGCAAATAAAATTTATTAACAAATAATTCGTTGCTTATTTTTTCTAACGTTACATCCTCTTTATAATGATCCTCAATATAGCGGCAAGCCTGAATAAATAGCTCCTCCTTGGAGGATAAATACTCTGTTTCATCAGGTCTGCAGCGTTTACACGGCCGGTAGCCGCACTCGATCGGTTCAATTTTATTTAAGAAAATATCGATATTTTGCTGATTGGGTAATTTCGATTTGCAAGAAGGGCGACAGAAAATCCCTGTCGTTTTAACGGCATAATAAAATAGACCATCATACGCTGAATCACAATGTTTAATCGCCTTCCAATATTCACTGTTCAATAAAATCACCTCTACCACTAGTTTAGCATATTGCTGCAGCCGGTCTCTCCAGTAAAAATTAGAGAGCAATTATCGAACAGTTAATCCGAAAAATGATCTTTATACTAAATAAAAACGGTTAGGAGGCATGACGATGGGCGTCTATCAGGGATACTATTCATCACCTTTAGGAATGATAGAAATTAAAAGCACCAATGAGGGGGTAACGAGCGTTCAATTTGTGGAGGATGTATCTGAAAACTTTATAAATACACATATAGAAGAATGTATCCAGCAGCTGGAGGAGTATTTTAACAGGAAGAGAACAAGCTTTTCTTTAAATTTATGTCCCAGTCTGACAGCTTTTCAACAAAACGTTCTACATCAATTATCGGTTATTTCCTATGGAAAAACACAAAGCTATTCTCAACTTGCAGCCTCCATTGGACAGCCTGCCTCAACACGAGCAGTGGCAAATGCAATCGGTAAAAACCCAATAGCGATCATTATTCCCTGTCATAGAGTGATAGGGAAAAATAAGGATTTACGTGGTTATGCATGGGGGAAATGGAGAAAAGAAAAATTAATAGCGCTTGAGCAAATAAGTTAAAGTAAGGTAGCAAAGCCCTAGAAGAATAAAAAGAGACTGAGACAAATGTGTGTCTTAAACTCGTTTACCCGGTTCCCTGCGCTTTAGGGGGACGCTTTCCGCGGGGCGGGGCTTGAGCTAACTTGCTTTCAGCAAGTGGATCTCAAGCTCCCGCTTCCTCCCGCAGGAGTCGCCCCCTTCCGCTCCTGTCACCTCACGTTTCTAAAATTAAAGTTATGTCTCAGTCGTATATAAATATAATTATTGATATGCTTTTAAAAGAACAAGGAAGTCTTCTATATTAATATTTTCCTTGATGTGATTTAATCATTTCTAAATCTAAAGCACCGAAGAAATTCCTCACCCAGTAGATTGAATCGTTCCATTGGAGCGGAAATCAACCCTCCTTAGAAGATTTATCTTGAAAATATATAAAGAGGTGACGAAAGTGAGCGGAGACAAAGAAACGCCTGAAGAAAGAAGAGAAAAAATGAGAATGAAGGAACTGAAACATACCTCTAGCAGCATCCAGGGAAGCAACCTCTCCGACTTGGTCAACAGCCTCGGCTGGAAAGGAACAGGGATCCTCATCCTTGTTCTCATAGCAGGCGTCATAATCGCCTCGCTGTTCCTTTGGTAAACCCTCATAATTGAGAGGGTTTTTCTGCGTCACAACGTAGAACATCCTCTTAATGGGGATAGATCAAAATTACCCTTGTTTCTCTAAAATCAAATAATCCTTTGTTTTAATAACAGCAATATTATGTTCATCAGCAAAATCAATTAAATCCTCAAAAATCGTTTCAGGGTAAAAATTTACAATTCGCAAATTCAATCCCTTCGTCGTTTGAACAACCACACATTTCGTACTCCAGCCTGTCCGTTTAAAATGCAGGGATGCAATTTGATTAGTGTAAATATCTCTTTTAAAGATTTTCATTTTGAAGATGAGTATCTCAAAAGATAATAAACCCTTCGCTATTTTTAACTTAAACCGAATGAACAAACCCATTAGAATAAAAGTAATAAGGAGAAACTGCAAATACATCATTCCCGCTGAATCAATTACAAATAATAAAGCTGAATTAATCACGAGTAAAAACAATAAAAGCCCTTTTTGAGTATGTGCTTCAAATAGCAATCTGCCGCCCCCCTAGAAGTGATAAACTGGTAATTTTGATTGAGTTGTTAATAATATGATTTTATCTTAAAACAACATTTCAAAAGCAAACCTTTGAACTAATTACATATTTTACCCGACATTTCCTTCCTTATCTCTCATAAAAATTGCTAATCTGTCCGGAATCTATTTAGTCTATCGACTTTGCCAGAGAAACTGTCCAAAATCCTCGCTAATCTATCCGCTTGGTCCAGTAATCTGTCCTGCCTTATATGTTCCGCCTTTCAACATTCCCGTTTCAAGAACCAAAAAAATTCCCCACTCAGTTGATTGCAGTGGAGGGAGGGGACTCCGGAGGGATATAGCGGGAAAGCTGAGATCCACTTGCGAAGCAAGTTAGCTCAGCTCCCGCCCCTCGGAAAGCCTCCTCCCGGAACGGAAATCAGCCTTTTTGTAGGGTTTTTACTGTCTATTCCTCTTTGTTTTAAATCCCCAAAATCATGACCAAAATAATAAAACACAAACCAAGTCTTAAAAAAGAAAACCCATAACAAATATGCTATAATTAATCCCATATTGGTTCATTTTGTTAAACACAAACCGGGAGGAAAAAGGATGAAGATCTTATTTGTTTGCACGGGAAATACCTGCAGAAGTCCCATGGCAGAAGCGATACTACGACATAAAGGGAAGGACTCACTCGAGGTCCGTTCAGCGGGATTATTTGCCATGGAAGGCGGACAAGCATCCCAATTTACCCAGGAAGTCCTAAACGAAAATGGCATTAAACACGACCATCGCTCACACAGTGTAACGCAGGCGGACGTACATTGGGCAGATTATATCTTTGCCATGACCAGCGCCCACAAAGCAATGCTGATGGAGCAATTCCCATTTGCAATGGACCGCATTTTCACCGTAAAAGAATTCGCGAACGCTAGAGGCCTGGACGTATCAGATCCATTCGGCGGCTCGGTTGAAGTATATAAACACACGTATAATGAGCTTAATCAGCTCATCGATGCGCTGATTGAAAATATCGAAAAACAAATTCAGGGAAGCTAATTTAGTTTAGTTTAGCCGGTGGGAGGTAACGAAGATGAAAGTAGCATTGGCGTCAGATCACGGGGGCATCAACCTTCGCAAAGAAATAGCAGATTTATTAACTGAGCTTGGCATTGAATTTCAGGATTTTGGCTGTGACTGTGAAGATTCAGTTGACTACCCGGACTACGCACTGCCGGTAGCTAAAAAGGTTGCTGAAGGTGAATTTGACCGCGGTATTTTAATCTGCGGCACCGGTATTGGCATGAGCATTGCCGCAAACAAAGTAAAAGGCATCCGATGCGCTCTTGTACATGATACATTCAGTGCAAAAGCAACACGTGGCCACAATAACTCAAATATGCTGGCAATGGGTGAGCGGGTAATCGGAGCCGGCCTGGCAAGAGATATTGCACAAATTTGGCTGACGACTGAATTTGAAGAAGGCAGACACGCAAACCGTATTGGAAAAATCGCAGACTACGAAACACAACTATAAATCGAAACGAGGGATTTTTGTTGCAGCAGCAATTAAAATCGATCTTACACGAATACCAGGAGCAGGCTAATTTAAAGCCTGGACAGCTTTTTGTTATTGGATGCTCAACCTCAGAAGTCGCTGGAAAGAAAATCGGCACATCCGGAACAGATGATGTTGCCTCTTTATTATATGAAGGCTTTAAAGAGTTTGCAGATGAGTACGATCTAAGACTGGCCTTTCAGGGCTGTGAGCATATAAACCGCGCACTCGTTATGGAGCGACAAAGTGCTGAAGCTCTTGGCTATGATGAAGTAGCGGTAGTTCCTGTTAGAAAAGCAGGCGGTGCAATGGCCTCTTTTGCCTACCGTTCAATGAACGATCCTTTTATGGTCGAACAGGTTCGGGCACATGGGGGCATCGATATTGGGGATACCTTTATTGGCATGCATTTAAAGCAGGTGGCAGTCCCGGTTCGTGTATCCGTCAGATCACTCGGTGAAGCGCATATCACACTTGCGCGCACCAGACCAAAATTAGTAGGCGGTTCTCGGGCAGTTTACGAATAACCAAAAGCGCATGAGCATTGTTGAGCTCATGTGCTTTTTTATGTAAATAGATTTAAACCAGAATTCTTCGCCTTATCCTGTTCCATTAATTTATAAGCAGGCTGTCAAAAAAGAAAACCCTTACAATAGAGGTTTCTTGAAAGTCAGGTTCCACGCTCATGGAAAACATGATAAGATGAATATGATTTTTTGACCAATGACGGGAACCGTCCCGAAGACATGAGGGGGAGCACAATGAGTAAGATTCAACAGCAGGATCAGGCATTGTTCGAAGCGATGCAAAATGAATTGAAGCGTCAGCGCACGAAAATCGAGTTGATCGCTTCTGAAAATTTTGTAAGTGAAGCAGTCATGGAAGCGCAAGGATCGGTTTTAACCAACAAGTATGCAGAGGGATATCCTGGCCGCCGCTATTACGGAGGCTGTGAACACGTAGATGTGGCAGAGGATCTGGCAAGAGACCGTGCGAAAGAAATTTTCGGCGCGGAGCATGCGAACGTACAGCCGCACTCAGGCGCACAGGCCAATATGGCTGTTTATTTCACCATCCTTGAGCCGGGAGATACGGTATTAGGCATGAACCTATCCCACGGTGGTCATTTAACGCACGGAAGTCCAGTAAACTTTAGTGGACAGCTTTATAACTTCGTAGATTACGGTGTATCTGAAAATGATGAGCGAGTTGATTACGAAGATGTTCGCCAAAAAGCACTTGAAAGCAAGCCGAAGCTGATCGTAGCAGGAGCGAGCGCTTATTCCCGGACACTTGATTTCGCGAAGTTCCGTGAAATTGCAGATGAAGTAGGGGCCTACTTAATGGTTGATATGGCCCATATTGCAGGACTTGTAGCTGCAGGTCTTCACCCAAGCCCGGTGCCTCATGCTCATTTTGTTACGACAACTACGCATAAAACACTTCGCGGACCTCGCGGAGGAATGATTTTATGTAAAGAGGAATTTGCGAAGAAAATTGACAAGTCGATTTTCCCTGGCATCCAGGGCGGTCCTTTAATGCATGTAATTGCAGCAAAAGCAGTGGCATTTGGTGAAGTACTTCAGCCTTCCTTCAATGACTACGCTGAACAAATCATTAAAAATGCTAAGGCTATGGCAGAAGCATTCAAAAAAGAAGGAATCGATATTGTTTCAGATGGAACAGACAACCATCTTGTGCTGGTAAATCTTCGCTCACTTAATCTTACAGGCAAGGTAGCAGAAAAAGTGCTTGATGATATTGGCATTACAGTAAATAAAAATACAATTCCATTTGACCCTGAAAGCCCATTTGTTACTAGCGGTATCCGTATCGGAACACCTGCTGTAACGTCTCGCGGATTTAAGGAAGCCGAAATGGAAGAAATCGCATCCATTATCGCGTTTGCATTGAAAAACCATGAAGACGAAGCGAAATTGCAGGAATCAGCTCAGCGCGTTGAAGGAATCACCAGCCGCTTTGCTCTTTATGAATAAGTAAATACGATAGATAAAGAGATTAGGGCATCGGTGACTGAAAAGTTTTACATCTCATTACTATAAGTTTAAAAAACGAGAGGTGAACGTAGTGGAAGGTGCCACTCCAACGGGATGAAGCGGGAGCTTGAGATCCACTTGCTGAAAGCAAGTTAGCTCAAGCCCCGCAGAAAGCGTCCACCTGAAGCGCAGTGAACTGAATAAAAATGGCTGAGACACACATTTGTCTCAGCCGTTTTTTATTGAAATAGAAGCGACCCTTTCTAAATTGACATATCGGAAAATCTAGATATAATGAGAGGCATGGAACCAATCGATATCTTTAAAGCATTATCTAACGAAACGCGACTCAGCATTTTGCAGTGGTTAAAGGAGCCGGAGAAACATTTCCCTAAGCAAGGCGCTCACCTGCCCAAGGAGGTAAGTGTAAAAGGGGGAGTATGTGTAGGGGATATCCAGGAAAAAGCCAACGTTTCTCAATCTACGGTCTCCCAGTACTTGAATACGATGCAAAAAGCCGGATTGCTGGAATCGGTGCGTTATGGCCAGTGGACGTATTACAGACGAAATGAAGAGGTTATTTCTAAGTTAGCAAGTTATTTCAAAACAGAAATCTAACTTGTAGGATTTCTGTTTTTTCTTTTTTATTTATATCGATTATTCTAGATATACTAATATGTAGATTTAGGGAGGTTTATTCTATGCGTTATATTGCTTACCTGGCTGCTTTACTTGGAGGAGCTGCACTTAGTCTTGAAGGGGCTATTTATGGGGAGCTTGGAAAAACGATAGGAAAGCTTGAAACGAGCTTTTATAACTTTTTTGTGGGTTCGATTATTCTCGCAGTACTATGGCTCTTTTTTGGAAAGGGCAGGCTGTCCTACACACTAGAAGCACCAAAATGGAAGCTTCTTGGAGGAGTCCTTGGGGTTGTTTATCTTACCACAATTGTAATAAGTGTTCCATTTGTTGGAGTAGGGATCACAATGGTCGCTGTGATCATCGGTCAGTTAGCCATGAGTATCATCATTGAACATTATGGCTGGCTCGGGAGTCAGGTAGCAAAAATAAATAAAGAAAAAATACTAGCTGTTATTTCGATGATTATAGCACTTGTTTTAGTTTACTAGGAGGCTTTTAAAATGGGATTTCTAATGATTCTTTCCACCTTAATCGGCGGACTCACTTTAAGTGCACAATCAGCGATCAACGGTACCTTCAGTAGAAAAGCAGGGACGATTGAAACCACGCTTTTAACGTTTTTAACAGGTACGCTCTTCCTGTCAATTGTTATCCTGTTCTTTGGGAAGGGAAATGTTCTTGCAATTTTAGAAGTGCCAAGATGGCAGTTAAGTGCTGTTTTCTTAGGTGTACTGTTTTTACTTTTTATTGTTATGGCCGTACCGAGAATTGGCGTAATTGCAACGAATATAACGATCATCATCGGCCAGCTTGTTCTCGGCATTGTCATCGACCATTTTGGCTGGTTTAATAGCCTGGTTATCCCTATTGATGCAAAACGTGCAGCTGCACTGGTTTTTATGGCTAGTGCTCTTTACTTTATTTATAAAGGAAACAAGCGGTCGATGGAACAGGCACAGGGATAACGGCTACTGTTTCCATAATCCCGTGGTGTAACTTACTTTAAATGAGCAGCGAAACGGAACAAAAGAGCCTGGAACATAACGAAGAGTTGATAAAACTGAGGTGAACGGAGCGGAAGGGGGCGACTCCAGCGGGACGAAGCGGGAGCTTAAGATCCACTTGCGCAGCAAGTTAGCTTAAGCCCCGCCCTGCGGAAAGCGTACCCCTGAAGCGCAGTGAACCGGGCTTAAGAGGCTGAGACATATAAAGTTTCAGCTTCTTTTTTATGCCCTCAGCCGACGAAACCCTCATCAATAAGCCGGGAGTCAGCTTGTCATTTCCACCGAAGTATGGTAACTTTCGTAAGGATTTGTTTTATAATAAATAGAAGCAGAAAAGTTCTTTACATAAAAGGAGTGGCAGAAGTGGGAAAAGTGTATGTATTTGACCATCCATTAATTCAGCATAAGCTGACGCATATTCGCGATGAGAAGACAGGAACAAAGGATTTTCGCGAGCTTGTGGATGAAGTGGCAACGCTTATGGCTTTTGAAATTACGCGCGACCTTCCATTAGAGGAAATTGATATTAACACACCAGTAAGCGAAGCAAAAGGAAAGATTCTTTCTGGTAAAAAGCTTGCGATTGTACCGATTTTACGTGCAGGGATCGGAATGGTAGACGGCATCCTTAAGCTGATTCCAGCTGCTAAAGTAGGCCACGTAGGTCTTTACCGTGATCCTGAAACACTAAAACCGATTGAATACTACGTTAAGCTTCCATCTGATGTGGAGGAGCGCGACTTCATCCTGGTGGATCCAATGCTTGCAACAGGCGGATCTGCAGTGGAAGCAATTAATTCCCTTAAAAAACGCGGTGCAAAGAATATTAAATTCCTTTGTCTCGTAGCAGCTCCTGAGGGCGTTGAAGAAATTCAAAAGGAGCATGACGATGTCGATATTTACATTGCCGCGCTTGATGAGAAGCTGAACGAAAAAGGCTATATCGTACCGGGTCTTGGTGATGCGGGCGACAGACTTTTTGGCACTAAATAAACGGAGAAGCCCTGTGAAGATGTGAAGGAGGAAAATCCATGTCCAAGCGCATTAAGGTAATGACGATTTTTGGGACAAGACCCGAAGCCATCAAAATGGCTCCGCTTGTTCTAGAATTAAAAAAGCAAAGTGACGTTTTCGAACCGATTGTCACAGTTACAGCCCAGCACCGTCAAATGCTTGATCAGGTGATGAGTATTTTTAATATTACTCCTGATTATGATTTGAATATTATGAAGGACCGCCAGACATTAATCGACGTGACAACAAGAGGTCTTGAAGGTCTTGACCGGGTTATGAAGGAAACAAAGCCGGATATCGTGCTTGTACATGGCGACACCACCACGACATTTGTTGCCAGTCTTGCAGCCTTTTACAATCAAATTGCTGTGGGTCACGTAGAGGCAGGTCTTCGCACATGGAATAAATATTCTCCGTTTCCTGAAGAGATGAATCGCCAGCTTACTGGTGTTATGGCTGATCTTCACTTTTCACCTACAGATCAGTCAGCAGCCAATTTGATCCGTGAAAATAAACCGGAAGCAAGTATATATATAACAGGTAATACAGCGATTGATGCCCTATCTACCACTGTAAGAGAGGATTATACAAGTGAAATTCTCACAAACCTTGGAATGGACCGGCTGATCCTTTTAACCGCTCACCGTCGTGAGAATCTGGGCGAACCGATGAAGAATATGTTCAGAGCGATCAAGCGAATTGTAGATGAGCACAGCGATGTTCAGGTCGTTTATCCTGTGCATATGAACCCTGCAGTTCGTGAAATTGCTCAGGAAATCCTCGGGGGAGACAGCCGGATTCATTTAATCGAGCCGCTTGATGTGATCGATTTCCATAATTTCGCTTCGAAGGCTTATCTGATTTTAACGGATTCAGGCGGCGTTCAGGAAGAAGCGCCTTCACTTGGTGTACCGGTGCTTGTACTCCGCGATACGACAGAGCGCCCTGAAGGAATCGAGGCAGGAACCCTGAAGCTTGCAGGTACTGAGGAAGAGCAGATTTATTCGATGGCAAAAGAGCTGGTGACAGACCCTTCTGCACACGAAAAAATGTCGAAAGCATCAAATCCATATGGGGATGGAAAAGCCTCTGAACGGATCGCAGAAGCCATCCGTTTTCACTTCAATCAGGTACATGATCGCCCAGCGCCATTTACCGTCGAAAAGTAACCGAAAAGCACCTCCGGAGAACACGTTTCCGGAGGTGCTTTTTTCCAATTTATTTTCAAAGAAGGAAGATGAACAGGGCGAAGTCTTTTGAGAGATTTGAAAATATGTAAATCTGGGAACTCAGTATTGACAAGGGTAAAGGCGTGTTCCCGGGCGTGGAAGAGCCGGCGGAATTGACAGGATAAAAAACGTTTTGTCTAAAATGTGAACTCCTTCACTTCCATTTGTGATGTTGTGAACTTTTTGTTCATCACTCGTTGACATACAATAGTGCCTATTGTATGCTTTTAAAGGGTATAATGATAAGGTTTTCATAGATTATTAACTAGCTTAATTATTCTTGATTTCAGCACCATTTACCTACACCCCAATTCCATTCTCAGAATGTGAGGATGCGCCTATGCGTCATCAAAGACGTCCGTACCAAGCGATGGCATTGTACTCTGCCATTCTGTCACAACTAGCTGGTTCCATGCTGGTCGGTCTTTTCGCCGGAAGGTGGTTAGATCAGAAATGGAACACAGAACCGCTGTTTTTGATTCTTGGCCTGCTTCTTGGTCTAACCACCGGAATCTACGCCATGCTTCGCACAGTGAATCATTTCAACTCAGGAGAGTAGTCCAATGCCTGACCTAAAACAGCATTTCCAACGGTATACCAAGTACATCCTTTACTTACTGTCCATCTTCGTTCTCGGCTGGGGTTTCACCCCTTATCCATCAGTGTTTCTAGGCTTAATATTGGGAACTTCTCTCAGCCTTTTTAATCTTTGGCTGATCAGAACAAGAATGGAACGCTTTGATCGGGCAATTGATGAAGGAAAGAAAGTGCGTTCACTTGGGACGTTTTCGCGTATGGCCTCGGCAGGAGTTGCGGTTTTGATCGCCCTGGAGTTTCCGGAATTCATTCATTTGATTTCCACTGTCTTTGGATTAATGATGGTTTATTTCGTCATTATGATAGATTATTTTTGGCAGCAAATTATCCTACATATGAAGCGGGAAGAGAGGTGAAATAAATGAATCATGAAGCGCCATTACGTGAATTTTTGGGGCTGACCTTTAATCTCTCCAATATTCTGATGGTGACCGTTGCAAGTGCAATTGTACTTCTCATCGCTATTTTATCAACAAGAGCACTCGCAATGAAGCCGACAGGCATGCAAAATTTCATGGAATGGATCATGGATTTTGTAAGGAATATTATCAAGAGTAACATGGATTGGAAAACGGGTGGAAGTTTTCACATTCTTGGTATTACGCTGATTATGTATGTTGCAATTTCTAACTTTTTAGGATTGCCGTTCGCGATTACGTATGACCATGTGCTTTGGTGGAAATCACCAACAGCCGATCCGATCATCACGATGACTCTTGCAGTAATGGTGGTGGCACTTACCCATTATTACGGTATTAGAATGAAAGGGTTTAAGGAATATGGGAAAGACTTTTTCCGCCCTATGAAATTCCTTTTCCCGCTTAAGATTATTGAAGAGTTTGCAAACACGCTAACGCTCGGTTTGCGTCTTTACGGTAACATTTACGCAGGTGAGATTCTGCTTGGTCTACTTGCAGGAAGCCTGGCAACAGGTGCCTTTGGATGGATCGCAGCAACGATTCCAACGCTTGCATGGCTGGCATTCTCAATCTTTATCGGTGGAATCCAGGCGTTTATTTTTGTCATGTTAACGATGGTTTATATGGCCCACAAAGTGAGTCACGACCATTAATTATATTACCTGTTCAGTCCGCTGAACAAACCTGAAAACAAAAAACTATTATCCAATACAAGGAGGATTTACCCAAATGACAGGTTCAATTGGTCTTTTAGCAGCAGCATTAGCAGTAGGATTAGCAGCACTAGGTGCAGGTATCGGTAACGGTATGATCGTATCAAAAACAGTAGAAGGTATCGCACGTCAGCCAGAAGCGCGTGGAATGCTTCAAACTACAATGTTCATCGGGGTTGCATTGGTTGAGGCCGTTCCGATTATCGCGGTAGTAATCGCGTTCATCGTACAAGGTCAATAAGCAATAACCTACGATTCAAATGGCGAAGATCATTCCAAGCGAACCTTCGCCATTATTATGGAAAAATGAAGCCGATCGATTAAAAGAGACGCTGACCTTTCCGAAGATCTTCCTATTTAATAACTTTTCTTATGACTATCATCTTTCTTACTAGAAAGATAAACGACATACATCGTATAAAGATTGACTCTTGAAGGGAGTGAAACGAGCGTGTTCACACTTGATGCATTGATTCTAGGAGCTTCTGATGGCTTTAATGGCGGGGATATTCTTTTCCAGCTACTAATGTTCATTATCTTAATGGCTCTTTTAAAGAAATTCGCATGGGGTCCTTTAATGGGCATCATGAAGCAGCGTGAAGATCACATTGCAGGCGAAATCGAAGCGGCAGAACAAAGCCGTACCGAAGCAAAGCAGCAGCTTGAAGAACAGCGTCAGCTTTTAAAAGAAGCGCGTCAGGACGCACAGGAATTAATTGAGAATGCGCGCAAGCAGGGCGACTTACAGCGTGAAGAAATTATCACAGCCGCTCGTGCAGAATCTGAGCGTATGAAAGAAGCTTCATTGCGTGAAATTGAAACAGAAAAAGACCAGGCAGTTGCAGCCCTGCGTGAGCAAGTGGCAACTCTATCTGTCTTAATTGCATCTAAAGTGATTGAGAAAGAATTGACTCTTGAAGAACAGCAGCAGCTGATCAATGAGACAATTGAGAAGGCAGGGGATCTGCGATGAGCAAGTCAACAGTCGCATCCCGCTATGCCCAGGCTCTTTTTGAGCTTGCATTGCAAAATGGACAAGTGGATATAGTGGAAGCGGATCTTCGCGTTGTGCGCGAGGTGTTTGAAAAAAATCCGGAATACACACTGCTTCTTCAATCGCCAAAAGTGACAAAAGAGCAAAAGAAACAGCTGATTCAGCAGGCGTTTAACGGGCTATCAAGCTATGTGATTAATACGCTGTCGATCTTGATCGACCGCCGCCGCGATAATGAAATTGCAGCGCTGGCAGATGCGTTTATCGAGCTTTCCCTGACAAGCCGCGGAACAGCCGTAGCTTATGTATCTTCAGCAACAAAGCTTAGCGAGGCTGACCAGGCGTTGGTTTCACAGGTGTTTGCTGGACGAGTCGGCAAATCAAACTTACAAATTCAAAATCATGTTGATTCATCGCTGCTTGGCGGCATGAGCGTACGCATCGGAAACCGTATTTTTGACGGTACCCTTCGCAGTAAGCTGCAGCGTCTAGAGCGTGAACTAAAGCGATAAGATTCCACAAAATAAGGGGTGACATTCATGAGCATCAAAGCTGAAGAAATCAGTGCGCTGATAAAACAGCAGATTGAGAACTATCAATCAGACATTCAAGTAACAGAGGTTGGTACCGTAATCGAAATTGGTGATGGTATTGCCCGGGCTCATGGCCTTGATAACGTCATGGCTGGAGAGCTGGTTGAATTCTCTAACGGTGTTATGGGTATGGCGCAAAACCTTGAAGAGAATAACGTAGGTATCATTATTCTTGGACCATACCGCGATATCAAAGAAGGCGATGAAGTTCGTCGTACAGGCCGTATTATGGAAGTGCCGGTTGGCGATCAGCTAATCGGACGTGTAGTAAATCCACTTGGTCAGCCAGTCGATGGCCTTGGACCAATTTCAACATCAAAAGCACGTCCAATCGAAAGCCCGGCTCCTGGTGTTATGGCGCGTAAATCAGTACACGAGCCATTGCAAACAGGAATTAAAGCGATCGATGCTCTTGTGCCAATCGGGCGCGGACAGCGTGAGTTAATTATCGGTGACCGTCAAACAGGTAAAACATCTGTTGCGATTGATACCATTCTTAACCAAAAAGATCAGGACATGATCTGTATCTATGTTGCGATCGGTCAAAAGGAATCAACCGTTCGTGGAACAGTTGAAACCCTTCGTAAGCACGGAGCACTTGACTACTCAATCGTCGTTACAGCATCTGCATCACAGCCTTCTCCATTGCTATTCCTGGCTCCATACACAGGAATCACAATTGCAGAGGACTTCATGATCAACGGCAAGCACGTTCTTGTTGTCTATGATGATCTTTCTAAACAGGCAGCTGCCTACCGTGAGCTTTCCCTATTACTTCGCCGTCCTCCAGGTCGTGAAGCATACCCTGGTGACGTATTCTATCTTCACAGCCGCTTGCTTGAGCGTGCAGCGAAGTTAAACGAAACACTTGGTTCAGGTTCGATTACAGCTCTTCCATTCGTTGAGACACAGGCTGGAGATATCTCTGCGTATATTCCAACCAACGTTATCTCAATCACAGATGGACAGATCTTCCTTCAATCAGATCTATTCTTCTCAGGTGTTCGTCCGGCAATCAACGCAGGTCTTTCTGTATCACGTGTTGGAGGATCCGCACAAATTAAAGCAATGAAAAAAGTATCCGGTACGCTTCGTCTTGACCTTGCAGCTTACCGTGAGCTTGAAGCATTTGCTCAATTCGGATCAGACCTTGATAAAGCAACACAAGGTAAGCTGAACCGTGGTGCGCGTACTGTTGAAGTACTGAAGCAGGATCTGAACAAACCTCTTAAGGTTGAAAAACAGGTTATGATTCTTTATTCATTAACACGCGGACACTTAGATGACATTCCAGTAGGGGACATTCGCCGTTTCGAAACTGAATTCCTAAGCTGGTTGGATTCAAACCACACTGAGCTGCTGGATCACATCCGCACTACACAAGGTCTTCCAGAAGACGATGCAATGGTAGCGGCAATCAATGGATTCAAAAAGACGTTTGCTAAAAGCGAATAAGCTTTCGTAAACCGCACATAAAGAACCATGTTGATCAGCGGGCCTCCCGCTGGATCCACATTTTTAACCAAAAGGGTGGTGAGAACCAATGGCATCGTTACGCGATATAAAAAACCGTATTACATCGACAAAAAAGACAAGTCAAATCACAAAAGCGATGGAGATGGTATCTGCTTCAAAATTAAGCCGTGCTGAGTCAAATGCAAAAGCATTTGTCCCTTACATGGCGAAGGTTGAAGAAGTAGTTGCTTCGATCGCAGTAGGCGCTAAGGATGCAACGCACCCAATGCTTGTATCACGTCCGGTGAAAAAGACTGCTTACCTTGTCATCACGTCTGACCGCGGATTGGCAGGAGCGTATAACTCAAACGTTATCCGCGCTGCTTACAATGCAATCCAAAGCCGTCATACGAGCAAGGATGAGTATGTTGTTATGACTGTAGGCCGTGTTGGCCGTGACTTTTTTGCGAAAAAAGAGGTTAACATTATCGATAGCATCCTTGGATTACCAGATCAGCCAATCTTTGCTGATATTAAAGAAATTACGAGCAAGGCAGTGGCGATGTATGCAGATGAGGCATTTGATGAGCTTTATATGTACTACAACCACTTTGTCAGTGCCATCTCCCAGGAAGTAACGGAGAAAAAGGTTCTTCCTCTTACAGATGTTGCCTCTGTATCAAGCAAGGTTTCATCTTATGAGTTTGATCCTTCTGCCGAAGCGATTCTTGAAGTGCTTTTACCACAATATGCAGAGAGCCTTATCTACGGGGCACTGCTTGACGGAAAAGCCAGTGAGCACGCAGCACGTATGACAGCAATGAGAAGTGCAACTGATAATGCGAAAGAGCTAATCGACTCGTTATCTCTATCCTACAACCGCGCACGTCAAGCCGCGATCACTCAGGAAATCACTGAAATCGTCGGCGGAGTAGCGGCACTGGAGTAAGAAAAGCGGAGGCGGCCGTTTAGCCCCGACAAGCATAAGACAACCTGCCCGAATAGGCGCTTTTTGCCTATTGGGCGGGGTGGCTTATGACTCGAGGGGCTGGCCGCCGGAGCTAGCCAAAAGAAAAGTGGAAGACGCCGTTTAGCCCCGACAAGCATAAGACAATTCTTTTATGCACTCGAGCAGCTGACGCGCTTCCGTTTCCAACATAAGTTTCGTAAAAGCAAGCTAGGAGGGAAAAACATGAATAAAGGACGCGTTCAAAAGGTAATGGGACCGGTTATCGACGTAAAATTCGATAACGGCCAGCTGCCTGATATTTTTAACGCTCTAACAGTACCTGTCGGCGTCAAAGGCGACACGACACTAACGTTAGAGGTTGCGCTTCACCTGGGTGATGATGCCGTTCGTACGATTGCTATGTCCTCTACAGATGGAGTAACACGTGGTGCTGAGGTTACTGACCTTGGTGCGCCAATCTCTGTACCTGTAGGAGATGCAACATTAGGACGTGTATTCAACGTACTTGGAGAAGCAATTGATTTGGCTGGCGAAATGGCACCGGGCACTCGCCGTGACCCGATTCACCGTCTAGCGCCAACATTCGAACAGCTTTCAACAGATACTGAAATTCTTGAAACTGGAATCAAGGTTGTTGACCTTTTGGCTCCTTACATCAAGGGTGGAAAGATCGGTCTATTTGGAGGAGCGGGTGTTGGTAAAACCGTACTAATTCAGGAACTGATCAACAACATCGCACAAGAGCACGGCGGTATCTCTGTATTCGCCGGTGTTGGAGAGCGTACTCGTGAAGGAAATGACCTTTTCCACGAGATGACTGATTCAGGCGTTATCAAAAAGACTGCCATGGTATTTGGACAAATGAATGAGCCGCCTGGTGCGCGTATGCGTGTTGCACTTTCAGGTCTTACAATGGCTGAGTATTTCCGTGACGAGCAAGGACAGGACGTTCTTCTTTTCATCGATAATATCTTCCGTTTCACACAAGCCGGTTCTGAGGTATCAGCACTACTTGGCCGTATGCCATCTGCCGTTGGTTACCAGCCGACACTAGCTACTGAAATGGGTCAGCTTCAAGAGCGAATTACATCGACAAACGTTGGTTCGGTTACATCAATCCAAGCGATCTATGTACCAGCCGATGACTATACGGATCCAGCTCCGGCAACAACATTTGCCCACTTGGATGCGACAACGAACCTTGAGCGTAAGCTTTCAGAAATGGGTATTTACCCGGCTGTGGATCCTCTTGCATCAACTTCTCGTGCTTTGTCACCTGAAATTGTTGGAGAAGAGCATTACGCAATTGCGCGAGAAGTACAACAGACACTTCAGCGCTATAAAGAGCTTCAGGATATCATTGCGATTCTTGGTATGGATGAGCTTCAGGAAGAAGATAAGCAGGTCGTGTCCCGTGCACGCCGTATTCAATTCTTCCTATCTCAAAACTTCCACGTAGCTGAGCAGTTTACAGGCCAGAAAGGTTCTTATGTACCAGTAGCAGAAACAATTGCTGGCTTCAGAGGAATTCTTGACGGCAAATACGATCACCTTCCAGAAGATGCGTTCCGACTTGTCGGCCGTATTGAAGAGGTAATCGAAGCTGCAAAGAAAATGGGCGTAGAGGTATAATTAGGGACCAGGAGGGGAAAAAATGAAGACCGTAAAAGTCAGTATTGTCACTCCCGATGGCCCTGTGTACGAGTCTGATGTGGAAATGGTAAGCACAAAAGCTCAAAGCGGTGATCTTGGCGTTTTACCAGGGCACATCCCGATGGTCGCCCCGCTTGAAATCGGTGCTGTTCGTCTTAAAAAAGAAGGACACACAGATTATGTAGCTGTCACAGGCGGTTTTCTTGAAGTCCGACCTGAGCAGGTAACGATTCTCGCGCAGGCTGCAGAACCGGCAGACCAGATTGACATTGAACGCGCGAAGGAAGCAAAGCATCGCGCAGAAGATAAACTCAAGCAGGATAACATGGATTTCAAACGTGCTGAATTAGCGCTTCGCCGCGCAATCAACCGCATTGAAGTTTACCAGCATGACCGTTAGGCTTTAAGCACTTTCGGCTGAGTTAATTGAATAAAGGAATACCGGCTCTTTTTCCGGCTTCAGCCTTTGGCGTTCTGGAAATTAGCCGGTATTTTTTATTTTAAGGAAAATGATTTTCGACCTATTATTATCCATTAAATGGACGGGTTGTCATACACAAGCAAAGCATCCTATTGCTAAGTTAAAAGTATGATTTTTTTAATTTTATAAAGGGGTATCTACCCAATCTCATAAACGACGGACATAAAATCAGGCAGAGGACAGAATTCTATTTAAGAAGCGGATTGCTTTTGAAATAAGGAGGCACGCACGATGGCTTCATTTGGACAACAGGCGTTACTGAGCATGATTATTCATTTATCATTTATTGGGCTGACTTTTTGGGCGCTGCAGGCGCTGCGTATCGATGCAGCTTTGAGACCAAATCGGGTTTTTCAGGCAAGAGTTTTAATGGTTTTATTAAGCGTTGCAATCGGATCGAGCGTAGCAGATTTTTTCCTTTCATATGCCAGCTGGTCTCAGCAGCTGCCATTCCTTTGGTGAAAATGTGAACAATGAAAGCTCTTTCATAAAGAAAAGTAATAAAAATTTTGTAAATTTACGGTTTACTACTATGAAATATTCCTGTAATGGTTTATTTTTATTTATGGGTGGAATACTCAACCATTGGGTCATTACAAACATATTTCAGCCTGCAATTAAAACTCTCTATATACAATGAGAATGAGCAAAATTGACGAATAGAGAGTTTTGCAGCCGATAAAACCTAAAAAGTGTCGTTTTTCGACTTTATTAGGCAAGGCATGACTATTTTCTCTTGTATTAAAGGGTTTTAAAGTGATATGATTTGAAATGTTTTAGTTTACCAATTTACAAGTTAACTTGTAATGGAATTGGTAATGACGATACGTAACACCTTGCCAATAGAAAATGACTGACTGAAGGTAATGATCCGTTTTTCACTTCAGTCGCTAACTTTGAATATGAATAGTAGTACAGAATTAAGACGCGGAGGGGAAATCAATTGGATAAAATCATAGTACGTGGCGGTAACGCGCTACATGGCACAGTAAAGGTGGAAGGAGCGAAAAACGCAGTCCTTCCAATTCTTGCAGCAGCATTACTAGCAAGCAAAGGAAAAAGTACACTTTTAGATGTACCAGCTCTATCTGATGTTAATACCATCAATGAAGTGCTTCGGCATTTAAATACGGAAGTAACGTATTCTGTAGAAGAAAATAAGGTCGTTATTGATGCTCAGGATCAGCTCGAAATAGAGGCGCCATTTGAATATGTACGTAAAATGCGTGCATCTGTTCAGGTTATGGGCCCATTACTTGCGCGTAACGGCCATGCCCGTGTTGCATTGCCTGGCGGCTGTGCAATCGGTTCACGTCCAATCGACCTGCATTTGAAGGGCTTCGAAGCAATGGGTGCTTCAGTAACTGTAGGCAACGGATTTATTGAAGCAAAGGTTGACGGTCGCTTAAAGGGAGCAAAAATCTATTTAGACTTCCCAAGCGTGGGAGCAACTGAAAACATCATGGCTGCTGCTACATTGGCAGAAGGAACGACCATCCTTGAAAATTGTGCGAAAGAACCGGAAATTGTTGATATGGCAAACTATATGAACAAAATGGGCGCAAGAATTAAAGGTGCAGGAACAGATACAATTCGTATTGAAGGTGTAGAACATCTTAGCGGAGCAACTCATAATATCATTCCTGACCGCATCGAGGCAGGTACATTTATGATTGCCGCTGCGATCACAAACGGAAATGTTCTAATCGAAAATGCAGTACCTGAGCATTTAGCTTCAGTTACGGCAAAGCTTAAGGAAATGGGCGTAACAGTTGAGGAAGAAAACGATGGCCTTCGAGTAATCGGACAGCCAAACCTGCGCTCAGTGGATATTAAAACCATGCCACATCCAGGCTTCCCAACAGATATGCAGTCCCAAATGATGGCGCTTATGCTGCGTGCACAGGGGACAGGTGTCATTACTGAGACGGTATTTGAAAACCGCTTCATGCACGTGGAGGAATTCCGCCGCATGAACGCTAATGTGAAAATTGAAGGACGTTCTGTCATTATGAAGGGACCTAGCAACCTTCAGGGAGCAGAAGTAGCAGCAACTGACCTGCGTGCAGGAGCAGCACTGATTCTAGCTGGACTTGTATCAGAAGGCTACACACAAGTAACGGAACTAAAACATTTAGACCGTGGATATGTAGACTTCCACAAGAAACTTGTTTCATTAGGCGCAGATGTAGAACGGATCAACGAAGAAGTAAGAGAAGAAGCAACAGTCCAAGCGTAAGACTGAACTTATTTTACTATTCTAACTCCATGATCACACTCATACTAGTAATCTTATTAGCAGTATACACACGAACCTTCGTGAGTATACTGCTTTTTAGTGTGGAAATAATGGATTAATCTAAATAACCAACTTCCAGCAGAGTCATACTTTGTTAGAATGGATAACAGATGAAGGACGTCTGCTTTAGAGGTATTTACCCATTACTCGACACTTTCGAAGAAGAAAACAAGTTATCCTGAAGTTGATTGGAGTGTAAGGGGCGACTCCTGCGGGAAGAAGCGGAAATCAACATGCTAACTTAATAGGCATTCACCTATAACACTCTAATTTAGAAGAAAGTTATTGCATGGTTGTTATATTAGATGATCGCCTAATAAATGCTTTTAGTGCAGAGTAAAGAGGCATTCACTCATATCACACTGCCCTTCGAAGAACTAAAACTACTTAACCTACAGTTGATTGAAGTGGAAGGGGCTGACTCCTGCGGGAAGAAGCGGGAGCTTGAGATCCACTTGCGACAGCAAGTTAGCTCAGGCCCCGCCCCGCGGAAAGCATGCCCCTGAAGCGGAAATCAACATGCTAAGTTAATAGGCATTTACCTATAACACTCTAATTTCAGAAGGAAGTAATTGAATAGCTGCAGCAATATGTGATCACCAGGAAAATACTTTTCCACAGCATTGATTGAAGTGGAAGGGGGCGACTCCTGGGGGAAGAAGCGGGAGCCTGAGATCCACTTGCGATAGCAAGTTAGCTCAGGCCCCGCCCCCCGGAAAGCGTCCCCCTGCAACGGAAATCAATGCCAAAATTACATATCCAAAACAATGTTCTATTTACCACTGCCACGCATAGATTCTCATGAGTAACCATTGCCGAGGAGGGAGTCAATTGAAGAAATACAACCCACTATGGATCATACCCATTCTGTACGTACTAACATTGCTGCTCATCCCTGCTGTTGTCCTTCTCCCCTTTTCAAAACACCAGGAAGAAAAACAAAGCACAGAACAACCTAAACAAACGCAAGAGGGAGAAACCCTTACTGTAGAAGTCTACAGAGACCAGCTCGACACAGTAGAACAAATCGAACTCGAATCCTACGTCTCCGGTGTAGTAGCAAGCGAAATGCCAGCCTCCTTTGAAGAAGAAGCACTAAAGGCTCAGGCACTCGCAGCAAGAACCTATGTAACCCGACTAATCTCAGCAGGAGGAGCAGAAGGTCTTCCACAAAAAGCTGATATCACAGATACCACAGCGCACCAGGTTTATAAAAGCGATCAGGAGCTAAAAGAACTGTGGAAGGATGAATTTGATTGGAAAAAAGAAAAAATAGACCAGGCGGTAGCAGCAACAAAGGGTGAAGTCCTGACCTATGAGGGGAAGCCTATCACGGCATCCTTCTTTTCAACCAGTAACGGCTGGACTGAAAATGCAAAGGATTATTGGGAAGAAGACATCCCGTATCTGCAATCGGTCGAAAGCAGCTGGGATGAAGAAGTGGCGCCTGAGTTCCTGAGTGAGGTTTCAATACCTATAACTGAATTTGAAGAAAAACTGGGCATCACACTCAGCGATGGAGAAATCGGAACGGTTATGGAGCGTACGCCCGGTCACAGAATTAAAACAGTCAGCATCGCCGGTCAATCCTTTACAGGACGGGAAATCCGTGAAAAGCTCGGTCTTCGTTCAACCGATTTCCACTGGGCACAAAAAGGCGATTCAATAGTAATCCAGACCAAAGGCTTTGGTCATGGCGTAGGAATGAGCCAATACGGGGCAAACGGGATGGCAAAGGAAGGCAAGAGCTACGGAGAGATTGTCACACATTATTTTAAGGGCGTTGAAATCGGAACCGTTGATAAGATTCTTCCTTCATTAGTGGCCCAAAAATAAATAAAAACGATCAAGCCTCAGTGCTTGATCGTTTTTTTGTATGACGGATCCATTTTTCAAACGATTGTAGCCGTTTTCCAAGGAAGCCGTTCTTTTTTATAAAATAAGCCCGCTGAATCAAAATATAAACGACCAGCACGCCTGCAAGGTCCTTAATCGCATCTATCAGGGTCGCTGAGCGCGTGGGAACAAACGCTTGATGAATTTCATCCAAAAGTCCGTAAAACGCAGCAAAAACGGCTGCAATTAAATGAGTTGTGGTCGTCAGCTTTCCATGGGCTAAAAGAGCAATCACAAATAGAAAATGTAAAATAGCAAACTCAACCACATGCATAGATTCCTTAATAAATTGATCAGCCAAATCATTCTGCAGCTTAAATACAACGTCATGAGGAAGGCTGGAGAGTGCCCAAATTAATATCATATAGAGGAAAGGCAGGAGTGTTACAAAAATTTTCAGCCATCTTTTCACAAAGGGTTCCTCCTGTAGGTGTTCTTCTAGGATTGTATCATGCGTTTGCTTGCCCGAAAGAAAAATTTTGTGACAATGTATAGAATTTCCTATAATCGTTCACAATGGTTGCTGAGGTGATGAAAATGAGTCAGGGAGATAAAAAACACTCTACCCTAAATTCAAACTGGAAACGTTTCATGAAAAAACGCTGGTCGGTGCCGGCTCTATATCTGGCATGTGCGGCAATCGTTGTTTCAACCGTTTTCGTATTGCAAAGTCCAAGTAATAATGAGGTTGCTACAGTCACAGAGCAGTATTCAGTGGATCAAAATAAAGCAGTTAACGATCCAACTGGAGAAGTAACAGAGGTCAATCAGTCAACGGAAAAAATGGCAATGCCGGTCGTAGATCCATCTGCAATCACAATTCATCGTTCTTTTTATGATCAGGATGCATCTGCCGAGGAGCAACAGGACGCACTTGTAGTCGTTAACCAGAACTACTTCCCGAACCTTGGAATTGATATTGTTCAGGATGGAAAGTCTTTTGAGGTAACGGCAGCAATGAGCGGAGAAGTAAAAGTTGTTCAGGAAGACCCGTATTTAGGAAATTCGGTTGAAATCGAGCATGCAGACGGTCTTGTGACAAAATATCAGTCCCTAAAAGACATTTCAGTTCAAGTAGGGGATAACGTTAAACAAGGCCAGCCAATTGCAGCAGCAGGTACAAGCGAACAAAATCCAGAAGCAGCTACACATCTTCACTTTGAAGTATACAAAGATGGCGTTGCTGTAAACCCTGAATCGTTGACTGAATAATGTCTATGGTAAAAAGCTGTCAGATCAGTATATGCTGAATCTGGCAGTTTTTTTGTATGTGGAAATTTATTTTAAGGTACCAACAGTCAAAATTCGACCAATTCATTAATTCAATACTTCTATGCGATTTTCCTTCATAAAGCCTTAATTTTGAAAGAGAAAGCTGAACCAACGATCACTTTTACTTGTTAACGAATGTACGATTACATAAAATTCAGTGCAATTTTGTAGTGCTTATTATGAGCGGTATTCGCTGGATTATGAGCGGAATTCTGAATTTATAAACGGAACCCTCGCGTTTACTAGCCGTTCGTAAAAAACCGCCCCCATAAAAGGAGGCGGCTATCAACCATTCATTTATATTCATTTATAATTTCTTCACCAATTCACGGTTTCGGTCCTTAAACACATCATTATGGGAGGAAACCATCGCGGCAGCGTTAGCGTCAGGCGTGATAAAGCGCTTAGCCTGGTTCACCGCATTAGCTGCATCGTGGAACGCACCCATCAACAGATTCAGCTTGCCGTCGTGCTTTACAATATCGCCCGCTGCATAAAGGCCGGGCACCGTTGATCCGCTTGCTGCGCATGCCTTGATAAAATACTCATCCTCCATCTCAATCGGAAGCTCACTATTTTTAATGAGTGATGCATCAATTTCGTAGCCGTGATTAATAATCACATCATCCACATGAAGGTAGCTCGTTTCATTTGTAATGCTGTGAGTAAGCTCGACACGCTCAATGGCATCATGGGAGCGGGAAGCCTGAAGCTTCGTAATCTGTGTATTTAATAGGCAAACCGCTGAGCTTTCGGTAAGCTGGCCGATTTGTGATTCATGGCCTTTAAAATTACAGCTTCGGTGAGTGATATACACTTTTTTTGCGATCGGCTCAAGCTCATTCGCCCAGTCAATCGCTGTATTGCCGCCGCCTGAAATGAGGACGACTTTATCCTTGAACTTTTTCAGCGACTGAACCGTGTAATGAAGGTTCGACACTTCAAAGCGTTCTGCTCCTTCAATCTGCAGCTTCTGCGGGTTTAAAATGCCGCTTCCAACCGCTATAATCACCGTTTTTGAAAGGTGGACATTGCCAGCTGCTGTGGTGACTTCAAAATGTCCGTCACTATTTTTCTTAATCGAATCTACTTTTTCATTTAAACAGACAGCAGGGTCAAACGTGAGACCCTGCTCAATCATCTGCTCCACCATTTTCGCGCCGGTAACCGGAGGCATTCCGCCAGCATCCCATATCATTTTTTCAGGATAGACATTTACTTTACCGCCAAGATTCGGCTGGTATTCAAGGATTTTTGCTTTCATTCCGCGCAGTCCGCTGTAAAAAGCTGAGTATAAGCCGGCAGGACCGCCGCCGATAATCGTTACATCGTATAAGTCGTTATGCATTAGTTTCACTCCCGATAATAGTCAAATCATCTGCGAATAGTGGATTGACAACATTGATTCTCATTCTCAGTTATAACAATACGCTCATTGTAGCACAAAAGCAATCTGAATTGTGTTGACAATTTTATTTTTCCGCTTTATAGTTAGTATTGTTGACACTGATAATCATTATCAGTTTATTTTATTTGATTATACAGGAGGCCCTTATAATGGTGCGTCTATATACAGAAGATCTTTCAATTGGCTATGGTGACCAGCCGATTGTGAAAAATTTGAGCATTCAAATTCCGGATAAAAAGATTACAACGATTATCGGGGCAAATGGATGCGGCAAATCCACACTTTTAAAAGCGATTACCCGGATTATTAGTCATCAGTCAGGCTCAGCAGTCCTTGACGGCAAGCCCATTTTAAAAGAAAGCACAAAGACTCTTGCAAAGAAAATGGCCATTCTGCCGCAAACCCCTGAAAGTGCTTCAGGTCTTACAGCAGGCGAGCTTGTTTCCTACGGTCGATTCCCCCACCAAAAGGGATTAGGACGATTAACCAAACGTGATGTGGAAGTGATCGACTGGGCGCTTGAAGTCACAGACACGCTTGAATTCAAGTACCGTCCTGTCGATTCATTATCAGGGGGTCAGCGTCAGCGGGTATGGATTGCGATGGCTCTCGCTCAGGAAACGGATATCATCTTTCTTGATGAACCGACAACCTATCTTGATATGGCTCATCAGCTTGAGGTTCTTGAGCTTTTGCAGCGGCTGAACCGTGAGCAGGGACGGACAATTGTCATGGTTCTTCACGATCTTAATCAGGCAGCCCGCTTTGCAGATTACCTGATTGCGATGAAAAACGGAGAAATTATTAAGGCCGGCTCAAGTGAAGAGCTATTAGAGCCTGATATTTTAAGACAGGTGTTTCATATTAATGCAACCATAGGGCGTGACCCGCTAACTAATAAGCCAATGTGCTTAACGTACAATTTGATCTAAGGAGAAACCATCATGAAAAAAACACTCATCCCTTTTTCCCTTTTAACGGCACTTATGCTGTCAGCCTGCAACTCCGGTGGAGATAATGACTCAGCAGGCAACGATAACGCAGGAGAACCCGCCGGCGACGCTGAGACCATCACATATGAATCAGAAAACGGTCCGGTTGAAGTACCTGCAGATCCTGAACGCATCATCGTTCTCTCTACCTTTACCGGTAATGTACTCGCGCTTGAAGAAAATCTTGTCGGTGTTGACTCCTGGTCTAAAACAAGTCCGAATTATGAGCTTGAAGGGGTTGAGGATGTTACAGCCGAAAACCTGGAAAAAATCATTGAGCTAGAGCCGGACCTGATCATCGGTCTTTCCAATACACCAAATATTGAGCAGCTACAGGAAATAGCACCGACGGTTACCTTTACCTACGGAGCGCTTGATTACCTTGAGCAGCATGTAGAAATCGGCAAGCTGTTAAATAAAGAAGAGGAAGCGAATGAATGGGTAGAGGACTTCCAGGCGCGTGCACAGGAAGCCGGTGAAGAAATCAAAGCGGAAATCGGTGAAGACGCTACAGTAACCGTTATTGAAAACTTTGATAAACAGCTTTATGTGTTTGGTGATAACTGGGCCCGCGGAACGGAAATCCTTTATCAGGAAATGGAACTGAAAATGCCTGAGAAGGTAGAAGAAATGGCTCTTTCTGATGGCTTCTACGCTCTTTCGACAGAAGTGCTGCCTGAGTATGTAGGCGATTATTTAATTGTCAGCCGCGCAGCAGATCAGGATAACTCCTTCATGGAAACAGAAACCTACAACAACATTCCAGCAGTCCAAAATGGTAATGTATATGTAGCAGACGCAGAAAAATTCTACTTCAACGATCCAATCACATTGGATTATCAGCTGGAGTTCTTTAAAGAAAATTTCTTAGGAAACTAAGCAAAACGGCTGTAGCAAAAACTACAGTCGTTTTTTGTGCGAAATGAGTGAAAAAGATGGATCGACAACGTGCATTAGGAATAAAATTTACAGCAGGAGTGCTGCTTCTGATCGCAATGTTTATCGTGGCTGTTACATTCGGCGCAGCCAATACAACATTTAGTGATGTGTACCGGGCAATTTTTACAGGCGACAGAAGCTCTGTTTCTCTTATTCTGATTGAAATCAGATTTCCACGAGAGATAGCGGCAGTTGTGGTCGGTGCAGCTCTTGCAGTAGCAGGTGCCATTATGCAGGGGATGACAAGAAACCCCCTTGCTGACCCGGGCCTTTTAGGCTTAACAGCTGGCGCGAATGCCGCTTTAGCAGCTGCTTTTGCGTTTATTCCAGGAATCAATTATATGGGAATTATTCTGGCAAGCTTTGTTGGTGCTGGAGTCGGCGCCGGGCTTGTCTTTGGCATTGCTTCCCTGAGGCGGGGAGGCTTTTCACCTATTAAAATCGTTTTGGCAGGTGCTGCTGTATCAGCCTTCTTATTTGCGATTGCAGAAGGCATAGCGCTTACCTTTAAGCTTTCACAAAATGTAGCCCAGTGGACAGCAGGCGGGCTGATCGGCACAACCTGGTATCAGCTTGATCTTCTCGTGCCGATTGCTGCCGGCGGAATTGTCGCCGCCATTTTATTTTCTAAACAGCTGACAATTTTAAGTTTAAGTGAAGAAGTAGCAATTGGTCTTGGCTCGAAAATCGGCCAGGTGAAGGCTGTATTTTTTGTGCTGGTGATTATTCTTGCAGGCTCAGCTGTTGCGCTTGCAGGTAACCTTGCCTTTGTAGGGCTTTTGGTGCCACATATCGTAAGAGCGATTGTCGGTACAGACTACCGCTATATTTTACCGATGTGCGTGCTTGTTGGCGGAGCGTTTATGCTTCTTGCTGATACAGCAGGACGATTAATTAATGCACCTTATGAAACGCCTGTTGCAGCGATTGTCGCAATAGCGGGTCTTCCTTTCTTCCTTTATGTTGTTCGGAAGGGAGTGAATATGACAGCATGATCCATCCATCTCTTTTAAAAAAACAGCGGCTTCTTATTGCTGCTTTTATCCTTTTAGTACTGGCTACAATGGTCATTAGTCTCGGCTTTGGCTACTCCTCTGTTTCCTACAGCCGGATTATTCCGACTCTATTGGGACAGGGAGAATTTAAAGACGAATTTGTTCTATTTGAATTACGGCTCCCGCGTATGATCGTGACCCTGCTTGCCGGAATGGCGCTTGCAGTTTCCGGTTCAGTACTTCAAAGCATTACGCGAAATGATCTGGCAGATCCCGGGATCATCGGGATTAATTCAGGAGCGGGTGCAGCAGTTGCTGTGTTCTTTTTATTTTTGCCGATAGAAGCAGGCACGTTTACCTATATAATTCCGGCGGTTGCATTTGCAGGAGCTCTCGTTACCTCAATTTTGATCTACCTGTTTGCTTATGAAAAAAGCACCGGTCTTCAGCCGATACGGCTTATTTTAATCGGTGTAGGTTTTTCCTTTGCGCTGTCAGGTCTAATGATTGTGCTCATTTCCTCAGCTGAGCGTGAAAAAGTTGATTTTATTGCCCAGTGGCTCGCAGGAAATGTATGGGGAACGAGCTGGCCGTTTGTACTGGCTCTGCTTCCCTGGCTCCTCATCCTGGTACCGTTTGTATTATACAAGGGGCAGCGGCTAAATATCCTGAACCTTAGTGAATCAGCAGCGATTGGCGTCGGCATTGTTGTTAACCGGGAACGGCTCATATTAATGCTTGCAGCTGTCGCACTTGCTGCTTCTGCTGTTTCCGTTACCGGTGGAATTGCGTTTGTAGGACTTATGGCTCCTCATATTGCAAAATCGCTCATCGGCCCAAGAAATCAGCTGTTTATTCCATTAGCCATGCTGATTGGCGGATGGCTTCTCCTGACGGCTGATACGATTGGACGAAACATTATTGAACCAGACGGCATCCCTGCAGGCGTCATCGTTGCCATTATCGGGGCACCGTATTTTGTCTGGCTGTTGCTGAAAAAGTAAAAAACAGTGTATAGCAAAGATAATTGATAATGAATCAAACTTAAGGTGAACCGGGTATAAAGAGCTTTATCTTATCACTTTTGAATGGATGGAAAACCTTTTCAAACAACTGTAAAAAATCAAGCATAGCCTAAGCCCCATCCTGCATATAATGGGACAAATGGAGGGGGTCACTCCCCTGGATTGATCCCCTGTGGGAGGCCTGGAGCAGTGCACGACTACATCAGGGAGAGAACGCTCTTGGTTGGCAAGCATATAGTGGAGACGAGACAAACCGTACGCGTCATTGCCAAAACCTTTGGTGTATCCAAAAGCACCGTGCACAAGGATCTGACCGAGCGACTGCCTGAGCTAAATCCGGCATTAGCCAACGACGTAAAAAACATTCTCGACTATCATAAATCGATTCGGCATCTTAGGGGCGGGCAGGCAACGAAACAGAAGTACAAGGGATAAGGGGCCATGGATCAAACTTTACGTTTGGTTCATGACCTCTTGTCTTTGTTGTGGTAAGATATACTTATGGGACTCTGCTTACGTGATGATTTATGCTAAAAACCCGTTCAGGTTCGGCATTACCTACATAGTTTGAGCTGGTCGATGGTAGTTTCTTAGGAAATTAGATCGACTTTGTCCGCATGGGAAAAGTAGAAGGGAGAAACGACAAGAAATGTTTGCAAAGGATATTGGGATTGACCTTGGTACAGCTAATCTGCTGATTCACGTCAAGGGTAAAGGAATTGTTCTAAATGAGCCATCGGTCGTAGCAATTGACAAAAACACGAACAGGGTTTTAGCCGTGGGGGAAGAAGCGCGAAATATGGTGGGTAGAACTCCGGGTAATATCGTAGCGATCCGTCCGTTAAAAGATGGAGTCATCGCCGACTTTGATGTCACTGAAGCCATGCTGAAGCACTTCATTAACAAGTTAAACGTAAAAGGCTTTTTATCAAAGCCGCGCATTTTAATCTGCTGTCCGACCAACATCACAAGCGTAGAGCAAAAAGCCATTCGTGAAGCGGCAGAAAAAAGCGGAGGAAAACGCGTATTCCTTGAAGAAGAGCCGAAGGTAGCGGCGATCGGAGCAGGAATGGATATCTTCCAGCCGAGCGGAAATATGGTGGTGGATATTGGCGGAGGAACAACCGATGTAGCCGTTCTTTCGATGGGCGATATCGTAACCTCTTCATCTATTAAGATGGCAGGTGATCAATTTGATACCGATATCTTAAACTATGTAAAAAAACACTATAAACTATTAATCGGTGAACGTACTGCGGAAAGCATTAAAGTAAATATTGCCACTGTGTTCCCTGATTCACGTCATGAAGAGCTTGAAATTCGCGGGCGTGACATGGTAAGCGGTCTACCGCGCACGATCACGATCACATCAGGCGAAGTTGAAGGCGCTCTTCGTGAGTCGATTTCAGTAATTGTCCAGGCGGCTAAAAACGTGCTTGAAAAAACACCGCCGGAGCTCTCTGCCGATATTATTGACCGCGGCGTCATTTTAACAGGCGGCGGCGCACTGCTGCACGGAATTGACCAGCTGCTTGCAGAGGAATTGAAGGTTCCTGTCTTTATTGCTGAAAATCCAATGGATTGTGTGGCAATTGGAACGGGCGTAATGCTTGAAAACATTGACAAAATTGCGCACCGCAGAATCGGTTAAGACTCCCGCATGCCGATTGGGATGGAATTTTGATGTCCAACGATTGTCGGATAAACGAAAACCATCCCGAATAGCCATGCACAATCTGCCGAATAAAGGTATAATAGGATAAGTGAGCAAAAGGAAGCCTGTAAAAAAATCTGCATTTCTGCCGATAAACATAAGAGTATTCAGGTAAACCAATTTGACTCAAATGAGGTGAAGGAATGTTTAGAGGATTTTACACAGTGGCAACCGGTATGATTGCCCAGCAGCGCAAAACTGAAATGCTGACCAATAATTTATCTAACGTCAATACACCCGGCTTCAAGGCGGATCAGTCCTCCATGAGAGCTTTTCCCGACATGCTGTTATCAAGCCTTGGGGAATCAAAAACACCAGTGAAAAACGGGTCGAACATCCCCCAATTATCAACTGTCGGCGCTTTGAACACGGGTGTATACATGCAGGAAACGATGCCATTATACACACAGGGAGATATACGGGAAACAGCCCTTGCAACCGATTTTGCTCTTCTTGAAGGGGCAATGCCTGTCAATGAAGAAACAGGACTGCCCGGTGCAGTCTTCTTTATGCTTGAAAATCCGGACGGGGAGAATCGTCTCACTCGAAACGGTAATTTCGCCCTTGATGGAGAAGGCTTTTTAACGACAGCAGGCGGCCATTACGTACTTGATCAGGAAGGCAGCCGGATTGAACTGCGAAACGAAGATTTTACTCTGCAGGAAGACGGGCAGATTTTAGTCAATGGACAACAGGCAGCGCGCCTTGGTGTTGCCTATGTCGATGATCCGCTTGTACTTGTTAAAGAAGGCGAGGATCTTCTTCGTGCACCTGAAGGAACCGTACTTCAAAATGCATATACACAAGCCGATGCCGCATTTACCCTTCAGCAGGGCAGTCTGGAGCAATCAAATGTTGACAGCGCCCGCACCATGACGGATTTAATGACCGCCTACCGTTCATTTGAGGCAAACCAGAAAGTCCTTCAGGCCTACGACCGAAGCCTTGAGAAAACGGTCAATGAGGTAGGACGTGTTAATTAAACGAAAGCGGCAAAGGGAGGCTGACTGATGATCCGTACAATGGTAACCGCAACAAATACAATGGGGCAGCTGCAAAAGCAGCTTGACCTTATTTCAAATAATATTGCCAACTCCTCCACCACCGGCTACAAGGAGAGTACAGCAACCTTTTCTTCCATGCTTGCTCAGGAAGCTCAAAACCAGAGAGGGGACAGCGCCAATCGGCTGACTCCCCCCGGCCTGCGGCTTGGAAACGGAGCGAAAATAGCCCAGACACAGCTTGTAAGCGCGCAGGGAAGCTTGCAGCGAACGGACCGGCCTTTAGACTTTGCTTTCAACAATGAAAATCTTTTCTTTAAGGTTCTTGTGCAGGATGCTGAAGGCGGACAGAAACAAAATTTCACCCGAAACGGTGCATTTTATTTTACACCGGTTAACGACCAGGAAGTTATGCTGGTTGATGGCCAGGGCAATGCGATTCTTAACCAGAACAATGAAACGATTGTACTCGATGGTCCGGTTGACGACATCAGGCATGTAGGAAACGGAAGAATTGCTATGAATGCTAATGGAACCGAGCAGCAGGTCGAACTTGGCGTTGTAAACATACAACGGCCACAGCTAATGGAGCGTGTATCAAGTATTTATTTTGGTATTCCGGAAAATGCTGAAGAGCTTGGAATTGATCCTGCAGAGGCAGTGGTTCAAATGGAGGGCGGTCTCAGGCTGAATGTTGGCCTTGAGCAGGGAGCTCTTGAACAGTCGAATGTAGACCTTTCAAAATCGTTTACGGATTTAATTCAGGTCCAGCGAAATTACCAGTTTCAATCTAGAGCCATATCCATTTCAGATCAAATGTCAGGTCTTGTAAACGGAATGCGTTAAAGGAGTTTTTACAATGAAAAAGTCTCTAACCAAAGAAGAAAAAGTACAGAGTAAGCAGGAAAAAGCAGCGAAAAAGGAACAGGGAGAAAGCAGACTTCCACGCTGGGTTCAGGTTCGGCGTTTTCCGATTATTGTGCGCTTATTAATCGTGATCATTCTTGCTGCAGGGTGCTTAATTCTTGGACTCATGGTCGGCTACGGCGTGATCGGAGACGGTAATCCAATGGACGCGTTAAAGAAAGAGACGTGGACTCATATTCTTGATATAGTAAGACAAGGTACGTAATTCCAGATAGACACAGGGGGAAGTTGAATGTTAGACAGCCAGCAGATTAAAGAAATCATCCCGCACCGCTATCCATTCCTGCTTATTGACAAGATTGTTGAGATTGAGGAAGGCAAGCGTGCAGTAGGAATTAAAAATGTGACGGTTAACGAAGAATTCTTCAACGGCCATTTCCCGGATTATCCGGTGATGCCAGGTGTCCTGATTGTGGAAGCACTCGCTCAGACTGGAGCGGTTGCCATGCTGAAGCAGGAAGAGTACAAGGGCAAGCTTGCTTTTTTCGCCGGAATTGATAACTGCCGCTTTAAGCGTCAGGTAAAGCCTGGTGATCAGCTGCGCCTTGAGGTTGAAATTGTGCGCATAAAAGGGCCAATCGGCAAAGGCAAGGCAACAGCGTCAGTAGACGGAGAAGTTGCCTGCGAAACAGAGATCACGTTTGCGTTGAAATAAGTTTGTGAAAGCCTTCTTCTAACGATGAGTTAGGGGGAGGTTTTTTTGTTGAAGTTCGATTTCGTGTGTTAGGCGCTTTTCGCTCACAATTTTCTAAGATCAGCTATGTGAAGCCCAATGTACATTTAGTATTTTTGCAGCCTTCACAATTAAGTAGTGTCAAATTTAGTCCCAACGAGTTGATTGAAGTGGAAGGGGGCGACTCCTGCAGGAAGCAGCGGGAGCTTGAGATCCACTTGCGCAGCAAGTTAGCTCAAGCCCCGCCCTGTGGAAAGCGTCCCCCTGCAACGCAAATCAACACGCTTACTTGAAAAGCATTAACTCATACATACTACCTTCGAAGAAATAAACAATTTACCCAACGAGTTGATTGAAGCGGAAGGGGGCGACTCCTGCAGGAAGAAGTGGGAGCTTGAGATCCACTTGCGCAGCCAATAAGCTCAGCTCCCGCCCCGCGGAAAGCATGCCCCTGCAGTGGAAATCAACACGCCTCATTAAGAGGCATTCACTCCTAACACTTAAATTTTAAATTTCTCATCAAATTCTAATCTCCTTCATCTTTTTCTCTCATCTTCGCTGGATAAGATAATAGCAGAACAACAAACAACAAAACTTATCAGGAGGCGTTAAGAATGAACAAAAAAATCATCATTGGAACAGCAGCCAGCGTAATAATCTTAGGTGGAGCCATCGGTGCAGGTGCCATGACTGACCAATTCAAAACAGTAGGAATCGTAAACCCAGAGCCCGCTGAGCAATCTGAACTAATCAGCCTGGACGAAGCAAAAGAAAAAGCATTGGCAGAATATGAAGGTGTCGTAGAAAGCGTTGAGCTCGAGAAGCAATTCAAAGGCTATATTTACGAAATCGATATCGATAACGGTGAATACGACTGGGAACTGGATATGGATGCATCAACCGGTGAAATTTTGAAAGCAAAAGAAGAACGTGACGATGATTGGAACGAAACCAGCAGCAACAACCAGACAGATGACAACGGCACAGCTTCAGCAATTGATTCAAATACAGCTTCAAGCAATACGAACGAAGAATACATCTCTCAGGAAGAAGCAGTAAAAATCGCAATGGCTCAAGTCTCAGGAACATTAGAAAGCGTTGAACTGGATGAGGATGACGGTCGCATGATCTACGAAATTGAAATTAACAAAGACAAGGATGACGATGCTGAAGTTGACATTGATGCGGTGACTGGTGAAATTATAGAAATCGATCTGGACTAAATAATAAGTAAGAAGAATCCGGCTGGAAATCTCCAGCCGGATTTTTTGATGAATGAAGGCAACATCCTGCTTTAGCGGCCTGCCTGCAAAATATGGTATTCTAGCCCTATACAATTCAAATACAGGTGGTTCTAAGAGATGAATATATTTCTGGTTGAGGATGACAAGCAGATTGTAGAACAAATGGAGAAGCATCTTGCGAAGTGGGGGTTTCAGGTGACGGTGCCGGATGATTTTCAGAATGTAATGGAGGCGTTTCGAAAGGAGAAGCCTCATATTGTGCTGCTGGATATTCAGCTGCCGGCCTATGATGGGTTCTATTGGTGCCGGGAAATTCGCAGTGAGTCAAAGGTGCCGATCATTTTTCTTTCCTCACGTGATCATCCGATGGATCAGGTGATGGCCATGCAGCTTGGTGCAGATGATTATGTACAGAAACCGTACAATATGGAGGTATTGGTCGCAAAAATTCAAGCCGTAGCACGACGCACGTATGAGTATTTGGACACGCCTGAAAAAAATCCGGTTCAGACTTGGAACGGAGCTGAGCTGGATATAAAAAAAGGCACACTATCATTAAATGGACAGATCATGGATCTAACGAAAAACGAACTATATATCCTGGCAATATTGCTTGAGCATTCAAATGAAATTGTCACGCGCGATACCTTAATTCGCAAGCTGTGGGATGATGAGCGCTTTGTAAATGACAACACCCTGACCGTAAACGTCGGCAGGCTGCGTCAAAAGGTCGCTGAGCTTGGAATGGATGAGGTCATTTTGACGAAAAAAGGGATCGGTTATATGGCGGTGAGCCGATGATCACGTATTTTGTTGAAAAGAAAAGCTGGATTGCCGGATTTTTCTTTATCCTTCTCTTCTCAAATCTCCTTTTTTGGCTCGATCCGGGCCTTAAGCTGAGTGGGAGTAGTGTGCTTT
Source organism: Jeotgalibacillus proteolyticus (assembly GCF_002926065.1). Lineage (GTDB taxonomy): Bacteria > Bacillota > Bacilli > Bacillales > Jeotgalibacillaceae > Jeotgalibacillus > Jeotgalibacillus proteolyticus. The sequence continues at coordinate 89,514 of NZ_PREZ01000005.1, read as the reverse complement.
ATTTTAATGGAGTACTAATTATATGTTTCATCCCTTTTCTCCTCTGGCGTGCGATGCGTGAAACGAGATATTTAAAAGAGGTTGAGGAAATCGCCTTACATAATGAGGTTTCAGACTGGGGTCCGCTTTTGCCGGAAGCAGAAGGAGTAAATGAAAAGCGTTGGCAGGCAGTGCTGTCAGATGCGTCACAGTCAGCGAGACATCAGGCGGCTTTAAACGAGGACAGACACTCGTTGAAGTCAGCTGATATAGAAGCGTGGGTGCATGAAATGAAGGCGCCGCTTACTTCTTTAAAGCTGCAGATTGACGCTGAAAAAGAAAATCCCGTTATGCAAAAAATCGATTTTGAATGGAGCAGGCTGCATTTTCTTCTCGAACAGCAGCTCTATCAGGCAAGACTTTCCTCGATTGAACACGATACCGTAATGGAACATACAGAGTTCGGGCAAATTATTTTCCCTGAAATTAAATCCCTATCAGCGGTCTGCAGAGCGAGAGGGATCGGTTTTGAGATTGAAGGGGAGGAGCTTACCGTTTTAACCGATCTGAAATGGAGCCGGTTTATTTTCCGTCAGGTGCTGACAAACGCGGTAAAATACAGTCCCGATCAAAGTGAAATCATCATTTCAGGAGAGAAAAATGAACGCTTTGCAGAAATTCTGATTAAGGATGAGGGACGGGGCATTAAACCGGAGCATTTGCCAAGAATTTTTGAAAAAGGATTTACGGGAGAAGCAGGGAGGCAGCAAAGCAATGCGACAGGGCTTGGGTTGTACCTTGCTAAACAGGCAGCAGATTCATTTGGAATCAAAATCGATGTTCGGTTACAGGAAAAAGGAACCGAGGTACGATTGATTTTTCCATTGCCTGATACATTCCAAAAGCCCCTGCATACAAGGTGACAAAACTGTCACCTTGATTGTCATGTAAATCAAACGATTGTCATGCACGGCCCTTTTATAATGAAGTCAGATCAAGGAAGGAGCGATAATAAATGTCTCAATCTAAACTAATTTTAACGGCAAAAAACATACGAAAAACCTTTGGAACGAAAAAACGTCCGATTGAAGTATTAAAAGGACTTGATTTAGCGGTAGAAGCGGGAGAATTTGTTGGCATTATGGGCCCATCCGGAGCGGGAAAAACGACCTTTATGAATGTTCTAGCGACCATTGATACAGCAACCTCAGGAAGCATCGTCATCGGCGGGTCTGACGTAACGGCGATGAAGGATAAAAAGCTTTCTGAATTCAGAAGAAAAGAGCTTGGCTTTATTTTTCAAGACTACAATCTGCTCGATACGCTGACAGCAAAAGAAAATATACTGCTTCCGATGTCACTTGGACGCCACTCGAAAAAGGATGTGGAGGCCACCTATTCAAGCCTGGCAGATGCTTTTGATATCAGTCATGTTTCAGATCAGTATCCACATGAGCTTTCAGGCGGCCAAAAGCAGCGGACCTCTGCCGCACGGGCGTTGATTCATCAGCCAAAAATCCTTTTTGCCGATGAGCCGACCGGTGCCCTGGATTCAAAATCAGCAGCTGTACTGCTTGGCAAGATGGAGGAACTTAATCGCAAAAACGGCGTCACAATCATGATGGTTTCCCATGACCCGCTTGCCTCAAGCTACTGCAGCCGCGTACTGTTTTTACAGGACGGCAAGCTTTACACCGAGCTTCACCGGGGCGGGCGCAGCCGCCAGGCCTTTTTCAATGATATTTTAAATGTTCAGGGTGTGCTTGGAGGGAATGTTCATGAAGCTAAGTGAACTCGTCCGGCGTAATATGATCGCGAACATCCGGCAGTATTACCTGTACTTTTTCTCGCTGATCTTCAGTGTTATGCTTTACTTTATTTTCAGCACGATGCAGCATGAGGACCTGATCAGTCAGGCTACTGAAGCATCCAATGGATTTAGTGCAGCTTTTCGCACAGGTGTTTTTTTCCTTGCTGCGATTATGATTGTTTTTGTGAGCTATGCGAGGAATCTGTTTTATAAAAGACGGGGAAGAGAGATCGGTCTTTTTCAGCTGATCGGACTGTCACGCGGTGCAGTTATCCGCATGCTGCTGATTGAAAACTTAATCATGCTAACTGCTGCAGCATTGGTTGGCACTGTCTTAGGGCTTCTCTTTTCCAGACTGTTTTTACTGTTGTTTTTTCAAATTATGCGTTTTGAAATGGAGATCGGCTTTCAATTTTCAACAGAAGCTCTTCTTCAAACAGGAGCGCTGCTCTTGCTTTTACTTGTTATCACGTCCTGGCAAACGATTAAATTCGTCAGGAAGCATACGCTGGTTCAGCTTTTCCAATCCAGATCAGAAAGTGAACAGATCCGTGAAATTAAGCCGGTTCGTCAGCTCATTCTAGGAGTGGCGGGAATCCTGCTTGTCGCATTTGGCTACTGGTATTCAGGCCGTATGATGAATGCATTCTTACTGCTGAATATGCTGGTCGTTCTTTTTGCAACCGTATTTGGAACATATCTTGTGTTCCGTGTGTCCATTGGCTGGCTCATGACGGTATACCGCAAAAAAATGAATGGTCATTTACAGTTTAAGCATGCCTTATCCATTGCGCCAATGGTTCACCGCTTAAAAAGCAATGCGAGGCTGCTGACGTTAATTGCGACACTTTCTGCGATTACCCTCACATTTGTTACGGGTGCATATTCTCTTTACTACTCAGCAGAAGAGGAAGCCCGGATGATGACTCCTCAGGACTTTATGTTTGATCTGGCAGAAGGGACTGAACCTGGAGCAGAGTTTGAGCGTCTGCTATATGAGGAAGGCCTTACGTATGAAGCTCATGAAATTGAAGCCTTCTCGGCTGATGTGAATTATGAAAACTTTGATCAGGGCCTTGGCCTTACGATGGAATCAGGAACACCAACCATCGTATCGGCAAAAGATCTGCGTGATACAGGAGTTGATGTGACGGTTAGACCTGGAGAAGCGGTTTATTTCGGTGGAATGGCTACACCGGTCATGCCGGAAGACAGCAGGATGACATTAACCACAGGTGAGACCTTTAACATTGTTGAGATTTCAAACAGATCCGGACTTAACCAGGGTGTAGCATACAGCGTTTTTGCTGTAAACGATGAGGACTTTAACGAAATTAGACCTGATGAGGTCCGCAGCTACCTGGCCATAAATCTTGCTGACAAAGCGGAGCGGGAACAGGCAAATGATATTTATCATGATTTTACATCCCTTCTTGAAGACGTGACGATCTCCAGTACAAATGTTGATATCACCATGATGCGTATGGAGATGTCGGGCATTATGATCTTTATCACCGGGTTCTTAGGGATTGTGTTTTTATGCGCAACAGGAAGCATTCTGTACTTTAAGCAGATGACAGAAGTAGAAGAGGAAAAAGGAAGTTACCGTACGCTCCGGCAGCTTGGTTTTACAGTTGGCAATATGATGAGCGGTGTGGGGTTGAAGCAGCTATTGTTTTTCGCTATCCCGCTTCTAATCGGACTCGGTCATACGTATTTTGCGCTGAAGTCCGTTTCGTTTCTATTTAGTACAGATATTACGATTCCGGTTGCCATTTCAATTGGCGTGTTCACACTGATCTATCTCGTTTTTTACATCCTCAGTGTGACGAATTCCCGCAGTGAGATTACGCGGGCGATTAAAGGGTAGTGAAAGTTTGTTAACCGTCTCCTATTTGTGGGAGGCGGTTTTTTTGTGGGGGTGAGGGAAATGAGCGTTGGCTCATAAATGGCGGGTTTTCGCTCATAAAATAGAAATGCGCTCATTACCTGAGCAAATCGGCTCACATTTTCAAAATCGCGCTCGCAAATCAGCGATCATCCAGGAAAATAAACGAAACAGCCCCTATATATATGTACAGCAGGTAAAAAACGACCCCTCACTATCCATTTCTTGATCCAAACACGCTAAAAACACCATTGTTCTCTATTCTCCACGCCATGCCATGGGTAACAACGAAAAAGACGAAAGCCCACATTAAACAGTGGTTGTTTTCGTCTATAATATGTCCTTTTTTATATACATAATCCTTTCCACTCTGGAGAAGCTAATGGAAGACCGGACCTGGTCATCAAATTTCGAAAGGAGATGGATCATATGAATAAGTTTCTAAAAATTACAGCTGGTTCATTGCTTGCAGCAGCTCTAATGGTTGGATGTAACATGGATAACAATGCTCGTGACGATGATAACGGGCCGATTGACAACGCTGTAGACAGAACGCAAGAGGAAATTGACCGTGGTGGAAACTACATGAACGACCGCGCGAACGATGTTGAAGACGATATGACTCGTGACAACGATGTTCTGGATAACAATGACAACAATAACATCGAAGAAAATAACAACGGCATTATTGATGACAACAACGATCGTGACAACAACCGCTAATGCCATTATTTTAAGGTAATGGAAGAGGAGGCATCCTCTTTTGCAAAAACCCCGTTCCATGGACGGGGTTTTTAAATTGAAAATATGTTATAAATCCTCTTCCGCATCATCAATAACTCCTCCTATTTTTATGTATTCTAAAAGCTTACCGGTAAACAGACAATCCTTCAACCAGGCCATTTAAAATTGGTGTGGGAAATTTTCCTTTTGTTATAAATAATTTCTTGTGTTTTAAAAGGGAACATTTGTTCTATAATAAAGAAAGAGGGTAAAGGAGGGGTGTCAAATGATTCGAGACAGAGGAAAAATAAAATGGCAGCCGGCCATGATGCTGCCTGAATATTCAAAGCTGCTTAAAAAGGCAAACGATGATGCGGAAAAAATACAGAAACCTGTAATCGATGAACAGGCATTTCAGGAATTTGAAATTCGGATCTATGAGGCAATGGAATACAGTCTGCTTGCTCAATTCAGCTGCTTTAAAGACGGCCGCATACATACGATAAAGGGCTATGTTTCATTTATTGACTATAATCAAAAGCATTTCCGGATAAAAAATGAAAACCACAAAGTTACGATCCTGCCTTTTGGTGAGCTGACGGATGTGCAGGTGCTCGACGAACAAATACAGCATGATTAAAAAAAGATCAATTTTAAATGAAATAAATGATATAGTAAAAAAAGGAAGTCAATAAGGGGGGAGAAAACCAGGGTGAAAAATTACCTTTTTCTTTTTGCTGTACTCCTGGGGATCGCACTATTATTTTCTTTTCGTTATTTCTTTCATGCTTTCAGTGACACTGCGCTTCAAATTGCATTGTTCTCTTCGGTCATTGTGGTGCTGATTCTTAGAGAGAAGCTGCAGATCAGCTTTAGTGACCATTAAAAATGAACTGGAGGGGAGGTTGCTCATTTGAAACGATTTTCTTTGGTAGTCGTGGCACTTTTATTAAATGCATGTTCCTCAGTAAGCTCCTCAACTACACAAGAAACCATCACAGATGATATCACACAGCCTGTTATTGAAAACCTCGTACCGCCTGAAGACTCAATCATTATAGAATGGGCAGCCGATAATATGGACCGGGGGCAATATGATTATTATTTTGGAGAGAAGATGCTTGTCGTCGATCCGAATGATTCTGAGCTTGAACGGGGAGATGTGATTTATTTTCATACGCCTGAATTTGAGTACGAATTTGATGTGCAGGATAATAGTTTAGCTCGGGTCGTCGGATTACCGGGTGAGACAATTGAAATTAAAGAGGGCCATGTTTTCATCGACGATAAAAAATTCATTTCCTTCTACTCCCAAGCCTTAAATAGAGGTTTGACCGGGGAAGAGTATTTTGAAGAAGTGGATCCATCAACCCGCATAAACGATGAAAGCTGGAAGGAGTACTTTGCTACAACGATGAAGGCTGTAGAAGTACCGGATAACACCGTATTTGTATTAGGCGATAATTGGTGGAGAAGCGTGGATAGCAGAGAGTTTGGTCCTGTACCTGAGGACGTTATTATCGGAAAAGTCTTAGGGTACGAAAAGAAGGCTGTCTCTACTCCGTAAATCAGTTCATGTATATCATGAATGGTTCTCGATCATTGGCGGATAAACCTTTGGTCACAGCAGGCTTGACTACTTCCTTCTCCATTAGACTTGGTTGATGAGGTAGGCGTAACGGGATATTGATGAATCAGCGTATAACCAAAACAAAACCAGCCCAAAAGGCTGGTTTAATACGTTAAATGGATTGAAGAAGTTTATTTCCGTGGTACGACGATTTCTTTAATAGGTAGGTCTTGCTCCAATTTCGCTTAGCACTTTCAAGTAGATAGTTATAGTTAAAATACCAAAATTGATGCCATTTGTACCGGAAGCTCATAAGCTTGTCCCTCCTATACGATCTGAATTCTTACCTTAAGAATACAGACACATTGTTCAGGGAGTATTAACGGAATATAAAGATCATGTAAATTTTATTGTAAATGAAATGGTAAATTTGAATTACTAGGGGTACTATCCTTCCAAACAAGAAGGTCAGGTATACCTGAAAAAATATATATTATTAAACAAAAAACCGCTGCCTGTCCCATTGTGGGATAGGCAGCAGTTTATACGATGCTCAGGGATTTCTATATTGTTATAAATCTTTTAATTTTTCTTCAGCCGCGGCCGTTCCTTCATCTGCGTACGAAATTCATGGAGCAGGTCAGTTCCTGTCAAGTCGGAGTCGGAAACGAGATGGTTGAGCAGATCTTCTGCGTATTCGTTTCGCTGGTTTCGTATATGTCCGGTAAACAAAACGCTGATTTTATTACCAATATGGCGCACCTCATGAACATGGGCGTAAAAGGCAGCGGGGTCATTACGTTCATTTGAGATAACGGCAAGTACTTCTAAATTTTCACGGTTTTGCTGGATATTATTAAAGTAGTCCAATTCCTTATCTGATAAAAAAGCCTCCAGGATCCACGTTTGCTTCTCGTCCTCTTTATTTATAATTAATCCGTCATAAAGGTCAAAAGAACGCAGTGCGTCATTTTCTACAATCTGCAGCCTTACCAGCTTAAACGTCTTCATCCTAAAGCCTCCCCTCATCAATGTATGGACTCATTATAGCATATAAGAAATTTAGAAAAACATGAAAAAGGACTATTTTCCAGAGAGTCATTTTACAAAATCCTCCTAATCTTCTAACTGAAAAAGGATTTTTTTGTTCGGTTTAATGAAAAAAAGAAATAAATCCTGTTTTTACAAGGATAAAAGAATCATATAAGATGAGTTCAGTGCTAAGAAAGGAGGGGGAAAATGATCAACCAGGTAACACTCGTTGGAAGACTGACAGCGGATCCGGACCTGAGGGAAATTGGAAACGGCAAGCATGTCCTATCCGCTTATATTGCCGTAAACCGTCCGTTTAAAAATCAAAATGGGGAAAACGAAGCTGATTTTGTCCGCTGCACCATCTGGAACCGCACAGCTGAAACGACAGCAAAGTACTGCTCAAAGGGCTCACTGGTCGGCGTTACCGGCCGGATTCAAACAAGAACCTTTGAAAGAGAAGGAAAACGCCAGTATGTAACAGAGGTTATTGCTGAAGCCGTGCGTTTTCTCGAACCAAGACGCTCCTCATTTCAGCCGGAAGCTGAAGAAAATCCCACATCATCTGACTCAATTCATCTAGAAACCATCACATAATGAAGTAAATACACTCCCCACACCCACTACGAAACATCCTCCCCGCATTACCCCGCTATACAACGGGCCGTCCACTCCACTCCAAAAGCGGTGGCCCAAATTCTCGCAAAAAAGCCCCAGCTTCCCAGGCAGGGGCTTTTTCATGTGTAGTGATCTTATGCCAAGTACCGAATCTCCTTAAAATAAGACTGAAGCTCCGCCCAATTCTCCGAAAAGCCATAATCATAGCTTGCAATCGTCTCATAAGAATACATCATCAGGCAATCGAGCCTCGCCTGCTTCTTTTTTAAATCATGAAGAAGGGCGTAGGGGATGGTGTAGTAGGGATGAACCTGTTCAGGGTTTAAAATGGCTAGATTTATTCCATTTGCCTGAACATACTCTGTTAAATGAGCGAGCTGAAAATTGGGGCAGTGCTCCGTGCAGGTCAGCGGCAGATGCTTATTTAGTAACATAATTCCGTTCATTGGTTGGTCCTCCCGATTTGCATGTAGCTTAATCATCAGGATTTCCATCTTACATTCACCTTATTCTATTTTTAATAAAATCTTTCGGGCTTATAAATGGGGAAATTGTCTACAAATTAAGGAAAATATGAAGTGTCTATGAATGGTTCTCATGCTGCTGGCATATATATTGTTAAGGAAAAATACGTCTTTACATAGGCAGGATCGGAGGATGCTAATGTCACGCTGGCTCTATTCCTCGTTAGTAAATACGACAGGTGTACTAGCGCTAATCGTGGTTGTTTATTTTGTTACTTATACCCCATGGCTGATGAATAGTGTGTCATTTTTACTCTCTGATTCTTTTATCCAGTTGAATACTATATTTTTAAGTATTTTAATCGAAGCAGTCCCATTTGTTTTAATAGGTGTACTAACTGCCGGATTTATTCAGATGTATATTACAGAAGAGCATATACGTCGCTGGATTCCAAAGAATAAATACAAGGCGATTATTATGAGTTGTTTAGTTGGGGCTGTCTTTCCAGCATGTGAATGCGGTATTGTTCCAATTGTCCGGCGATTAGTGAAAAAAGGGGTCCCGCTTTATGCCGGAGTTGGAATTCTTCTAACGGGACCTTTAATTAATCCCATGGTGATCCTGTCCACATATATGGCATTTGGAAATCATGTAACGATGGCTGGTTTAAGGGTGGGGGGTGGTTTTACAGCAGCTCTGCTCATAACTCTCAGCATAAGCACTCTGTTTAAATCCAACCAGCTTAAAGGACCCTTAGCAGACCCTGTCCATAAAGAAGCACAAGCTGGAACTAATCGTTCTTTTTCCTATAAGGCAAGGGGAATGATGCAGCATTCCATTGATGAATTTTTTGATATGGGAAAATACCTGATCATTGGAGCATTTATTGCAGCCTCCTTTCAAACATATATCCCTGTAAAGTCTCTTTACCTTTTTGGTGATGGGTTGATGTATTCGACTTCAGTCATGATGGGACTTGCTTACTTTTTATCTTTATGTTCAGAAGCGGATGCTTTTATTGGTGCATCTTTTAGTAATCTATTTCCATCCGTATCAATATTGGCATTTTTAATCTATGGACCTATGATCGATTTAAAAAATACCATTATGCTGTTGAGTGTGTTTAAGATAAAGTTCGTTACAGTTTTACTCCTGCTAATTACTGCTATCGTGTTTGGTTCTATAATCGTCACCCAATCTCTTTTTTTATAGGAAGGTGAATAAGTATGAAGTTCCAGCTAACTCAATTTTTAAAGCTGATCTTATTAGGAGCTTTTTCCTCTTTCTTTTTTAAATTGCATCTTACAGGGGAAATTGCTAAATTTATTAATCCAAAGTATATCCTCATGAGTCAGCTGGCGGGCTTTTTATTTATTTTATTATTTATTATTCAGCTTGGAAGAGTCTGGGAGATCAATGCTCAGCATCACTGCTCTGCAGGCTGTAACGGGGATCACGATCATAGTCATTCACGGTTTAAAAAAGTGTTTGGTTATTCAGTTATCATCTTACCTCTTCTGACAGGCTACGGTATAGAACCAGCAACCCTGAACTCTTCCATTGCCGGTAATAAAGGATTGCTGCTGCCCCAAAATGAAGGGATGAGTCAAGCAAGACAAGACGCATTTAATGAAGTCGTTTCAGACAGGGAACCTCTTGATGAGAATGAACCGATTCCCAATAATAATTACTTATCCGATAGTGAATATGACAGGAAGATGGAGTTGCTGAAAGAAGAACAGATCGAAATGAGCGAGGATGTCTTTGCAGTCTACATTGAAGAAATTCAAACGAATCCTCAAATGTATAACGGGAAGAAAATTAAAATAAAAGGATTTGTCTACAAAGAAAACGGATTAAATTCAAATCAGTTTATTATTTCCAGGTTTCTTATTAACCACTGCGTTGCAGACGCGAGAGTAGTCGGAATGGTAAGCGAATATAAGGATGCTGCCTTGTATACTCAGGACACCTGGGTGGAGCTGCAGGGAACCATCAGAACTGAAGAATACAATGGGGTGGAAATTCCAGTCATCCAGGTGGAAGAAGTAGAGACCATTTCAGAGCCGGACGACCCATATATATTCCCCATTTTAGTTAAAATCGTTTAATTTCATTTTTTTCTCCCCACTAAAAAACCAATACGACATTCAACATCAACAGGCTGCCAGAAGCCAGTATTAACTGACTTTCTGAACAGCCTTTTTAGCGTTGATTAATAGTGTGACAGCAACTGCAACTAGCTTTTCATTTGCAGGATTGGTTATCCACTAGTTCGGGTGGTGCCTGGCACCACGCAGAGACACCACGTAGCTCTTTAAATTACAGCTTTTAATCTTGCTTCTTGTTTTAGGCACCATTTTGTTTTGTTTTAATATGATAGAAAGAGCCTAAAAGTTCAATCTGATTCAAGGGGATGATTCTTTTTGTTCTATCACGTAAAAGAACTTCAATACCATGCAAAACCCGAGCGTCCAGATCCGTTATTTGCCAAAAAGCTGCAGGAAATTCTAGGAGGGCAGTTTGGGGAAATTTCCGTTGCTCTGCAATACATGTTCCAGGGCTTTAATGTAAGAGGAAACGGAAAATATAAAGATTTATTAATGGATACTGGTGCAGAAGAACTTGCACATATTGAAATGCTGGCCACAATGATCGCAAGGCTTCTGGATGGTGCACCAGTGGGTGATTTAGAGACAGCGGCCCAGGATCCAATTGTTGGTGCCATACTAGGCGGGATGAATCCTCAGCATGCCATTGTTTCAGGTTTAGGAGCTATTCCTGCTGACAGCGTGGGGAACAAATGGAAGGCAGATTATATTATTGCAAGCGGAAATCTTCTGGCTGATTTTAGAGCCAACTTAAACGCTGAATCCCAGGGCCGTCTCCAAGCAGTCAGACTATACGAATCAACTACAGACGCAGGTGTAAAAGATATGTTATCCTGGCTGATTGCACGGGATACTATGCATCAAAATCAATGGTACGCGGCGATCCAGGAACTTGAGTCAAAAGAGAACATTGTCGTTCCAAGCACATTTCCTAAAGAATTAGAAAAACGTGAGGTCTCTTATACGTTGTTTAATTACTCCAGAGGTAATAAGAGTGCAGAGGGGCGCTGGGCAAACGGAGTTAGTATGGATGGATTAGGGACATTTAATTATGTTGAATATCCATTTCCTTTTGGCGATAAGCCTGTTTTAAATCCTGCTCCGCATTACATTCATGATACATTGCCGTCAGTTTTGAAAAGCCAGACACAGCACATGCCACCTAACTTATGCTGATACTCTTAATTGCTTCTCCTTATATATGGAGAAGCTTTTTGTAATAGCTTCGCTTTTAAATCAAATAAACTTCTAGAAGGTGAGCACTAGGCGATCGATCATGGCATTGTTGCTTATATTGGTTTATTATTAGGTAATCTGAAAATAGGCTGAAAAGAAATGCGTTGGACATTCAATCGTGAATGGAGGGTTAGATTGGATATTTTTAAAGATAAATTAAAAACGGTTACATATAAACAGCTATTGTTTTACTTAATAGTGGTGCTTTGTTGCGCTGGGAGCATCATTTTTGTTCACAATAATCATTCCTACTACGATCGGCCAATTGCACAGGTAATAGAAAGTGAGCTCATTGATCGTACTGAATTTCAAGATTCAATGAATAATGAGGATAATTTATTCACACAGCACATAAAAGCTGAAATTAAAAATGGATATGAGAAAGGAAAGATCGTTGAATTACATAATGAATTTTCCCTATCCAAAGCATACGACTTTGAATTTACTGTTGGAGACGAAGTATTTATAAATCTTGAAGATAATCCAAAAGAAACGGATAACTTAACAGGTACGATTGCAGATGTAAAACGTGATAAATATTTAATAGTGGTTGCCTGGGTATTTATTTTTACATTATTGATTGTCGGGAGAAAACAAGGGCTATTTTCTATCTTAAGTTTAGCAATTAATGCAATGCTGATTTCTTATGCCCTGGACATTTACCTTGCTCATTCACATATAAGTTTACTATTAATTTGCGGCATAGCCGCTATTTTGTTTACAGTGCTTTCCTTATTATTAGTAAATGGATTAAATGAAAAAACCTATGCAGCCATTATCTCAACCTTACTGGGTACATTCCTTTCCCTCCTAATTACGTATCTTGTGTTACTTCTGACGTCTGAGAGAGGACTGCGGTTTGAAGAATTGCAATTTATTACAAGACCCTACCAAATGGTTTTTCTTGCTGGATTGTTTCTCGGCTCATTAGGTGCTGTGATGGATGTTGCCATAACCATGTCTTCTTCTATTTTTGGCTTGTATGAAGAAAATAAAAGGATATCTATAAAGGACTTATGGAAATCGGGGATGGAGGTTGGCAAGGATATTATGGGCACCATGACAAATATCTTGCTCTTTGCTTATGTAAGTGGATCCATTCCGGTTCTTATCCTTTATTTTAAAAATCAGTATCCGTTGGGTCTTACATTATCTTTAAATTTATCATTGGAGATAGCGAGGGCATTAGCCGGAGGTATCGGAATTGTGTTAACCATTCCCATAGGAGTTTACATCACTATATTTTTTGTTACTAAAAAGAGGGCGAAAATATGAATGTATTGGTAGTCCTCGCAGCCATATTATTTCTTTTGATGACCTTGATTGGCGGAAATAAAGGGATAAGATCGTTTATTGCTCTATTTTTTAATTTTGGTGTTATCATCATTACCACTTTATTTATGACGGTCCCTGGTTTAAATCCGATTATCCTGACACTTATAGCGTGTGTCATCATCAGTTGTATCAATCTATTTTTTATTAATAAAATTAATATTAAAACAAAAACAGCGTTTATTTCCTCTATTATTTCGACCAGTCTTTTACTTTTGTTCATATTTTTTATAACAGATCATGCAAAGATCCAGGGATTTGGTGAAGAAGAAATAGATGAACTAAGTATGTTCTCACTTTATATAGGAGTAGATTTTATAAAATTAGCTGCTTCTGTTATTGTGATGAGCACCATAGGAGCTATCACGGATGCCGCTATATCAATTTCTTCCCCAATGCGTGAAATCCATTACCATAACCCTGATATAAGCAGGAAAAACCTATATCAAGCCGGAATGAAGATTGGCAGGGATATTTTAGGAACAAGTACAAACACTTTATTTTTTGCATTCTTTGGTGGTTATCTGGCTTTACTAATCTGGTTTAAAGATTTGTCCTATTCAATGGGTGAGGTTGTTAACTCCAAAATATTCAGTGCTGAAATGATTACCATACTTTGTGCTGGCATTGGGCTTACGATTGTTATTCCAATCACTTCCTGGATTACTGCCGTCTTTTTAGTGAAAAAAAGATAAAAAATCTATACCAAAACCTGTTAAAGAACGATCACCTGGGACAGTCTAGATCGCAGAGGAAACTGTTACCGCTCCTAAAGAATGATTTTTGAGCATTTAAAAGATGTGATCGAGTATAAGCAGCTAAATGTCTAAAAAACATAAAAAAGATGATCCCTATACAATATAGGTATCATCTTCTAACTGCTTAACCTTTTATTTTTATCGTGTTTTTTAAACGGGTGTCAGTTTAATTCTTTCTCTTTTCTTCTTACAAAAAACGTAATTCCTTTAGTAATGTCAAGCGGATACCTGATAAGCACAAATAAAACCAGGTAATTGAAATCGTAATAGCTGCAAAAATATCGGAAGGAAAATGAGCACCGATAATAATACGGCTTATGGCAACCAGAAAAATCATCGTAATTAAAGAAAAAATGATGGCTGTTTTTATGGTTAGTTTATTGAGATAAACGAGGCTAAGATAGATCAAAAATGAAAACAGTAAAACGCTCCGCATCGTATGTCCGCTTGGAAAACTGTAAGAGGTGATTTCAAGGGAATTTCCGAACACTTCGATGGAGCTCATTTCACCCGGACGCTGACGTTGAAAGCCGACTTTCAGCAAAAAGTTTAATAAAATTCCCCCGAGGGTGAGGACATACAAAAAAATAATTTCTTTCCATAGCTTTTTAAACAAGAGGTAAAGAGACAAAAGAAACGTCAAAATGAGAATCGTTTCTCCGGAACCGATTTTGGTGATCCCCTCCATCAACATAACAATAGCCGGTGAAATCCATCTCGCCAAACCATCGATAATGAGGGAATCGATTAACTCGAGTTGTTCACGCCAGGAAAGCACGGAAATTAAAATAAATAAAATCAGACAGGTGACAGGAAAAAAGATATGTATGTTATTCTTTGAGTGCATCAAATCAGTCTTTCTAGTTTAGTATTGACTTACAATTTCTTAACACTATTATTCTATCCTTTTAAAGGAATGTAAACCAAAAAGAGTTTAAAAGAAATGCTTCAGTTTATTGAAGAGCATCAGATCTAACCAATTCTTGACGAAATACACCCTCTCGCTCAGTTTGAAGGTGCATTTAAAAACAGCTTGGTAAAATTGGATTTCTGATTAGATAGCAAAGAAAAGAGCCGAAGCGGTTAGTATCGCCCCGGCTTTTCTTAAGCGCCTGTATTTCGGTCGCCGACAATAATTGTAGGATCTTGTTTTGTTTTTACCTCCTGCTTACTCAAAAGCAAAGCCGAGATAAGTGCAGTAATCGGAATGGCCAAAACGAGACCAATACTCCCGGCAAGTGTCCTCAAAATTTCAACTCCAAAAAACTCCATCTGAATCAATTCACCATACGGATATTCATAGGCATAGATTAATAAAAGAATTGGAAGGGAAGCACCAACATAAGCTAAAATCAGGGTATTTGCCATAGTGCCCATTATGTCCCCGCCTACGTTCATTCCAGATTTGAAAAGCTCTTTAAATGACGCCTTCTTGTAATTGCGTTTTACTTCCTCAATTGATGAAGCAATCGAAATAGCAACATCCATCACAGCACCCAGCGCTCCAATAATAATACCGGCAAGCAGCAGGCCGGAAAGATCAATCGGTAGTTCCTGAGCCATCGCGCCAAGCATCCGCTCATCTTCGCCATGAAAACCTGAGAGGTTCATTAGCCCCATGAAAATAACGGAAATAAGAGCTGCCGATCCCAAGCCGCCTACCGTTCCGATGATAGAAGCAAGCGTTTTACGGGAAAAGCCGCTTACAATCAAAAAGGTTAAAGCCGTTACAATCGCTCCGGTAATGAGCACAAGCAGGATAGGGTTATGTCCCTCAAGTAAATAAGGAATCATAAATTTAAAAAGAATAAAGATGGTCAGTCCTAAGGTGATAACGGATTTTGCACCCTTGAGCTTTCCGAATAGGAGTAAAAGGGCAATGAAAAGCCCGACAAGGATATAGGAAGGAAAATCCCGGGCGTAATCCAAGGGATAGGCATTGGTGATTTCCCCATTTTCAAGCTGCAACTGGATTGTAATCCTGTCACCTTCTTTAAACCAGAAGTTGCTGCTTCCGTAGACGCTGTTTGGGTAATTAAAGCCTGTGACTTCCATCTCCTGGCCTTTATATTCTCCTGATAAAATCTCTACATTTAATTGTTGAAACTCTGTTTCCGCTTGAGTCATTTCGTCCAGTTCTGTTCCTTCTTCGATCACTTCAAGGACACGGGCCGTTGTGGTATGCGTATCAGGAATATTTTCCTGCATCATCTCTTGTTCTCCGGGGTTCGAAGGTGGGAGCGTATTTGCTGCAAGAGCAGAAGAAGGGATTGCAAGAAAGGCGAATAAAATGAAAGTGAGTAGTTTAAACATTAGGTCTATCCGTCCCTTTGTGTGTATTTGTCATTGGTTGCGGTGCGCTCTTATTATAGCAAAGGAATGGGGGGCACGAGTCTAGTAAATTTAGGTTAAATCCCAAAGGTGATAGAAGTATTGGATGTTTGTAAACTCCTTCCTTTACAAGCCTGGTAAAAGGTTTGTTATATTGCTTCATTAAAATGACTTGCTTAATTAGTAGTTCGGTTGAATTTAGAAAAATATTCAAATGATTTATTGAATTTATCAAAGAATCCCCTTAAACTATCGGGGCAGGATAGTAGAATATGACTCTTATTTTGGAGGTGGAATTATATGCCTAAAATTGACAATATGTTAGCGATTCTATGGATGCTTCGTTCAGGAGAAAAAGTTACTGCAAAACAAATTTCAGAAAAGCTAGAGATGAATATAAGGACTGTGTATCGCTATATTGATACAATTTCAACAAGTGGCGTACCGATCATTTCAGAACCAGGACATAACGGTGGATACTCCTTATTGAACAATTTTATCGAGGCTCCTCTTTTTTTTGATTTTGAGGAGCAAGCGTCTCTATTTCACGCTGCTGTTTTTGCAGAAGAAGCGGGATATTATGGAGGCGAAGCACTAAATAGGGCCATTTCAAAACTAAGTAAATACTCAAATCAAGAGCAGGAAACCAAGATTAACCAACATTTAACTAGCCTTGAAGTAATAAGTGCAATAAGTTCACCCTCTATGGACCCTTTTTTGAAGGAGTTGGAGCGATCCGTAGCTAACGGGTACTCCGTAAAAATTCTTTACCTTACAAGTGGCGAAACGCAAAATAAGAGAGTGGTCGATCCGTACAGAATTATCTATTGGAATAATAAGTGGTATATGATTGGATTTTGTCATCTTAGGAATGAAGTCCGTAGTTTTAGAGTAGACCGAATTGAAAATCTAATGCTGACTGAAAATAAGTTTAACCCTCCGGAAAATTTTTATGCACGTGACTTTTTTACAAAAAATCTTCTTCCAACGACAGAAGATAAGGAAGAGATTATTTCTTTGGTTGTTCATGGGGATAAAAGTGTATTGGATGATCTTTGCCAACATTGGTTTTTAGGACATTACATCCAGGAACGGACTTCAAATCGAGCAGTTTTTCTTCTTGAAAAAGAAATAATACATACATATGTACCTTATTTACTTTTACCGTACAATAAATCTATTAAAGTCATTGAACCGATAAGTCTTAAGAAAAGAATTGTTGAAGTTCTATCGGAATTAATTAAATTTCATCAAGTATAATAACTTCCCTGACATTAGCTGTCAGGGAAGTTTTATTATACTTACAATATCAATTGTGATTGGAGTGTTATTAGTGCAAACAAAAAAAGTATTTCTATATGTATTTGACACAATGTCGGACTGGGAATATGGATATTTAATTGCTGAACTAAACTCAGGAAGATATTTTAAAAAAGGTTTAGCACCTTTAAAAGTAATGACAGTAGGAGCTAATAAAGAGCTGATTACTACTATGGGAGGACTGAGCATTAAACCAGATAGTTCACTTGACGAATGTACTTTTGAAAGTAAAGATCTTTTGATTTTACCAGGAGGGACTACTTGGAGTGAAGAAATTCATCAGCCTATCTTAGAAAGAATTAGCCTGGCTTTAAAGGTGGGCACTGTTGTGGCTGCAATTTGTGGCGCAATTGAAGGTCTCGCGAATATGGGTTACTTAGATACTAGAAAGCATACAAGTAATAACGTAGAATATACAAAGATGGTTTGTCCAAACTATAAAGGAGAAAAGTTCTATGAATTGGGACCTGCGATCTCGGATGAAAACTTAGTTACTGCATCAGGAATAGCTCCTCTCGAATTTGCAATGGAAGTATTGAAAAAAATAGATGTACTTACACCAGAAACATTACAATCATGGTATAAACTAAATAAGAATCATAAACCTGAATACTTCTTCGAGTTAATGAATTCAATAAGTAAATGAAGTAATGAAAAAGCTCAATTTCTCTATTTTTATTGTAGAGAAGTTGTGCTTTTTAATTTGAAATAACCTTATTGATGTAAATCCGCATTTTCCTGATGCTACTCCATATAAAGTGAAAGAATGCATTCCTTAAATAATGAATGCTTTTTTCTTTGTCTTCCAAAAGGAAATTAATGTTAAACTAAAGGGGCAGTTTACCGGAATAAGTACGTATGTTTATTGGGGGCGAATACGTGTATTATCAAACAATATGTTTCATAAAGAGAAACGATGAACTTTTGATGCTAAATAGAGATTACACACCTACTCAAGGTCTATGGAATGGTGTAGGTGGAAAGATGAAAGAAAATGAAAAACCATTGGAATGTCTTGTACGAGAAGTAAAAGAAGAAACCGGTATTGATATTTCATCAAACAATATAACCTATAAAGGTATTGTATCTTGGGAAATAGATAATACAATTACTGGTGGTATGTATGCTTTTCTAGTTACTGTTCCTGTGGATTATGAATATCAAACTCCTAAAAAGATTGACGAAGGAATTTTAGACTGGAAAAAGATAACCTGGTTATTGGATGGTAACAACCTTGGGGTAGGTGAGATGATACCACATGTTCTTCCTAACCTCTTAAAAATTTCTTCGACCTTGCATCATAAGTGTGAATTACATAAAAAGAAATTAACAAAATATGAATTCACTGAGCTTCTAAGTGAGAAAAAAATGAGGTTTTAAGTAATATGAATACCATAATTTATATGATTAGACACGCAAAATCACCATTTATTTTCGGAGAAGAACGAACACGAGGATTATCAAAAGAGGGTGAAATAGACTCAAAAAAAATTACAGATTTAATGAGTAAGGTGAAAATAGATGTTATAGCCTCGAGCTCTTATAGGAGAGCTATTCAAACGATTGAAGGTATTGCCGAACAGAAAAATATAGAAATATATCCTATTGAAGAATTAAGGGAAAGACAGTTAAAAGGGGCTTATAAATTGCCTGATGATGAAATTCAAAACGCTATTAAAAAATCCTACGAAGATTTAGATTATTTTTTATCAGGAGGGGAGTCAATTAGAGAAGTGCAAAAGCGCTCTATACCAGTAATCAAAAGTCTTTTAAATCAATACAAGGGGAAGACCATAGTTATTGGGACACACGGAAATATAATGACAATAATTATGAATTACTTCAACTCAAAGTACGAATATGATTTTTGGAAAAATACAACTAAACCTGATATCTACAAATTGGTTTTTGCAGATACAAGACTTCAGGATGTACAAAGAATATGGAAATAATGTTATTCAACTAATTGTAAGCTTTACTGGAATAACAGTAATGCTTTTCTACAAACGTTCAGAATTCCTAGTTCCAAAAAAGTAGTATTACTCCTCATTATCCGACGGAAATGAAGTTATGAAAATGAACGATAGATAATTTTTCGGAATATGTTTTTTCTTCAAATGGGAAGATGGTCAGGCTACTATAATTTGGATGCAAAAAATGAATAGTAATTGGTATTATGTTTCCTGTACTTAGTATCCCAATTCATTCAATGGAGAATAGCAAATGAAATACTCTTCAAAAGAAAAGCATCTAGATTTACTTATTGAAATGAAAAGATTAATTCAACTAACTTTTTTCAGCGTTATTCAAATGGATGGGTATAAATCACTTATAAAGGGGAGGAAGTAGTGTTTGACCTTGAAGAAAATCCAAACTTAAAAGAACAATCACGCCGGGCTGTAAATGTTAAGAAATTCTTAGATATTTACAATTAAAGGGTGCATTCTATCTTATACCCATAATTATGAAACAATACCTTAATAAGGGGTTGAATAAAATGAATGAAAATCAAGGTGCAGAAAGAAAACGTTCTTTAAAAGCTGAAGATATTCTCCAGAAGATCAATAGTGAAACTAAGCTGGGTGACTTGCGAAAAATCGCAAAGGACATAAAAGTAGATCACGAACTAGCTATGGAGCTGTGGGCAACTGAAGAGTTCCTCCCAAGACTATTAGCGATTTTAATTATGGATAAAAAACTTCTTTCGCAAGATGTGCTAAATAAGTTTGATAAGGATATGCAGGCTCACACTTTTGATGAGCGAAATAACTTAATGGATTGGTTAATGGCTAATCAGCTTACTAAAAACAAGAAAAATATTGCATTGATGGAATCTTGGGAAAAAAGTCCTTCTGCTCTTCAAAGGCGGGCTTTCTGGTATTATCAGGCGCGATTGAGATGGACTGGACAAATACCACCTGATAACACTTCATACTTGCTATCAGCATTAGAAGCTGCTATTACGCAGGAAGAACCAGAAGTTCAATGGGCTATGAATTTTACAGCAGGCTGGATAGGCGTTTATGATGAAAAGAATCGCGCACGGTGTATTCAACTTGGTGAGAACACAGGTCTTTACAAAGACGAAATAGTAGCAAAAGGATGTACGCCCGACTATTTGCCGGAGTTTATTACAATTGAAGTAAACAAACGGCAAAAAAAGTAGTAAAAAAAGAATTTAAGAAGTACTAAACTGAAGTATTCACCAAAAAACAAAAGACCGCCTAAAGCCAGGAAACCCTGACTTAGACAGTCTTTAGCATTAATTACTGTGACAGCACCAGCAAATCCTCAAGCTCCTCATTTGTAAGCTCGGTGATCCACTGATCGCCTTTAATGATTTCTTCATTTAACGATTGCTTCTTCTCAAGCATCAGGTCGATTTTTTCTTCTACCGTTCCAGAAGAAATAAATTTATGCACATGGACAAATCGTGTTTGGCCGATGCGGTAGGCGCGGTCTGTTGCCTGATTTTCAACAGCCGGGTTCCACCAGCGGTCATAGTGGATGACGTGGTTGGCAGCGGTCAGGGTTAAGCCGGTACCGCCGGCCTTAAGCGACAGGATAAAGATTGGAAACGAGCCGTTTTGAAACTGTTCCACCATCTCATCCCGTTTATTTTTCGGCGTAGAGCCATTTAAAAATGGGACAGTAACTCCGTATTGCTCCTCAAGCACCTGCTTGATCATATTCCCCATTGAAATATACTGGGTGAAAATGATCGTGCCTTCCTTCGCGTCCATAATCTGTTCCACAAGATCCATCAGCTTCAGCATCTTTTCAGAGCGTTCTGTGATGTATTCAGGATCAAGCTCGCCTAAAAACAGGGCAGGGTGATCGCAAAGCTGCTTTAAGCGATTCAGCATCTGAAGGACCATGCCTTTACGTTCAATGCCGCTTAGCGTTGGAATCTTCTCAAGCGTATCCTTCACAAGCTGCTCATACAGCGACGCCTGCTCAGTTGTCAGCGGGCAGAATTCCTTTTGCTCAATTTTTGAAGGAAGATTTAAGCCGACTGCCGGATCATTCTTCGTTCTCCGCAGAAGGAACGGACGGATTCTTCCCTGCAGCTTTCTCGTCAGAAGTTCAGAGCTGTCACGCTCGATCGGCACAATATACTGCTGGCGGAAGCTTGAAAGTGTACCAAGATAGCCGTGATTAATAAAATCAAAGATCGCCCAAAGCTCAGATAGACGATTCTCCATCGGTGTTCCCGTTAAGGCAAGATGATGCATGCCCTCAAGCTTTCTGATCGCTTTAGACTGCTTCGTATGCGGGTTCTTAATATTCTGCGCCTCATCAAGCGCAACGGCAGACCACTGAACAGACGTCAGCTCCTCCTGATCGGCATGACAAAGGCCGTAGGAGGTCAACACAATATCTGTGCCTTGAATGACGCGGTGGAATGACTCCTCCTTGTGACGGGAAGGCCCGTAATGCAGATGCAGCTTAAGTGATGGGGCAAACCGTTCAATTTCCCGCTGCCAGTTTCCAAGAACAGAAGTCGGACAGACGATTAAAAACGGTGCAGTCAGTTTTTCTGTTGCTTTCACATGAAGCATATAACTGATCAGCTGAATCGTTTTTCCGAGTCCCATATCGTCTGCCAGACAGGCGCCAAAACGGTTTGTACGAAGGAAGTGCATCCAGCTGAAGCCCTGCTGCTGATACGGTCGGAGCGTTCCTTCAAGTCCTGCTGGCGGTTCGATGAGCGGAATTTGGCCTACATCGTTCAGTGAATCCAGCATCGATTTCATCGAGCGGTTTAATTCATATTGAATTCTAAGATCATCAAGCTCAATAACATCTTCAGGAGCACCAGCTGCCTGATCAAGCTCCTGTTCAAGAAGATCACGCATGCGAATACCGCGCTTTTTCGCTGTTTCCATCGCCCGCTGGATGCGGGCAATTAAAGCAGGATCAAGCGCGATCCAGTCTCCGTTGATCTGAATAAAGCGTCTTTTTTCATTAACAAGCGAATCAAATTCCTCATCGGTCATATCACTGCCATTAATAGAAACCTTCCAGTCATACTCAACGAGTGCATCCAGTCCGACAAAGGAAGGACGGTAGCTGTGATCGCCTTTTACAGCGGCTTTTAGAGCAACATTTGACTGCTGAATCGACTTCCACCATGATGGCAGTAAAATTTCAACATCCAACGCTAAAAGCTTCTGACTTCCTTCCGTTAAAAAGAGCCACGCACGTTCCTCAGACATCTCTGTTTGCCAGACGCCTTCATCCTTAAGATACGGAATGAGGCGAACCCAGCGTGAAAGCTCCTGTTCGATCGCTTCTTTTTCTTTTTTCCAGCGATCAGGAAGCGAGCGCTCCAGAGGAACAGAAAGCTTTAGATCATACGTCCAGTCAGCCCGGCGCTGGTCGCGTAAAAATGGCTGCATCGTCCAAAGCCCATCCTCAGACATCGGCTCTTCAAACCGGATTCCAAAGCGGTAAGGGGAGGCGAGGTCTTTTTCCTGCACCCAGTCAGACCATTTTTCTTCATCAAAATACGTTGCAAGGTCAGCCGCGGTTAAGGCATGATTCTCATTGAAAATCCGTTTCACAAGCCCGCGGCTTCTATGGTTATGTTCAAAAAAGTACGTAATTGCCTGCTGGTACCAGTCGTTAAAATGCTCCTTATCCTCTTCACCAATCTCCATCTGGGCATCAGAAATATCACGCCATTCCTCCCAGAAATCATCACTTAACGTCATGTTAAACTGGTCATAGTCACGTGCATCCTTGCCGTGCCATTCCTCGAGCCATTTCCCCTCTGTGATCCATTCGAATAGAAGGGGAGCAGCATCGTAATAAAATTGGGCAGAAGGGGAGAGATCCCAAGTAATCCGGCCATGAAAGCTCGGCTGCGCAAAAAGAGTAAGTATGGACCAGCTATCAAGCACAACACTGTAAACATGAGCTTCTTCATGCTTTTT
This sequence comes from Jeotgalibacillus proteolyticus, assembly GCF_002926065.1. Classification (GTDB taxonomy): domain Bacteria; phylum Bacillota; class Bacilli; order Bacillales; family Jeotgalibacillaceae; genus Jeotgalibacillus; species Jeotgalibacillus proteolyticus. Next base: position 66,402 of record NZ_PREZ01000005.1, on the reverse strand, counting down.
CAGCATCGTTCCGTGAAAGCTCTCCTTATGCCATAAAAGGAGATGTCGCTGCCAGGAGTCGGGAGGAAGAATCTCGCCATCCTGCGTAACGGCCTGAAGGGAAAAGTGACCACCCGACAGTTTTGTTACATCGAGAATTTTATTTTCACTCTTCCACATGGATCAGTTTCCCCCTTTTGCATTCCTCATGAAAGGCACGAAGACGCTTATTCTCTGTTAAAACGGACTGAAAATAATGCTCCCATCGCTGGACCTGGTTGCTTTGCTGATAGATCTTCTTTAATTTCTTTAAATAGCGAACCGCTTTTCGGTATGTTTCCCGCTGGCGTCCTGCGATTAACGCTTCAATCCACTGATGCAAAAGAGGGACAGCAAACTCAGGACGCTCTGTGATCAGCTGCTTAAACCCGGCAGCTTCAAGCTCCTCAGGCGTAAAGCCAATCCAGTCCACAAGCTCAACCCAGTTCTTATAGCGTCCTGAATCAAGTAAAAGGGAGCCAAGATGTCTTGCACTAAAAGGAAGCAGCGCCTCATACACCATCACCGTTGAATCTGGCGACTGCATACGAATCTTTCCGGTTTCAAGCTTTCGGATCAGCCAGTGGGCAAATGCCCGTTTTTCAGACTCGGAAGGGAAAGCATTCAAATGGTCCGGAACCTTTTTAGGCAGCTCCTTTAAAATCGTAACTGCGGCATCGAGCTTATCATCCCACAGCATCCATTCCATCCATCTGACAGCATGCGGAACAACAGAAGGAGGCGAGAGCTTAAACTGCTCCTTCCAGATGTCGTTTTTAGAAAGCAATAAAGCAAGACCGGTGCGGGCATACAGCACCTCATCCTTCACTGTCTCTTCTGATGAGATTCGCTCAAGCTCCTTTTCTCTCCAGGCTTTTGAGGTGAAAAGCTGGAACCATAAAAGGGAATAAACAGAATAGGAAATAGGCGACGAAATGTCCTCAAGAAGCTCATGAGACCCCTTGCGAAGATCCTCCAAAAATGGATCAAAGGCAAACGGGCGTGCATAAACGGCTAAGTCAGCGAGCGCGTCCTCCATCTCCTCTACTAAAAAGGCAAGGTGGTCGATGATTTCTTCATCTTTAAGAGAAGCTCCTTGTGCGCTGATTTCCTTTGAAAGAGAAATGAACAGCCAAAACATCGTATGGAGCTCATAAAGAGGCTTCCATTCCTTTTCCATCGGTGTAGTTTTAAATAGGGTCTGCTGCGCATTCTTCGTGTAGTGATTAAATAAAAACGGCTGTTCAAGCAGCTGCTGGTAATCAAAGTGAGCAATGGATTTCTCAACAAGCGCTTTCCAGGCTTCAGGTGATTTTTCCATTTTAAGCATGGAGGTTTTCTGGTTTCTCCATTTCGAGATCCATTGGCTGACACTTGATGACTGCTGATAAAATTTAAAAAAGACAGCCATGCGGTGGCGGCACCAGTTTTCCTCCGGACAGCTGCAGGAGCTGGATTTTGAAGGATCTAATGAAATCCGTACATTGACCTGGTACACATCGCGCACCTTAGCACGCAGCATCTCCATGGAAGGATCGTAGCCCGCGTCATATACGGTTCCTTGTCTATATAAGAAAAGCCCTTTTTGAATAAGGCGTTCGTCTTGCTGATTGGATGGCATGAATTTTAGAAAAAGCTTTTGCTCAAGCTTTTCGATGCCATCTGTAAATGATTGAGATTCAAAACTCATCGCATTCCTACCACCTTTAAATATTAAAAAAAACGTACCTTTTATTATACTCTATTTTAGTCAAAAAACGAACAGGTTGAGGGAAAGTGGTGTGGAAACTGGAGAAATGTATTTAAAATGAAATCTTTGCAGTTTTAAAATTGGTATTAAAGGACAGGGGATAGTAGGAGTTTGATGCTTGAAAAGGGGAAGGTTGATTTCCGCTCCAGTCGGATGCTTTCCGGGGGGCGGGGCTGAGCTAATTGGCTTCGCCAATGGATCTCAGCCTCCCCGCTTCTTTCCCCTCGGAGTCACCGACTTCCACTGCAATCAACCTTGGGTGGGACTTTGTAAGTGCTTTTAAAAGTACATGTTAAAGGATATAAGAACAGATTAAATAATAAGGGGTTTTGACAGATTAACCCAAGCTTGGGACAGTAAAATTGAAAAGTAATTAGATAAAGTCGATCCATCGTTAACACCTCTGGCTCGGGAAGATAATGCAAAAAAACCTGATCTGATTTCGCCAATCAGACCAGGTCTCTTACTTTTTAAACAACAATCTCAGCGCGCGCCTTGAAAATTCTTCGAACGACGAGTGACCGGCGCGTTGGTTGTACCATTTTCGTACGGTTTCCACCAGCCAAAAGGGCACGGAGCTTCCGTCGATTAAATGGTAGTATTGCTCGTAGCCCTGCTTTAAATGCTCCCAGCGGAAATCATTTCCCGGTAAAACATATTCGGAAACATCTATGATCTTAGCCCGGCCATTCTGCAGGAGAATATTTTTTAAATGAATGTCACGGGGATTAAGTCCTTTGCTTCGAACGTAATCTCTGGCATCCTCTACATCCTGCACGGCCTGTTTTGGAATATGAACTCCCTGCAAAATGCAATCAAAAAGTGTGATCCCTTTTTCGTAGCTTAGGACAAGAAACTCATCATAAGCCCCGTAGCAGACCGGAAAATACACAGACTCTCCCAGGATCCCATAAACTTTCGCTTCCATCGCCACTTTCTCTTTTTTTTCATTCGCATACAATTTATACGCATAGCCTGGTGTTGAAAGAGATTCAAACACAGCAGCATCAGTGCCGACTCCGATGCAGCGCAGATCTGATGTTTCACCTTCAATTGTGACGGGCTCATTGTTTGGATGTGACATCACCTTAATTTTCAATAACTCAGGTATGGGACGTTCCCAGTCGTTCATCTTAAAGTCTCCTCTAAATAGGATGGGGTATCATGTGCTTGGTTATAGTAGTGTTTAATTATTATAAGTAACAAGCTTCCGAAACACTATGCGCCTGAAGTACTGAAAGCTTTCATATTTCTGTATTTCCTTGGGGTTTAGTCCAAATTTAACGCATTCGGAAACAAAGAATCATGCATAATAACAGTCTATTCAGAGTTACCTTCATGTGTAATCAATATATGCCCGTCAAAAAAATCTAGACAACCAAATCTTTATCACCCCAAACTCAATAATTGGTGATTATGTTTTAGGTTTTGGAGCGGGAATTCATATGAGATCGAAGAACTTTATCAAGTCTCCACGAGTTGATTGGAGCGGAAGGGGCTGACTCCTGCGGGAAGAAGCGGGAGCTTAAGATCAACCTGCGATAGCAGGTTAGCGAAGGGCCCCGCCCCGCGGAAAGCATGCCCCTGCAGCGGAAATCAACTTGCCTTGTGCAAAGGGACACGTTAACTGCCGATCCCCAAAAGACTGAAAACTACAACTTTTCTCCCCCTTAGTGATAATATAACAAGTAGAATTAATGACTTATCCGGACTTCTGTTTAAGCGTTTAAACTGGGGTCATTTGTTGTCCTTCCTTATAGATAAAGGAAGGTAAAATCATAGAGGTGGCAAAATGAATAATCGACAAACGAAGATTCTCCATCAGCTGGTACGAAATAATACGAATGAAACATTGACGATAGATATGATCGCAAGCTCCCTGAATTGCTCAGAGCGAACGGTTCGAAATGATTTTAAGCAAATTGATTTGTGGCTGAAGAAAGAATCCTTTCAAGCGGAAATTATAAGAAGACCTAATATTGGAGTTCGTTTTGAAGGGTCTGATAAAGAGAAAAGGCAGATTCTGTCCCTGATTGATCAATCACGTCCCATGCAAGCTGACCGAAGTGATGAGGAACGTAAACTACATATCATGACGATGCTCATTAATGAAGGAAAAACAGTATCACTTCAGGATTTAATGAATGAATTTTTCGTGAGTAAACAAGTGATCAAACAGGATTTACTTGAAATCTCATCGTGGCTAGAGCCGTTTGGACTTGCGGTTGAATCAAAACAAAAAGTGGGGATTCGCCTAATTGGAAAAGAGCGGGATAAACGGACGGCTCTTTTAAGATTCCATACTTTCTTTGAAGAGGACAACCTGCCTTCCTTTTATAATAAATGGTTTTCTGAGGCTGAATTAAGCAAGGTAAAGCATCAGATAAAGCGCTTAGAAAAAGAACTAAATAAACAATTTACATCAGACTCTTTTCTTAATTTAGTGTTCCATTTGTTAATTACAACCCAGCGGATAAAGCGGAAGCAAACAATCAGTCTATCGCTTGAAAATGCCGAAGCACTAAAAGCAAAAAAAGAATATGAGGTCACAAGAAATCATTTAAAAGAATTGGAGTCATTTTTCCTGATAAAGTTTCCCGAAGATGAGATCCTGTACTTCTTACTCCATGTACTGAGTCTAAAAGAAAAAAATACAGGAACCCATTCATTCAATGAAGCAGCAGAGGATATCCATGGACTTATTCGTACGATGATTCAAAAAACCTCTCAGCTCACAAACATTACTCATGATACGGATCCTTTGTTATTTGATAGCCTGGCCGCTCATATGCAAACCACCTTTGAACGAATTAAGCACGGACTTTATCATAAAAATCCTCTTCTATTAGAAATAAAGCAGGCCTATCCGTATACATTTGCCACTTTGTTTCAAATCATGGAAGAATTAAATGAGACGGTTGGGTTTGTGTTTCCTGAGGATGAGATTGGGTATCTTGTTTTACATTTCGAGGCTTCAAAAGAACGCTTGAAAAAACTGAATGGGAAAAATAAAAGAGCCATCGTTGTCTGTTCAATGGGGATCGGGATGTCGCAGCTTTTGACGACAAAAATTGAGCGGAAATTCCATTCGCTCGAGCTGCTCCGCTGTGTGGCAGCTGATGAGGTGGAGGAGTCCATCCGGCATGATCAGCCTGATTTCATTATTAGCACCATCCCTTTAGAGCACACAACTTTACCGGTTATACTTGTATCTCCACTTTTTCCAAAAGCAGAGGAAGAAAAGCTGAAGGAGTTCATTTCCACTGCAGACAGAGAAAAATTTTCCGATTTTTCTGCTTTAAAAAAGTTTTTGGATCAAGAGTTGATTATTTTAGGGGAAGAACTAGAAGGACCAGATAAAATAATTGAATCCTTATGCGGACTGCTTGAGAAGAACGGATATGTAAATAAAGACTATGTTCATGATTCAATTGAACGAGAGGCGCTCTCTGCTACAGCTATAGGAGGGGAGATTGCTATTCCCCATGGCAATCCGAGAAACGTATTAAAGCAGGGTGTTGCAGTTGCGATCTTTAAAAATCCTGTACACTGGAAACAGCAGCTGGTTTCTGTTGTGTTCATGCTTGCGATTAAAGATACGAAGGATGAAGCAGTGAAAAAGATGTTTGAAGAAATCAGTTATTTAGGTGAAAATCAAAACCTAATCGAAGAGTGGAAAAAGATGAAAACGGCAGATCAGTTTTACACCAGTATTTAAATAGAATGGTTAATAAGACGGGTTTTTCCGCAATATGCGGCAAAAACCCGTCTCTTTTATTGCCCATTTACCCAGTAAGATAAAAGCATAAAGAACATAACGTTTTTAAAAGGGGGTTAACAAATGCTTGAAACAAAGCTGACAGAAGAGATGGTCCAATTTACTTCTGAAGCGAAAAGCTGGGAAGAGACCATACGAATTGCTTCAGCCCCTTTACTCGATAAGGGCTCTATTGAACCAAGGTATGTAGAAAAAATCATTTCGAATGTAAAGGAGCTTGGTCCCTATATCATTCTCATGCCTAATGTGGCCATGCCCCATGCACGTCCTGAAGATGGCGTAAATGAAACGGGTATCAGTCTTTTGGTCTCAAAAGAAAGCGTTTACTTTCAAGGTGAGAAGAGTGCAAGAATCTTTTTAGTCCTAGCTTCAAGTGATGCAACGTCACATTTAGAGCTCCTCAAAGAAATCTCTGAGATTTTAACCGATGAAGAAAAACTTAATGAGCTTTTAGCAGCAAAGAATTATCAGGATATTAAAAACTTATTCTAGGAGGAATTTATAATGAAGATTTTAGCGGTGTGTGGAAACGGGTTAGGAACAAGCTTCATGCTTTCTTTAAATGTAAATAAGGTGCTGAAGGATTTGAATATCGACGGCGAATGCAAAAACATGGACCTTGCGAGTGCGAAAACAGAGAGCGCAGATTACTACATCGGTTCACCTGAAATCATGGAGCAATTAGAAGATGGAAACAAAAAAGTCATCCCAGTTGTGAACATGGTCAGTCAAAATGAAATTGCAGAAAAGGTAAAGAAACATATCCTGGAGGCAGAATAATATGTTTAATGTCATTATGAACGACATTCTTGGAACACCTGCCATCCTGGTCGGCTTATTTGCTTTAGTCGGCTTACTGCTCCAAAAGAAGGGAGTAGCGGATGTTGTTTCCGGAACGTTAAAAACCATTATGGGCTTCATCATTCTCGGCGCCGGGGCAGCGGTGCTAGTTGGTTCCTTAGAAATTTTCGGTGCGATGTTTGAAAAAGCATTTAATATCCAGGGCGTTATTCCAAATAACGAAGCCATCGTGGCATTAGCCCAAAATACATTTGGCACAGAAACAGCCATGATCATGTTGATTGGGATGCTCGTCAATATTTTACTTGCCCGCATAACAAAATTTAAATATATTTTCTTAACCGGTCACCATACTTTATTCATGGCTTGTTTACTGGCAGCGGTTTTATCTACTTCAGGCATGAATGGTGTAGTACTTGTGATCGTCGGTTCACTCATTTTAGGTTCGTTAATGGTCTTACTTCCTGCATTACTGCAGCCAACCATGAGAGAAATTACAGGATCAGATGACATCGCACTTGGTCACTTTGGTTCGATCGGATACTTCGTGGCAGCAAAAGTAGGAAAGCTGACTGGTGACAAAACGAAAACAACGGAAGAGGTAAAGGTGCCGAAATCTCTTGGATTTTTACGAGATTCATCCGTAGCGCTGGCGCTCACCATGGCAATCATGTACTTTGTGGTAGCAATGGTTGCTGGCAGCGGATTTATTGAAGCGGAATTAAGCGATGGAACAAACTTCCTTGTCTTCTCTCTTCTGCAGGCGATCACCTTTGCCGGTGGGGTATTCATTATCCTGGCGGGTGTGCGGATGCTCATTGCAGAAATCGTTCCAGCATTTAAAGGGGTTGCAGATAAAATTGTCCCAAATGCAAAGCCTGCACTGGATTGTCCAATCGTATTCCCATTCGCTCCAAATGCCGTAATTATTGGCTTCCTTTCAAGCTTTACAGCCGGTTTGATCAGCTTGTTGTTACTTCCTGTGTTTGGTCTGGCCGTGATTGTACCTGGACTCGTTCCTCACTTCTTCACAGGTGCAGCAGCTGGAGTCTTCGGAAACGCAACAGGCGGACGAAGAGGAGCCATCATTGGCGCCTTCACAAACGGGCTATTAATCAGCTTCCTGCCTGCGCTATTATTACCTGTACTCGGTTCACTTGGCTTTGAAGGCACAACCTTTGGAGATTCTGACTTTGGTGTTGTCGGGATTTTGCTTGGTTATCTGATTAGTTTGTTCTCTTAAAAATTTCATCTGTTAATGAGGCTGAGACAAATATTTGTCTCAGCCTCTTTGGCCCGGTTCACTGCTCTGCAGGGGCACGCTTTCCGCGGGGCGGGGCTTGAGCTAACTTGCTAACGCAAGTGGATCTCAAGCTCCCGCTTCCTCCCGCAGGAGTCGGCCCCTTCCGCTCCGTTCACCTCATATTTTTAAAATTATCATTAAAAACCTATATTTACTAATTATGAAACAAATTGTATGATGGGCTGAGGAGTATGGAAAAGAGGGGATAGTAGATGATTAAAAACAAAGCATTTTTAGGAATTTCGGCTTTATTATTTTGTCTTTCGCTCTTAATCTATTATTTAATCCCTAATGAAGAAATCCTGCAGGGATCTGTATCAATCATGATGTTTCCCATTGAAGAAGGTGGACGGGTCAATATTTTAGGGGTGATTGGTACTCTGTTATTAATCGGTTCTCTCATTTTTCTTGGAAAAGGGCTCGGAAAATATCATGCAAGGAGTATTGTTGCGGCATTGCTTCTATTCGCATTTACCCCGCCATTGATGACAACAGCTTACCAGGAAACGCTGGCAGTAGGTGTGAAAGCTATTTCATATGAGGATGACAATGAGTGCTCATTATCACCTATTAAAGAAGGTTTAATTCAAGGTGTATGCCACCTTACACTGCATAATCGGAGCAATAAACCAGTGACGTTTGAGCTTGAGTTTGTTGATCCCTATTTTTTTGGAGAGGACTCACGGATGGTATCCCTTATGAATATTGCTGGTCCATACAAGGTGACATCGAAGCAAATGAGAAGAAGAGGCTTCACTTTAACGAACTGCTTGATGTATCCGATGTTCCCAATTATGTTGGAGGCGGCGGCTCATCAAGTGTCCGTATAAAATTAATTGGGAGTGATAGTGTGGAGGTTTTTCTTTAACTCTTACCATTTATGGAGTTGGCAGCTGATGTGGAGGGACATTATGTTAAAGAAGTATGTAGATAGTAAAGAGCTGATGAAGGTACATAATATTATCGGGTTAAGTGTTGCTTTAATTAAGAACGGACAAATTCAATCAATCGAAAACGAAGGCCTAATGGAAGCAGGGACCGATAAAATAGTGCACAATAACTCAGTTTTTAATGCGTGTTCGATTAGCAAGTTTTTAACGGCATTAGTCGCGTTAAAGCTAACAGAAGAAGACAGGCTCGATTTAGACGAAGATATAAATAAAGGGCTGCGTTCATGGAAAATTCCTACTAGTAATTTAGCAGGTGAAAAAAAGATGACATTACGAAACCTGTTAATTCATCAATCCGGAGTGGTGGACCCTGAGGGCAGCTTTACGGAACTAATCCCTGAAACAGGCTTCCCATCAATGAGCGAAATACTAAATGGAAGCACGCCGTATTGTAAGACACCAATTCAAATTCAGTATGAACCAGAGAGTGATTTTCATTATTCAGATGCAGGATTTTGTATTATACAGCAGCTAATAGAGGATGTGACTGGAGGACCTTTTGAAAAAACTGTAGAGGAACTGATTTTTGAGCCATTACAAATGACGAATAGTACATTTTTGCAAACTGAAGAGACTGTAGAGAATTTTGTTTCTGGTCATAACAAAGACGGTACAGCAGTGAACGGAAAATTTCCAGTATATCCTTATCCCGCAGCTTCCGGACTATGGACAACTTCATCAGACTTATCGAAGCTGCTCATTGAATTGATGGACGCCTTGAATAATAAAAGCAGAATTGGAATTTCAGCAGCTAACGCACACGAAATGATAAGCGAACAAGGCAGTAAAAGCTGGACTGGATTAGGAGTATTTTTAGACGGTTCAAATAAAGAACTCCAAATCTCTTCACTTGGCTGGGGAGTTGGTTTTCAGTCAATGATGCTTGCTTATCCTCAATTGGGGAGCGGCTTAATCATCATGACAAATACAGATTCAGGTGTTCATCAGTTAAAAGGCATTATAGGCGAAATATATCACTCCCTAAAACCTTGGCTAACTAGTACTCATGATAAAGGTAGTGAAACCTATGAGTGAGTTCCATCCGGAAAAAGAAAACTTTGCTTTAGTAAGAACAGATAGCGTGTCATTTATACGAAACAGTACTGTATACACGTATACAGTTCAGGATGTTCATAGTTTTGAAAAATTGATGAGTGAGCTTGTCTACGGAGAGATTCTCATAGGGTTTGAGGGAAAAAAGAATGCCGGTATTGAGAAAGAGGCTAAGGGCCCGACAGAATCCATTGAGATCACACCTTTGAATAGATCACGAACCTACACAGAAATGGTTTTTAGAAAAGAAGAGTTAAACAGAGATGTTGATTTTATCCATACCCTTTATGTGCTGGCAGAAGTAAACGAATTTGTGTTTATTGTTTTGGATCCTATAAGGAATAAGCAATACTATGATGCAGGAAGTGGAAAACTAAAAGTGTGTGCAGAGGGGAAAAATGAAACGATCATATGGTTTGAATATGACGCGAAACAACTTTATTTTGTTAAAAACGAAGGAGTACAATAATCTCTCCTAATTGATACAGTGAAAACAGGTAAAACCTCCTCAACGACCTCAAAAGGAAATGAAAAACGGATTTACAATTGCAGCGATCTTCGTATGGAATAAAAATATCCATCAAAAAACCTCTCAATGCCAGCTTACTTTAGCTAACTCTGAGAGGCTTTTTATTGCTTAGAGTCTGTTTAGAAGAGGACTTTTTAGTCAAAGCGAGTAAAAGGATCATCCCAATAATACAAGCCGTACCAAGCCATTGAAATGATCCAAAGGGTTCATGAAGCCAGAAAACTGTTGTCAAAACAGCAGCCAGCGGCTCTAAACTTCCTAAAAGGCTGGTTTCTTTAGGGGAAAGACTTTGTAAGCTTTCGATGTAAAACCAGAAAGCGAGCATGGTCCCAAATAAGATCACGAAAACTAAATACAAATAAGCTTCTAGCGGTACCCCTGTAAAATCCATTTGCCACGGGGGATGGATCAAGCTTAAGGCAAGTCCGCCAATGACCATAGCCCAGCCAACAATGACCAGGGAATCGTAATGGGCAAGTAGTGGAATCGCGTTTAAGGTGTAAAAAGCTAGAGCAACCCCGGATAATACACCCCAAATAATTGCTGGAGCGGGAACAGACAGATTTGAGAGTGAACCGTTTGTTAATAAGAAAAAGCAGCCGCCTAATGCGAGTGTGACGGTGATCAGATCCCGTTGTGTCAGAACTGTTTGTTTACGCAAAATTAAGTAGAGGATGATCATGACAGGTGCTAAGTATTGTAAAAGCGTCGCAACTGCAGCGTTTCCGTGCTTAATCGATGCCATATACGTGTATTGAACGGCAAGCATGCCAAGCAGTCCGAAAATAACCAACTGAAAGGCTGTTCGTTTATTTTTCCAGATGCCAAAAACCTGAGCACGGTCTTTTAACAAGAATTGAACGGCTAAAAGTAAAAAGCCGGCGATAAGCAATCGCGTGGTCACGAGCCAATTAACATCGATCCCGTATTGCTGGAAGAGCTTTTGTGCAACGGTACCCCCAACACCCCAAAAGATTGCTCCTGTTATAACAAGTAACAATCCTGTTCTTCTGGATGGACTATTCATCATCTGTTCTCCTTAGTGGATTTAATAAAAGTAGTAATAATTACTATTTAGTGAGTTTTAATCTAACTGGTGTTTTACCTGGAATCTTCACAAACCACTTCATTCATCCTTATGCCCATTCGTCAGAAGCGTGGAGTTTTTAAAAGGCCAAAACAAAACCCTTGCTTCCCCAATAACTGAATCCAATGGCACTACGCCAATATCCCTGCTGTCCCAGCTATGCGGTCTGTTGTCACCCATGACAAAAATTGTATCTTCAGGCACTTCTTCAAAGCCTAATTTATCCTCAAGGGTAAAATTCCCCGTGTAAAGTGCATCTTCACCAAATTGATCTTTATGGCTTCTTATATCTTCTTCTATGTATTCTTCATTATACTGTTCACCGTTAATAAACAGCTGGTCATTTACATAAGCAATCGTATCCCCGGGCAGCCCAATGACACGCTTAATATAGTCGTCCTTGTCATTAGCGTGAAAAACGACAATATCAAATCGCTCGAGATTGCCAAGCCTTGTAACAATAAGGCGGTCTTCATCCTGCAAGGTGGATTCCATGGATTTTCCGTCTACGAGGACAGGGGCAAAAAGGAAAGTTCGGATAATAATAAAAAGGGACAAGCCAATCAAGATTGCTTTTACCCATTCTTTTGTTGCTGACTTTATCTTTTGTTTTCTCAAAATGCCCTCATCTCCTTACGATAGACTATTTTTTATAGAGTTTAATTAACGTCATTAAAACAGCAAGTAGAAAAACGATGAGACTGTTTAGGAGCAAATAAAAACCAACCTGCAAGCCGTAAAAAATGGCAAAGCCATCACGAATAATGAGGAGGGCTAATAAGCCCCCGGTGGAACTAAATAAAACAGCCAGAAGTAACAGCGTGAAGGCATAGGAGTATAGGCTTTTTCTTTTTTTGTAGGATCGATAGCCAAGAATATTAGCAACAACAATAAAAAAGCCTATAAGATAGATGAAAAAATCACCCATTTCCACTCCTCCTCAGGACTTTTTATCCTTCCTTTTATGCTCATTAAGAGTATCCAGCTTCTCTTCAATTCTACTAAGCTGGTTTCTGTGTTTAGTATAGGAACGAATAGCCATCACAATCCCTACAACAACTAGTACTAAAAATCCTAAGCTGAATAATTGAAAAATAATATCTCCTGCATTTAATTCGCTCAAAAGGGAAACCTCCAATAACAAAATATACCAATAGTATACTATATTGTCAGTGCCAATCGCTATTACATTTTATAAGCATTTTATAGCTTGATGAAAATGGATAATTTCAGACCGTCCAGGCTTTATAAATAGTAGATAAAGGTAATGAAGTATAATGTTAGTTACTAAAGGTAGTTTCATTGCAATTGGGTGGTGAAAAGTTGAATAAAGAACTGAAACAATTATTTGATGAAGACCAACAAGACCTTCGAACCATGCCGCATGACAGAATAGAACGGGATAGAAAGAGACGAAGTAGAGTCAAATTAATCATTGATGGAGGATCTGCTACTGATGGAATTGATTTCATTCATGCTGCTATCATCTACCAACACGGAGAATCGTTAGAAGATTTTTGGCAGGCATACCAATTAAGCTTAAAAGCTGTTGAATTAGGCTTTAAACCAAAATGGTTAGCTGCAGTTGCACTGGATAGATGGTTATTAAAGCAAGGTAAACCGTTGAAATACGGGAATCAAGTGGTTGAATTTGGGGGAGTTTACAGGATTCCGAAAATAGAACAAGAAACAAAAGATGAAGTAAGAGAGCACTGGGATATTCCTTCGTTTGAAGAGTTATTTTCTTTCGATAACCTTAGAGGCTTTGTGAATTCTGAAATTGTTGCTACTGCAGTGAATGATCGTTTAAAAATAAATATAGTAAAGCTGGAAAGACCCCCTGTACATACCCCTTCGTTGAAAGGCATTATCTACGGGAGTACAAATGAAAATCAGACTATTTATGAGAATTCGTTTGGATGGAGATGGATAGAAAATAGCAGAGGGATTTTTGAATTAGGCTGGATTTTAATGCCGGATGTTCCTGTAATAGCACATGCAGTAGCAGGTGAAGGAATAGCCGCCATTGAAAGGGTAGAACTGGCTGGATGTTCTTGTTTCTTAGTAAAGTTTAATGAAAGTAAAACTTTATATGTTAAAAACAGCGCCGGAATTTGGTCTATTACAGGAATAAACGAAAGTCATGTAATAAAAAAAGCACAGGATCTAATTAAGGGATCCATTACTTGATGGTCAAAAAAATGCCGTTCATAATCCAGCAACCATTCTATAATTATTTAAATATTACAATTTTTTAACATTTCTGAACCTTTGAACAAAAATAAATGAAAATATGTTATTCTATCAAAAAATAGGAAACTGTGCCTCTGGAGACGTTAAAAACCATTGATGGAAGGAGAATGTGTTTAACGTGTCGTCATCTAATTATAAAAGAATAAAGGATGTTTTAGAGTTATTGTGTATGTATGACGATGTTGAGATGACTCATGTATTCAGGAAAAATAACCAGGAGGTCTTAAGCGTTTCCAGTAATAGTAAGAATATCGAATTGATTTTTGCAGATTCCAGGGAAAAAGAACAGTATAGTGATGTAGAAGCGGCTACATTTGTTATTGAGAGATCTATGAGCAGTGTGGTCGCTTATCAAGAACAAAAAACGCAGCACCTTCCATGAGAGGTTCGCCAAAGCAAAGTAAAGCGAATAAAAGAATAAGCTCCGTATTCCCCAATGTTAAAAATAAATAGCCAATTCCCTTATTTATAAAAACAATCCAAATAACGTATCTCATTACCAAGTTTAACAACCTTATAACGATTATCGGGTTAGATAGTAGGTACTCTCATAACCGGTGATTTTAAAAAGCATTTCTTCAGGAAGGAGAAGTGCTCTTTTTTGTGGAAATTTACTATTGAAGATATATGAGAATCAGTAAATAGCCTAAAGTGTAGAAAAAACTTGAAGTAAAGGAGAATAGGAATGGATAAAATACAGCAATTTTGGAATGAATTTTGTCAGGAAAATCATAATGTAGACGCAGAATACAAAGATGCGTTTCAATTTGGAGGCCCTGCTGAATGGTTAGCTGGTTTAGTTGTGGAGGGGAAGAAGAGGGCAACATGTTCAGGTCTTGTGTTTTACGAGATCGAAAAAGAGGAAATTCCCCAGGCAGGTGAATATTATATTGTTTTAAACGAAAAAGATGAGCCTGTCGCAGTCATTAAAATCAAGTCAGTTGAGATTGTTCCGATGAACGAGGTAACAGAAGAATTCGCATTAGCGGAAGGAGAAGGAGACTACCACTTTTGGTGGGAAGCACATGAAAAATTCTTTACCGAATCCCTAAAGGAGTATGGCAAAGAATTTTCGCCGGATATGTTACTCGTATGTGAGCGGTTTGAAAAAGTGTATCCTAAATAAAAGCACGTACAAAAAGCTTTCCTGGATTGGCTAACGAAAACAGTGGTGATGGGTTTTTTAAAAATTTGTATATAGCTCTAGCGTGAGCAAGTATAAAATACCGGAGCTGATTAAATGCAGGTAATAAACGGATATGAAGATTTTAAACTCGCATTTTCCAAAGAGGGTATCCCGCAAAATAAGCTAAAGTATTGGATGGACTATCACACTAAATATGAAATGATCTTTAACACGATTTTTAAAGACCTGTATATGACTGATTTAGAGAACGTCAAGGTAATGGTTGAGGGGACAGACTTTAGTGAGATCATGAGGAAGGCAGAAAAAAGCCTTGAAAAGATTTCAATAAAAGCGATAAAGGAAACGATCGAAAAATGTATAACCTTTTTTAATTTTCAACAGGAGTTTGATGTGTATTTACTGGTGGGTTTGGGCCACATAGATGGTACTGCACTCAAAGCGGGAAAGCCGTTTATTTATTTAGGGCTTGAACGGCTTACGAACACGGATGTAGAAGCCTTAATTATTCATGAGTTTAACCATTTAGTCCGGTTCAGTACGTTAAAGGAATTTGAGAATCTATCGGTTGGTCAGCTTGTTATTGCTGAAGGATTGGCAACGCTGAGCCCGTTGGTCGTAAATAAGCTGGAGTTTTCGGAAAAAAATATAAAGAAGGCTCTATTTGTCAGCGAGCGGGAGTTCATAGAATTCAATCAGTATAGAGAGAAAATAATTAATAGACTAAACAATGATTTTGATAAGAGATTAACACCAGCTCTAATGAAGAAGTATTTTATGAAAAATGAGAAAGCTGAGCTTTGCAGATCCGGCTATTTTTACGGAGTACATATCATTAAATTATTACTCGATTATGGGTGGAAACTTGAGGATCTAACCGTTTTGAGCTCGAAAATAATACTCGATGAATATTTCAAAACGAATGATTAAAATGGCCCTCACAACCTTTCTAACGGAGGATAATATGTCATTTGAACAATGTCAGCGTATTTCTTTATTAATGGATGGATTTGATAAGCCATGGTTCTTTGCTGGTGGGTGGGCAATTGATCTCTTTATCGGTCATGAAACGAGAGTACATAATGATATAGAGTTAGCTGTTTTTCGAAAAGATCAGCAGTATTTAAAGAGGCATCTCCGAGGCTGGGACTTCAAAAAGGTTATTAACGGTCAATTCCATACATGGGAAAACGAGCATGTAGAGTTACCCATTCACGAAATACACGCTTCAAACGCAGCGAATGGTGACGACCTCGAAGTTCTACTTAATGAAACAAATAATAATGAGTGGAAATTCAGAAGAGATACAAGGATATCCTCTCCACTTGATTCGGTTTGGAGTGTTTCTAAAACAGGGATTCCATACCTGAATCCGGAAATTGTCTTATTATATAAGGCCAAAAATACAAGAGAAAAAGACCATCAAGACTTTATTGCTGCGATGAATTATCTTGAAAAAGAAAAGAAAAGATGGCTAAAAAGCGCGCTGGAATTACATCAACCAGAACATAAGTGGCTGCGATTTTTGTACTGAGTGGAGCGAATTAAGGCTGTAAAAAGATGAACAACCATTTAATTAAAGGACGTGACACTATGATTCATCTCATATTCGGAGCTGCAGCAGCCGGGTCATTAAAGTACGCGCTAAGAAAAGGGAATCATAAAATAATAGAATTCCCAATTGATTTTTCTGTCGGACCGTTCACCAACATACATCAACAAAGCGGTATTGATAACTATTTCTCCTGGGTAAAGTCTGCGTACCATCCGGTCTGGGGTTTTTATAAAGAAGATCAAGCAACCTGCAGTCAGTCCCTACAGCAAGTAGAAGAAATTGAGGATGGTGAGCAGGTAACAATATGGACTTCTGAAAATGCTTCGGAGCAAATCGGACTTAGAATCAGCTGCTTTTTGTTAAAGGATAAAGAAGTTGAGCTTCGTTTAATTAATACATCTGATGCAATGGAGGATTATACAAAGCTTGAGGATGTTCAAATTCATATTCGTCATACTGGTGAATGTGTTCCGGAGCAGCTCGCTCATTTTTACAAGCATTCAACCTGTTCAATTTCAGAAAAAATGAAAAGCAACTACGTGAAGGGTGGAGAACGATTAGTAAGCAGTGAAGGCGTAGTTCGATCCTGGATAAATGGAGAAATTGTAGAAGAAAGAGAGAGCCGGGATGATCGATTTATTTTAGAAAGTGCCATCAGACTACATAGTGAAATGCCAGAGCAGGAGTTTATAAATGCCACAAGCTTGGTTGGTGAAGTAATTGGTCATTCAAAGCAGACTATATCCGACTCATGGATTGAATACAGAATACGTCAGCTGATTCATTCAAACTATTTAGCGTATGAAGGAGACCTTCAATCCATGGGGATGTATAAAATAAAAGTTAAGAATCAGTTCGATTAACAAGGAAATCAATAAATGGGTTGATTATAAATGGTCAGCCCGTCTTTTGGAGTTAACAGATCTAGATAGAAAAAATAATCCATGCGTTGACCACCCTGTCTAATGCACAGAATAATTTCTTAATTCAAGTATTTTAAATCGACTCCTGACTGATAGGGCTTAAGAGGCTGTTCTGTTTTAATTATTACATTCCAAAATAATTAAAAGATAGGTAGTATACGTTAAAAATAAGCATAAATAAAACAAATAAAGAAATATTTATGTTTTTATTCTCTGAAAATAGTATATAGTCTAATTACAGCAGTTGAGAGGGGTTAGTGGTCAAATAAATAAAAGGGGTGGCTCTTGATTTTACAGAGGCAAACAAGTATATTCGTTGATTTAAACCTGTTAAGCCAGCTTGTAAATGATTTTCAAGGAAAGCTAAAACGAGAGTTAAAATGCGAAGAACTAAATGTTCTAAGGGTTTTAGCCACAAAGGTAATAATTGAAGAAGCGTAGAGTGCATCTCACTCTGCGCTTTATTCGTTTATAAAAGGAAGCATTTCTTCAGGAAGGAGAAGTGCTATTTTTTGTGGAATTAGTAGAAGAATCAGGTCAGGAGGCTATTATGTACCCAACAGAAATCATGGAATTTACAATTGTAGGTATAGTCATTGCTGTAATTTTAATGATTTCATTTTTTTTTAGAAAGAAAATGAGAAAGGTCGGGTGGGCTTCAGCCTGCGTCATTTTCTTAGCATACTCCCTATTTTTCATCGCCCGGCCCTATTGGATTGATAGCCAAATCAAGATAAAAGTTGAGTTGTTAGAACCATACTTAGAGCAGAATTACCCGAATGAAAAGTGGACCATTAAAACAAGTGCTCATCGAGAAGATGGGCACAGGTCAAGTAATCCGTATTATATAGGAGTAATTTTCGAAAACGAGCAGGACGTAACGTATGATTATTGGGTGGAGAAGGATGAAATCTATCAAATCAGTTATGTGACAAACAAAGAGTTAGACGATTTAAAGCATAGAGAAAGTGAATAAGGATCCTTAGTTAAAGAGTTGAAAAAGAGTGCTTCTTGAAATTTTGATTACTATTGAATTGTCGGTGCAAATGTTCCTTTGAGGAAAACCTGCAAATGAAAAGGTGGATAAGAATAATGAACGCGTGCAGTCCATCGAGGGTTTCAGCAGATGTCTGAGCAGAATAAGGACTTCTTAACGAGTGGGGCGGACCAGATGGCGTGATATTCCGTTCAAAAAAGTATGATCCACGGAACCCTTGTATTCCCTTCTTTAATTATCGACGCAATAAAGCCTTAGGAAATAAAGTACCAGCATGTCAGAGGTGTACTACTTATGAAATACATTGATTTTGGACTGGGAAACACATGGCTAATCAGAACTGAAACAGAGCTGGAGAATGGTACGGAATATAAGGTAAAGGGAATAAAGAGACCGATAATCTTTCATTCCTTGTACATAAGAATCTGGATTGGAAAGACGGTGCTAATTGCAGATTTAAAAGAGGGCTTTAAACGCCAAAAGAAAAAACGTACAGAATTCAAGCTCCTTCTTGGCATAGCTAGCAGGTAAAACATTACTCACCACACCTGACGAAATCATCATTTCGCCATATTTTCTAGACTATATTTATATAAAATGAAAAGCGAAAAAATTGAAGTACAAGGATAAGATTAGTTTAGAAGATTATTGTACGAAACTTTTTTCAGCACGATCCCGTAGATAAGGTAAAGGGAGTGGGAAGGTTGAAGAAGTTCATTGTATTTATTTTAAGCTTTGTTTTACTTTATTTCGTATTCCAAATTGGATCGGGTTTACTTCTGACATCTCTACATACACCGGATTTTACTCCAAACAACCAATTTAGCGGGGAAGTGGTGTTTGGACAGACCTCAATTATTCCATTTCTTGGAGCATTACTAATCGCAGCCTTGGCTTACGTAGTGTCTCAGAAAACATTTACATTAACCAAAAAAATTAGATAGTATTAAACTAACCACTGCATTCCTCCACCAAGGGATGCTCTTTTTAAAAGAGCGAATCTTATACAACAGGTCTAAAGGTTAGGGGGAGATGATTTTTGATCATTGATACCCATGTACTGTGCTCTTTTCATAACTAAAACCAGAAAGCAGGTAACAAAATGATTCCATTAGTATATGACCAGGTGAACCGCTGGGGGAAAGACGATGAATTTTTCATAGCGAATTTAAAAAAAGTAAATGCAAAAAAGATCGCTGATTTAGGCTGCGGAACAGGCAGATTGACTTCCCATTTTGCAAAAGCGGGCTATCACATAACGGCTATAGATCCAAATGAAGAAGCAATTAACTATGCGAAAAAGCAGGAGTACCCAGGTGAGGTGACCTGGATCGTTGGCTACAGCTCAGATTTACAAACAAATGCATTTGATACAGTCATCATGACGGCAAATGTTGCACAGGTATTTCTTACAGATGAAAGCTGGAAAAACGTTATATCAGATGTATATCGGTCATTAAAGCCTGGAGGACATTTTATTTTTGATACGCGTAATCCATTAGCAAAAGTATGGGAGCAATGGGAAAAAGATCTGACGCCTGACCTTGCAACAAATGAAGCGACCGGGGAGCCGCTTGAAATATGGACGGAGTATGACGGGTTTAAAGAAGGTGTCTTTACCTTTTATGAATCCGTACAAAATGCACGTACAAAAGAAGTACTCATACGTGAAAAAATGCAGCTGAAATTTCGAACGCAGGAAGAAATCCGTCAATCTCTGCAGGAAGAAGGATTTTCACAAATCCAGGTTTATGGGGATTGGGAATTTAAGCAGGCAACGGAAGAAACTAAATCATTTATTTTTAATTGCGTAAAATGAAACTTTGCTGGTATGTTCTTTCCGAATTGAGAGGTGAACGAAGCGTAAGGGGGCGACTCCAGCGGGATGATGCGGGAGCTTGAGATCCACTTGCGATAGCAAGTTAGCTCAAGCCCCGCCCCGCGGAAAGCGTCCCCCTGAAGCGCAGTGAACCGGATGCCTGATTTGATTTACTTAAACATGAAAAGGTAAAAGGAGGAAAAAAGATGGTTTATGCTTTTAATGGATGGGATGTTAAGGTCGATGCACCGTACAAAGCAATGATTGATCATGATGAAACTGCTATGATGGTCTACGATGAAGAGCTGGACCCAATGTTGTGGTTAATGGCATCCGAAGACAATAGTGTGATCGTTAAAAAAACAGCATGGAACGTGGAAGTCCATCTTTTTCCCCTGACAAAAGAAATTAATGTTGTGATACTACAGATGGATGAAGAGTAAAAGAGGTTGAGACATAGTTGTCCCACCCTCCAATAGTTAATAGTTTGACGTGTACTCCCTATACGCCTTCCCTCTCCACAGAATGAAAAGTGAAACAATCAGTCCTGCAAGAGAAAAGGACAAAATGATTGATTGAATATCAAATCCTCTGGCAACGAGTAACGTGACACCGGCGTAGGCAAGCGGATCAAAACCATTCATTGCCAGGAAGATAATACTCATCACTCTTCCCATAATTCGAGGATCAGTATCTTCCTGTGCTGAAGTGAAAAATGGAATAAAAACAAATGTCATCGTAAACCCGATTAAGAACGCTAATCCCGTTAAAATAGTCAAATTTGGAATTTGACTAAATGCTACAGCCACAAGTAAGGTTCCAATCAATCCAGCAATTGAAATCAATCCTCGGGCGCGTATTTTGACCACCCCGATTAGAGCTGTACTGACAAGCATTCCAATCCCTAAAGCCGCTTCAATGTAGCTAAGGTTTATTGGTGTTCCCCCGTATGTTTCCACTAAAATAGGAATGGCAATAGAGATCGCACCAAAAGCAAAGAAGTTTAGCGTGATTAAAATAAGAATTCCAGTGACTAAGAACTTACTTGCTTTTACATAGGAAAATCCTTCAATAAAATCCTTAAGCGGTGTTTGTTTTATCGTGTTGTCGACAGGACCTTCTTTTAAGAAAGGCGGAAACATAAAGAAGGCAGACAGTAAAACAATGCAAGCCGAAACGAAGTAGCCGCTTGTCACTCCGCCAAATTCCATGACGCTGCCGGAAATAACGGGCCCCACAATAAAACCAATTTGACCTAACCCTTGAATGACGGCATTCGCTTGCTTAATTTGATCTACCTGAACCAATTTAGGAATGAGAGAAGTTCCAGCCGGTCCTGAAAAAGCATCTAAAGTACCAAATGCAAATCCCAAAATGACCAGAAATCCAAATGTTAATTGATTTGAATTGTTTAATAAGAAAACGATAATCAAAAGCATCCCCTGGATAAAACTCGTACTGAACATAATCGTGGTTTTTTTGAATTTATCAGCGAGAACCCCGCCAAATGCCATCATGAGGATTCGTGGTACCGTTATCGCGATGAGAATAAGCCCTAATGATCTTGCTGAACCTAACTCAGAAATGACAAACCAGGTTGTTGTCATGAAAAACATACTAAAACCAATGATCGCTAAAAAACTTCCGATAAATAAAAACACAAATGACCGATTTCGAAATAATGATGGTTGTTCCATACTTAACCTTCCTCTCAAGTTGAATATAGAACAATGATAAATTGTGACGTAACGTCGTATGCAAACTCTTCTTTTCCATCAATTTTGGAAACCTTGATTGTGACCTTACGTAACAAGCTATAATTGAGAAAGGAGGTGTCCAAATGGAAGTAACAATTGGTCAGTTTGCTAAATTAGTTGGTTCAACCGTTCGAACTCTGCGATATTACGATAAATTGGGCTTACTAACCCCCGGGAAATTTAATAATAGTGGTCGGAAAGTATATACACGATCAGACTGGGAATTTTTCCAGCAAATCATGATCTTAAAGCATTTGGGCCTATCTCTAAATGAAATAAAAGAGCAAATGGTTAATCAGAGGATGAAAAGTCGCGAGTTATTACGATTACAGAAGCAGCTAATTAAGAAAAAACAAGCAGAATTAAATGACAAGCTTGAAGTCATTACGAGAATGGATCGTCTCTATAGCATTGAAGGAATTTCTGAAGATGACCTGGATGAATTTGCTTTTATCATGCTTGATTTGTTTAGACGAGAAAAATCACAAATCCAGGCGATGGAAGAACATTTTGCAGATAACAAGGAGCTCCTGGAAGATATAAAGCTGCTTTATCATCCAGATTATCAGGAGAAAATGGATCAGAAAGTATGGTATTTAATTCAAACAATTAGTAATACTGTTCAAAATGATGATCCTGAAAGCAGGGAAAAAGCGCAGGAAATTCTAAACGAAATGTATAACCTTTTGCCCACAGACAGAAACTTTTTAACGCTAATAGAAGATGAAAACTTCCTTGCGAAGTACAAGCATGAATTCAATAATTATTTTCCGGAAAACATAGCTGATTATATTTATAAAGAATTAAAAGCGTATTATGGGGATAAAAATGATAATTCGTAAGGCTAAATGGATGGCAGGAATTTTAATGGGTTAAATAGAGGTGTACTTCATGAGAAAAATCTATCAATATATGTCTATGGAAGATAAGGTGAAAACACTCGAATTACTTAGAGTCGATATCACTGGACTGGAAATGGAAATCCATAATAATTATCCAAGGGTCGTTAAAGATGCTATTACAGATACCTTGCGTAGATACCAGGCGGAAGAAAAATGGTTGAGCAATGAGGTTGAGGATAAATCAGATTAGTGAAAGATTGTTAATAGATTCCCGTTTTAGAGAATTAAATAATATAACACAAGTGAATGTGCTATCAGTGTAGGGTAGTAATAGGCAAAAAGGTGAACGCTACAATGAAAGTTCACGCATATTCCAAACAATTTCCTCACCATCATCTTTCCAGGTACTATGCTGACGCGTGAAGCCAATCTTTTCGAGAACACGAAAGGAAGCCCTGTTCCAGGACCCTACAGTAGCCCACAGACGTTTACGTCCAGTGGCAGCTGCAGCTTCGATAATGGCTGAAGCGGCTTCTGTGGCATAGCCTTTTCCGTGGGCTCTTTTGAATAATTCATAAGCAATTTCCGGCTCTTCTAAAGTAGAACGTCCAATAATTAATCCACAATAGCCAATAATATCGCCTTCATCTTTGCGGCGAATTGGAAGTAAACTAATCCCGTTTTCCAATGCACTCGCGCGTAAACTCATCACACGTTCGCAAGCCTCTTCAAAAGTTGGCTCATCAACTCCACGTTCCCCGACAAGTTCCCTATACCAGGATGCATCCATTTCCTCCCATAAACGCATGGAAAGCCGTTCAGTGATGATTTCAAAATCCATTACGGAGAATTCGCTTGTCATTTGGCAGCCTCCTTTTTTAGTCATTAGACTGGTGTGAGAAAATTTAAGTAGGAAACTAATTTAATTATACCTTACATTAACATTAATTTCCTTTTTGGTTCACAAAAAAAGCACCCTTAATAAAGGAATGCACCTGTTAGGTATATTAAATTTCTTATTCATCAGCTAAATCATTCATCCAATTCTTCCCTGCTATAAGACATAATTGTGTTTTTGAAGAAGAGGGCACTGTAAAAAAAGGTTAAAGAGAGTTACGCTTTCTAAGCATATTGAGAGAAAAAAGCACTCAAAAGTTCGATGTCCATTTTCAATGGATTCTTTAAAACCTGATTGCTGCAGTTAAGATAATCCTCTTGCAGTCTTTGAAGCTCTCTTTTCATTAAGATCAATTCAAGATCCTGGCTCATTCATCCAACCCTTTCGCCTTATTACGACTGGAATTTATCGACTCAAACGGGTATGTTCGCAGGAATTGCTCCTGACTCTCAGGAAAACAGCAGCACTTGGAGGTCCATAATGAAATTATTGAGATCAGCATTAAAGCGCAAAAAGCTCCGGTCAATGTTTATTCCTGCCTGCTGAATCCGAGAACATTGATTGTGGTACGCAGCGGTATTCTCATTCCAATTGAAAAAGAGATTAGTAAGATCGGTTACCCGGAAATTTTAGTTCTCGCCAAACGAAATCTGGAGAAGGGAATAATAGATGAGCATAAAAAACAGCTTCAAAGCCTTCTTAAAGCCGATTTCGAAAAACTTTTACCTCCTGGGATTTTGACCGGGACAAAAGTGTGTTTCTGTTTATCATAAAACCTCATCATCCATAATGGCAGTAATAAACTAGGCGACAGAACTAGACATGAGCCAAAAGAAAGGTACCTTACTTTCTTTTGGCTTTTTTTATCCATTAATACGGGGACGTATGCTAGGGGGGAATAAATGAATAGTCAACAGGCAGATCAAATTCTTGTGATTCCGATCCAGAAAGAAGACGATATTATTATTGCCCGCAGTACAGCAAGAGAGTTAAGCCAGCTCATGCAGTTTAAATCCGCCAATCAAGCAAGAATTCTGACCGCTGCGTCAGAGCTTGCCCGAAATACTTATTGCTATGCAGGAGACGGACATTTTCAATTTCAGACGATCCAAAAACAGATAAAAAAAGGAATTCGAATCATAGCTATTGATTCAGGACCAGGAATCCAAAACATCCACTTGGCGATGAAACAAGGCTTCACCACATCCGGAAGTCTCGGAGCAGGACTGCCCGCCGTTAAAAACCTTTGTGTAAGCATCTTCTTCATCATGAATCTCACGAACGTCTTCTTGAAAACGAGAAATTCGCTTTGACACCTGGTTAAAAGCAGCTCTATCTATTTGTTCCCAATGGGTTTTGTTTTTGACTTTTTCTACTTTGTTTTCACTATAATCTGCAATTCTATAAGCTTCTCCGTCACCTTGAAAAATCGGATCGCTTTCAATTACATTCGTCATTTGTGACGGCTTTGGAACTTCGAAGCCCCAATTAACATTCCAAGCACCATAAGTACTATTATATTTTTCATTCAAATAATACCCCAGCCCTGCACCAATAATAAGAACTGGTACGAAAACTAATAATAGAATTTTCTTTTTTATATGGAGTCCTCCTTTTAATAGATCTAGTTCATTGTTTTTTACCTTCTTACAGTTTAACATTAATTTCCTTTTTGGAACAGTTATGACCCACCCAGACTACCGGAACCGCGGGCTTTCAGCAAAATTAATGAATAAGGTACTACAGGAATACGAGAATCGTTATGACCTCATGTACTTGTTCGCCAATCAAAGTGTGCTGGATTTCTATCCTAAATTCGGTTTCGAGAGGGTTGAGGAGGTTCAGTTCTCAATGGACTATTCCTGGACCAAGCCCACTGCAGGAGGCATTCGGAAACTGGATGGCAGAGATCCTTACCACCTCAACTTTATTTATAGACTTGCAACGGAAAGAGTTCCAGTATCCAACCGTTTCAGTACACAAAATGCTCAAGGGATTCTCATGTTTTATTGCATCTATATATTTCCAGATGACCTCTATTATCTGGAAGAGGAAGACGCGGTTATCATTTATACAAAGGAAGGAAAGCAAATCGATCTTTACGATGTGATTAGTAAAAACGAAATCGACATCGAAGCTATTCTTTCAAGGATCAGCAGCAAGGATACGAGTAAAATTGTTTTTCATTATACGCCTGATAACAAAAATATCACCACAAAAAGTCAGGTAGTGAATGGAGATCATGTACTGTTTGTTAGAGCAAATGGCAATCATAAATATCCATTTCACGTGAAACATCCGGTTACTTCTCAGGCGTAATGTTGTTTGATAAGTAAAGGGAGACGGATCCGTTTCTAAAGCAATTTTAACCAAATTACTTGACTCCCTGCCATTTCCCGATCTCCTCGCCCATTTTTACCGGTCCTATCTTTCCTGTAAACGAAAAGGCGTCTTTTGGCACACAGATCACAACAGTAGAACCAAATGAAAAATAACCATAAGGATCGCCACGTTTAACAACACGATTTGTATTCGTTCTCTCAATCGAATTTACGTTTAGAGCACCTACCATAACATGGGCAAACGGATACCCGGCCGCTTTAAAATTCGTTACTAATCGGTAGTTTCGTGTTAATGGGCGAAGCCCGTACCGTAAACCAAGATTATTCACAGGCGCTGCTTCCTTCCCCAAGGTGTAAGCATCTGTAACTTCTGCATCAATTGGTACATGAACACGATGGTAATCGACAGGGCTTAAATAAAAAATTAGAACCTGGCCTCCTGAATATGCTTCCGCTGCCTTTTTTGATCCTAGCAATTCTGCTACAGTATACTCCTGGCCTTTCACTAAGAATATGCTCTCCGTAGTTAAATGATTTACAACAGATAAAACGCTGTCGCAAGGGCTGATGAACGCATCTGGAGAATTGGCTATAGGTCGTATATCCGTTTTCAGTTCCCGTGTGAAAAGATCATGCAGCGACTTATATTCATGAATTTCTCTGCTTGCTTCCTGTAAGTTCAACTTATAAAGCCGTGTAAATGAAGGGATAAATGCTTTGCTGATGGATGATTGTGCAAACTTTCTTAACGTATTCGCAACGATGGGGTGCCCGTTTAGTTCAAATACTTTTCGGTAAAATCGGGTTAACATTAGTATTTGTCACTTCCTCTAGTTGTAGTAGGGTCAGGTAAAAGCATTTGTATAAGTGCCACTTTCTCATTTTGTGTTGAAGGCCGTTTGGATATGAATGGCTTAAGAAGCTCATTCATTTTATTGTTTAATTCTCCAAGCTCTTCTTTTGTCAAATATAGGTCCAACTGATTGTAGCCAAATGGATCATTAGCTAAATCCGGATTGCCAAGAAGATAATTTTTTGCTTGTCCCGTAACATTAGATAAGAATGTCATAAATATTTTTAAATGTTCTTCCCCGGACATTTGAGTTAAATCCTCTAAAGACATAATAGGGTTTTCCTTCTCAAGAGCATAAGTTCTTTCAACTGCACCACGTATTTTCCGTTCCTCAATAACAAAAATGATTCCATTAGTTTTTAGTATGTTCAAATGTCGATAAAGAGTTGCAGGAGGTATATCCGGCAGCCAATCCTTAAGCTGGTTGACGGTAGCTGCCCCTTTAGAAAGTTGTTGAATAACTTGCATGCGGATAGGGTGTAATATCAAATCCATTTTTTCTTTAGTCACATAATCAATCCTTTTATTATTGTTATCGATATTGATAATAATAGAAAATTAAAATATTGTCAATATTTCTATTCATACTCAGCATGGGGTGATTTTAAGGGATAATACTGTACATATTCAATTTCTTCTTATACGATCAAAAAAAGAAAAAATATGGTAAGACAGAGAGGTGTTTAGATGCAGCAATTTTACAAGAAATTAATGCAGGATTACAACACGGAATTAAGCTACTCAGGGATAAACGGGGAGCGATTGGCTTCAAGGCTTTATGAGCTTTCAAGGATCGGCAGAACAGAAAGCGGCGGGGTGACACGTCCCGGCTACTCCTCACTTGAAAAGCAGGCGAAGGAGCTTGTGATGAAGTGGATGGAGGAAGCAGGCTTGACTGTTTCAACAGATGGTGCTGGAAATGTATTTGGCAAGCTTGATGGTCGAAATGCAGGACCTTCCATTGTGTCAGGCTCTCATGTGGACAGCGTGCCAAACGGCGGGCATTTTGACGGTCCGCTTGGTGTACTTGGCGCATTGGAGGTGGCAGAAGCCTGGAAGGAACAGGGCTATGTACCGGAAAAACCGTATGAGGTCGCGATTTTTTCAGACGAGGAAGGCTCGCGCTTTAAAACGGGCTTGACCGGTAGCCGGGCTTTTATGGGGAAAATTGATGCTGAGGAATTGAACATATTACGGGATGCGGAAGGAAACACGTTTGAAGAAGTGATCACATCCTATGGAAGCTCAGTCGAACAGTACCTGGAGGCAAGAAACCATAACAGGCAAATCGAAACCTTTATCGAGCTGCATATTGAGCAGGGGAAGATACTTGAGCAAGAAGACCAGCCTGTTGGCATTGTCAGCGGCATTGCAGGTCCTGCCTGGATTGAGATTGCTTTCACCGGAGAAGCGGGACATGCCGGAAATACCCCGATGCCAGGACGCCGGGATCCGCTGATTGCTGCGGGAATTTTTATAAAAGAATTGGAGGATCTTCCTCGGGAGGTTTCAGGTACAGCTGTTGCAACAGTTGGAAAGCTTGATGTTCATCCAAATGGAGTCAATGTGATCGCCCAGCAGGTAGAAATGATCGTCGACTGCCGTGATATCCAGGAAGAACCGCGTGACAGACTTGTTGAATTGATTACTGAAAAAGCAAAAACTATCGCTTCAGAGCGCAGCATTGAAGTGAACGTAAAGGTCAATACAAGAATAACGCCATTGCCGATTGAAAAAGAGCTTCAGGACAAACTCGCCAGTGCGCTGCACAAATTTGAAATTGAACCTGTTTATATTCCAAGCGGGGCAGGGCATGACGCCATGAATCTTGGCAGTAAATATCCGGCCGCGATGCTGTTTGTCAGAAGCAAGGACGGCATCAGCCATAATCCGAAAGAATGGACGTCATTAAACGACTGCGTGTCTGCGTTGCATGTGCTAAAGGCTTTTATTGAGGATGCGATGGATGAAAGCGTGTAATCTGAGTGTTTTCCAGTTTTTCTGTTTCCCTCAAGTGGTTAAAGCACCTAGATTACAAAGGATAATACTAGTAAAGGACCTTCAAAGAAAGAAAGGAGAATGAATGATGAATAATTATGGTACGCTGCAAGAGTCAAACAATCGATACGCGTTGCGATTTGAACGTTTATTCACTAAAAGCGCAAAAGAGGTCTACTCTGCACTAACCAATCCTAAGGTTTTTTCCGAATGGTACCCTTTTGCAACTGGAGAAATGGACCTGAGAATTGGAGGCCGAATTTCCTTTGATGATGGGGAAGGGACGACCTATTCTGGAACGATTACGGATTTAAAAGAACCATATGTATTTGGCTTCAAGGAAATGGAGGACCAGATCTACATCACATTAGAGGAAGGTAAAGAAGGCTGCCGAATGATTTTCACCCATACTTTTGAGGATGGTGCATGGGCAATTAATACTGCGGCAGGTTGGCATAGGTGTCTGGATGTACTGGCTCAGATCATTAATAATGAACCAATTACGTGGCAGGATAACGCTGATGAGCTACGTGAATTCTATGGTGAAGCATTTAATAGTAATAGGTAACTAAACACAAACACTTCAACCAGAGAGAGTGGAGATCAGCCACTCCAATCGAAAGGAGCTAAGCATGAAAACTACAACGCGGTGGCCCGTATTCATTAAAAACCTCTACAGCTTATCATGCCATTCACAAATCATGGTTAATTGGTTATCCTTGAATTCGGCGTAAATGCTTCCATTCATTTTTTCCATTAAGCATTTTGCGATGGGGAAGCCAAGGCCAGTACCGCTGCCTGTTCTTGTCTGATCGGTCTTATAAAAACGGTCAAACATCCGATGTACATCCTCTTCCGTAAGCTGATCAACAGGATTTGAGATTTTAAGTTGAACGTTTGAATCAGTTTTTATCAGCTGGATACTCACATTAGCAGTTGAGTATCTAATCGCATTTACGATTAAATTTTCAATCACCCTTTTAAAAGAAGATGAGTCGGCCTTCAGTACAATGTTTTTTTCTCTGAGATCGATCGCAGGCTTTATATACTTTTTATTAAATTCCTGTTAAAAACCAAGCAGTGTCTCAGTAATTAACTCGTTTAAGCGCACCTTCTCCATTTTCATGGGATAATCAGCTTGTTCAATAACCGAGAGCTCGAAGAAATCCCCAAGTAAAATCTTTAATCTTCCGGCACTGTTTTTTATAGTTTCTAGATAGTTCTTTTTTTCTTCATCACTTATTTCGTCTGATTCCAGAAGTTGAATATAGCCTAAGATGGAGGTCATAGGCGTACGAATATCATGAGAAAAATGAGAAATCGCCTGTTTTAACTCATTTTCATTGGAGAGCCTTTTTGCCTCTGCCAATCTTGTTAGATCAATCTGTTTATTTATTTTCTTTGCCAGTTCCTCAAAATCCCGGTCTTAAAAATGAACAGTTAGCTTCTTTCCGGTATGTTGCTTGTTTACATGACCCAGCTGACGATCTGCACGTTTAATTTCTTTTTTCAGCAGAATCAAACGGGAGAGGACATATACAAAGGCTATTACGGCAATTATGAATAAATAGAGCATTTGACCTCACCCGCTTTTTAGTTTATTTAAATTTGTAGGATATTTTGATGCAAATAATAATATCTGTGACGATATGTGAAATAAACAAGATACCAAAATGTGGGATAAATATGAACGTAGAATTAACAAGATTTAGAGTGAAAAAAGGGAAATCAGAACGTGTAGATGAATGGTTGAGATTTCTAAACGACAATATAAAAGATGTACTTGTGAAAAAATGTATGTTGAAACCATATTGAGAGAGCAATTGAATGGCGATGAGTACTTATATTGGCATTCGGTTCAAGGTACAGGTGGTATAGAAGTACAGAAATCCAGTCACTGGATAGATAAAAAGCATTTAGAGTATTGGGAAGAATGCATAGATGAAACATTTAGACCTGTTGACTTAAAAACAGAAGTGGTTATGATACCTGAAAAAATAAGAAAAAGTATGATATAAATACGGAACCCTTATTTGGGTCTTTTACATTTAGGATTCTATTCATCGATTGGATAACGAAGTTCAGTAGGAGATATCTACATGGTTTGGTTATGCGAGTGATTCGTATTTTCCGTTGCTGCTGGAGCTTTTTACGAAGCTTTTCAAGTGAAAAAAAAACAAACAATTAACTTCCTAGCGGAGTAACTGGTTTTTATCATTCAGAAGTCATTAAACCGCCAAAAATAGCGGTGAAACAATTCAAGCAAATATGCTTTTCCATTGTTTCTCGTAACTATTGAAAGTTATAGATATAATCTCCCCAACGCCTCAACCAATTTTTATAAAGCTGAAGTTGAGATGGCAGATAATCGTTTCTATCTATTGCTGAATGAGCATTATCCTTATCTTGCTTTTGCATCAGCTGTTGAATTTCCTGCTATTGTAATTCAACTACACAACGGGCTGATCGCAGTGGAAGCCTGAGACTCCTGGAAATAAAACAGGGCCTGAGATCCACTTGCGTTAGCAAGCTTGCTCAGGCCACCGCCCCCGGAGAGTATCCATTAGTAATCATCGTACATATTAAATCATTTAATCGCTCTTAATACTTCCCTACAATGAGGACACTTGGAATAATTGCTTTTATGCACCAGTTTTTCAACATAAGAAAGATCAGTAGTAAACTCCCTCTTCTCGATTGGAGTTGTCACAAACTCACACTTATCTCCCGCATGCTGGCTGTGGTGGATTCTTTTCTTTTTATGATCTATAAAGTATTTCATCCATTTCCACGCCCTTTCAACAAAAAAAAGCCGAAAAAGATCACAAGTTGCGTGAATCTTTTTCGGCTTTATTACGACTCAATTGTCCGCAACATAGAACCAAACTTTATCATTTATAGTTAACTGTTAACTTTACTATTACAAGATTGAAAACTCTATTGTTTTTCAATTAAACCAATTGTACGGTATATTCTGGTAATTGTAAAGAGATAAACAGATTCTTATTTCATCAATCCCATTAATCCAGCTTAAGAATCCCAGACAGTAAGCAAATTTGCTGTATAATCATGTCACTATAATAACGTTCTTCTAAGGGAAGTTCTGATTTCAACTGCTTAAGCCTGTCGAGATCTCTCTGAAGTAAAAATTTTTCTGAAATACTTAACATTTCAGCCTCCTCATCTTTGAATTATAGTAATATTCCCTTTATATAATATTTTAAACCAAATTAAGGAAAAATAATCCGGAAATAATACTTATTGAGAAACAGACTAAAATAAGTATGTTGCAGCCTCTAAATCTATATTGTAAATATTTTTCATCTTAAAAATTTATTTTATTTTTTACGTTTACGACCGCTTGGATAGCATTAATAAGTTAAAAGACTCGTTTGATTAGCTGCTCCTATATCTTTTGTCTTGATGTAGTAACTGCTGCATCAGAAACGTATGATATACTTAAAATGGTATATGATAGCATAATTTGATGGATTATACTGGCAGGTAAAGGTATGGGTTGATTTTGGGGAGGGCGTGAAGAAAATTTATGATCAACTATCCAATGATTTGTTAGCGGGTTTTTATGTAGAAATAAACAAAAATATTAACAAAGGGATTCTTTCTTCTGCCATGTATCAGGAACTAGAATTAATAAAAAAAGTTGCAGCAGAACGAGGTTTATCGAATATAGATCTACTGGAAATTTACATGCTTCATATAAGGCCTCAACTATAGTTCTAAGTTTTTCTTGAAGAATACAGATAAGCAATTTCACCTTCACAGAACGATCTTCACTGCTTTTCAACCCTCAGCCCCCTCAACCAAAGCTTCAAGAAAAAATTTGGAATATAACTTCAAGAAGGATAAAATTAACTCAATTTTTTTAGAACACTTCCTACCACTTTGCCTTGATCATAACAGCTTTATTTCTAGGCGTTGTGAAAACCAAGAGAATTGTGGAAGAAGAATATCGCCGCATTATTTTCGAAAGAACTAAACAAGATACGAACAATTTGATTGCAGTGGAAGGGGAAGACTCCAGCGGGATAAAGCGGGAAGGCTGAGATCCATTTGCGAAGCAAGTTAGCTCAGCTCCCGCCCCGCGGAAAGCCTGCCCCTGCAATGGAAATCAACACGCCTCCATCAACAAGTATTTACCCCTAGCACTTTAACGAACACCCTCATAAAAAACAATCCGATTCCCAAATGGATCCCCAATCCGGACCTCCCGCGTATTCCATTCCGTCGTCTCAAGCCCCGGACGAGCAAACTTATACTTCTTCCCGAGAAGCTTCTCGTGAAGCAGCTCCACATTCCCCACTTCTATCCTAAGAGAAGTCCCAGGTATCGCATCTCCATAATTCTCCGAAAGATGAAGAATACAATCACTCGAAGAAATCTGTATATAAAGCGGAAGATCCTCCTCAAACCGGTGCTCCCAATCCACCTTAAACTCTAAAAAATCGATATAAAACTCTCTAGCCTTCTCCTCATCAAAAATACGCAATACAGGTATCGGTCTTTTCATGCTTATAGATGTACTCATTAAACCATCCCCTAATCCTATGTAATGGATGAATCTACTCTCATTCTAGCACTACTTCTCAATAGAAAAGATCTGATTTCAAAAACAGTTTTTCCCTTCAACAACCATACTAAAAGAAAGAGTAAGCTGGTCTCTCTTTTCAGCGCTTCACCCTCCAAATTCTCGTCTATCCCAAGCTCTTTAAACGTAAAGCTTTCACTTGCTTCTGTCCCTACAAACCGTTCACTGTTAAATGAAAACGTAACGGACTTCTCCATCTCTTCACCTCCTAAGTAACTCTACAAACCATTCGCCACTTTTTACCATATTCCTTCTCCTGCCATTACAAAAACCCCTCCGCACCAGCAGAGGGGTTCAACTTATTGATGAGGCAAGACGCCAAGCAGGACATATTTCCAGCCTGTACGCTGGCCGAGTCCGCCTAAATTATCAGTCGTCAGGCGGTTGATCGTCATTGGGGTAATATAAGCAGAATAATTTCGCTCTACCTGAAAAGGGTCTGTCACAATCCATTCCCCTGGTTCAAGATTCGTATAAACCTCCTGCCGATCCTCGACACGTAGTCCAAGATCAACAATCCGAGGCTGAATAAAGCCTTGAGGAGAAAGTGTAGAGATGATGTTACTATTTGTACTTGTAATCGGAACAGTCGTCGCTCCAATCGATTCATCCGTAATGATTTCATTTACGACCTGCTGGCCAACAAACCAATCCTGGCTCGGGTCAAGCAGGTTGATATCGATCGAATAAAGACTTTTTTCGCCAAGCTCAGGCTCTTTGTCCGGAAGCTTTGGATTGCTGTCTACGCTTCCTGAGATGGTGCTTCCTGCAACAGGGGAGGTGACGCGAGCGTTCAGGCCGCCGATGATATAAAGTGCTTCCTCGTCAGTCAGTTTTGAGCGGGAGGCAAGGCTGTCAGAATAAATCGTTATCAGCGGATTGTCTACTCCTTCAGACAAATGAGCTATTTTTCCGTTAAACTCACTTTCCACCTGAACTGTCGGACTTTCCTCAAGCCCGTCAATTAACGCTTCATACTTATCCTCCTGTGCCTGAAGTCTGCCAACCGCAGCCTCCTGCTCACCGATTTTCTGATTTAACAAGGATCGCGTCTGATCAACCGTCGCATCAGAAATATTAACGCCAACTTCAAGCTCGATATTCAAAATATCCTGCAGATTGTCGATTACACTCTGCGGTGAAGTTGCAGAAGTAGTAGGCTGAGTCGTCGTTACAGTCGTCAGCTCCCGTTCAAGCCCGTTTAATTCTGTGATATAGCTTTGAACCGTTGTAATCTCACGGCGGATCTGCTCTGCCTCAGATTCAAACAACAAACGCTGCTCCTCCAAATCAAGCACATCGTATTCATATAAAGGAGTGCC
The DNA here is from genome assembly GCF_002926065.1 of Jeotgalibacillus proteolyticus. GTDB lineage: Bacteria > Bacillota > Bacilli > Bacillales > Jeotgalibacillaceae > Jeotgalibacillus > Jeotgalibacillus proteolyticus. Next base: position 31,824 of record NZ_PREZ01000005.1, on the reverse strand, counting down.
GGCTGTTACGATATCGCCTTCCTCTACTAAAAAGCGGGTGAACATGCCAAGCTGCTCAGAAAAGTAAATATGCTGCTCATTCGCTGTATGAATGACGCCGTCTTTTACAAGAACCTCCCGCAGATCCTCTTCTTTTGAAGTGGTCTGGTCATAAACAATCGAAGTTCGGTCGATCATGTCAAAATCATTTTTAATCAGGTAAAGGTTCACGCTGACAAACAGGAAACCAAGTATGCCAGCAAGAATCCATTTTAGTTGACGGTCCACATTGTTTGCCTCCTTTAGCTAAACAGCAGATGATGAAAATTAATGAGCGAAAATGTCGCAGTAATGGCCCAGAATAGAAGATTAAGCAGAAGTACGATCATAATCACAGCCCACCATTTTAACGTGGTAATCGAGCGAAGTGATAAAAACTGCCAATACATCACCCACAGCTTAAAAAGGGAGATGCAGCCAAGAAAATAAATTGTCCAGTGGTGGGTAGTGAATAATTGCCCAATCACCCCCCACGAAAAAGGAGAGGAATACCAGTTAATTCCCTGCCATACCATAAGTGCCACATAGCTTAGCTGCTCTAAGAGTAGGATTGAGAGCGGGAAAAGCTGAAGAACAAATACCTCGCGAAACGAATACCCCCTTCTTGCAAGCAGCCAGAAAAGAAGCGTTGGCATAAGAAGCAGGATTGCTGGATATCCGATCCCAAGAAGGACTCTTCCTAGAAAGAAATAAAAACGCTGGAGGTCATGAGTCAGGCCATAAAAGGTGATAAACTGACCGGACCATCGCTCAGTTCCCATGCCAATCCACCCGGCAGCACCAAAAATAAGGATGCTAATAATAAAAAGAGCGACAACATTCCGTTTTATATGTAAAAAAGAATCACTCATCTTCCAATTCTCAAGGAAAACCAAGGGCGCTTTTAACCCTCTTATAAGGCTAAACTTCATAAAGGAACCTCCCAAACTGTCATGCTCCTTTTATTGTAAACTAAAAATGAGAAAGTTGTCACTGCTAGAAACATTTTCTAGAAAATTGTCATAAAGGAAGGTGAAAAACATAGTTATTAAAAAGCGCACAAAAAAGGAGGGAAAAAAAGATATCTCAGTTAGAGGAAAAAATAGTAAATAGGTAGGATCATATTACTTATAAAGGGTGAACTTTTATAAAAGAAACCTGATAAATTTGAACTAAATAATGATATTTCAGTGACAAACCATTAAAAAAGTATGACAAGGTGAATGTTATCCATTAAAATGAACATACCGGAAAAACAATTTTAAATATTCTAACATCTAAGGGGGAAATGAAATGAGTGCATCCAATGTAACGTTCGAACAGCTCCAAAAGGATTTTGAACAAAACTTAGATCGAGATCTCGAAAAAAAAGAACTCGATTTTTTACACTGGTTAGCAGACAAAACGCCCGTTGAAGAATTTTCCGCTTTCACCATGTACCTTTACAAGGGAATTGTCCCCTGTACTCCTCAGGCATAGCCTCTCAAGCCTACATAATGAAAAATGGAAGAAGGAAAGGCGTGCAAAATGATCTTTTACTTATGGAAGGTCTATGCCTTTTTTAATACAACCCTGCTAAAAATAAGGCTTCCTAGGCGCTTAGATCAGGGTGAATTTCGTTTTAGCTGAAGCAGGGGCAGGTTATTGCCAGGCTTTCAAAGCCATAAATAGTAAAAAACTGCTTCAGCCACTTCAACAGTCAGTCAGCCCCTAAACCATTATTTTCAATTACCTCCAAGGACTCCGAATAAAGATCATTCCAGAAAATGAGAATAAAATAGAAAAAACAGTGCTTTTGACTCGTTTTGTCGATAGACTGGTAGGGTATTAGTATCCCTGTAATCGATTAAAACGAAGCGGAGCGATGGAAATGGATACACAGCAGCCTTCTGTACAAGGCGATAAGCTTGCCGTGCTGTTGGAACAGGCTCATAAAAAAGGCACCGAAGAAGAGCTCACGACAGCCCAAATGATTGACTGGCTGGCAGGCGAACTAAAAAAATAAATGGATGGACCTGCACATATAGGCTGCAGGTTTTTTTATATGAAGGTTTCTTAAACAAGGTTGTTTACATAAAAGGAATTCCCTCTCAAAAAGTAGAATACAAATACATAAGGGGGAATGGGGGATGAGAAAGATCAAAGAGAATCAAGCCGAGCCTTCGCGAAAGGGGAAGCGTGGGCTCGTAAAAAAGTCACTCCTGTGGTTTGGGGTTATTGTCGCAGTACTGCTTATTGGGGGCTTTTTATTTATTAACTGGTATGTCGGAAGATCACTTGCCGTTATTGAAGGCGAGCTTGAGGTCCCGGTGCTGTCAGAAACGGTAACTGTGACAAGGGATGCTGATGGTGTGCCTCATATCGAAGCCCGCAGTGAAGCGGATCTTTACCGCGCTCAAGGGTTCGTTCAGGCACAGGACAGGCTGTTTCAAATGGATTTAGCCAGGCGGCAGGCAAGCGGTAGGCTCTCAGAGGTAGTTGGAGATGCCGCGTTATCAACCGATCAGTTTTTCAGAAGCTTCAGTTTGCGTCATGCAGCAGAGCTTTCCTATGACGGCTACGGGGATGAAGCAAAAGACGTGCTCGCCTGGTATGCAGAAGGCGTTAATGCGTATATGGAAGCAGCTGAAGAAAATGGCACGCTGCCGTTTGAATTTCGCATTTTAGGCTACAAGCCGGAAGAATGGACAGAAATCGATTCGCTGACGATCGGCAAATACATGGCGTATGACCTTGGCGGGAACTGGTCAACGCTTGCGTTCAGACACTGGGCGACAGGTGAGTTCCCCGAAGACAAAGCTAGAGAACTTTTTATTACGTATCCTGAAAATGCACCAGCGATTATAGAAGCAAATAAAGAACAAAAAGTACAGGTTGCCGGGGAATTCATAGATGCACCGATTCCGCATCCGTTTAACGGCAGCAACAACTGGGTTGTATCAGGCGACCGCACAGAAAGCGGCATGCCATTGCTTGCAGATGACCCGCATCTCGGCCTTGGCACACCATCCATTTGGTATCAGATGCACTTAACGTCACCAGAGCAAAACGTAAGCGGCGTCATTTTTGCAGGGATCCCTGGCATCATTCTCGGTCATAACGATGAAATCGCCTGGGGTGTGACAAATGTAGGACCCGATGTACAGGACTTATATATCGAGCAGCCAAATCCTGAGAACCCGAACCAGTTTTTATATGAAGGGGAATGGGTGGATGCTGAAGTGAGGGACGAACCGATTGGCATCAAGGGGGAGGACCCGGTTGATTTTCAGGTCGTCACCACCCGTCATGGTCCGATTATTTCAACGACAGCTGATGGGGAAGAAGGACCTGCTTTTTCCATGCAGTGGACAGCACTCGAGCCGACACTTGAGCTTCAGGCTGTACTGAATATGAATAAAGCATCAAATTGGGATGAATTTGAACAGGCGCTCGAGGACTTTCACTCGCCTGCACAAAACTTTGTTTTTGCTGCTAAAGACGGCACGATTGCCTATAAAGCAAATGGACGGATTCCAATTAGAAAAACAGGGGACGGACAGCTTCCTGTACCGGGGGATTCAGGCGACTATGAGTGGACAGGCTATGTACCGTATGGTGAACTGCCGACTGTGGTAAATCCGGATTCAGGCTTTATCGCAACGGCAAATAATGCGGTAGTAGATGACAGCTATCCGTATCATATTACAGATTTCTGGGCCCAGCCCTACCGCTATAAGCGCATCGTTGAAGTGCTTGAGGAAAATGATGCCGTAACGGCTGAAGACATGATGGCGCTTCAGATGGATCAGAAGAATCTGTACGCGGAAGAGTTTCTTGATTCAATGATTGCTACTGTACGCAGAGGAGAAAAGGGTGAGGAGTTTAAAGAAGAGCTCGACCTTTTAGAAGAGTGGAACCGGGTGGATGATAAAAAAGAAGCTGCACCGTTGCTGTTCCATTTATGGATCAAGGAGCTTCCGATTGTATTATTTAACGAAGAAATGCCAAAGGATGTCCTGGGTATGTTTTCAGGGAAAAATCACGTCACCGATCAAATGATGCGTGATGCCTTTGGGGGTGATGAAGGCGTATGGGTGAGTGAATACGGCGGCGTGGAGAAATGGCTGACCGATTCTTTTTCAAATGTTCAGCAGGCGGTCACAAAAGAGTTTGGCGATGACTTAAGTAAATGGCAGTGGGGAGATTATCACCAGGTATATTTTGAGCATCCGCTCTCAGGTGCATCACCAGTCTTAAAATGGCTCTTTAACCGAGAGGACCCAATTCCGGTTGGCGGAAGCCAGATCACCGTTCAGGCAGCATCGTACGGACCGGACGGTATTGTTGATCACGGCGGCTCATGGCGTTTTGTCGCAGATTTAAGCGATCTGTCTAAGGCCTACCATATTGTCGGACCGGGACAAGCAGGTCATATTAAATCACCGTGGTACCAGGACCAGATCGATGACTGGGTAAAAGGCAATTACCATGAAACAGTGATTGATCAGGAGCAGGTAACAGGGGATACACTGACACTTAAGCCTTAAAAGAACAAAGTAAAGCCCGAAAAGCGCATCTGCTTTTCGGGCTCTGTTTTATTCTTCGTGATATTGGCTTTCCAACAGCTTCTCCATGTATTCGTTTCCATTTGGGGTCAGCTGGTAATTCATTTGGCCGTCGACCTTGATTTTTTCCACTCTCGGTCGGGAGCGGCTTAAGGCAATTTGTACAGCCTTTGGTGAGTGGCTTAGAGAAAACAGCTCCGTTAAAATGTCATACACATCCTGTGCGGACAAATACATGAAGTCAAGCTCACGTTTATAAATGTAGAGAATGCTGAGTGCCTGATCCTCCAGGCGCTCTAAGGTCTGTGGGTTAGGGTTATGCTCCAGGTTCAGCTCATCAAGTGAAAAGGCGAGGAGCTTTTCGCGCCGATCTGAGCGGGAGCGGCCGGTTGTCGGTTTGCTTTCAGGGAACGCTTTATTGGTGACAAGCTCGTTTACGTACTGAATGCCGGCTTCTGTGATTTCGTAGTTTTTCTGCAGATCAAGAAGGCCTGATTCATGCAGATACCCTTTTTTTACACAGGTGTGAATGCTTAAGTGGATATTGTTAGGCACATTATGTCTGGCATCGCGGAATTGCTTTCGGATTGATTTGGCAGTGAAGGCCTGCTGCTGCCTGTGCTTGAACAGGTAGTAGGCCATCGCAAGTGTGTATTGCCACTCAGAGCCGATCGGCAGTTCTTCTAAAAAGGCTTGGATATCGTTTTTTTGCTCAGAATCGATGTCAGATGAAGCGGCTTTTTTTGTTTCTTCTGTATGTTTTGGTTCTGTGTAAGTAGGTGTGATGGGTGCATTGGCAGTGGGAAAGGATGGTTTTGCTGTTGCCTGAGCGGTTTGTTTTTCGCTCATGAGCTTGTTCAGGTAGGAGGAAGCGACTTCCTCGTGCCGGGTGATAAAGGCTTCGTCGCCTGTTACCGAATATTCAAAGTCCTTGTAGCGGATGCTGAAGTGATAGTCCTGCGCTGTCATCAATGGTTCCTCCTCATTCTGAGCCCTTTTTATACGGTCATAGATATATTTTTGTATTTATTCCCATTATAGTCCTTTTGTTCTCTATTTACAACATAAAGTTCTTAATAAAGAACTATTTTGTGTGAAAGTGAGGCTTTTGAAATTATGGAGTTATGGGCTTGTCCTGCTATCGTGGGCTGATTTGCGCTTCAGGGGAACGCTTTCCGCGGGGAGGGGCTTGAGCTAACTTGCTGCGCAAGTGGATCTCAAGCTCCCTCTTCATCCCGCAGGAGTCGTCCCCTTTCGCTCCAATCAGCTGGGGAGGGAGTAATTTAGCTCTTCGGAATTTAAATGTTATGAATAAACTCTCTTAATGAAGTCATTCTATCGAAAATAATATTTTTGGTGATGTAATAGGGGGGCTGATTTGCGCTTCAGGTGGAGGCTTTCCGCGGGGAGGGCTTGAGCTAACTTGCTAGCGCAAGGGATCTCAAGCTCCCTCTTCATCCCGCAGGAGTCAGCCCCTTCCGCTCCAATCAGCTTGGGTGGGGAATTTGTTTGGTTCTTTATAATTTTAATGCTATGGAAAGCTAATGATACTAGCTTTAATACCGCGCTTTATGTTCCAACGGTACGATTAACTTATTTATATATACTTCGCAAAAATCTCCTTGTACCTGGAATGATTCTTAAACCCACCACAGGCCATCTGAGCCATGATGAGATGGGGGTTGTCGTTGGCTTCTATGATGATGGGGCCGGTTTCGGTGAGGGCCAGGTCCCAGCCGATGAATTCATTTTCGAATAAGCGGGCTGCTTGGGTGAGGATGTGGGTGATTTGTTCGGGGTGTGGGAGTGTTGTTCCGTCAAAGATGTAGTTTGTGCTGGGGTGTTTTGTATAGGATTTACCTCCGCTGCTTAGGAAGGCATTTGCTTTTTTGATTAGAGACCAGTTATCGGTGCGGAGGGGGATGAAGATGCCACCGGCGCTTGCATTGTCCATGACATTTCCGCGGGAGCCAAAACGCATTAAAGCGGAGACGATTTCTACGTTGTTTGTTTTTTTGTCTAAAAAAGTGTGGATTCTGAGGGTGTTCAGGCTATTTGGGTAGATCTCATTTATTTTATGGTGCTGAATGACTGTTTCCTGAAATATAAAGCTTTCCTTATCCAGTAAACGATATAGCTCGGTAAGCTTAAATAAAGAAATAGGTCCTCGGTCAAACTTAAATGTATGTTTTCCGGCTTCTCCATCGACAGGCTTTACGAAAATAGAGCGGCTTTGGGATGCATTCACGAGTTTTATAAGCAGTTCTTTCAATTGTGAGTCGTTTGTCAAAACGATTTCTTCTTCATTAAAACGAATGGTTTTCCCGGTGCTATGAGCGATTATTTTAGGGGTGTGAACGTCATTTGAAAGCAGGATTTCACTAAATGTAAGCTTGTTTTCTAAGTTATCGTTTCTTCCATTTGGATAGAAATAGTGAATGATGATGTTACATACTTTTTTATGGCCGATATAATTCCGATAATCCGCTGCACCTTTTTTATATAAAAGGCTGGTGAAATAATAGTAAGGCAGTTCCTTTTCTATAAGTACGCAATGGATGGCTTCTTTTAGGATTTGATAAATGGGTTTTCGTTCTTTGTCTTTCATGACGGTTCTTAGGTACTTAACCATGTTCATTCATTCATTTCTCCTTTTAGCTTTTTCGCAGGTGGTGACTTATCTGTATCTTATGTGTATGGATATCTCGTGTTGCCTACTGAAAAGAACTACATATACGAACATTAGTTCGCTATAATAGAATAGATCTTTTTAAAGGAGGAATTTTAATGAGTTCTGTTGATGCAATCATCTTGAATTTTTCTGAAATTAGAAGAAGGAGTATAAAACTCTGGAGATCGATTCCTGAAGAAAAGCTGCACTGGAAGCCGGATGATTCGGCTATGAGCTGTATTGAAATGGTAAGGCATGTATTAGAAAGTGAGCATTATTATCACCTGGCTATTAAAAAAAAGGGAAGCCTTTCTGTATTTACTTCTCCTTTTGAAAATAGGCCGTTCACAACTGTTGAAGCTGAACTAGCGTTTGCAGAGCCATACCGCAATGAATTTATCGAAACTGTTCAATCCTTTTCAGAAGATGATTTGAAGAACATCCAAATTGACCGATCTGACGCTGGTTACATTAGACCGTTAGATGACATGCTGATGCGGGTTGCCTACCATGAAGCTGTTCATACAGGTCAATTATTGGATTATTTAAGATCAGCGGGTGTGCAGAGAATAAGTATCTGGGATTAACCTGAGACTGCCTTTTGCGAATTCTTTCGGGTAAACAGTCTTATATTCTAGAGGACTAATCGCCGTTTCAGCCAACTGCGCGCTAGTGGATTTTCGCATTCCGAAGTTTGAGTTGCTTCTAAATCGGTCATATATAGACTAATTAAGAGGTGAAAGGGGAATGCCATATGCTGCTAGAGCCAGTGGGGCAGGTTTTATTTATGGAGATAAGCAAGCAGCTCCGGGATTTAAAGTGGACGGTAAATGATCAGGACTTTCATAAGGAGGGTGCGATCACAGAAGCGGACTATTTACTTCCTGAGCAGTTGATTAATCGTGAAGACAATCCGGAGCTCGTAAAACGGGTAGCGACGGTAAAATATGAAGGAACGGCTGAACAGTTTGGACGAAATGATATTGAGGGTATTCGGATTTCTTTTTATGTGGAGCAAATTGAGGCGCTTGGTTTGAAGGAAGTAATCAGCGGGATCGAAGAATTCCAGGTTGAAAAGAATGAGGACGTAATCGAGTATTTCATTGATAAACCATATGCGGATGACGCGGTTCAGTTTTGGCTGAATAAGCTGTTTACGAATCTGTCGATCAAGATGGAGGATATATACGGAGATCAAATCAAGGATATTCCGATTGTGTTATTGCCAACGAAGCTGCAGGAGCTGCCAATTACGAATGAGTCGTAGGATATAGGAGAACACCCCTTTAAGCCATGCGAGGGGTGTTTAATTCTGCGGCTCAAAATTGATTAATTCTTTAATTTTATTAGCGTTTTCTTCATCTACTGAATAATACTCTTCATTCATTAATCCCCTGGAAAAAACTTTCGTATCATCTCCCTGAAGCCATACATTATAAAACGATAGAGAGCCTTCAATTAACTACTTTTAACTTTCAATCTAATAGATATTAATAGTGAATCTATTACCATAACGCAAAATAAAAACGCCCTGAAAAGAGCGTTTTTGTTTTAAAGATATAAGTATAGATTACCGATATCGCTCTTCTGCCTGCGTTTCGACCATCCAGTTGCGGAAGGTGTGGAGTCCGATAATAAAAAAGATTAAGAAAAGTTCGATTAAAAAAGACTCATTTAGCGCTGGCGGAAAGCTTCTTGTGAAGAGTTTTAAGGATACGTAGAGTACTAATACCCCTGATGAGACGAGATACAGTACGTTCAAAAGCTTCAAGGCAAGCACCTCCTTATGCGGTATTTCTCGTGGCGGGTTACTTTATATAAGGACCCTTGACTAAGGGATAAGAGCGTTACTTGGATTTTAAAAATCGGGTATTCGCCAATTTTACAGGAAGGAACGATGAATAAGATGGAAGGACAGAGGGCTTCAGGCAATCATTTATGAAGAAGTTCCTGATTGGAAGTTCTTTAGTGTTTAGAAGCTCTTTACGCATCTTGTTTCGCCTCCTTTTGTTTCTATAGATTAATCCTATACCCTAAAAATGGGTGGTTCAATAAAATATCTGTTATTTAATGGTACTGTAATTTAAATAACATATAGTTAAAGGTTTATGTCGAATAGTTGTAAAATTTGTGAGGGTTTTTGTAATGTTATGGGGTTGTTTGTCATAGTGGGGGATTGAGTGTTGTTAAGTATTCAGTACTCCTGGAGGTTGAGGGTGATTTCCGCTTTAGGGGGACGCTTTCCGCGGGGCTTGAGCTAACTTGCTTTTAGCAAGTGGATCTCAAGCTCCCGCTTCATCCCGCTGGAGTCGCCCCCTTACGCTGCAATCACCCTTGTGGTAAGTACTCTTTGTGTGCTTTTAAGTTTGTTGTAAGACAAAACCTTTTATTAACAAAGTGATAGCATTTCAATTCTAAAATAATGAATGTAAAGGTTTAAAGTCTATGTGAAAGGGTATTAAGAGACGGTTTGATAGAATTGCATCTAATTTTGATTGCTGGGAAAGGATGTACTACATAATGCCTGAACTAACTGAGAAGACGCTCCGTTCGTTGACGGAGAAAATCCTTGATCGGAAAGAAGAGCTTGCTCAACAAATTACGGAAAAACAAAATCATACATATCATTCGTTAAAGGACTTTTCAGATACGCTCATTCCATTACGGGAAGATTTAGTGGGAATTTATGCAGAGGCTTTAATTCTAAATGCAGGTGAACGTTCGGAGAAAATGGAGAAGTGGGGACGGGAAGCGGGGAAGAGATGTGCTGAGCTTGGTGTTACACTTGAATCCATGCTGAAGGAAGTGCCGCATTATCGCACTGCGATTGGTGAATTGATTAAAGAAGAAGCGATTAAGCTTGATCTGTCACTGAGCCGCTTTTATGATGTGCTAGCTGTGCTCGACCAGTCTGTCAGTGACATTGTTTATTATTTCTGCCTGCCATTTGTAGAGGTGCAGCATAATAGCCTGAAAGCTTCACAGGATCAGATGCTTGAGATGTCAGTGCCGGTTGTTCCAGTAGATGACGGAGTAGCAGTGCTGCCTTTAGTGGGAACCATTGATACCCATCGTGCAAAGCTGGTTATTGAAGAATCACTTACGAAATGCCTGGAGCTTAATATTGAAGAATTCGTTATCGATCTTTCAGGAGTAGCCATGGTGGATACGTTTGTTGCTCAAAAGCTTTTTCAGGTGATGGACTCGCTAAAGCTTATTGGGGTTAAACCAAAGATAACCGGGATATCACCGGAGATGGCACAGACGATTGTGCAGCTCGGTTTGGACTTTAAGGATATTCCTTCTTATGCGACGTTAAAGTCAGCTTTGAGGGAGATTGGATTTGAGCGGGAGCTTGTTAAAAATTAGATAACTGAATTAATCCCATCACGACGATAGTTGCTGATGGGGTTTTTTTATGGAAAGAAGATTAGTTGAATTAAATTTATATAATTTTAATTAAATTTTTATCAACAAATAAAATAATATATGAAAAATACAATAGTATTTTATTATTTTGGATAAAAATCCTACTGAAAATACCGGTATTAAGTGAAATGGTAAAATGAAAGGAAATTATGTCTTTTTATTCCTATGAATTTGAGATATAATTCTCATTGTGAAGAATTGTGAAAACTTTACCTTGTAAAGTATCACAACACTTTAGAGGCAATAATATTATTAAAGATTTAATAATATTTAAAATATTATTAATAAGGAAAGACCTTCCTAAAATTGATAAATTAGTTTTCGTACTTCCTGAAAAATGTTGTAATTTATCGAATCTTGTCTAATCAAAAAGAATTAGAATTATTTATTTAAATTATAAATCTTAAGTCCCGACAAATAATTATATATTAGTATATAATTCCTTGAAATTTGAACCCAGTTTTTACAGTTTTTTTATATTACTTGTCTATTCAGCCAATCATTTCTATGCTATTATACCTTTGTGGGTTAGAAGGCAGTTGATTGGTATAATAGAATTATTTTTACGTACTAGTTTGCGTTCTACTGGTAATGTCTCCAATTCCACTATCAATGGGGGCACTCGGTCACACTGTGGGAATACAGTAATTTATGCCTTAGACATTCGTTGTCATTGGTGTGACGTGAGGGTGGGTTAAATGCCCTAATTTTATAAAATATTAAACAATAAATATCTAATGAAAGGGCATACAATTGTATGGTATTTCATTAGATATTTATTTTTTAAGAGCTATAGGGGGAATTACATTGAAAAAAATTAGAAAAGCAATTATACCTGCAGCAGGATTAGGTACCAGATTTTTACCAGCTACAAAGGCTTTGCCAAAAGAAATGCTGCCAATTGTTGATAAGCCAACGATTCAATACATAATTGAAGAGGCAATTGCATCAGGAATTGAAGATATTATTATTGTTACGGGAAAAGGAAAACGTGCAATTGAGGATCATTTTGATAATGCACCTGAACTTGAAGCAAATCTATATGAAAAAGGAAAGATTGATTTACTGGAAAAGGTTCAGGCAGCTGGTAATTTAGGGAATATCCACTATATTCGTCAAAAAAACCCTCGGGGTTTAGGTCATGCAGTACTTTGTGCAAAGCAATTTATTGGTGATGAGCCATTTGCTGTTTTGTTAGGTGATGACATAGTTGAAAGTGATACACCATGCACACTGCAGTTAATGCAGCAATATAAAGAAACAGGTTCATCCGTAATTGGTGTTCAATCAGTGCCAAGTAAAGACACTCATAGATATGGAATTGTGGCACCGTCTGACCAAAATGGACGCCTTCACACTGTAGAAAAATTTGTGGAGAAGCCAGCGCAAGGAACTGCGCCATCAAATCTAGCTATAATGGGACGATACATTCTTACCCCTGAAATTTTCGAAATTCTTGAAAACCAAGTCGAAGGTGCCGGTGGAGAAATACAGTTAACGGATGCAATTGAAACGTTGAACCAGAATCAACCTGTTTATGCATATGATTTTGAAGGGGAGAGGTATGATGTTGGTGAAAAACTTGGATTCGTAAAGACTACTATTGAGTTCGCTCTTAGAAACGATGAGATATCTGCAGACGTGTTAAATTATCTTACAGAGGTTTTGAATAGCAGAAAAGTCGAGGTGAAATAAATTGGAAAAAAGAAGTTACGAAGAAATCTCACAAACCGGATATCCAAATGACAATCTTTTTTATGATATTTCTAAGAGAATACTAGACGTGGCTGGAGCATTGTTTGGAGTATTAATATGTCTGTTTTTTGCAGTAATTTTATCGCCATTTTATATTTTCGGGAAAAATAAAGGGCCAATGGTTTTTAAGCAGTTAAGAACCGGTAAAAATGGCGATGCTTTTTATATATATAAATTTCGGTCGATGGTAATTAACGCAGAGCAAGAATTAAAAAATAATAAAATCTTGTATAAAAAGTATATAGAAAATAACTATAAATTAGAACAACATGAAGACCCGCGTATTACTAAGTTAGGGGCATTTATTCGAAAAACTAGCATAGACGAATTCCCTCAATTCATTAATGTGTTAAAAGGGGATATGAGCCTTGTTGGACCAAGACCTGTTGTAGAGGAAGAATTAAGAGAATATGGTCAGTTTAAACATGTTTTTTTAGCTGTAAAGCCTGGTATAACTGGCTATTGGCAGGCTAGTGGCAGAAGTGATGTTGGATACCCTGAAAGAACTGACATTGAATTATACTACATTTATAATAAATCATTAAAGTTAGATATAAAAATTATAATTAAAACTGTATTGTCTGTTATTAAGGTAAAGGGAGCATATTAAATAAGAGAAGGGTAAGTGTGCTAATTGAATAAACAATCTAAAATTTATATAGCTGGTCACAGAGGTCTAGTTGGTTCTGCCATATATCGTTATTTATTAAAAGAAGGCTACAAAAATATTATTGTGAAAACAAGTAAAGAGCTAGACTTGCGGAATAAAGAAGCAGTTGATAATTTCTTTGAGCGAGAAAAGCCTGAGTATGTCTTTTTAGCAGCTGCTAAGGTCGGAGGGATCATTGCTAACAATGAATATCCAGCGGACTTTATACGAGATAATTTGTTAATCCAAACAAACGTAATACATGCATCTTATTGTAATCAAGTAGAAAAACTTTTATTCTTGGGAAGTACTTGTATCTATCCTAAATTAGCACCTCAACCTATGAAAGAGGAATACCTTCTTACTGGAGAACTTGAACCTACGAATGAGCCTTATGCCATTGCTAAGATTGCGGGTATAAAAATGTGTGAGTCTTATAATCGACAATATGGCACAAAGTATATTTCAGCAATGCCAACCAATCTATATGGACCGAATGATAATTTTGATTTACATACTTCCCATGTATTGCCAGCATTACTTCGTAAATTTCATGAAGCTAAAGAAAAAAATGCACCTTTTGTTGAAATGTGGGGCACAGGAACTCCAAAGAGAGAATTCTTATATTCTGATGACTTAGCAGAAGCATGTGTATTCCTAATGAACAATTATGATGGGAATGAAATTGTAAACATTGGAGTTGGTAACGATATAAGTATAAAAGATCTTGGGGAGAAAGTGAAAGCTGTAATCGGATACGAAGGGGATATCAAATTTGACACAACAAAACCAGATGGGACACCTAGAAAGCTTGTCGCCGTTGAGAAGATTAACGGTTTAGGATGGAAAGCTGCGACTCCTTTTGATGAAGGATTAAAGAAAGCATACAGATGGTTTTTAGAAAACGAACTAACAAAAATTAATTAAGTGAAGCCCATACTGGAGGATATTATGAAAAAAGCATTAGTAACAGGTGTTACAGGACAAGATGGATCATATTTAGCAGAGTTTTTATTAGATAAAGGATATGAAGTGCATGGATTAATTCGACGTAGTTCTTCATACAACCAAGAGCGATTAGAAGATCTTCTCACAGAAGAAGAAGCGAATGCACTTTTAAATAATTCAAATTTCCACCTTCATTATGGAGACGTTACGGATGCTCTTAATGTTACACGTATAATAAGTGAAATTAAGCCAGATGAAATTTACAATCTAGCGGCGCAATCACATGTTCGGGTGTCATTTGATATGCCAGGTTATACCTTAGATGTTGATGCTAAAGGAACTTTAAATATACTTGAAGCTGTCCGCATATTAAGTCTTACTGAAAAAACTCGAGTTTATCAAGCATCCACCTCTGAGCTATATGGAAAGGTACAAGAAGTACCTCAAAAAGAAACAACTCCATTCTATCCTCGATCGCCTTATGGAGTGGCAAAGATTTATGGTTTTTGGATTACTAAAAATTATCGTGAATCCTATAATATGTTTGCTGTAAACGGGATCTTGTTTAATCATGAATCAGAGCGTCGGGGTGAAACTTTTGTAACACGTAAAATTACACTGGCAGCATCTCGAATAGCCCAAGGTAAGCAGGAAAAACTATTTTTAGGTAACCTTAACTCACTACGAGATTGGGGCTATGCAAAAGATTATGTGGAATGTATGTGGTTGATACTTCAGCACGACAAACCAGAAGACTTTGTTATTGCTACTGGTGAAATGCATACAGTACGTGAGTTTGTAGAATTTGCTTTTAAGCATACTGGGATTCATATTGAATGGCAAGGTGATGGGATTGATGAGAAAGGGATCAATAAAGAAACAGGTGAAGTAATTGTGGAAGTGGATCCTAAATTCTTCCGTCCCGCTGAAGTTGAACAGTTATTAGGTGATCCCACTAAATCAAAAACTTTACTAGGATGGAACCCAACTAAAACTTCATTTGAACAATTGGTTCAAATTATGGTTGAAGCTGATATGAGAAAGGTAGAAAACGAAGAGAAGGTTAAAGTAATGTTTGACTGATGTATTTAAAAAATAAAACTCCATGTGGTCACTTAATATTTAAAATTGACCACATGAAGTTCAAAATTCTTTTATAGAAGAAACATATTTAAAAAGTTAATTTTTTGAGAGGAGATTAATATTTTTGAAACTTCTATTAGTAGTAGATAATCACCTAATTAGAACTCCAGATGGAAAAGTATGGAGCAAAGGGATATATGATTATTCTTTTTTCTCAAGATATTTGGCTGCATTTGAGAAAGTAAACGTTGCAATACGAATAAAAGACGTTAAAAAAGAATATAATGGATATCCCAATCTCTGTAGTGGACCAGGTGTTAATTTTCTACCAATACCTGATTTTTATGGAATAAAAGGATATTTAAAGAATTATATTTCTGTTAAAAGAGCGATAAAGAAATATAGTGAAGACTGCGATTGTGCAATAGTACGCATACCAAGTGCTATAGGTTTTCAATTCGCATCAAAATTGCGATTAATAAAGCCTTTAGGATTAGAAGTAGTAGTAGATCCCTGGGATTTTGCTGCACCAAAGATGCTAAAATCTAAATTTAGACCTTTTATCCGTGTGCTTTGGACCTACAAACTTAAAAAGTTATGTAAAGAGGTTAATGGCGTTGCTTATGTAACACAATTTGCATTACAAGAACGCTATCCTTCTTATGTCCACCTGCATGGGGAGTCAAAAAAATATTTCACTTCTTATTATTCTTCAGCAAACATAAAAGAGGATTTTTATATGAATCCTAAAGTCTATAATCAAAAGAAAAAAAAATTTCAGATTATACACGTTGCTAATGCAATTAATTCCTTCGTAAAGGGACATAAAGAGTTAATAGAAGCTATAAGTATTTTGAAAGATAAGGATATTGAATTATCAGTTAAATTTGTTGGAGACGGAGAACTAATTCCTCATTTTGAGGAATATGCTAAATCTCTGGAAGTTGAAAATAGAATTAACTTTGTAGGGCGTATTCCTGACAGAGAATCGATGAAACAAGAGTTACGCGAAAGTGATCTTTTCGTTTTTCCGACACATGGAGAGGGGCTTCCACGAGTTTTAATTGAAGCTATGGCTGTAGGGCTTCCGTGTATATCAACTAACATTAATGGAATACCAGAACTATTAAAAGAGGAGTTTATGGTTGAAGTCGGCGATGTAGAATCCTTAGCTCAAAAAATAGAAAAATTAACTTCAAATCCCCAATTATTAACTGAAGCCAGTAAGGCTTCAGTTGAAAAAGCCCAACAATATAAAGAAGATATACTTCAAATTCGAAGAAAAGAATTTTATAGCCAACTTAAAAACCTTGCAAGTACTAATTGACAATAAATAGACTATTTACATTCTAGTTGGAATGAGTGGGGAGTATTTTTATGAATGAAATTACGAATATTCAAAAAAATAAAGTTATAAGTACTTATATAGTATTAATTTTGGGGCTATTTTTATTCCTTAGTTTATATATTAGTACTTCCTCTCAAATATATACAATCTTTTTAATAACTTTAATTGGCATGTTCTTTATAAGTATCATAGCTTTTAGCAAAAATTTCTTTAATCCATTTTATTTTTTCTTTATATATAGCTTTTTAGGCTTTATTGATATAACAATGGTTTCTTTAGGTTTTAGAGACACTCTAATCCCTATTTCAACTTCAGCTTATGATAAATCTTTACTGATCATGTTAATTTGGTTGTTAACTTTTTCATTTGGCTACTGGATTGCATTTAAAAGAATAAATATAAAACGTTTCTTTAAAAATTATAATTTGAAACTTCAGGCAGAAATTAACCCCTGGGTCATTTTTATTTTATGTGGAACTATTTTTATGTTTTCTTTCTCCTCTACATTAAGAAGTTCTATGTCACTTGGTGGTATTGTAGAGGGGATGAGTGGCGGTGGTGCAGCATTTGCTGATCAAGGTTATCTCTTGGCTTTGCTAGGGTTTGCGGGCATTTTACCGGTAATGGCATTATACAGTGGCAAAAAATTTAGAGCTATTATATATTGTCTTATTGTATTTATAGGTATCTTGTTAACTGGCAGAAGGAGTATGGCTATATTAACTGCATTCTTACCATTTTTGGTTTATTGGAATATGCGAGTAAAGCAAATAAAGTTTTTACATATAGCTTTATTGACCATACCACTAATAGTAATAGTAATGTATATCGGAGCAATTAGAACTGCTGAAAATCCAAATTTTTCTTTAAGTAATACTGATAACCAAGCTCTTGAACAGTTGGTAACATTGGGTAGATACAATGGTTATGGAGATAATATCCCTGCTTTAGTAGATAAAATAGATAGCGAAACGATCCAGCTACAGAAATTTAATTACTCTTTGCGTGGAGTGGAATATTTTATTCCTAGAAGTTTATGGAATGATAAACCTTTGGTTCACTCATCGCAAATCGTAAGCGATTTAGTGTTCTTTGCTGGGGATACTGGTAGGCCAGTGAATGCCTATGGATGGGCATATTTTAATTTTGGATTACTAGGAGTAATATTAAGTGGATTAATAACAGGTGCAATTGTAAGTTGTGTTTATAAAATAGTTTTAAATAGAAAAAGTGTAATTCTTATAAGTATGTATGCTTTATTAATTTTACCACTACTAGAAGTATTTCAACCTGAAGCTCAAATGAAGATAATACTTTTTGCTGTTATTCTTAAAACTCTAGAATTTATAAGTAAAAAAGGGAGGTTTAGGAGAACTAGTTTGAGGAGGAATAGTGTTGAGAGAATTGCTTAAAGTTCTTCTGCCTTTCATTGGGAGGTGCGAGAAACTTAGATTTTTAATATATTTGCAATCTAGTGCCGCAAATAAAAGGTTATATATATTTATGAAAATAATAAATACAGTAATATATAAAAACTTTAATTGTGATATATCTCCCTTTGCAAATATTGGAAGAAAAACTTCATTTCCCCACCCAATTGGTATAGTAATTGGTGAAGGAGTTAACATAGGAAATCATGTAACTATCTATCAGAATGTTACAATTGGCCGAGAGGAAAGCCACGTTGTGGCGTATCCTACTATTGAAGATTATTCTATACTGTACGCGAACTCTATTGTAATTGGTGATACAGTTGTAAAAAAGGGAACAAATGTAGGAGCATATAGCTTAGTAAATAAATCAACGGTTGAAGATAGTTTGTATGTAGGTATACCCGCAAAATTTATCAGAGAAATTAAAAAAGGTAATAAGTAATGAGTAAAATTGATAAAAGTATTGTTAAAAAAACTTTTATATATTTTATCGGAAATTTCGCATCAAAAATAATAATGGCTATAATGATTCCCTTTTATGCTTATTTTGTAACCGTAGAAGAATTAGGTGTCTTTGATTACTCTCAAACACTTATGAATATTATTGCCCCTATTATATTTTTGGCATTATGGGAGGCTGTATTAAGATTTTTAATCATAGAAGATGATCAGGAGAAAAAAAACAACATTATCTTTACATCTCTTGCTGTTGTGATAGTTATAATTCTATTTCTTATAACTTTTGCTGCTGTTGTTTTCTTTTTAAGTGATAACTACATTATGTTGTATACGTCAATTATGATATGTGTATATGGAGCTGCTCAAGTATGGCAATACTATGCGAGAGCCTTAGCAGAGAATAAAGTCTATATACAAGCTAGTGTAGCTGGTACTATAATTAACTTTTTATTGTTAATTATAACTGTCTTCTTGTTTGATATGGGAATAGATGGTCTATTTTGGTCATATATTATAGGGCAAATTTCAATAGTAATAATTATTGAAAAAAAGATTCAAATAAAAAAAACACTTACTGGAAATACATTTGAATGGGATATATTAAAGAGTATGCTTGTCTTCTCTTTACCATTAGTATTAAATTTAGCATCTGCTTGGTTAATAGCAGGTTCTGGAAGAATTATAATAATGCAGACTTTAGGTGCTTATGAAAGTGGTCTATTTTCATTTGCTATGAAATTTGGAACTATAGTATCAATGTTTGGGACTGTTATTTCTATGGCTTTGATTGAAGAGGCTATAATAAAAAGTAAGCAAGAAAGAATAGATGAATATTTCTCAAATATAATAGAAGTAGTTTTTAAATTATTTTTATCAATATGTATACTAGCAATCCCTTTCATTGCTATATTTTATCATTTTCTTCCAAATAAGGGATATTCAGAATCGTATTCACTTGTCCCTTTATTTTTGATATATGCAATAATAATGACAATGTCCACTAATGTTGGAGCAATTTTCCAAGCTAGAAATAGCACAAAAATGCTCTTTTATACTACGGTAGCTGCGGCACTAGTTACTATTATACTTTCACTTTATTTAATAAACATTTTAGACGTCTTTGGAGTCATGATTGCTCAAGTAACAGGTGCTTTGACATTATTGATTTCGAGGTGGTTTTTTGCAAATAAACTTATAAATCTAAAAGTTAAATGGAGAGATATTATAATATTAATATTACTATATCTACTCGTAATTATAGTTTTTAAAGATAATTTAAATCCTTTAAGTATAATAATAAGTTTGTTTTTAGTAATAGCAGTGTTAATGCTTAATAAAGAAATGATAGTACAATTAAAAAATTTAAAAAAGGTAAATAAACTTAATTGAAAAATAAGGAGATAATATTATGATTGATTCAAAAAGCGATAAGAATAAAGTGTTTTTCGTTACCGGAGCAGCTGGCTTCATTGGATATCATCTTTCTAAATCTCTTTTAGAAAAAGGATGTAAAGTAATAGGTTTAGATAATCTTAATGATTACTATGATGTGAGTCTTAAAAAGACTAGATTAGAGAATTTAAGTATTTTCGAAAGCTTTGAATTTATTAAAGGAGATATTTCGGAAAAGGAAACTGTAATGGGAATATTTTCGAAATATCGACCACATACGGTTATAAATTTAGCTGCACAAGCAGGAGTAAGATATTCTCTTGAAAATCCGGATGCATATATCCAAAGTAATTTAGTAGGTTTTTATAATGTACTTGAAGGGTGTAGGAACTTCCCAGTAGAGCATTTGTTATATGCATCGTCTAGTTCAGTTTATGGTACTAATAAAAAAGTACCTTTTGAAGAAACAGATATGGTTGATAATCCCATTTCATTGTATGCAGCTACTAAAAAATCAAATGAACTAATGGCTAATACTTATAGCCATCTATATAAAATCCCCTCAACAGGTCTGCGATTTTTCACTGTTTATGGACCATTAGGAAGACCGGATATGGCATATTTTAAATTTGTGGACAGTTATTTCTCTAACAGAGAGATTCAGGTTTTTAACAACGGGGATTTTAATAATGATCTTTACAGAGATTTTACTTACATTGATGATATTATACAAGGCATCGAGCTATTAATTGAGAAACCTCCTGTAGATGAAAAGAATACATTGCATAAAGTATTCAACATCGGAAATAATAATCCTGAGAAATTGATGCATTTTATAGAAATATTGGAAAGATGTTTAAGTAATTCTTTAAATAGGGAAGTTGTTTTTAAGAAATCTTTTGAACCTATAAAGCCAGGAGACGTCCCTGCAACATATGCTTCTATTGACTTACTTCAAAAAAACATAAAATTTAAACCAGATACATCGATTGAAAATGGTTTACAAAAATTCACAAATTGGTATTGTGATTATTATAATTTGAAGTAACTCTTTTAAAATTAATATACAATTCTAATAATAATAATGATTTGTCAAATTTATCGTAATGATGAATAAAGGAGCATCGTATTGAAAAATAAAGTAGTATTTGTAATTAATTATTTTTACCCAGATGTAGCTTCAACTGGTCAATTGCTTACTGAATTATGTTTAAATCTTCAGAACGATTTTGATATTACCGTAATCGCTGCTCAACCGGGGTATGCAGGGGAAGAGTCTAGCTCAAAGAAAATTATTGAAGAAGATTTTTTGGAAAATATTAAGGTTCTTCGAATTCGTTTACCTAAAGTTAATAAAAAGTCAAAAATAAGCAGAATAAAGTATATATTTTCATATTTTTTCTTGGCTAATTTCGCCTTGCTTAAAGAAAAAAAGATAGATGTCGTTTATACGATATCTCAGCCACCAGTTTTAGGAGGCCTTATAGGTACAATAGGAAAATTTTTCAAAAATACAAAACACATATATAATATCCAAGACTTCAATCCAGAACAAGCAGCTGCGGTTAATTATACAAACAAAAAATTTATTTTTGAAACTGCACGAAAGATTGATAATTTGAATTGCAGTTATTCTGATTGTGTGATTTTAGTTGGGAATGACATGAAAGAAACATTGAAAAGGCGATTTAATAATAAAAATGTTCCTGAAAATGTGGTAATTAATAACTGGACAGATGAAAAAGAAATTATCCCATTAGATAAAGAAAATGATAATGTAAAAGAATTTCTAAATAAACATAATTTAACAGATAAATTTGTAGTTATGTATTCAGGAAACATAGGACTTTTTTATGATTTAGAGAATATTATAAAAGTTTCTTTGCACTTCAAAAATCATAAAAATATAGTATTTGTATTTATAGGAGAAGGTGCAGTAAAAGAAGAGATGGAGAACTTTGTATTAAGTAATAGTATTCAAAATGTATATTTTTTACCTTATCAACCTAAGGATTACATTAAATACTCATTAAACGCAGCAGATGTTCATTTGGTTGTAAACCAAAAAGGCATTAAAGGTGTATCTGTTCCGAGTAAAATATATGGTGTTATGGCAGCGGGAAAGCCTATTTTAGGAGTGTTAGAACAAGGTAGTGAAGCATATTCTTTAATACACAAGAGTAATTGTGGCGTGACAATTGAGCCCCAAGACTATAACGAATTGATAAAAAAAATAGAAGAGTTGTCTATGTTGGAAGAGGAAAAATTAATCTCTATAGGGATGAACGGCAGAGAGTATTTGGATAAGTTTCTGAAACAAGAAATCTCTATCGACAAGTATCGTGAAACGATAAATCTTGTAATAAAATCTTAGGAAGATAGGGTGAATAAATTGAAAATTGCCGTAGCAGGTACTGGATATGTTGGTTTGGTTACAGGCGTTTGTCTAGCTGAGTATGGGCATTCGGTTACATGTGTTGATATAGATGAAAACAAAATATCTTTAATGCAATCAGGAATTTCTCCAATCTACGAACCAGGTTTACAAGACCTTATGAAAAAGAATATGGCAAAACTCTTATTTACATCTAACTATGTAGAAGCATACCATAATGCAGATGTTATTTTTATTGGTGTAGGAACACCAGAGAAACCTGACGGCTCTGCAGACTTGCAATATGTTTACGGTGTGGCAGAGCAAATTGCAAATAGTGTTAAAAATGACTGTGTCATTGTAGTTAAGTCAACAGTTCCAATTGGAACAAATGATAAAATTCAAGAGTTAATTGAATCTAACCTAAAGCATGATGTGAAAGTATCTGTTGCTTCTAACCCGGAATTTTTATCCCAAGGAAGTGCAGTCAAAGATACATTACATAGCTCTCGTATTGTAATTGGAGTTGAAGATAAAAGCGCTGGGGAAATTTTAAAACAAGTGTATGAAGAATTTAATGCACCAATCCTTGTAACTAATCGTAAAAGCGCAGAGATGATTAAATATGCATCCAATGACTTTCTCGCATTAAAAATATCTTTTATTAATGAAATTGCAAACCTTTGTGAAATCATAGGTGCTGATATTGAAGATGTGGCACATGGTATGGGCTTTGACGGGCGAATTGGAAATAAGTTTTTAAACGCTGGGATTGGTTATGGAGGATCATGTTTCCCGAAAGATACAAAAGCACTTCACTGGTTAGCAAATTTCCATGATTATGAACTCAGAACAGTTAAAGCAGCCATTGATGTAAATGAAAATCAGAAGTTGAAGCTCTATAAAAAATCGAGACGTTATTTTGATAGTTTAAAAGGTTTAACTGTTGCAGTTTTGGGCTTAACGTTCAAGCCTGGCACAGATGATCTGAGAGAAGCTCCTACACTTGTAAACATTCCACTGATGATCGAAGATGGGGCGATAGTAAAAGCATGGGACCCTGTTGGCATCGAAAACTTTCAAAAGTTGTATTCGGATGATATTACTTACAGCACATCAATAGAAGAGACGCTAAGGGAAGCTGATGTTTGTTTTATTTTTACGGAATGGGATGAAGTCAAGCAAGTAGATCTTTCAATTTTTAACTTAGTAATGAAAACACCAATTGTATTAGATGGTCGGAACTGCTTCAACATTCATGAAGTCAAAAAGCATAAAATTGTCTACGACTCCATTGGTCGAGAAACAGTAAATACATTAGAAATGACATTTGTATAAAAGTAAAAAAAGCCAGATCATTTGTATCTGGTTTTTTTTTTGGAGGGGCTTTGATGAAACTTATTTTACTATCCGGTGGTTCAGGCAAAAGGTTATGGCCGTTATCAAACGATAATCGCTCCAAGCAATTTTTAAAAATGTTGCAAGACGATAAAAATGAATTACAGTCTATGGTTCAACGCGTGTGGGGACAAATTAATAAAGTCGGTTTAGCTGAGTCTACTCTAATTGCTACTTCTAAAATGCAACGGGATATGATCCACAGTCAAGTGGGGGCCAACGTTCCAATTGTGGTAGAACCAGAACGTCGTGACACATTTCCTGCTATCGCTCTTGCAAGTGCTTATTTATATTCTGAAGAAAGTGTAGATGAGAACGAAACGGTTATGGTGCTGCCAGTCGATCCTTATGTAGAAGATCATTTCTTTGATAGTGTTAGAGAAGTTGAAAAAGCGTTATTACATACTGGGGCAGATCTAGGATTAATGGGAGTACAGCCTACTTATCCTTCTACAAAGTATGGATACATTGTTCCAAATGAGATATTAGAAAATGGCAAGTGGTTGGATGTTGCCCACTTTGCTGAGAAGCCAGCAGAAGAAAAAGCTGAAGAGTTACTAGCCCAAAAGGCTATATGGAACAGTGGGGTATTTGGTTTTCGATTAGGTTATTTATTGAATATCCTTCGTGACAAAGGATGGTCTTTAGATTATACGAGATTAAGTGAATCTTACAGCGATCTTCCAAAAATCAGTTTTGACTATGAAGTAGTAGAAAAAGCAAAGAAGATTGTTGCTGTACCGTATGAGGGTTATTGGAAAGATCTCGGAACATGGAATACACTTACTGAAGAGATGGGAACGGCTTCTATTGGTAAAGGAACACTTTGTGATGACAATATCAACACTCACCTAATAAATGAACTTGATATTCCGGTGACTGTAATCGGAACTGAAAATTTAGTTGTAGCTGCAAGTCCGGATGGTATTTTAGTGGCGGATAAAGCATCCAGCCATAAGATCAAGGAAATCGTGGCTGATTATGATCAAAAACCTATGTATGAAGAGCGCATATGGGGATGGTCTCGAGTGCTTGACTATGCTAAATATGAAGATGGTCAAGAGATGGTCACTAAGCGCATTCATATTAAAGCAGGAGCTAACTCATCTTTCCATTTTCATAGACTTCGCGATGAAGTTTGGACGATTGTCCGTGGGGAGGGAGAACTTGCTTTAGATGATCATGTGACAAGGGTTAAAGCAGGAGATATTATTCATTTGCCGGCTGGTAAAAAACATGGAATAAAAGCATTCAAGGATCTGGAGTTTATCGAAGTTCAAACTGGTCAAGGCATTAGTGATGAAGACTTTGAACGTATTTATTTTGAATGGGATGATGTGTTAAGAGAGTTTCTACAGGCTAAGGCAAAATTTATTTATTAATTACTTGCAAAGAGGTGGGGATCCCACCTCTTTTTAATTTGAAAGGAATACGGATCATGACTACATATAAGAAATGGCTTGAATTTGAACAATTAGATTTAAACTTGAAAGAAGAATTACTTAGATTATCAGAAAAAGAAGTAGAAGACTGTTTTTATAAAAATTTTGAATTCGGTACTGGTGGAATGCGTGGGGAATTAGGGGCCGGAACAAATAGAATGAACATATACACTGTCCGTAAAGCATCTGCAGGGTTAGCTCAATATATCGTTGAGCAAGGAGAAGAAGCAATGACACGTGGGGTAGTTATTGCCTATGACTCTCGTTACCAGTCACCGGAATTAGCGCTTGAAACTGCTAAGACCCTTGGTCATGCTGGCGTTAAGGTATATCTGTTTAAAGAGCTTCGTCCAACTCCTGAGTGTTCGTTTGCGATTCGCTATTTACACGCTTTCGCGGGGGTTGTCATGACAGCAAGCCATAATCCACCAGAATATAATGGTTATAAAGTATACGGTCCTGATGGAGGACAAATACCACCGATGATGGCTGATCGTATGATACAGTATATTGAACGTATTGAAGACCCATTGACGGTAGAAGTAGCAAGTGAACAGTCTTTGCTAGAAACCGGTTTGCTTACTTATATTCTTGAAGAAATTGACGAGCCTTATCAACATCAGCTGCTCACTCTTCAGCAGTCTGAGGACTTAACTGAAGCAAAAAAAGTATTGAAAATAGTGTTCACTCCTCTACATGGTACCGGAAATATACCAATACGCGAAGGCTTAAAAAGAGCGGGCTTTGAAAATGTGCATATCGTAAAAGAACAGGAGCTCCCAGATCCAAACTTCTCAACGGTTGCCTCACCAAACCCGGAAGAACATGAGGCTTTTACATTAGCCATTCGTGATGGAGAAATGATCGATGCTGATATATTAATGGGGACAGACCCTGATACTGACCGCTTAGGTGTAGCAGTTAGAAATCATGAAGGTGAGTTTGAAATATTAACTGGAAATCAACTTGGTGCTTTAATGCTTCATTATTTACTGACCATTAAAACAGAAAAAGGAACACTCCCAGAAAATGCAGCTGTTATTAAAACAAATGTTACTTCTGAAATTGGACGAGTTATTGCAGAAGATTTTGGGGTGCCTACGTACGATACACTTACAGGATTTAAGTTTATTGGAGAGAAAATTCAGCAGTTTGAGACAACTGGTAAACACACATTCCTTTTTGGTTATGAAGAAAGCTATGGTTATCTGATTGGTGACTTTGTTCGAGATAAAGATGCAGTTCAGGCGGCATTAGTTGCTGCTGAAGTGGCAGCGTATTATAAAGAACAAGGTAAAACACTCTATGACGGCCTATTAGAGTTATTTGAACGCTATGGTTATTTTAAAGAATCTCTTCACTCTATTACCTTAAAAGGGAAAGATGGTGCAGAACAAATTCAGTCAATATTAACTGGATTTAGAGCTGCTCCACCTATTGAGATTGGTGGAGTTTCTGTAGTTGTTGTAGAAGATTATTCAACTCAATTGCGAACAGATTTAACAAATGGTGTAACAAATAAGATAGAACTCCCGTCTTCTAATGTACTTAAGTATTTCCTAGCTGATGGTTCATGGTTCAGTATTCGTCCATCAGGTACCGAGCCGAAATGTAAGTTTTATTTTGGTGTTCAAGGATCATCTGTAGAACATTCTAAGGAATTAATTAACCAAATTGAAAACGAAGTACTAGCATTAGTTCATCAGACAATATAAGGGGTGCAAACAATGAGTATTTTGGTAGTTGGTGGTGCTGGTTATATTGGTAGTCATGCTGTAACCATTCTTGTTAGACAAGGGCACTCAGTAGTTGTGGTAGATAATTTAAGTACAGGTCATCGTGAAGCAGTTCATGAAAAGGCTATGTTTTATCAGGGTGATTTACGCGATGAATTATTCTTGAAAAGTGTTTTTGATACAGAATCCATCGATGCTGTTATGCATTTTGCGGCAGATTCTCTTGTTGGTGTAAGTATGGAGCAGCCGCTTACTTATTATGATAATAATGTTGGTGGGGCAAATACACTTTTAAAGGTAATGGTTGAGTATGGGGTGAAAAAGATCGTTTTCTCCTCTACAGCTGCTACTTACGGTGAACCCAAGTCGATTCCTATTTTAGAAAATGATACAACGTTGCCTACAAACCCATATGGTGAAACGAAACTTGCTATTGAGCGAATGTTGCATTGGACAAAGTTAGCACATGAGTTGAATTATGTAGTACTTCGGTACTTTAATGTTGCAGGAGCGGATCTTGAAGGAACAATCGGGGAGGATCACAATCCAGAGACTCATTTAATACCAATTGTCCTACAGGTTGCATCAGGCCAGCGCCAAGAGATAAAAATATTTGGTGAGGATTACCCTACACCGGACGGCACTTGTATCCGAGATTACATTCACGTTCAGGACTTGGTAAATGCGCATATTTTAGCTTTAGACTACATGAATAAAACCAATCAAAGTGGAACGTTTAATCTCGGGAATGGCAATGGATATAGTGTAAAGGAAGTTATCGATGTTGTTGCAAAGGTAACAG
This sequence comes from Jeotgalibacillus proteolyticus, assembly GCF_002926065.1. GTDB lineage: Bacteria > Bacillota > Bacilli > Bacillales > Jeotgalibacillaceae > Jeotgalibacillus > Jeotgalibacillus proteolyticus. The sequence continues at coordinate 4,340 of NZ_PREZ01000005.1, read as the reverse complement.
GCAAAGAAATTCCTACTGTTAATTCTCCACGTCGAGCAGGGGACCCGGCCCAGCTTGTTGCTTCTTCTAAAAAAGCGCAAGAAGAATTAGGCTGGAAACCTCAGTATGCCTCTTTAGAGACGATGGTGTCTACTGCCTGGCGGTGGGCTCAATTGAATCCGATGGGCTATCGTTCGAAAGTTAAAGTGTAAGTTCTTGCCTCCTTGCGTTGCAAGGAGGCTTATTTTTCGTTAAAGAAAGGTGATCATATGTTTCAAACCATCCATCATATTGCCATAATCGCCAGTGATTATGAACGCTCTAAGTTCTTTTACACAAACGTCTTAGACTTTAAAATAGCACATGAGTATTACCGTGAAGAGAGAGAATCTTATAAACTTGATTTGCAGGGAAATGGTTTTCAAATTGAACTATTTTCATTTCCAAACCCACCTGCAAGAGTCTCCCTACCGGAGGCATCAGGGTTACGTCATCTCGCATTTTCTGTAGAGGATCTTGATCGATGTATCACATATTTGAAGACTTATAACATCGAAGTAGAAGAAGTTCGTGTGGATCCTTTTACAAATAAGCGATTTACCTTCTTCTCTGATCCTGATGGATTGCCGCTTGAGTTGGTTGAATGTTAAAAGTAGTTATAGAAGAAGCCCGGGATCGTCTCAATGTAACGCCAAAGGGGATTTTCATTCGGCTCCTGCCCATGATTATTTTTATGGGGCTGGTCGTTTATTCATCCTCTCAGACCTATGAACAGCAAACAATCGTACCGTTACTAGATCGTTTGTTGGCAAAAGAGTTTTTCAAGGATCAATTAATGTGGGTAGATTTTACATATTCTCATACACGTGTGAGTATTGAAAATCAGGGTTATTCAGGTTTTGTTGAATTTATTTTACGGAAATTTGCTCATTTATCGTTGTTTTTTGTAATTAGTGTTTTCTTATGCAGTTTTATATACTATTTGTTTCGAGATATCGGAATTGCTGTTGCATGCACCTTTATTTTCATCGTGTGTTTTGCTGCACTAGATGAGTTTCATCAATATGTAACAGGAGGTCGTACTCCTCTTGTTCAGGATGTTGTGTTAGATACAGTTGGTGGTACGCTCGGTATTATCTTCTATATACTCTGGAGAATGAGAAAGACGGGAAAGGGCTTTATTAGTAAAGATGGATTGAGGAGTTAATGATGAAAACAATTGCTTATTATATTTCTGATTATGGGCTTGGTCACTGTACGAGGAGTGTTGCTGTAATCAGGGAATTATTCAATCAATCTACAACACCGTTAAAGATCATAATCTGTCATTCCTTTGGGGTTCAATTTCTTAAGGAATCATTGAATGGGTTAAATATTAGCTATAGGGAGATTCAAACAGATGTTGGATATGTTTTAAAAGCCAACAGTATGGATGTTGATAAAAAGCTTTTGGAAAAGAGCTATCTAAAGTTTATGGATTCTTTTTCATCAAAGCAAAATGCAGAAGAAGAATTTCTAATTGCTAATAATGTTGATCTCATCATTTCTGATATAAGTCCGCTGCCGTTTAAGCCAGGGAGAAAGCTTTCTATTCCGACGATAGGAATATCTAATTTCACCTGGTATACGGCATATCATGGTCTTTTGGATGAGGAACATTTAATTCAGTTAAAAGAAGCCTATACAGACATGGACTATCAATTTACATTAGCGGGCAGCGCTGATCCGGACTGGAGTAAAGGGAACAAAGAATCATTCGATTTTTTCTCCCGTTTGTCAGACGAAAGTGAAGTTGAACGAATTCGTAAAGAAATCAATCCACGTAGTGATAAAAAAGTGATCTTTTTTGGATTGGGGATGAAAATAGATGTCCCCGTGTAGACGTCAAGTCGAATTTTACACTTTTTGCTCGTTTCCTTTTTACACTTTTGCTGAAAAAATGCTTTTCCGGTTTTTCATACGATGACTCTCCTCGTTTTCACCACCATGGATGACTTCCACACGATGAAGTAAGCGATCTAAAATAGCTGTTGTAATCCCTTGATCACCAATTAAATTACCCCATTCATCTGGACTTTTATTTGAAGTCAGGATGATCGAACTTCGTTCGTATAAATGATTAATCAAATGAAAGAACAAGTTTGCTTCTCTCTGATCCATGGCCATATACATTAAATCATCGATGATCACAAGATCGGCATTTCTCATTCTTTTGAGTTGAACTTTAGATTTATTCAAATATTCTTCTGATTTTAGTAGCTGCACAAGTTCACCCATTGTAGCGAAATAAACATTGAACCCTCTGTATACAGCTTCAAGTCCAAGCCCAATTGCGATGTATGTTTTTCCAATGCCGGGGGGACCTAGAAGAATTAAATTGTACTGTTGCTCTAGCCAGCTTAATTCTCGAAGTTGAGAAAGCTGACGAGCCGTCAGAACGTTTTGTCCTTTCAACTCAAACTCATCTAACGACTTCACGAAAGGGAAGCGTGCCCATTTCATTCTCTTTTCAAGGCTTTTCGCTTCACGTTTGGCTAATTCATATCGAGTGATAGACTCTAAAAATTCCAAGTAGGTCCATGATGCTTTTTCAGCTTCGCGAAGAAGCTGTGGCAGCTCCTCCGCAGTCTCTGATAAACGTAACTGACGGAATAGATCTTGTAGTTCATGTACAGTCTTATTCATCAGCTTCTACCTCCTAAAATGCTGGTATAGGCATTTAGAGAACGGGTAGAGGCTTTGATATGAGAATGTTTTGGTAGAATGGTATGCAAGGATTGTACCTCTTCATTTGGTCCGTCTCGCAATGTATCAAGGTGATGGGCAATATCACGAAAATCATTCGCATTGTATAATTTCTCTGTCAGGCACTTGGTCAAAACAGTATCAATTAACGCTGGATATCGTTGAATGATCTTATTGATAATCACAAATTGATCTCGACGATACCTTGGGTATCTTTGACTAATCTCATCTAAATAAGTAGTTGCCTGAATCTGATCTTCAAAGTAAGAGATGAGGTGTTGCTTAAACTCTTCAACCCCTTTGGAGCGATCACGGGTATGATGACGGTTTTGAATAAGTTTTCCTTTTTCTAAGCTAATCATATGCTCGGCAATGACATCACCTTTTGCTTCTCTGCGAATGACAAGGGTCTGATAATCTTCGTCCTTCACTTCAATCCACACAAGATTTTCACTCATTGTTTGATAAGTCCCTAATGGGACGGAATAACGGTTTGATTTGTATCGGATCGTATTGTCCTTGCTTACACTTCTTGTTATACTTTGGTTATTGGTACTTTCATATGAAAGTAATGAAGAGACTGGCTGTAAGTGTTGCTTTTCGAGGAGAAACACTTCTGCTGGTCTTTTTTTCGTTGTCTGGTGAACCTTATGGTTTCCAGTACGTACGAGCCATTGTCTTGCTCGTTCATTCCAGTCTTCTATGTCGCTAAACACACGACTGTCTGAGAAATTGCCTTTTACGTATTTCACTACATTTTCAATCATACCTTTAGATTCTGGGTCAGCTCTTCTGCACAGATAAACGTTAAATTTTCGTTCATTTACATAGCTTTGAAACTCAGTTGTTAAAAGCAGCTGTCCCGCATTTTCACTCACTGCGATCAAGTTATCCTGGTCATAGACGATTTCTTCTGTTCGTCCTCCATAGAACTGAAATGCATTTTCATGGCAGCGAATCGCATCTCTTGTGGTGAAAGGATGGGTCTGCCATTCCGTATATTTTTGTCTGGAGTGGGCCAATACAAAGGCAATAAAGTACAGTTTGATTTCTTTGTTGTCAGTCGTTTTCTGTCTTGTGATCCCCCAGTCGACCTGAAGTTGTTTACCCATCGGTTGTTCTGGAACAGCTTCGTATTGACGGACAGTAACCTCTTTCTCAATCTGATAGACTTCTCGAATATCTTTCACATACGCTCTCATCGTACTTTCACCGACCAGGAGGTCGGGATATCTCTCCAAAAGCCAATCATAAATTTGGGCACTACTCAAGTGAGGATACTCTTCCAGCCAGGCTAGTATCCAGTCTTTATAAAGATCTAGTTTTTTCTTCTTCCCCAAAGGCTGCTCCGTGTATGTTTTTGCTTCCTCAAATGTCATGCCTAAATACTTATAGACAGTCGGTCTTGAAATCTTCAGCTCCTTAGCGATTTGTGCTATTTTAAACTTTCTCTTATGTAATTCATGAATCTTTATGTATAACACTAACTTCTCCTCCAAAATCCTAACCTCCAGTAAAATAACGTCACGCTCTATTTTACTAAAGTAGTAGGTTGATTGAGCAAAAGTGTAAAATCCTATCGAGCAAAAACTGTCAACTTTATTCTAGCGTTTACA
>NZ_PREZ01000004.1 GCF_002926065.1 Jeotgalibacillus proteolyticus | reverse complement strand
TGTAGACGTCAAGTCGAATTTTACACTTTTTGCTCGTTTCCTTTTTACACTTTTGCTGAAAAAATGCTTTTCCGGTTTTTCATACGATGACTCTCCTCGTTTTCACCACCATGGATGACTTCCACACGATGAAGTAAGCGATCTAAAATAGCTGTTGTAATCCCTTGATCACCAATTAAATTACCCCATTCATCTGGACTTTTATTTGAAGTCAGGATGATCGAACTTCGTTCGTATAAATGATTAATCAAATGAAAGAACAAGTTTGCTTCTCTCTGATCCATGGCCATATACATTAAATCATCGATGATCACAAGATCGGCATTTCTCATTCTTTTGAGTTGAACTTTAGATTTATTCAAATATTCTTCTGATTTTAGTAGCTGCACAAGTTCACCCATTGTAGCGAAATAAACATTGAACCCTCTGTATACAGCTTCAAGTCCAAGCCCAATTGCGATGTATGTTTTTCCAATGCCGGGGGGACCTAGAAGAATTAAATTGTACTGTTGCTCTAGCCAGCTTAATTCTCGAAGTTGAGAAAGCTGACGAGCCGTCAGAACGTTTTGTCCTTTCAACTCAAACTCATCTAACGACTTCACGAAAGGGAAGCGTGCCCATTTCATTCTCTTTTCAAGGCTTTTCGCTTCACGTTTGGCTAATTCATATCGAGTGATAGACTCTAAAAATTCCAAGTAGGTCCATGATGCTTTTTCAGCTTCGCGAAGAAGCTGTGGCAGCTCCTCCGCAGTCTCTGATAAACGTAACTGACGGAATAGATCTTGTAGTTCATGTACAGTCTTATTCATCAGCTTCTACCTCCTAAAATGCTGGTATAGGCATTTAGAGAACGGGTAGAGGCTTTGATATGAGAATGTTTTGGTAGAATGGTATGCAAGGATTGTACCTCTTCATTTGGTCCGTCTCGCAATGTATCAAGGTGATGGGCAATATCACGAAAATCATTCGCATTGTATAATTTCTCTGTCAGGCACTTGGTCAAAACAGTATCAATTAACGCTGGATATCGTTGAATGATCTTATTGATAATCACAAATTGATCTCGACGATACCTTGGGTATCTTTGACTAATCTCATCTAAATAAGTAGTTGCCTGAATCTGATCTTCAAAGTAAGAGATGAGGTGTTGCTTAAACTCTTCAACCCCTTTGGAGCGATCACGGGTATGATGACGGTTTTGAATAAGTTTTCCTTTTTCTAAGCTAATCATATGCTCGGCAATGACATCACCTTTTGCTTCTCTGCGAATGACAAGGGTCTGATAATCTTCGTCCTTCACTTCAATCCACACAAGATTTTCACTCATTGTTTGATAAGTCCCTAATGGGACGGAATAACGGTTTGATTTGTATCGGATCGTATTGTCCTTGCTTACACTTCTTGTTATACTTTGGTTATTGGTACTTTCATATGAAAGTAATGAAGAGACTGGCTGTAAGTGTTGCTTTTCGAGGAGAAACACTTCTGCTGGTCTTTTTTTCGTTGTCTGGTGAACCTTATGGTTTCCAGTACGTACGAGCCATTGTCTTGCTCGTTCATTCCAGTCTTCTATGTCGCTAAACACACGACTGTCTGAGAAATTGCCTTTTACGTATTTCACTACATTTTCAATCATACCTTTAGATTCTGGGTCAGCTCTTCTGCACAGATAAACGTTAAATTTTCGTTCATTTACATAGCTTTGAAACTCAGTTGTTAAAAGCAGCTGTCCCGCATTTTCACTCACTGCGATCAAGTTATCCTGGTCATAGACGATTTCTTCTGTTCGTCCTCCATAGAACTGAAATGCATTTTCATGGCAGCGAATCGCATCTCTTGTGGTGAAAGGATGGGTCTGCCATTCCGTATATTTTTGTCTGGAGTGGGCCAATACAAAGGCAATAAAGTACAGTTTGATTTCTTTGTTGTCAGTCGTTTTCTGTCTTGTGATCCCCCAGTCGACCTGAAGTTGTTTACCCATCGGTTGTTCTGGAACAGCTTCGTATTGACGGACAGTAACCTCTTTCTCAATCTGATAGACTTCTCGAATATCTTTCACATACGCTCTCATCGTACTTTCACCGACCAGGAGGTCGGGATATCTCTCCAAAAGCCAATCATAAATTTGGGCACTACTCAAGTGAGGATACTCTTCCAGCCAGGCTAGTATCCAGTCTTTATAAAGATCTAGTTTTTTCTTCTTCCCCAAAGGCTGCTCCGTGTATGTTTTTGCTTCCTCAAATGTCATGCCTAAATACTTATAGACAGTCGGTCTTGAAATCTTCAGCTCCTTAGCGATTTGTGCTATTTTAAACTTTCTCTTATGTAATTCATGAATCTTTATGTATAACACTAACTTCTCCTCCAAAATCCTAACCTCCAGTAAAATAACGTCACGCTCTATTTTACTAAAGTAGTAGGTTGATTGAGCAAAAGTGTAAAATCCTATCGAGCAAAAACTGTCAACTTTATTCTAGCGTTTACACCCCGTCCAATCATTAAACTTATGGAGCAGTCCTGACTGTGTGTTTATCGTTTCCAGCAATATGGATATTCAGTTGCCCAATGTAGTGAAAATTCCTTCCAATTATACTGAATCACAGAATTACATAGCTGCGTCTGATCTCGTCATTACAAAAGCAGGTTGGGGCACAGTTAGTGAGGCAGTTATTTTTCAAAAGCCTCTTTTATTAGTGGATAGAATGTATATGAATGAAGATTATAACACCGTTAATTATCTTAAAGAAATTAATCATGTTAAATTAACGGGTTTGGAAGAGTTAAAAACAATGGTGATTAATGAGGACTTATTCAGGCAGCTGGCCGAGCAGGAAACTGGGATTTCTAGAGAGAATGCTGTTTATATGATAGTAGAGAGAATTCTAAAAATAGTTTTTTAATGCGATGGTAAAGAGGATAAAAGGTGAAAATTATGTATAAGATTCAAAAATATAAAGAAAATGAATTAACTTTTTACAAATTGGTAAGTTCTAATTTGACGAGTTGGTTAACTGTCTGTCCGGAACGGGGTGGGATAATTACAGAATTTGGAACAGAGGGAGAAGAACATCTCTATTTAAATAAGGAGACATTATATGATAGGTATATTAGGGGAAGGATCCCTATTCTTTTTCCCATTTCTGGTCAGTTAACAAATAAAGAATATAACTGGAATGGGCGTACCTACCACATGCCAAATCATGGTTTAGCTAGACAACCAGAGTGGAATGTCATAAGCACCGATATTAAATCAACACTGGCATCTATCACGATCAGCTTTCAAAGTAATCATGAAACTTTGGAATATTATCCTTTTGATTTCAAGGTCATTTTTACTTATACATTAAAAAACAATCAACTAATTATCGATCAAACCTATCGAAATGAGTCTCCGGCTGCCATGCCGATTTATTCAGGTTTCCATCCCTACTTCAAAACCCAATCTAAGAAACTAGTATTGGATACAGATGCAACAAAGATCTATGATTACAATGATGAAAAATTAAAAGACTTTCATGGTGTTGTAGATAGAACAGTATTAAAAGAAGCAGTAGTGTTGCTTGACGCTAAAAGTAAACAGATTTCATTGGAAATTGACGAGAGTAAAAAAATCACTCTAACTACAGACCCTTCTTTCAAATATACTATTTTATGGACAGATCAAGAAAAAGACTTTATATGTCTGGAACCATGGATGGCGAAGACAGGAGAGTTGGAACGCAAGGAAGAATTAACGATGATTGATCCAGGAGAAGCCTTGGAGGCAAGGGTTTCTTTTGAAGTGGAGAAATATAATAAAAATACATAATGTTAATGTTGCTTGTAATAAAAATGAGCGGTATGTATCTCTACGTTTGAGGTACATACCGCTCTTATTTTTATGTTCAACTCAAATTCCTAAGCCTTTATAACCTCTGCAAACTTCCTAGCAATAAGCTGAGGCCGAGTAATCGCACTCCCCACGACCACAGAATGATCTCCAATTTAATAAGTTACTTATTCTTCGAATGCCGGATCGTCATCAAAATATCCTGCTCATAATTCCCAAATCTTGATCCAAAAAGATTCATTCCACCCACATTGTCCGCATTTTTTTTAACTCCTAATTTAAATGAAATATAGGGTTTTTCTAAAAGTTTTAGTTCATCAATTGTCAGGTCGGAGATTTTAACGCCGTCGATATAGCTTCCAGTGTGATTGATGTTCCAGTTTTTGAGGAGACCGTATTGGGTGTTGTTTGTACCCCACCAGGAAGGGGTTAGAAATCCGCGTTCACCTCCGAAGTCACCAGGGGACGTCCATGTTCCTACTTCCAAGCCATTGATCCAGCAAGTAATGTCTGATGGCCAGTCCAATTTGAAGTAGGGTGCTTCTGAACAAAGTTCAACGGAAAAATTTATATCCTCTACGCCAGATCCATATGGAATTCTATTAGGGAAGTGGTATTCGACTGAGCCGGATTTAAACCAGAGTAATTGAGCTTCTTTTCTTTCAGGTTCAAAGAAGGATCTGGCTTCATCCTGACTGTGGATAATGCCTGTATCACTAAGAAGTCCACATGTAGGCTCGATTTCAGAGTTCACAAACTCACCGATAGGCATTTCAAATTTAATCGTATTTTCTTCGGGAACTTCTTTTTCTGCCAGGTTAATAATAATTCGGTCATAGCGCTTGGAATTTACTTTTTGAGAGCCTCTTCCGGGTACTATCTCAGTTGAGATCAATTCTGACTCTTCAAGTCTTTTTACATTGACTGCAGCTGTTGAAAAGGGAATGCCAATTTTATCAGATAGTTCATTTACATTCATAGGCCCCTCACTTAAGATCCGGAGAATGTTCATTCGGTGATCATTGCCGAGGGTTTTGCATATTGAAACGGCTTCTTCTAGGGTTAATTGTAATGTTCTCAAGAGAATCTCCTTTTATCACGACTTTTATTGTTATAATAATCATTTTTATAAGAATCTATGCTTATCATACTAATTAACCCTTGATTTCTCAAGATGTTCACCAATACTCTTCATTGTAATTCATATAGATGCCTCTACTTAGTGAATAAAATTAAGTTGCTTTTTCTACTAATTGCATTTATTAAAAATTATTATAACAAAAATACTTGTAATAAAGTTAAATATCATGTAATAATAATGACAGCACGAAAAAAAGCAAAGGGGGAGAAACATTTTATGAAAAAAGTAAGCGCATTCACACTGGCGGTTTTTCTTTTATCTACTTTTCTTGTTGCCTGCGGGGGAGACAGTGACAGTGGTGGAGGAGAAGAGGACAATGGAAAAACCAATCTAACGTTCTGGACGCCGTTAAGCGGTGGAGATGGAGATTTTATGAAAGAACTAGTTTCTGAGTTTAATAGTGAAAATGCTGAGATTGAAGTTGAATTGCTTAATTTAAAAGCTGAAGAGTACTATACGAAAATGAGGACATCTGTCACTTCTGACCAGGCACCTGATGTTGCCATCGCCCATACTTCAAAGCTATCTGAGCTTGAGTCGGCCAATTTAATTGTCAGCATAGAAGATGCAGCTGATTCTGCAGGTGTAGAGTGGGATACATTCAGTGAAAATATCGTCGATGCTACCATCATAAAGGATGAACACTATGCAGTTCCTCTGGACACGCATGCACTTATTATGTATGCAAACAATAAAATTTTAGCAGAAGCAGACTTGCTAGATGAGAGCGGCCAGCCCGTGATTGAAGATGGGGAAGAGGGCTTTATTCAATTCTTGGAGAAAATTAAAGAAAACTCACCATCCGGTACGTTCCCTTTGTCAGCAACCTCTACAGGTGATTCACCTCTTCGGATGTGGTGGACGTTTTACAGCCAGCTTGGCGGAGAGCTTTTAAATGAAGAAGGAAGTCAGGCGGCCTTTAATAATGAACAAGGGTTGGAAGCACTTTCGTTTTTAGGCAAGATGGTTGAAGATGATTTATGGCCAAAAAACATCGCGAATGGCGGAGAGTTATTCACGGCTCAAAAAGCTGCGATACATATTAATGGTGTGTGGATGACAGGAGCACTTGAAAATAATGAAGGGCTGGAATTCTCAGCAATTCCGATTCCTCAGGTATTTGATGAGCAGGCCATGTGGGGAGATTCCCACCTGTTTGTTGTTCCTAGACAGAATGAACAATCAGATGAGAAGAAGGAAGCTAGCATTGTTTTCGCTAACTGGATTGCGGATCATTCGTCTTCGTGGGCTCAGGCAGGACATGTACCAAGCAAGCCTTCTGTGATCGAATCAGAAGAATTTCAGGAACTGCCTTATCGAAGTGACTACGCTGAAATTGGGGAAGACGTATCCTACATGCCAAATACACCGAAGCTTACTGCGATCAATGACGTTTTAAAGAAGCATTTTAATCAGTACATGACTGGGGATGTCAGTCCTGAGGATACATTATCCAATGCGGAAGAAGAAGTAAATAATTTGCTTAAATAGAAAAAAGGTTCTCGATGTTATTTTCAATCGGGAGCCTTTCTTTTAAAGGGAGGGAAAATTGTGAATGACCAATCGCGTTTGCTTACAAATGTAAAAGCGTATTTATTTCTAGCGCCTTTTTTACTCGTCTATGGCTTATTTATGGTGTATCCAATTGCAAAGGGGTTCATCATCAGTTTGCATGACTGGTCGCTTGGCATGGAATCGACCTTCGTCGGTTTCGCTAATTACAGTTCTATGTTCAGGGATTCATATTTTTGGGAAGCTTTATGGAATACCTTATTATTTGTTGTGATTTCAACGCCTGCACTTATTTTTGTGGGTCTTGCAATTGCACTTCTGGTAAATGCCGGTTTAAAAGGCACGACGTTTTTACGCTCTGCTTTCTTCCTGCCGTTTATCCTTTCTATTTCCGTTATCGCAAGTGTTTGGGTATTCATACTTCAACCTTACACAGGACTGTTAAATTCTTTTTTGCACACGATTGGCTTTACGGAAGAGATTTTTTGGCTAAGTGATGCAAAGCTGGCGTGGGTTTCCATTTTACTTGCTACGGTCTGGTGGACGGTAGGTTTTAATATGGTATTATTTCTTGCTGGTTTACAGGAAATACCTGAAGAATTCTATGAAGCAGCAGAAATGGATGGAGCAAGCTCTTGGAAAAAATTCATGTTTATCACACTTCCCTCATTAAAAGGAGTCATGCTGCTTACGGTGGTATTGCAGACAATCAATTCATTTAAGCTGTTTGGTCAGCCGTATTTGATGACAGGTGGAGGGCCAGGGACGGAAACAAGAGCATTGGTTCAGTACATATATGAAAAAGGATTTATTGAACAGCAAATGGGTGTTGCTTCCTCGATGTCTTATGTACTGTTTGCGATCACCATTACTTTTGCGTTTATTCAATTTAAGTTTTTCCAAGGCAAAGACTAACAATTATAAATGAAAGGAGATTTATTCTATGCGGTCTCGAAAAAAGAAAATGCCGATCAGCAGGAAAGTTCTTTACCTATTAGGTTATACAATGGTTTTTATATGGCTGATACCAGTGCTATGGATGTGTATCACTGCGCTGAAGCCTGGTGGTTCGGCGGTTACAGTGATAAGAGATTTACTAAGTCCCCCTTATACACTCGATAATTATAACTATGTTTTAACGAATGCTTCGATATGGAACTGGACATGGAATAGCTTTTATGTGGCAGCAGTAACAACCATTGTAACGATTATTTTAACTTCACTTGCTGCTTTTGCCCTGTCCAGAATGCAGTTTTTTGGCAAGACCTTTATCTTTTGGGTGATCATTGCAGGGCTGATGGTTCCGGTAGAAGCAAAAATCATACCTCTTTTTCAGATCATGATTGATATGGGATTAATAAATAGCTATAGTTCTCTTATTTTGCCTGGACTTGCAGCACCGCTTGGAGTCTTTATTTTAAAGCAATTTTATGATGGTATTCCTAACGAGCTTGTAGAGGCTGCAAGAATTGACGGGGCGGGTATGTTACGAATATTTTGGAGCATCTTCCTTCCGCTTTCCCGTTCATCAATGGCTGCGTTGGGTATCTTTACGTTTATCACCTCTTGGAATAATTTTCTTTGGCCATTCTTAGCGATTAATGAAGAAAAAATGATGACACTCCCTGTAGCCATCCCGACGTTCCAAAGTGCTTATACTGCAGAGCTGATGATACCAATGGCGGCAAATGTTCTGGCAAGTTTGCCCGCAATCCTTGTATTTATCTTCTTCCAAAAACACATTATTAAAGGAATCACCATGACAGGAATAAAGTAAAAAAAGTAAAGGAATGAGCAGCTATGCGACAGACTTATGATTTAAACGGAAGCTGGAAGTTTGCCCTTGATCCTTTTAATAAGGGGGAAAGAGAAAACTGGTCCAACAAACAACTGCCAAATGCGAAAAAGGTTACTGTTCCTCATATCTGGCAAACTGAAGGGGAAGAGTGCATTTCTTATAACGGGGCAGCCTGGTATCAAAAAAAGGTCAGCTTAACTAACCAGCGGGCAAATCAATCCCTATATCTATGTTTCGGCGCGATTGATTATTCTTGCGAGGTATGGTGGAACGGACATTTTATAGGAGAGCATGAAGGCGGTTTTACACCATTTGAATTTTTGTTGCCTGCAGGTTTGTTGAAAGAAGATAATAACCTTGCGATTCGTGTCTATGACTATGAAGCCAATGCAGAGATTCCTATTGGAAAGCAGGGCAGCTGGTACACGCGTGTAAGCGGGATCTGGCAATCTGTTAAAATTGAATCCAGGTCAGCAACCTACATATCCAATGCAATTGTGGTTCCCAATATAGAACAGCAAAAGATTGAAGTGACGGCCTTTATAAAAGGAGAAGTAAAAGATAATACGAAAGTCCGTTTTACTATTAAATCTCATTCAATTGGAGAACAGGAATGGAAATCGGATGAACACTATACCGGACTGTTATTGATACAAGAGGATAACCATCCCCTTTTTACAGAGGAGGGGAAAACTGCCTATTCATTGGAACTGCCAGTAACCGGAATGAAGCAATGGTCACCCACTCATCCCTATTTATATGAAATTGAATTCGTACTGGAGGAAGATGACCTTAGAGACTCTTATGACACAACCTTTGGCTTTCGAAGTGTGGGTCATAAAAACGGACGAGTCCTTGTTAATAATGAAGCAGTTTACATTCGAGGGGCACTGGATCAAGCGTTTTATCCTGATACAATTTACAGAGCACCCTCTGAAGAATTTATCATTAAGGAAATTCAACAGGCGAAAGCGATGGGGTTTAACATGCTTAGGAAGCATATTAAAGCAGAGATACCACAGTATCTATACTGGGCTGACCGGCTGGGTATGCTGATCTGGGCTGAGCCGCCGAATTACGTAAAATGGACAAAATCTGCTCAGGAACGATTTGTGCAGCTTTTTAAGGAAATGCTTATACGAGATTATAACCATCCTTCGATCATTATGTGGTCTATATACAATGAGGAGTGGGGGCTGGAGTGGGATCTAGATCAGGATAAAGAAAAACAGCAGCATGTTCTGCAGCTTTTCGCACAAGCAAAAAAGTGGGATGAAACACGATTATTTTGCGACAACAGCGGCTGGTCTCATCTTACTACGGATATAAATGATCACCACCGCTATTTTGCCCTCCCCGAGCAGGTAAAGGAATGGCAGGAGGATTTAGATGGATACATACTCAAGAACCCGAGTGATAATTTTGTGGACGGCTATTACTCGCAGAACGAACCTATCCTCGTCTCGGAATTTGGGATGTGGGGACTGCCAGATATAAATAAGATGAAGGAATACTATCAAGGCATTGAACCCTGGTGGTTTGTTAACCAAGGCGACGGCACCCACCAGGACGATTATAAGAAACCAATAACGGCATTAAATAATTTTTCTAAATTTGGCATTAAACAGGCACTTGGAAGTATTGAAAATACGGCACTTATTTCTCAGAGAAGGATGGTTCGAGGTGTAAAGTCTCTAATAGAAGAAATGCGAAAAAGACCTCAGCTTGGGGGATATATTGTCACTGAATTAACTGATATTGAATGGGAGACTAATGGCTGGCTTGATTTTATGCGAAATCCAAAAGAAGGCTTCGAAAGATTAATTGATTTCAATGGGCCGGTTTGTGTGATGGCGAATCTATCTGCCAGAAACTGCTGGACAGATGATCTAGTCTCCATTGACCTTATTATTGCTGATGACGAAAATCTTTTTGATAAAGGAAGAGTAAAATGGGAAGTCGTTGACGAAAATCACCTTGTAATGGGAGAGCTTGAAGGGGAACTTGATGTAACAATTGGCAGCGAAAGATTGATCGAGCTGCCTCGAGCGATTCATTTTACTGTTCCTTCTCTTAAAAAGTCTCAAATGGTTAAATTAATGGTTACTTTTGAAGCAAAAGATCAGGTAGTAGCAAGGAATGAAGAAGAACTAACGTTTACGAGCATAACGGGGATATCAATTCCTGAACAACCTGTGTTTTTAACCGATGAATTAAAAAGCTTGAAGTTGATGATGAAAGAGGCAGGAGTGCCAGTTAGTAACGAAATTAAACCGCAAACAGTTGTAATAACAGAAAATCTTACTCCAAATGTTATATCACATGTTCGAAACGGCGGTCATGCTGTATTTTTAGCTGAAGAAGGTGACAGGATTAGTGAAAAAGGGCAGTATACATTCAGGGAATTATCCCTTGGGGAAAGCTGGGCTCGTGCTTCCTCAATGAATTACGTGGATACGAACTGGTTTAAAGGAGTGCCGCTTCAACCTGAAATGGGCATGGAAGCAGAAGCGCTTTATCCAGACTTTATTGTCCCATTTGCTGACTACAAGAAAGAAGGAACGAAGAGAACCGTTAATATGTTCGGAAATCCAAGACTGGCCGATGAAGGCACTGTTATTTCTGGTTATTTTCAAGGGTGGATGGGACAAAATGGAGGTTCAGTCATCCACCATCAAAAAGGACAAGGCTCCATACTGCTCGTCACCTGGAAACTCAAGCATCACTATGGAAAGCATCCAATTGCAACTCAACTGTTGAATACGATGATTACAAACATAAAAAATAAAGATTGAAGAACTGGATGAATTTTTATGGATTAGTGTGTGTCATCATTCGGGAATGAACGATTGTTCAACTGAATAGCCGCGCCCTGTGGAGATTGAAATCTCTGCAGGGGTTTTTATTTTAAACTACTTTCCACTTACAAGTTTTTCATATGACAGTTAGTTACATAGTAGATCGGAATGGTTGCATTACTGTCCGTCTAATTGTTCACTTGAATCCTATCAAGCTAGTAGTTTTTTAAGTGAATTCTTAAATTGTAAAGGAAAAAAGTGGTTGACGTTTATAAGTTATGTTGCTAAACTCAATTAAATGAATCACATATAGAAAACGAAATCACATATGTGAATAAATGAGGTGCATGATGTCAGTAAAGTCAGCCGTTCGTGTCATGGAAATACTGGAACTGCTAAGTGAGCATTCAGAGGGATTAACAGTGAAAGAAATTAGTGATTCCCTTTCTTTTCCACAAAGTAGCACATTCAATCTGGTGCAAACACTTTGTACTAGAAATTATTTGATTCAATCTGGTACGAAGAAATATAAACTTGGTCCTAAATTAATTCATATTGGCTCGAATGCGATGGAAGGACTTGATGTTCAGTCAGAGGGAGAAGTGCACTTGCGTAAGTTGATGGAAGATGTGCAGGAAACCGTATTTATGGCTGTTTTATCGGAGGATGAATTAGTGTATGTATCCAAGCTGGAATATAACCGCTCCATCCGGACAGGCGCAAAAATAGGTTCCAGAAAGCCGCTCTATTGCACTGGTCTAGGAAAAGCTTTTCTTGCTTTCATGCCTGAAGAAAATAGGGACAGCCTCCTTGACGAACTAAAACTAAACAAAATTACAGAAAACACCATTACATCAAAGGCAGTTCTTATTGAGCAGCTTACGATTTATTCTAACCAGGGGTATGCAGTGGACGATGAAGAAAATGAAGAAGGATTGTACTGCATCGCCGCTCCTGTCTTCAATGCCAATCAGGAAGTTGCAGCGGCCATTAGTATTGCGGGTCCAAAGTTCAGGATGCTGCCGAATAAAGATACAATCGTTCAGAAGTTGTTATCTGTGTCTGAAGAGATTTCGCAAACGCTAGGTTATATCAAAACATAAGGGAGGTTTCATGATGGATGTTGTGACGTTGGGAGAAACCATGGTTTCTTTTACGCAGCAAAGCACTGGACTGATGAGGTATGCACGCCACTATCAGTCAGCATTTGCAGGTGCAGAAACAAATACGATGGCCGGACTTTCAAGGCTTGGTCATCGTACAGGATGGATCAGCCGAGTGGGTGACGATGAGCTTGGTGCTTCCGTTCTCTCCTTTGTGAGAGGAGAGGGCATCGATGTCAGCTGGGTAAAAAAAGATGATTCATCTCCCACCGGTTTAATGCTAAAAGAAATCATTAACGAACAAAATGTAAGGGTTTACTATTATCGTCAACATTCAGCTGCCAGTAAGCTGAAAGCAAAAGATATCAATGAGGAGTACATTGCCCAGGCTAAGTATCTTTATATCACGGGGATTACTCCCGCTTTAAGCAGCTCTTGCCATGAAGCTATTCTGCAGGCCATTACATATGCAAAAAAACATTCGGTTAAAGTGATTTTTGATCCTAATCTCCGTAAAAAGCTTTGGAACGAGGAAAAGGCACGGGAGGTGTTACTACAGCTTGCTGCTAAGTCGGACATTGTGTTGCCTGGAATTTCAGAAGGAGAATTTCTCTTTGGCGTTCAGGATGAAAAAGAGATAGCCCGTCTGTTTAACGAAAATGGAGCGGACGCAACCATTGTTAAGATGGGAGATCGAGGTGCTTATTATTCTTCCCGCAAGGAAGAAACATACGTCTCTGGATTTAAGGTGAATTCCATCGATCCGGTCGGAGCTGGAGATGGTTTTGCTGCTGGATTTATTTCAGGTCTTTTAGATCAATTGTCTTATGAACAGGCGGTACTGAGAGGGTGCGCAATTGGTGCTATCGTAACCACTACAGTCGGTGATATAGAAGGCTTACCGGATCGCAAGCTCCTTGAGGACTTTATGACAGATAGCAATGAAGATATTAGAAGATAGGAGGGAATGAACGATGAATACGGCATTGACTAGAATACTAGATAGCAAGATGGTTCCCATAGTGAGAGGACAGTCTCCGGAGGATGTACTTAAAATAGCCCGGTCTTTGCACGAAGGCGGCGTTCAGGTAATTGAAATCACCTTAAATTCCCCTAACGCGCTGCAGGCGATTGAACTCGTGTGTCATGAGCTTGGAGATGTTATAACGGTAGGTGCTGGCACGGTGCTTGATCCTGAATCTGCCCGGGCCGCTTTATTAGCAGGTGCTTCTTTTATTCTGGCACCTTCTGTCAACACAGAGACGATTAAAATGACAAAAAGATATGGAGCGATCAGTATACCGGGGGCCATGACGCCAACGGAAATCGTGACTGCATATGAAAGCGGTTGCGATATTGTCAAGGTATTTCCTGTTACTACACTGGGTCCGGATTATATCAAAGACATCAAAGGACCCTTAGGACATATCCCTCTTATGCCAACGGGAGGAGTGGATCTTGAGAACTTTGAAAGCTACCTGAAAAGCGGGGCAGCTGCTTGTGGCTTAGGGAGTTCGCTCGTAAAGTCGAAAGCAGAAATAGATCCGTCTTACCTGAAGAATCTAACAGAAAAAGCGAGACGTTTTACGATGATTGCAGAGCAGATTAAAGGAGGAGCGAACGAATGAAAATTACCGGCTATGAGTTATTTCAAGTACCGCCAAGATGGCTATTTTTAAAAATTGAAACAGATGAAGGAATAACCGGCTGGGGGGAGCCCGTTATTGAAGGAAAAGCTTTCACAGTCAAGGCTTGTGTTCAGGAGCTGATGGAGCAATTGATCGGTAAAGACCCGGCCCGTATAGAAGATCACTGGAATATGATGTACCGCTCAGGATTTTACCGCGGAGGTCCTATACATATGAGTGCTATTGCGGGAATTGATCAGGCGCTTTGGGATATTAAAGGGAAATTTTATAATACGCCCGTTCATCAACTGTTAGGAGGAGCCTGCCGTGATTCAATTCGCGTCTATTCGTGGATTGGAGGAGATCGTCCTGCAGAAGTTGGAATAGCAGCGAAAGAGGTAGTTGACGCAGGATTTACTGCAGTAAAAATGAATGGTACTGAAGAGCTTCAATATGTAGATTCATATGAAAAAATTGATCAAACCGTTGAGAGAATTGCAGCGGTGCGTGAAGCTGTTGGCGATTATATTGGAATCGGCATCGATTTTCACGGAAGAGTTCATAAACCAATGGCCAAAATATTGGCGAAAGAACTTGAACCATTTCGCCCGATGTTTATAGAAGAACCTGTTCTGCCTGAAAATAATGAAGCGCTTAGAGATATTGCTATGCATACGAATATTCCAATCGCAACGGGTGAGCGGATGTTTTCAAGATGGGATTTTAAAAAGCTGCTGTCTGACGGCTATGCTGACATTATTCAGCCGGATCTGTCACATGCAGGAGGAATTACCGAGTGCAAAAAGATCTTTTCAATGGCAGAAGCATATGATGTTGCGGTAGCTCCGCACTGTCCTCTTGGACCAATTGCTTTAGCAGCCTGCCTACAGGTAGACGCCACTGCCCATAATGCATTTATTCAGGAACAAAGTCTTGGAATTCATTATAATGTCGAAAGCGATTTACTAGACTACATCATGGACAAATCCGTTTTCCATTATGAAAAAGGGCAAGTAAAAATCCCTCAGGGTCCAGGGCTTGGAATTGAAATAAACGAAGATCATGTCCGCAAGCTTGCAGAAAAGGGGCACAACTGGAAAAACCCTGTGTGGAGACACGAAGATGGGACAATTGCGGAATGGTAGATTAGACTGGGTGCCTGGCACCACCCGAAATTTGTCTAAAGCGTTTTATCGCACTATAAATAGCGATTGCTTCAGTATTGGTAGACACGAGGATGGAACAATAGCTTGATAGATTGAGAGTTCTGTCAGAAAATTTTCAGGAAGAGGAGGTTTTACCCATGTCAGCAGGCGGTTTAATTATCGTAACCATTCTCGCCATTTCGCTGTTACTGTTTTTGGTCATGAAGTCTAAGCTTCAAGCCTTTGTAGCTTTGCTTATCTCAAGTTTGTTTATCGGGATCGCTTCAGGAATGGAGCTTCAGGAGATCCTCGTATCCATTGAAGAAGGAATGGGAGGAACACTCGGTTTTATTGCTGTTGTAGTTGGTCTGGGAGCGATGTTTGGTGAGCTGCTCCGGGTGTCCGGGGGTGCTGAGCGACTTGCGTTAACCCTTGTTAATAAATTTGGAGAAGGCCGTGTTCAATGGGCTTTAGGGTTAACGGGCTTCATTGTTGCAATTCCCATATTCCTTGATGTGGCACTTGTCATCCTCGTGCCGATTATCTACAGCCTGGCACAAAAAACAAAAAAATCACTGCTCTATTTTGGGATGCCTCTCCTTGCCGGACTGGCAGTAACGCATAGCTTTGTTCCACCGACACCTGGTCCTATCGCGGTGGCATCAGTGTTAGGTGCAGACTTAGGCTGGGTTATTTTATTCGGCGTTCTTGCCGGACTGCCTGCCATGATTCTTGCCGGACCTGTATTCGGCCGCTACATAGGAAGAAAAATACATGTTAAGGTTCCGGACTACATTGTTGAAAATGAAATGAGTAAGAAGGAATACCATGAAAAAGAGTTACCGAGTTTCCTTCTCGTTGCTGTTTTGATTTTAATCCCACTCTTTTTAATCATCTTAAACACCGTTTTAGGAACAGTACTGCCAGAAGGCAATAATGTTCGGGAAATCTTTACTTTTATTGGTCATCCATTCGTAGCGCTAACAATCTCTACTTTACTGACGTTTTATTTCCTTGGAACGAAAAGAGGGTATACGAAAGAAGAAGTTCGAAAAATCGCAACAAAATCCCTTGAGCCTGCAGGAATTATTATCCTGATTACCGGAGCTGGGGGCGTCTTTAAGCAGACGCTGATCAATAGCGGCGTCGGTGATGTCTTAGGAAACATGATGGCAAACTCCAGCATGCCTTTAATTTTGCTCGCATTTTTGATTGCTACATTTGTTCGTGTTGCGCAAGGTTCTGCAACGGTCGCAATGATTACAGCAGCAGGCTTAATTGCCCCAGTGCTTGAAGTGGTCGATGTATCTGCTGCTATGCTTGGCTTGCTGGTTATATCAATTGCTTCAGGCGCCACAGTCTTTTCTCATGTCAATGACTCAGGTTTCTGGCTGGTCAATCGATTCTTCGGATTAACAGAGAAAGAAACGCTGCAAACATGGACAGTGATGGAAACCATTATTGGTTTTGTGGGATTTGCAGTCGTATTCAGTATCAGTTTGTTTATTTCATAGATCAATTTAGTGAGAAAAAAAGTCAAAATAGAAAAGCAGAATCCCTGATGAAGATTGCTCAGGATTCTGCTTTTTTAAAACAAAGACAGAGACCAAATGGTCCTAAAAGCTTAGAATAAATCCGTAAAAGAAAGTGCCGATATAACCGGTGGCATTAACAATTCCTTTAGCGGCAAAAATGGATTCCGGTAAACAGAGAGATATTGCGAATAAATCTTGATCCTTTAAAGAACCGTAAAAATTCACTTGTTATACTTAGCGACCTTTTATTAACAAATGAGAGATTAATGGAGAAGAGAA
Source organism: Jeotgalibacillus proteolyticus (assembly GCF_002926065.1). Lineage (GTDB taxonomy): Bacteria > Bacillota > Bacilli > Bacillales > Jeotgalibacillaceae > Jeotgalibacillus > Jeotgalibacillus proteolyticus. The sequence goes on along the minus strand of NZ_PREZ01000004.1, from coordinate 576,903 downwards.
GGACGTTGGATCCTATTAAGTGGTATCAAATGAGTATTTTACCTTTGGTGAAATGAAAGACGTGTATTCTAAACTGAAAGTGTTGAGTACCTTTTGTCGTGCTAAAAATCTTTATGTAAAAGGTGGTTCCAAGAAATGAACATACTTACATTTAATCTGCGGGTTGATGTTCCTGAGGATGGAGAGAATGCATGGCGTTTTCGATCCCAGAAAGCGGCTAAAATAATTAGACCTCATGATCCAGTCGTTTTCGGTACGCAGGAGGGCAAACGCCATATGCTGAAGGATTTAGAAGATGGATTGGCTGGCTATAGCTGGCTTGGTGAGGATCGACGCGGCGGGGATGAGGACGAGTTTTGTGCTATTTTCTTTCAAAGAGATCAGGTTGAGGTAATCGATCACGGTCAGTTCTGGCTATCGGAGCAGCCTGACGTGCCAGGGAGCATCAGCTGGGAAAGTGATTATCCACGTATTTGCACATGGGCAGTGTTTGGGCTAAAAGAAAATCCGAATAAAAAGTTCATCGTGTACAATACTCATTTGGATCATATTAGTCAGCGGGCTAGAGAAAATGGCATTCACCTGATCGGAGAAAAGATCAAACAGCATCAAGTCCAAACAAATTTGCCGATCATTTTAATGGGTGACTTGAACAGTGAGCCTGAAAATAAAACGATCCACTATCTCAAAGGCCAACTGCCAATAAACGGCTCAACCATTCAGTTAAATGATGCCTTCGAAAAGCTGGAGGAAGCTACCGGCCGAACATTTCATGGATTTGAGGGCGGGGGTGAAGGAGAGCCGATTGATTATATTTTTACCACGGAAGGTATTGATGTGAAGGGGACGAAGGTTGACCGCAGCATTGTAGAGGAAGGGTATCCTTCTGATCATTATCCGGTGGTAGCACTGGTTGAGATTGATGGTTAGGCGTTAGAGATGATTAGAACATAGCCGGAAAACCAAATTGACCACTAGATGCCTGATCAATAAGTCGAGACCTATTAAGACCCTAATTTCCTTTTTCAAGAAGAGGAAATTAGGGTCATTTTTTATCTCCAAAGTGGTCATAAAGTTTCCTGAAGGCATCCTCTCTATTCTTAAAAAGTACCCCTTAATCAGAACACCACATAGCTAAGAAGGGGATCTATCATGAATAATTCAATAAATGTAAAATTTCTGAAAACTAGTTGACAAAAACAACCATAATAATTACTATTAAATCAAGTTGCTACGGGCAACTAAATATAATGTTGTCGAAAGGCTGAATTTTGTGGAAGAAAACATTCAAAAAATAAAAAAGTTTAATCGATTTTATCTTAATGTAGTAGGTTTGTATTCTCAGTATACGGATGGCAGTCCTTATTCAATGTCAGAGGCCATGTTATTATTCGAAATTAATGAGCGGAACAACGCTACAGCCTCGGAATTGTCCGAATTTTTCGATTTTGATAAAGGGTATGTGAGCAGAATTATTAATGATCTAAGTGATCGAGGTCTTATTAGAAGAGTACCCTCCAGTTTTGATAAGCGAAAAAAATATTTGCATATAACTGAACTGGGGGAGAAAGTTCTAAGAGATCTTTCCAATAATGCCAGCGGGAATGTGAGGAGGATGATTGAAGAAATTGATCATAAGGATATCGATATTTTAATTCGTTCTATGGAGGAAATTGAAAGAATTTTATCATTTAAAAAAGGGGGAAAAAGTAATGCTTAGAAAAAAAGGGGTCATTGCATTTCTTTTAGTCATGGTGTTGGTTCTGGCAGCATGTACAGAAGGTACGAATACTGATAGCACTAGTAACCAATCAGATTCTGGTGAAGATGGTAATGGCGGTCCTCTGGTTATTGGGTTTGAAGCGGATGCTTCCACCCTAATGGCAAACCACGATGTGAATTACACGACAGATACATTAATCCGAAATATCTATGATCCTCTCATTGATCGTGAAGGAGAAACAGGAGAATTTGTTCCTGTACTAGCAGAGGAATGGGAAAACATTGACGAGCTTACTTGGCGCCTGAAATTAAAAGAAGGCGTTACCTTCCATAATGGAGCCCAGTTTAATGCAGATGCCGTTAAATATAGTATTGATTATATATTAAATGAGGAAAATGGCTCTTTTTATCGGTCAAGATGGGCGAATGTGGAAGAGGTCGTTGCCGTTTCAGAATATGAGGTTGAAATCCATACCTCTGTTCCTTTTCCAAGCATGATTCAACGTATAGCTGAGGATCTGTTGATTGTAGAGCCTGGATATGTTGAGGAAGTAGGAATTGAACAAGCCTCCAATGAACCTGTCGGAACCGGTGCTTACACATTTGTTGACTGGTCCAGAGATAATCACCTGAAGCTTGTGGCTTATGAAGATTATTGGCAGGGAAGTCCTGACATTCAAGAAGTGGAATTTAGAATTATCCCAGAGTTTAGTGCCAGAATGTCAGCCTTTATGAGTGGTGAAATCCATCTATTTAAAAACATCCCTGTTGATTCTGTAGAACAATTTGACAGTGAGGAAATAGGAGAGATCGCTTCTTCAAGAATCAACTATCTGGCACTATCAAATCTTGTTGAGGGTCCATTACAGGATGTTAAGGTTCGCCAGGCCATTAACTATGCCATTGACGCAGATGAATTACTGGAAACCGTTTTAAATGGCTATGGGACAAGAATAACCGGTCCGCTTTCTCAAATAAATTCAGACTATACAGAAACAGAGGACTATGGCTATGATCCCGACCTTGCCGTTCAGCTGATTGAAGAAGCAGGATATGATCCAAACGAATTAACGCTAACATTAGATACACCGAGCGGGCGATATCCAATGGATTCACATGTTGCTCAGGCCATTGCATCACAGCTGCAGAGCATAGGGATTACAGTAAATGTTCAAGTGAACGAATGGGGCAGACATTTAGAGAAAATCCAAAATAGAGAAACAGGTGATATGTATATCTTAGGCTGGGGCCCTGCTTTTGACGGGCAGTCCACTATTGAAAATTTATTCACTCAAGAAGCCCCATATAGCAGCTTTTACCAAGAAGATATTGAAGAAAAAATCACTCAAACTAATCAGCTCTTTGATCAGGACGAGCGTAAAGCAGGCTATGAAGAAATTCAGCAGGATTTAGTCGAGCAGGCAGCATGGGTGCCATTATGGCAGCAAGCTGACCTTTACGCTATTAGCACATCGTTAAATTTCACTCAACGTGTAGATGAAAAGCTGAATGTGTATGAAATGTCATGGAAATAGATTCATAGTTTTTAGTTAAGAAAGTAGAGAATGGGAGGTTACGGCCTCTCTTCTTTTATTGAAAGGCATAAGGGGGGGATAACCTATGTTGGATTTTATAGTAAAGCGATTGCTGCAAGTTGTTCTCGTGGTATTTCTAGCCCTTACAGTTGTTTTTTTCCTAATTCGTTTATCTGGAGATCCAACAACACTTTTTTTGCCTCCTGATGCTCCAAGGGAACAAATTGAAGAGTACCGGGAATTACTTGGATTTAATCGCCCGTTGTACGTGCAGTATGGTGATTTCATGTTCAACGCGGTGCAGGGTGATTTTGGACAGTCCCTAAGAAGCGGGGAGGATGCATTGAGTTTAGTCTTGCAAAGAATGCCTGCTACCTTCCAGTTAGCTATTTCAGCACTGTTTCTTTCAATCATAATCGCCATTCCTCTAGGTGTACTCTCAGCCTATAAACGAAACACCTTTTTTGATAAAGCGAGTGTAGGGATTACTGTCATTGGTCAGGCGATACCAAACTTTTGGTTTGGATTAATTTTAATCTATATTTTTGCAGCTCAGCTTCAGCTGCTTCCTTCTAGTGGAGGCGGGTCACTCTCGCACCTGGTACTTCCGGTTATCACATTAGCCCTGTACAGTGTATCCAGATTTGTCCGTTTTACAAGGTCTGCCATGCTTGATGTTTTAAGTAAGGACTATATTCGGACCTCCCGGGCAGCAGGTGCCCCTACGTCAAGATTGATCATGAAATATGCATTAAAGAATTCTTTAATTCCAATTATCACTCTGGTCGCACTTGATCTTGGGGTTTTGCTGGGAGGAGCCGTTATAACAGAGGCTGTCTTTTCCTGGCCGGGTGTGGGTAGATTACTGCACCAGTCCTTAATGAATCGTGATTTTCCTATTGTACTGGCAGGCGTCTTTATCATTGCCATTATATATGCCGTCATTAATTTCATTGCAGATATTTTATACGCATATGTAAACCCTCAAATTAGAGTAAAGTAGGTGAGGATATGGAAACGGGCACGGTGACAACAGCTAATCCACTAAATGTGAAGGCAAAGAAAGAATCAAAGTCAAAAGAGATAGCAAGGAAGCTATTACGAAGCTGGACAGGAGTAATTGGTTTTAGTCTTATCATCCTGCTGCTGATCCTAAGTATATTTGGTGAAGTCATTGCTCCATTTGATCCAATGGATGCCCAGCTGAGAGATCGGCTCCTGCCGCCTTTAACAGATGGTCATTTATTAGGAACTGACCAGTTAGGACGAGATATATTATCCAGGGTTATTGTAGGAGCAAGAGTGTCAGTTGTGATCGGTCTTTCAACGGTTTTATTAGCTGGTCTGATTGGCACCATTGTCGGAGTAATCGCAGGGTATTACAGAGGCTGGATCGATATTGTTCTGATGAGAATCGTTGATGTGCAGCTAAGCTTTCCATTCATCTTACTTGTTCTTGTCATAAGTGCGGTACTGGGAGCAGGACTTACGAATATTGTTATTTCTTTAGCACTTGCAGGCTGGGTCATTTTTGCACGGGTGATTCGAAGCGAGGTGCTCGCTTTACGGGAAAAAGAATTTATCACTGCTGCCATTGCAACAGGGGTCCCAAAGCTTCAAATATTAGTTCGGCATATCCTGCCTAATATTTTCACGCCCATTATCATTCTGGGGTCCTTGCAAATTGGAACATATATTATCGCGGAGGCATCGGTCAGTTTCTTAGGCTTCGGTGTTCAGCCGCCAACAGCCGCATGGGGGAACATGCTGGATGAAGGGAAGGATTATATTTTCAATTCCTGGTGGCTAATTACATTCCCGGGAATTGCGATTATTCTAACCGCATTAGGCGTTAATCTGTTTGGCGACTGGCTGAGAGACACACTCGACCCTGAACTTAAAGGTGAATGATAGGAGTGAAAAATAATGTCTGATATCCTGCTCGAGATCAAAGATCTTGGCATCCAATTTAATACAGGCAAGGGGCCGATTCAACCGATCCGAGGAGTCAGTTTCTCGTTAAAGTCAGGAGAAACCCTCGGAGTGGTTGGAGAATCAGGCAGCGGAAAAAGTGTAACCTCTTTAGCTGTTATGGGCCTGCTGCCAGAGAAAAAAAGTAAAATCGTTTCTGGAAGTATTCATTTTAATGATGAAGATATTACCAAGTTAAGTGAAAAGCAGTACAGAAAGCTGCGTGGCAATGAAATGTCGATGATTTTTCAGGAACCCATGACCTCTTTAAATCCAGTGTTTACGATTGGTGAACTATTAAGTGAACCATTAAAGCAGCATAAAAAAATGTCTAAAAAAGAGAGAAAAGAAGCAATAATTAATGTCTTAAAGCAAGTAGGAATCCCCAGGGCAGAACAAATCATAAATGAATACCCTCATCAATTATCCGGCGGAATGAGACAGCGGGTTATGATTTCTCTGGCTTTGTTGTGTGAACCAAAGCTCCTGATTTGTGATGAGCCTACTACAGCACTAGATGTTACCATTCAAGCGCAGATACTGGAATTGATGAAAGAGATCAAAGCAGAAAAAAATATGAGTCTATTATTTATCACACATGATTTAGGCGTAGTAGCAGAAATGTGTGATCGGGTTGTCGTGATGTATGCAGGGGAGATTGTAGAAGTGGCGGAGATAAATGAATTATTTGACCAGCCCCTTCATCCTTATACTCAGGGGCTGATTCACTCACGTCCTACTAATAATAGTAGAAAAAGTGCTCTTTATTCGATAAAAGGACAAGTGCCAAGACCCGAGGAAATAGGAATAGGATGTACATTTGCTAACCGATGCCCGCATGCATTTGAAAAATGTTTAAAAGAAACACCGCCAATATTTGAAAAGGGAGACCACTTAAGTAAATGCTGGCTGCAGGATTCAAAAAGGCAGGCGGTGATGAAATGACAGACATCCCGATTCTTGAAGTAACTAATTTAAAAAAATACTATAAAATTTCGCAAGGCTTATTTAAATCCAATATTGTCGTTAAAGCAGTCGACGATATAAGTTTTTCTATTAAAAAAGGGGAGACGTTTGCTTTAGTGGGAGAATCCGGATGCGGAAAATCTACTACAGGAAGAACCCTTCTGCGATTAACGGAGGCCACCTCAGGTGAAGTCCGATATAAAGGAAAGGATCTTATGTCCTTACCTTATGAAAAAATGAGATTTTTGAGAAAAGAGCTGCAAATGGTTTTTCAGGATCCTTATGCATCACTTAACCCTAAAATGACCATAAAACAAATCCTGACTGAGCCGTTGCGCGTCCATAAAAAATATACTCCAAGCGAGCGGACTAAGAAAATAATCGAGATATTAAAAATAGTCGGACTCTCCGAGGAGCATCTTGATCGTCATCCAAATGAGTTCTCGGGAGGACAGCGTCAGCGTATTGGAATCGCAAGAGCTGTTATCTTAAATCCTGATTTTATTGTCGCTGATGAACCCGTATCTGCTCTGGATGTTTCCGTGCAGTCTCAGGTAATCAACTTAATGCTTGATCTGCAAAAGGAGTTTGAATTAACTTATTTATTTATCTCTCATGACTTAAGCGTTGTAGAGCATATGACCGACCGGGTTGCAGTTATGTATCTGGGTAAAATAGTTGAATTGACTGAGACAGAGAAGCTTTTTAAAGACCCTAAACACCCTTATACCCAGGCGTTAATTTCCGCTGTTCCGGCCTCTCACCCGAGAGAAGTTAAAAAACGTATTGTGTTAACAGGAGATGTCCCTAATCCTGCAAACCCTCCATCCGGCTGTGCGTTTCATACTAGATGCCCTTTTGTCATGGAAAAATGCAAGTCCATAGCGCCAAATTTAACAGAAGTAGCTGATGGCCATCAAACTAGCTGCCATTTATATAGCGAAAAAAAGGAGGAAAAAACAAATGTTATTATCCATTCCGAAGTATGAATTCAAAGAAAGACAGCAGAAATTTGTCAAAGCCTATCAGGAAAAGGGGTGTGAAGCTGCTGTTCTATTTTCAGTAACAGACATCTTTTATTTAACCGGGTTTCATTTTCACCCAACTGAAAGACCGATGGGACTCGTCATTGATCCAAATGCTAAAATTCATTTATTCGTGCCGGAATTAGAGCATGAACACGCAGAAGAGTATAGTGTAATAGATTATGTTCACTCGTATCCTGAATATCCAGGCATCAAGCATCCGATGGAATATTTTAAAGAGCTGCTAAAAGAAAACCACTTTGAGAATAAGGCAATTGGCTACGATTCTTTAGGATATGGTTCCACCATGGGGTATCGTGGGCCGTCTATTGATAAACTAATTGATGCGAAACAATTCATTTCTTTACAGGGTGTAGTAGAGGAACTGAGATTTATTAAAAGCCCAAATGAAATTGAATTAATAAAAGAATCATGCCGGTGGGGGAATTTGGTTCATCGACTGCTGCAGAAGTATACGAAAAGCGGCTTAAGCGAAATTGAGATTACGAGTAAAGCATCCTCTGAAGCGACTAAAGCTATGATCGATACACTTGGACCTGATTATAAACCTCATGGAAGTACGGCCTACGCTGTTTTCCGGGGACAAATTGGTCCGGAATCTGCTTTTCCCCATGCAGTAACTCAAAATATTGTCTTGAAAAAAGGTGACACGCTCGTAACCGGAGCTGCCTCCAGTGTATTTGGTTACACAAGCGAGCTGGAGCGGGTTATGTTTGTAGAAGAAGCAAATAAAGAGCAGGAGAAATATTTTACCCATATGTATGAAGCACAGGAAGTTGCATTTAAAGCGATAAGACCTGGTAGAAAGTATTCAGATGTGGAGGAAGATGTTCAAGCTTACTTTAGAGAAAATAATCTAACGGAATTAACTAAACATCATACTGGCCATAATATCGGATTGCTGGGCCATGAAGCACCTTTCTTTGACTTGGGAGATCATACTACTATTGAACCGGGAATGGTCGTAACAGTAGAACCAGGCATTTATGTGAAAGGATTAGGAGGCTTCAGGCATTCTGATACTGTTCTTGTTACAGAGAATGGAATCGAAATGCTTACTTATTATCCTAGAGATTTACAGTCGTTGATTTGTTATTAATAGTAGTGCGATGAGGGAAAAGTAAAAATATTAAAGTCCTGCAGAGGTAGATTTTCTGCAGGACTTTATTTCGTTTTGGGCAGGTGTTTAGCTGTTTTTCATCTTCCTTAGTTTCATTTATTTTATACACATTCTTAAGCATTAATCTTCTATTAATAGCTGCCCTATCACTTAGGTTTGAGAATCTAGAAGTATACTATTCAGAACAATCTTCACCTATTTGATAATTTATATGGGTAATAAATAGTATTTAAATTTTAATATATTTTACAGTTATTTAAAATATTGTTTTTCAGGAAAAGATTTTGTATAATAATTACATAAATAAAGAAAATCTTTGTATCTAAGATAAAGGCAAATTTATTGAAAAGTAGAGACGCAAAGCTCCAGGTCTAAGGCTTAAAACGCTATGATGGCTGAGTTGCCAGAGTACAAAAGAACATCTTGTGTTTTGGGGGAGAAAGATGAACAACGTATCATTTTTGAGTGTGGGTTATAAAGAATGAAGAAGCTTAGATACTGGGTGGATTGCCGATTTAAGAAAAAACATCGTTATAATTTTTACACAGGCCGCTGCATTGTTTGTGGCAGAAAAAAATAGATTAGAATTGAGCAATAATCGACAAGTGCCTCGACAAGTGCCTTCGACAAGTGCCTGGCACCACCCGAGTGTATCTTGAAGGAAACAAAGGTTTACCGCAGCATTGTAGATAAAGGGTATCCTTCTGATCATTATCCGGTTGTGGCTGTGGTTGATATTGATTCAAAGGGATTTTAGTTGTACAAAATTATAAACAGCATTATGATCGTTACAGAAGGTGTGTTTGACGTTTATTGTGGCACACCTCTACGCGAGAGGAGAATGCTGAATGTTTAAGAAGATTATAAAGAGCATTTCAAAAGGACTCAAGAAGCGTGGCAGCAGCAGTGGGCGAAGAAAGTATCGTCGACACGGATCAAGCAGTGAAAAGAAGCGCGGGTATGGCGGAAGCAGCAGCAGCCGGCGCGGACGTGACCCTTTCTCTGGTTCAAACCGCTATAAAAACAAAAGATACTACTCCAGCAGCTGATTATATCGAAAATAATGTAGTAAAGACTCCGCTGATCGGATGTACTGATCAGCGGAGTCTTATTTGTGTTTTTTAAGAAAGCAGGGCGATCGTTTTCTCGATATCAGTCAAGATCTCTTCACAATTCTTATAGGGGTGCGAAATGTTGAGGAGACGTTTTAACAGCCCCGTTGTGTGTGGATGAAGGCTCATCTCCTGAGTCCAGGGCCTTCCTTTTTTTGCTTCTCCTTCATAAGACGAGTAAAGAAGGAACAGAAGGAAATCACCCAGGTCAAAAAAATCATCCTGTGCGAGCTGTTCACGCTGCTTTTGATTTTTGCTGTCCGCATGCAGATGGCTTGCCAGACCGAAGTCTATCAGGTGGATGTCACCATTGTGAAGGAGTACATTGGGAACCCTGATATCGCCATGAAATACGCCTTTTTGATGAATGTAGCAGACGATCGCAGTCAGTTTTTTAGCCATTTCCAGAGATTCCTTCTCGGTGTACTTCTGCTTTGATGCAAATAACGTATCTTCTACATTCTTCCCTTCAACAAATTCCATTGAAAAAAACTTTTCATCCTTGTATGAGAATGCTTCGATTAATGCGGGGATACCTTTATGATCAAGCAGCTGAAGAATGACAGTTTCCTGTACATAATTCTCTAAGTTTTCTTTTCTTTTACTTTTGCGCATCTGTTTTACAACGCATCTCTCTCCGGTTTTTAGATCCTGGCATAAATATATGATTCCATAGCTCCCATTCCGTAGCACTTTCTCAATCTTATATCGCCCCGCCAGTCGGTCGTTGATCTTATAATGATGGTCCATAATCCTCTGCCGTGCCCTTTTAATCAGCAAATGTACAGCTTCCATACGCACCTCTGTGTTGTATTTTTCATCTCATGTAGAACAAAATGAACTGGCTCCGCTAATACCATTATGATTGTTCAGCACTACTATTATATAGGAAGAAACAACACCAGGCATTACCTATTCAGCTGAGCCCTCAGTAAAATCAAAAACTGGCATCCTCTTTAAATAGCGGGGATGCCAGTCGTTTTAACTAAATTTTAAAATCAAGAATCGAAAACTCTTATCCATAGTATATGGACTTAAGGACGTTCCAGAACAGCAGCAAGCATACGATGAACAACCTCATGATCACTCGGATCATTCAGCTTGTAGTTTTCACCGGGAAGGGTGTACCATTCCTTCGCACCGACATATGTGATTTCTAAGGTAAGGCTGCCGCTGTCATCACAGCTGGTTACCAGTTCAAGCTCTCCGCTTATCACGCCAACTTCAGTCGTCATAACGCCGTGTGTTGCGGTGAAGATGGAAGATTTTTTATCCATGAGTTTGTCTCCTTTCTTAAAAAGAATAGTTAGTTTGTTAGTTTTTTAGATATGTAAACCATGTTAGTAAGAGCATCCATTTAGCATCGTTTGAAGAGAGGATTTCTCTGTAGACTGCAGGGTCAGATCCCACTTGTGCTTCGTGTTGATCCACCATTTTGCGTATCCGCAATGGGCGGCATAGCGTGGAGGCTGCCATGTGGAAGGATCCTGGTCACCCTTGGAACGATTGACGCTGGCGGTTACGGCAATCAGATGAGGGCCGCTTAAGTCATTTGCGAATGCTCTTCGTTCTTCTCTTGTCCATGAGCTCGCTCCGGAACGCCATGCCTCCGCTAACGGAACGATATGATCAACGTCAATTTCAGATGGAGAGTAGACGATTACGCCGTCAAAATAACTGTACCATTTTCCAGAGGTGGTAGGGCAGGTTCCGCTGTAGTAGTCAGCATCACGCTGAAGTACAATCTGGCGTGTGTCACACCCATTCCCCTGACCAATCCAGTGTGGAAACTCATCTCGCGAATAGCCGGCCATTGAGCTTTCAGGTGCTACTGTCAGTGAGTTCAGTTGGTTCTGGGCGGCTGACTTTGAAGGCGTTTCAGGTAAAAATGCTGATGCTGATTCCTGTGTAAAAGTGGAAATGGAGAGAAGCAGGGCAAAAACAAAAAACAATGATTTTCTAAGCATGTAAAGCCTCCTGTATGTAATTTTATATATTGACATCCAGGTTCAAGGTTGATGAACAGGATGTTAATATCCCTATGAGAATTATGCTTTCAGGCGGTTACTAGCAATGATGATCGTTAGAAAAAGATAGTATTTAATAAGGGGAAAAGCAGAGAAGAGCTTCTATCTGTAATGATAGGCTATGGTTAAATTCTATAACAAGTTAAGAATATGTAAATGAGCGAGAAGGTGTGAAAGGATGGAAGCTGAGGCAGTAGACCTTTGTTATGGGTAAAAGGATATATTCGTTAAGATTGGGGACGTATTGATGTGTAATTAGGATACTGACCTGGGTAAATCGATCTGTTATAATTCATTTTTGGTGAGAAATTTAAGTAATTGGTTTACTAAAACTTAATGCAAATCTATACAGAAAAAAGCAAAAATCCTCTTTAACGATTGAGGATTTTTGCTTTTTTCTATATGTCATCTTTCAATCGGCAGTTCTTTATCAGCCATCCACTCAGACATAGACCCATCATAAACCGCTACATTCGTTTGACCAAGTTTTCGGAGCAGCAAAGCATTCCACGTAGCAGCAATTCCTCCGCCACAATACGTGATCACTTTCTTATCTGTGTTAAGGAGGTTTGCTTTTTCAAAGGTTTCTTTTAGCTGTTCATCTGAATGAAGAGCCTTCGACGCTCGATCAGAGTGATCAACAAAAGGAATGTTGCAGCTCCCAGGAATTCTGCCATTTTCGAAATCCTGCTGGGACAGGCTGTTTACAAGAATCACATTTTCATCATTTATTGCTTCCTGAACTTCTTCTTTAGAAACGAAAAGATCATTGCGCCGCGTTCCTGTAAACGAGGAGCGTGGATAGGTTTCCACACCTGATGCATTTTCCCGTCCTTCGTCCTGCCATTTAGCAAAGCCGCCGTCAAGAATGGATACATAATCAAATCCTTCATATAGAAGCTGCCACGCAAAGCGGGAGGCCCAGTCGGATGCAATGGCTTCGGATCCAACGGTTGCATAGCCCTGATCATAAATCACGACATGCGTGCCTTCATCCCCAATTCCAATCGATTCAATTTTTTCAATGAACTGCTCTCTTGGCGGGACGGTAAAGCGTAAAGTAGAAGCCGGATCAGAGAAATCATTCAGCAAATCAGCAAAGACCGCGGAAGGAATATGATTCTTCTTATACGTTTCTTCCCCTGACCATAAGTCCACTCCACTTTCAGTAGGCTTAAGGTAGGTTGTCGCATCTACAATACGGATGTTTGGATCGTTCAGATGCTCAGCCAGCCAATCAGTTGAAACAAATAACGGTATACGTTCCATTAAAATCCCTCTTTTCAGATAGTGTTTAATTTCATTTATCTTGGTTAGTATTTTAACATTTTGGGTGAGGGGGTTCTATTTTTTAGTCTGATTCTGGTTTTACTATTGATAAACTGGTAAGCATTTTAATTACTATTTTTCAGGACTTATTGCTTAAAAAAGTAATGAATTTGATAGATTGAACAGCTGCACAAGTAAATGAGGTTTTTTAAAGGAATATAAGAATCAAAACATTGTATTCATTTAATCTATTTAATCCAGTTTTTAATTGACTAGCACTGTGAAAGGATGTTGACAGGGTAGTAAAGCAAAAAGGCTGGCTATAAAACAGAAAGAAATTTCTTTTAGCCAGCCTTTAGGAATAGGCAGTTTTGGAAAGCTGTATCAAAAATTATGGCAGTCGAGTTCGATTCGACTGAGATCATCACGCATAAAGTACGGCTCGATCAGACGCATGACGCGTACAACACCTTTTACAACCATGCGGACAAATGTATTAGATTCGTCCTGAAGCCTTAAATGATCGCATGAGAAGAGGGGCTGTGCCACGAGGGCTCGTACCCTGAGGGACAGCCCTATGTGTTTAGCCGTTTCGTCCAATATTGGAGGAACCCAGTATCGTTATAGCAAGCTCACGGAAGACCCGATCCGCACCTTCGGATAGGTTTCGAAAGCCCGCACCGCCGCTTTCGCAACCTCAATATCGTTTGCGACCGTACTGCCGCTTGCGCCGACCGCCCCTACGACTCTCCCTTCGAACGATAACGGAATCCCCCCTCCGAACACGACCACACGTCCGTGGTTGGTCGTATTGATCCCGTACAGCTCGCCGCTTGGGACCGCCAATTGAGCAAGGCTCTCCGTGGGCATATTTAGCGCGACCGCCGTCCATGCCTTATTATGGGCGATGTCGATACTGGCCAGCCAGGCATTGTCCATTCGGTGAGAAGCAACGAAATTCCCGCCATCGTCTACGATGGCGATCACTTCCGCAATCCCGAGTTCCCTTGCCCGGACTTCTGCTGCTTGAATCAAAACCTTGGCGACCTCCAGAGTGATTTTCAACATCTGCGTCCTCTCCCTCTCGACTGAATCGAAACATGATATGCATTAAACGCTTTAAATATACACTCGATCCCGTCATCATAGGGATTCGTACATCCATGAATGGAGCGGGTAAAATTCCGCTTCTTTTCTTGCTCTCCATTGTATTATCCTAAAGTGGTATGACGGAAAGGAACGGTTTGTGGAGGTAATACAGTTAAAAGTTACGTGATGAAAATAGTAAATTGAAAGAGACAAAATAACATTTAAGAGCTTGAATACTATTCCTGCGATTAGTAAGTTTAGATTAGGTGGTGCTATGCTATAAATATTTCCTATTAACAGGTGAAGATATTTAATCCCTTTTTGGTAACTTGGGCAGCGATGTCGAGCAATCCGGAGGAAAACGAAAGCGGCTTTTCAAAAACGACGAGAACAGAGCCGTTTTTTAGAAATTGTTCCACGGAAGACTGAAAATGTTGGAATATCGAACTGTTTCATAAATTGTTTCATAATTTTCTTATTGCAAAATTAGAGCCGACTACAAACAGCAGCCGGCTCTAATTTATTTCTTCTTGCGAATAAACGTATCACCTGCTTATTGGGCAAGAAAATTCTATTAGGTGCTTTCCGAGAAAAGGTGCTTAAACAAAATTCTCTAGCACAACCTTGCCAATCGTCCTATTGCTCTCCAATAGCTTGTGAGCTTGGCGAAGATTTTCTGCTGAGATCGGTCCTAGTACTTCGGCGAGCGTTGTCTTCAATTTTTGATGATCCACAGCATCAGCTATCTGATTGAGCAGTAAGTGCTGCTCGATCATATCATCCGTTTCATAAAGCGAACGCGTAAACATAAACTCCCACACGAAAGTGGCGCTTTTTTGCTTAAGCAATTTGAGGTTAAGCGGAGAGTCAGGGTCATCAATTGCGCAAACGACTCCTTGGGGAGAGATGGCTTCACTGATACCGGCCCAGTGTTTTTCCAAAGCATTCAGGCAGAAAATATACGGAACGCTTGAAAACCCAATTGCTTCAAGCTGCGGAAGGAGCGGCTCATGGTGATTAATGGTATAGTCTGCGCCCATTGATTTAACCCAATCGACGGTTTCCGAACGGGAAGCCGTCCCGATTACATTGAGCCCCGCCTGTTTTGCAAGCTGGATGGCAATCGACCCTACCCCTCCAGCTGCCCCGATGATCAGCAAGGATTTTTCTTGATTGGCGCCTGAATCTTTAGAAATCGACATTCGGGTAAATAATGCTTCCCAAGCTGTAATAGAGGTTAAAGGAAGAGCTGCCGCTTCCGCGAAATTCAAGGAAGCTGGCTTGCGCCCTACAATCCGTTCATCAACCAGATGGTATTCACTATTTCCACCTTGTCGTGCAATGCTGCCCGCATAAAAAACTTCATCCCCCGGACGGAACAACGAGCAGTCCGGTCCCGACTCTTCAACAATACCTGCAACATCCCACCCTAAAATTTTAGGAGCTTCTTCAACGCTGTCTTTAGGAGCACGTACCTTAGTGTCAACCGGATTGACCGATATGGCGATAACTTTAACCAAAATGTCACGACCAGCCGCTCTTGGTTTCTCCACAACTACATCTACTAAGCTTTCTGGATTTTCAATTGGAAGGTACCGGGTTAGTCCTACCGCCTTCATTGTAGCCATAATGAACCACATCCTTTCCTTACTAGTATACAACTTATAACGTAATGATTAAAATGCTGTTAGTCGTTACAAAAAGAAAACGAGAGGGGATAAAGTCATCCCCAATTCAGTCATGAACTATTGGATAAAGTAAAAAGAATTAAAACAGAGAACAAATTTAGTATGTGAAATCGAGTCTGGTGAAATTAGATCTCCTTTAGATACGTCACGGTGACCCTATTAGGATTAAGTATTTTAGCATTTTTGGGGGAGGGTTTCTATTTATTAGTTCTGGATTGAATATCCGTTTATAAATATGAAAAACCACACGAATACGCTCGTGTGGTTAAAGAAAAATCATTATTGCTCAATCTTAAGAATCAATACACTTGGAATTGTAATGTCTCCACCCATTGTTGATTCATAAGTAATCAAACCATCAGAAAGCCCCATTATGGTTATCACATCATCTTCAAGAATTCTGGAGTCAGTAATGGAAGAATCAAATTCTCCTAAAAGGATATTGTCATAGTTTTCATTAACTGCGAATCTGATTTGAGTAATACCATCGCCTTCAATAACTTGTACTACTTGACCAGAAAATTTGACCTTTGAGGCACTGTAATCATCAGGGGTTCTAGCTAGTTGGTCATAGGTTATACCAGTATCGTATCCTATTCTTTCTTCTTCTTCAGCTTTTCTCTGAGCTTCAGCTTCCTCAGCAGCTTTCTTTTCAGCAGCTATTCTAGCTTCCTCTTCTTCTTTAGCTTTTTTAGCGGCTTCTTCTTCAGCCTTTTTCTGTTTTTCTTTTTCTTCAGCAGCTTTTTGTTCATCAATTTTTTTCTGCTGTTCTTTTTCACTTAAATCAAACCAAGGTTTAGCTTGCTCGACTTTTTCTTTCAGCAGCTCATTTTCTTCACTAAGGCTGCTTATTTCTTTTTGTTTCTCTTTTATTTCTTTTTCCAGAGAAACAATTGAGGTTTCACTTTTAGAAGCCGCTTCCGATGCAGAGGAAGAGTAAAAAAGCAGACCCAGAGAGACAATAGCCAAATAAACGATAATTGCTTTTTCGCTTTGTAAATATTTTTTCATGATGTCCTCCAACTAGTAAAATAGTTTACTTATTAATTATTACTATACGAATAAAGTAATAGGTAACGAGTAAAAATATTATATAACAAAATGATCATATAGTATACAAAAAATAGTAATTAAACAACATATTGGTTTATAAGTGTGACTCCTCGAAAAACTTGATGATGTTGCTTTTGATAAGAAATTTTGTTCACTTATAGATGAACAAACTATAGTTTAAGTGAAAAAAGCTTACCATTACGCTGGGAACGATTGACATCATTAGTTTCCTCTACTATGTTTTATCCAATTAACAGACAATGACAAATCCATAGGATTGTTTAAAAATGAAAGCGCTTTATTTTAGAAGGCTGTCATTCGTCAATTAATAGGAACGGTGGTGAAGCAGTACGAAAAGCTAGTCTGAAAACTACTAAAACATAGAGGAGTGAAAATGGTGAAAGTAAAACATTTTATTGTAATGGGATTTCTCGCATTTTTCTTGGTTGGATTTCAAAGCCAGGCGTTAGCGAGTCAGCCGGAGTCTTCCTATTGGTATCCGGAAGGGCTTTTGGATTGGAGTCCGGAAAATGATCCGGATGCAGCGTTTAATCGAAGTACAATTCCTCTTGCCACGAGAGATGTGCATTATTCAACCAATGAAACGCAGCAGGATGATGCCAGATTGGTCGCATTATCAGCTTTGAACCCGAATACGAGTGGTGTTCCTTCACAGGGGGATCGAGAATTTTTTGCTAATACCTTCAGCTACTGGCAGTACGTGGACTTGATGGTGTATTGGGCAGGCTCTGCGGGAGAAGGGATCATTACTCCTCCAAGCGGGGATGTCATTGATGCATCACATAAAAATGGAGTGTCCATTTTAGGAAATGTATTTTTTCCTCCGAAAGTATATGGCGGGAAGGACGAGTGGGTGGACCAGATGCTTGCTCAGGAGGAAGATGGATCATTCCCGGCTGCAGACAAGCTTTTAGAAGTTGCAGAATACTACGGATTTGATGGATGGTTTATCAATCAGGAAACAGAAGGCGGAACTCATGAAACTGCACAAAAAATGCAGGATTTCCTGGTTTACTTACAGGAAAATAAACCAGAGGATATGGAAATCATGTGGTATGATTCCATGATTAAAGATGGCAGTATTAAATGGCAAAACTATTTAACCGATCAAAATACGATGTTTTTCCAGGAAGGAAATGAAACTGTTTCTGACAGCATGTTTTTGAATTTCTGGTGGTGGAATGCCAGCCAAAAAAGCTCGTATGACAAGGCGTTAGAATTAGGAAGAAACCCGTATGACCTTTATGCAGGAATAGATGTGGAGGCCAATGGAACAGAGACCTATGTTGAGTGGGATAATTTGTTTCCAAATGGCGAAGCGCCTTATGCATCATTAGGAATTTATCGTCCGGATTGGGCGTTTAAATCCACTGATACTATGCAGGATTTTTATAATCGGGAGCATGAATTTTGGGTCGGGGAAGCAAAAGACCCTTCTAACACAAGCGAAAACCCTGATAACTGGAAAGGGATGGCCCACTATTTTAATGAAAAAACCGCGATTGATACACTTCCGTTTGTGACTCACTTTACTACGGGAAGTGGAGAGTTTTTCTCAATAGACGGCACAGTAAAGTCTGATAAAAGCTGGAACAACCGAAGCCTGCAGGATATCCTGCCTACCTGGCGCTGGATCACTGAAAGCGACGGGGAGTCTCTTGCTGTTGATTTTGATTGGGAAGACGCTTTTTATGGAGGAAGCTCCTTGAAAATCTTTGGTGAGCTTTCGAAAAAGAATGCCACCCATGTAAAGCTTTATAAAACAAATCTGCCTGTGGACAAGGACACAGAGCTTTCGATTACGTATAAGACACCATCAAAGAAATCGAATTTAAAGGTTGGACTCAGCTTTCATGATGCACCTGATGATTTTACGTTTTTGGATGTGAAGAAAAAAAGCAATGGGAAATGGGCAACTGATGAAATAAAGCTAAAGAAATTTAAAGGAAAATCGATTGCCGCTATTTCTTTATATGCGGAAAGTGATGCTGTGATCGAAGACTATCAATTAAACATAGGTGAGCTGAAGGTAACGAATAAAGAGAGTAAAAAAGATAAGCCGGAAAAGCCATCAAATTTTGTGATAGATGATTTGTCGTTTAAGGATGGGATTTATGCGGATATTCGGTTGAGGTGGGATGCCAATGAAAATCAAAACGGTACGTATGAAATTTATCGTAATCTCGGTAAAGGGAAAAAAGAATTTCTTGGATCCACTCCAAACAATGTCTTTTACGTTTCTCAATTAAAGAGGGATGGAAAAGAGGATACTGGCACGATAGAGATTGTTTGGGTAAATGAAAATCATGAGAGAAGTAAAAAAGGGACTGAGGCTTCGTTTGACTGGCCGGACTATCCTGCTCCAACGGCTGGATTCAGTGTAAGTAAAACGATCGCGGCTCCCGGGGAAGGGATCACCTTCTTTAACCAGTCTTCAGAGGTCACTGAAAGCGTACAATGGACATTTGAAGGAGCAAGCCCCTCAGTTAGCGAAGAGGAAAATCCGGTTGTCACTTATGAAAATGAGGGCACCTACTCAGTTAAGCTTGTTGCGAGTAACAGTGAAGGTGAGGATGTGCTGGTAAAGGATCAATACATTACGATTTCAGAGGATGCCAAAAATATCACTAATGTTGCCCTTAATAAACAGGCTACAGCCAGCGGACAATGTGCAGCAACGGAAAGCCCCGCTTATGCACTGGATGGGATTGTTACTGGAAATAGTAAATGGTGTGCAATTGGTTCAGCAAGCTGGATGATAGTGGATCTGGGAGAGGCTTATCAGCTTTCAGAGTTTGTCTTGAAGCATGCAGAGGCGGGGGGAGAGCCGGCAGCCTTTAATACGAGAATGTACACCATTGAAGTAAGTAATGACCTGGATGAGTGGGTGGAGGTGACGAAGGTAACAGATAATACACAGGCGGTCAGCAGTCACTCGATTCCATTAACACAGGCCAGGTACGTCCGCTTATCCATTCAGCAGCCTACGCAGGGCGGAGATCAGGCAACGAGAATGTATGAGTTTGAGGTGTATGGGTTTTAACGTTTTGAAAGCGTCCCGTATTTAATGTTATTTTTAAAGTTTTCATGCGTTTATTAAAGGACTTGGAGTGAACTTATTCCAAGTCCTTTTTGTTCTTTATATGATAGGGATAAGTAAAATGTAAGCGATTTCTAAACATTGGAGGCAAGTTGATATGAGTAGAAACTTTCCTGATCAGTTTTTATGGGGCGCAGCATCCTCAGGTCCTCAAATGGAGGGAGCGGGCAGCCTGAACGGAAAAGCTCAAAATGTATGGGATTACTGGTTCGAAAAAGAGCCTGAAACGTTTTATCAGCAAATCGGGCCGGAAGAGACGTCCGGTTTTTATCACCACTATAAAGAAGACATCGTTTTGATGAAGGAGATTGGATTTAATTCCTTTCGCACATCGATCTCGTGGACAAGGCTGATTCCTGATGGACTTCAGGTTAATGAAGAGGCTGTCAGCTTTTACCGGGATGTATTTAAAGAGTTAAACGATAAAGGCATTAAGCCCATCATTAACTTATACCATTTTGATATGCCTGTACGGCTGCACAAGCAGGGTGGATGGGAAAACCGGGAGACGGCAGAAGAGTTTTCCCGGTATGCAAAAATTGCTTTCACCCGTTTCGGAGACCTGGTTGATGAGTGGGTAACCTTTAATGAACCGATCGTTCCGATTGAAATGGGCTACTTAAATGATAAGCATTTACCCGCAGTCTATGACCTGAAAAGAGCATTTCAAGCAGGCTTTCATACAATGCTTGCCCATGCGAAGGCTGTTAAGGCGTTTAAGAAATCAGGCCATTCAGGAAAGATCGGCATCATATTAAATTTAATGCCAAGCTATCCGCGCAGTTCAGATGAAAAGAATGACCAGGATGCTGCCTTCTATGCAGATCTTCTCTTTAATCGAAGCTTTTTAGACCCAGCGGTAAAAGGAGCGTATCCTGCCGAGCTGGTCGAGTTCATGAAGCAGGAGGGCATTACCCTTTCCTTTACTGGAGAAGACCTTGAGATCATTAGAGCTAACAAAATTGATTTTTTAGGGGTCAATTATTATCAGCCAAGAAGAGTACAAGCAGGGGATCCTTTAGGGAGTGGTCTGGACAAGTATTTTCAGCCGTATCAGTGGCCGGAAGCGAAAATCAATCCACATCGGGGCTGGGAAATCTATGAAAAAGGGATCTATGATATTGCCATCACCATTCGGGATCACTACAGCAATATTCCCTGGTTCATTGCTGAAAATGGCATGGGAGTAGAGGGGGAAGAGCGCTTTGAGGATGAGAAAGGAATTATCCAGGATGATTACCGGATCGACTTTATGAGCGATCATCTGGGCTGGCTGCATAAAGCAATTGAAGAGAGATCGAACTGTTATGGCTATCATGTGTGGACATTTATCGATAACTGGTCGTGGCTGAATGAGTATAAAAACAGATATGGGCTGGTACGGCTGGATCTCGCTTCAGGCAAGCGCTATAAAAAGAAAAGTGCTGATTGGTTCAATGCCCTGGCTTCCTCCAATCAGCTAACGGACAAATGGTGATGGAGCGGGAATATCTTTTAGCCATTGATATCGGCGGCACTTTTATCAAGCTTGCACTCGTTTCACCTACTGGTCAGTTAAACGGAAAATCCCAGGTCAGGACTCCTGATTCCCTTGAACAATTCTGTTCTATAATTGACCGCTATTATGAGCTGCAAAAGAACCAATATAACATTATAGGCGTTGCAATCAGCAGTCCCGGAAGTGTGACGGAGGCAGGGGATAGCTTAGGCTACAGCTCAGTTCCTTTTGTCCACGAAATCAATTTAGCCAGTATGTTCAGTGCAAGGTATGATCTGCCCGTATCCATTGAAAATGATGCAAACTGTGCAGCCCTTGCAGAGCTGTGGAATGGGGAGGCTGTTCAATTAAAAACCTTCGCCTGTATCGTTTGCGGCACGGGGGTTGGGGGAGCTGTTGTCATTAATAAGCAACTGTATAAAGGAGCTAATCTTCATGGGGGAGAATTTGGCTATACGATTCTATCAAGCAACCTGAAAGAGAGCAGCTACGATACATGGAGTGAGCTCGGTTCCTCCTCTGCCATTACCCGAAGACTTACTCAAGAGCCGCCATATTACACAAATTGGACAGGGCCTAAGGTATTTCAGCAGGCTGGAAATGATCATGATAAAGCATTGGCGTCTCTTCATACTTTTTTCCATACATTAGCAGTCGGGATCCACAATATCCAATACATCCTGGACCCGGAAAAAATTTTGATCGGCGGGGGAATTACAAGACAGCCGGATTTTATGAATCAGGTACACAGCGAACTGAATAACATTTATGCTGAGAAGCCATTTGCGAAGATACGGCCATCTGTTTCATTATGTCAGCATCTTGATCAGGCCCAGCTGTTTGGGGCTGCGTATGTATGGCTCGAGCGATATAGAAAGGGTGAGAGATATGTTTAATCGACTTGGCAGTTTTTTTACGGAAGCGAGCTTATGGATTTGGAAAATCATGCAGCTAAATCTTATCTGGCTTGCTCATATTTTGTTAGGAGGCGTGATCCTTGGACTTTTTCCCGCTACTGTTTCGATGTTTGCCACAACTAGAAAATGGTTAACTGGCGGGCTGGATAGTCCGATCTTAAAGGACTATCACCGCTATTACCGGGAGAATTTCTGGAAAGCAAACGGTCTTGGCTGGATTTACGTAAGTCTTGGTGCGTTTTTGCTTTTTGACCTTCATCTTGTGACGCAAATTACCGGGATGATCGCGCTGGTTAGTACCATGCTCCTGCTATTTTTATTGCTCATTTATGTATTTTCATTTCTATACTTATTCCCCTACTATGTTCATTTTTCGCAGTCCTTTAAGCAATATTTAATTCAGCCTTTTATCATTACCGTCATTAGCTTTAAACAAAATATTTTAGTTGCGATTGGCTTAATTATGGTTGGTTCCTTGATTTATCAAATGCCCGGGTTAATTCCATTTGTTCCTGGGGTTATGCCTGCTTATTGGGTGATGAAGGTATCCATGAACCGTTATAAGGAAATGCAATTGACTCATTCACATTAAATGGTTGGAGGTTTGTTGTAATGGAGAAAAAAACAGCTCATATTATTTCTCATTCACATTGGGATCGTGAATGGTATATGTCTTTAGAGGAGCATCGTTATTATTTAGTAAAGCTTTTTGATGATTTATTGGAGCAGCTGGCAATCGACCCTGACTTTCATAGCTTTCATTTAGATGGGCAGACAATTATGGTGGATGACTATCTGCAGGTGCGGCCGCAAAAGGAAGCTGAAGTAAAAAAATATATTCGTGAGGGGCGTCTTATAATAGGGCCCTGGTATATTTTGCAGGATGCTTTTTTAACAAGTGCTGAAGCGAATATCCGCAATCTGCTTTACGGAATGAAGGATACAAAAAAGCTTGGACAGGAAGGCACGCTCGGCTATTTTCCGGATACATTTGGAATCTATGGCCAGGCCCCTCAGATTTTAAAGCAGGCAAAAATTGACGTGGCTGCTTTTGGAAGAGGCGTTACACCGACAGGATTCAATAATCAGGTCCACCACAGCGATGATTTTTCATCCCCCTACTCTGAAATGATGTGGGAAGCTCCAGATGGCTCAAAGGTGCTCGGCATTCTTTTTGCCAATTGGTATTCAAATGGCAACGAAATCCCTGCTGAAAAAGAAGCAGCCGCTGCATTTTGGCAAAAGAAGCTTACGGATGTGGAAAAGTTCGCCTCAACTTCTCAGCTGCTGTTCATGAATGGCTGTGACCATCAGCCGCTTCAAAAAGACGTCATAAAGGCGATTGACCTTGCAAATGAATTGATGCCAAACGTTACTTTTAAGCATTCAAGCTTTAATGAATACATAGCCGAGCTCAAGCAGGAGCTGCCAAAAGAGCTTCAGACGATCATCAAAGGAGAGCTCCGTAATCAGAAAACAGATGGCTGGTCCACTCTTGTGAATACTGCCTCTGCAAGAATCTATTTAAAGCAGGCCAATGATCGCTGCCAGACGTTATTAGAACGGGTACTGGAGCCGATGGGTCTGATGGCGCCGGATAAAGATCTTCATCGTGACTTTACGGAATTCTATTGGAAAATGCTGATGGAGAATCATCCGCACGACAGCATTTGCGGATGCAGTGTGGATGAGGTTCACCGTGAAATGGAAACGCGGTTCGAAAAAGTCGAAAAAGGGGCTAAAAGATATATCGAAGAACAGGCAAGAGAGATTGCAGCCACTCTGCCAACAAGCCATCAAAATCCGGATGCAGTGCCGCTTGTCCTTTTTCATGCAAGCGGTAAAGCCTGCGGAAAAGTGATCAAAACAAATGTATTTGTTCATAAAATCTATTTTGACGAAATGAATTTTCAGGACATTCCGGAAGCACTTAAAAAGATTGATCTTCCATCCTACTTTGTTGAGCGTCCTGACGGCTCAATCCATCAGGCTCACGTAAAAGAAATAGGTACGACCTTTGGCTATGATCTTCCGAAGGATGGATTCAGAAAGCCTTATTATGCAAAAGAAATAGAAGTGAACTTTTGGCTGGAGACGGATATCCAGGTTGGATTTGAGGTTTGTCATTTAGTTCCTGGTGAAAGAACGTTCAGTGAAGGCAATCCTATTTGGCAGGCTTCAGCAAAAAAACTTGAGAACGAGCATCTTAGCGTATCCATCCATGAAGACGGCACCTATTGTATCAAAGACAAAAACACAGGGCTGGCATATAACCATTTAGGTTCGTATGAGGATACAGGCGATATTGGTAATGAGTATATGTATAAAGCGAGTGGAGACGGAAAAACATTGTCAACAAAAAATAGCTCATCCTCGATTGAAGTGATAGAGAATACGGCGTTTAGAGCAAGCATCTTACTGTCAACTACCTTCTCTGTTCCCAAACAGGCGGATGATCAATTGAAGCTTGAGCGGGAAAACCTAGTTTGGCACCCTGAGCGTACGGCGGGAAGACATCAGGAGTCAGCCGAATTGAAAATTCAAACCGTTTTAGTGCTGGAAAAAGGATCTAAAGGATTAGAGGTAAAGGTGAACATAAATAATCAGGCGAAGGATCACCGTCTGCGTGCGCTGTTCCCTGCTGGTTCAGGAAACAGCCACCATTACGCGGACAGTATTTTTGAAATTGTTAAGCGTCCGAATCAGCCAGAAAATCAATGGAGTAATCCTTCCTTTGATCACCATATGCAGCGTTTTGTCAGCTTAAATGATTCAAACCAGGGATTAACTGTCGCCGGCAAAGGACTGCATGAATACGAAATCCTGGACGGGAAAACGATCGCCGTAACGCTGCTTCGGTCAGTAGGAGAGCTTGGGGACTGGGGCGTATTTGAGACTCCGGAGGCTCAGTGCATTGGAGAGCAGCGGGCAGAATTTTTCCTGATTCCGCATAAGGGAGATGTCATTTCCTCAGAAGCCTACAATCTCGCATATGACTATCCGCTGGAAACTGTGGTTATTCAGACAGCTCAAAGCGCAGGAGAAGGAGATCAGGCTGCTAATTTGCTGAACTGGAGTGGAAGTGCTCTATCTCTAACAACCTGCAAACCGGCTGAAGAAGGCAATGGAATGATTGTGAGATGGTTTAATCCTGGAGAAAAAGTGCAGGAGCTTACGGTTCAGGGAACTGAAAATAAAGCTATTTATTTATCAACGATTTTAGAAGATAAAGAGGAGCATATGGGAAGCGGAGCAGTAAAAATGAATGTTCAGCCTCATCAGATTATTACACTTTTATTTGAACAATAATCATTAAAGGAGAGAAGACTAAAATGATAGATAAAAAAAACATCCCGCAATCATTTCAAAAGATTATTAATCAAGTAAATGAAGTGTACGCGGACGATCAGGATGTTCAAAAGCTATTTGAAAACTGCTTTTTAAATACGTACCAGACAACATTAAAGCAGGATGACGAGGGCACGTTTGTGATTACCGGCGACATACCAGCGATGTGGCTGCGTGATTCATCCGCTCAAGTAAGGCCTTATCTTGTGCTGGCAAAGGAAGATCAAGAGGTCGCCGGGATGTTAAAGCAGGTGATTGAACGGCAATGGAAGTACATTCTGATGGATCCATATGCGAACGCTTTTAATCGCACACCTTCAAATCAGGGGCATCAAAACGACCGCACCGACATGAGCCCATGGATTTGGGAAAGAAAATATGAAGTGGATTCATTATGCTATCCAATCCAGCTCACCTATCTTTATTGGAAGGCGACAGGTGACAGATCAGTTCTGAATGAAGAGCTTAAAAGAGTTCTTAAGACGATTCATGATGTATGGAAAGTGGAGCAGAATCATGAAGAACAGTCCCCTTATTTGTTTGAGCGGGATGATTGCCGTGTTTCTGATACATTGCTGAGAGAAGGCAAAGGAGGATATTCTGTCAAAACCGGAATGACCTGGTCCGGTTTCCGCCCAAGCGATGATGCATGCTTATACGGCTATTTAATCCCTGCGAATATGTTTGCAGTAGTGACGTTAGGCTACGCAGAAGAAATGTTATCAGAAATGGGAGAAACAACACTTGCCAGTCAAATGGCTGAGCTTGCTGGGGAAATAAAAAACGGAATTGAAACGTATGGGAAAATTCAGCATCCCGTTTTTGGCGAAATGTATGTGTATGAAACAGATGGAAATGGCCAGGTAAACTTAATGGACGACGCCAATGTGCCAAGTCTTTTGTCCATGCCATATTTAGGCTACACCGCTTTGGATGACCAAACGTATAGGAATACCCGTAATTTTATCTTGAGCCGACACAATGCTTACTATTATGAAGGATCTTCAGGCGATGGGATTGGAAGCCCGCATACTCCGGATCACTATATTTGGCACATCGCTTTAGCCATACAGGGGATGACTGCAGCATCAAAAGAAGAACGGGCAAAGATCCTTGCCATGTTTAAACATACACACGGTTCCACCTATTTTATGCACGAAGGATTTAATGCAGATCGGCCGGAGGAGTATACACGCACCTGGTTTGCATGGGCTAACTCCATGTTCAGTGAGTTTATTTTAAGCGAAATTGGTCTTCATGTACCTGGCAGTCCACTTTCCCGCTAACCTGAAGTGAAAATTTCTTTATTGGAGGTTTCCTATGTTTTATCGAATTGAAAAACTTGAAAATCGAATAAATGAAATAGACCGGCTGCGCTACCGGAAACAGGAGCAAATCAGCCATTTTCATACGTACAGCCCAAAAGAGGGAGAAGAAAATCAGCTGCCGGCAGCCTTTTCAGATGAGAAGCTATCGGTTAACGACACCTGGTCAGGAAGAGACCGATATCTCTGGTTGAATTGTACACTTGAGATCCCGGAGCAATGGAAGGAAAAAAAGACGGTTCTTTTCCTGGATTTAGGAAGAACAGGCGGCGGGAACAATTCAGGCTTTGAATCGTTAGTGTATGTGGATCAAAAACCCTTCCAGGGAGTCGATTCAAATCATAAAGAAGTAATTTTACCCCGCTCTACGCACGGACCAGTTGAGATCTCGATTCAATTATGGTCCGGATTAGAGGGCGGAGGCGTTCCTTCTAAACAGTTCTATCGATTAAAAGAAGCCTGGTTCGGCTATTTGGATGAAAGAGTAGACGAATTGTTTTTTAAATCAAAAGCCATTCTTGATTCGATTAAAAAACAGGACATGAATGACCCGAATCGTTCGATCATGCTATCCATTCTTAATGAGTCGCTTGAGCAAATCGATTGGTCATCTACCGGAAGCGATGCATTTTATGATTCCTTGTATCAGGCATTTGATAAGTTGAAAACCGAGCTTGGGAAGCTTAAAAAGCATGCGGATGTTACCGTTCATGCGATCGGTCATTCCCATATTGATCTTGCCTGGCTATGGAGAACGAAGCACACGAAGGAAAAAGCAAAACGGACCTTTTCAACTGTCCTGAGATTAATGGAGCTTTACCCTGATTATACGTATCTGCAAAGTCAGCCACAGCTATATGAATGGATAAAAGAAGAAGATCCGGACTTGTTTGAAGCGATTAAGCAAAAGGTGAAAGACGGTCAATGGGAAGTTGAAGGATCAATGTGGGTGGAGGCTGATTGCAATATTCCTTCAGGTGAATCATTTGTTCGTCAGCTGTTATACGGAAAGCAGTTTTTCCAAAAAGAATTTAATCAAAAAAATCGAACGCTTTGGCTGCCGGATGTATTCGGCTACAGCTGGTCGCTGCCCCAAATTCTCCGTAAGTCCGGAATTGATACCTTTATGACGACAAAAATCAGCTGGAATCAGTACAATCGCATGCCTCATGATACGTTTAACTGGAGAGGTATAGACGGGTCTGAGATTTTAACTCATTTTATTACAACACCTGAGCCGGGAAGAGCGGAGGATTCATGGTTCTATACGTATAATGGGTTAATTACAGCGGAGACTGTTAAAGGGATTTGGGAGAAATATAGAGATAAAGAGCTTAATAAAGATCTTCTATTAGCTTATGGATATGGAGACGGAGGCGGCGGTGTCAACCGGGAAATGATTGAAATGAAGCGTCAGTTTGATGAGATCCCAAGCATGCCAAAAGTCAAATCCACTAAGGCAGAGGATTATTTTAAAAAACTGCACGAAAACGTAGAAAGCTCAAATGAGTATGTGCACACCTGGGACGGGGAGCTTTATCTTGAGTATCATAGAGGGACCTATACGAGCCAGGCTAAGATGAAAGAAATGAATCGCAGGCTTGAATTTGCTTATCGGGAGGCAGAATGGCTGTCAGCCTGGAATAGTGTCATGCACGGCTGGAGCAGCTATCCTGCTGAGGTACTGAAAAAAGGATGGAAATTAGTGCTGCTGAACCAGTTTCACGATATCATCCCCGGCTCCTCGATCACAGAGGTTTATGAGGATGCTCACCGGGATTATGAAACAGCAGCCAGCATGAAGGATGAGGTTATTTCTGCTCAGGAGCATCACATCATTAAGGGGGAAGAGACCAGCTGGTCGTATTCGCATCCGCACCAGTACGAGACGCCTCAGCTCTTAGTGGTACCAGGAGGAAAGGATTCCCATGCCGGTCATTTTCAACTGGATGGCGAGGATTTAGTAAGCCAAAAACTGACGAATGGCGATCACCTCGTTTTAGTTAAAGAAACGAAGCCTTTTACCTATCAAACGATCAATGCTGTTGACCATGAAGATGACAAAGCTGAATCATTAAGCGAAATTAATTTGGAGAAGCGCATATGGGATACTCCGTATTACACGATTAGCTGGAATGAAAATGGTCAGCTGACAAGCATGTTTGATAAAGAAGAGAAGCGAGAAATAATTGAATCCGGAAAAGCTGGTAATGTGTTTAAACTATACGAGGACAAGCCGCTTGCCCATGACGCCTGGGACATTGATTTATTCTATCAGGAAAAATCTGCTTCTATTGATTTCTTAAAAGAGTGTACTATACTTGAAAATGGACCCCTGCAAACAACTGTAAGCTTAGTATGGAGTTCTCCTCAGGCGGAAATTGTTCAGCAGATTCATAGTTATTCTCACACAAAGCGAATTGATTTTGAAACAGATGTGACATGGACAGCGCGCCAGCAGCTTCTTAAGGTTGAATTCCCGGTAGCTATTCGTACGACAGAAGCCATCTATGATATACAGTTTGGCAATGTGAAACGGCCAAACCACTGGAATACATCATGGGACTTTGCACGATTTGAATCAGTCGGCCATAAATGGGCTGCACTAGCAGAACCTTATTACGGAATCAGTCTGATGAATAACAGCAAATACGGTTATTCGATTAAAGAGAATGTACTAGCACTATCCTTATTAAAAGGGGCGGTTCATCCCGATCCTTTAGCAGACATTGGATCCCATCATTTTGTTTACTCCATTTACCCATTTAGCGGGCAAACGAATAAACAGGATGTAGAGCGGGAGGTAACTTACCTGAATTCTCCGCTAAGGGTTGTAGCCGGCAGCGTCCATCCTGATTTTCAACAGTCACTATTTTCGCTATCAAGTAATCAGGTTATTCTTGATACGATTAAAAAAGCTGAAGAAAGAGACACCATTATCTTAAGGCTTCATGAAATGGAAGGTTCGCGTTGTGCCGTAGCCTTAAAGAGCGGGCTTAAGATAAAACAGTGGAGAGAAGTGAATCTCATGGAGGATGAAGTGATGACTGACTTCAGTGAGGGTGAGATGACTCTTGCTTTTGCTCCATATGAAATTAAGACAATTGAAATTGAGATAGATAGGTAAGAGGAGAACAGGGGCTATGAAAATTTAGTCTCTGTTTCTTTTACCTTTTACCGGGGAGTGATGAAATTGAAAGCGCTTCGCTATATTAAAAAAATAAGCCGCAGAATGTTTTATCGTGTATTTTTAACGTACTCCCTCATCATTTTTCTAACCATGTCTGCGTTATTTGTTTTTCTATCCGAATATTATTCTGATTTTATTGTTCAACGGGAGCTTGACAGGCATGAAACGCTCATCAACGAGATTAAGTCCGAGCTTCAGGAAAAGCATCAATTTGTAAATCAAGGGATTCGGCAGCTTTATTTGGAAGAGAGGCTCATTGAAGATCTGGCATTTGCCTTGCAGCATGATTACCAGGAGTACATCGGCTACCGGCTCGATAAATTTTCCTCAAGCGATTCCTTCGTGCCCTACAATTTTGATATTTACGTGAAGAACTATTTTTCCAGAGATCCTGAAGCGATTGCGCTGCAAATTCGAAATGAAAATTTAGGAACAGAATACGTCTATCTCTATGACCATAGCAGATGGAATCAAAGTAATCATTACAAGGAAGATCATGCGACAGAGTTTGATACGTATAATTCAGCACCTGTTGAGACATATCAGCCTCCTAAAGACATGTTTATCGTGGAAGAGCAAATCAATGATCCGGTTTCAATGGACCGGCTTGGAAAAGTAATGGTGTATTTCAGCTATGAAAATATTAACCGGCTATTATCCCTAAGAGACACACCGGCTCAAGGAACGATCTTTATTACTGATGAGCAGGGGAATTTATATTATTCCTATGGCAGTGTTTCTGAAAGTTTAATAGACGAATTAAATTATACTGTTGTCCAAAAGCAGGTAAAACGGGATGACCGTTATTATATTCAGTCCTCTATTGATCCTGCGAGCCAGCTTATGGTCACAGCTGTTATTCCGGAAAAAGAGATCGCCCAGCTGCTTACGTATAAAACAACGATTTTTTCCATCATTCTTGTATTAACAGTCGTTGCGATTGCTCTTCCTTATTTTTCACTGAGGGGTTATTCAAAGCGGGTTGATGAAATTCTTACGAAGATGAGAGACGTTCAGAACGGCAATTTGACAGCCAGAATCCATGCAACAAAAGTAGATGATGATCTGACGATTATTTCTCACACCTTTAATGAAACGCTGGATGAGCTGAATAACTATATTAACAAAGTTTATTTTTCAAAGCTGAAACAAACCGAAGCAGAGCTTGCTAATCTGCAGGCGCAAATTAATCCTCATTTTTTATATAACACACTTGAGGCGATCCGGATGAAATCCCTTGCTGAAGGTGGTAGAACATCCGCCAAAATGATCGTCCAGCTTGCTGAATTATTCCGTTATTCGTTAAAAAGTGCTGATGTGGTAACAGTGGAAGAAGAAATGAAGCATGCCCTTCAGTATATTGAATTATTTAAAATAAGATTTAAAAATCAGTTAAACAGCCATTTCGAGGTCGACGAAAAATATTATTCCTATTACCTGCCTCCATTTATCCTGCAGCCTTTAATTGAGAATTTTTTACTCCATGGATTCAAAAGGGGAAGCGAAGTAAACCAGGTGAACGTTACGATTTATGAAAAAGAGAATTCCCTTAAAATTGATATTGAGGATAATGGGAGTGGGATTGAAGGTGATAGACTAAATGGGATCAAAGAAAGACTTAAGCGCGGGGAAGGGTCTGAGAATTCCATTGGACTCGGAAATGTGAATCAGCGAATACGTTTAAAATACGGGGAACAATACGGAGTCAGCATTACGAGTACGCCAAATGTAAAGACTACTGTATCCGTAATGCTGCCACTGATAAGGGGGGTGGATTGACATGATCAGAGTCATGCTGGTAGACGATGAACCACTTATTTTAGAGGGGTTAACTTATATCATTGATTGGGAATCGATCGGCTTTGAGGTTGTGGCGACAGCTGAAAATGGGCTGGAAGCATTGGAAAAGTCGCGAAGCATCCAGTTTGATGTATTAATTACCGATATTAATATGCCCCAAATGACAGGGCTGGAGCTGATCGAGAAGATTAACCAGGAAAATGAGTCAATAAAGTCTATTATTCTATCAGGTTTTCAAGAGTTTGATCTTATTAAAAGGGGATTAAAGCTTGGAATTGAAAATTATCTTTTAAAACCGGTTAACGAAGATGAGTTTTTATCATCTCTTCTTCATGTAAAAGAGAAAATAGAACGTTCAACACTGGAAGAAGAGTCGGTTCTCATTCTTCGTGATCATTCTATTTGGCGCTGGTTAATGGGGAAAATGGATGATCAAGATTTCAAAGAAAGACTTTCCTTTTACCCGACAACGAAATTCCGGGCACCCATGCATCTTGGGCTATTAAAACTGGATTGGGAAGAGCAGACAGAGCATCTTTTGTACTCTCTTCAGGCAAAAATAGAACAGGAGACGAATGGAGTTGCCGTGATAACCCCGTCTGGTGATTTATTTTTAATCTGGTGTGAAGGTTCAGAGCAGGATTTTGAAAGGGAAAAAGAAGTCTTTGCTTCTCTTATCCAGCACGAGGCAGCCGGTAGAGAGCATGTGTATGTAATTAGCGGTACGGTAGATTCCTTTAAAGAAGTGCCTGCTGTCTACCGCTCATTGGAGATGGCCTGTGAGTTAAAGCTGCTCTTGCCGGATCAGGATCATTTGATGGCTGAACAAATGTATTTAAAATCCTCCCGTAAAAATGCAGATCAGGATATACAGATCCACAGGTATTTAAAGCCTGAATTAATGGAGCAGCTAGCCAACCAGGACTATGATTCGGTTAAACATTATTTAAAAGAAGTTTTTATTCAACTGGAGCAGAACAAAGAATTTTTCGTGATAAAAAGTGTATTGCTGGAGTTCTTTTTCCAGGTCAAGAATAAGTTCATGATTTCGCTGGAGTACACGCATTACATCCAAATGATTCATCAGATTCTTTATTTGCAGCAGGCAGAGGATGCATTAGGTATTATTGATCAATGCACAGATTTAATCGAACAGGATCGCACAGTTGAAGAGGAGAAAAGCCCAATTGTTCAAACGGTTCTTTCTTATATTCATAAAAATTACTCAGAGGATATGTCCTTAAAAACGTTAGGTCACACCTTTCACATTAATCCCATTTATTTAGGGCAGCTGTTTCAAAAAGAAGTGAAGAGTTCATTCACTAAATATCTTAATCAACTTAGGATCGACCGTGCTAAAAATCTGCTGTTAAACTCTTACGAAAAGGCTGGCCATATCGGAAAAAAAGTAGGCTACACCGATGCTACGTATTTTTATAAGCAGTTTAAAAAGTATGAAAAAGTTACGCCATCAGAATGGAGAAAAAAACATATGCAGGTGTAAAGGAAATCTCTTATCAGGAGGTTTCTTTTTTATTAGTAGATTGATAGAAGTGCTGTGTTTACAAAAGCTTTAAAAAATTGTATTTATTTTTACCATTAAATCTAAGATATCTCAACTATAAGAAATGTAAGGGTTTTCATATAATTGATGTAGGCAGTAAAAGGTTGAAAGGAGGCAGGCTATGAAGAAACTAAAACAATTTGGAAAGAATTTATATGATAACCGTATCTGGCTGCTAATGATTTTGCCGGGATTTATCTGGCTGATTGTTATGAAGTATATTCCAATGTTCGGTCAAATCATTGCATTTAAGGATTTTCGATTTCACCCGGATGGTTTTTTTGCAAGTGTTTTTCATAGTGAGTGGGTGGGGTTAGAGAACTTCCAATTTTTGTTCAGTACAAATGATGCATTTATTATTACACGAAACACGCTGCTATATAATATTGTTTTTATCGTAGTCGGACTCATTTTAGCAGTTGCAGTAGCCATCATATTAAGTGAATTAACTAAACAGAAGCTTGCAAAGGTATATCAAACAGGCATGCTGTTTCCTCATTTTTTATCATGGGTTGTCGTTAGTTACTTTGTTTTTGCCTTCTTGAGCATGGATAAAGGATTGTTTAACAATGTACTAGGGTTTTTTAATATAGACCCGGTAGCCTGGTATAACGAACCGGATTATTGGCCTTATTTTATTACCGTCATTAGCCAGTGGAAGGGTGTAGGGTTCAGCAGCATTGTTTACCTGGCTGCTATAGTAGGAATTGACCGCACCCACTATGAAGCCGCCATGATTGACGGGGCAAATAAATGGCAGCAAATCAGGCATGTAACGATTCCAATGATTATGCCACTGATCGTCATTTTAACCATCTTAAATATTGGCAGTATTTTCAGTGCGGATTTCGGTCTGTTCTATCAAATCCCGCGTGACTCAGGACCTCTATACTCTGTTACAAATGTTATTGATACATATGTTTATCGCGGTCTCATGACAATGGGAGATATCGGCATGAGTACGGCTGCCGGGTTATATCAGGCAACAGTTGGCTTCGTTTTAATCTTATTAACAAACTATATTGTAAGAAAAATAGATGAAGAAAATGCGTTATTCTAATTCATTTAGGACAAGGGGAGTGATGATATGGATAAACCAGCCGAGCTATTAGAGCGGGAGGAGAGCATGCCGAAAAGGATTCCCAGAAAAAAACGATACAATCCATATGGCTTCTCAGGTAAAACAAGTATTTTCATGCATGTCATGCTGGGGACCTTTGCCTTTCTCTGTATCTTTCCTTTTCTTTACGTCATTATCATCTCTTTATCGAACGAACAATCGTTAGCTGCCAATGGTTATCAGCTTATTCCTGAACAGTGGAGCTTTGAAGCCTATAAATATTTATGGCAAATGAGATCACAGGTCGTGCAGGCCTATGGAGTTACGATTCTCGTGACAGTGTTAGGTACCTTAATCAGTGTTTCCGTAATCGCCCTATATGCGTACGCGATTTCACGTAAACAATTCATATACCGTAAACAATTTACCTTTATCGCTTTTTTTACCATGCTGTTTAGCGGTGGAATGGTTCCTTTTTATATTGTAATGACTCAGTTTTTAGATTTGAAGAATTCGATATGGGCGTTAATTCTTCCGATGGCAGTCAACGCGTTTTACATTATTATTATGAGAACGTTTTTTATGAGAACAGTACCTGAAGCTATTCTGGAATCTGCCAGAATTGATGGGGCGGGGGAATTAAGAATCTTTTTAACGATTGTATTGCCTCTTTCGATCCCGGGTATTGCCACAATCGCTCTTTTTAGTACGCTGGCATACTGGAATGACTGGTTTAATGCATTGCTGTTTATCGATGATCCAAACCTGATTCCTCTGCAATCTCTTTTAATGAGAATTGAGAACAATATGGATTTTATTAAGCAAAATGCCATGCTGTCCAATCAAAACAGTGCTATTTTAAGTTCGATTCCACAGGATTCTGCAAGAATGGCGATGGTCGTTATCGCGACTCTGCCGATTGCTTTATCTTATCCGTTCTTCCAAAAGTATTTTGTTAAAGGCCTGACGATAGGCGGAGTAAAGGACTAATTTGTTCACTGAAGGAGCTTGCTTCTTTTTTGATAGATTAAAGATGAAATAAAGGGGATGTAAATGAAGAAGATTGGGTTATTATCACTTGTCTTTATGATGTTTGCAGGGGTACTGGCAGCTTGTAGCAGTGATGATTCAAGCGCTGATTCATCGGGGGATTCTACAGACGATCACGTTACATTAGTCTGGTATTTAATTGGTACTCCACAGCAGGATACTGAAATGGTGATGGAGGAAGTTAATAAGTATACGAAGGAAAAAATCAATACCTCCATTGACCTGAAGCTTCTTGACTGGGGTGAGTTTGGTGACAGAATGCAAGTAATCACTACTTCAGGCGAAGAATATGATATAGCATTCTCAAGCTCATGGGCTAACAATTATTCGTTAAACGCAAGACGCGGTGCTTTTGTTGGTTTGAACGATTTAATGGATGAGTACGGTAAAGAAATGAAAGAACTCATTGACCCTGCATTTCTTGAAGGAGCTCAAATTGACGGGGAGCTTTATGCAGTCCCTACAAATAAAGAAGTTGGCCAACAGGCTGTTCTATCTTTCAACAATGAGCTTGTTGAAAAACACGGTTTGGATCTTTCAACTGTAAACTCGATTGAAGATCTTGAGCCTCTATTGGCTGTTATTAAAGAAAATGAACCTGGTGTGACTCCGATTGCTACGTTTGATGCTCACCTGCCTTTTGACTCTGTTTTACAAGGGGAGCTTCCATTTGCTTTCCGTCTTGACGGCAACACAGATGAGGTCATTAATAAGTACGAAGAAGACATTACGATGGAAACGTTAAAAACGATGCATGAATACTACAAAAAAGGCTATATCGCACAGGATGCAGCAACAAGTACAGATTCATGGCCTCTGGAAACACCTAACTGGTTTGTTCGTAAGGAATTGTACCAGCCTTATGCAGAATCAGTTTGGTCAAGATCTGCAGGATATGAAATTGTAACCCGCCCATTGGAAGAACCACATATTTTTAATGGCTCAGTAACGGGTTCCATGCAGGCAATTTCAGCTACTTCCAAGCATCCGGAAAGAGCAATGATGTTTTTAAATCTTCTTAACTCTGACCCGTACCTAAGAAACCTGCTTGATAAAGGAATTGAAGGTACACATTATGAAGAAAATGAAGATGGAACCATCAAACACCTGCCAGCTCGAATTGACAACTTCAATATGCCTAGCTTTGCTATTGGGAATCAGTTCCTTCTTAAGCTTTATGAGGACGATCCTGAGGATAAGTGGGAGGCATTTGAAGAGTTTAATGCTAACTCTACCCCTTCCCCTGTACTAGGCTTTTACTTTGATTCAAATCCTGTACGTACCGAAATCGCAGCGCTTTCGAATGTAGCGAGTGAATTTTCACCTGCATTACTAAAGGGAGCTGTGGACCCGGAGGAGTACCTGCCTGCCTTTAATAAAAAATTAGAAGAAGCCGGTATGCAAAAAGTAATGGATGAGATTCAAAAACAGTATGATGAATGGAAAGAAAATCAATAATTGTTTTCAGGATTAGTTGGTAACGGAGGGGCGCTAAAAGGTTGAGAAGACCTTTTAGTTCCCCTCCATTTTTGTATTAATAAAAGTGAGAAGGGGAAGATCTTCATGTATACAGCAGGAATAGATCTTGGCGGTACAAGGGTTCGAGTCGGAGTAATAGATGAGCACTATAAGCTTCTACACTGGGAGGAAGCAGCTTCTGAGGTCGCAAAGGGACATGAATATACACTTGGAATTATCTTTGATATGCTGAATCGTGCCAGAGAAAAGTATCAATTTTCGCGAATCGGCATTTGTGCTCCAGGCCCGCTTGATCATAAAAAGGGGATTCTTTTAAACCCTCCTAATCTTATAAACTGGATTAATGTACCGGTTACCAGTTTAGTTGAAAATCAGTTTAAGCTGCCAGTGTATTTGTTAAATGATGCGAATGCAGCGGCTTTATCTGAGGCAAGCAGTGGATCTGGTGCAGACTACGAAAGTGTATGGTTTACAACTGTGAGTACTGGCGTTGGAAGCGGCTATGTTCATGACGGGCGATTAATTCAGGGAGCTTTCGGATGTGCCGGGGAAATCGGAAACATGATTATAAAGCCGGATGGACTTGTGCATTCAAACCTGAACCCTGGTGCACTTGAAGCGTATGCGAGCGGAACCGCTTTGTCGCAGGTCAGTAAAGAACAATTCGGCTGGCAGGGAGGAGCCCAGGAAGCGATTGAAAGAGCGATGCATGGAGAAAAAGAAGCTTTACATTTAATAAATGAAACCATGACGTATTTAGCAATTGGACTCGCGAATGTTGTACATACTGTAAACCCGGACGTTTTCGTCATGGGAGGAGGCGTTATGACAAACCATGCGTTTCTCCTGCCGATTTTGGAAGCTAAAACGAATGAGCGGGTTTATGAAAGTTTGAGGGGCACGTTTGATTTTAAGTATGCTATGCATGGGAAGGAATCGGGGGTGTTGGGGGCTGGGGTTTATGCTAGAAGCCAAATACTTGATGATTTATGAGTAAGGGGAGAAATTTATTTATGCTGGGATGAAAAGTGCACTATTTTGTGTGCTTTTTCTTTTATGGGAAAACAATAAAGTTTGATCGGCAGCAGGGTTCTTAATGATTTTGAGTTTTGGTTTTACAGCATTTTGGATTGTTTTTGATTTTAGCTCTGGAAGAGGGGATTCTCCCAATTATGCACCGTTTATCGCGGCATTAGTTGGATACAATGCAGGGGAAATCACCAGGATGAAAAAACTAAAAAGAGAAGTACCTGCTAGTTGATTGATAAACATCTTTCTGATAATGCGTCAGGCTACATTATTGTAACTCTCCAAAATTAGTTAGAGTAACTTGGATATAAATAATTGTGATTGTAGCCTTTAGTAAAAAGGCTACAATCATTTTTAATTTCTATAGGAGAAATGCTACAAGCGCCTTACAACGGCAAGTCTTTTCGCTTAAAGACGAGCATTCCAAAGAAGTAAAGAATAACCGCTAACAAGGCTAAGAGACTTAATTTCCACTCATAGCTATTATTTTGAATAATGGCGTTTGTGTCATAAAACGTGATAATCGTTGCGTTTTTCAGAAACTCCAGGCTATCACTCATTCCTGAAAGCAGATTAGCAGCAAAGAAAAACACCGATAGTCCTGCGCCAAGAGCAAGTGAATGACTGCTGCGGTTGAATAAGCACGAAGCGAAAAAAGTGATTCCGCTGATCGCCAGATGCAGAAGGAAGGAACCTGCTGTTAGAAGGAAGAATTCTTTAACCGGCAGTTCACCGGGCTGAACAAGCTCTGCGACTCCATACCCTGTCACAAAGATCAACCCGAACATGATCAAAAGTGAGGAAACAAGGTAAAGTGCGCTTGTAAAAGTATATTGATTCCTTGTAATAGGTGCTGACAGATGATAGGCCATGCTCCCTTTATCGACCTGATCTGCTACGAGTTTATTGCCGAAAATAATGGAATAGATAATAGCAAAGATGAGCGCGAAATTGCCGAAGTACTGATTTGAAACAAAGCTAATTAAGGTTGAGATGTCCCCTAAAGGATTAATGGGTGCATCCATGCTTGTTTGCGTAATTTCCTGCATCGTTTCCGGGGTGAAGATACTCATCACTATTCCGATCAACAGAGTAAGTGCCCCTGCGATAAGGAAAAAAAGATTCCTATTCGTTTTGATTAAATGGATAAATAACGGCTTATTAAACATGGTCATGATCCCCTTGCTTATAGAAATTCATAAAAGAATCCTCAAGTGAAACTTTCATTTCACGAATGGATAACACATCTTTTTTCCCCAAAGACCCTATGAGCTCATTAATCTGAAGGTCCTCAATTTCAACTAGTACAGCTAATGCTTCGCTTTGAATGTCGGTAATCGTAAATTCTTCCTTCTGAATAGCGTGAAAGTCCTGGAGACTGCGAAATGTTATTTTGTAGGTGGTTTTATCAAAATGTTTAAAGTCCTGTGAGTTCAATGCTGAAGTTAATCTCCCTTGTCTGATCATCGCAATGCGATCACAGGTACCTTCAATTTCCTCGAAGTGATGAGAAGACATAAGAATGCTTTTCCCTTTTTGTTTTTCCCGGTGTATTAGCGTAACAAAGACGGATTGCATGAGAGGGTCAAGACCTGTTGTCGGTTCATCAAGAATGAGAATTTTAGGATCGTGGATAAAAGCACAAACAATTCCAACTTTTTGCTTCATTCCCTTGGACATTCTTTTTATAAGAGGAGAGGGATCCAAATCAAACATCGTGATTAATTCCTGAGCCAACGTCATGTCTTTAAGACCGCGCATATTCGCCGCATGCTGTATAATCTGTGCTCCTGTCATATTTGCCGGAAACGCAATTTCTGCCGGTAAATACCCAAGATGCTGGTGTATTTCTTTTGATTGTTTCCAGGAATCCAGACCTAAAATGGTTGACGTTCCGCTTTGTGGTTTAGTGAATCCCAGCAGGTGGCGTATGGTTGTGGTTTTACCTGCACCATTAGGACCTAAAAATCCAAAAACCTCACCCTCTTCAATATGAAAGGAAACCCCAAAAATTCCTTTATTGTTGCCGTAATCCTTTGTTAGCCCCTGTATTTTTATTGCTGGCATGCTACATCCTCCGTTTCTTCTTTTAAAATCCTACAACATGTCGTATGATCTAAGTGTAAGATGACAATAAGGTATGATCAACCGACATTATGGCCTCTCCTGTCGGAAAATGGAGAGGCGATAGGAGGAATGACATGAAAAAGAATCCGCCAATCACTGAGCTAACGAAACAAAATTTAAACGATGCTTTTTGGGAACTCTATTGCACGAAGCGAATTGAAAAAATTACCATTAAGGAAATTACGATGAAAGCGGGCTATAACCGCTCTACTTTTTACGAATATTTTTCAGATGTATATGATGTGTTGGAGCAAATTGAAGATCAGCTGATTTCTAAGCTTCAGGAGCTGCCTCTAAAGCAGCTGTCACCTCAAACGGACTCATTTCCGCTTGAAGCGCTTGTAAAAATATTTTCAAAACACGGTCACGTTCTTGGGATCCTTCTTGGAGATCAAGGAGATCCGGCTTTTCAGGGAAAAATCAAAGCCAGCATGAGGCCAATGATAAAAGAAGTACTCCTGGCACAGGGCGCAATAGATGACTTTGAACTGGAATATACACTGGAATATGCCCTATCAGCCATGATTGGAGTCTTAAGCTACTGGTTCGGTCAGGATGAAAAATCACCGTCGATTGAAGAACTGGTGAAGCTGCTGACCGAGCTTTCAGAGAGAGGGATTATAAAGAAATTAAAAGGGGAGGAGTGAGTGCTGGTTTTGAGGGTGGCTTGAATAAGGCATGTGGTATAATTGCGACGAAACAGAGGAAGAGATGTTTGTAGAGATCCTCTATAATGCTGATAGGAGCGCTAAACATGTTAATCCAATGTACAAAAAAGCTATTAACTGGATTAAAGGTTAAACCGATGCAGACGGAGATTTACGAGCCGCTGTTTTCCTGGCATGCCAATATTTTTACGATTAATCGCAGGAAGACGGTTGTTCTGGTGAATGACAGCAATCGGTATGTGATTGTTCTATATGGTTTAAAAGCGAAGGAACTTAAGAATATTGATCAATTAATTGTAGAAGCAATTGGTGAAGCTTTCCGAGGAGAGGGGATTAAGAAGGAGGTAATTGAGCGGTATCTTTCGGCGTCTCAGAGTTTTAGCTTTACAGGGACACAAGACAGGAGTTCTATTAGTAGAGTGAATAAAGCAATTGAGAGTGTGTATGTTTTTGATAGAGAGCTTTATGAGGCTTCGAATTTTCAGATTTCATTAAGCAAAAGGCTGAGCCGCATACTCGTTGGACGGGGAAAAGGGAAGAGTGGCTACACCCATCCCAATAAGGATTTATATCGCGACCTGGAGGAGTTTACAGGAGGCCCCGTGTTTAATTCTGAGGCGGTCATTGTTCGTGTATCGCTTGAGCTTGGTAATCACTCCATTTGGCGCAGAATAGCAATTCCAACGTACTTATCTTTCCCAGAGCTGCACGAAACGCTGCAGATTATTTTTGACTGGAGCGACTCCCATCTTCACGAGTTTTATCTATTTCCCGGTCAGCCGTTTAATCCTCAAGGACTGAGCGGCAAGAAAGATCAGAAGGATGTTGTCAAACTAGTCTCTCATGAAGAATCACTAAGCTTTCAATCCAGGATTCCTATGAAGCTTGAAAAAGGTGAGAAGCTCTCAGACTACCTCCCTGGTGAAATGCTGTACATTTATGATCTTGGCGACAGCTGGCAGCACCGGATAGTGGTTGAGGAAACGATTGATGATTATGATGTGAATTATCCTATCTGTCTCGCAGGGGAAGGCGAAAGACCGCCTGAAGACGTTGGTGGTGAAGGTGGATATGAGGAATTTCTGAAGGTGATGGCTGATCCCACGCATTCCGATTATGAGCATCTGAAGGATTGGAGCGAGGACCAGTTCATTGATGAGTTTGATCTTGAGATGGTTAATCGGGGATTGATGTATTTATAGGGATTTTGAAGAAAGCTTTGCAGGTGGGTTTAGACTCTGCAAAGCTTTTTATTTGCTAAATTTTAGTTCTTTTTATCTTAAAAAGTAGGTTAAATGATAAAAAATAGATTGACCACCTCCTACTCCTGAACTATATTTAAATTTGTATGTAAAATGTATCCAGTATCAGGGGGAGTTTGGGAAATGAACGGAGCAATTAAGTCTGAGCGTGAGACGGTCTATTTTATTTTAAGCGCCATTTTTAGTGGAATTATTTATCTTATTGCAGCTATTTCAATTATAGGGATCGGCATTGCGCTTGCGGTATTCGCTGTCGTGTTATTTATGAATGCGATGATGCTTGGGTCCATTCGCGGGAATGGGGTCAGGATTAGTGAGAAGCAGTTTCCGGATGTGTATGCACGAGTGACGGAGTTATCGGAGCAGATGGGCTTGAAAGCCGTTCCGGATATGTTTGTAATTCAGTCGGAAGGCGCGCTAAATGCCTTTGCGACACGTTTTTTCGGGCGGAATATGGTTGTTTTGTATTCGGAAGTTTTTGAGTTAGCGAGACAGGAAGGGCAGGATGAGCTGGATTTTATTATTGCGCATGAGCTTTCTCATATAAAACGGCGCCATGTTTGGAAAAACATCCTCGTTATGCCAGCACAGTTTATTCCGTTTTTAGCTCAGGCCTACAGCCGGTCGTGTGAGTATACCTGTGACCGCGAAGCAGCTTACACGATTCAAAACGTAACGGCTGCAAAACGGGCGCTAACGATTTTAGGCATTGGAAAGTTAACCGCAAATGAAGTAAGTGAGGATGCTTATTTGGAACAGATTCACTCTGAATCGAATGGAGCAGTTTGGCTGAGTGAGGTCCTATCCACGCACCCGCGTCTACCAAAGCGTATTCAATCGGTAGGGCAGTTTATGAGTCCGGAAACGACGCCGTTGTATCAACCGAATAATGGGAAAATTGCGCTTGGAGCAGGGTTGTTGTTAGGTGGAATGTTTGCGGCTTATATTGCGGTGATTTTGACGTTTTCAGTGGGGGGAGCGGTGTTTGCTTCGTTTTTGCCAGATGATTTTTTTGAAATAAGTAATCCTCCATTAATTGAAGCAGTTGCCGAGGGTGATCGGGAAGCTGTTCAGGAACTGATTGATGAGGGGGCAGACTTAGAAGAGACGGATGAATTTGGCTCAACAGCCCTAATGTTTACTACTTATTATGGTGACGTAGAAATGACACGCCTTTTATTGGACGCAGGTGCTGATCCGAATGCTGAGGATGAATACGATACTGTCCTTACCTCAGCCATCAATAACGGATCCTATGATATTGCTTTGCTATTATATGAATATGGAGCGCTTCCTGACTATGAAAACGAATACGGTGAAAGTGGATTTAGTCTTTTAGGGGTAACGAATGAGACCAACTTTGTGAGGGAACTGGAGTCCATGCAATAAGGGTTGATAACTATAAAGAAGAGCCGCTTGTGTCTGTTGCCCAAGCGGCTCTTTTTCTTTTTTCTAAACTGGTCCCCACCCAATAAATACAGCAAAAACCAGCATTGATACAGCAATTACTGTCCAAATGAGCAGCAAAGGAAACATCCATTTTGCCCATTTGATCCAGGAAACACCTGCGACAGCTAAGCTTGCCATAAGCGGTCCTGAGGTTGGGAAGATGCTGTTGGTGAAGCCGTCTCCAAACTGGTAGGCCTGAACTGCGATCTGGCGGTTAATGCCGATCATATCTGAAAGCGGCGACAGAATCGGCATTGCGATCATTGCCTGGCCGCTGCCGGATGGAATTAAAAAGTTCATGATACCATTGGCTACAAACATGCCAAGCGTTGCGAAAACCGGTGATAAATTTTCAAGCGGAACAGATAGCGCCTGGACGAAGGAATCAAGGATAGATGCGTCTTCCATGACGATTAAGATCGCACGAGCCACGCCAATAATTAATGCACCGTATACAAGCTTCTGACATCCCTCTAAAAATGTAATGGCAACTTTGTTGTAGTTCATCCCGGCAATCACACCTGATACAAGACCGATAATGATAAAGAAGGCGGCCATATGATCAACCGTCCATTCATATTGAATGGTGGCAAAGATGAAAAAGGAGAGCATTAACCCGACGAATGACAGAATGATTTTATGACGTTTGGTGAAAGGTGCCTTAAGGTCTTCGTTTTGGGAAGAACCTTCATCAAGTACGCCAATGAGACTTTTGGATGGATCGTTTAATATTTTTTTCGCATAGATCCAGGTGTACCAGATCGTAGCACCGACAATAATGACAAAGGCAATGACACGAAGCAGCATACCGGAAAACAGTGGCACTCCTGCGATCGATTGTGCGATTCCAACGGTGTAGGGATTTAAAAACCCTACATTAAAACCGGCAAATGTTGCACCAAATGTGATGGCAACAGCGACAATGGCATCAAGCTTAAGCGCTCGTGCGATAATGACACCAATAGCTACAAAGGGAATGACTGAA
This sequence comes from Jeotgalibacillus proteolyticus, assembly GCF_002926065.1. Classification (GTDB taxonomy): domain Bacteria; phylum Bacillota; class Bacilli; order Bacillales; family Jeotgalibacillaceae; genus Jeotgalibacillus; species Jeotgalibacillus proteolyticus. Next base: position 532,433 of record NZ_PREZ01000004.1, on the reverse strand, counting down.
TTGGCGACAGCACCTACCGCTCCTCCAAGAGCAAATAACAGGGAAACGAATGCGATCAAGTAGAACTCTTTTCCTTTTGTTTTATTGACTGCGCGTAAGATCCCGCCTTTAATCGCTCCGGACCGTTCAATCACTTCAAACGCGCCTCCTGCAAACAATACAAGAAAAATCAGTCCGCCAGACTCCACCATCCCAAACTGAAGGGCAAGAAAAATATCCATAAGCCCTGTCGGATTCCCGCTTACTTCACTATACGTCCCCGGCACAACCCTTTCGACCCCGTCAACCATCTCCCGGTCAAAGGATCCAGCCGGCACAAAGTAGGTAGCAATAACTGCGATCAGCAGAACAAGAAACAAAATTACATATGTATCAGGCATTTCCCATTTTTTCTTTTTTGGTGTGTTTTCCTCGATTTGTGAACTCATCTTGTTATAGGCCTCCATGTGGTTGATTTTCTATATTCGTGTGAACCTCCAATCTTATTCGTTTTCAATATGTAATAAATAATGTTGCCTATTATATAACTCATATAATATTTTTGCAAAATTTAAAATATATTGTCAGATTGAGTAGGGGGGGACAAACCGGGGAGTGACAGGCACTTGTCGAATGCGTCGACAAAAATCGGGTAGTGACAGGCACTTGTCGAAGAGGAACATGTCTATTTTAAACAACATAACATTATAACGTTATGTTTACAGAAAATTCATACTATGTTATCTTTTTATTTATAGGTTTGATAGGTAAGTAGATGGCTGATTGGAAAAGGTGAAGAGAAATGGAAGAACGTATAGTTTTGAGAAATGTAAAAAAGGTCGATGGTGAAGTGGTTGATCTTGTTATAGAGCAAGGCAACATTGTTGGGATCACTGTGCCTGGAGAAGGGCGAGGCGAGATAAGGGATTGCACGGGGCTGTTTGTTTCAAGTGGATGGATTGATCTGCATGTTCATGCGTTCCCGGAGTTTAAACCGTATGGCGATGATATTGATGAGATTGGGGTTAAGCAGGGGGTAACAACGATTGTTGATGCGGGGAGCACTGGTGCTAACCGGATTTCGGAGCTGGCTGCCAGGGGGAAAGAAGCGAAAACAAATGTCTTTGCTTTTTTGAATATATCCAAAATCGGTCTTGAGAGAATTGATGAGCTTTCCAGGCTGGAATGGATCGATCAACAGGCTGTGATAGAGGCTGTTCAAGCCAACGATGAGATCATTGTAGGGTTAAAAGCACGCATCAGCCAATCGGTGGTTAAGGAGAATGGACTTGAACCACTTCGCATCGCACAGGAGCTTTCAGCTAAGACACAAAAGCCGCTAATGGTTCATATCGGTTCAGCTCCCCCGAAAATAGAGGATGTGATTCCACTTTTAAAAGGAGGAGACGTCATCACTCATTATTTAAATGGGAAAGAAAACAAGCTTTTTGATCAGGAAGGAAAACCTCTGCAGGTTTTACAGGAGGCAATCTCTAGAGGGGTTCAGTTGGATGTTGGGCATGGAACGGCCAGTTTCTCATTCAAGGTCGCAGAAGGAGCAAAGGAGTCAGGTGTCAGGTTCAATACCATCAGCACGGACATTTATAAAGATAATCGGCTGAACGGTCCGGTTTATGGAATGGCAAATCTTTTAACGAAGTTTCTTTCACTGGGTTATTCACTAGAGGAAGTAATCGAAGGTGTTACGGTCAACGCAGCTGATTGGCTGCAAAAGCCGGAGCTTGGACGTATCAAAATTGGTGAAAAAGCTAATTTGACGCTGTTTTCAATAAAGAATGACCCAATCGTCTTAAAGGATTCATACGGAAATGAGAAGAGGTCAAATACAAGAATTAAAGCAGAGGGGGTAGTTGTAAATGGCGAATACATTGAGTGCTAAATACGGTTTAAAGCGTGTGATCAATGCGAGCGGCAGGATGACGATTCTTGGGACCTCCACTTCCACTGATGGCGTGATGGAGGCAATGAAGCAGGGTGGACAAAATTATGTGGAGATCGCAGATTTAGTTGATAAAGCGGGACAATACATAGCGAATCTTCTGGGCGCCGAATCGGCAATTGCTGTTAATTCCGCATCAAGCGGCATTACTTTATCCATTGCTGCACTCGTCACAAAGGGTGACAGACGCAAAAGTGAAAGACTTCATCAGGAAGAACTTGTGAATAACGAGATTATTTTGCTGAAGGGCCATAATGTGCAGTACGGAGCACCTGTTGAGACCATGATTTATTTGGGTGGCGGAAAGCTGATAGAGGCAGGCTACGCAAATGAAGGGAAAGCAGAGCATATTGAAAGTGCAATTTCAGAAAAAACGGCGGCGATTATGTATGTGAAATCCCATCATGCTGTACAGAAAAATATGATTCCAATTGAAGAAGCATGGGAAGTGGCACAGCGGAATAATGTTCCGTTTATCGTTGACGCAGCGGCAGAAGAAGACCTTAAAAAATACATTATGTATTCCGACCTGGCAATTTACAGTGGTGGGAAAGCAATAGAAGGCCCAACATCAGGAATTGTTGCCGGTAAAAAAGAGTATATCGACTGGCTGAAGGTTCAAATGCATTGCATTGGCAGAAGCATGAAGGTCGGGAAAGAAACGACATTTGGCTTGCTGCAGGCATTGGATGAGTACTTTGTAAAAGAAGATACGAGTGATCAGGAAAAAGAATCACTGCAAGGCTTGCTTGCTCTTAGTGAACTGGATGGAGTCACTGTCAAAATTGTGCAGGATGAAGCGGGACGCAAAATCTTCCGTGCAAGAATCCTAATTGAAGAGGACCGCTGCAACCAGAATGCCAAACAGACAGCAGAAGCTTTGAAAAATGGAGACATCGCCATTTACACACGAGACTACGGTGTCCGTGAAGGTTTTTTTGATATAGATCCTAGACCACTCAATGGCGATGATATAGAAGTAATTGAATCTCGAATACGCGAAATATTGGGAGGGAACTAAAATGTCAACAATCGCAAAACGTTTTTACAAAAATCGGGTGGCGCTTAATGTACTGGCTAATAGCATTGAAAACGCAAAAGACATTTTTACAGCAGCAGAGGGCTTTGTTGTTGTAGGCGTTCTGTCAAAAAACTATCCAACAGTTGAAGAAGCAGTGACTGCAATGAAACAGTATGGTCAGGAAATTGATGACGCAGTATCGATCGGCCTTGGCGCAGGCGACAATCGCCAGGCGGCAGTTGTTGCAGAAATTGCGAAGGAGTATGCGGGCAGCCACATTAATCAAGTATTCCCTTCCGTTGGTTCAACACGAGCTAATCTTGGAGAAAAAGAGAGCTGGATTAATAGTTTAGTTTCTCCTACGGGGCGCGTTGGCTATGTCAACATTGCAACAGGTCCGCTTAGTGCTGCTCAGGAAAAGCAAGCAATTGTACCAATCGAGACAGCCATTGCCCTGGTGCAGGATATGGGCGGCAATGCATTAAAGTATTTTCCAATGAAAGGATTAAGCACGGAGGATGAATTTCGAGCTGTCGCAGAGGCGTGCGGGAAAGCCGGTTTTGCGCTAGAGCCAACAGGAGGAATTGACAAAGAAAACTTTGAGAGAATTTTAGCCATCGCACTAGAAGCAAATGTTCCTCAAGTTATCCCTCATGTCTATTCATCTATTATTGATAAAGAATCCGGGGATACTAAGGGGGAAGACGTAAGAGAGCTTCTGGAGACGACAAAACGTTTGGTCGATCAATATGAGTAAAAAGATTGCGGCTTTCGGGGAAGTAATGATGCGGCTGCAGGTACCAGGCTATGAGCTGCTTTCACAGGCAAACACGCTGCATTATTCTTTTTCAGGAACAGGCGTTAACGTGGTTTCAGCCATGACAAATTACGGTCATGAAGGCTATCTCGTATCTGCATTGCCAAAAAATGCTGTAGGGGATGCAGCGGCGACCTATTTAAAAAAATTAGGGATCTTCCAGTCGTACATCGTTCGAAGAGGAAATTATCTTGGGCAGTATTTTTTAGAGACAGGTTTTGGTATAAGGCAAAGCCGGGTTACCTATTCCAACCGGCTTGAAAGCAGCTTTAATACAGCCTCTGAAGATACGTATAACTTCAGCAAAATTGCTAAAGAAGTAGACATTGTTCACTTTTGTGGCATTACTCTGGCAATGAATGAAACGACCTTAAGTAATACACGAAGATTTGCACATGCTGTTAAAGAAAGTGGCGGGCTAATCGTGTTTGATTGCAACTACCGGCCTTCTTTATGGGGAGAGGGAGGCTATAAAAAAGCGAAACCTTTTTATGATGAGCTTCTCGGACTTTCGGAAATTGTCCTGATGAATGAAAAAGATGCTATGTATGTGCTTGGGTTGAAAACGGAGAAAAGCAGCCGCATGGACCAGTTGACAGAGCTGATACCGCTGGTTGCAAAAAAATACTCTATCCCGGTCATTGCCGGCACTCACCGAACGATCAACGAAAACCAAACGCATTCTTTGCAGGGCTACCTTTATAAAAATAATAAATTCACATTTTCTGATACTCTCACCTTTTCAGTCTATGACCGGATTGGAGCGGGAGATGCATTTACAAGCGGGATTATACACGGGGAAGCTGAAGGATTTACAGAACAAAAAACGATTGATTTTGCCGTAACGGCGGGGATGCTAAAGCATACGACGTTAGGAGACACACCGGTTTTATCGGAGTCGGATATTCTCCGGGCGATCTCTATGAAAGGGGGAGACATTAGACGATGATGAGCATTTCAAAACGAAAAGGTCCTCTTTATTTGCAAATCAAAAACATTCTAAAAGACCGGATTACGCATGGTGTTTATGCGTTAGGAGAAAATATTCCACCGGAGCCGCAATTGGAAAAGGAATTCGATGTAAGTAAAATCACTATCCGTAATGCCATCTCAGAGCTTGTGCAGGAAGGCTATTTGGAGAAAAAAAGTGGCAAAGGCACCAAAGTGATTCGCAACATGGTTATCTCAAAGGTATCAAAAGGGAAGCGGTTTACGGAAATTCTGGTTGGATCAGGACACAAGATTTATAAGCAGTTAATCGAGGCAGAGGTTGTCTTTAATAAAGAGGACACGGAACAATACGAGCTATTCGGTAAACAATGTCTGCGTATTGAACGGCTTTATCATTTCAATGAGGTGCCATACATTCACTTCACGCATTATTTAACGACACGTATGGAGGAAATGGACCTTGAGGATTTAGACAAGCAGTCTTTATATGGGCTTGTAGAAGAGGCAGGGATTTCACTAGAAAACTTCCGTGATGAATTCGCGGCTGTCATAGCACCCTCTGAGATTACAAAAATTTTAGCAATGGAAGCTGACACACCAGTATTAAAGCGAATGCGCTACGCCTATGATGAAGCGGGAAACATCATCGAAAACAGTATTGGCTACTACAATACGGAAATGCAGCACTACGTGGTCAATTACGATATTTAACGTATTAAATTATCGGAACATTGCGCTTTTTAAAAGAATAAGAAGTACAAAAAACAGATAGATGCAGGTTAACAACTAAAGGGGGATCATCATGGTTGAAAATCAATGGGTATATATTTCTGTTTTCATTACTGTCACAGTGTTAATGATTTTGGTCGGGGTTTGGGCAGCAAAAAAAGTAAAGAGCGGGGACGACTTCCTGATGGGTGGCCGTAATTTACCTCTGCCTTTATTAATTGGTACGACGGTTGCGACATTAGTAGGTACGGGATCGAGTATGGGGGCAGTCGGATTTGCTTACACGAATGGCTGGGCTGGAGCTTTATATGGATTAGGCGGCTCAATTGGTATTTTTGCTCTTTTGTTTCTATTTGCAAATGTCCGTAAGTACAACTTCACAACTTTTTCAGAAGAGCTTGGTTTTTACTTTGGGGAAAGTAAATTATTCAGAGGCGTTACGGCAATTCTCTTGTATTTGGCGGCAGTCGGCTGGCTTGGTGCTCATATCATGGGGGGCAGCCTGTACTTATCCTGGATTACAGGATTGGATTTATCCACAGCAAAACTGATTACAGCTTTAGGGTTTGCAGTCTACACTCTTATTGGAGGTTATTTAGCGGTTGTTTATACTGACACGATCCAAGGGTTCATTTTGTTCTCCGGTTTCGTTTTACTCGCTGTTCTTTCGCTTGTCGAAGTCGGCGGTTATGAAACGATGTCAACACAAATTCCATCAGAAATGGTTTCCTTCCTTGGTATCGATGTGATGGGTATTCTCCCAGCCGTTTCAATGATTGTCGTTATTGCAATTGGGGTACTAGCAGCGCCATCGTACCGTCATCGAATTTATACGAGTAAAAACACGTTTACATTAAAAAAAGCATTAGTGATTTCAGGTCTTCTTTTTGCAGCATTCTCCATTTTCCCTTCTATTATTGGTATGGCGACGCAAATCCTGAACCCGGAGCTTGAGGCGGGGTATGCATTCCCTTACTTAGCAACGGAAGTGTTTCCATTATGGGTTGGTGCGATCATATTAACGGCTGGTCTCAGTGCTACGATGTCTTCCGGCAGCTCTGACTTCATTGCTGGTGTTACGATCCTTGTAACGGATGTTTATCAGATCGTTTTCGGAAAGTCCGTACCTAAAGAAAAGCTAAAAACGTATTCCCGAATTGCACTTCTTTTGACCCTGACTTTGGCATTTGTCGGAACCATGGGTGCTACGAATATTATCGATTACATAACGAACTTTATTTCAACCATTATGGCAGGACTCTTCGCCGCATCAGTTTTAGGAAAGTTCTGGCCAAAAGCAACGTGGCAGGGCGGACTGGCTTCCCTGCTAGGCGGATCCATTACTTCATTTATTGTTCTGAATACTCCTTCATTGCTGGAAACGTTCGGAAATCCTGTTATTCCCGCTTTAACAGTAGCTTTCCTGGCAGGAATCATCATCAGCCTGATCACCCCGGGAAGTATCGTAACAGAAGAAGAAGCATTGAGGAAACTAGAAGAAACCAGACAGCAAGAGGCCGCAAGCGCAGCGGAAGTAAAGGCAGAGCTTACAAAATAATAAGTAGTGAGCAGAAGGAGCACATGGGCATGTGCTCCTTCTTTTTAATAGTAAAAAATCGGGTGGTGCCAGGCACTTGTCGAAGGCACTCTTCGATTAGTCGATACCTTTAGTAAAAGTTCGACAAAAATCGGGTGATGACAGGCACTTGTCTAACAAAGGTTGTTCCTATTTATTGAGGTATTGGTTGAAAAAACATAAAAGTCTTTAAATTAGGATAAATTTGATTTTGGTTGTTATACTGTAAGAGGATAGTGAATAAATTGGCATAAGTCGTAGACAATAATTAGTAGTAATATATACTAAATTCTACTTGTGATAAGAAATTGACAATGATAACTTGAATGATATAATTTACATACCAAATATAACAACTGGATTTGAGGGTGACGAAAAGCTATGAATATACCCCTGTATGAGCAAATTTATAATTCAATACTTGAGCAAATAAAAGAAGGATTCTTAAAAAAAGGCGATCGTGTTTTATCTGAAATAGAATTAGCTGAGAAATTTAATGTAAGCCGTATTACTTCGAAAAAGGCGTTAGACAAGCTCGCCCAAAATAATATTATTGAAAGAATTAGGGGGAAGGGCTCATTTGTTGCGCAGGATCATCCAACGGTAAATCAAGCTGATATATCAAAGCCTTATAACACTTCTAATAGTAAGTTAATCGCATTGATCGTTCCTGGATTTTCAGACTCTTTCGGTTCGAAACTTGTAGGAATGATTGAGGAAACATGTTCGCAAAATAATTGCAACCTGATTATTCGATTTACACGAGGGGATGTCATAGAAGAAGAAAATGCGATAAAAAGCCTTGTGGATTATGGAGTGGACGGTCTCATTATTCACCCGGTTCATGGTGAAAATTATAACGTAGAATTATTGAAGCTGGTGTTAGAGAATTTTCCGTTAATTCTAATTGACCGCTACCTGAAAGGGATACCTGCAAGTTCCGTGAGTACTGATAATCAAAGGGCAAGTGAGTGCTTAACTAATTACTTGTTCGATCTGGGGCATGCTGAAATTGGATTTTTATCTTCTTCTCCCGACGGCACATCTACCATTGAAGAGAGGGTAAAAGGTTTTAATCTTGCGTACTCTAAAAGGGGATTAATTTTAAATCCGAGTTTTCACATAAATCATCTTATATCCAACTTACCTCAAAATCATAATAGAGAATCACTGGATAAGGACTATGCAGCAGTAAAACAATTTATCCTTGATCATCCTACTGTCACCGGTTTTAATGTCTGTGAATATGACTTAGCGCTAATTCTATTAAAAGTGATAAAAGATCTGGGGAAAAATATCCCTGAAGATTATTCAATTGTTTGCTTTGACTCACCGGAAAACCTTTTAAACAGGCCCGTCTTTACTCATATACGTCAAAATGAGTTTGATATGGCCAAGATAGCGGTACAACATTTATTGCAGCTGATTCAAGGGGAACAAATACCAAAACATACTATGGTTGATTTCACCTTAGAGGAAGGTGAATCTACGATGGGTCTGATTTCAACTCAATTAAATGAATGTTGATTTAAAACAATCCTTCAATGTGAGGATTGTTTTTTATTTTTCTTTTTTTGTCCGGAATGAGAGATGTGCTTGAATCTAATCGAAGCAACAAAAAATAATTTAATAATTCAGTTTAATTTTAAAAAACATATTGACTTATAAAATATATGAAGTTAATCTACTAATATATTAATAAGTATATCAAGTGTAAGTTGTTATACTAAGTTAATAATATGTCTTATATTTTTTTATTGTTTTATGTAAGTGCTTTATTTTTAGATCATGTATTCATTTTAGGGGAGCTAGACCAACTATTAAAAAGGGGGATTAACATGATTAAAAGTAAAAAAATGATGATGAAGTTAGGGATGGTTTCTGTTTTAACATTATCCACGGTTATGGCCGGCTGTTCGTCTGATTCTGGATCTGGTGCAACAGAAGATGGGAAAACAACTGTAACATTTTGGCATTCGCTGACTGATTCTACTGGTGATGCTGCTGAAGCCGTTATTAAGGCATTTGAAGAACAAAATCCCGATATCAAAATTAACTCTGTTTATACTGCTAATCAAGGCGAAGGACAAAATGAAAAACTTCTTACAGCTGTATCAGGGGGAAATCCGCCTGATGTCGCTTATTTTGACAGATTTGAAATAGGTTCGTGGGCTGCTCAAGGATCATTAGAGGATTTATCAGCACTTGCTGAAGAGAGTGGCATTAATGAAGAAACGTATTATCCTTTTGCATGGGAAGAAGCAAGCTATGACGGTAATTTATACGGATTGCCGATTTCAACTGACTCAAGACTTGTTTATTTTAATGTAGACCATTTCGAAGAAGTAGGATTGGATCCTGAAAATCCTCCGCGAACAATTGCTGAATTAGAAGATGCAGCAGATAAATTAACGATTAAGGATGGCAATCGTTTTGAAAGAATTGGATTTATTCCTTGGTTTGGACAAGGCTGGTTATACGGATGGGGCTGGTCCTTTGGAGGAGAATTCTTTGATCCTGAAACAAATATGGTTACCGCAAATGATCCTAAAATTGTAGAAGCCTTGCAATGGATGACTGATTTTGGACAGAAATATAATGTTGAAGACATTGCTGGTTTCACGGATTCCCAAGGTGATGGCGCGATGGATCCTTTCTTAACAAGCCAGTTAAGTATGAAGGTCAGCGGGCCGTGGGAAGTATCAGCAATTAATAAATTCAAGCCTGATTTGAATTATGGCGTTTTTCCTATTCCGACGCCTACTGGAGAAGATCATACAACCTGGTCGGGTGGTTGGTCTGTCGTTATACCAAAAGGTGCGAAAAATAAAGATGCTGCCTGGGAATTCATGAAGTTCTTTGGTGGAGAAGAGGGCCAGAAGATTTTTAGTGAGATTGCGAGAGATTTCTCTGTTATCGATTCTGTGAATGAAGAGCTTGGCTATAAAGATGATCCTATTCTCGGTGAATTCGTTGAAATATTGCCAGTATCAAACAATAGACCTGTTATGACCCAAGGCTCTTTATATTGGAATGAATTGGCGAGTGCTGTGGAAAATGCTACACGAGGAATTGTGACACCACAAGAGGCATTAGACAATGTGACTGAAAAAGTAAACAAAGAGCTGAAGTAATCAATTGAAAGGGAGAGGTTTTTTCTCTCCCTTTTATAAAAGAAAGGAGAGAAACTATTGAGTGAGAATGCTCAAAAGATAGAGCCGGCCAATAATTCAGAACCGCCATATGAAAGACAATTAAAATTAGTCCCAGCAAAAAAGAAATCTTTTTGGAGTAAAAATAAGCACGGGATATTATTCGCTTCACCTTGGATATTAGGCTTATTAATTTTTTATGCCATCCCGTTATTTTCTTCTATTTACTTTAGCTTTACCACCTATAGTATCCTGCAGCCGGGAGAGTTTGTTGGATTGCAGAATTATAAAGACTTATTTACGGATTCACTATTTTGGAAATCTGTCTATAACACAGTATATTTTGCCGTATTTTTTGTTCCTTTAAGTATTATTTTTGGTGTGGCACTTGCCATGATGTTGAACATGAACGTAAAAGGGATGGGGATTTACCGTACCATCTTTTTCCTGCCAACCCTTGTTCCGCATGTAGCCCTTGCCGTTTTGTGGATGTGGTTATTAAACCCGGGCTTTGGTCTGGTTAACGGCCTTCTTAGTACTATTGGTATTGACGGTCCAGCGTGGCTCGGAAGTGTAACGTGGTCTAAGCCTTCCTTAATTATGATGTCCTTATGGGGAATTGGACAGGCTGTGATTATTTATCTCGCAGGATTAGGTGATATTCCGGAAGATTACTATGATGCAGCAAAGGTTGATGGGGCAAACTGGTATCAAAAGATGCGCCATATCACCCTGCCTCTTTTAACACCAGTGATCTTTTTCAATCTGGTTATGGGGATTATCGCAGCGTTTCAACAGTTTACTTTGCCTTATACCCTGACTCAAGGGCAGGGAACGCCGGCTAATTCGTTAAGTTTTTATGTTATGTATTTATACGACAATGGCTTTAAATTCTTTAAAATGGGCTACGCATCTGCAATGGCCTGGATTTTATTTGTGATCATCATGGCACTTACTGCACTGGTGTTTATCACATCTAAACGCTGGGTTCATTATCAAGGGAAATAAGGAGGGAAACGATGGATAGCACAACGAAAAAGAAGGTTAGCCGATATTCAGCACATATAGTTTTAATTGTTGCATCATTTTTCTTTTTAATTCCATTTCTGTGGATGGTTTCGACATCTTTAAAGCCATTAACTCAAGTTTTTACATTTCCGCCTGAATGGATTCCAAGACCATTTATGTGGAGCAATTACACTGATGCAATGGAGTACATACCATTTTTCACTTACCTAAGAAATACCATTGTCATTACGGTTTTAAGCACACTCGGCGCCGTTATTTCATGTCCGCTTGTTGCCTATAGCTTTGCTAAGCTAAGGTGGCCTGGGAGAAATATTCTTTTTATCATCACAATTGGGGTAATGATGATTCCCGGTCAGGTTACGATGATCCCCTTGTTTTTATTGTTTGAAAAGTTCGGGATGGTTGGAACACCTTACCCATTAATTATCCCCGCATTCTTTGGTGTACCGTTTTATATCTTCCTGCTAAGGCAGTTTTTTATGGGGTTACCTGACAGTTTAAGAGAAGCTGCACGAATTGATGGAGCTGGAGAGTTTAGAATTTATTGGCAGATTATGCTGCCTTTAGCTAAGCCGGCGGTTTTAGCTGTTGGGTTATTTCAATTTATGGCAAGCTGGACCGATTTCATTGGACCATTACTCTATTTAACTGATTCACTTCAGTACACATTATCACTTGGCTTACAGCAATTCCAAAGTCAACGGGGCTCAGAATGGGGTCTGATGATGGCTGTGTCAACGATGATGACGTTACCGATTATCGTTCTGTTTTTCTTATTACAAAAAACATTTATTCGAGGTATTACATTCAGTGGAATTAAATAATTTGAAATTAGGTTGATGGAGGTATGATGATGGACAGGAAAATAGGGATGAGATTGTCCCCCAGTATAGGGAATGAAGGTATAGAAGCTGTAGCAGAATGGGCTTCGGGTGTAGGAATAGACGTCATTGACGTTCCATATTACAACCAGGAGATCAAATCTGTCTTAGAAATAGCGGGACTTGAGGTTGGATCGATCGACGGCATAGGAGCAGTAGGACAAACAAACCTCTTAAGCTCTGATGAGAAAATCCGATCTGAGGCAGTGTCTGCTTTAAAAAATCAAATTACAGAGGTAGCTGAACTCGGCGGTAAGGTCATCTTTATGTGCCTAGTTCCAGATGACCTTAATATGTCACGCAAGGATGCTTTTGAGATATGGAGAAAGTCATTTCCTTCTATCGTTGAGCATGCTGAGAACCATGATGTTTATATCGCACTTGAAGGCTGGCCTGGGCCATCGCCGCAAAACCCAACATTAGGCTGTACACCAGAAATGCTCAGAGCGATGTTTAAGGTTATTCCGTCGAAGCATTTTGGCATTAATTATGATCCCTCTCATTTAGTTAGGCTCGGAATCGATTATCTGAGATTTTTAGATGAATTCAAAGACAGAATTAATTACTGCCATGGAAAAGATACGCAAGTACTGCAGAAGGAATTATATGAAAGCGGGGTTATTTCATCCACCTTTGATTCGAAATACTTGTTTTCTGAAGGCTCCTGGCGTTATACCATACCGGGCAAAGGTGATGTGGACTGGGCAGAGGTTGCAGTGCGTTTAGAAAAAACAGGGTACCAGGGACCTGTCAGTATTGAACTGGAGGATCATTATTATTGGGGTTCCTTAGAGGCAGAACGTAAGGGAATCATGGAAGCTAAAGAACATCTTGAAGCTCATTTTAAAAATAAGGCAATAGTGGGGGAATAATATATGTCAAGAAAAATTAAAATAGCGATTATCGGCTGCGGAGGTATTGCGAAAGGAAAGCATATGCCAAGTTTATCTAAAATTAACCATGTTGAGCTTGTGGCATTTTGTGATGTCATCCTTGAAAGAGCTGAAAAAGCAGCAGCTGATTACGGGGTTCAGGATGCTAAAGTCTATCAAAACTATAGAGAGCTGCTTCAGGATGAAACGATTGAAGTGGTGCATGTCTTAACACCTAATGAATCCCATGCTGAGATCACTGTTGCAGCTCTTGATTCAGGCAAGCATGTAATGTGTGAAAAACCAATGGCTAAATCTGCAGAGGAAGCTGCCCAAATGGTTGAAGCGGCTAAACGTTCTGGTAAGAAACTAACCATTGGATACAATAATCGCTTCCGGCCGGATAGCCAGCACTTAAAGAAAATTTGTGAAAATGGTGATCTTGGAGAGGTTTACTTTGCTAAAGCTCATGCCATTCGCCGTCGTGCAGTTCCTACCTGGGGAGTGTTTCTTGATGAGGAAAAACAAGGAGGAGGCCCATTAATAGATATTGGTACACATGCGCTTGATTTAACATTATGGCTTATGGACAATTACAAACCAAAAACGGTAATGGGTTCTGCCTATCATAAATTAAGTCAGAAAAAAGATGCAGCCAATGCATGGGGACCTTGGGATCCGGAGAAGTTTACTGTTGAAGATTCTGCCTTCGCGTTCATCGTCATGGAAAACGGAGCAACCATTACTTTAGAGGCGAGCTGGGCACTTAATTCTCTGGAGGTTGACGAAGCAAAATGCTCGTTAAGTGGAACAGAGGGCGGAGCGGATATGAAAGATGGTCTGAGAATAAATGGTGAGAACTTTGGCAAGCTCTACACGACAAACGTTGAACTCGGTGCTGGTGGTGTAGCATTTTTTGATGGCAAGACAGAATCAGATGCAGATCTGGAGGCCAGATTATGGATTGATACTCTTCTTCATGATACAGACCCAATCGTCAAACCGGAACAGGCATTGGTAGTAACAAAAATTATTGAAGCGATTTATGAATCTGCAAAAACAGGAAATGCGGTCCATTTCGAGGAACAGCCTGAGTTCAGCTCTCCGAAATTACTGCTGTAAGGAATGATTTTTAAACAGCGTTTAAATGACTTGGAGTGAATAGATTCCAGGTCATTTTTTATCTACTAAGTGAGTACTAAACAATGGGTCAAAAGCTTGATGAGAAAGGAGTCCAGTACAAATGATTGATACAAAAAAAGTTCCACAGTCGTTTCAAAGCATTATTAATAAAGTAAGAGAAGTGTACAGAGAAGACGAAGAAGTTCAAAAGCTATTTGAAAACTGTTTTTTAAATACGTATCAGACAACATTAAAGCAGGATAATGAAGGAACTTTTGTGATCACGGGGGATATACCGGCTATGTGGCTCCGTGATTCATCCGCACAAGTCAGGCCTTATTTGATTCTTGCAAAGGAGGATTCTGAAGTTGCCGGGATGCTAAAACAGGTCATAAACCGACAATGGAAATATATTTTAATGGATCCCTATGCCAATGCTTTTAATCAGACCGCCTCAAAACAGGGGCATCAGTTAGATCGCACTGAAATGAACCCTTGGATTTGGGAAAGAAAATATGAAGTAGATTCATTATGTTACCCCATCCAATTAACCTACCTTTACTGGAAAGCGACAAACGATGATACCGTTCTAAATGATGAGTTTAAAAAAGTATTGGAAACGATTCATGATGTGTGGAAGGTGGAGCAGGATCATGAGGAGGAATCCTCCTATCTTTTTGAACGAGACAATTGCAGTGTGTCAGATACTTTACTGAGAAATGGCAAAGGAGGATATTCAGTTAAAACAGGCATGACCTGGTCCGGATTCCGTCCAAGTGATGATGCGTGCTTATACGGCTATTTACTACCTGCGAATATGTTTGCGGTAGTGACATTAGGCTACGCAGAAGAAATGCTAACAGAAATGGGGGAAACGACACTTGCGGGTCAGGTGGCTGAGCTTGCAGCAGAAATAAAAAACGGTATTGAAACGTATGGAAAAATTCAGCACCCCGTATTTGGCGAGATGTACGTGTACGAAACAGATGGCAATGGTCAGGTAAACTTAATGGACGATGCCAATGTTCCAAGTCTTCTTTCTATTCCTTACTTAGGCTACACGGACATGACTGATCAAACCTATATCAATACCCGAAATTTTATTCTGAGCCGGCATAATCCCTATTACTATGAAGGTGTATCAGCAGAAGGAATAGGAAGTCCGCACACACCGGATCACTATATTTGGCCTATCTCACTAGCCATCCAGGGAATGACTGCCACATCAACAGAAGAAAAGGCAAGGATACTCGATCTATTTAAAAGAACACACGGATCTACCTATTATATGCATGAAGGGTTCAACGCGGATCGTCCGGAGGAATTTACGCGCCCTTGGTTTGCCTGGGCTAACTCTATGTTCAGTGAATTTATTTTAAGTGAAATTGGTATGTATGTCCCCGGCAGTCCGTTGGGGCGGCGCTAACAAAAAGTCTTTAGAGGAGGTCTTCTATGTTTTATCGAATCGAGAAGCTCGAAAAAAGAATAAATGAATTAGATCGACTGCGTTACCGGGAGCTTGAGCATATTGACTATTTTAAGATGTATCATCCTAAAAATGGTGAAGAAAACCTTTTGCCTTCAAGTTATTCAGAAAATAAAATGAATGTTAACGACACCTGGTCAGGCAGAGATAAATACCTTTGGCTAAATAGCGCTCTTTCAATTCCTAAGGAGTGGAAAGGCAAAAAGGTTGTTCTTTTTTTAGATTTGGGACGAACTGGACCTGGAAATAACTCTGGATTTGAATCTCTTTTATATGTAGATCAAAAACCCTTTCAGGGAGTAGATTCAAACCATCGGGAAGTCATCTTACCTCAGAATATCAATGGTGAGGTTGATATCTCCCTGCAAGTCTGGTCCGGGCTGGAGGGCGGCGGTGTGCCTGCTGAACAGTTCTATCGATTAAAGGAAGCGTGGATTGCCTTTTTAGATGAGAAAGCGGATGAATTGTTCTTTAAATCAAAAGCTCTACTCGACTCTATAAAAAAGCAGGATCTCAATGATCCGAATCAGTCGATTGTCTTATCCAGCCTTAATCGGTCACTTGACCTAATAGACTGGTCTTCTCCAAGGAGTGATGGTTTTTACGATTCTCTGTATAGCGCATTGTATAATCTCACTAGTGAAATAGAAAAATTGCCAAAACATGCGGACGTTTCGGTACATACAATTGGTCATTCCCATATTGATCTTGCCTGGCTATGGAGAACGAAGCATACGAAGGAAAAAGCGAAGCGAACCTTTTCGACCGTCCTGAGATTGATGGAGCTTTACCCGGATTATACGTATTTGCAAAGTCAGCCTCAGCTGTACGAGTGGATAAAAGAAGAAGATCCGGACTTGTTTGAAGCGATTAAGCAAAAGGTGAAAGACGGTCAATGGGAAGTTGAAGGGTCGATGTGGGTGGAGGCAGATTGCAATATTCCTTCAGGTGAATCATTCGTTCGTCAGCTGTTATACGGAAAGCAGTTTTTCGAAAAAGAGTTTAATCAAAAAAACCGGACACTGTGGCTTCCTGACGTATTCGGCTACAGCTGGTCACTTCCGCAAATCCTTCGTAAATCTGGTATTAGTACATTTATGACGACAAAAATAAGCTGGAACCAGTATAACCGTATGCCTCATGACACATTTAAATGGAGAGGAATTGACGGATCTGAGGTTTTAACTCATTTTATTACAACCCCAGAGCCGGGAAGAGCGGAAGATTCATGGTTTTATACGTATAATGGGTTAATTACGGCTGAAACAGTAAAAGGGATCTGGGAGAATTATAGGGATAAAGAGCTTAATAAAGATCTTCTTTTAGCCTATGGATATGGCGACGGGGGAGGCGGTGTAAACCGGGAAATGATCGAAATGAAACGTCAGCTTGATACGATCCCAAGTATGCCTGCGGTTAAATCTACCAAAGTAAAAGAGTTTTTTAAAAAGCTGCACAAAAACATTCAGGACTCAACTGAGTACATTCACACCTGGGATGGGGAGCTTTACCTGGAGTACCATAGGGGAACCTATACGAGCCAGGCAAAGATGAAAGAAATGAACCGGAAGCTAGAATATGCGTATCGTGAAGCAGAGTGGCTATCAACGTGGAATGGTGCATTAAGTGACTGGAAAGACTATCCTTCTGACTTAATTAAAAAAGGATGGAAGCTGGTTTTACTTAATCAGTTTCACGATATAATCCCAGGTTCTTCTATTACAGAGGTTTATGTTGACGCACTTGAAGATTATCAAGCTGCAGCATCCATGAAAGATGAAATCGTTTCGTCTCAGGAAAATCAGCTGATTGAAGTAAAAGAAGCAAGCTGGTCTTATTCTCATCCTCATCAGTATCATTCACCGCTGCTTTTGACAGTACCGGAAGACAAGAATTCGAAAGCGAAGGGATTTAAGCTGGAGGATAAAGAATTGGTTAGTCAAACCCTTCCTAATGGAGATCATCTTGTTTTAATTGAACAAGCAAAACCATTTTCGTATCAATCGATCGTTGAAACAGAGGACGCACATCAAAATGTGAAGCCTATGAGTGAAATCAATCTAAAGGAACGAACCTGGAATACACCACATTACACAATTGAGTGGAATGAAAATGGTCAGCTGACAAGCATTTATGATAAAAATGAGCAGCGGGAAATCATTGCTTCAGGAAAAGCAGGAAATGTATTTAAATTGTACGAAGATAAACCTTTAGCTCATGACGCTTGGGACATTGATCTGTTCTATCATGAGAAATCGATGTCCATTGATTCATTGGATGAGTGTACCATCCTTGAAAATGGACCTATTAGAACCACATTAAACTTTGTCTGGCGTTCTCCACAGGTTGAGATAAACCAGCAGATTCATAGCTATACTCATTCTAAACGTATTGATTTTAATACACATGTGGAATGGACAGCCCGTCAAAAACTTCTTAAGGTTGAATTTCCTGTTGATATCCGAACAACAGAAGCCATATACGATATTCAATTTGGCAATGTTAAACGGCCGAACCATTGGAATACTTCCTGGGATCAGGCAAGATTTGAATCAGTTGGTCATAAATGGGCGGCCCTTGCCGAGCCATATTATGGAGTCAGTTTAATGAATAACAGTAAATACGGGTACTCAATTAAAGAGAATATCCTTGCCCTTTCCTTATTAAAAGGACCCATTTTCCCAGATCCTTTAGCTGATATTGGTTCTCATGAATTCGTGTATTCCATTTATCCTTTTACTGGACAGACAAACAAACAAGATGTAGAAAGAGAAGCTACTTACCTTAATTCTCCGGCAAGAGTTATTCAGGGTAGTGTGAAAAAGGAATACCAGCAGTCACTATTTTCTGTTTCCAGTGACCAGGTTATCCTTGATACGATTAAAAAGGCAGAAGAAGGAGAGTCTGTTATCGTACGATTCCACGAGATGGAAGGTTCGCGAATCACTGCAGCCGTTACTAGCGCGTTAAACGTAAAGCGCTGGAGAGAAGTGAATTTAATGGAGGAGGATGAAAAAGGGACAGAATTTTCGGAGGAGGCAATAAGTCTGGCGTTTACTCCTTATGAAATTAAGACTATTCAAATTGAGATAGATAGGTAAGGTCGAGGGAAGGATTTTATTTTCCATTCTGGGCAAAGAATGAGCTCTGCCGAATAGACATCGGCAGAGCTCAATTTATAGAATGAATGCCGATTAATTAGTAAATCTCCCAAACCCCGCAAACTTTTCCTGCCAATAGGCATTATCAAGGTCGGTGATGTGGACACCCTCGCCATCATTCGTATGAATAAATTGATTGTTTCCAAGATAGATCCCTACATGAGAGATCCCGACTTTATACGTATTTTCAAAGAAAACTAAATCTCCTGCTTGTGGTGAACTGACGTTAGCGGTAAGCGCATGTTGGCCTTCTGCTGTTGTTCTGCCGAATGGTAAGCCTGCCTGCTTGAATACATAATAGATAAACCCGCTGCAATCAAACCCATCAGGTGTCGACCCGCCCCATACATACGGAATTCCCATCTGCTCTTTTGCGATAGTAATGACGGTTTGAACGGATACTGAGGTGGCAGGTGTTTCTGAAGCTGGAGCTGCCGCTGGTGCAGGAGTGGTCAATTCTCCTGAGACCGCTAATTCCTGTCCCGGTAAAATAAGTGTCCCGGAGAGTTGGTTGACTTCCATTAGTTTATCTACTGTCATCGAGTGATTCGTTGCAATGGAATATAGAGTGTCTCCAGACTTCACTGTATAAATGATTTGGCTGGGAGCTGCTTGATCCTCCATTGGTGCATCGCTTGAACGAACCCCTTCTGCATTCGTAATTCCTTCTGCCTGAGACGCAAACCCCGCAAACAATGAAACTGTAAGAATCGTCATAATGACGCCTGCTCTTTTCATCTTAACTCCTCCTAAGATTAACGAGTTAAGATTAGTATGGACAGAGTTTTGGATTTTTAACGGTTGGGTGAGGGGGAGAGGTTGTGGGTTTGAGGATTAAAAGAGTTTACTTAATTAACAGAGTGCCTGTCATCCCCCCGGTTTATGTCGAATGCTATCGACAGAAATCGGTAAGTGACAGGCACTTCTTATCAAGTCTACCTGATATTTTTCTTAAGGTTGGACGGGGTTCTATTGGGGCGGGGCTGCCCTACACTTCGGGTGTTTGTTGCCTGTTTTACTGAGTTTGTGATTTGATGGATTACTTCACCTACATCCTGGACTGATTCCATTAGAGGGTCGACTGTCCGCATTTTATGCTTGGCATCGACTGTGACCTGATTGGCAGTGTTGATCAGTTTGCTGGATTCTTGCGTCAGGCCATGTACCGCATTTCTCACCTCATCAAGTGTCCTGTTGGTTTCACCAAGCGTTACCATCCCTTTTTGCAGCAATCTAATTACAAAAACAACCAGCCAAATAAAGGCGATAGCGATGGCGGCAACACTGGATTCTATAATCATAAAAGAAACCTTCCTTCTTTTAGTTTTATGTACAAGTCTATTTTATGTACAAGCCTATTAGATATTCCTTGCATATTGCCATGGTTAGGTCCTTTCTTTTAAGCCGTTCGTTATCAATGTTCATAAAAAACGAAAACTGCTTTCCGTTATTGCCGGAAAGCAGTTCTTTACTACAATATGATTACTTCTCAATTAATTCTAATTTTTACGCCCCCATTTTTAGAGGAGATGATTGTGTTTATAGGAATATCGCTATCACGTGTAAAGACGTCTGTGTTTGCAGGAAGGTCTTCAACAGGTGCTTTCCATACAGTATCTGCAGGTCCAATGGATTCGCTCTGAAGAGTCTGTTTAGGTGGGAAAACCACAGTCTGCTTAACTTTATCCGTTACACTATGAACCACTTCGCCTACATCCTGGGCAGATTCTAGCAATGGATCCAAGAGATTAATTTTACTATGGATATCATTAGTTGTCTGTTCGATGGAATTGATCAACCTTTTTGAATCAGTTGTCAGGCTGTTAAGACTATTTTTCACTTCCTCGATGGTAAGTTGAGTGGTCCCTAGGGTTTGGATTAATTTAGCAGTCAAACAAACAAAAGCAGCAGAAGCACTGGCGACGCTGATCTTAATAATCAAAAAGCTTCACCTTCCCTTCACATTATTTTATGTGTCCGCTGTAGGCTATATTCCACAATTCCACATAGCAGGCACTTGCCTTTCTTTCCATAGTCCAGAAGAATTTGAGGTTTTATAGGGAAGTAAGCGTCTCTTTAATCTATTATTCTTTTTGAAGTGCCTGGCTCCACCCGATGTCACTCCTCGGATCCCTGTCGAAAGCATTTTGACAGGGATCGGGGAGTGACAGGCACTTTGAATGATAGAAGGCGGAAAAAGTCCATATAATAAATAATTTACTTATACCAGCGGATGTTATTTTGGAATCGTTCGTGTTTTAGAGGGCTGGAAATGAGGAAATTTTGGAAGGGAAAAGCCTCTAATTCTCATAAATTGAGCAAATTATTTGAAAATTAAAAGTAAAGACGTTACGATGCTACTTAATTCCATATATACATAGGAGGTAATGTGCAAGATGCCAAAGACATACCATTTTCCCGAGGATCAGGTTCATTATGCGTGGGCGAAGGATCCAGAGCCTGTAATGACAATCCAGAGTGGAGACACTGTTGTTTATAGCACGCGGGAGGTTGCGGATAACCAGTTTTCGATTGAATCTAAAACAGAAGACATCGCCAATTTAGATTGGGACAGAGTGTACCCGCTGGCTGGGCCAGTTGCCATTGAAGGAGCGGAGCCAGGTGATACGTTAGAGGTAGAAATCGTTGACTTAAAGACTGGCAGCTGGGGTTGGGCAGCCATTTTACCTGGACTGGGTCTGCTTCCTGACGATTTTCCGGATGCTTATTTGCGAACCTTTGATTTGTCAGATGGGGAATTTATTCATTTCTCTGACCGAATCAAAGTCCCAATCGAACCGTTTTTAGGCACGATGGGTGTGTCTCCAGTGGATGCGAGTGGACAGGCTATTATGCCGCCTGGCTCGTTTGGCGGAAATATGGATACGCGCCAATTAACGATCGGAACGAAGCTGTATTTACCTGTGCAGGTGAAGGGGGCTCTTTTCAGCTGCGGTGATGCCCATGCTGCCCAGGGTGATGGCGAGGTTTGTGTGACAGCGCTTGAGTGCCCGATGCATGCGACATTGAAATTCCGAGTAATTAAAGGGAAATCCATCCCCGCTCCGCAGTTTCAAACTCAGGGAGAATTGACGCCAAAAGTGAATCACAAAGGCTTTTACGGAACCACCGGCGTTGGGCCGGACCTCTTCAAAGCTTCCCAGGACGCAATAAAAGCCATGGTTGTTCATCTATCTGAAGAATACGGACTGGAGCCAAAGGATGCTTATATTCTTTCTAGCTTGTGTGTGGATTTGAAGATTTCTGAAATTGTAGATGCAGGGGAGTATGTGGTGAGTGCGGTGTTTCCGCTTGGGGTTGTGGTGGAGTGATTTATTTTAAAAACGTGAGAAGGATCGACTTCTCACGTTTTTTTGTGGGGAAAAAGTGATGCTAACAATAACAAGCCATCAACAAATTCCCATCCGGATCTTTAAAATTAAACCAGTGTCCGTTCTCTATTTCGGTGACGATTTCAATATTTTTGTCCTGAAGAAATTGATAAGCCTTCTGTATATCATCTGTGTTGAAATGGAAAGCGGGATTTTTATACACTGCATCCTTGTCGTAGATATTGCTGTCAAGAACGAGGTTCAATCCGTTGTTATCAAAAGGGATGCAGCACAAGTGACCAGCGATAATTTCGTATTCAGGCTCTAAGCCAAGCAGGGAACAGTACCATTCCCTGGCGTTTTCGATGCTGCTGACCGGAATGAAGATGGCTCCGGCTTTGGTTGAAATGATGCTCATTTAGTGTCCTCCTTGATATTTTATCTACTAATAATTTCAAGAAAAAACACTGTTATTCCTGCTTCATTTTTTTAAAAAGTCTCAGAGTTTTTCATCCACCAAAGCTCCCTGTTTTACATAATCAATTATTTTCTCAGCCTCTATTCTGACGCGATTTCTTCCTTCTTCCGTAAGGTGCCAGCGGTCTATTTTAGTAAGCTGATCCTTTGAGGGGCAGAGAGTGAACTCGATCCAGGATGGCATATAGGTTTTCATGGTGAGGTGGAGCCTTTTTATGTGGTAGGGAGAGGTGACGATGAGAATTCTTCTGATATGTTGAATATAAAATGCCCGATTTAGAACCAGGAGGGAGGCCAAAACATTTTCGAGCGTGTTATGTGACAGGCCTTCTGTGAGAATGTCCTTTTCTGGTACGCCAAGTTTTATCGCTTCTTTTTTAAGCGTGATGGATTCTGAGTAGGGGGTTCCTTTCCAAACGACGCCCCCTGACACAAGGATTTTTCCTGCACGTCCCTGCTTGTAGAGCTCTACGGCTTTTGGCAAGCGGGAGGTGGCAGCCATACTGCTCCCTGCAACAAAAATGCAGTCCCCTGACTTTTGATCGTCCTCTATTCCTTCATATAAAAGTTTATTCATTTGTGAAAGGGTAAGGCTGGCTTTATCTAATTCGGAAATATACATAGTTCACCTCTTGGATAGGGGATTGGTTATTTATTATCATATAAGGATTGGAAGGAAAACAGAAGGGAAGATTTCCATGTTGGAGGGAAAAAAGTGGAAGTGGTGTGAAGAAGAGAGTATGCGTGAAAACATGCACATACTCCTTTATCACTTAAAAAGATGGGTCAACCAGGATGTCGCATTGCTTTAATCGTATGGACATAGCAGAGCTGTGATGTTCTAGCAAACTGGCTTTGCGCTGTGCTGTATGAGCACTTAGCGGTTATGGTCAGTCCGTTATGTAGATCGAAATTTGCTTGTTTTGAATACTCTGGATGAGGTTTTATGGCTTTAATGTGGTCCAGAAAAATCCATGCGTTAAGCAGATTTTTATGGGAATGGGTTGGGAATGCATATATATGGTTGAACGGGTCTATGATGAGAGGGATTTTATTGCGAATGCCCAACGTATATTTTGCTGCTTCCAATCGTCCGCTCATCTTGCTTCCGCCGCGGAGACAGGCTTCCTCTAACAACTCCTTCATGGTTCGATTCGAATAGTACGTTCCTTGGATGTCATGAATAATGGTCTGGTGCGTCATATGCTCAGCCGGCAGTAATGCAAAAGTCGTTTTTCTTACATAATAGTCATTATCTAGTAAATAAGTCATCAATCATCCTCCTTCTTTTTTCCTATTATACGACATAAAAATCCAAATAAAAACAATAAATTAGAAAATTTTGAATAATTATAGTGTTTTCTCCTAAGGAAAATTGAAAAATCGGGTTAGGTGGAGGGGGAATTGTGGATAAGTCTGAGCGAGTGGAATGCGTGGTGCCTGTCACTCCCCGGTTTTTGTCGATTGAGGATGCGGGGAGAAATCGAGTGGTGCCTGTGACTTGTCGAGGGCATTCGACAAGTCACAGGCACCGTTTTAAAAAAATCTATAATAACTGGGAGGACTGGAGCTTTGTTAGGGCTCCCTTTTTCCATTTCTTCACTGCGGATACACTGACGCTTTCATGCTCTGCGATTTGTGCAACGCTCAGGTCGTGTTCGAAGGTGAGCCAGAACCATTTTTGCTGAGCAGGTGTGAGAAGGTTGGCGTAGAATTGCAGGGTTTCTTTTCGTAAGGCTTGATCTGGTGCTGCATGCTGACGCATTTCCCAAAATTCCTCTGAACGTACAATTTCTCGTTCCTTTCGCTTGTTATCGGTTCTCATATAGGTGAGCATTCCGCCTTTGATAGACTGATAGGCGTAAGGGGCGAATTCGCCCTGCGTTGGATCGAATTTCTCCCAGGCACGCCACAGGGAAAGCATTCCTTCCTGGATAAACAGATCATGGTCCTGTCTGATATTCAGCTTTTTAATCATATGATAAATCATTGGTTCAAACTGTACATAAACCTCTTCAAACGTATTCATTTTCCTGCTCCAATAAGGAGGCGCGCCTGCCGGTTATTCTCGAGTAGTGTAAGTGTAATGTGTAGGTTCGACGGGGGCGAATGATGGTTTAGGGGAAACGCAGCTTATTTGAGGGTGTTTTACCCGGAATCGTTACGCGCAGGGGAGAAATGGATGGGGTTGGAGAGGGAATGGATGGAAGTTTGGATGGAGCATTCGGGTGGTGCCTGTCACTTGTCGAATCCATTCGACAAGTGACAGGCACTTCACGAAGGCACTTCACAAAAGGCCCTCCACGAATTTCTAATCCCTGATTACCGAAACCTTTTTTGCTTATATTCGTATTAGATAAGTAAGAAAGCGGGTGAGAGGGATGCATAAAGCGAAGGTATTGTTAATTGTATTAGCAGGTTTGTTTTTGTTTTTTCCTGTTCAGGCGCTTGCGGTGGAGTATGAAATAGATGAAACAGTGATTAATGCTTATTTGACTGAAGATGGAGATGTGAATGTCAGCGAAAGGCATGTCTACACATTTGAAGATGAGTTTAATGGAATAATGAGAGAATTGAGGCCAAAATCAAATGCAGCAATTGAAAATGTAGAAGCAACTGAAGGTGATCAGCCGTTAAAGGTCGAACAGGATGGCGATCTTTATCGCATTTATCGTTCAGGTGATGATGAAACGATTGAGGTAGAGCTTACTTATACCATTACAGGCGGACTTGAAGTTTATGAGGATATGGTTCAGTTTTATTGGCCGTTTTTTGACCGCTCCAATGAATCAACGTATGAAAAATTGACGATTTCATTATTTCCTCCAGCAGAAACTGACGATGTGATCGCGTTTGGCTATGATGAGGCATTTGAAACAGAGGAAATTGGTGAAGATGGCTCGGTGGTGTTTGAGTTTGGCACAGTGCCTGATGGAAAAAATGGTGATGTGCGTGCTGCCTGGAATGCTGAGATTTTTGCAATGGCGCCGACTGAAAAGGGTGAATTGCGAGAGGATTTACTTAGTGAACAGCAAAAGGGGATTGAGGAAGGAATTTTATTTACTGAGCGGCGCGAGTTAATCTCCACAATTGGAATAGCGGTTATGGCTGTTTTAGCGTTATTGCTGACATGGGTCATCCTTCGAGGCGTGACTAATGCAAAACGATTACGCGAAAATGCTGCACATGAAATAGGAGATGACCGGCGAATTCCTCCTGAGAGAATGACATTGGCAGCAACAATTTCGTATCTAAAAACTTTTTTGCCAAGAGAAGTTATACCTGCCTCCCTACTGGATTTAGTTCGAAAAGGAAATGTTGTCCAACTGGATGATCAAACCTATAAAGTAGTTCAACGGGAAGGCCTCAAAACGCATGAAGAAATTTTGATTGAGTGGTTATTTGAAGAAATTGGGGACAGCGGTGAGCTTCATTTAGAGCAATTAGAGGCTTACACTAAAAATGAAAAGAACCATGAAACGTATCAAAAATATGATGCTGAATGGCAGACGTCGATTAAACAAGAAATTAAGGAAAACGTGTTGTATCAGGATAAAGTAAACCACCGTGTGAAAATTGGGCTGACTTCCCTTGTGCTTATTCCATTGTTTGTCTTGTTTCCATTATTTGATCTGCTTCCACATTTATTCTTCTCCATTCTATTGGCAGGAGGTCTCATAACCTATGCCGTGGCGTATTCGCCTCGTACAGAAAAAGGCCATCTGATCTTTATGGAGTGGAACGGGTTCAACAACCAGTACGCTGACGTTTCAGAGAGTGAATGGGAAGACTGGACGGAAGATGAAAAAATGCGATCGTATTTGTATAGCTTCGGAACAAATGATAAAAAATTGAAAGATAAAAATGATCGATTTGTCAGCACATTTGAAATGAAGAATGGCTACGGATCAACCGCTGCAGTGGCTGCACCATTGGACGTCCACATGCTTGCCCTATATTCAGTGACAGCAGGAGCAAGCTTTCACACGGCAAATGAAACCGTGTCATCATCCTCAT
Source organism: Jeotgalibacillus proteolyticus (assembly GCF_002926065.1). Classification (GTDB taxonomy): domain Bacteria; phylum Bacillota; class Bacilli; order Bacillales; family Jeotgalibacillaceae; genus Jeotgalibacillus; species Jeotgalibacillus proteolyticus. The sequence goes on along the minus strand of NZ_PREZ01000004.1, from coordinate 505,871 downwards.
CATCGGGCTCTTCCATTTCTACTTCAGGTGGTGGAGGTGGAGTTGGAGGAGGCGGCGGTGGATCGGGGGCGTTTTAATTCGATCAACGTGATAAATCTTTACTATTTAACCCGAACAGATCTGGTGTGCTGTTCGGGTTTTTTGTAGGATTTCGGGTAGATTAGGTTTCGGGAGTTGCCTCGGGTGGTGCCTGTCACTTGTCGAATACAATCGACAAGTAACAGGCGCCAATCGAAGTAGTTTACTGTTCAAGTAGATTAAGATAAGGCTAATTCATAATGATAAAACAGAGAGTCTTTTTTATATCCATTCTTTTCGTACAGCCTTTGTGCAGAGTGATTGTCAGGTGCTGTGCTTAGACTGATGCTGACGGCTCCAGTTTCGATGGCAAAATCCTTGGCTTTGTTTAACAGCATCTCGCCAACACCTTGTTTTCTTGCAGAGGCAGCAATATATAAATCATTTAGTATCCATGCTTTTTTCATTGATATAGATGAAAAGGTGGGATAAAGCTGTGTAAATCCTACATAATTATCACGGTCTTTTGCTACAAAAATAATAGAATCTTTATTTTTCAAACGTTTTTCTATGTAAGCAGCAGCTCCTTCAAAATCCGATGGCTGCTGATAAAACTCACGATAAAGATTAAATAACGTTGAAACACCTTTTAAATCCTCCATAGTAGCCTGGTAAATTTCCATTTGTTTAGCACTCCTTCAGTTATGTAGATTTCATGAATGGGACATAATTATATTGTATAGACTTTATTCTCAGGTGTCTTTAGAACAGCTAAAAAATCGACAAGTGACAGGCACTTGTCGAATATCTCATTTTCAATTAAGCATTGCTATTTCTACAGGAATTATTATAATTTAGTAAAAGTATTCTGTGATGTGGTCAAGTAGGTAAGGAATTGTGAGACAGAGAATGCCGCAGCTGCTGAGAGCGGTGTCACTTCTTCTTTATTGAAACCTGCCACGGAGAAGTTATGTAAACATAACCGGTTCGTTGCCGTTATTAAATGCATGAGGGCTTTAGGGATCTAAGGCTGAATATAGGTGGTACCACGTTTTTTAAGCATGAAGACGTCCTGTTTTTAGGGATGTTTTTATGCTTTTTTTATATGAAAAAATGAAGGAGGCCAATGTAATGGCAAATGAAAATGAGTTCACAAAATGGTATATCCAAACGATTCAGCAGGGGGAGTTAATGGATTACACACCTGTACGTGGGTGTATTGCCTTTAAACCGGATGGCTATGAGATCTGGGAGCATATTCAACAGGAAATGGATCGGCATTTTAAAGAAACAGGACATCGAAATGCGTATTTTCCGATGCTGATTCCTGAGTCTTTTTTTGAAAAAGAGAAGGATCATATTGAGGGCTTTTCGCCTGAGCTGCCTTGGGTTACAGAGGCTGCTGGAGAAGTGCTGGAGGAGCGTCTGGCATTGCGTCCGACCTCTGAAACGATGATCGGTCATTTGTATTCGAATTGGATTAACAGTTACCGGGATCTCCCGTTATTACTGAATCAGTGGAGTAATGTTTTTCGCTGGGAAAAGAAGACTTTGCCTTTTATCCGTACGTCGGAGTTTTTATGGCAGGAAGGCCATACGGCCCATGAATGCGAAGAAGAGGCGCGGCAGGAAACGTTTCAGATGCTTGAAATTTATAAAAATGTCATTGAGAACTTTTTAGCGATTCCGGTTTACGATGGAACGAAAACTCCTTCAGAACGTTTCGCAGGAGCGGTTGACACGTTTTCGGTGGAGGCGATGATGAAGGATGGCAAAGCTGTGCAGGCTGGTACCTCACACTATTTAGGCACGAAATTTGCTGAAGCATTTGATATTAAGTATTTAAGCCGGGAGAATAAACATTCCTACGCTCACACAACTTCATGGGGAACATCAACGCGCTTGATTGGCTCGGTTATCATGGTTCACGGTGACGATAAAGGGCTTGTCCTGCCGCCAACCATTGCGCCGGTGCAGGTCGTGTTAATTCCCGTTGGACCGGTCAAAAAGAATCCTCAGGTTCTTGAAAAATTAGAGGAAATGTTTGCTGAATTGAAGAGGAATGGCGTTCGGGTAAGGCTGGATGACAGTGATCAGTCCCCTGGATTTAAGTTTAATAAATGGGAACAAAAAGGGGCCGCGCTGCAAATTCAATTCGGCCCCCGCGATCACCAAAATGGAAATTTTGTACTAAAATCGCGTGATGAAGAGGACAAGCAAACCTTTGAAATTACTGAGCTGCTTTCGGTTGTGGAGGAGCAATTAGAAGCGATGCAAAAGCGGTTATTCCAAAAAGCAAAAAGCTTCAGAGACCAAAATTCTCACTTGGATATCGACACACTTGAGCAGTTGAAGCAGCATATTAAAAAGAGCCAGGAAACCGATGCAGTTCCAGGCTGGATACTGGCAGGCTGGTGCGGAGCTGAAACCTGTGAACAAAAAATCAAAGACGAAACAAAATTCACATCACGTAACATCCCTTTTAATGCGATTACAAAGAAATCCCACTGTATTTCATGTGGGGAGAAAGCAGCTCATACAGTGTGGTTTGCCCGGGCTTATTAATGGAGGGTTTTGGGATGAGTTCGGGGAGTGCCTTTTTCGAGGGGTGCCTGTCACTCCCCGAAATTTGTCAAACGATGAATAGGGGGAGAAATAAAAAGGGGGGATTACCTTGTACCACTACTTTCATAACCTGATTATTAGAGAAGGAACAGAAGGCGTGCCTGGTTCTTATGTTGAAGCTCTTTTTGAGGATGCAGGCTGGGCAGGGAAGACTCCTGACTGGCAGAAGGAGAAGTTTTCACTAATACTTCAAAATTCCACCTGGGCGTTTACCGTGTGGGATGAAGAAAAAATGATCGGAATGGTCAGGGTTATTTCGGACAAAATCATGTATGCGAACATCGTTGATTTAGTGGTTTTATCTGAGTATCAGGGAAAAGGCATAGGTAAAAAACTTGTGGAGCTATGTGTCCAAAAGCTGCCACATGCAGACTGGTTCGCCCACACCTCAGCCAAAAATTTCCCATTTTATGAGCGCTGCGGCTTCGAAGTAAAAGATCTTTCCCAAAACGGCACCTGTGTCTACTATGGTTTCAGGAAGGCACGCCGGGACGGGCATCGATAAAAAGCTGTCACCATCCATTTGGGTGGTGACTTTTTTGTGGCATGTTTTTACGACTTTAAGGAGTTACATTTCGGGTGGTGCCAGGCACATGTCGATTTTGTCGGGCGCGGTGACAGGCACCTGTCGATTCATGTCAACTCCCATCCTCCACTAACCTTTCTACAGGGACAAGCAACCCTATTAGCCCAATTAAGGAGAAGAGTGTGAAGCTGAAGGGATAGGAAAATGCAGCGATTGTGGTGCCGGCAATGGTTGATCCGATGGATTGGCCAATGCCAAGAAACAAAAAAGACAGACTGACCCCAAGTGAAGGGGAGTCGGAAAAGATTCTTGTTGCCCAAACGATGAAGATACCAGTCATGAAAATGTACGAAATTCCAAAAAGAATTCCCGAAGAGTATATAGTCAGAACGCCAGGGAGGGTTATAATCCAAATGGCAATCTGCATAAATACAAGTGTCAGCCGATAAGCCAGGCTTAGGCCAAATTTGTTAATGAACCCGCCAGCAATTCCTCCTAAAATTCCTGATGCACCCATTAGGACCCAGAACATTACACTTTCACCATTTGTCATCTCATGAACAGCTGTTAAGTAGCTTCTTGAAAATGTCCAAAAGATTGACGAGCTTATCCCTGTTATCAATGAAGCACAAAGCAGGAATTTTGCCTTATTCACGGTGACCCTCCAATTTATCTTACTCCCGTTTGAATCAGAAGCGTTTGTGGCAGAGAATATTTTCGAATTCCAAAGCGTCACCACAAAGGCAATTGCTGCAAAAAGGATAAACGCGAGCCTCCAGTGATCGGTGAAAAAGAGCGCGATGGGACCTGAAATAATAAGCCCAAAGCTCGTTCCGCTATTGATCCATGTGTTTCCGCTATCCTTGTCTTTTTTCTTAAAAGTGCTTCCGACGATTTGTGCGTATGCCGGAGATGCCCATCCACTTCCTAGTCCGGCAACAAATGAGCTGAGTGCTAAGCTAGAAAAGTTTTGTGAAAACGCGATGCCCGCTAACCCAATAACTGCACTCCAACCAGCAAATTTAATAATACGTAATTGTCCGTATTTTTGAATTAGATAAGCAGAACTTAACAAAGCGAGTGAATAAGAGGCAAAGGCCAGTGATCCAACAAAACCGGCATTGCTTTCTGTGAGATCAATAGATTGAGAGATGTTTGGCAAAAACAGACCAAAGCTAAACCGGGCAAAGGCAAAAACTACACCAATCATAGCAATTCCCGGAAATACGTATTTCCACATAACCTAACCTCCTTTTATAGATAGAACGATCATTATATTGATTGGTGAAAAAATAAGTAAGCTTAGAATAGCCAGCTTACTTTTCAAATACCATTTTTACTAGTGAATAAAGGTTGTTTTCAACGTTCTCCAAATCCCCAACCTCTGCTAAAGCGGTTGCGCCCTCTAACAGCATGGTCAGCTGAACAGCTTGGTTTTTTGTGATATTATGCTTTTGAAAAAATGAGATGAGGGTTTCTTTATGTGCAATCACCTGATTGACGATATCTTCATTTTCAAATGTATACTCTTCCTTTGCGCGTAAAAACATACAGCCATTTTTCCCTTCAGTACGCAGCCAATTTATATGAGATTTGGCTAGCAACATAGCAATGTCAGCCTGATTGTCACTATTTTCAGCTTCAACAGCTTTATTTAAAAGACTAAAATACCGTTCCTCGCGACCAGTTAACACCGCCATAATCAGATCCTCTTTCGATTCAAAATGATTATACAGCGTCATCAAAGCCACTCCGGCCTCACTCACTACACGCTTAAGCCCCACACCATGGAACCCATTCTCATAAAACAAAACCTCAGCCCGCTCCATTAAATCCTGACGCTTCCTGCTCATCATACAGCCCTCCATTAGATAGAATGATCACTCTAAAAATAACATAGTGGTGGTTGAGGTGCAAGGGAAGAGAGGTGTGGTGAAGTGCGGGGTGTCAGTGCGGAGTGCCGAAGTGCGAGGTGCCTGTCACCACCCGAACTTTGTCAAATGGATTCGACAAGTGCATGTCCCCGCAAATGCACCTAATATAGCCTTTGGTTTTAAAAAATATTTAGATTTAATGTTAAAGTACACTCCTTAATTTAATTCTATGATTTTTTCCATATTTTACGTGTTACAATATGGGGAGATAATTCGAGTGGTGACAGGCCCCACTCGATATTTGTAAAATGGTGTCGAACAGAGAAAGAAATGAGGGGTTAAATGAAGTGGAGTAAAGAATTATCAGTTAAAAAATGGATGGTTCTTGTGGGTGTTTTCACAGTGATGATTGGAGCGTTTCTCCTTGCCTCCCAGGCTTATTTTAGTTACACAGAGGTAACGGAAGCAGCTAATAATTGCTTTGACCAGGGTGGATTGCCCACTATCGAAAAATCAGGATTTAAGATGACTTATTTTGATTGTGAAATGGAGTAATCGGGTGGTGCCTGGCACCGCCCGATTTTTTAATACTTCTTTTTCATGACCTCTGCCAGCTGCGCAGAGTTTGGGGTGGGTTCGTTTTGTAATTGATTGATGATGTTTGTGTGATCGTGGTCGTTTCGGTTTTGACTTAGTTTGTAGGCAGCTTGGACTTCCTGTATTTTTATTTTGAAACCAACGATTCCTTTTATTTGTTTTTCCAGGAGGGGAGGGGAGAGTTTATCCCATAAAACTGGATTTTCGCGATGGTTTTCGTATGTTTCAAGCATTAAAGTCATTTCTTCAACGAGCTCTTCTTTTTCCAGAATGCTCGCTTTTCCGTATAGATGAACGGCCTGGTAGTTCCAGGTCGGGACATTCTCTTGCTCATACCAGGAGGACGAGATGTAGGCATGAGGTCCTTGAAATATTACCAGCACATTTTCAGCGTCCTTAAAGGTTTTCCACTGAGGATTTCCATAGGCCATGTGTCCGGTTATATAATCCTCGTCACCTTTTTGAGAAAAAATTAAAGGCAAATGAGTAGCAATTGGTTTGCCGTTTTCCGTTGTAACGATTGTGCCAAAGGAGTTTTCTTGAATAAAACTCTTGATTTCATTCATATCGGTTACCTTAAAATGTTTTGGAATATACATCATTTTCCCCCTTACTTGTCAGTGATTTAGTCATAATAAAATCAATTTGTTCTTCATCACCCATGTAAAATGGATGAGCGCCGGTGCGGATAAAGCCCATTTTCTCATAAAAGGCAATCGCTCCCGCATTGTTTTCCCATACTCCTAACCAGATCTTTGTCTTATTTTGAGCGTTTGCAATTTCAAAGGCTTTGTTGAGCAAATGCTTACCGAGTCCGAGCTTTTGAAATTTATTTTTAATATAAATCCTCTCAATTTCAAGTGACTCAGGATCTCCTTCATTTTCAGACAATGCATCATCAACATTAATTTTCAAATATCCGGCAGCTTCATTTTTAAAATAGATAAAGTAAAATTGTGAAGAAGTATAGGTTAATTCCTTCTCAACCTGCTGTAAATTAAAAGCCTGTTCTAAATAAGCATTCATATTTTCAGGTTTATTTTGAGCTTTAAATGTCTCGTTAAAGGTTTCATAACTCAATTTCTGAAGCAGGGAAGAATCCTTGAGGGTACACTGCTTGATTTTTACTGCCATTTCACCATTCGCTCCTTTTACTGATTAATATGTTCTTTTATTGCCTTTTTTCACAAATTCCCAGTCAACCTCTACATTTTTTCTTACCTTTTGAAGGAGGTCAAAAAGAGCTTCTGCGTCGTGTTCTGACAGACCAGCCAGTGCAACTTGATTTGAATGTTCATTTTCCCTTTTGATAATCGGAAAAAGCTCTTCACCTTTTTCGGTTAGATACAGCTTTTTAATCTTTTTGTTTCGGTCATCATCTTTCCTTTCAATAAAACCCTTCATCTCAAGCTGCTTAATTGCCCGCGCTGCAGTGGTGCGGTCCACCTTAATCATTTCAGCTAATTTCTCCTGAATAATCCCCGGATTTTCCCCAATTCGCACAAGATACAAATACTGCCCCTTTGTAAGCTCAATCTCCTTAAACTCAACATTACTAATCGAATCAAGCGCACGTGCAATCATCCCAATCTCCCGTAAAATCTCCTTCATAGCAAACTCCTTTGACTTAAAATTTTGTTGTAAATGCAATAAAATAGTTATTTATATAATACTTTAGTTTTGTTGTAAATGCAATAAATAATTACAAGTGCCTGTCACCACCCGTTTTCGACAAGTGCCAGGCACCTCCCGAAAGGCACCCCCCGTAGACACACCCCCCGAAGGTCTACTCAACCAGGTGTAAATAAATTCAAAATTAAGATTTTATTCCCTCTCAATGTATAGTACGATATTTTACAAGGTGTTTTCTATGTTGCAAAATTCCCTAAGTTTCGGGTAGGAGGAGATAGAATGAAGAATGAAATTAATCCAGCGGGGTTTTGGGTTCGGTTTTTTGCAAGTATCTTAGATAATTTGATTGTTTTCTTGCCATTATCTATCCTGGTTTATTTCATAACAGACCACATTCCTTATTATAGTGAAGAATTTTGGTCATGGAATCTTCTTTATTATGTGTACCTAGTCGCTATACCGCTTATGTGGTCCGGCTATGTGATAGGTAAAAAAATAATGGGAATTAAGATTAAACGGATGGACGGAGAGAAACTGACGTTATTTAATATGGTTCTAAGAGAAATTGTGAGTCTATTTTTACTTTCCTACATCACATTTGGTGTCTCGATGATCGTAAGTGTTTTTTTGGTTATATTTAGAGAAGACAAACGCGGAATCCATGATTTGATTGCCGGTACAAGGGTTGTGCATGTGAATTAGTGTGGCGTGTTATTCGACAAGTGCCTGTCACGCCCAGGATTTTGTCGCCCAGGATTCGACAAGTGACAGGCACCACTCGAAAGGTACCACTCAAAAGTACTAAATGAAAGGGGGGATTGGGATGAAGGAGACGATTCTTAATCACGAGGATTTGTTGGATATGCTGGATTCTTTGTTGCGTGAGCCGGAGGGCTTTTGGGATAGTTTTTATTCTGATCGTTCAAAGGGCGTGCCGTTTTTTGTAAATAAGCCGGATGAGAGTTTGGCAGGTTATTTTAACGGCGGTATGTTGAAACCCGGGAAGGTATTAGAGATGGGGAGCGGGCCTGGGAGGAATGCGATTTATTTTGCAGAGAATGGCTGCGAGGTAGATGCGATCGATTTGTCAGAAGAATCGCTCCGTTGGGCAAAGGAAAGAGCAGATGAACGAGGGGTAAGAGTGAATTTTATTCATAGCAATCTATTTCGTTTTCAATTTGAAGAGAATACATATGATATTGTCTACGACTCTGGCTGCTTTCACCACATCGCACCGCACCGAAGAATGAACTATATCGAAATGGTCCAAAAAGCATTAAAACCAGGAGGCTATTTTGCCCTGACCTGTTTTGTGGAAGGCGGAAAGTGGGGAGGTTCAGACATCACCGATTGGGAGGTCTACCGTCAGCGAAGTTTAAATGGAGGCCTTGGATTTACTGAAGAAAAATTAAAAACCATTTTCTCGGACTTTGAGGTCATTGACATACGAAGAATGAAAAATGCAGACGAAGATGCCCCGGTGTTTGGGGTGTCGGGGCTTTGGGCTGGGTTATTTAAAAAGAAATAGACTTGGTTAAAATTTCGGATAGCTTAAGGAGGAACTTCAATGAAGATAATCGACCGTTTTTCTAAAAATAATGATGTTTCCCTTCATTACCTTGAATCACAGAATGAAAGTTCAACGGTAACACCTTTAGTTTATTTGCCTGGGATTTTAAGTGCTGCAGAACAATTTAAGAACGAAATACAAGCCCTTTCTCCAAGACATTAAGTGCCTTCGACAAGTGCCTGTCACTTGTCGAAACAGTGTTTTCCAACGAGGGGGGATTACATGAACGGCCGCGTTACTCTAAAGGTTATTGGGATTCCTATTTTCGTATTTTTATTGCTTTTAATTTTCAATCAGATTTTTAACTTTAGAACTGAAGTGATGTTAGCGATCCTTGTATCTGTTACCTTGGTTGGGTATTGGCAAGTGTTTTATTTAGAGAAAAAGAATCAGAAATAGTTTTTGAGCTTAAAATCCCTAACAAAAATATCCCTATTATGGAGGAATGTCAGTGTTAAACAAACAAGGATTTGATTTATGGGCAGAGGATTATGATCGTACGGTAACGGTTAGCGAGGAAAATGACCGTTATCCTTTTGCTGGTTACAAGGAAATAGTAAATACGATTTTTAATGAAGTGATGCAAAAAGAGGGTTCACGGGTTCTCGATATTGGATTTGGTACCGGTGTTTTAACGACTAAACTTTACGTAAATGGCCATGTAATAGATGGAATTGATTTTTCGAGCAAGATGGTCGGCATTGCACAGGCTAAAATGCCAAAGGCAAATCTAATTGAGTGGGATATACAAAATGGATTGCCTCAAGAAATTTCAAACCAAAAGTACGATTCGGTTATAAGCACCTATGCGCTTCACCACCTCACAGATGAAGATAAAATCACGTTTATTTCCAGCCTACTGCCTTTACTTACTAACGAGGGAAAGTTATTTATTGGTGATATCGCTTTTGAAACCCGGGAAAAGTTAGAACACTGCAAAAAAGAAAGTGCTGACTACTGGGATCACGATGAATTCTATTTCGTTCATGAGGAACTCAATGCAGCCTTGCCGGTTGCCTGCAGCTGCAGATTTTATCCCATTTCTCATTGCGGAGGGGTATTAGTGATTTCGAAGTAGACAGGTGCCTGGCACCACCCGGTTTTTGTCAAAATTCGTCGTAGAAAACAATCGTAGTGCCTGTCACCTGTCGGCTCTTCATCGACAGGTGACAGGCACTTGTCGATTTAGTTGCACCACTCAAACACGAAAAAATGCTATTCTTTTAGGGTGAAGATAGTTTTTTGGCAGGGCGGAGGGAAGTTCAGGATGCTGTTACATAAGAGGGTAGGTTTTTTCGTTATGATGAGCATGTTTGCGTTAACGGTTTTGAGTGCGTGCAGTTCGTCTGCTGAGGAAGAAGAGCAGCTGACGATTATGGCTGCTGCTAGTTTGACGGATGTGATGAATGAGTTAAAGGAAATGTATGTAGAAGAGCATGGAAATGTGAAGCTTTTAATGAATTACGGTTCATCGGGGCAGCTCCGCCAGCAAATTAGTCAGGGGGCGCCTGCTGATCTCTTTTTGTCTGCAGCGAAATCCGATATGGATAAGCTGGAAGAGGCGGGTGATGTTGCAGAAAGGCAGGATCTTGTGATGAATCAGCTTGCTCTGATTGCAACACCGGATACCGCAGAAACTTTGACGAGCTGGGATTCGTTGGCTGATGGGAACATTGAACGATTATCTGTTGGAAGGCCTGATTCCGTTCCAGCTGGAAAATATGCTGAGCAAGTACTCACGGAGCTTGGGATGTGGGATGAGCTCAAGGACGATTTGATCTATGCGTCTGATGTACGAGGTGTATTGACTTATGTGGAAACTGGAAATGTCGATGCGGGAATTGTTTATCATACTGATGCTTTAACATCAGACAAAGTAAAGGTTATTGCCAATGCTCCTGAAGGGTCCCATGAACCGATTTTATATGCAATTGGTCTTTTAAATGGGGCAGAGGATAATGATTCTGCGAGAGATCTTTATGAATGGCTGCAATCAGAAGAAGCGCTTGAAGTGCTTGAATCTTATGGATACGGCAGGGTTCAGTGATGCTTGGGCCTGAATTTTGGACGCCGGTTTGGGTGTCGGTGCGGGTAGTTCTGTTGGCAAGTACACTGGCATTTTTACTTGCCATAGCAGCAGCGTGGCTGTTGAAAAAAAGAACATTTCGAGGGAAAACAGCTCTTGAAACGGTGCTTATGCTGCCGTTGGTACTGCCGCCGACTGTCGTTGGTTTCGGACTCCTGGTCCTGCTCGGACGAAATAGTGTGGTAGGAAGCGGCTTTGAGTGGTTATTTGGACAGCCAATTGTTTTTACTTACATAGCGGCCGTTATTGCAGCGACTGTTGTCGCGTTTCCGCTCGTTTACCAAATGCTGATTAATGGATTTGAAGAAGTGGATAGTGAGCTCGAAGCGGCGGCAAGACAAATGGGGGCCTCTGAAATAGAAGTTTTCAGGTTCGTGACTCTTCCCTTATCTTGGCGTCAAGTCACATCAGGTTTCATGCTCGGGCTAGCTCGGGCATTAGGTGAATTTGGTGCTACCCTAATGTTTGCCGGAAGCATCTTCGGCGTAACCCAAACCGTTCCCGTCAGTATTTACCTGGCAGTGGAAACAGGCAACTATTTGTTAGCCTACTATTGGGTTGGGTCAATTATATTGTTCTCGTTTGTTTTGCTTGCGTTTGTGCAGCAGATGAGGAAATAGAGGAGTGCCTGTCACCACCCGGTTTTTTTCGGGTGGTGACAGGCACTTGTCAATTCACCCAATTTTTTTCGGGTGGTGCCAGGCACTTGTCGAAGGCACTTGTCGAAAGGCACTTGTCGAGCACTTATCACTACATTTGCCTGAATTTTTTTAAAGCACGAGTGTTTATCAAGAATAATAAAATTGCAAAGGTAATTAATCCGGCAAGATATCCCCAAATTTCCATGAAGCCATTCCCATAAACCATAACGCCCTTGATGGCTGCTGCTCCGTAATAAATGGGCATGATATAGGAAAGGTTTCCGAGGTGATAAGGGATGAGGTCTAAAGGAATCAGCCCCGAAAAAAACACCTGGGGAATGATGGTGAATGGAATCATTTGAACCACCTGCAGCTCTGACGTGGAAAAAATGGATATTGTCGCTCCGAATGAAACGGCTGTAACAGCTAACAACACCATTGTGAGCAGAATCCAGCCAATATTTCCTGCTGAACTTAATTGCAGGACAAAAATGGAGTAAAGAACAATAAGAAGGGCCTGAAGGATTGCAAACACACCGTACCCTGCTGTATATCCAAGAATTACCTCGCCCCTTTTACTGGGAGTCATCAATAATCTTTCCAATGTACCTCCGCTGCGTTCTCTGACTAACGCCATCCCTGAAATGATAAATACTAAAAAGAAAGAAAATAAGGCAAGAAATACATAACCGAGGGAATCAAAGGTTGATTGTTCCTGTGTCCCGTAGACATACTTCATTGTAAATTGTGCGGAAGGATTGAGAGAAGCCACTGCTTTTTGAATCTCATTAACAGCCTTTGCTCCTTTTGAAGAAGGTTCATACATGGTAATGGTCATCCCTGAATCCTGAGAAGATTCCATAATTGCGTCAATTCCCTGATGGTCATTCAGGTATTTTTCTGCCTGCTGCACTTCGTTGTCAGTAAGGTCTGCAATCACCAAATCCTGTTCCTCTAAAGCAGTCGTAAGGGATTCAGGTATGGCACCCTGATTGACCCCAACAGTCGGCACATAATCAGAATCACCTAATAGGAAATAAATTAACGTCAAAATAAGGAGCGGGGCGACCAGGATCATCATGATACTTCGTTTGTCATTGAGCGTTTGCCGAATAACGCGTTTAGCTAAATGGATCATTGAACAGCACCGCCCTTCGAAATTTTAGAAGCGGTGAAAAAAAGCTCCTCTACTCGACCGTTTTGCGTTTTCTTGAGCAAATTTGCTACTGTATCAAACTCAATCAAAGAACCATCGTAAATTAGTGCTGCTTTATCACACTCAGTTACCTCATCCATCACGTGGGTGGAAACGATAATCGTTGTACCCGACTGTTTCAATACCTGAAATTGATCCCAAATCTTTCGACGAAGCACGGGATCGATTCCAACTGTCGGTTCATCAAGAAATAAAATTTTTGGAGAATGTAAAATAGCAGCGGCAAGTGAAAGGCGTTTTTTCATCCCGCCGGAAAAATTTTTAACCAGCTTTTTTCGATGCTCTGTTAACTCGACGATCTCAAGTGCTTCCTTGATGCGCACTTCTAAACTGGATTTTGTCATTTGAAAAAGGCCACCAAAAAATTTTAAATTGCCTTCAGCAGATAAATCATCATATAAAGCATCATTTTGAGGCATAAATCCTATTTCTTTTAGCAGACTCATTTTAGGGTTTTGACTTTCATTAAAATGGATAGCTCCTGCATCAGCGGGAATGGCCCCAATCATCAGACGGATCAATGTCGTTTTCCCGGAACCGGAAGGACCAAGCAAGCAGCATATTTCTCCGGATGAAATCGAAAATGTGATGTCTTTAATAACCAGATGGTGATCAAAGCTTTTACTGACATTCGAAACGTGGATATTCATTGAAATTTCTCCTTTCTGGTTTTAATAAATAACAAACATGGTGTCGTTTTACTGTATGCTATAAGTATAGAATCCAGGTAACAACTGAACAATAATCAAAAATTAACGATGTGTCGGTTAAACTACACTATTTACGAAAGTGTTGAAAAAAATGAGTGAAGTTAATGAAGTGGAGGATATGAACATGGATTTGCGCGTCATTCGCACGAGAGAATCGATCAAGAATGCATTTATCGAGTTAGTGGAAGAAAAAGGGTTTGAAGCCGTCACTATTAAAGATTTAACTACCAGGGCACGGATTAACCGCGGCACCTTTTACAGCCATTATCAGGATAAATATGATCTAATGGCGAAATGCGAGGAAGAAGTGGTTGCTGAACTGGAAGACAAGATCATTAAAAATATTCCTAAGGTCATATCAGAATTGGAAACCAAAGCTCCAAACACAATCCCCTTCGCCATTCTTGTACCGTTCTTTGAATTTATTAATAAAAACAGAGGACTAATGAAAGCTTTACTGAGCCCAAAAGGTGATTTATCCTTTCAATCTAAATTAAAAATTTTTATGCGAAAAGCTCTCTTTGCCAGTGAAAATGCTTCTATTTTTAAGGAGGAAAATCTCCTGGTACCGGCAGAATACCTCATTTCCTATATCTCATCAGCCCATCTCGGTGTTATTCACGAGTGGCTGAACAATAACAGAGAAGAATCCCCCCAGGAAATAGCCAGAATCATCCTCACCATGACTGTAAACGGCCCCTTCTATGCAGCAGGATTAAAAAAATAGAATTTAGGGTGCGCATTCGGGTGGTGCCAGGCACTCCTCAGGCACTACTCGATTTTTGTCGACTCGTTCTCAATTTTTTTGAGTGGTGCCTGTCACCACCCGATTAGTAAAGCATTTCGTCTCGAAGTGCTTTTTTATTTTGAATAAATTTCATAAAGGAATAATAAAATATCTCTAAACAATATAATTTTATTGATAATCGATAAATAATTAGGTATTATCACATTAATACTACTAATTAAGTGAGGTGCTTTTTATGAAAATGGGAACGACGCTTTTTTTAAAGATTGCTGTATTTCTTATTGGTCTCCCGATTTTGGCTCTATGTATATTTTTAGTTCCCGAAATCGCAAGTTACTCTTTAGAATTAAATTCCGGCATTAATTATCTAAACTATCTTGTTTTTCTTCTGTTTTATGGAGCTGCTATTCCTTTTTACTTTGCTCTGTATCAGGCTTTTAAGCTGTTAATCTATATTGACCATAGTCATGCGTTCTCAAATTTATCGGTAAATGCTTTGAAGAGAATTAAAATCTGTGCCCTCATGATCAGCACCTTCTTTGCAGCAGGGCTTCCGTTATTTTATCTAATAGCCCAGGAAGAAGATGCGCCGGGGATTATTGTCATTGGAATGATCATTGTTTTTGCTTCCTTGGTCATTGCTGTTTTTGCCGCTGTCCTGCAAAGGCTTTTACAGGAAGCAATCGAGATCAAATCTGAAAATGATTTAGTAGTTTGAGGTGAAACTATGACCATTATAATCAATATCGACGTAATGCTGGCGAAAAGGAAAATGAGTGTCACTGAGCTCTCGGAAAAGGTCGGAATCACCATGGCAAACCTTTCCATATTAAAAAATGGAAAAGCAAAAGCCGTTCGCTTCTCCACATTAGAAGCCATCTGCAAAGCCCTGGACTGTCAGCCGGGGGATATTTTGGAATATAAAGATGAGGAATGATCAGTAATTCGAGTGGTGCCTGGCACCACCCGAATCTTTTTGCCCTTGTACCCAGAATTAAGAAGTAGAGGAGTGCCTGTCACCACCCGGATTTTTTCCGGGTGGTGACAGGCACTCCTCGATTTTTGTCGACTCGTTTTCATCCTTTTGTCGTAGTTCTTTTTCTGCCAAATGCAGGAAGGCTTCGGGTGTGTTTTGTTTTATAGTGGAGGAAATAGATGGTAAAGGGGATTGAAGGATGAGGAGTTTGTTGCAGGATGGCCGGTTTCGGTTAATTTTATTAGGAAATATTGCTTCTTCGGTTGGGGCAGGAATTACGATGATCGCGATCCCATGGCTTTTGGTATCGGGGGAGAATGGAAGTATTATTTTTGGCTATGTGACCATGGGGATGACGGTTATTAATTTTCTGCTGGCACCGCTTGTAGGGCAGTTAATTGACAGGGTTTCGCGAAAACAGCTGCTTCTTACAAGTAAAAAAGTGAGCTTACTCGTTGTGCTTGGTTTTTCAATTTACGGGATGGCCGGGATGACATTTGAAACGTGGCATTATATGGTGCTGTTCGTGACAGGAAGCTTGTACTACACGATTTTCTATCCTACGATGTTTGCACTAAATCAGGAGTTATTTTCAAAGGATCAGTATAAGTCCTTAAATGGCACGATTGAAATTCAGGGACAGTTATCAAGTGTGATTGCAGGAGGAGCAGCGAGTATTCTTTTGATGGTTGTAGAGCTTCAGACTATTTTGCTCGTTAATGCAGCAGCCTATGGTATTGCGATTTGGTTATACATACGAATTCCTTATTTGAAAAAGAAGACAGAAGTCAGTGGAGTTAAGTTAAAATCAGCCAAACCAATGAGCTTTATAAAACACAACCGGGCAATTTTTCTGCTGTTTTTATTTTCGACGATGCCGTTTATCGGGGTAATGCTTACAAATTACTTGTTTCCCGTTTATCTGGTGGATGTTCTGCAAACCTCGGGAAGCGTCTACGGTTTTAAAGAAATGATATACGCCATTGGCGCTGTGGCAGCGGGGATCCTTGCACCAATTGCAGCAGCAAAATGGGGAGAAGGGAAGACAATACTATTCACGATGTCGCTGTATACGGCAGCTATTTTCATCGTGTTAGTGGCGAATGTTCCGGTTTTTCTCATGCTGATGTTCTTTCTGGCTATTGGTAATAGCGGAGCACGCGTTGCCAGAAATGCCCTCATGATGGAGAAGGTGCCAAATGAGATGATCGGCAGAATTGATGGGCTAATCCGTTCAATTGGATTGTTCGTTCGAATCCTTTTGCTCGGAGTCTTTACTGGAATGGTTTCCGGAGGCGCCATTATGATGTGCTTCATGATCCTTGGTCTTCTAGTTTTCGCCAGTTTGATTATCGTTCTGTTCGCTTCACGGGCTGCACGCTTTGAAGGAAAAGTTGTACCGGAGGAGACGGTGGCGTAAGGGGAAAGAGCTCCCTTTTCTTCGAGAAAAACAAGTATACTAATTAAAAAGGGGAAATGAAGGATGGGCCAGATTGATGACTATATTTCTCAATTTCCAAAGGAGGTTCAGGATAATTCACTTCAATCGCTGCGTGCAGTTATTTTAGAAGAGATTCCCGGAGCGATTGAAAAAATGAGCTAAGCTTGCCAACGTTTTCGTTAAAAAAGAATATCGTCCAATTTGCTGCATACAAAAACCACATCGGGCTTTTACCCCGGCGCCAGCGGAGTTGAAGCGTTTCAGGGTGAACGAGTTAAGTTGAAAATTGATACTTACGATCTCATACTAGAACCGTTCAAGTTATAAGAAGAAGTTGTTAAAGGTGTCCGGGGGAGAACTTTGGGAGCGGGTAGAGCATTTAAATAGGCTACAGAGGCAGGTATTAACCTAAAAAAGTACCGGTATATTGCGTACCGATACTTTCTTGAGGGGGTGAAATTTTACATAAGCAAAATCAGGCTGGTGGCCATGACAGCCATTCCGGCGACCATTCCGTACATCGCGTGGTGGGCTTTGCCATATTCACGCGCTGCAGGAAGGAGTCCATCCAGTGAAATGAACACCATAATACCGCCTACAGCTGCAAAAACGAGGCCGAAAAGAGTGTCAGAAAGAAAAGGCATCAGGATTAAAAAACCGATCAAGGCACCAGCCGGTTCAGCAAGTCCTGAAAGAAAGCTTAGTTTAAAGGCTTTTCTCTTTGAGCCCGTTGCATAATAAATTGGGACTGAAACCGCAATCCCCTCTGGAATATTATGAAGTGCGATCGCGATTGCAATGGCAAGGCCGACTGCAGGGTCATTGAGCGCTGAAATGAATGTTGCGAGCCCTTCTGGAAAGTTGTGAATTGCTATAGCAAGTGCCATAAATACGCCTGTTTTTCTCAGGCGGAGAGCTGCACTTTTAGAAAGAGTTGTGTGATTGGCTGCTTTTGACGCAATGGTTTGCCCATCCTCCGGGTCCTGTCCGGACTCAACGAATTTTGCTTCGTGAGGATTTCCGACTGTGGGAATCAGCTTATCGATCAGACCGATCAAAAGCATCCCTGCGAAAAACGCCAAAACCGTGTAGATCATTCCCGGCTGGTCACCGTGTGCTCCGGCAAGCTCATGAAGCGCTTTTGGAAAGATCTCTACAAATGAAACGTAAATCATTACACCTGCTGAAAAGCCCATTGCAATTGATAAAAATGCCGTATTCGTACGCTTCGCAAAAAAGGCAAACATACTGCCGACTCCAGTGGCAAGACCGGCAAACAGCGTTAACAAAAATGCATATAAAACCGTACCATCCATACCGCATTCTCCTTTAATTAAAATGATTCTTATCATACTATATGATAAATCTTTGCCTAAGGCAACTTTTTTGATAAATATAAATAAAAGTTGCTATGGCTAACTTTCGTCATGGAATCGACAAGTGCCTGTCACTTGTCGAATGAATGAATTCCAAGTGACAGGTACTTAGTCGTGGGGTGCCAGGCACCACGACAATGGATTCGACAGAAATCGGGGAGTGACAGGCACTTGACAGGCACTCGTCAAAATCCTAATTCACCCCGAAGAATTTTACTTGCTGCTGCGATTTCTTCTTCAGGGATGACGTAGTAGTAGACGCCTTTTATGGATTGGTTGGTTCCTTCTTCGAGGGAGAGCTGCTGGATGGTTTGAGTGGCGCTTTTGTAGTCGTTTTGGATGCCGATGAGCTGGTCGAAGGTGAGGTTGGTTTTTACGTTTTCCCCAAGCGTTTGCAGGATGTTTCCGCTGTTAAAAAATGCTGATAAGGTAGTGCCTTCCTTAATGATGGACTGAATGACGTTACGCTGACGTTCCTGCCTGCCGAAATCTCCATTGGGATCCGCTGCACGCATGCGTGAATAGGATAATGCTTGTTTTCCGTTCATGATGATTTTCCCTTTTGGAAATTGAAAGCCTCCTGCTGTAAATTCAAAAGTATTATCTACTGTTACGCCACCGAGGAGATCAATTATATCCTCAAAGCCCTCCATATTAACTTTTACATAATAATCAATCGGGATATCAAGCATATTTTCTACCGTACTCATCGCCATTTCCACACCGCCATAAGCGTAGGCATGATTAATTTTATCCTTTGTACCATAGCCTGCAATCTCAGTGTAAGTATCTCTGGGAATGCTGAGGATATTCGTTTTCTCATCGGCAGGATTTACGATCACGACCATCATTGTATCCGACCTGCCTGCATCTCCCTCCCGTTCATCCACACCTAAAACCAGTACAGAGAAGGGATCCTTTTCTTCAATACGCACTTCCTCTGAACGTTTAGCTGACTTATCACGATCAAGCGGAGAAAGCATTCCCTTTGAAGCGGTGTGAAGAGAGTGATAAAGCACAGAAAAACAGCCCGCACCTGTTATTAAAAGAAAAACCAAGATCAACAAACTCCATCTCACCCAGCCGCTTCTAAACTTATCCCTTATTCCATTCATACCATTTCCTCACTTTTCCTTCACCTTTACTTCTTATCACTTATCCTATAAACAAATGGTGGAAATCAGAATGGAATTTTTTATCGACAAATGGATTCGACAAGTGCCTGTCACCCCCCGATGTCACCTCCCGAAGCATCACCAAAATCACTCGACAAAAATCGAGTGGTGCCAGGCACTACGACCCCTCCCAGCATGGTATATTACTGTATATAGAGTTTATTATGCCTCATGATATTTGCGTTTTATTTATTCTTATTGGAAGAAGGGGAGAAGTATGTATACTGCCGGAATAGATCTTGGGGGTACCCGGGTGAGAGTGGGAATTATTGATGAGGAGTATCGGCTGCTTTATTGGGAGGAAGCTTTTTCGGAAGTGGGGCTAGGCTATGAGCATACATTAACGGTGATTTTTGGTTTGTTGGATCGGGCGAAGGAAAAGTACGTTTATAACCGGATCGGGATTTGTGCACCGGGGCCGCTCGATCATAGAAGTGGAGTCCTTTTAGATCCTCCCAATTTACAAAGCTGGGGGAATGTTGCCATTGTGGATCTTGTAAGGGATCGTGTGAATGTACCTGTGTTCTTACTAAATGACGCCAATGCAGCAGCTCTTTCTGAAGCGAGAAGTGGAGCGGGAAAAGGGTATGAAAGTGTGTGGTTTACTACTGTAAGCACCGGTGTGGGAAGCGGCTATGTCCATGAAGGGAAGCTGATTCAGGGAGCTGGAGGCTGTGCAGGAGAAATTGGCAATATGATTATAGTTCCTGATGGAGCTGTTCATTCTAATTTAAATCCAGGTGCATTAGAAGCCTATGCAAGCGGCACAGCGTTAACCCGCATCAGCATTGAAAAGTATGGATGGGCAGGCGGTGCTCAAGAGGCAATTGAGCGGGCCATTGCTGGTGAAAAAGAAGCTATAAAATTGATTGATCAAACCATGACCTATCTGGCAATCGGCCTCGCAAATGTTGTACATACGGTAAATCCTGATGTGTTTGTTATGGGCGGCGGCGTGATGACCCACCATGAATATTTATTGCCAATACTTAAAGCAAAAACAAACGAACGGGTTTATGACAGTTTAAAAGGGACCTTTGACTTTACGTACGCTGCTTATGGAGTAGAGGCTGGAGTCATTGGCGCCGCCACCTACGCGAGTTTAAAATTAAATGTAACTATATAGAAAATCCGTTCCTGCCTGTGAGTTGGGTAGGAACGGATTTTTTTGTTGAGGCAACTCTAATAAAAATGAAAATAATGAAATTATTCCGAAAATTTAAATAAAACTTGTTGCAATTTGGAAAAAGTGGAGGTACTATATGTTTAGGGTAACGGTTTCCAAAACCGATACCCAAGAAAAATCTTACATTTTTCTTAGATATGGAGATGGATATGAAAATAACAATTGCAGATGTAGCTATTAAAGCAGGTGTATCCAAAACTACAGTTTCCCGGATTTTAAACGGAAATTTTGATCACACCACTGAAGAAACAAAACAAAGAATTTTAAAGGCTATTGAAGAGCTTGATTACAGACCCAATGCTCTGGCTAAAAGCTTAAAATCAATGAAAACAAATGTATTAGGAATTGTTTTATCCAATTTTAAAAACCCTTTCTGGATTAATGTATTAGAAGGAGTGGAGGACACTTGCAGAGAGATGGGCTACAATCTGATGATCTCCAACTCTAATGAGGAATCGAGTCTTGAAAAACAGTATATACAGGAATTTCAAATGCGTCAGGTGGATGGAATGATTATCAATCCAACTGCTCAAAATCATCATGTTTATCAAAAACTGGTCGATGCAAAATTTCCAATTGTTTTCATCAACCGCCGGGTAGAGCCTGTGGTGGCGCAAAATGTAGTCGTAGACAATATTAAAGGGTCTTACGCTGCGGTAAAGCAATTGCTAAAAAACAATCGAAGAAAAGTCTCAGTCATTCTCTTTCGTAATGAACATGTAAGCACCTGGAAGGAAAGGGTGGAGGGATATAAGAAAGCGCTACTCGATCATGGTTATACGGAGAAGGATTTCTTAATTTTAGCTCTGGAGCCGGCTGAAAAAAATAAAAAAGAAAGAATTATCGAGTACCTTCAGCAAAATCCGGAAATTGATTCGATTTTTTCAACAAACAATATGCTTACTCTTGAAATTATGGAAGCTATTCGCAAGCTGGATAAATCAATTCCTGAGGATATTAGTTTAGTAGGTTATGATGAAACGGTTTGGGCTAAGCATATCAATCCGCCACTCACGACTATTTGGCAGCCTGGCTACGAAATGGGCAGGGTGGCAGCGGTGAATTTAATCAATAGCATTGAAGGAAAGCCGCCAACCTTTAACACAGTTGTATTGGAGCCTAAATTAATTGTCAGAGAATCCTGTGGAGAGAAGTGAAATTTTTTAGCTAAAAATTAAAGCGCTTACAAAAATCCTGTTTCTAGCGCTTGAAAGTGCGATTACTTACTTTAAGGAGGTGAAAAGAATTCCCCGGCGTAATACAGTTTTTACAAAACTATTCATCAAAAAACACAATTTAAAGGAGAGAATAAAACATGAATATTAATCAGGAAAATCAAGTAGAAAAGCAGGATGACAGAGCAGAGATCTTAGAGCTTTATAAAGGCTTGCGTGTTACGGACGTTAGAGACGGAATGGACTGGGTAGGCTATCACCAATACGGTACGGTTCACCATAGTATAAAACCGTTATTCCGCGGCGCCCCGGTAATTGGAATCGCTCATACTGCAAGATATTTGCCATTTGAGGGACCGGCCCCGCGTGTAACAGGAGATGAATACACTCAATGGGTGAAATGGTATTACAGAGAAGTGTGTAATGATCCATGGGGCAAGGAAATTCAAGAAGGGGATTTCATGGTATTGGATGTAGCAGGGCTGGACGTTGGTCTTTTAGGCTCTAACAATACGCTAGACTTTAAAGGAAGAGGATGTGTCGGCTATTTAACAAATGGCGGAGGGATTCGCGATACTGATGAAGTAATCATGCAGGGCATTCCGGTTTGGTCTAAATTTGTTTCGCAGGGAATGGATCAGACAAGAATCCGCTACTACGAAAAAGACATTCCGGTATCAATTGGCGGAGTGGCTGTGTATCCAGGAGATGTGGTCGTAGCAGATGGTGACGGTGTTATCGTCGTGCCGAGAAAGATTGCTAAGGAAGTAGCTAAATATGCACATCAGGAGCTGACCGGGGATAAAGCAGGACGCAAAAAACATTATGAGACTCTTGGATGGAAGCTTGATGACTCTGTTTTATAAGTAGTTTTATTAAGGAGGAATTTGATGAGCTTTAAACAAATTGGGTTTATTGGTCTCGGTGCAATGGGGCTGCCAATGGCAAAAAATCTAATCAAAAATGGGTTTGAGCTACATATCATTGCCCACAAAAATCGCGAACCGGTCGAAGAGCTGAAAAATGAAGGCGCAACTGAACACAATTCCCTTTCTGACCTGGCACGCAGCGCAGAAGTTCTAATCAGTATTCTGCCAACAGACCGGGAAATGGAAGGCGTACTGCTGTCTAAAGACGTATTAGAAAATCTCTCTGAGGATTCACTCCTGATCGAAATGACTTCCGGTACACCCGAAATGATGAAAAAAGTTAGTGAAGCTTACGGAAAGAAAGGTATCGAGGTGCTTGATGCGCCAGTAAGCGGCGGCACTGCCGGAGCTGAGCAGGGAACGTTAACGGTTATGACAGGTGGTGACGATGAGGTATTAGATCGTGTGCGCCCGGTACTGGATGCCATGGCGAAAAATATCTTTTTAGTGGGTGGCATCGGGGCAGGAAAAGGCATTAAAGCGATTAACCAAATGCTTGCAGGTATTCATATGACCGCTACAGCAGAGGCCCTTGCGCTTGCAGAAAAGCTTGAGATTGATAAAGAGAATATTAAAGAAGTGATCGGAACGAGTTCTGGTGCTTCCTGGATGCTGATGAATAAAATTGATCCCGTATCGGAGGAGCAATTTGAACCGGGCTTCAAACACAAATTAATGCGCAAGGATTTAAACATTGCAGTAAGTGAAGCAAAAGGGTTGAACCTCCCAGTTGCCTCACTGGTTTTGGATATGTTCGAAAAGTCGGAAGATAGTTTTGGCGAACTGGACTTTTCTGCCATTAGCAAAACCTACCGCAATGACTAGTTTTTAAGATAGAAAGTAGAACACTCTCTTTGTTGGATTATAACATAAACGACTCCTTAACTCAGCAAATAGATAAGTTTAATTGATAACCATAATGTTTTATTTACCATTTAAATGTAAGCCCTTACTTTAAACGTTTTTCATTCTCAATAGAAAAAGAGGGGTACAAATGAAAAAAAATAAAGTTATCCATACACTGCTTTCCGCAATCATGCTCACATCCCTGTTTTTGGCAGGGTGCAGCGGATCTGACAACAATTCAAGTGAAGGAAACGGTGAATCTTCCGGTGGAGGAGACGAGGTTACCATTCGATTTTCCTGGTGGGGAGATACAAAACGTAATGAGATTTATAACTCTATCATCGACCGCTTTGAGGAAGCGAATCCTACGATTAAAGTGGATCGGGAATTTGGCGGATGGAATGATTATTGGGACAGGCTTTCCACTCAAATTGCAGGTGGAAATGCACCTGATGTAGTTAGTATGCATCAATTTTATGTCTCTGATTATGCAAGAAGAAATGCGCTATTGAATATGCAGGAGTTTGCTGACGCTGGAACCATTGATTTAAGTAACTTTGCAGAAGCTACCGTTGAAAGTGGAACGGTTGATGGCAATCTGTTTATGGTTGCTAAAGGGGTCACAATGCCGGGAATCGTTTATAATGCTGGATTTCTAGAAGAAATTGGTGTTGAACCCCCGGATATGAACTGGACCTGGGATGAATTTAATGAAAAAATGCTTGAAGTAAATCAAGCGATGCCTGAAGAAAATTTTGGGGTACCGGATTTGAGCGGTGGACAACTCCAGCCAAACTTCCGCTATTTTGTAAGACAAAGAGGGAACGATGTGTTTACAGAAGATGGGATGCTTGGGTTTGAAAGAGAGGATCTTGTCGCTTGGTGGACCATGTGGGAAGACCTGAGACAAAAAGGAGCTGTTCCGGATGGTGCAACGACTACAGAATATGATTCTGCCCCTTTAGAACAAAATATGTTTACTACTGGTTTAACTGCCTTTACTCAGGTTCCTGCAAATCAGCTCCATCTTTATCAGGAGCAATTTGACAATGGAGATCTTGAAATAGTCAGAATGCCAGGATTAGAGGATGGCGAAACGGGAGAATATATTGAGGGTGCCTATCTATCAATAACTGAAAGATCTGAGCATCCTGAAGAGGCAGCAAAGTTTATCGATTTCTTTGTTAACACTGAAGAGGCTTTAGAATTATTTAAAGTCGAGCAGGGGTCTCCGGGCTCATCTGAAATGGCTGAATTTGTTCTTCCTTTATTGGAGCCGGCACAGCAGCGTGCGGTTGACTTTATACAGGAAACAGTTGAATATGCCAGACCTGCTCCTTATGCACCGCTCGGAATTAATGAACTGGAGCAGTCTTTTGCTGATAATGCATCGGGAATCGCTTTCGGACAGCTGACTGTTGAGGAAGCGGCAGATAATTTTATGGCAGCAGCAGAAAGTATTCTGCAATAAAACACGTAAAGCTAATCAGTAGATTAAGTGATTACCAGAACTAAATGGGGGAACGATGATTCTCCCATTTAGTTTAGATTGGAGTAAGCGATGATTGCACTAAAAAATGCATGGCGACGTAACGCAGTAGCTTATATGTTCTTGACTCCATGGATTGTTGGACTAATTGGTTTAAGTGCAATTCCCATGGTCGCTTCACTTTATTTTTCGTTTACGAACTACGATATGTTTACTGATCCGCAATGGGTTGGACTAGCCAATTATGCACAGATGTTTCAGGATCAAAAATGGCTGAATAGTGTAGAGGTTACATTTAAGTACGTATTCATAAGTGTTCCGCTTCAGCTTACTTTCGCACTTTGTGTAGCACTGGCTTTAAGTAAGGGTTTAAAAGGCTTGCGATTTTATCGGGCCATTTATTATGTGCCTTCTTTATTTGGCGGAAGTGTTGCCGTAGCGCTTTTGTGGCGTCAGCTATTTGGCGGAGATGGATTAGTAAATAGAGGATTAGCAGTGTTTGGAATTGAGGGGACGAACTGGATTTCACAGCCGGATACCGCTCTTTACACCTTAATTATTCTTGCTGTATGGCAATTTGGTGCACCGATGATCATTTTCTTAGCAGGCTTAAAACAAATACCAATTGAATTATATGAAGCAGCAAAAATTGATGGAGCGGGCAAATTTAAACAGTTTTTTAAGATTACTCTGCCGTTATTGACTCCTATTGTACTATTCAATCTTGTTATGCAGGTCATTTCTGCGTTTCAAGCCTTTACGCCTGCCTTCATTATCAGCGGCGGTTCAGGCGGTCCGTTAGATTCAACTTTATTTTACACCTTGTATCTGTATCAGAAAGCCTTTACTCAATTCCAGATGGGATACGCCTCTGCAATGGCGTGGCTGCTTCTTGCCGCAATTGCTATTTTAACGGCGCTGATTTTCCTGTCATCAAAAAAATGGGTGCATTACCAAGAATAGAGGTGATTGTATGGAACCGAATAAAATTCCTGAGGAGGAAGTGGGGCCTTCTGTTGCCAAGCCTTTGCTCAAAACATTGGATCCTGTAAAAAACCATAAACCGCGTGTTAAAAAACCAAGGTATTTGACACATGCTTTAATTATTGCGATCGGGTTGATTATGTTATATCCGCTGCTGTGGATGGTTATGTCTTCTTTTAAAGAAAATACAGAAATTTTCCAAAGCGGCTCATTCTTTCCTAAGAACTTCACGTTAGAAAATTATATTCAGGGCTGGACTGGCGTTTCAGGCGTTACATTTGGACGTTTTTTTCTTAACTCCGGGATTATCGTAACTCTTTGTATTATTGGAAATGTTTTTGCTTGTTCAATGGCTGCTTATGCATTCGCCCGATTGGATTTTGCGTTCAAAAAAGTATTGTTCATGATTATGCTTATAACACTGATGCTGCCATTTCATGTGACAGTTATTCCACAATATATCATGTTTAACTACTTGGATTGGATAAATACGTTTATCCCTCTAACATTGCCTAAATTCCTTGCAACAGAAGGTTTCTTCATTTTCTTAATGGTGCAATTTATGCGTTCGATTCCGCGGGAGCTTGAAGAAGCAGCCCAAATTGATGGATGCGGGAAAATACGTATGTACTGGCAGCTGATTATGCCGCTATCTGTACCAGCACTGATTACAACAATGATTTTCACCTTTATTTGGACATGGAACGATTTCTTCAGCCAGCTGCTATATCTAAGCAATATTAAATTGTATACAGTGGCGGTTGGTCTTAGAATGTTCGTCGACTCAATGGGGGAAAGCTCATGGGGTGCATTGTTTGCCATGTCTGCTCTGTCTTTAATCCCGCTGTTTGTAGTCTTTATATTCTTCCAGCGCTACATCATTGAAGGAATAACTGCTGGAGGCGTAAAAGGGTAGTGAGTTTTTAAAACCTGATAGAAGGAAGTGAGTGCACGTGAGTAATATCGGTTTTCGTATTTATCCCGTAAAAAAGAAAGTCGATCAGAAAATCGTTGAGCAATATAACGGAGTCGTAACACCGCATATCAGTGATAATCTAAACCGGATCCACGCTGTATCAAGTCACTTGCGTCCTTTTCATAAAAGCGGCAGACTGCTCGGTACAGCCCTTACCGTAAAAACACGACCTGGAGACAATCTCATGGTCCATAAAGCGATTGATCTGGCTGAGCCTGGAGATGTGATAGTCGTAGACGCCGGTGGCGATGTGACAAATGCGATTGTTGGAGAAATCATGCTCCGGCTGGCAGTGAAAAAAGGAATCAAAGGCTTTGTAATTGATGGAGCCATTCGTGATACAGCAGCTTTTGCAGAGGGGGATTTTCCAGTCTACGCCCGTGGTATTACTCACCGGGGACCGTATAAAGATGGACCAGGTGAAATAAATGTCCCTGTCTCCATCGGCGGGGTACTAGTTAATCCTGGCGATTTAGTCGTTGGAGACGACGATGGAATCGCTATTGTGCCGCTTGACGAGGCGGAAAAAATCCTTGAGTTAGTAAAACGTCAGGAAATAAGTGAGAACAACATAATGGCATCGATCGAAAATGGAACGATTGATCGCAGTTGGATCGATGAACTCTTAAGGCAGAAGGGCTGTGAATTTCATGGTGTTGCCAACAAAGTTTGACTGGGAAAAACTGCAGCAATTCTGCATTGAGATATTTGAAAAAAACGGACTTTCGAATAAGGATGCAACAACAGTCTCGGAGTCACTCGTTCAAGCAAATCTTAGAGGAGTCGATTCACATGGTGTAGTCCGTACCTCTATTTATATTAAACGAGTAGAAGAAGGCTTGATCAACCCTGAGGCAGAAATTGCGATGGAACAAGAAAAAGGGGCCGTCACTTTGCTTAATGGCCAAAATCATTTTGGGGCAGTAGTCGGGACGAAAGCGATGAATATGGCAATTCGGAAATCAAAAAAATATGGTGCAGCTTTAGTGGGAGTAAAGGGGTCTAATCATTTTGGGACAGGCGCATATTATGCCCTGAAGGCGATTGAACAGGATACACTGCTTATCGTTGTTTCCAATGCATCGCAAACAATGCCTCCAACCGGAGGGGTAAGACCATTTTTAGGAACGAACCCGCTCGCGGTTGGCGTCCCCGCTGGAAAAGAGCAGCCATTTGTTCTTGATATGGCTACCAGTGTTGTAGCAAGGGGGAAAATTATCGTTGCTGCTCAAAAAAATGAAGAGATCCCGCTCGGATGGGCAATTGACTGCAACGGCACGGAGACAACGGATGCTCAGGCAGCTCTAGACGGATCCGTTCTTCCTTTAGGAGGAGCAAAAGGGTACGGTATTTCAATGTTTATTGATATTTTATCAGGTGTATTAACGGGGGCCGGCTTTGGGAAATACGTAAATAATATGTATGAAAACTGGAATGATCCCCAAAATGTCGGTCATTTTTTTATTGCAATAGATATTAATCAATTCATGCCTGTTGACCAGTTTAAGAGCCGAATGGATCTTTACATACAGGAAATTAAAGCAGAGCCTAAAGCGCCGAATGTAAAAGAAATTTTCATTCCCGGAGAAATCGAAAAAAGAATTGAAGAAGAACGCAAGAAAAACGGAATTGCACTTCCTGAAAAACTGGTAGAAGAATTCATTCAGCTCGGTGAAAAATATGGTCTTAATTTTTTGTCAACTGAATGGACAGGTCATGCAGCTAATGGCAGTGAAAAGGAGACGATTAAATAATGCTGACATCGAAGAAATTTCGTTATCATATCCCAACCATTATTGAATTTGGAAATGGATATGCAAATAAACTTCATGAATTTGTAAGTGAATTAGGCGGCTCCAATGTACTGGTAGTTGGAGATCCAGGCGTACTGAAGGCTGGAATTGTTGAGCGTCTGGAAAAACCGTTGCGAAATGCAGGAATACCATTTACGACTTTTACAGAAGTAGGGATGGAAGCAACGATTGAGTCAGTTGGAGAGGGGGTTTCAAAAGCAGTAGAAGCCGGCTGTGACATTATTGTAGGAGTCGGGGGCGGAAGTGCGCTTGATACAGCTAAATCGATTGGGCTTTTACTAACAAACGGAGGAGATATACGGGATTATATTGGACTTGATCGTGTCCCTTCACCGGGAGTGCCGGTTATTGCGGTCCCAACTACTGCAGGAACAGGCAGTGAGATTACAAGATTTGCTGTTTTGTCTGATAAAAAAGCCCAGGCAAAGCTTAGCATTGGCAGTATGTACATTTGTCCTGATCTTGCTTTATGCGATCCAGAGCTCACCATTTCGCTTCCGCCTTCCATTACAGCTGCCACTGGTATGGACGCTTTAACCCACGCCTTGGAATCATATGTTAATAAAGTAACTCAGCCATTTTCAGAGGGTTTATCCATTCAATCTATGAAGCTGGTAGCCAAAAGCCTGCGCTTAGCTGTTATCCAGGGGGAAAATGCAGATGCGCGGTCCGATCTAATGACGGCAAGCACGCTGGCAGCGATGGCGTTTAACTCAACAAGGCTCGGTCTTGCTCATGCTCTTGCTATTCCCCTCGGCGCTAATTTTAATATTCCACATGGAGTAGTAAACGCGATATTGCTTCCTGAAGTAATGGCTTTTAACTTGATTGGCAACCAGGAGAAATTTATTGAGATTGCTAAAATCTTTGGTGAAAAGGTAGATCAATTATCAGATAGGGAGGCTGCTTTAAAAGCGGTCGAGGCTATTAGATTATTAAAGGAAGACATTGGAATTACACAAACATTATCTGATTTTGGGGTAGAGGAAAGACATTTAGATCAAATTGTAAAAGAAGCAATGGAGTCAGGAAATGTACCAGTAAACCCGGTAAAGCCAACGGAAGAGGATCTGAAAAATATTTGCCGTATGGTCATGACGCCTGAGGTTCCCAACAAGGTGCTGACTTAAAGGAGGGGGAGTAAAATGTCTTCAATAGTGAAAACAGATATGCAAAAATGGATGGATAAAACTGAAGTATCGAGCTATCAGAACTTTATTAATGGAAAATGGGTTTCTTCATCTTCAGGTGAAACCTACGCTTTATACCATTCAGCGAACTATGAACAGACAATCGGAGAATTCCCAAAATCTACTAAAGAAGATGTGGATCAGGCAGTGAAAGCAGCGCATACAGCGTTTAAGGCCTGGACTGCTACACCAGGTCCGGAACGCGGTGCTATTTTAAACGAGTTTGCCAACTTACTTGAAAAAAATAAGGAAGAAATGGCATTTAGATTATCAGCTGAGCAGGGAAAACCGTTAAATGAGTCGTTAGGCGAGGTAGGGCGTGCGGTGAAGGAAGCCAGATATGGAGCAGGGGAAGCGTTCAGGATTGAAGGAGAGACGCTGCCTGGTGAACGAGGGAACGTATGGAATTCAACGATCCGTCAATCAACCGGTGTAATAGCAGCCATTGCACCTTGGAATTTCCCGGTCGTAACGCCGGTTAGAAAAATTATTCCAGCACTTGCTTTTGGCTGCACTGTCGTTTACAAGCCTGCATCTGTTACACCATGGACGTCGATTTTATTAATGGAGCTTCTATCCGAAGCAGGAGTGCCGGCCGGGGTTGTGAATCTCATCATAGGGAGTGGGTCAGAAGCAGGAAATCCGCTTATTGAGCACCCTCTCGTCAAAGGCATCAGCTTTACAGGGTCATCAGAATTAGGAAAAAAAATAAATGGGTCTGCCGGACAGAGGCTTGTAAAGACCCAGCTCGAATTAGGCGGTAAAAACCCTGCAGTTGTATTAGATTACAAAAATCCACAAGAGGTAGCAGCACAAATCGTATCGGCGGCTTTTGCCTGCAGCGGACAACGATGCACCTCTATTAGCAGAGTCGTCGTGACAAAAGATAAAAAAGAGGAGTTGACAAAAGCTTTAGTTGAGGAAACGAAAAAATTAGTGGTGGGACCTGCCTGGCAGGAAGATGCAAATGTAGGGCCGCTTATTAATAAAAGTCATCTTGAGTCGGTGCAAGGCTATGTCAAATCAGCAAAAGAAGAAGGGGCAAGGCTTTTGTATGGTGGAGAGATATTAAAAGAAGGCGAATTTGCCTCAGGAGCCTACATGGTACCGGCCATCTTTGATCAGGTCAGTCCGGAAATGAAGGTTGCAAAGGAAGAGATATTCGGTCCGGTTTTAATCGTGCTGGAGGTTGAGGATGCAAAAGAGGCACTTGAAGTCGCAAATGGAGTCCAATACGGACTTGCTGCCGCCATATTTACCGACCAACTTCAAGAAGCTTTTCAATTTGCAGAGCAAGCCGAAGCCGGAATGGTTCACGTAAACCATGGAACCGCCAGTGCAGCTCATTTACCTTTTGGTGGAATAAAGCAATCAGGGGCAGGTGCTTTTTCAATCGGGCATACAAATATCGAATTTTATACAAATGTGAAGTCAGTCTATTTTCAGTATTAAGTTATTCTCGAGGCAGGAAAGTATTCCAAACCTGAGTATCAATTGCCTCAAGACTGAATATAGATTCCCGTTGAGAGAAGGAAGGTGTTTGGATGGTTGGCTCACAAAATCCTGTTTTTCGTACCATGGAGGTTTTAACTGCATTTTTTCTGCTTAATTTTGTATGGCTTATTAGCTGTTTACCTCTCATTACTATTTTGCCTGCCACAAAAGCGATGTTTGCAGTGTTAACGGAGTGGAAAGAAAAAGGGATCTCAACGGGAGTTTTTATCCCTTTTTACAAAAAAATTAAACATGATTTTTTTAAAAATTTCTTTTTAGGGATTATCTGGATGGGGGTAGGAACAGTATTATATCTGGACATCCTAGTACTTATGCAGATGAACTTCCCGGGAAGCGGGTTCGTTTTGCTATTGACAGTATTTCTTTCTTTGGCATTCTTATTTACATCTATTTACTTACCAATGATGAAAGGGCAGTGTGCCGTTTCAATGGTGGCTTCAGCAAAGAATTCCTTCTTATTTTCCATTGCTAATCTTCTTCATACGCTGTGGTTGCTGCTCATTTTGATATTCTCAATTTTTATTATCTATCTATTTCCGTTCATGCTATTTATAAATATCAGTCTCACTGCGTTTTACTTTAACCATGTTTTCACCAGGCTCACAAACCGCTCAAGACCCGATATGAAACTGACCTTACTGCCAGAAGGTCAAACTCAAAAATAAAGAACCTATTAGCATAACAAAAAAGCTGTACAAGAAACCCATTTCAAACCATTGGGTTCTGTGCAGCTTTTTTTATTTGAATTTCGGAATTTCGTGGTGCCTGTCACTTGCCGAAATGCCTCGACAAAATTCGAGGAGTGCCTGTCACCACTCGTCTCACATTAAGGAAGCCGGCGGAACGTAAAGCCCTGAGCTGTAAGGCCGGTGATTATGCCGGGAAGGGCTTCTACTGTGGTGGTTTTGGCCGGGGCATCGTGCAAGAGGATGTTGATGTTTGATTTGTTTGCAGCACCGGTAAGTACGTTGTTTGTGATGATATCAGGTTCCACCAGAGCAGCTGCTGTGTCGCCGCTGTCAACATTCCAGTCGTAAAAGATGTAGCCTCTCCGAAGGACTTCCTTTTTTAGCACTTCCATAATATCTGGTGGTCCATATTTCTGGCTGATTTGATTCGTTGAACCGCCAGGGAACCGGTAAATTGAAGGAACAAAACCGATGTAGTACATCAGCGTATTTTCAAGCATTGTCAGGTCCTCTTTAAAATTTTCAAGAGAGGAATAGATATAGGAGTAATCATGTGTATACGTATGAAGACCGATGCTATGGCCTCTGCGTACGATCTCCCAATAAAGTGCTTGGTTTTTTTCGCTCACATTACCTATCACAAAAAACGTTGCTTTAACATTATAAGTATCAAGTATATCTAAGATTTTCAATGTATTATCTGAAGGCCCATCATCAAACGTAAGATAAGCCACCTTCGTCTGGCGGTAAAAATACACCATAGCAATGCCCCCTTTAAAAGCCCCTTAGCGACCAGTTGCCCGCCCATATACTATCTTATTTTTATCAGCAATAAAAATGCATTTGAAATAAGAAGCGGGACAGTCGACATAAATCGGGTGGTGACAGGCACCACTCAGGCACCACACAGGCACCACGCACAACGAGAATCAAAAACCTCAACTGAAGTCACTTTATTAGTGACTTCAGTTGAGGTTAGTTTTTTATGATGCACAATAGCATATTAAGACTGAATGTTTTCCCGTTCGCTTAGGAGGCCTCCTGCTGCTTTGGCTCGGATTTTTGTTGCATTTCCGGGAAGGTAGGAAAGGGGCACTTCCTCAAGGTCGATGAGTGTTAACTGGTCAGGATCGGCACCAGCTTCAATTGCTTGCTGGAATGCCATATTTCTGGCAAGTTCCAATGTTTTTTCTCGTCCAAGCTCATCTGCATTAAATATTTTTTCAATCTGCCCGCTTACTTGAGATATTGCAGATCCAATTGCATTTGCAACGCCGGAGTTTTCTGGTTTGATAACTTCAGAAGCTCCTTTTAGCTGATCAGGAAAAAGGATACTTCCACCACCTACTAAAATAACTGGAACTGGTGTGGAGCTGGTTTTCATCTTATCGATTGTATCTTCTGCCATTTCGACCATTTTTGCGTAGATTTTATCTACAGTATTTGGATGCAGGTGATTGACCAACTCGGGATTTCCTAACTTCGCTTTTCCGGCAGCTACTGCAATATCTGTAGTTGTCAAAGTATCACCGCCAAAGACGAGGCCTTTTTCAATAAGGCGATAACCAACGCTCTCCGGACCGATTTGGTAGGAGCCGTCTTCTTTAATCGTTATAACAGTTCCGCCTCCAAGTCCAATCGATGCAATGTCAGGCATGCGGAAATTTGTTCGAACGCCTCCAATTTCAACAGCTAGAGATGATTGACGAGGAAATGAACCTACAAGAACACCTACATCAGTCGTTGTTCCACCAACGTCAACAACCAAGGCATCCGGCTTATCTGTCAGGTAAGCCGCGCCCCGAAGACTGTTAGTCGGTCCGCAGGCAATGGTGAGAATTGGATATTTTACCGTGTATTCTACAGACATTAAGGTTCCATCATTTTGCCCGAAGAAAACATCAGCATGGATGCCTTCTTTTTCTAATGCTTTTACAAATCCATCGGCAGTAGACCTTGCTACATCTACAATTGCTGCATTTAAGATTGTTGCATTTTCACGTTCCAGAAGACCGACACTTCCGATTTCGCTGGAGAGAGATAAGACAGTCTCTTCACCCATTACTTCTTTGATGATTTTGGCTGTACGAAGTTCATGATCAGTCGAAACTGGGGAGAAGACAGACGTTATCGCTACTGAGTCAACTTGTCCTTTTAGTTCCTCTGCAATTTGCCGGATGCCTTCTTCATCTAGAGGAGCAATTTCACGACCATCAAACTCATTTCCACCACCGACGATATACAAATGCTTGCCAAGGATTGCTCTTAAATCATCCGGTACACCGACAAGGGGTTTTATGGCGGTGGTTGCAGGTGCGCCGATGCGGATGGCGGCAACTTTATTAAGCCGTTTTCGTTCAACAATAGCATTTGTACAGTGAGTTGTTCCAAGCATGGCATACCGGAATTCTTCAGCAGGCAGCCCGGATTTGGCGACTACCTTTTTCAATGCATCATAAATACCTGAACTTACATCTTCAGTCGTCGTGGCTTTTACTTCTGCTATAACGTTATATGCTTCATCAAGTACGACAGCGTCTGTATGAGTGCCGCCAACATCAATTCCAATTCTGTATGTACTCATTTTAAACTTCCTCCTTTCTCAGTAATTCTTCAATTGGACGATACTTCGTTTCATAGCCGAAATAGCCAGGTCCGGCAACTTCAATGCCTTTTTCTGTACGCCATTTAGGATCACAAGGCATACCAATAACGATGCACCGTGCGCCGTATCGCAGTCCTTCAGTTGTAATAGGCATTCCGGTTTCTGCATCCAGTACGGCTATTAAATCAGGAGTTATACAGATCGCCTTACCGTCAACTTCTGCAAGCAAGTGTTCATTTTGAAAATGAAGGCGGCAGGATTTATCTAAGTCCGTTCCAAGACCTTCTATGATTGCCGTTCCTTTTGCAAAACCGTCTTGCGTTTTGCGGTCGATATCCATTACTTTTCCTTGGAATAATACACGGCCATTTGTGAGCTCAAGAATTTCATTAATTGGCTGTTTATTGTTTTTCAGCGCTGCCTCAATTCTGGCGCCGATCTGTTCTTCTAACGTCAGGATATGGTGGATGGATGAATTCTTCATTGCCCGTCCAGTCATCGGATAAATTGCATTCATAACAGAGCCGCCCATCTCAATTGTCGCTTTTCGTGCAATTCTTTCAGCCCAGACACTATCAATCGTATTAAGAAGTAAGCTGTTTCCTTTTTCGTCCGATAGAACCATAGGAGTCGCAGATACACCTTCCAGATAGAATGTAACCATTTGGAGTTCGGGAAATGCTCGTCCCATACCATCTGCATCCACAACAGGAAGACCGAGGCGTGCAGCGAGAGCTAAAGGAAGCATGGAATTAACTCCTCCTGCTTCAATTGGCATCGTTGCATAAATTTCTTGACCTAAAAATTCTTCCAATGCTTTAAATGCAGCAATGGCTTCTTCACCATTCGGTATTTTTTCAACCATAACGGTCGGTGCACCCATCATGGCGGAAGGGACAACTAAGGCTTCATCAGGAACTTCTTCCGGAGAAAGAAGTTTGATAGGACCATATTCTTCAACAGCCTGCAAGGCCATCAGTTTCCCTATATATGGATCACCGCCACCGCCAGTACCAAGTAATGCAGCACCAATGGCCATGTGTTCAATTTCTTTTTTACCAATTAATCTCATTGGATATTCCTCCTTCTAGTAGTTGCAAACTCTGTTTGATTTGATGCTTGAAACGTTTTACTTACGATTAATTGAAGTCCAAAAGCAATCAGGAAGGCATCAAACCCTGAAGCCCCAGTAAGTGAGAAAAGCCCAAATCCTGTAGGTGCAGGTGTTGTAGCAAAGGCAATTAGCGTGGCTATTGCCCAAATGGATACCCCGAACACATTTACATTTTCCTGTAAATCTACCTGTTCAAATGTATAACGAGTTTTGTTAATTAGATAATCAGCTACATAGATTCCGCCGATGGGTGGAATTAAGACACTTAAGAAAGACAGAAATGGAATGAAGTGACTGTATATCCCACCAACTGCCATTAATGTTCCTATCAGGCCAGCCGCGATGGTGAGAATGTATTTTGGTACCTTGCGGAAAATAACCGAAAACCCTAAGGCAGAAGAATAGAGATTATTATCATTGGTCGTCCATTGAGCAAGAATCAAAATAAGCATCGCACCAGTTCCCCAGCCAACACCGAGCATAATTGATACTACATCCACCTGGGATGTTGCTTTCGCTAGCATTGCGGCAATTAATAGCACTACAGTAAAACCAGCAAAGAATCCAACAAAAGACGAGATGACGGCATCTTTTGGACTCCTTGCATAACGTGCAATATCCGGCCCGATAATCGCTCCTACAGCGAGAGAGCCGATGATTAAGGAAATGGAAACACCAATTGATAAAGGTTTTGATGTGAGTGGAACGGTTGCAACCTCAGCTATCGATTGACCATTCATTACACGAATTAATGAGCCGATCAAAAGAAGTGCGAGAAGCGGTACAGCTATTAAACTCAATTTTTCGATTGCTTTAAAGCCGATGAAAGCAGTAGTAGTCATCAAAATTCCACCAATAATAATCAATAGCTGACGGTTTGCTTCGATATTAAATACATCTAGTAAAACATTTTGTAAGCTGGAGCCAAATAAATCTACTTGCACACCGAACCAGCCAAATAGTGAAATTGCGATAATAGCTGAAACTGCATAGGAACCGTAGCGTCCAAGAGCAAATATCGAAACAAATGAGGTGGACAGACCTGTTTTGGCTCCGACAACAGAACATACAGCACTGACTACTGCAAGAAGGAAACAGCCAATTAACGTTGCAATGATCGTGTGCGGCATACTAAGTCCCCCGCCGAGTGCACCTCCAAGTGCTGTTGCGGAAAGAGCAATAATTGAACCCATCCAAACAATCGAGAGCTTTAGCCAGCCTTTTCTTTTTTCAAGCGGCACAGGCTCACGTTCGTAATCCTGAATAATTTTTTTAGCTTTTTCTTTTTCCATTAAGTCTTCCCCCTTTTTGTCGAGACGCTATTTACGAGTATGAGTATATCTATTTGATAATTGTTCAAAGAGAGAATCGTTCATTAAAATAGCTAAATGAACCTGCTCTTTCAGGTATTTTTCGTTGTAAAGGTTAATTCCCCAAAAAACCCCATTTCCCAGCAGGACAAACTGCTTTATTACCCGGTCGACATCACTCGAGTCGATGGTTGGGAAATCTCTTCGAAGAGCATCTTCCAGAGAGGTTGTAAGCCACTTGTTGAAATTCTGCATATATTCTTGAAGATGGTTTTTTATCTCTGGAATGGGTGCCGTGACTAAGGATATGTAAGAAGAGGTCTCGATGAAATTCGTGGTGTGATGATCAACAATTCCTTGCAGCATTGCTGAAAAAATCCGGTGTACAGGCTCATTTTGATGAATGTTTAAAACAGATTTCATTGCATCATGGTGATTTTGAAGTATTTGCTGAAAAGCTTGAACAAATAGCGATTCTTTGTTTTCGAAAAAGAAATATATGGAAGCAGCCTTTATGCCTACTTCATCAGCGATTTTTTTCATTGTTGCACCCTGATATCCATATTTCGAATAAGACAAGAGAGCAGCTTTTATAATTTCCTCATGTTTCATTTTCTCACCACCTAACAAGTATTAGGTTGAAGTATAAATGTACAAATTATAAAACGCAATGACTTTTTAGAAAAATTTGAATAAACTCTATTTTTAGTTAACTTTATAACGCTTTCATTGTCATTGATGTCATTTATTAGGGGGTTGAAGAAGTTTTTTTAAAAAAAGGATTATATCTCTATAAGACAGTTGGCTACATACACGCATTCTAGAGACCGCCTTTTACCCACGCAATGTATATTCCATCCACCTAAAAAATAATAGTAAAACATCCTATTTTGATCTTAACTTTGGGAGGTGCACCTATGAAATTTGAATTTTACTGCTGTGAGGAGCTGCCGAAGCTGGCGTGGGGGTTGCGGGTTGAATCCGGAAGTGATGTTATTAGGGTGGCGCATGGAGAATGGGTGGAGGTTGGGGATCTTTTTTTTGTGGAAGGTGCCTGGGATGGTGAGTTTCGGGAAGGTCGGGTGGAGGAGGCTGAGAGTTTGATGGGAAGCGGAGCTGTGATTAAACAGGATCAGCTTGTCATTTGCCCACCTGCACATATAACAGAAGCGATTTATAGCATCAGAGGAAGTGAATGTATTTGGTTTTCGAATTCTCTCCCTTTTGTTCTTGAAGCTGCCAATGAAAAACTGAGATTTGACTATTTGGATTATGAAAGTGATTTTTTAAGGATCGCTGATGGGCTAAAAAAATATAAAAGAGACATTCCCCTGCAGTCAAATAATAAGCTGAATATTCATCTCTATTACAATTTATTGGTGACAAAGGACTTGAAAATTTCAGAACAAAAAAAGCCTCTGTCAGCTGATTTTTCTACCTTTGAAGAATACAAAATTTTTCTAATCGACACATTGAAAAAAATAGAAGCAAATGCTAGGGATTCTGCCAGAAAGAAGACCTATCGCCCTATTGTCTTTTGTTCAAAGGGGTACGATTCAGTCGCCTGCGCGGCTATTGGAAAAGATATCGGGTGTGATGAAGCGGTTGTTTTTGAATCAAAAAGAAGCAGCCGCTCAGACAGCGGGAAGGAAGTTGTGGAGCAGCTCGGCTATTCCATTATTCATGAAAAAGAAGAATTGCAGTACATGGCCTGCAGTATTGCTGAGGATTTTGTTGCCTCCGGTGAGCTTGGCACATCCATTTTCTTTGCTGCTGCGGAGAAGGAGCTAACAGGATCGTTGTTACTAAGCGGCGTTCATGGTGATCGAGTGTGGGATAAGCATCTTAGCTGTGAGGATGATGAGCTGATCAGATCTTTTTATCCTGACTCAGCTAAAAAGGAATTTCGTTTACGAGCAGGCTACATTCCCGTGGCGATTCCTTTTATAGGTGCTCTAAAGGAAAGCAATTTCTACGCGATCTCTAACTCCCAAGCGATGAAGAAGTGGTCGGTTGGCGGGGACTATGACCGGCCGATTGCCAGGAGATTTGCTGAAGAAAAAGGAGTTAGGCGGGAAGCCTTTGGATTTATGAAAAGCGGAGGTGCCGGAAGCAGTCTGCGTTTTTTGCATCTTGAATATTTAAAAAAAGTAATGCCTCCTGGCAGTTTTGCTGATTTTGAGCAATTTTATAAGCGGACAAAAAGCAAAAGAAAAAAGTCACTCCAGTACGGGTTCCGCTCACTGGTCTACTTCATTTACTGCATTACCCATCTGGCAGAAATGAAAAAGATCCCACTGCAAAAAATCCTGAAAATCGATCGATGGAGCCTCAAGCTAAAATGCAGTCCCTGGGCACCATCCTTCCTCTTTTTATGGGGCATCAACAAACTAAGCACCAAATACCAAAAAGGAGCAGCCCGCTTAAAAATATAAGCAGGCTGTAGTCGACATATTTCGAGTGGTGCCTGTCACCACGCCTTCGCCTTTCCCGTCGAGTGGTGCCTGTCACCACGCCCTTTATCACCACGCTCGCATACGACCCCAA
The DNA here is from genome assembly GCF_002926065.1 of Jeotgalibacillus proteolyticus. Classification (GTDB taxonomy): domain Bacteria; phylum Bacillota; class Bacilli; order Bacillales; family Jeotgalibacillaceae; genus Jeotgalibacillus; species Jeotgalibacillus proteolyticus. Next base: position 466,291 of record NZ_PREZ01000004.1, on the reverse strand, counting down.
GTCTTTCCTTTCTTTTCGACAAAAAAAGAGCGGTGCCTAAAAGAGCGGTGCCTGGCACCGCCCGAACTTCACCGCTCTATTCTTCCTCATCTCCAACCCCGACCCCGACTTCCTTCCCTAGCTCCAAAATCGACTGGTTGATTCGCCAGATGTAGTAGAGGTGGTGGATGAGGTCACGTTGGGATTGAGAGCGGGTGGGGGCGAGTGTTTCGATTTGCTCGCGTTCATGGTTGAGTGTTCGCATGATGCCCTGGTGCTCCGGTTTTTTGAGTGCTTCGCTTAAGGTTTCAATGTTATGTTCAAGTTTTTCTTCCATTCTCATGAATACTTCTGTCAGCTCCTCGGGATACTCAAAACCTTTTCGGTAAGCTGAGGCTACGAGGTGGCCGGCATGATAATTGATAGCAGTTAGTATTGTAAACCAGCGTGTCATTTCTGAGTGCGCGCTAGAGCCCGGCCGCTGATAAAGGGAATGACTTTCTTCTCTTATGGTCTGAAGCTTTTGAGAGAGCGTAATCGCATTTTCAGAGAGCTCCTTGACACTAACATCTTCTCTGAAGCTTTTCACGTATTCCGTTACAAATGGCTTGAGCTCAGCTAAGAAATCAATAATGGTCTCATCCACCTTCGCCTTCGTTTTTTTGGGGAAAACAAAGGTCGACACCCCAACAGCAATCGCAGCTCCTGCAATCGTATCGATGACTCTTGCGCCAATCAGTGTCAGTGTAATGCCGCCAAGCAGAAGATCATACATTAGGGCAACCATCATCGTGATAAACATGCTCATCAACGTGTAAGACACCGTAAAAAGGTAGAAGGCAAAAAATATCACGATAAAGATCAGGATCACTTCAATCATTGACTGGCCGGATATAAGGTTGGCCAATGAAAACCCAAGAACTGCGCCAATAACGGTGCCAAGGGATCTCTGAAGACCCTTTGTGTATATTCTGCCAATTGATTCTGTTCCCAAAAGGACAAGAAATGCGGTCAGTAAAACCCAATATGGCTGGGCAGGTGATATCATCTGGCCTATTGTAATTGCAAGAATTCCTGCGAGTAAGGCCTGAAATGCTTTTTTTGTTGTAGGAAGCAGTTTTTTCTCATCCTCTTCAGCACTTTCTTCTTCAGCTATCTCATCAGCATCCTTCCCTCCATCGGATAACAAAGGCTTTTGATGGATCGACTGCTGAATGGAAATAGCACCATTGATGACATGATTGGCTATGGATTCGATCCGGCGTATTAAGAACACCCAGCCCTCAGGCTTTTCTTCACGTCCGAGCATTTCTGTGATCAGCATGCGAAGTGCCTGAACAGCTTTTTCTGCTTCCTCTAAATTTTGTTCCTCGTATTGCGGAGCAAGTACACGCGCATCCCGAAGTGCCTGTGTTACCCACAGTAAAAGTCGTCTGATTTCACGAATTTCAAGGGCATCCTGATTTTTTAAGCTCTTCATGGATTCTGTAAGCGTCTCAATCAGCATCCCGGTATCAAATACATATAATCGCAGCTGGGCAGGCTTCAATCCCGGCCACAGCTCCTGTACATCTTCATCCTTAATATAGCCAGCTACAATAATGGCATATTCTCTGAGCTTCAGAACATTTTGCTGAAGGAATCTCCTTTGAGAAGCGGTGATCTCATCGCTCTCCATGGCCTCCATTAACAGATTAAAGGTCAGATTGCCCTGATAATGAAAGGAGCGGATGCTTTGCTTAAGGTTTTTTGAGGTGCGCTGAAATAAAAAGAAATTCACTCCATACGCATAAGCCGTCCCGATCCAGATCCCTGCTGCAAACCAGGGGAGCTGATCGACCGGAAGGGGTAAAACAGATGAAATATAAACCATCATAAATGCAACCATAAAAATGGAAAAATACCTGGAGCCAAATCTTGAAAAGTAAAAGCTGCAAAAAATACTTACAACCATAAATCCCTCTATATAATGAATATGGTCCCCTAAAGCTGAGCCGACGGTAATCCCGATCGTCCCGGATACCCCGAGCAAAAGAGTGGTTCCCTTCATTTTTTCTCTCGTGTCATCCATCACCATCATAATTCCAAGCATGCCCAGCATTCCTGATACAATTGCCGGTGTGATCGGCGTGTGGCCGGCTGCACGCATGATCAATAGCATGGTGAATAGGGAGGCGATCAGGCTGATCGTTGCCCGCCCCGCTTTAAATAGTCTGATTCTGCCTGGATCAGAGGCCAAAAATCTCCCCATCCAATGCTGCCTGCTTTGGTAATACGCCACACATCTCACCCCGTTCTTTCGTAAAATTTCTTTTAGAACCATACTCCGTTCAAAACATCCTTGAATTATTGTACAAGAAAAGTCGGAGGATGCCTATTAAGCCGTGTTATTCTTTTGAGGAAAGGAGGTCATTTCAATGGATTCACTTGGGAAAATGAATGAAGCCCTACGTTACATCGAGGATCATTTGACTGATGACATTGATGTGAAAGAAGCAGCGAGGCTTGCTTATTGCTCAGAGTATCATTTTAAACGAATGTTTTCATTTTTAGCAGGAATCCCTCTGTCCGAGTATATCCGCCGCAGACGTCTGACGCTTGCAGCAAATGAATTGCAGACAGGGAGGTTAAGGGTTATTGATCTTGCAGTAAAATACGGCTACAATTCCCCGGATTCCTTCACAAGAGCATTTCAAAGTCTACATGGCGTAACGCCTTCAGAAGCGAGGAAAAAAGGGCAGCCATTAAAAGCTTTTCCACAAATGACCTTCCAGCTGTCCATCAAAGGAGGAGAAGAAATGAATTACCGATTAGAAGAAAAAACAGCATTTCGAATTATCGGGATTAAAAAACGAGTTCCAATTATCTTTCACGGTGTTAATGAGGAAATTGCTTCGATGTGGCAAGGTTTGAATGAGCAAATGATAAATGAATTAAAGGGGCTTTCAACGGTTGAGCCGATCGGGTTTTTAAGTGCTTCCACTAACTTCTCAGAGGATAGAATGGAGGAAAAAGGTGAGCTTGACCACTATATTGGCGTGGCGACGGATCAAGTATGCCCGTCGCACTACGACTCCCTTGAAGTACCCTCTTCGACGTGGGCTGTATTTGAATCAGTCGGGAAATTTCCAGATGCCTTGCAGGACGTTTGGGGACGCATTTACGCAGAGTGGTTCCCATCCTCAGGCTATGAACAAATAGAGGGACCGGAGATTTTGTGGAATGCAGATAAAGATACTTCCTCCAAGGCTTTTCGTAGTGAAATTTGGATCCCGGTTAAAAAGAAAAAAATATGACAAGAGGCAGCCCATTTTTAAGGGGCTGTCATTTTTAATTAAAAATGAATTTATAACAAAACATTTCTTTTTCCTCGTTTTAAAATCCTCTTCGTGAACGAATTATCGGAAGCTTAACTATCCGATTTTCAGCGTGGTAAATAAATCACGGCTTTACAAAAAAAGGTGAGTGTGTTTTCATATAACTATTAATCGTAATGATTACGATTTATAAAATAATTATGAGGTGGTTGTGATCAGGGAGGAAATTGACTTTGTAAAATTAAATCCAACTCAAAACATGACAGTCCTTGTTACTGGCAATAAATCCTACGAAAGCTATAAAGAGATAGCAGCAGAAGTAATGGCTTATGATCATGTGCATGCTGAACAGGTTGGGTTTATAGAAAAGCCAGGGAATGAAAAAGCTGATGCCAGACTTCAAATGGCTGGAGATGAATTTTGCGGAAATGCATGTATGTCATTGGCAGCTTTTATTGCAATTGAAAAGGAATTGGAAGGAGAGAATGAATTATTTCTTGAGGTATCAGGCAGCGAATGTTTAATCAAGTGCAGGGTCACCAAACATGAAGACCAGTATTGCTGTGAGGTAAATCTACCATTACCTGAAAAGATAAAGGCAGAAACTATCGTGTATGAAAAAGAAGAGCTTGAGATCGTAATAGTTAGCTATAGCGGGTTTTTACATATTGTTGTTGAAGTGGATCAATTCAACGAAAAAATGAAAAGGAAAGGTCAGGCTCTGGCAAGATTACTGGGGTTATCATCTGACAGAAAATTAATAGGGATATTATTTTACAACCCTCAAACGAAAGAGCTGCTTCCACTAATCTATGTGCCAAAACTGGACAGTATGGTTTGGGAAAGAGGATGCGGCTCAGGAGCAGCTTCCATTGGTGCCTGTCTTGCCTGGAAAAATAAAACAAGAGTTGCAGCAGCAATAAAGCAGCCTGGAGGGAGTATTAAGACTACAGCCAATTATGAGAACGGCAGGATAACCTCCCTTTCAATTAAAGGCTCGGTTGAACTGGTGGCAAAAGGCAAAGCATTTGTAGATATCACTAAATAAATGGGAGTGATTAATTGATGAAGGAAATCAACCATCTTAAGAAAAACTTACTGCCATTTTCAACGAAATTTAGTGTGCTGGCAGAGAAATATGATCAAACCGCATATAATTGCGCTGAATTAGAAACGGTAATCGATAACTACTCGATGTTTATAACGAATAAGGAAAATAAAATGAAGTGGGAGAAATTACAACCCTGGGAACTAGACGAAGTAAGTCAGCTGGCAGAGGACCTAAGAAGAAAATCTGCTGTTTGTGTCAGTCTAATGGAGAAGTACCGTGCAATGAAGCTGCTTGAGGGAAAAGGCGAAATGGCAGCATATTTTAAGAATATTGAATCCTCCATAGAAAGGGAGTTTGGCAGCTTTCACATAACCCCGGCGTCTAAAGTGCTGTTAGTGGGGGCAGGATCATTTCCCATGACGGCGTTGCTAATTGCCAGAGAAACCGGAGCAGAAGTCATAGGCATTGACATTGATGAGGAGGCCGTAAAGCTTGGGCAAAATGTAATCAATGCAATTGGCCAGGGGTTAAGAATAAGTTTGGAGAAAACATTAGCTCAAAATCTCGAAGCCATCGGTGATGTCACCCACATCATATTTAGTTCAACGGTGGCAAGCAAATACGATATTTTAGATGAGTTATATGAACGGACCAATGAGCATGTTGTTGTCGCGATGAGATATGGAAATCAACTAAAATCGTTATTTAATTATCCTCTTAAGGAAGTAAATGAGCAAAAATGGGAGTTGGTTGAACAGGTTGTTCGTCCAAAACAAATCTTTGATATTGCATTATATCAAAAGGCAATCTGAACGAATACTCATTACAGGAGGCGCCTATGAATCATTTAAAACGGACTTTACTGCTGGGTACTGGCCCTGCATCTGTTCAACTGGCTGTAACGCTAAAAACCTTCCTCGGCTGCGAGATTGGGATTGCGGGAAGAAAATCAGTACGTTCAGCCGCTTTTTTTGAGGCACTTATGGGAAACGACCGTCATATTTATGCTGAGATTCAAAACGAAAAGCATCGTCAAATGCAGGGGGATTGCACAGTTGACCAGGTTTTTCAGGGCATTTCAACCATTAAAGGCGAGTGGGATACAATCATTTTATCTGTCACGACAGATGCCTACATAGAAGTGCTAAAACAAGTCCCTCAGGATGTATTAAAACGGGTTGAGTCCATTATTTTACTGTCCCCAACCTTTGGCTCGAATAGTCTGGTGAAAAGCTTTCTTAGCAGCGTAAATCCACTTGTTGAGATTATCAGTTTTTCGACTTATTTAGGAGACACGAGATGGAAACAGGGCCATCCGTCTAACCAGGTAGTAACAACTGGTTTAAAGAAAAAATTATACATAGGCTCCACCAACCCTTCTTCTCAATGCTTAAATAATTTAAAGATGCTTTTCAAGCAGCTGAACATTCTTCTTGAAATTATGTCAACACCCATTGAAGCGGAATCTAGAAACATTTCCTTATATGTACACCCTCCGCTATTTATGAATGAGTTTTCGCTAAGCGCAATATTTGGAGAGACTGAAGCAAAAAAATATGTCTATAAGCTTTATCCGGAAGGACCCATCACCCCATCTCTAATTCGGGATATGCTTGCGATGTGGCGAGAGATGATGAGTATTCTGCATAAATTAACGATTAACGGGCTGAATCTTCTTAAATTTATGATCGATGATAACTACCCTGTAAGCAAGGAAAGCTTATCACGAGCGGATATCGAGCAGTTTACTGAGCTTGAACCGATCCATCAGGAGTATTTACTTTATATTCGTTATTCTGCCTTATTGATCGATCCTTTTTCCACGCCGGATGAAAATGGAAGATACTATGATTTTTCAGGTGTTCCTTTTCAAAAGTTATTTGTAAATAGAGATGCACTTCTTGATATTCCAAGGATGCCAAAGGAAGATTATTACCGGCTAAAAATCATTCAGGGAATTGCGCGGGGCCAGGATCTGAGCTGTCCGACTATCGATAATTTTATTAGGATCTATGAACGAAAAATAATAAGTACAGCTAAATTTCATCCAAAAGAACGCTTATCTCCTGCGTTTACGGTTTTAAATCTGGATGAAGATCTGCAAATGATTAACAGTGAGCTTAGAAGCAGGAACGCATAGGCAGGGGAAAACATGATTTGGTCCGATTGTTAAACAGTAATGATTACGATTTAAAATTTTTCATAAAAGGAGAGGGAACAATTGACAGTGAAAAAATATATGAGCCCGGTTATTTTTCTATTAATGTTGGCTTTGTTAACGGCCTGTTCTGATAACACTGAAGGCGGAGGAGAAGCTCAGGATGATAATTCAACAGCTGCCACAAAAGAAATTATTTATGCCACAGCAAAGGATATTAATGACATGAATCCTCATTTATATGCAGGTTCCATGCCGGCGCAGGGAAAGGTTTTTGAATCATTAGTGGAAAACACAGAAGAGGGAATAAAGCCTTTACTTGCTGAATCCTGGGATATTTCAGAGGATGGAAAAGTGTACACCTTTACATTAAGAGAAGATGTGGAATTTCAGGATGGAGAGCCGTTTAATGCTGAAGCTGTTAAGAAAAACCTTGACGCTGTCCAAAATAATGCTGACACCCATTCATGGATTAAGCTATCAACCAAATTAGAGAGTACGAATGTACTGGATGACCATACAGTAGAACTTGTTTTGACAGAGCCTTATTACCCAGCGCTCGTTGAATTATCCATGACAAGACCGTATGTTTTTCTATCTCCTAATGATTTTATGGATGGGGAAACAAAAAGCGGGGTTGAAGGTTACCATGGAACAGGTCCTTATAAGCTTGCAGAACACAAGACCGATGAATATGCAGTTTTTGAAGCGAATGAAAATTATTGGGGCGGGGCTCCTGCTATTAAAAAAATTACGTCAAAAGTTCTTCCGGCAGGGGAAACCACTTTCTTAGCGCTGCAAAAAGGTGAAGTTAACTTTGCTTTTACAGATGACCGGGGAGCAGACAGCCTTGAGTCTGAATCGATGAATCAACTGGTTGAGGAGGGTGAGTACCAGCTGGTGAGAAGTGAGCCCATGAACACGAAAATGATTGTGGCAAACAGCAGCAGAACAGAAAATGCTGTGAGTGAGACGGAAGTAAGGGAAGCGATTTGGCACTCCATTGATCGGGAGACGATCAGCCGGGATATTTTTGACGGCACTGAGACACCTGCTGAGACTTTGTTTTCTTCTAATATCCAATATGCAGATGTTGAGTTAAAAAAACGGGAGTACAGTTTGGAGAAAGCGAAAGAAATTTTAGATCAAGCAGGCTGGAAAGAGCAGCAAAGTGGGGCGGTGAGGACGAAAAACGGCAACGAATTAGCAATGCAGCTATTTTATGACAATGCTTCTTCTTCTCAAAAAACACAGGCTGAGTTTATTCAATATTCCTTGCAGGAGATAGGCATTCAGCTTGAAATTATTGGTGAAGAATCTACCTCTATTGCAAATAGAAGAGCTACAGGCGAGTATGATTTACTGTTTAATCAGACCTGGGGCTTAGCTTATGATCCGCAAAGCACCATTGCTGCTTTTACTTCTGATGCGTCCTATCTTCACACGACCAGCGGAATCGAACAGGCGGATGAACTTTATAAAAAGATCGATGAGGTTATGGTAACGACCGATGAAAATAAACGGGAGGACCTTTACGCAGATATTTTGACGACGGTTCATAATGAAGCCGTTTTTATACCTATAACTAATGGAAGTGTAACCGTTGTTGCACCTGATAATCTTAATGGAATTTCTTTTAAACAAACGCAATTTGAGCTGCCTTTTGAACAAATGAATTTTAAGGATTAAGTTTTAAAAGGGAGGACTCCTCCCTTTATTCCTTTTATTAAAGGAGATCTAGTATGGCAATTTATATGATTAATCGTATCCTCTTGGCCATTCCTATGTTGTTAGTCGTATCATTTTTAACTTTCATTTTAATCAATCTTTCACCGCTGGATCCGGCAGAGGTGGTCTTACAGGCGCAAGGGGTTCCTGTAATTACAAGTGAATTACTTGCGCAAACCAGGCAGGAGCTTGGAATGGACAAGCCATTTTTAATGCAATATGTTGACTGGATTATTGCTTGTCTGCAGTTTGACTTTGGGCATTCTTATGTAACGGGACAGCCAGTGTGGTCACTATTGGCGCCAGCGTTTGTAAACACACTTAAGCTTACTGTTATTTCATCTTTTGTGATTATCATCCTGTCTGTGTTGTTAGGAGTACTTTGTGCCCTGAACGAAGGAAAGCTGCTTGATCAATCCCTCAGAGGTATTTCTTTTTTCCTGACGTCCATGCCATCGTATTGGCTGGCTGCTCTTATGGTATGGTATTTCTCTGTCAAATTGGATCTATTGCCAACAAGCGGGATGGGATCGCTTCAGCATTATATTCTGCCAGTCATTATTATTACGGTGAGCTACTCAGGCATTTATTTCAGAGTGGTCAGAAGCTCGATGCTGAACAATTTACATCAGGATTATGTGCTTTACAGCAGAGCTTGCGGCCTTCCGGAAAGAAGGATTATCCTGCATATTGTAAGAAATTCCTTGCAGGTGTCTGTTTCGGTTTTTTGTATGGCTGTTCCAATTATTTTAGGGAGCACAGTTGTCATTGAAAATGTGTTTGCATGGCCGGGCCTGGGGAGCTTAAGTGTCAGAGCCATCCTTGGCAGAGATTTTCCCATCATTCAGGCTTATGTTCTTATTTTGGCGGCAGCGTTTGTTCTTTTTAACGCGCTGTCAGACATCATTAATGCATGGATGAATCCTAAATTAAGGAATGACCTTTAAATGAAGATGTTACTAAACTTAAGGCAGGATAAAATCGGATTCTTATCGTCCATTGTGATTTTTGTAACGATTATGCTGGGGGTGTTTGCTCCGTTTTTTGCTCCTCATGATCCGAATCAGGTAAATATGAGTTTACGCTATGCTCCTTCTTCAATGGAATATCTGCTTGGAAATGATCACCTTGGAAGGTGCATATTATCAAGGCTTATTATCGGTATTCGCCCAAGTGTATTGTGGGTTTTGGCTGCCCTTGGTGTTTCTGTATTAATCGGAGCAGCTCTTGGTTTTCTCGCTGGCTATTTCAGAGGAAAGATAGACACTGTTATTATGCGCATGTGTGACACGATGCTCTCATTTCCGGGCTACGTCATGGCATTGGCGATTATTGGGGTGCTTGGAGTAGGGCTGCAAAATATCCTAATTGCTTTCATTTTAATTAAATGGGCCTGGTTTGCCCGAATCATCAGGACGTCTGTTTTGCAGTATGCAGAACTGGATTATGTGAAATTTGCTAAGGCTCCGGGGATCAAAGATCTTCAAATCATCTACAAGCATCTATTCCCGCTAACCTTTTCAGATATTGCAGTAATTGCTAGCAGCTCAATGGGCTCTATGATTCTCCAAATATCAGGTTTTTCATTTTTAGGGCTTGGTATTCAGGCGCCAAATGCCGAATGGGGAATGATGCTGAATGAGGCGAGGGAAGTCATGTTTACACGACCCGAATTAATGCTGGCCCCAGGTTTAGCCATTGTTATCGTGGTTTCAGCGTTTAACTTTCTATCTGATTCCCTCCAGGTTGCGTTGAATCCAGCACTTTCAACAGGACAGAAACGCTCAAAACAAGAATCGCTTTCCACCGAAAAGAAAGAGGTGCTGATGAAATGACCAGTCTTTTGGAAGTGAGAAACCTGAAAATATGGGATTCACGCACAGAAAAAATCATTGTTCCTGCAAGCACGTTTCAATTAACTAAAGGAAGCTGCCTAGCAATAGTGGGGGAAAGCGGAAGTGGAAAATCTGTAACGTGTAAAGCCATCATGCGGCTAAACAACTCCTCACTGCAGCAAACGGGAGAGATTTGGTTCAAAGGAGAAAATCTAAATACACTGTCTGAAAAGCAAATGAGAAAGAAACGGGGAAAACAGCTTTGCCTGATCATTCAAAATGGAATGAGTGCATTTGATCCTTCCTGTTTGATTGGAGTGTTCGCAAGAGAAGTTCTGACGCAGCATTTTGACTGGGGACGCAAAAAAATAGAAGAAGAAATGATAAATGCGATGGAAAGCGTTTTGCTGCAGGAGCCGTCTAAAATTATGAGGAAATATCCGCATCAATTGTCAGGTGGAATGCTGCAGCGGATCATGATTGCACTCGCGATTGTCCTTAAGCCTGAGATTATCATCGCTGATGAGCCGACCACTGCTCTGGATGTGATTTCTCAATATGAAGTGCTAGAGCAGTTTAAAAAGCTGCGTGAAACATTGGGATGCTCTATGATCTTTGTTTCCCATGACTTAGGGGTTGTTAAAAAAATCGCGGATGAGGTCTTGGTCATGAAGGACGGGGAAATTGTGGAGAGAGGGAGCACCAAGGCTGTATTTTTAGCTCCTAAACATGAGTACACCAGGTTTTTAGTGTCGACGAGACTTGCGGTCAGTGAGCATTTTAACCATGTAATGAAGGGAGATGCGGTTCTTGCTGAACGTTAAGGATGTTTATAAATCATATAGAAAAGGCGGACTGATCTTCTCTGAAACCCACCAGATTATAAAAAATGTGAGCTTTACCTGTCATGCCGGGGAATGCCTTGGGATTATCGGAGAAAGCGGGAGCGGGAAATCAACATTGGGACGCCTCATTCTTGGAATTGAAAAGCCGGATAGCGGTACTGTCCTTTTAAACGGGCAGAATATGGCGGACCGGCGTGTGAGAGCGGGTAATATCAGCGCTGTTTTTCAGGATTATAAATCCTCTATTAACCCTTTTTACACGGTTAAGGACGCCATAATGGAGCCGATGAAACGGAAAAATAAAACCGGAAAAGATGGGCTGAGAAAAATTGATCAGCTATTAATCCAAGTGGGGCTTGATCCTTCTTATAAAGATCGGTATCCACATGAATTGTCGGGCGGCGAGGTTCAAAGAGTATGTATTGCAAGAGCTATTTCAACAGGTCCTAACTATATTTTATTGGACGAAGCCATCAGCTCATTAGATGTGTCTGTTCAAACGCAGATTCTTGATCTATTAAAAGAGTTAAAAAGGATTTATAACATGAGTTATGTGTTTATTACTCATGACATTCAGGCAGCTGCCTATATTTGTGACAGAGTACTTATTTTTAAGGATGGTCAAATTGAAGAATTGGTCGATATCGACGAATTAAAGGATGTTCAATCTGCCTATGCAAAAGAATTATTTCAGTCAATAATCTCTTTTTAATTCTTAAGAAGTATCAAGCTGTGTATGCTGAAGGTTTAACGTGAAACAAAATTTAGGAGGTAGGCTTGTGGGTGGAGCTTTGTCATGGCCGTTTCTTCGTTTATATTTTTTAGTTCTTTTATATTTTAGTGCAAATTCGATCATAAATGTAATTATTCCTCTGCAGGGGGAGGCACTCGGTGCGAGTAACACAGCCATTGGAATCATAATGGGGGCTTATTTGTTCACTACGATGTTCTTTCGGCCGTGGGCGGGACGAATCATTCAGAAGCAGGGTCCAATTAAGGTCCTGCGTATTATTTTGCTCGTTAATGGCTTTGCCCTATTGCTTTATACCTTTACTGGTCTTGGAGGATATTTGGCGGCCCGCATGCTGCAGGGCGTCTCCACTGCATTTTTTTCTATGGCACTGCAGATTGGTATTATTGATGCATTACCGGAAAAGGTCCGCTCTCAGGGCATTTCCTTATATTCATTGTTTTCTTACATACCCGGAATAATTGGGCCGTTATTGGCCATTGGAATCTGGCAGGCCGGAATGGATTACTTCTCCATTGTTATGATTGCTATTGCCCTTTTTACGGGGGTGGTCGGCTACAGTGCCAAAATAGATAAGGGAGAAAGCAGGGCTGAGAATTCTGCAGGCGAGGCAGAAATCAGCACACTAAAATCCTTTAAAGAGTTATTTAAAAATCCATTTTTATTTAAATGCAGTGTATTAATGCTTACTGCATCAATTGTATTTGGGGCAATTACCACCTTTATTCCCCTATATGCCATGCAAGTAGAAAGCGGCAATGCCGGGGTATACCTTATGCTGCAGGCTGGGACAGTCGTTTACGCCCGTTTTGCTTTAAGAAAAAGAATCCCTTCAGATGGAAGGTGGCACTCGGCTTTTATGGTGGGGACAATGCTGATTTTAGCGAGTGCAGCACTATGTGTTAGCTTAGCCAGTACAGGCGGAGCGGTCTTTTTTTATACTGGCGCCATTTTGATGGGGGCTGCTCAGGCAATTATCTATCCAACCTTAACCACGTATTTAAGCTTTGTCTTGCCAAAGTTGAGCCGCAATATGCTCCTCGGGCTATTTATTGCTATGGCAGATTTAGGTGTCTCGCTTGGAGGAGTGATGATGGGCCCGCTTGCTGACCTTTTTTCTTATTCCTTTATGTATATGATTTGTGCACTAATAAGTTTGGCTGCGACCTTTTTTGCTTATGAGAGGAGAAAAATAGCTATAGAATAGACGGTTGAAAAGATTATAGGACTCTCTCCTATGGTCTTTTTTAAATTGAAGAAAATGTACGTGGTGAGTTGGAGCTTGCATCCTTATGTGGGTATTGAAATAATTAGGAATATTATTATCGTTTTATTCAATGAGCGAAACCGACTAGTAAGGAGGCATTCCATGAGTACGATGATCTGGTTTCAAGGAGTTATCAATATTGCGCTGCCGATTTATTTTCTGTGGCGTCTGTTTAAGGCCGATTATGTCAGCAGGCGTCAGTGGTGGGCTGAGTGGCTGTCAATTGCCATGTTTATCGGCTTTGTTTTTGTACTAAGTCCGTGGCATATCTATGTATATTATTTCCGTTATCTTTGGCCGCTGCTTTTTGTCATTATATCAATTTTTTCTTTTAAAAGGATCAAGGATAAGCCTGTAAAAGGACCGGAAAAGGATAAAAGCTATACTTTTTCATTAATCCTGAGCGGGGCTCTTGCTGTGTATTTCGGGTTGTTTTTTAGCTTGGGTCTGTCAGGTTACTTTTTCAATGACCGTGAAAAAGCCATTGAGCTTGAATTTCCTTTGAAGGACGGGGTGTTCACGACTGGTCATGGTGGGGCGCACACTTCTATCAATTATCATCATTCACATCCGGAACAGGCATATGCTTATGACATTCTTCAGCTAAATGGGTTCGGATTGAGAGCGAACGGTTTGACCCCTTCTGAAAATCGCCAGTATCAAATTTACGGGCAGACCTTATACAGTCCATGCTCAGGTACAGTGACAGCGGCAGTGGATGAGCATGAGGATCTGCCGCCTTTAGAAATGCCGACTGAAGTCGAGGATGCTGCAGGAAATCATGTGATCATTAACTGCCTCGATGCAGAGGTGCTGATTGCTCATATGAAGCCGGATACTGTGGTTGTCAGTGAAGGCGATGAAGTGGAGAGCGGTGACGTCATCGGTGGGGTTGGGAATACGGGAAATACTTCTGAAGCTCATCTTCATATTCACGCAGTAAGAGACGGGGAAGGAATCCCGATTTTATTTGATGGACGGTTTTTAAAACGGAATAGCCTCATTTTTAATTAAAAAAGAGACGCAGTTCGCGTCTCTTTTTTCACCCCTTTACAGGCGTTTTTTCAGCAATCTCTGCTTTTTTCAAATCATTTGCCAGCTGTTCTGTGACGTTATAGGCGTGATACATTTCATTTTCGATCATGTATGTAGCCACTTTATGGTGCAAGGCAATTGCTTCATCCAGCTGTTTTTTCAGCAGCTCGTGAATTTCAGGGGACGCCGTTTCCGTGATCGCCACGGCATAGCTTCTTACTGCTGCTTTTGCTGACACTAATAAATCAGATGCGATCATTTCATCGTTAATGATGTCTCTATTGCTAATTTTATCTAATAAACCAGCCATTATTTTTCCCTCCCTTAAGATCCGATTCCTTTTTCGATAACTTCGCTTAATTCCTTAACAGCCTTTTGCGCTGTTTCAGCGTCTTCCTGGAGGAGATCTTTAAGGCCTTTGTCAGAAGCGAGTCCTCTCATCAAGGTTGATTTGGCAACGCTTGCTGATTTGATCGTGATCATTTCATGTACCTCAAGAATTTCATGCACCGCATATCCGTTTCTTGCCAATTCTTCCACCTCCTTTAAATTTTTCTCTCGTAGTACGTGTATTTCCTCAAACTTTCCTAATGAAACAAGGAGCGGGATAAATAGGGTGATATACCTAAGCGGCGGCATTTCCTTTCTTATAAATAACTTTCTTATTTACGGAAACAATATAGGGAAAGGAAGAAGGAAAGGTGAAGATTTATGATTGATAATGAATCATTTTCAAATGGGGAAGTAGTGTACGTCATTATGCGGAATCCCCATGCACAGGGGGTTGCCAATATTCATGAAGCCTCTGTTGTGGTGAATCCTGATGACGCTGAGAGGAAATTTTTATATATGCACGATTCGTATTATCCGCTGACAGAGGAAGTGGCGGTGTATGCGTCTCATTTAGAAGCGGACAGTGCTTACCGTGCAGCCTTTGGGGAGGATCTTCATGGTTAAGCCGTTTGTTCCGCAGCTTGTTTATGTTGAGCCTCGTGCATTGGATTACCCGCTTGGCAGGGAGCTTGTGGAAAAGTTTAAGGGGATGGGGATTGAGATCAAAGAAACCACATCTCACAACCAGATCCGAAATCTACCGGGTGAAAATCATTTTCAAAAATACCGCGTGGCGAAATCAACTCTTGTCATCGGAGTTAGGAAAACGCTGAAATTTGATACGTCAAAGCCGTCTGCTGAATATGCGATTCCGTTTGTGACAGGCTGTATGGGGCATTGCCATTATTGTTATTTGCAGACAACGATGGGGGATAAGCCGTATATCAGGACATATGTAAATGTGGACGAGATATTTGAGCAGGCAGATGAATATATGAAGGAACGGATGCCTGAGGAAACACGGTTTGAAGCTTCCTGTACGTCAGATATCGTTGGCGTTGACCATTTAACCCATACGCTTAAAAAAGCAATTGAGTTTTTCGGTCAATCGGATCACGGCAGGCTTCGCTTTGTCACGAAATTTGCTCACGTGGACCATTTGCTTGATGCGAAGCATAACGGGCGCACCCGTTTTCGTTTCAGTATTAACGATCAGTACATTATTAAGCATTTTGAGCCAGGGACCTCGCGACTGGATGAGCGGATCGAAGCGGCTGTGAAAGTTGCTGAAGCAGGGTATCCGCTGGGGTTTATTATTGCACCAATCTATCTTCATGACGGCTGGAAGGAGGGCTATGGTGAAATGATGGAAAAGCTTGAGGCGAAGCTTCCTGCATTTGCGAAAAAGGATTTGACCTTTGAGATGATCCAGCATCGTTTCACCAAGCCAGCTAAACGAGTCATTGAAAAAAATTATCCGATGACCAAACTTGAGCTTGATGAGTCAGCCCGAAAATGGAAGTGGGGCCGCTATGGAATCGGCAAGTATGTGTATCAGGACGATGAGCAGGAGGAAATTAAAGACACGCTTGCGGGCTATATTGACTCGCAGTTTCCAGATGCGAAAATCGAATATTTCACGTGATTAGATCAAAAAAACCTGAGTCCGGCAGCTGCTGAGCTCAGGTTTTTTACGTACTATTATTCTGAAAAGGTTCCACTCATGTTCTCTCAAAAGACGGATTTACTTCATAATCAATGACAGTCATATTGGTTAAGGTTTCTCCAGCTGAGTGCTCGTCTTCTGATGAAATGGAGCTCTCTGATTTGATTTAATCGTTATAAAATACAATTGCGCCTTCCATCACCTCTTCAGCCGATACATCGTCATCAGGTGCGGGCTCATCCTCTTCATCAATTGGCGCATGGCCGCCTTCATCCTCTTCAACTTCTTCCTCATTGTCATAACCGTCATCCGGACTGCAGGCGCCAAGAACCAATGCACTTATCAATGCAAACGTCGCTGCTTTTTTCATTATATGATATGCACCCCTTTCGACCTGTTACTTACCTTATTCACTTGGGAACTTTGGTGTAAACATTTAAGTAAATCATCTAGTTTACGGTAATTATCTTCAGGAATTGGATATTTTATTTGAGGTCATTTTTTAATGAAGGTGGCAATAAACTGGAGTTAGGCGATTTATTTTAATTATTAGAGGACTATTTTTTAATCAGTGTTTTAAAGGCCAAAAATCGGGAAAATTCAGTGATAAATAAAATTGAAGTTAAGGACGTTTCGATTAGTGAACTGGTTTGCGGGGAAGAGAGTGGATAGGTGAAGATGGATCGCGGTTAATTTCCTTTTTCCCTCGCTTCTAAAATAAACGTGGTGTCCAAGTTTTTGCCGTATCAAAACAGAAGTGCGAAATTCACTATTTAAGATTGGTTAGGAGCCTGATACGATGAGACTGCTTACACTAAATTGCCATGCGTGGCAGGAGGAAGATCAGTTGGAGAAGATGGATATTCTGGCTGAGACGATTGTTGAAAGAAGCTACGATGTCATCGCGCTTCAGGAGGTAAGCATTAAAAAATTTGCAAGGTATGATAACGTGACATCTGAGGACCATTACGGCGAAGTGCTGTTGAAAAAGCTAGAAGCCCTCGGGTGCAGTGATTATAAAATGGTATGGACTTTCAGCCACCATAGCTATGGCTGGAATGAAGAAGGGGTGGCGATTCTATCCAGGGTCCCTATTTTAGATGTGGACGAGTTCTTTGTATCGCGCACAACGGATCCGGAGAAATGGAAGAGCAGGGCGATTATCCGTGCAGCCATTGAATGGAAGGGAGAAGAGATTGATATTTACTCCTGCCATACCGGCTGGTGGAGCGATAAGGACGAGCCCTTCCCTGAGCAGGTTGACCGCCTGATGGAAAAAATCGACCCAAGCCGCTTGTCCATTTTAGCCGGTGATTTCAATAATGACGCAAGGATAAAAGGAGAAGGATACACGTACTTGCTCGAGCAGGGACTGTATGATACCTATTCACTTGCTGAGAATAAAGACAAAGGAATCACCGTACCCGGAAGAATCGCCGGCTGGAGCCAAAACGATCACGCGCTTCGAATCGACTACATCCTGGCCACACGTGCCATCGAAGTCAGCTCCTCCACCGTCATCTTCAACGGCCAAAACAAACCCATCATCTCCGACCACTACGGCGTCGAGGTAGAAATCAATATCTAAAAGCCAATAGCCTACTATCCATCACCGCCTGAACTTGGGGCGGTGATTTTTTTGGGTTTAGGGAATCGGGTGGTGCCAGACACCACCCGAATGAAGGGCGTTGCTTTCGACAGAATTTGACAGGTGCCTGTCACCACGCGGGTTCGACAAGTGCCTTCGACAAGTGCCTGGCACCACCCGAAAATATCACCACCTGAAAATTCATTTGTCATATTTGCCTACTCTGATAAATAAAATAGGAGGGGAGGGGTGTGGAGATGCTGAGAGTTTTGGTGGTTGGTGCCGGGACGATGGGAGGTGTGCATGCGAGGGCGTATAAAAGCCTGCATGGGGTTGAGCTTGCGGGGATTGTGGATCCTCGTGTGGAAAAAGCGGAGGCTCTAGCTGTTAATTCATCGGCAAAGGTGTTTTCAGGATTTGATGAGGCTGCCGCAAAGCTTAAGAATCTTGATGTTATCGATATTTGTCTGCCTACTCATTTACATAAGGAATATGTACTTAAGTCTGTACAGCTTACAAAAAATATCATTTGTGAAAAGCCTCTGGCCAGAAGTCTGGAGGAAGCGAGAGAGATGATAGAAGTTTGTGGAAAAAAGAGTGTGAGATTATTTGTTGCTCATGTCGTGCGTTTTTTTCCGGAATATAAACGAATCCGCTCGCTTTTAGATAAAGGAAAAATCGGCTCGCCTGCTGTCGTTCGAACGACAAGAGGCGGTGCGTTTCCGAAAGCGTGGGAAAACTGGTACGGGGACCCCTCAAAAAGCGGTGGGCTGATTCTTGATTTACTGTTACATGACTTTGACTTTTTGCGCTCCTGCTTCGGCGAGGTCAAAAGGGTATTTGCTAAAACGCTTAAACGTGAAGAGGCATCGAAGGAAATGATTGACTATGCTCTTGTGACTCTGCGATTTCAAAGCGGAGTCATTGCCCATTTAGAAGGAACCTGGGCGCATCAGAACTTTTCCTATGGAATTGAAATCGCGGGAAGAGACGGCATTATAGAATACGACAGTAAGAAAATTTCTCCGCTAAGCTATCAGCCAAGAAACAAAAAATCAGGTGCTGGAGGGGTCAAGGTGCCTGAAAGTCCTCTCGCCTCGAGCCCTTACCGGGAAGAGCTCAAGCATTTTATCGAATGTATTATTTCCGGAAAAGAACCGCTTGTCACGGTACTTGACGCCTATCGTGCGATGGAGATCGCAATGGCTGCCATCATTTCAACGGAAAACGGATTGCCTGTGACACTTGGCGGCCACTCCGAAAAAGGGGGATAACGTTTTATGAAGCTTGGAATCATCAGCTTTGCACATGGTCATGCCTACAGCTATGCAAAAATCATCAAAAAGCAAAAAGGATTGGAGCTTGCAGGGATTTATGATGACGATGCTGCGAGGGGACTTGGTGCTGCCAGGCATTTTAAAACAACCTTCTACCGTCATCTCCCTCAGCTTCTCCAATCAACTATTGACGCAGTTATCGTCACTTCTGAAAATGCGAAGCATGCAGAGCATGTAATTGCGGCTGCACGTGCTAAAAAAAGCATTTTGTGTGAAAAGCCGATTGCTACCACGTTAAAAGATGCGAAAGAAATGATTTTCTGCTGCGAAGAAAATAACGTCTCCCTCAAAATTGCTTTCCCGGTCCGGTACAACACCCCGGTTAAAAGAGCAAGGGCCATTGTAAAAAGCGGAGGACTAGGTCGTATTCTCGCAGTTAAAGGGACCAATCGCGGCACGAATCCAGGCGGCTGGTTTTTAAAGAAAGAGCTTTCCGGTGGCGGAGCAGCAATGGATCATACCGTTCATGTCGTGGATTTACTCAGATGGTTTATGGGTGCTGAGATTAAGGGAGTGTATGCTGAAATAGGCAATCTACTAATTAATGAAGCTATTGATGACAGCGGAATCGTCACCATGGATTTTGACAATGGAGCCTTTGCCACACTGGACTTCAGCTGGTCAAGAAATAATAACTATCCAACATGGGGAGACGTCACACTCGAAATTATCGGAACCGGCGGCACTCTTTCCGTAAACGCCTTTGATCAGAAGCTCGAGCTATACTCAGACACAGACGGCATCAGCTGGAATTTCTGGGGGGATGACATGAACACAGCCATGCTCCTTGACTTCACCAATGCCATAAAAAAAGGGCAAAAACCCGCCATCACAGGCCACGACGGCCTAAAAGCATTAGAAGCTGCCCTATGCGCCTATGAGTCTGCAGAACGGGGGGTGCCTGTCACTCCCCGAATTTTTCAAATTGACTGGGTGAAGTGACAGGCACCCCTCGAAATTTGTCAAATCAATATACCGAGTCCGTGAGAGAACACAGCTCCTTGGGTTTTTTTATGCAATATTCAGGAGGGGGAGCAGTGGTGAAGGGGCTTCGGAATATTTCGATTGAAACGATTACAAATGGTTTTGTTCCTGATGGAGTGATTGTGTTTGATGAGGTTATTCATTATGTGGGAACGCCGCAAAATCTCCCCAGCTTTAACAAACCCATTGAGTGGATGGACGGAGGAGGTGCTGTAGCATTTCCAGGGTTGATTGATGTGCATACTCATCTTGGTATTAATGAAGAAGGAATTGGCATTGAAGGAGATAGTTTTAATGAACTATCGAGTGCGGTGACGCCGCAGATACGTGTAATTGATGGAATTAATCCTTTTGACGAGGGTTATTATAGAGCGTTAATGGGCGGCGTGACAACAGTACAGGTCGTACCTGGAAGCTCCAATATTATTGGCGGTTTAACAGCGATTATTAAGGTTAAGCCCGGGCGGCCGGTAGAAGAGCAGGTTCTTCAATCTCCGTCAGGTTTAAAGATTGCATTTGGTGAAAATCCAATTCTCGCACATAGAAATGTCGCCACTACACGAATGGGCGTTGCTGCAGTCATCCGTGAAGCATTTTGGCATGCGAAGAAAAATGAGGGGATTGCGCCTGCAACAATGGCGGAGGAAGCTATGCAGTATGTTCTCGCCCACCATCTGTCGGTTAAGGCGCATGCTCATCAGGCAGATGATATTCTAACAGCGATTCGGATTGCAAAGGAATTTGGTTTGAATTTAACAATTGTTCACGCAACAGATAGTCTTAAAATACTTCCACAGATCAAGAGCTCAGGCTATGACGTGGTACTTGGACCAACCATGATGGGGAAACTGAAGGTAGAGCTGGCCAATCTATCATGGGAGGTTTATCGTGCATTTGAAGAGGCTGGAATTCCATTTACCATAACAACAGACCACCCTGTGGTACCAATCGATGAATTATTAACAGAAGCAAGAAGAGCTATGTCTTATGGCCTTAGTGAAAAAACAGCTGCTGAAGCGATAACCATACAAGCCGCGAGACAGCTAAACCTCAGTGACCGGATCGGATCCCTCGAAATAGGAAAAGACGCAGACATCGTTCTGTGGTCTGCAAACCCCTTAAAAGACTTTAAAGCTAAGCCGGTTATGATTTTTATAGATGGGGAGCAGGTGTTTTAGGCCCAATTAGAGTGGGGCCTTCCGAGTGGTGACAGGCACCACTCGGTTTTTGTCGAACGAAACGTGCCGTAAATTGTAAATATATCTTAAAATATAGGTAAATAGTCTATATTCATAACCAGTATTTAGTTTTATACTATTCAGGTATATTACAAACAGATTACAGGAGGATGGGAATGAAGCGATTAATTGCAATACTTTTGACTGTTACTATGGGGTTTTGGGCTTTGCCAAGTATGACATTTGCACTGGAGGCAAATGACGCTGAATTCGAAACTTTTTTAGAGAAGAACGGGCTAAATAAAGATGAGTACGTTACATATTTGGAATCCAAGGGCTGGACTCTTGAGGATTTCGATACAGTAGACGAGCTTGGAACTCCAATTACAGAAGAATCTATTCAAACTATTTTAGTAGATTTTGATTTAACGAGAGAAGAGCTTAACGCATTGCTTGTTGATAATGGCGATCTGGAAGCCGGAGAGGATGTTACTGAAGGCACTTATCTTATTTTTTCTGAAGAGCTTTATATGTTTGTTGAGTTTTATTTAACAGAGTACACGCCGATCACGGATGAAACACTAAAGCAGCTTTTAGAAGAATATGGCTTCGAATCTAAAGAAGAGCTTGAGGCATTTCTAAATGAGCATGGCGACTCTATTGATAACTATGAATATATTGAAGACCTGGACTGGGCAATCTATATGTATTTAGATGATTATGATTTCCTTGAAGAACTCTCTTATCTTTTTTCGGGTATTGGTCTAACTTACGAAGAGCTTGAAAGATTATTTGCACATCTTGAAACACTGCCATATGAGGATCCGGCATTTGAAGCAAGACTGGATTCATTACTTGACCGCATGTTTGCAATTGAAGATTTTGAGACTGCTGATGAGCTTTCAGACGCTGAGTTGGTAGAGTTGTTCAACATCTACATGGAACTGCTGGACCTTTTCGAATTTGATACAAAGTATTATGTAATTCAGGACGGGGTAACGACTCCGGTAACAATTGAAGGTCTGCTTACTCTTGATACAACGAAGAACTTTGATTTATTAATAGAATTTTATAATAAACAAGGTGTATTTTTAGCAGATATTATATTAACAGCTGATATGTTCGGATCCGGCCTTATTAAGGATACTGGAAAAGACATTAAAGAGATGGAGCAAGTGGTAAAAGAAAACCCTCAAGCAGGAGCAGGTGGAAAAAAGAAGATAAATAAAAAAGCTTCAGAAGCAGCACCAGTTAAAACTGTTAAAGGAGCCAAACTGCCAAAGACAGCATCCAATTCGCTTGGAAATACGATGGCAGGCATGGCGCTTGTGTTAATTGGAATCGTCCTATTCCGCCGGTTCAAAACGCAAGGGATCTAATTTATGAGAGCAGATAGAAAAAAAGCCCGAGGCAGTCGCAGAAGGCGCAGTATTTTTCTAGCAGCATCCGTGGGGTTGATCTTGGTTGGTCTATGGTTTGGCGGTACAAATGCTTATGCATATTTTAAAGGATATTTCCTTTTAAAGCCTGCAGAAATTGCAGCAGAGGATCCAGAACCAGTACAGGTAAACATGGAGGAGGATACAGCGGATACAGAACAGCCGCTGTATCCCGTTCGTCCAAAGATTGGTGATAATATCGGTGACCTTATTATTCCTGTGCTAGATGCTAAGCTTCCTATCTATCATGGAACAGATGAGGATGAGCTTGAAAAAGGCGTAGGGCACTTTGCAGGAAGTGTGCTGCCTGGGGAGCAGGACAATTCTGTTCTTTCAGGTCATCGTGATACAATTTTCAGGACGCTAGGAGACGTTAAAAAAGGCGACCTTCTGATTGTTGAAACATCCGCAGGGAAATTTACGTACAAGGTAAAAAACACGCGTATAGTTGATAAAGATGAACTGAGCGTTATCGTTCCAAAGCCGAAAGCAACCCTAACTGTCTCCACCTGCTATCCATTTTATTACGTTGGACCTGCGCCTGAACGCTTCATCCTCATGGCCGACCTAGTTGATAGTCAGCTAACAAACCAGGAACAAACTGAAGTCAGCGCAGCCAACTAACCGCACAGCTATTGTGCGGTTTTTTTGTGTGAATGTGCAATTCGGGGGGTGCCAAATTCGGGTGGTGCCAGGCACTTGTCGAAAGGGTTTCGCGAAGTGCTTCGAGCAGTGCCAGGCACTTGTCGAACGAATAACCCATCCCTCCTTCCCATTTTTCAAAATCCAATGGTACAAAAAGATGGTATAGTAAGGTTGTGAAGGGAGCTTCACGAATAAGGATTTAAAGGAGGTTTTTTATTGGAAGAGTGTAGGCTTGATAAGTTTTCTGTTCTTTTTAATCTGCTGATACTTGAATTGGGAGGTGACGGCGAATGGTGAGGAAAAGACGCGCTTTTTTACCTGGGTATTTTTATCATATTGTATGCCGAGGTAACAGGAAAGAACCTTTATTTTTGCAGGACAGTGATTTTAGAGTGTTTTTTTATATTCTCAATCAAATTCATGAAAAATACCCCTTCGAGATTGCCTCCTATTGTCTGATGACAAACCACTACCATCTTCAGCTTAGACCGTTAGATCCCCAGCTTTCCATTTCAAAAATTATGTCTCTATTAAACAAACGTTATGCCAGCTATTATAATAACCGTTATGGACTTACGGGTCACGTTTTTGAAAAGCGCTTTTTTGCTCAGCTGATTGAACCCAAAATCGGCATGCTTGAGGTAAGCTATTATATCCACTTAAACCCTGTAACAGCGGGTATCGTAAAAAAATGCAAGTCCTACCCGTGGAGCAGCTCTCACCTCTACTATAACCCTCTAAAAAAAATACCCCCATTCATGAACCTGAACTCCATTTTAAACCTCTACCAAGGCTCAGACCCACAAAAACGTGCAAACTATCTCCAATCCCTCCAAACAAAGATGCTGGAAGCCACTTTACCTGAGATTAACGATTAGCGTAAGATAAGTGCCTTTCGACAAGTGCCTGTCACTCTGTCTGTCATTTTTCGACAAGTGACAGGCACCACGACAGGCACCACGATGAAAGGCACCAAAAAGCCACCACCAAAATTCCTCCAAAAAATGGTTTGATTTTAGTTGGGAAAGGGTTTATTCTTAATAGAGAACATTCTGTTAGTTAAATCATTTTCAAGGGGGAAGAGAATAAATGGTTCGGATGGATATAAAAATGCAGGTGATGGCAAATGAAGCTTAAATACAGGGTTGATTGCTGGCTGAAGAAGAAGCATAGGTATAGTATTTACACAGGAAGGTGCATTGTGTGTAATCGTACTAAAGAGGAAATTAACGGCAAGCGGAAAAACCAGCGTACTGGTTAATTTTTTTACGTTGTCTGTTCTGTAAAGAGAATAAAACAAGCGATTCTGCCTAAACAGAATCGCTTGTTTTATTATGCGGCCTTCAAGCCGCCTTTTTTATGCAGTTTTCGGTAGCGTACGATTTGTACCACATACCAGATAAGAACGAAGAGAGTGAGAATAGATCCGATAATCATTGAAAGGGTGTAGTCCATTCCGAGTCCTTCAGGCGCATAGAAGATATAGGTGCATACAACTGCTGTCATGAACATGGCAGGAACACCGCAGATCCAGTGAAATTTATTATGCTTCATTAAATAAACTGCGCCTGTCCAAAGCATAACGGAAGCGACCACCTGGTTTGTCCACCCTACATATCTCCATAGGAATGTGTAATCGATTGTTGAAAGATAGAATGTGGGAGCAGCTAGTAGAAATGTGATTAACAGCAGTCTGCCCTTATTTTCCATATTGAAAAATTTGGATAGGTATTCTGCCAAAATCATTCTTGAAGAACGAAGTGCCGTATCGCCTGTTGTGATTGGCAGGATAATAACACCTAAGATCGCAAGGATTCCGCCAAGTGTTCCAAGCAGGGAGGTGGAAATTTCGTTTACCACACCTGATGGTCCGCCTGCGGCTAAAGCCTCCTGTAGCCCGGCTGTTCCATTAAAGAACGTCATGCCGGCAGCCGCCCAGATCAATGCGATAATCCCCTCAATCACCATCGCTCCATAAAAGATTTTCCGGCCGTCAGATTCCTTTTTCATTGTTCTAGCAATGATCGGGCTCTGTGTAGAGTGAAAACCTGAGATCGCACCGCATGAAATGGTCACCATTAATAGCGGCCAAAGTGGCAGCTCACCTGGATGAAGATTGGATAGCGTTAGATTTGGAATCGGACGATCAAAAAACAGCAATGCAATGCCAATTGAAATCGCCATAAATAAAAGGATTCCGCCAAGTACTGGATAAATCTTACCAATTACTTTATTCACGGGGAGAATCGTTGCTAGCAGGAAATACGTGAAAATAACAGCCAGGGCGGTCATAAATGTTAATGGCGTCAGCTGGGAAATCAACTGAGCCGGTCCCGCTGTAAATGCAGCTGCTACAAGGAGCATTAAAACAAGTGACAGGAGGTTTATAAATGCTCTGACTGAGTTTCCTAAATATCGTCCAACAAGTGATGGAAACTGAGCGCCTCCGTGTCTCATCGATAGCATACCGGAAAAATAATCATGCACGCCTCCTGCAAAAATACAGCCCACAACAATCCATATAAAAGCAGATGGCCCGTAGAGTGCGCCCGCTACTGCACCGTAGATAGGGCCAAGACCTGCGATATTAAGCAGCTGAATGAGGTTACCCTTCCACCAGCTCATTGGAACAAAATCAAGATTATCTCTTTTCGTGTAGGCAGGAGTAGAGGTGTCGTTATCAATGACAAATACTCTTTCTACAAATTTTGAATAAAATACGTACCCTAATACAAGTAAAACAATTGCCCCTAGAAAAGTCACCATGGCTGATCCTCCTGCTGTCTGAGTAAAATATGTTATTTGAATATAGGGAATAGTAACACTAAAAATAAAGAAGTGGAACCTATTTTCTGAAAAAATATATTATTTCGTAAATTAAAGCGTTTACAGTTTTCAATCTGTGTATACTAAACCCTAAGTAAGTCAAATGAACCTTTATTTTCACTTGCCGGGTCTTTTTCTCCCATTTCGCTTGAGCTGTTATTGGATAGATTGGAATAGCATATTCACAGCCGGTTTAGGGTACACAAAACATAAAGCACTGTTAAAAGTATCATCACTCTTCAAATTCAATCTTTTTTGATGGAGGAAGGTAAGATGAACAGATTAACAAAGCGGCAAGGCAGGGTGAAAACATGAAAATGAAGTATTGGTTTGAATGCAGAATCAGAGGAAAGCACCGGTACAGCTTTTACTCGGACCGGTGTATCGTTTGCGGAAAACAGAGACCAAGTTCTTCTAAGGCAATCGAAAAGGAAGAACAGCTCAGCAAATAAGCTAAATTAGGGGGAACAGGCTGCATTTCAGTCCTGTTCCTTTTTAGTGTAAAAAGAGCAATTGACACCGGGCGTGTCTTGCCATATCGTTTATACGGGAAGCTTATCGAGAATGAGAGGATGACAAATATGAGTTTATATAAATTGAAACCGCTTTTTCAGGAGAGAATCTGGGGGGGCCGCAAGCTTGAAACAGAGTTTGGCTATCAAATTCCGGAAGGTCCAATTGGTGAATGCTGGGGCATTTCAGCTCATGCTAATGGAGAAAGTGTCATCGAAACGGGACCTTATGCAGGGATGAAGCTTTCTGCACTTTGGGCAGAGCATAAAGAAGAGCTTTTTGGCGATTATGACCTGGATGCATTTCCGCTCTTAGTTAAAATTTTGGATGCAGCAGATGATTTATCGGTTCAGGTGCACCCGAATGACGAACAGGCGATGAAGCTTGAAGGCGAGCCTTATGGAAAAACGGAATGCTGGTATGTGCTTGATGCAGATCCTGGCGCTGAACTGATTATCGGTCATACAGCCCAGTCAAAGGAAGAGTTCATTCAATTGATTGAAGATGGAAGCTGGGATATGCTTTTGCAAAAGAAACCTGTGACAAAAGGTGATTTTGTTTTTGTTGAGAGCGGAACCATCCATGCCATTGGAGCGGGGATTACTATCCTGGAAATCCAGCAATCAAGCGATACCACGTACCGAGTGTATGACTTTGACCGCCGGGATCCACAAGGAAATTTGAGGGATCTTCATATTGAGAAAGCGATTGAGGTATCTATGATTCCACATGAGGAGCCGAAAAATGAAACAGAGATCACTAAAACTGATTTCGGAGTTGAGAAAAAACTGATCGATCGTCCGGAATTTAAGGTTTGGCATCATGCGGTTGAAACCGGCTATCATTTAGACGTTTTGGATCGTTTCCGTTTAGTGAGTATTATAGAAGGAAGCGGCAGTATTCACATTGAGAAAACAGGGGAAAAAGCAGCTGTGAAAAAAGGTGATCACTTTTTGGTGCCGAAAGATACAGGACGTATTACTGCTGAAGGCACAATGGAATGGATGACAAGTGAATCATAACAAGAAGAGAGCAAAAGGGTTACACCCGATGCTCTCTTTTTATTTTATTTCCGAAAAATAGGGCTATATTCTTAAATTTCCTTATTTATAAAAAAATAATGTCGAAAAAAGTTTAATTTTGTATAAAAAAAGGAAAAAACTATTAGACTGGCATTATACATATAAAGGGAATATATTACATTTTTTATCATGAATCGTTTAAGAAACTTACACAAGGGGAGATGCAGAATGATAAAAAAAGTGGCGGGCATCACCGTATTAGCTCTAGGTGCCCTTTTAGCCGGCTGTGTGGGCGGTACAGGCGGAGGGAATTCCTCTGAAGACGGCGGGGAAGAGGGCACAATCAGTTTTATCCATTGGCGTGGTGAGGATAAGGCTGTTTTTGATGAACTGATTAGTAAATTTGAGGATGAAAATCCTGATATTTCAGTTGAAATGACGATTTATCCATCCGAGCAATACCAATCAACTGCTCAAACGCTTTTACGTGACGGTTCAACAGGCGATGTTTTTACGAGCTTTCCCGGCTCACAGTTTGACATTATTAACCGCGCAGGGCTTTTTGAGGATTTGAGTGATGAGGGATTTTTGGAAAAATATAATGATGAACTAATCAGCGTTGGACAGCTTGATGGCCAGCAGCTGGCGGTTCCGCTGCAGCTCGTCTTTAACCAGCCTGTTTACAATGTAGGTCTTTTTGAAGAACTAGGACTTAAGCCGGCAGCCAATTGGGAGGACTTTTTATCCCTTTGCCAGGATCTTCAGGATGCAGGCTATATTCCGATCGCTTTTCCTGGGTCTGATATTGGACCCGGGCAGCTGATGAATTCCATGGTCATGAATAATGCACCAAACGAGGATGTTTTTGATCAGCTGATGGCCGGTGAAACTTCTTTAACAGACGATTGGTGGATTGACACACTTTCACAATTCCAGGAGCTTGATGAGAGAGGGTTTTTAAATCAGGATTCTCTTGGCACCAACCATTCAGGCGCCATTTCCCTGATGGCTAATGAACAGGCAGCGATGCTTGGTAGCGGATCCTTTGCGATGGCGAGCATTAAGGAAATGAATCCTGATCTTGAGCTTGGTCTGCTTGCTCCGATTACGACTACGGAGGAAGAGGCTGAGTGGGAAGGGATCCATACAACGACCTTTATGCTTGCTGTTAATGCAAACTCAACGAAAAAAGGCGCAGCGAAAAAATTCGTTGAGTTTCTATCAGATGTTGAAAATGCAGGAACCTATGCAAATGAAACAGGTCAGCATGTAACAGTAGAAGGCGTTGAATATGATTCGGAGGAGCTGAAGTCAACGATTGACTGGACAGAGCGCAATACCCGTTTTCAGCCGCGATTCTTAATTACCAATGCGGATGTGGAAAAAGCAGTCCTCGCTTCAATCCAGGCGGTTCTTGGCGGCGACAGCCCGGAACAGGCTGCAGAGAACGCTCAGCAGATTGTGGATCAACATATTGATTAAAACCTGAATAGTGATAAAAAGGGAATCACGCTCAAGCGTATTCCCTTTTTGCCCATTCACCAGGAAGCAGGTTCATCTATTAAGGGGGGTTCCCATGCATTTTCGTAAAAACAAATCACTATTCCTGTTTATTGTTCCGGGACTTATTCTTTACACGTTATTTTTCATTGTCCCAACACTCAATGCGGTTATTTATTCCTTCACTGACTGGGACGGATTATCTCCTGATTTTACTATTGTCGGGTTTGAGAACTATATAAATGTGCTAACCAATGATTCAATTTTTCAAAAAGCCTTTTTTAATAATATAAAATTTATGCTGTTTGTTTTGGTTTTCCAGACTTTATTTTCGTTGATTTTTGCCATGTTTCTTATTAAAAATACGAAAACGAATATCTTCTTGCGCGCACTTTATTTTTTCCCGACGATTTTAAGCTCGGTATCAGTTGCTTTTATTTGGACATTTATTTATGACCCGAATATGGGTGTGCTGAATACAGTTCTGGATAGTCTAAACCTTGAATTTCTACGGCAAAACTGGCTCGGAAATCAAAATATTGCCATCTATTCAATTGCTGTTACGCAGGTCTGGTTTCATACCGGGCAAATGCTGATTATTTTCGTTGCCGGTCTACAGGCAATTCCGAAGCATCTTTATGAAGTGGCAGATATTGAAGGAGCGAGAAAGTGGGATCGTTTCCGTTTTGTCACCTGGCCGATGATTGCTCCTTCAGCGACCATTGTCATGGCGTACACAACGATTCAGTCGTTTAAAGCGTTTGATTTAATTTTTGCTATGACTCGGGGAGGCCCCAATTATTCAACTGAAATACTGGCTACGCGTATATATTCCACTGCCTTTAGAAGCTTTGAATTCGGCTATGCCTCAGCGCAATCCGTCATATTTATGTTCGTGATCGCTGTCATAACCGTTGTGCAGTTCCGGCTGCTTAAAGCAAGCAGGGTGCAGGAGTAATGGAAGGAGTGAAGAAGCATGAAGGTATTTAAGATAGTTATGCTGAGTATTTTTGCCGTAGTTATTATTATCCCGCTTATGGCGGTGGTGTTTACAACCTTTAAATCAACATCTGAGGTGTTTTCAAATATATTAGGCGTTCCTGAAGCGTTCCGTTTTGATAACTATGTGAATATATTTGTTGATCAGCCGATGGCGAGATACTTTATGAATAGTGTGATCGTGACGTTGTTTTCCGTTTCTTTAACAGTCTTTTTCTCAAGTTTAATAGCTTATGCAATCACACGGATGCTCGGCTGGATCGGTGTTGTGTTCTTTTCGCTGTTTACCCTGGGCATGATGGTGCCCGCCCAGGTAAATATGATTCCGCTTTATCAGCTTGTTTATGACCTGGGACTGACAAATTCACTACTTGGACTGATTTTGGTGAATATTTCAGTCACGATGCCAGTCGCCATTTTTATCATGAGCGGGTTTATGAAATCCATTCCAAAGTCGCTTTTTGAGGCAGCGAAAATAGACGGGGCAACGGAGTGGGCGATGTATCGGCGCGTGGCAATCCCGTTGTCTGTTCCTTCTATTGCGGCAACGGCAATCTTCCTGTTCGTCATGCACTGGAACGACCTGCTTTATCCCTTGCTCTTTATCACACAAAACCAATACAAAACACTCCCACTGGCACTGCTTGAATTTCAGGGAGAATACGCAACAAACTATCCCCTGCTCTTCACAGGCGTACTTATCGCCTCAGCACCCATGGTCGTCGCCTACATCTTCCTCCAGCGCTACTTCGTCGCCGGTGTCACCGCAGGCTCGGTGAAAGGCTAATAACAGTTGCATAACAGTTTTATCTACTGACAAAATGCGAGAGGTGCCTGTCACGCCCCGGTTTCCCGTGACGTAACAGGCACCTCTCTTTTTCAATCAAACGCCGTTTTTTGTGTCGACAAATTTCGGGTGGTGCCAGGCACTTCGTCTTTCTTACGTCGACAAACTTCGGGGAGTGACAGGCACTCCGCCTTTCTCCCCTTATCCCAGCTCAATTATAATCCCACAATATCATCCACTCTCCGTCTTCTTTGGCGAGGTAGACGTCCTGGATGAAGCGGAATTTGCCGTATTTGCCCTGGTAGGATTGGATGACGATGTATTTGTGGACGTTTTTGAGGGCGGGGGTTTCTTTGTTCATTTTCCATTCGCTGAGTTCTATGTCTTCTTCGATGATGAAGGTGAAGGTTTCAACGCCGAAGTGGTTAAGGAAGACGTGGGCACGGTCCTGGATATAGCTTCCTTTTTCCCATCGTTCATGCATGAGGGGGTGGAGAAGCTCCCACGATTCTGCAAATTGGGCTTCCTGCTCAAGCGTATAAAATTCTTCGACCACTTTTTTTGTTTGGTAATCTGCTGAAAAGGAATAAGTAATGTAGCCGGCTAAAGACAGAAGAGAAGCAATAACAATCAAAACAAAAAATAGTCGTTTTATTCGCCGTCTTCTTCTCATAGGGCCTCCTTTTTAAAAAAGGACTTATAATAAGATATGAGAAAAATAAATGTTTAGTATATGCTAACTATATACATAGAATCTAGGAGGAATAGTCAATGACAAAAAAGGTTGTATTAATTGGAGATAGCATTACAGATGCGGGGCGCAGAGAGGATCCAAACGGCATCGGCACAGGTTATGTTAAACATTTATATGAGGAGCTGTTTAAAAATAATAAAGACTGGGAGCTGATTAATAAAGGGGTAAGCGGCGACCGGGTGACAGATCTTGAAGCGCGCTGGGAGGAGGATGTCCTTAAGCTTAATCCGGACGTACTTTCCATTTCTATCGGTATTAATGATGTATGGTACCAGATTGATCATCCGGAAATGGAACAGGTGACGCCGGATCAATTTGAAGCCGTTTATCGTTCGCTGCTTGACAAGGTGCCTGCATCAACACAACTAATCCTGATGGAGCCGACAATCATTGAAGAGCATCTTGGCTCACTTGGAAACCAGGGGCTTGTTGAATACGCGGAAATCGTCCGGTTCCTGGCTGAAGAAAAAGGGGCAATCCTTGTTCAGAACTATGCGGTCTTTATGGGCACCCTGGCAAATGGAAATCACCCACCATTAACGACCGATGGGGTGCATATGACAGATGCGGGCAGCCGCTTGATGGCAGATACGTGGAAAAAAGCAGCAGGATATCTTTTTAAAACAGATAAGTAAGCTGCAACGCAAGAATAAAGAACAGATAAAGGCTCAGAGTGATTAATCGGCTCTGAGCCTTTGTTTATATTTATTAGCAGTGATAAATTAAAAGCTGAAGAGGCTGCAGTTTACTCACCTTTTTCATTCAATTTCCCACCCCCAAATCTAAAAACCGTTTAACCATCTCACCAAATTGTTCCCTTTCTTCTAAATGAGGAAAATGATTGCTTTCTTCAAATACAATAAATAATGAACCTGGAACAAGCTGATGAATTTCCTCTGAAAAAACGAAGGGACATTGACTGTCATACTTTCCGCAAAAAATAATAGAGGGGGTGTTAATTTTTGAAATATCCCCTTTGATATCATAGTCTGGAAGCTCAGTATACGAATAATAATCCAGACGCTTTTGAACCACTTTTCCGCTGCTAGGTACAGAAAAATACTCATTAAACCTCTCTGGGCGGTACAGTGACATTTTGGTCCATTCTCTTCCTGCCTGAACCCGTTCTTCTTTTGTTGCTTCCGGAGAGGCGAGGATCGTAAAGATCTCTTTTAATCGGTTATTTTTCGGGTTTTTAAAGCTATAAATACTGTCTTTATGCTTCATATACTCATTTGTAGCAGCTGCTCCGCCTGCGATGAACCGCTTCAAGGAATCAGGATGATGAGATGCATACACCAAACCCAGCATGCCTCCGGTCGAATGCCCTGCAAAGCTCCATTTTTCCAGACCTAACGCCGTCCGGACAGCTTCTAAATCCTTACACGTTTCGCTCATACTTAACTCAATTTCATCTTTTACAGAGTCAGACTGACCAGCTTCTTTCAGGTTAACAAGGAAGACGTGAAAATCGTCTGCAAACCGATCAGCAAAATAATACCCCCGGTCGTTAAATTCGCTGTATAGGTGAGTAACACTTAATGGTTCGCCGCTTCCTGTTTCAAAAATCTCAAATACTCCCCGTTTAGTATGTACTAGCTTTTGTGTCCACAAAGCTTTTCCTCCGTTCAACTTTATTGTTTTTACTGCTATTTTAACATAAATTCCCTTTTAAGTTTATTCAGCATTGCTTCCAAAAACTATTGATTTTTCCTCCTTCTCACAGGATAATAGACTGAAAGAAAGCGTTTGCATTAAAAAGAATACATATATCTAAATGAACTAGAACTTTTCACATCTAATTGTGCAAACGGTTTCATTAATTATCTATTATATTAAAGAGGGCAGCCCCAGCCTGGAAAACCACCATAATTAAAGGAGTGAAAGATTCATTGAAAAAACAAAAAGCAAAACGATCTCTGCCGCTGTTCCTAGTATTTGTATTACTGCTAAGCCTTGTGCCGTCCATTGACATCGTTCAGGCTGAGGAGGCTGCCAACAAGCCTGCAGAAGCCTTCCAACCCATTCCCGACCAAACGCTTCGTGTACATTATCAAACAGAAAGCAATAACTTCACAGGGCTCGGTCTGTGGGTTTGGGAGGATGTTGTTACACCTTCTGACCAGACCGGGTCATGGCCTGGAGGGGCAACTCCTTTTTCTGAAGGCGGATCTACTGCCTACGGAGCCTATGTTGATGTGCCTTTAAAGGATGGGGCGCAAAAGGTGGGGATGCTGGTCAATAACAGCACAGGTGAGAACCTTACCGGCGACATTCATCTAACACTTTTATCGCCCGACATGAATGAGGTCTGGCTATCACAAAATGGCAGTGTATCGCTCATTGAACCGGTTGAGCTGCCTGAAAACACGGTTAGAATCCACTACGTAAAGGAAGATGGAGTCTATGAGCCGTGGCGGGTCTGGACGTGGGGAGATGTACTCGAGCCTGGCGCAAGCTGGCCAAACGATGCTCATCCATTCACGCAGGATCAAATTGGAAAGCACGGAGCTTATCTTGACATCCCGCTTGCTGAAGCTGCAGAGGAAATAGGTTTTCTTTTTCTAAACCCTGAAACAGGGGAGCAGTCGGGAGACATGGTATTTTCGAACCTGCAAAGCAATCAGCATCTCTTTGTACGCGAGGGGGATGAAACGGTTTATACAAACCCGTATTACGTATTCGAGGATGGGCTTGAGCACGGTGTGCTTCTTTCAAACGAAACAATGGAGCTTCGTTTTTCTTCAACAGAAGACTTTTCAACAGAAGAATTAATCGGAGGACTGTCTGTATTGGATAAGGATGAGAATGAAGTGCCCATTCAAAACGCAGAAAAAAATGAAGATGGAAAAACCGTCCAACTTACAGGAACCTTTGATGCAAAGACTGCTCCATATTCCGTTACGTTTATGGACACAACAATTTCTGTCAAAGCAGGCTGGCGTTATAAGGATGAATTGTTTGCGTACGAAGGAGATTTAGGAGCCCAGCTGCACCAGGACGGATCGGCGACGCTTAAGGTGTGGTCGCCAAGTGCTGATCAGGTGTCTGTCGTTTTATACGATCGGGATGACCAGTATGAAGTAGCTGCTGAAGATATCGCGATGAATGCTGGCGACAGCGGAGTTTGGGAAGTGACATTAAACGAAACGAATACAGGAATCAGCGATCTGAATGGTTTTTACTATCATTACAAAATTGAGCGGGACGGTGATTCCGTTTTAGCGCTTGACCCGTATGCTGCTTCAATGGCTGCGTGGGATAGCGGTGATACAGAAAATATCCCTGTTGGAAAAGCGGCGATTGTCGATCCGGCAGCGATTGGGCCGGAGCTTGAATTTGCTGATATAAAAGGGTATGAAAAGCGAGAGGATGCGATCATTTATGAAATCCATGTTCGCGACTTTACCTCTGATCCTTCTCTTGAAGGCGAGCTGCAAAACCAATTTGGCACATTTGCTTCGTTTGCTGAAAAGCTTGATTACATTGAAGATTTAGGGGTGACCCATATTCAGCTCCTTCCTGTTATGAGCTATTTCTTTGCAGATGAGTTCAGTAACGGAGAAAGAATGCCGGACTATCAATCTACTGATACAAACTACAACTGGGGCTATGACCCGCATAGTTATTTTTCTTTATCCGGAATGTATTCAGAGAATCCAGAGGACCCTGAAAAACGGATTGAAGAGTTTAAAAATCTGATAGATGAAATTCACAAAAGGGGAATCGGTGTGATCCTCGATGTCGTTTATAATCACACCGCAAGAGTAGAGATTTTTGAAAACCTTGAGCCGGAGTATTATCACTTTATGAACGCTGATGGAACCCCGCGCACAAGCTTTGGCGGCGGACGACTTGGCACCACGCATTTCATGTCAAGAAGAGTACTGACAGATTCCATTATGCACTGGGTGGAGGAGTACAAGGTCGATGGCTTCCGTTTTGATATGATGGGAGATCATGACGCCGAAAGCATTCAGCTTGCTTATGACAAAGCGAAGGCAGTAAATCCGAATATGTTAATGATCGGAGAAGGCTGGAGAACCTTTGCGGGGGACGAGTACGGTGGAGATATTATGCCGGCTGATCAGGATTGGATGCAGTACACAGAGGCAGTTGGCTCGTTTTCTGATGAATTTAGAAATGAACTGAAATCAGGCTTTGGGAGTGAAGGACAGCCGAGGTTTTTAACTGGCGGAGCGAGAAACATTCAGCAGATTTTTGATAATGTAACCGCAAATCCGCATAATTTTAAGGCAACAAACCCGGGAGATGTTGTACCATATATCGCAGCACACGATAATTTGACGCTCCATGATGTCATCGCGCAATCCATTAAAAAGGATCCGGACTACCATCAGCAGGAGATTCATGAGCGAATCCGCCTTGGTAATTTGATGGTGCTGACTTCACAGGGAACCCCATTCCTCCATGCCGGGCAGGAATTCGGCCGGACAAAGCAGTTCCGCAGTGAAACGAATGAAGCGCCATACAAATCTACTTATATGGAAAATGCGGACGGAACACCATTTAATTTCCCGTACTTTATCCATGATTCATATGATTCATCTGATGCGATAAACAAAATCGACTGGGAAAAAGCGACGAATGAAGAAGCGTATCCAATCAATAATTTAACACGTGAGTATACAACAGGATTAATTGAATTACGCAGATCAACCGATGCCTTCCGTTTAGGAACGATGGAGGAAATCGCTTCAAACATTTCACTTATTGATGCACCGGAAATCAATGAGCAGGATCTTCTGATTGGCTATCATGCAAAATCAACGAATGATACAGGGGATTACTTTGTTTTTGTAAACAGT
Source organism: Jeotgalibacillus proteolyticus (assembly GCF_002926065.1). GTDB lineage: Bacteria > Bacillota > Bacilli > Bacillales > Jeotgalibacillaceae > Jeotgalibacillus > Jeotgalibacillus proteolyticus. The sequence continues at coordinate 429,925 of NZ_PREZ01000004.1, read as the reverse complement.
GACAGTAAGGAACGCAGCCTGACTTTGCCTGAGTATGATCTGACAAAAGGCACTGTGGTTGTTGATGACGACGAATCAGGAACACAGGCGGTTACAGATCCTTCAGGCTTTGAACTTGCAGCAGAGCAGATTACACTTGATCCTTTAACGGCTGTTGTGGTAAAAATGGGCGGGGAAGAAGAAACGCCTGAAAATCCGAAAACTGTTAAGGAGCTGCTTAAAGAGCTGGAAGACCTGCTTTCTGAGCATATTTCTTCCGGCGCTATTCGGGGGCCGCTCGCAAAGCAGCTTGAAAACTCACTCAGACAAGCGATTCATCACGAAAATAAAGATCATTCCAAACAGACAATTAAATTCCTTGAAAAATTTCTGGACCATTTAAACAATAAGCAAAACAGCAAGCATACGAATGAAGAAGTAAGATCGGAGCTTGAAGCAAGGGTGAACGAGGTTATTGAGCTGACTAAAAAAGAACAATAGCCCCTCCTAACAAAAGTTGCCGTAACAAAGGGCACCAGTCATCAATTTTGATGATCGGTGCCCTTTTCGGTGTTTATTTAGGCAGTTCCTTTGCAGCAGCAGAAGAATGAAGAGGGCTGTCCTCTTTTGGAACAGAATTTTTACCCTTTTGATCCTCATTCTTTGCCCAGTAGGAGGATAAAAAGGTCCCCGTGATGATTTGCCAGGCAGAGGCGAAGGCACTTGGCAATGCAGCCAGCGGGGTGAAATACACAGAAGCCAATGCGACCCCAAGACCTGAGTTTTGCATCCCTACCTCAATTGAAATCGCGCGCTGGTCCTGTGGAGACAGCTTTAATGCCTTTGCTGCCCAATAACCGAGCAAGAGTCCAAAGCCATTGTGCAGTAAGACTGCTGCAAATACGAGTAGTCCCGCAGTTGCAATTGTTTCTTTATTATTTGCAACGATCGCTGACACAATGATGGTGATGGCCACAATGGATATCAGGGGCAGAAAAGAAATACTTTTTCTCGTAAATGCAGGCAGGAACCTGCTAACGATTAACCCTAAAATAATCGGAATAATGATTACCTGGATGATGGAAATAAACATGGATCTTGGATCGATCGGCAGCCATTGCCCCGCAAAGATCAGCAGCATTAAAGGCGTCATAATCGGCGCAACCAATGTAGAAACACTCGTCATGGTGATAGAGAGAGGGACGTTTCCTTTTGCTAAAAAGACCATCACATTGGATGAAGTGCCTCCCGGGACACTGCCGAGTAATACGAGACCAGCTGCAAGCTCCGGAGGCAGGTTTAAAATGAAGGCGATGGTAAAGGCAATCGTTGGCATGATGAGAAACTGTGCCACAATTCCGATTAAAACAGGGAGCGGGCTTGAAAAAACTAATTTAAAATCGGATGCTTTCAGCGTAAGCCCCATACCAAACATAACGACGCCAAGCAGAATCGTGATATAGGCGCCAAAGGAAGAAAATAAACCGGGCACCATAAAAGCTAAAATTGAAAACACGATGATAATAAGAGCAAAATATTTGCCGGCGAGATTGCTGAGTGTATTAAGCGCTTTCATTTTAACCCTCCACTCCTTTTTCTGAGGATCCTTCTTACAGCTGTAGTTGAATCGCAGTATTTTTTATTTGGATATAATTTTGAACGGCTAAATGACTTTTTTCCCGGCCAATCCCGCTTTTCTTATAGCCTCCAAACGGCATTTGAACGCCGCCTGCCGCTCCGTAGCTATTGATAAAAACCTGACCGCTGTCAATTCGCGACGCAGCATAATGTGCACGGTCTATGTCCTTTGTCCAAACACCGGCCACCAATCCATAAGGGGTGTCATTCGCAAGGTCAATCGCTTCTTCCACAGAGGTAAAACGGATGACACTTAGAACTGGCCCGAAAATTTCCTCCTGTACAAAAAAATCACTGTGACTGGATGCTTCAATAATCGCAGGACTTATGTAAAAGCCATTTTCATAGCCTTTAACCTGTACCGCTTTTCCTCCAGCTAACACATTCGCATTTTTATCAATTGAACCAAGCATAGCTAAAATTCGTTTGTATTGTTTTTCGTTAATAATTGGACCAACATCAGCATTATGGGAAGGGGGTCCAACCTTAATCCCGCTGAATCTTTCCTTAATCCGCTCCAGTAATTCGTCCGCAATCGATTCATCAACTAATAAACGGGAGCCTGCAGAACACGTTTGCCCTGCATTTTGCAGAATAGAATTAACGATCGAAGGGACGGCGCGGTCTAAATCTGCATCTTTGAATACGACATTCGGCGACTTGCCGCCGAGCTCAAGTGTAACCGGAACCACATTGTCTGCGGCTGCTTTCATAACAGCAATTCCTGTAGGGACTGAGCCTGTAAACGTGATTTGATCAACGCCGGGATGTGAGGATAAAGCAGCACCGATTTCCGCTCCATATCCCGTTACATGCTGAAATACTCCTTTAGGGAGCTTTTCGTTGAACCACTCGGCTAAAAAGTTGGTTGTGAGAGGGGTATCCTCTGAGCTTTTAACAATAACAGCGTTCCCGGTAGCAATGGCAGCAGCCACACTGCGGGCTGTAATTTGGATTGGGTAATTCCACGGGACGATATGAAGGGTCACACCAATCGGTTCAATCGTGGTGAAATTTACTAGATTTTCTTCAATCGGAATCGTGTCACCGAATACTTTGTCAGCCAGTCCACCGTAAAATTCAAAGTAGCGGGCAGCAGCCTCAATATCGGCATTTGCCTGCCCGATCGGTTTGCCGGTATCGAGCGATTCAAGTCGGGCTAATTCCTCTGCATTTTCTCTGACATATCGAGCAGTATCCTGCAGAAGCTGTCCTCTTTCAAACGGTTTTACTGATTTCCACGTGCTGCTTTTTAATGCATTCTTCGAGGCTTGGACAGCACGGTCCGCATGTGCATTGTCTCCGCGGACAATTTGTGTCGTTAATTTGCCTGAAGCAGGATCAATGACATCAATCCATTGGTCATTTTGATCGCCAATCCATTCCCCGTCAATTAGCATTTGTATTTTCTTCATGTGAACCCTCCTTTCTAAACGCTTCTTCCTCCATCAACATGGATGACTGCACCGGTAATAATCTGGGCGCCGTCTGTTAATAAATGCGACACCGTTGCTGAAATGTCATTTGGCTTAATCAATCTGCCAAGCGGAACACTTTCTGAAAAAATATCTTTATTCAGCTCAACCTCCCCTTCTTTTTGGGAAGAGAATTGACTGAGCATTTGTGTATCGGCCGGACCTGGGTGCAGGACATTTACACGAATATTAAACGGAGCTGTTTCAAGTGCCAGCGCTTTTGAAAAGGCTTCAACAGCTCCTTTTGAGGCGACATAGCTTTGCAGGCCGGGCCGCGGTCTTGTAACTGAAACAGAGCCAATATTAATGATGGATCCATTTTCTGTTTTTTTCATATGCCGGACTGCTTCACGGTTGGTCAAGAAGACAGCCGTAGCATTAATATCCATGATTTTATGCCACTCAGAGGGCTCGACTTCCGTTATGGGCTTTGCAGCCTGTGCGATCCCGGCCGCATTAACAAGTCCGTCTAATCGGTTAAATTCATCATCAATCTCCTCGAATACTTCCTTAATGCTTGATTCCTCAAGCAGGTTAATCTGTTTAACCCGCAAATTATGATGATCAATAGAAGACAGTGAGTCTGTGTTAATATCAAGACCGATCACCACAGCGCCTTCTTCTAACAGATGCTCAACGACCACTTTGCCCATCCCGCCGCCAGCGCCTGTGACAGCAATAATCTTTTCTTCTAATTGTCCCATTTTACCATCCTCCTTACGCCTCTTTTTGAATCTCTTCAATGATTTTATCCGCAAATTCAGCAGTAGAAGCCGTGCCGCCTAAATCAGGCGTTCGCACTTCGCCTTCGACTAACGCAGCTTCGATTCCGTTCACCACTTTTTTTGCGAGCTCAGGATAGCCCAGATGCTCAAGCATAAGGGAAGCACTCCAAATTTGTGCGATTGGATTGGCGATTCCCTGATTTGCAATATCCGGTGCGGAGCCGTGAATGGCTTCAAACATAGACGGGTAATTTTTTTCAGGGTTGATATTTCCTGAAGGAGTGATGCCAAGCCCTCCGGATATTGCTGCACCTAAATCGGTTAAAATATCGCCAAATAAATTGCTGCCAACAACTACGTTAAAAATTTCAGGCTTCGAGACAAAAAAGGCGACTAACGCATCGATATGGTAAAAGCCTGCATCAATTTCGTTATAATCAGCTCCAATTTCCTTCACCACTTCATCCCAAAACGGCATCGAAAAATTAATGGCATTTGATTTGGTCGCAACAGAAAGCTCTTTAGATCCTCTTTTTCTTGCCAGCTCGTACGCATATTTGATGACACGCTCACTACCCATTCTGGTAAAGACGCTATTTTGAACGACAACCTCATAAGGCGTACCAATATGCAGCCGGCCGCCGCTGTTTGAATATTCGCCTTCTGTATTTTCCCGCACGACAACAAAGTCAATGTCGTCAACACCTTTGTTGGTCAAAGGGCTTTCGATTCCTTTTAATAGTTTGATCGGCCGTAAATTTATGTATTGCTGAAATTCTCTTCTTATCGGCAGGATCAATTCCCAAACTGAAATATGATCAGGAACCTCAGGTGATCCAACGGCACCGAATAAAATGGCGTCATAAGGGGCCAGGGTTTGAATTCCGTCCTCCGGCATCATTCGTCCGGTTTCAAGATAACGCTTACAATTCCAGTCGTACGAATCTATAGTAAAATGCAAATCGCCATGGATTGCTTCCACGGCTCTGAGAACCTTAATCGCTTCCTTCATGACTTCAGGCCCGATCCCATCTCCCGGGATACTGGCAATATTATGTGTTGGCAAAGCATACACGTCCTTTCAATCGATTACATACTACATATGATGTACTAACTCCTTGATCGTATCATCCCTTAAAAAGGATGTAAACAAAATATTCTAAATTGTTTAAATTTAATTGTTCTTAAAAATTTCCAATAAATCCGATATACTTTAAACGTAGGAAGCCAATTTAACTGGGGGATCCATTTATGCGTTTTGAAAAATTAACCGTATCTCATAAAATCTCAACAGAAATTGTTTCGATGATTAAAAATAAACTTCTCGATGGGACCCTTAAAAATGGGGATAAGCTGCCAACTGAAGCAGAAATGGTTGAACAGCTCGGCGTCAGCCGGACTCCGGTGCGTGAAGCGATAAAAGTGTTGGAATCGATTGGAGTCATTCAAATTAAGCGGGGAGAAGGAATGTTCATTACCAACAATCCTTCTCATTTTTCCTTGAATCCCTTAATCTTCAGCCTGATTTTGCACAGCAATAATACACAAAAGCTTGTTGAATTCCGACAGCATTTTGAAATTTTATTAATCAATCTCGTTCGAACGAAATGGTCTGAGGAAAAAATTAAAAAGATAGAAGATGTTTATAACAGTCAGGTAAGCCGGCTAAAGCCGGATTTGAGTCCTGAGGAATTAGCTGATATAGATCTTGAGTTTCATTACGCCGTTCTTGATGCAACGGAAAATGCTTTTGTCTTTGAAATCGGAAAAACAATTTATGAATTATATAAGCCTAAAATGATTTCTGCCAAGCAATCAAGCAATATTGAACAAACTCTTGATCGGCATAAGGCGTATCTGGATCTTCTTTCACAGAAAAATGTGGCGATCAGCGAGAAGCAGATCGATGAAATGATTAGTTACAACCAGGAATGGCTGGAGGAAAAGTAAGATTGAGGATTGGGGGAGTGAAGAGTTGGTAAGAGAGATTCAGTCGGAACCGTGTCCGTCGTGCGGGGAGGAATACCCTGTTGTTCCCGGTTATGTTTCATGGTGTGATCACTGTTTGTACAATGTAAATCCTTTAGCGGACGAGGAAAAGAAGACATTTATGGAAAGGGCTTATCTTTCGTTAGGTGAGAGAAACGGGAAAGCTTTACTGGATAAAATGATTCAGCAAAAATCAGAAAAGCCATCGCTAAATGTAAATGACGTCATGGCTTATATCTTTGCTTCTCTAGTTCATTTAGTGAGCCTGGGTTTAATTTTTCTGGCTGGTTATCTTTTAGCTGTGTTCTATCATGAACCTATTTTAGTCATTACAGCGGTCATGCTGCTCGGTGTTGCCTGGGTTGCACGTCCACGAATAAACCGGCTTGAAAAGGAAGATGTCGTGTTAGAGCGGAGTCAGCTGCCCGAGCTTTTCGGTGTGCTAGATGATATAAGCGATGGCCTTCACATTAAAAGAATTGACGGTGTAGTGCTTGACGGACAGTTTAATGCGGCAATAGGTCAGGTCGGACTGCGAAAAAAGGTTATCCTGCGAATCGGCATGCCTCTTTTTTCCATTATGACGCCTGAGGAACGTCTGGCCCTTTTAGGTCACGAGCTTGGTCATCTAGCAAATGGGGATTTATCAAGAGGCGGCTATATCGGCACAGCAATGAATACACTTGCGACATGGTATCAGGTGATTCATCCCGGAATTCCGAGCGAGCATGATGAGGTGGGGGTGCTTGAATGGATCAGCTCATTTTTCTTAAGAGGAATTGCCTTTTTCCCTAAAAGCGGTTATTATCTCCTGCTTTATTTGCTTTATTTCAATAGCCAGCAGGCAGAGTATTATGCCGATTACGCAGGAGCGCGGGTGGCAGGAGGAGAAGCATCCAAAATGGTTCTTGAAAAACTGCAGTATCATGATACGTACGCTTATTCGGTAAGGAAAACGGCTCTATCAAATGACAAAACAGATTTGTATTCTTTTTTTACGCACCAATTAGACACTATGCCTCAACGGGAAAAGCTGAGGCTGAAAAAAATAAACGAAATGGAAAAATCAAAGGTGGACGAAACGCATCCGCCGACTCATTACAGAATGAACTATTTGGAATCAAAGCAAATGATCGATCCCTTGATTGAAATTGATCAGGAAAGAGCTGAACGACTCGACAAAGAGCTGGCGTCTTACCGAAAAGAAATTCAGGAAACGCTTGTAGAGGAATATCGGTATTATTCGGGATGGTGAGGGTACAGTTCAGTTTCTTTATTCGGGCAAGGTAATGTAAATGCATTTAGAATAACGGAGGCGGTTTTAATCAAACACACGGAGATTAGCCTTTCTAATGAAAGAATATCGTTAAGAGAATTTACTTATAGCGATTGGACTGAAGTGCATAAATACGCCTCACAGGAAGTTGTCTGCCAATATCAGCCTTGGGGGCCAAATAAGAAAGAGGACTCGAAAGAATTTGTTAGTCAAGCGATGAAAGACGCTGAGCGAGAACCGAGAATAAGGTTTGTTTTGGCCATCATGTATAAGGAATTTTTGATAGGCGCTGGAGAATTTAACATCAAGGATTTCACTAATAAAGTCGGAGAAATCGGCTATATCGTCAATCCGGATTATTGGGGAAAAGGGGTAGCGACAGAAGTTGCAGCTCTGTTAATTGATTTTGGTTTCAAGGAGCTTAACCTGCATCGGATCTACGCAACCTGTGACCCAAGAAACATTGGTTCATCTAGAGTTTTAGAGAAAGCTGGAATGGTAAAGGAAGGCAGGCTTCGTGAGGATTTATTACTGAAGGATGGCTGGCGGGATTCATTTGTATATAGTGTTTTGGAGCATGAATGGGGGAAATAATAATAAGTATTTTATTGGGATTCACAATAAGGCTGGAACTAGTAGGATTTGACGTATTATATCCGGCTCACTGCGCTTCAGACGGACGCTTTCCGCAGGGCGGGGCTTGAGCTAACTTGCTATCGCAAGTGGATCTCAAGCTCCCGCTTCTTCCTGCAGGAGTCGCCGCCTTCCGCTCCGCTCACCTCATTTATGCTTATAAAAGTAATCGTCGATAATGTATCTTTTAAAGTTAGGTTCCAGCTTGGTTTTAAGATATTTCTTAATCAGTAAAAAGGAGAATTTTATTGAAGCATAAAATGGGTTTGTACGATGGGCCGTTTAAATCAATTCAGGAGAATAAGAAAGAATTTGAAGTCAGATTAAATGATGAAAAAAGAAGAAAAATAAGCATTGGCGATGTGATTGAATTTGTGAAGGTTCCTGAGAATGGTGAAGCGATAAAGGCCGAAGTTCTTGGACTTCGCAATTATAAAACATTCGAGGAAATGTATAAGGATATTCCTTTTACCCTTTTTGACTGCGAAGGCTGGACTATGGAAGAAATGATCGAAGGTACATATGAAATATATACACAGGAACAAGAAAGAAAATGGGGTACTTTAGCTATCCAGATTAAAGTCCTTAATTAATTTCCTCCAATCGAGGCATCCGGTCCGCTTTTACTTTTTGTGAGAATTCAGACTTTACACATGCACAACCCGCTGGTTTATCCCTGCCTTCTTAAGGGCAAATGAGTGTAAGAGATAAACAGTTTTAAAGGCGGTGTCGTTTTGGAAATTTTAATTGCATTAATTCCTGCAGTAATGTGGGGAAGTATTTTACTAGTCAGCACAAAACTTGGCGGCGGACCTTATCAGCAGGGGGTCGGAACCACCATTGGCGCGCTGATTTTTTCAGTTGCCGCTTTTTTCTTTACCTCTCCTGAGTTTACCTGGACGATTGTCATTGTCAGCTTTATTTCAGGGCTGATGTGGGCGCTTGGGCAGATGAACCAGTTTAAAACAGCGAAGCATTTAGGTGTTTCAAAAACATTGCCCATTTCAACGGGTATGCAGCTTGCCGGAACGTCTTTATTTGGTGTACTCGTGTTTGGTGAATGGTCCACAACGATGACACTGACGATTGGTATAACTGCCATTGTTCTTGTTATCGCAGGGGTTGTTTTTACTTCTTTTCGGGAAAAGAACGGGGATGATGAAGGGGAAAGCCCTATGAAAAAAGGCATCCCTTTGCTTCTTCTTTCCACAGCGGGTTTTGTCGGATACGTTGTGATTATCCGCTGGTTTTCAGTTGATGGGTGGGACGCGATCCTGCCGCAATCAGTGGGGATGGTAACAGGTGCCCTGCTGCTTAGCATCAAGCATAAGCCGTTTACAAAATACACGTTCAGAAATTTAATCCCAGGATTAATGTGGGCTGCCGGTAATATTGCACTCCTTCTTTCTATCCCAAGAGTCGGAACCGCAACCAGCTTCTCACTCTCTCAAACCGGGATCATCATCTCCACACTCGGCGGCATCTTCCTGCTGGGTGAAAAGAAAACCAAAAAACAAATGATCATGGTCATCTTTGGCTGTGTCTTAATAATTGCAGGTGGTGTCCTCCTAGGATTCACACGAGAAGGATAACACCAAGCCAACCAAAATTCCCTTTCACTCAGAAAAGGGGATTTTTTTAATTGAGTAATCTGCCTTTCTTTGGAATAATTGGTATAAACATCAGTTCGAGTGGTGCCTGTCACTTGTCGATTTGTCGAATGCACTTCACTTCGGGGAGTGACAGGCACTTGTCGAATAGGAGGATAATCATGCTCAAAAGAAAATACGGAGATCGTTCCGATTGGCCGAGGATTTTAGAGCGCAGGTATGCTCAGACTTTTATGGAATCAAAGGAATTTACAGGATACGTTACGCTGTTACAAACGGTTAAAGTGGCTGAACCGTTGTTTGTTTATTATGAAGGAAGAAGAATCTGCATTGTGGATGATGGCTACCTTTGGCTTCAGCAATTTCCTAAGGGGGAAAACCATGCACTGACGACGATGTTTGATTCAAAGGGGGAGGTTGTTCAATGGTATGTCGACATCTCTCTTGAAAATGGAGCAGAGGGAGATGTTCCATGGATTGATGATTTGTTTTTGGATGTCATTAAACTGCCGACTGGAGAGCTCATCCTAAAGGATAAAGATGAGCTGGAACAGGCGTTATCCGAAGGAATTATTAATCAGAATCTTTATGAATTAGCCTGGAAGGAAGCCAGAACTGTGATAGAGTTAATTCGAAATAACGAGTTCAATTTATTAAATTTATCTTCCCTCCACAAGGATGCATTGTTACCAAAACTAAATTAAAGCGGTGATCGTTTGATAAACAAAATCCCTCAAAAAATACATATCATCGGCTCAGTTGGAAGCGGGAAAACCACTCTGGCGAAAAAACTCTCCTCCCGCTTATCCATCCCTTTCTATGAACTGGATAATGTCGTCTGGGAAAGGGACAGCGTAAACGGGGATAGAAGACGAGCAGAAAAAGAAAGAGAAGAGTACTTGACTGACCTGACTAATAAAGAAAGCTGGATCATTGAAGGGGTTCATAATGAGGAATGGGTGGGGGAGAGCCTCCGGAAAGCTGAGTTAATTATTTACCTCGACACCCGGTATTCGGTAAGGACCTTTCGCATCATAAAAAGATTCCTGCTTCAGCGGCTAAAAATAGAAAAAGCGAATTATAAACCGACTGTTGAGATTTTCTTGAAGATGTTTAAATGGAATCGTTATTTTGAAGAGGTGGGGAAGCCAAATTTCTTCACAGCATTTGGACAGTATGCTGAGAAAATTCTTATAGTAAAAAACGGGGAAGCAGCGGAAAAACGACTAAAGGGGAAGGCTTTATGAACAAGCTAAGCTTCACAAAATTAAATGATGAAGGTCAGGAATTAATCGAATTATTAACGACAAACATCTGGGAGTTCCACTCAGAGAAATCAGTATTACCCGATCAAATAAATAAAGCCCTTCAAAAAGGCTGGTATTCAAACGACAGGGAAACGTATTGGATCGAGGAGAATGGAGCCAAAACCGGGCTGCTTATCATTCATGATTTCAGTGATACGATTCCTTCATTTGATATTCGGATCGCTAAAGATTATAGAGGCAAAGGACATGGAGCAGCAGCTGTTAAATGGCTGACAGACTATCTTTTTACCCATCCCGATCAAAAGATTAGAATCGAAGCCTACACGAGACGAGATAACCTGGCAATGAGAAAAACCCTTTATAACAGCGGATATGTAAAAGAAGGCCACCTCAGAAATGCGTGGGAAAACAAGGACGGCACCGTTTCTGATTCCTGTTGTTATGCAATCATCAGAAGTGACTGGGAGGAAGGGAAGACAACGCCAGTCTGTATTGACGATTATCCTTACTAGCTGCCATCTGAATTATAGTTTTTTTAATCTTTTTGATGAGTAACATTCGAGGAGTGCCAGGCACTTGTCGAAAGGCTTGTCGAAGCTCGTTCCAACAAACAATGAGGAGGGATTCACATGTTTATTGTAAATGTTGAAGGTGCGGTACATAAGGATGGTAAGTGGCTGATGGTTATTAGGAGTGAGAAGGAGGAGCATGCTGGAGGCGAGCTGGCAATGGTTGGGGGCAAGGTTGATCAGGAAGGGTTTTCGAGTGATATTTTAGAACGGACACTTGCAAGGGAGATGAAAGAGGAAGTAGGGATTGAGATACAGAATTTGCGCTATGTAAACAGCTCAACGTTTGTCACTGATGCGGGTGCACATGTAGTGGATATTGTATTTGTTTGCGACCATCTATCAGGAGAAGCGTATGCAGTTGATAAAGATGAGGTTAGTGAGGTCGTTTGGCTAACCACAGAACAAATAGTAGAGGACACCTCTCTTCCGGATTATTTAAGAGAAAATATACGATTAGCTGCTGCGGTACTAAATGGCAAAAGCTAATGGATGATAAGAAACGAGTGATTGCCTTGGTTTTGAAATTAGACATAAAAATGAAAGAAATCGCTGAAATGGTCCTAGCCGTCCAGCTGCCTGCTTACAGAGTGGAAGCTGCGATCATTGGCTTTTATGACATTCCGCCTCTGAAGGATACCGCAACAACCCTCCAGCAATGCAGAGAAACCTTTTATGGTTATTTTTTAAATGAAGAGCTTTGCGGCGTCATATCGTTAAAGCTTGAGAATGAAATAATTGATATTCACCGATTGATCGTCCATCCAAACCATTTTAAAAAGGGGATTGCCCAGAAGCTGTTAACCTTCATTGAGAACGAATATAAAACCAAACCCCTTAAAGTTAGCACTGCTTCTAAGAATCTTCCTGCCATTCGATTTTACGAAAAAAACGGCTTTCAAAAGTGTAAGGAACTAACACTGAGTGAAGAGCTGTCGTTAACCTTTTTCGAAAAGAGAGAACAAACCGTATAGTTGGCATCGGCTTTTCAGCGCTGGAAAGGAGATCCCATGAATACTTTAATTGAAAACCTTCTAATGCTTCTAATTCTTTTGCTTATCTTAAGCCCTTATATTGCGATTTCTGTCTACCAATCAAGAAAGTATAAACATACCGAAAAGGTGGACAAAGGCTCTGAGGTAACGTATTACAAGCTAAGCTACCGCAGGAAATTTATTCGAAGCTTGTGGATTCTGCTTTTTACTCTTATCATCATTTTTCTCTATCACCTGTATTCTAGTATTGATATTGAAAGATATATCTTCATTATTGCAGTTATTATTTTATACCCCATCGTTCAACTGGCCTATACTTTTTCCCGTTGGAAGAACGGAAATGCATGATGAAAAACTATTACGTAAGAAAGCTGGTGTGATGTAATTGGTAAGTAAATTGAATGAAGCAATTGAGCTGCGGCGTAACGGAGACTTAGAAAAATCCAATCAATACCTTTTAGACCTATGTAAAGAATACCCTGATGATCCGATCGTGTTCTACCAGTGCGCCTGGAGCTTTGACGTATTAGGAAAGGAAACAGAAGCTGTGCCTTATTATGAAAAAGCGATAGATTCAGGGTTATCCGGTAACGATCTTGAAGGAGCTTATATAGGCTTAGGAAGTACGTATCGAGTTTTAGGTGAATACGAAAAATCGAGGGAGGTTTTTCTAAAAGGGCTAGGAGCTTTCCCTGAAAACCAGGCACTTCGCGTATTTTACGCCATGACTTTATATAACGTAAACGATCATCAACAAGCCATGGAGATACTCCTAACCTCTCTGCTTGAAACAACCACAGACCCCCAGGTTTTAAACTACAGCAAGGCGATCAGCTTTTATAAGGACAAGTTGGATAGAGTTTGGAGTTAAAGACGTGCTGCTAGAAAAGGTTTTTTGAGGAGATAGATCGACATGCTCAAATACGGCTTTAAAGGAAACCGGAATACAATTTAATAATTTTGGAATTTAGTATGGAAACAAAACTACCCAGCTAAATGCTAAAAAGATCCAGCAAGTGAAAAGCGATGAAAGGGTCGATGGAAAATTAGTCGACTAAATGAAAAATTAATTACCAGGAGTGGTGACCATCCTTACCAACAATACGATAACCTTAAAACCATTTGAATTAAAGATGCTGAAGAACTTCTTCACTTCCAAACCAAAAACAAAGACTTCTTCGAGCAGTTTTCAGCGGGGCGCCCGGCTGAGTACTACACACTCGAATATCAGCAGGAAAAAATTAAAAAGTGGAAGCACCACATGGAAAACGACGAGGAGTATCAGTTCGGCATTTATTATGAGAGCCGCCTGATTGGCAGCATTAGCTTATTTCAGGTCATGCGCAGCTATCTGCAAAGTGCGTTCATTGGCTATTTTCTTGATAAAGAGTTTAACGGAAGAGGTTTTACGACACAGGCGGTAAGGCTGTTAGTGGACCATGCCTTTGACCATCTTCATTTACATAGAATCGAAGCAGGAGTCATGCCGCATAATGTGGGGTCCATACGGGTCCTCGAAAAGTCAGGCTTTCACAAAGAAGGTCTGGCTATTAAGAACGTTAAGATTAATGGGAAATGGGAAGACCATCTGGTGTTAGCGATCATAAACCCGATGGATTAAGTTCGGATAAGGACATAGGAATGTGTTAGGGGCTTTTCATCCAAATTCATCTTTCTTCCAAAAACCAATTGCTAACCTAAATTATCCCATGTTACCCTGTTTTTATAGAGAAAACGAAAAAAATGATTGGCGGTTGAAAGGATGAAGGAACTAAAGGGGAAAGCGGTTTATTTAAGGGAGCTGAAGGAAGAAGATATGAAAGGGCTGCATCAGGCGCTTTCAAATGATGAAATTAGGTATATGACCGGGACCAGAAACTCTTTTACTATGGAGCAGATGAAGAATTATTTTAAACGGATCAGCGAGGATCAAACCCGCTATAATTTTTCCATCCGCCTGCTTGAAACAGATGAATTAATCGGTGATCTAGCTATTATGGATATTGATGAGGACAATAAAAAAGCGGGTTTCAGGATCGCGCTTCATCAGACGAGTCTGTTAAACAAAGGGTACGGGACAGATGCGCTCAATCAGGCGCTGAAATTTGCTTTTGAGGTGCTGAAGCTGAACAGACTGCAGCTTGAGGTTTTTTCTCATAATATCCGGGGGATCAAATCCTATGAAAAAGCAGGATTTCAAGTTGAGGGCGTGCTAAGAGAGTCCCTTTATTATGAAGGTGCTTTTTCAGATGAAATCATTATGAGTATGCTGCAGAAGGATTATTTTGAACGAAAAAGTGAAGCGCTGAGAGAAGAAAATTATGCAATGGAAAAATAGATAGGATTAGGGAGCAGTTTGTTTTTTAAAGCATTCTCGCTCCTTTTTTCTTGAAAAAATTCACCTGAAAAAGAGGGGAACATATATGAGTGAAAAGCTGGCTATAAAAGAAATTACAGCGGTCGTGGAGACGTTAGACGACCTCTCAGACATCCTTGTACGTATTGTTGAAGATGGTGCTTCCATTGGTTTTTTAACCCCCTTCAGCAAACTAGATGCAGAACAGTACTGGCAGGCAGTTCCAGGCAAAGATGTAATTTTGCTGATCGCTGTAGACAGGTCTAAGGTGGTTGGAACCGTTCAATTGCACTTGGCTTCCAAACCAAATGGACTGCACCGTGCGGAGGTCGCTAAGCTTTTAACACACCCTGATTTTCAGCGTAAAGGAATCGGGAGAGCATTGATGCTAAAGGCGGAGGAAATGGCAAAAAAACAAGGCCGCACACTCCTTGTGCTTGATACACGCAAGGGCGATCCGTCGAACCTTCTTTATACCTCCCTTGGTTATCAGCTGACCGGTGAAATACCTTTATTTGCTAAATCCTCTATAGATGGATCGCTGGAGTCGACGATGGTTTATTACAAAAACCTGGAATGAAAGAAATGAACAAAGAATGCTTCCTCCAACAGATTTTAGCAGTCTACGATATAATTACCAGTAAAAAGAATAGGAGGAAACAGAATGAATAACAATGTAAAAAATGGTCTGCTAGTCGTATTCGGTATTTTGATTGGATTGTTTGTAATTCCTATGTTTCTATGAACTTTTAGTTGTTTATTTTCTCATTCTAAAAGAAAAGAGGCGATGTCATTATGGTGATAGCGGGAGGACTCCTAATCCTGTGGGGAGCATTTGTAGTGTATTCTTCTATTTTCAAAATGCGAAAACAAGATGTGAAAGATGACAGCAGAGTAGGAAGCAGCTGGTATATTGAATTGGAGGTTCTGTCTAAGCTGGCAAATAATCTTCCGTACGGCTTAGCAAAAGGCTTGATCGCTTTCATTGGTTTTTCTTTTATGGCCCTTGGCAGCTGGATGGTTTATTAATCCAGTCGATAAAAAGAGGCTGGTTTATAAACGTGAGGTGAACGGAGCGGAAGGGGGCGACTGCTGCGGGAGGAAGCGGGAGCTTGAGATCCACTTGCGCTAGCAAGTTAGCTCAAGCCCCGCCCCGCGGAAAGCGTCCCCCTAAAGCGCAGTGAACCGGGTTTAAGAGGATGAGACACATTTGTCCAACCCCCTTTTTATGGTCTTATATATCTGAGGGCTTACCAACGCTGTATTTCTCCCTAAAATCCTCGCTCAGCTCACTCCATACATCAAAAAGATTTCCATCCGGGTCGCGAAATACAAAATTTTTACCGGCATGACCTCTGTTTTCAATTTCTCCTACGTTTAGTTGTCTCTCTTTAAAATCCCTATGTAGTTCCTCTAGCGCGTGTAGTCCATTTACCTCAAATGTTAATGAAAAGCGTTCATCACCGTTGGCGTCATAAAAATTAAGGTTTTGTTTTTTCTCAGTTTTTACGAGAAAAAAGCTTTGATTCGCCAGGTTAAGTATAGCCTTATCCATATCCTGATAGGTTAATTTTGCACCGAGCTTGTTTACGTACCACTGGACAGAAGCCTCGACATTTGAGACAGGTAGATATGTCGTGCCAACCCGTATTAATCTCTCATTCATTCTGAACTCCCCTTTCGCAATAGGTTGAAAATTCCACATAATTATACCATTTTCATTCCAATTAAGAGAAAAAAGGTTACTAGAATCTAAAATCTTCTAGTAATAGAAACGGATACTATGTCATACTAATTCAAAAGCATTTCCGGAGGAAGAAATGAAAAAAGCGATTCATAGGATCAATCCAAGCTCAAAGGCAACAGGCGTCTCCGAGCTTCAATTAAAAAAGACGGAAAAAGAATTGGGAGCTGTCTTTCCCGAGGAGTACAAGGAGCTGTTTTTAGAAACGAATGGAGCAGCATTTGATGAATGGATTTTGTATCCTATCCAACCAATTGAGCAGGGAAGATTATCAAAGGATATTGTCAAAATGAATAAAGAAAAAAGACCCGAAAATCTTCCGGATGACATGATTTGTATCGGAGAGAAAACAAATGGGGACAAGCTCTGTTATCGTATAAGGCGAAGATTAATGCAGGAGCAGATCTACGTTTACTATGAAAAGACTGAGAAATGTGACTGCAAATCATCAGATCTAAAGTCTTTTATCGACTGGTTTGTGCCTAAAGTAGATACCACTAAACCAAATAATATTGGTGTATTTAAAATTGAAAGCGGTAATCTGGTTGTGGCGGACCCGTACTATCTTGAAGATGACGAATCGGAAGGGAAAATCAGCATATCAAATGTGAAAAACGGAGAGTGGACAGCCTCCCTTTCCTATTTACCTGATGAAACCATTAAGAGCTTAACCGTTTATTACGGGGATAAAAAATCAAGCGGCAGGTGGCATGCCTGTGAAAAAATGATTGCTGTTGACTCTGCATCGGCTGGTGTTTTTGATCCGTCTTTATCCGTACAAATTAAGGACGACGAATACATTGAGATAACCTCTTCAGATGTTCAGGGCGGAATCGTTCCCGGAGGAGCAATCTCGGTATCAGGTTACGGGGATGGATTGTATGAGGTAAACGTAAAATACAATCGTTCAAAAGAGGTAGTGGGGGTTATGATTGGCTTTGAGGAAGATTACTGAAAAGAATAGAAAAAGAAATAGCCTTTTGAAGACGATCATTCATTTTGATTGGCTTTTGTACAGAAGGGAAGGACGAAGAAAATGAGCTACAAGGAGTTAGATATGCCGCGTAGAACAATTTTAACGCCGGGTCCGGTTGAGGTTGATCCGCGTGTGCTGCGAATGATGTCAGCACCGATTCTTGGTCAATTTGATCCTGCATTTACGACAATTATGAATGAAGTAATGGAAATGCTGAGAAAGGTATTTAAAACAAAAAATAAATGGGCATTTCCCGTGGACGGAACCTCAAGATCAGGGATTGAAGCGCTGCTTTGCAGTGTAATAGAACCTGGTGACAAGGTTCTGGTTCCGGTGTATGGACGTTTTGGACATCTATTAATGGAAATTTGTGAGCGTTACGGAGCAGAGGTAAAAGCAATTTATCAGGAATGGGGCACTGTTTTTAACCCGGAAGAGGTTATTCGGGAAATTCAGGAGTGGAAGCCTGACGTGGTGGCAATGGTTCATGCTGAGACATCCACTGGGTGCATGCAGCCGCTAAAAGAGATTGGGGAAAGCTGCAGAAAAGAAGATGTTCTTTTAATTGTTGATGCCGTGGCTTCAGTTGGCGGAGTGGATGTTCGGGTAGATGAGTGGTTTATTGACGGACTGATTGCCGGTACGCAAAAATGCTTATCGATTCCATCCGGTATGTCGCCTCTTACCTATAATGAACGAATAGAAAAGCGCATCGCCCGCAGAAAAAAGGTGGAACGCGGGATTGCTTCAGAGGATGATCGGACGCAGAACGCTTCTTTCATCAAAAGTAATTATTTTGATCTTGGCATGCTGCAGGACTACTGGAGTCCGCGCCGGTTAAATCACCATACGGAAGCAACCTCGATGGTTTATGCGCTTCGTGAGGGCCTGCGTCTTGTGCTTAATGAAGGTTTGGAGGAACGTTTCGAGCGTCATCGCTATCATGAAAAAGCATTAACAGCCGGAATAAAAGCAATGGGTCTCGAGCTATTTGGCGACCCCAATGCCAAGCTTCCGGTTGTCACCTGCATTAAAATTCCAGAAGGAGTAGACGGGGAAGAGGTTAGAAGGGTGCTTCTCGACATGTTCGGGATTGAGATTGCCAGCTCGTTTGGTCCGCTGCACGGGAAAATATGGAGAGTCGGCACAATGGGCTACAGCTGCCGGAGAGAAAATATTTTGGCGTTTCTCGGTGCATTTGAAGCCGTGCTTGTTCAGCAAGGGGCGACTGTTCAGAAGGGAGCAGGTTTACAAAAGGCATTGGCATATTATATAGAAGAAACGGGTGAGTCTAAGGTGTAACTCCAATTGGGACACTCCATTTCAAACAGGGCTGCATATTGTGTCCAGCCCTGTTAAGCGTGGAAGAGCTTTTTTACTTGCTAAAATCGCTCTTAATTAAATAGGCAACCTCATATTTTTCCAGTTCATTTAAATATTCATCTACATCAGTTGAAAAATCGGTATGCAGTGCCTGGCTTATCATTTTATTTTCCGTAAAATAGATGCTGGCTAAAACTCTTTCTCCATCAAGCGAAATGGATTCATCGGGAAAGGAGGTAGAAGACGATTCTGTTACTAGCCCATTACCTAAAATAATATCCGGGCTGCGCATGGTCACTGTACTTTCATTGCTTGCAATCCCAATTGCAAGCCCCTGTTCAGTTTTGTCTTGCCCTATTCCCGGTAAGACAATGAAGATGGAACCGTCACCTTCAATCTGACCGGATAGAGCGCCTATCTCTTCTGTAAACTCTCCGAATTCATATTTTTCAATCCAAACGGCTGCCTCTTTATAGCTGCTGTCAGTAGTAAAATCAAATACATAAGAATGGTCTGAATTAACGGAGAGAGAAACGCTTTTTCTCTCTCCGTTAATTCAGCTGTTGAAATCGAATTTGGTTTTTCTCTGTCAATACAGCCGCTTACTGCAATCAATATTACAATAAAAGGGATGAGCATTTTCTTTTTCATGTTTTTAGGCTCCTATTCTACCATTGTTATTTTAATTCTGTTATTTACCTTTTTTGGTCCGATTGCAACACCTACCAAAAGCCCGCCCCCCCCTCACTTATAAGTGGGCTAAGCATATTTTTTTTGTACTCAATTTTGAATCCGTACAGCTATTTTTTCAATTTGTTACCAGATTTACGGAAACAAGAAAGAATAGTTTCAGTTATTTATTTATTATTACTCAGTTTTTTGCTTGCTAAGGAAAGTGAAAGTATTGATTTTTATATGATATTCAAAAGCTTCTTCCAAAACCGGAAGAGGCCTTTTTTTGTGTTCTTTTATATCAAGATTAATCTCTTAGTTTGTAGACAAATCTCCTCCCTCTATTTCTTAACCTGCATAAAATAACTAGAGGGACGATTTTTAACATTTTACTGAATAGAGTTGGAGGTGAAGTAATGTTTAAATTTTTTAAAAAGAAAAAGTCCAAACCCTCTGCTTTCAGAGCGGTATCAGGTGCAGATCAGAGGGTCGAGGCAAATGAGCAGACGAAGGTTCTCTTTGAAGCAATCAATTTTGATCTTGATGAAGAGTATCAGCCGGTTCAATCGGTATTTGTTCCAAAAGAGGACGGGATCTATGTGATCTCAAGTACGTTTTCTTTTCAGCCTGACGTCACTGACGAAAATTACCGGACCAGAATTCAAATCCAAAAAAACGGAGATCCAGCTGTCGATGGAGATAATGATTTTTGGGGAACAGGAGTCGACTTCAAGAATGCTGTACAGACATCATCCATCCTGGAGCTTGAAGCAGGGGATCGTGT
Organism: Jeotgalibacillus proteolyticus; assembly: GCF_002926065.1. Taxonomy (GTDB): domain Bacteria; phylum Bacillota; class Bacilli; order Bacillales; family Jeotgalibacillaceae; genus Jeotgalibacillus; species Jeotgalibacillus proteolyticus. Next base: position 409,913 of record NZ_PREZ01000004.1, on the reverse strand, counting down.
AGAAATCTTTGCGCAAAGTACACTTGCAGGATTTATTAAGATCAACCAACCAGGGTTAAGCATCACCTATTTTTCTGCAGACAGGCTGATTGAGCTGAAGTAAGCAGGGAGAGCATGAGAAATTTACTTGCAATCTCATAGATAGGTTGCTTATTTAAGTGAAGACGTAGACTATTCCTTATTTTCCGCATCCACTAACGGCATAGGATATAGTTGGGCAGTTTATGATTGCTGCTCTAGTAAGAATGCAAAAGAGGTGAAAGAATGTTTGAGTGGTTTAAAAAGAAGAAAGAGAGACCCTCTGCTTTTCGGGCTGTATCAAGTGAAGACCAGCAGATGCCGGCTAATGAAGCAGTAAAGGTTCTCTATGATCTTAAGGAGTTTGATCTGAACTATGAATACCGGGCTGCGCGCTCTGTATTTGTTCCGAAAAAGGATGGAATCTATTTAATTATTGCAACGATCTCCTTTAATCCTGCAAGCTATGATCAGAACTACCGGGCTCGTTTGGATATCCGTATAAACCAAAATCCTTATGAAGTGGCTGATAATGATTTCTGGGGCGAAGGGGTTCCGGATGAAAATGTGGTACAGGTATCCGCCATCTTAAAGCTTGAAGCAGACGACGAGGTAGAAATTTATGCGGAGAGTTCGTTTCCGGGCACAATAAAAAAGAATGTGCCGGGGGATAATGCGACAAGTTTTTCAGCAGCTAGGCTGGTAGAGTTGTAGAAAGTATAGAAGTAAAAGCAAGGAGAAGGTCTTGGGATAGAACCTTTTCCTTTTTATTTTAGAAAAAAACTATTACTGCATTCAAAAAAGAAGATTCCGAATTTTAGAATAATACTAGAAGAGAATGCCCTAAAAAGGTATGATGAAAGGGTATACATAATAAAGCAGAGTTTATGCATTAAGAGTGCAATCTACTACCAACAGGAAGGATGAATAAAATGACAGAAAAGATACGAGTAGCAGTGATTGGCTGCGGAGGAATTGCGAATACGAAACATCTGCCTTCTCTTTCAAAATTAGAGCAGGTGGAGCTTGTGGCATTTTGTGATATTGAAAAAGACCGGGCTGAAAAAGCAGCAGCTCAATACGGGGCAGAAGGATCACAGGTGTATGAAAACTACCAGGAGCTTTTGGCAGATGAAACGATCAATGTCGTTCATGTTTGTACACCAAACAGCTCCCATGCTGAAATTTCAATTGCGGCTCTTGAGGCAGACAAGCATGTTATGTGCGAAAAGCCGATGGCTAAAACCTCAGAGGAAGCTAAAGCAATGGTGGAAGCAGCCAAGCGTTCAGGCAAAAAGCTGACGATTGGCTATAACAACCGGTACAGAGAGGACAGCCGGTATTTAAAGTCGGTTTGTGAGCAAGGCGATCTTGGCGAAATCTATTTTGCCAAAGCACATGCAATCAGAAGAAGAGCAGTTCCGACATGGGGCGTATTTTTAGATGAAGAAAAGCAGGGCGGCGGACCATTGATCGATATCGGGACCCATGCCCTTGATTTAACGCTTTGGATGATGAATAACTACAAACCAAAGGCTGTGCTTGGTACGACGTATCATAAATTAGGACAGAAAAAAAATGCCGCTAATTTATTTGGTTCATGGGATCCGGAGAAATTTACGGTGGAAGATTCAGCATTCGGTTTTATTACGATGGAAAACGGGGCAACGATTACCCTTGAATCAAGCTGGGCGCTCAATTCTCTTGAGGTAGATGAAGCAAAATGCTCCTTAAGCGGAACAGAAGGCGGTGCGGATATGAAGGATGGACTCCGGATTAACGGGGAAAACCACGGCAAGCTTTATACAACCAAGGTGGACTTTGCAAATGACGATATTGCGTTTTTTGACGGGGAGCTCGTAAGTGAAGCAGATCTTGAAGCAAGACTTTGGATCGAAAGCATTATTAATGACACACCGCCGCTCGTTAAGCCGGAGGAAGCGTTTGTCGTGACACAGATTTTAGAAGCGCTCTATGAATCAGCAAAGACAGGAAAAGCCATTTATTTTGATGAGCAATGAGTCGCTGCCGGAAGCGTTCGTTTGAAGCGCAGTAAACCGGCTGCAGGAGCCTGAGACTATTTGTCGCAGGCTTTTTCTCTTTCATTCAAAAATCTCGTCTATTAGACTGGTAAAGATGTACAATCAGGAGGAGAGTAAATTTTACCTTTTGGCAAAAAGGACATACGTTTTGTTTACATTTTGTCTAAATGAATAGCCGCTTCAATAAGTTAGAATTATTTTATAATTCTGAAAAGTTAGTCGGAATGGAGGGGGAAGGATGAAGGGGATGCAGGAAAAGGAAGACTGGCGTTTTAAAATTGCGAACCGGGAAGCATTGATCGGTGTAGCATTAGCCCTTTTTAACTTTGTTTGGTGGTTCGGTTTTGCCTATGGCTTAGGCTCACGCCCTGTTGAAGAATATACATATGTGTTTGGTCTCCCCAGCTGGTTTTTTTACAGCTGTATTGTTGGATTTATTACAATCGCTGTCTTAGTTATTTTGGTCGTCCGCTTTTTCTTTAAGGAAGTACCCTTTACAGAAGAGGGGGATGAACAATGAATTGGTCGGTCATTATTCCAATGCTCGGGTTTCTCGTTATCATCTTTTTCATCGGGATATGGTCAAGCCGGAAAACAGCAGCTTCCGGAGATGGTTTTATACAGGATTATTTCCTTGGCGGACGGGAGCTTGGCGGTTTCGTTCTCGCTATGACGATGGTCGCAACCTACGGGAGTGCGTCAAGTTTCTTAGGCGGACCAGGCACCGCTTATACGATGGGATTTGGCTGGATCCTGCTTGCCATGTCCCAGGTAGTGACGGGATATTTTGTCCTAATGATTTTAGGAAAGAAATTTGCGATCTTAGCCAGACGCTATAAAGCGATTACGCTCATTGATTTTCTGAAAATGCGTTATCAAAGTACTGCAGTAGTAATCCTGTCAGCGCTGGCGATTATTATTTTTCTTTTTTCTGCAATGGCTGCCCAGTGGATAGGAGGAGCCCGGCTTGTCGAGTCTCTGACCGGAATATCCTATAATACGGCTTTATTCATTTTCGCGATATCTGTTCTGGTTTATGTCACAATCGGCGGCTTTCGGGCAGTAGCTGTGACCGATGCGGTTCAGGGAGCGGTAATGGTGGTCGGAACCTTTGTCTTACTGATTGCTGTCATCATAGCTGGCGGAGGAGTTCCGAATATTATTGGCGATTTAGTCAGTGAAAATCCCAATTTGATTACGCCGTTTGGGAATGAAGGGAATCTATCGAAAGCCTATGTATCCTCCTTTTGGATTTTGGTCGGAGTCGGAGTGGTCGGACTGCCGCAAATAGCCGTGCGGTCCATGTCCTATAAAAGCTCGACCGCTATGCACCGCGCACTTATTATTGGGACGATTGTGACTGGAGTTATTATGCTGAATATGCACTTAATTGGGGTATTTGCACGTCCTATTCTTCCAGGTATTGAAGTGGGGGACCAGGTTATTCCCCTCATTTCAATGGAGGTGCTTCCTGCGTGGGTAGCTGGAGTTGTACTCGCTGCACCAATGGCTGCCATTATGTCCACCGTTGATTCATTGCTGATTCTCGTAAGCTCGACGGTTGTTAAAGATGTTTATTTAAATTACGTCAAACCTGATGCGTCAATGAAAGCAGTGAAGCGGGCAAGCTTCGGGGTAACAGGCTTTCTCGGGATTATTGTGTATCTGCTTGCACTGAATCCGCCTGACCTTTTAATCTTCCTGAATTTATTTGCATTCGGTGGATTGGAAGCAGCATTCATCTGGCCGATTGTCATGGGGCTTTATTGGAAATACAGCAATAAACATGGGGCCATCGCTTCAATGATTGTAGGGATCTCCAGTTATATTGGCCTTCATTTTTATAATCAGGCAAACGGTGAATTATTTGGCCTTCATACCGTTGCCATTCCGGTTCTTCTATCGTTTATCGCTTTTGTCACTGCCAGTCTTCTCATTGACCGGAAGGCATACAGCTTTACAGAAGCAAGAAGGGAGCAATTAAAACATGAGCAATCGGTTAACTAATCAATCGTATACAAGAGACAGAGAAGCGGTTATTAAGCTGACTCAGGCATTGGTAAGGATCCCAAGCGTCTATAGAGGTGAGGGGGTCAATGGAGGGAATGAAGAAGCGGCAGCTAATTATGCAGCCAGACATTTAAGAGAAATCGGCATCGAAACTCATATAGAAGAAGTGGTGCCGGGAAGGCCGAATGTAATCGGCATAATCGACTCAGGCACACCAGGGAAAACTTTATTGTTTGAAGGACACACCGATGTTGTGACAGAAGGCGACCGAAGCGCCTGGAAGTACGATCCGTTTGGAGCTGAAATTGTGGAGGGCCGGATGTACGGCCGCGGCACCAATGATACGAAAGGGAATTTAGCTTGCATGATTACAGCTGTTCACTCTATTTTGCAGGATAAAGAGGAATTCAGCGGGAAAATCATTTTGTGCATTCCCTGTGATGAAGAAGGGCTTATGATTGGAATTAAACACTTTATAAAACAGGGATGGGCAGAAGGGGTCGATGGCGCCATCATTTGTGAGCCGGAGGAAAATAATGTCTGCATCGCTCAGCGGGGAGCAATCCGTCTGCAGGTCGACTTTTATGGCAAAATGGCTCATGGCGCTATCTCATGGAGCGGAATTAACCCTAACTGGCGTCTCGCGCGTTTTATCACAGAAATTGAAAAGCTGGAAAAGGCAGAAACAAAACGCCTTGGGGAGGACCCGTATTTAAAGTGGCCGTCCATCACCCCAACCATTATTCAGTCTCCCGTAAAAGGAGATGCACAAATCAATGTAATTCCGGAGCATTGTTTATTGACGCTCGATATTCGTACAGTACCAGAGCAAAATCATGATGACATCCTCCAGGCTATTGAAAATATCGTAACGGGTATGAAGGCGGAGGATCCGGATTGCCGGATTGAATTAACGGTTTTGGATAATCGTCCTCCGACTGCTACATCTAAAGAGGATCCTGTTGTAAAAGCTATCTATGGAGCAGTTGAAGAGATCACGGGCAAGGAGCCGGTTTATAACGGGGTGCCGGGTGCGACAGACGGAACTTTTCTTCATATGGAAGGGATTCCGATCGTCACAATCGGTGCAGGGGATCGGGAAATTCCCCATCAGTTAAATGAGTATGTGGATATAGAGGAGCTTGCTGAGACGACCGCCATTTATAAAGAAGCGGCACTCCGGTTTTTAAATGACAGAGTGTAAAAGCCAGAGGAGAGGAGTGCCGGATCAGCTTCTGGCACGTTGGTTAGTTAACCGAGCAGCCGGTAAGCTTTTACAGCACTTTCAAGGGCAAGCCGGCTGGATGGTGCCATAAAATCTTTACCGAGTAGCATTTCCAGCTTTTCAAGCCGGTGATAAAGCGTCTGACGGACGATAAATAATTGCTCGGCAGCTTCTTTTTTAGAGCCGTTAGTCTCTAAATAAACCTCAAGCGTTTCAAATAAGCGGCTGTCCATCCTTTCATCGTATTCAAGCACCGGGGCGAGGTGGCTTTCCACATAAGATGTTAAGAATGAAGAATCATTTATTTCAAGGAGAAGCTTATAAAGACCAAGGTCTTCGTAAAAAGGAGAGTCAACTACGCCTTTTTTTCCCATCTGTTGTGCTTTCAAGGCTTCCCCGTAAGCCTTGGGAGCGAGGGCTAAATCCTGATAAACAGAACTGATGCCGCAGCTGCAATGCTGACCGTTCATATAATTGCTGCTTCTCATTTCAAGGATTTGTTCAATTGCATGAAGTGATCTGTTTTTCTCATTCTTGACCCGATCGTCTGCCAAAAAACAGGCGACGGCGTGTATCTCTGTTTTACTGCAGGACAGAGCAGGGAAAAACCCGCATCTCTTTAACAGAGTACGAATGCTCATCAGACGCTGCAGCTTCGTTTCTTCCCAGTCACCATGAGGTAAATCACTTTCAGGGGGATCCATCTGAATACAGAAAATACGGTAATACATATTTTTGCTTTGAACAGGGAGGAAGGTCTGCAGGTCTTTAGGGTCCACGGGTCTGCCGTTTACTAAATCCCGCACGAAATCATCTTCATTGTTTAATTTCCGTTCTTCAATCGTCCGTTCACGCAAAAGAATCTGAGCAATGGCAATCGCTGCACGATCAAGGAGCAAAAAGGTGAAATCCTCCGGGATTGAGTGGTTTCGCTGAAGGCATAAATGGCCGAGCACCTGTCCGAGCCCTTCCACCGGGAGAGCGCCAAACGTTTGATCGTCAACAGTGAGTGTTTTCTTTTCAGCAAATTCTCCTGTTGATTGCTCCAGCTTTCTGCGGATGTCAGTTTCCCATTTCTTACTCTCGGCAGGATAATAATAAAGCTTTGGCTGATCGGTGATGAACATGACACTTTGATTAAAAAAGCGATGCAGCTCCTGAAGAATTTTAAGAATGCCATTATGGGTCAGCGACAATGCATTAAATTTCCGTGATAAAGCATCCAATTGCGACAGCATATGGTGATGCTGATTGATAATGTATGTATGTAAATCCTGTGTGATATCGACAAAACGCACTTTCTTTTCAAATAGGATGATCGGAAACGCATGCTGGTTGGCTACATCAATGATTTCTTGGGATATTTCTTCAAAATAAGGACCAATTTCAATGCATAAACAGGCCACCTTGCGTTCGATCAGTTTCTTTACATAGGTAAGCTGAGCCGTCAGGTCCAACTGGAGACCAACGCCAGTGGTTAAAATTAGCTCTCCGCCATTGATTAAGCTATCAAGCTCCTGGACTTCAAGAACATGAGACCATTTGACTTCCCGGTCCAGCCCTTCCCTGCCTGCTGCGACCCTTGCACTCATAAAAGATTCCCTTTCGAGTATATGGCGAATCGTTAAAGTGAATTTTTCCATAAAGAAATCACCTCCATAACGTTAAAGTGCTTACTGCACAATTTGACATAATGTAAATTGAAAGATGACAGAATTTTTTGTAAAGTACATCTAACAGTTTAGTGAAAATCATTGGAAAAGACAAGAATCATATTGAATAGGAGGAGTGTAAGATGAGCATAGCAATAAATAAAAATCAAACTCTATCAAACTTCATTGGTGGACAATGGGTTAAATCAAGCACCTCAACTTATGAGAAGGTTCCAAACCCTGCCACAGGGGAGACTTTGGCAGAGGTACCGATATCAACAGCGGAGGATCTTGAGCAGGCGGCAGCTTCAGCGAAGCAGGCATTTACAGGATGGAAGAAAACTCCGGTGCCTCAGCGAGCCAGGATCTTATTTAAATACCAGCAGCTTCTCGTTGATCATTGGGAGGAGCTGGCGAAAATCATTACACTTGAAAACGGAAAGAATTTTAATGAAGCGTACGGAGAAGTGCAGCGGGGAATTGAATGCGTTGAATTTGCTGCAGGTGCCCCTACGTTAATGATGGGGCAGCAGCTGCCGGACATTGCAAACAGCGTTGAGTCCGGTATGTACCGGTACCCGCTCGGAGTAGTAGGAGGCATCACGCCCTTTAATTTCCCGATGATGGTGCCATGCTGGATGTTTCCTCTCGCCATTGCAGCTGGCAACACATTTATTCTAAAGCCTTCTGAACGCACACCTCTTTTAGCGAACCGATTAGCAGAGCTGCTGCAGGAAGCCGGGCTGCCAGACGGCGTCTTTACAATTGTCCATGGCGCTCATGACGTCGTTAACGGAATCTTAAACCACCCTGATATTCCAGCAGTGTCATTTGTCGGCTCGCAGCCGGTTGCTGAATATGTGTATAAGACAGGCACATCAAACGGCAAACGTGTTCAGGCGCTTGCAGGAGCTAAAAATCACACGATTGTAATGCCCGATGCGGATTTGGATCTCACAGTTACAAATATCATCAATGCCTCCTTCGGCTCAGCCGGTGAACGCTGCATGGCATGTGCTGTTGTAGTCGCAGTCGGAGATATAGCGGACGAGCTGTCAAAAAGACTTGTTGGGGAAGCGGATCAAATGACGATTGGAAACGGGCTCGATGAAGATGTATTTCTTGGTCCTGTCATTAGAGAAGCCCATAAAGACAAGACGATCGGGTATATTGAGTCGGGCGTCAAGGAAGGGGCTAGTCTATTGCGTGATGGCCGCAAGGATCCGGTTTCTGACGATGGGTACTTTGTGGGACCGACGATATTTGACGGGGTTACGAAAGAGATGAAAATCTGGAAGGAAGAGATTTTTGCACCGGTGCTGTCCGTGATACGGGTCGAAACGCTTGATGAAGCCATCGAGCTGACGAATCAATCTGATTTTGCAAATGGTGCCTGTCTCTTCACGGATAGTGCTAAAGCGATCCGTCAATTCCGGGAAGAAATCGATGCGGGAATGCTCGGCATTAATCTTGGCGTCCCTGCACCGATGGCATTTTTCCCATTCTCAGGGTACAAGAAATCCTTCTACGGGGATTTGCATGCAAACGGGCGGGATGGCATTGAATTTTACACACGCAAAAAGATGGTAACAGCGCGTCACTCATATTGATCAAATAAGGAGGCGGGTGGCATGACATCTGCGAAAGAAAAGCTGAACACCTTAGCTGAAAGAGACCGGAAAACCATATGGCATCAGATTTCCTCTTATAATGAAACCAAACGCCCGATGGTAGTCCAAAAAGGCGAGGGTGCATGGATCACAGATCATGAAGGCAATCGTTATTTGGACGGAATGTCAGGTCTTTGGTGTGTGAATGTCGGATATGGCCGGGAAGAGCTGGCAGATGCAGCGGCGGAGCAAATGAAAAAGCTTGCCTATGTACCCATGACTCAAAGTCATGAACCGGCGATTCGCCTGGCTGAAAAGCTAAATGAGCTGCTTGAGGGCGAATACAAAATTTTTTACTCTAACAGCGGATCAGATGCAAACGAAGTTGCCTTTAAGCTTGCCCGCCAATACCACCAGCAAAACGATGAACCGTCACGCTTTAAATTTATCTCCCGCTACCGTGCCTATCATGGCAGCTCAATGGGAGCACTGTCTGCCACAGGCCAGGCGCTGCGTAAATATAAGTACGAGCCCCTGGTTCCCGGCTTTTTGCATATCGCTCCACCCGATAATTACAGACGTCCGGCTGGCCAGTCAGTTGAGGACTATAATGTAAAATGTGCTTTGGAGTTTGAAGAAAAAATCATTTGGGAACAAAAAGAGACGATTGCAGGCATCATTATGGAGCCGCTCATCACAGGCGGCGGTGTCTTGATTCCACATCCTGTTTATGTGAAAAAAGTGCAGGAAATCTGCCGGCGGCACGGTGTCCTGCTTATTATAGACGAGGTCATCTGCGGCTTTGGGAGAACGGGAAGAGTATTTGGACATCAGCATTTTGGTATCAAACCGGATATCATCACGATGGCAAAGGGGCTGACAAGTGCTTATCTGCCACTTTCTGTCACAGCAATCCGAAAAGATATTTATGACCGGTTTGACAGTGAAGAGGAAAATAGCCACTTCCGTCACGTCAACACATTTGGCGGCAACCCATCTGCATGTGCTGTGGCGTTAAAGAATCTGGAAATCATCGAGCGGGAAAACCTTGTGGATCGTTCTGCCCAATTAGGCGAGCGTCTGTTAAAAGAGCTGGTTGACTTGCGTGAGCATCCTCATGTTGGTGATATCAGGGGCCTCGGGTTCCTTCTTGGGATTGAGCTCGTTGAAAACAAGGAATCAAAGGAGCCCGCTTCAAATGAAAGAATGGCTGCAATCGTCGGTGCTTGTAAAGAAATCGGTCTGATCATCGGTAAAAACGGAGATACCGTAGCGGGATTTAATAATGTACTGACAGTAAGTCCGCCTTTATCATGTACAGATGAAGATGTTGACTTTATTATCGCTGTACTAAAAAAAGTGTTTAATGAAATCAAATAGGATATTCTAAGCCCCTTTGAAATCAGCCCGTTTCAAGGGGCTTTTTTTCGAAAACAATTGCATAAATGCTGGGAAATTGAAATAATGACTTAAAATGAAAGAGGCTTTGAGAAAGCATTGGACCGGAAAGGATTTTACACAATGACAAAGGAACAGTTTTCACCTTATATCACTTATTCAAGAGAAGAATGGGCAAGGCTTCAGGAAACAACCTCCATCACAATTTCTGAGGAGGAGCTTGAAAAGCTTGAAGGAATTTATGAGACCTTATCGGTAAAAGAAATAACAGAGGTATACCTGCCCCTTGTTCGTCTTTTATCCATTAAAATAGAAGCCGCAAAACAACTGCATGCACTTACCGATCACTTTTTGCAGCAGGAAACTAGAAAAGTACCATACATCCTTGGGATAGCTGGAAGTGTCTCCGTAGGGAAAAGCACCACGGCAAGAGCACTAACCTTTTTACTTTCTTCCTTAACTCCCAACTACAAGGTTGATCTTGTGACAACAGATGGCTTTCTGTATCCAAATCAGGTGCTAGAGGAGAAGGGAATAATGAATCGAAAAGGGTTCCCTGAAAGCTACAATGTAAAAGCGTTAATCGAATTTTTAACAGAAATAAAATCAGGAAATACCAATGTTCGTGCGCCGGTCTACTCGCATCTGCATTATAACGTGATTCAGGATGACTATACCGAGGTGGTTGAACCGGATGTCGTTATTCTTGAAGGTGTGAACGTTCTGCAAACCCCGATTCAGACAGGAGAAAGAGTATCGAGTATTTATGTCTCTGACTTTTTTGATCTGTCTCTTTATATTGATGCTGAAGAACAAAACATAGCCAATTGGTATGTGGAGCGATTTAAGCTTCTTAAAAAGACCGCTTTTACAGAAGAGGCGTCCTATTTTAAACGCTATGCAAACTTATCTGATCAGGAGGCTGAGCAGGTTGCTAAGGATATATGGAACCGGATCAATAAAATGAATCTGGAATTAAACATCCGGCCGACAAAAGGCAGAGCGGATATCATTATAGAAAAAGGGAATGACCATAAAGTTTCCAGTTTGGCGCTTCGAAAGCTATAACATAGGAGACCAAAATGGAAATTTCGTTAATCAGACACGGTATAACAACGTGTACCGATCATAAATCAATTACATATAAAGAGTTTACCGACTGGGTCAGGCAGTATGATGACAGCGGTGTCTTTGAAGAAGATAACTATCCAGTAGAAACAGGTAGAAAAATAGATAAAGCAGCATTTATTCTGACAAGTGACTTAAAAAGGTCGATTGAGTCAGCAAAGCTCTTGAACTGCGTGCAGTTCGTATACGTATGACAGTAAGTAAGGGATTGGAGGGGGAAAGATGTCATTAAATTTCAGAAAATCAGCCATGGAAGATATCGATCGTTTACTTCCGATTCAAAGAGCCTCGTTTCAGGACGACCTGGAAAAGTATGAGGATTTCGAAACGAATCCAGCCTGTGAAACGGCTGAAAAACTAACGGAAAATATCAGGAAATATCATCACTTCACCATTTTAGACGGAGAAACAGTGATCGGAGCAATTGATGTAAGAGGAAATAATGAACGTATGCATATCGATAAAGTATTCATTTCCCCTGGCAATCAAAATAGAGGAGCCGGTACGGAGGCCATTCGGTTTTTAGAAAAACAATTTTCTGATGTAAAATTATGGACCTTATACACCCCTCATTTAAGCTTTCGAAACCACTATTTTTACGAGAAGTTCGGCTATAAAAAAACAAAAGAAGTTAGACTTACTCCAAAGTTAATTTTGTTTAAATACGAGAAATTACGATCAATCAAGTGATCCAAATGCCTTCAAGATGGGAGCAGTCCAGGGGAAACCAGCCGGTTAAACTAGTATTAACTCTAAAAAAATGAATAAAAATGATGTACAGCCACAAATGCTAAACGCTGACTCAAACCATCGTCTGAGTCAGCCTGTATCCATTACTTATAATCATTCCGGTAATCAACTGTATCATTTTTTAATGCCCACACCGTCAAGTGGACATCCTCACCACAGACTGCCAACGATTGGTTCTCTGGATTAGCAAATAATCTAGAAGTAAACACTTCCTCACCGTCATTTACGAATATTTCAAGTGAAGAGTGGTCAACCCATACTTTCAAGTTTCGAAGTTCGTCCTTTAAATGACAGCTTCTGCATTCTATCCGGCCATCTACATAGCTCGGTCTTTCGAGAGTAAGCAGCTGCGTTTCTTCATTATAACTAACTTCCATATTCCCAAACAGCGTCAACTTCTCCATTTTTCCTTCAATTTCAATCTCTGAGGTGCGGGAAATGGAGTCTGAAAATGTTCCGTTCACTTTTGAATTTACCGTTTTGGCAGTACGCAGCTGCTTCATTTCCTCTAAAGGCATCTGGTGAATGTGTCCGTTTATAAGCTTCAGCTCACGGGGCAGAGTCAGCTGGTGAACCCAGCCATTTTTTACTGTCGGCTGATCAAATTCGTTTTGGTCAGGAACACCCATCCAGCCAAATAGGATGCGGCGGCCTTTATCGACGGTGGTCTGAGGTGCGTAAAATTCAAAGCCTCGATCAATTTCAGTAAAATCCCCATGCGTAAATTTCGCTTTTTTATAATTAAGCTCGCCAACGACGTAGCCTGACTGGTACTGATTATTGAAATGAATGCCTTCTGCTTTAAGTCCCTGTGGAGAAAATAACAGAACCTCTTGATCCCCAAGCGTAAATACATCCGGACATTCCCACATATAGCCGAAGCGTTCAAGCGGACGTTGATTGGCGTGGCTGATAATGCCTTTATTTGTCCAGTTCTCTAAATCAGCGGATTCAAATAAAACGACAGAACCTTGCATTTCTTCCGTTTGCGCACCAATCACCATATACCAGTGATCCTCGTGCTTCCACACCTTTGGATCTCTGAAATGAGGGGTGAAGCCTTCAGGAAGCTCAATTTTCACGCTTTTATTTGTGAAATGAATCCCGTCCTCACTTTCGGCCGTGCACTGGTAGCTTTGACGGAGGCCCTGCTCATTTTTCACATTTCCAGTATAAAATAATGTTAATTTTCCATCTGCATCAATAGCACTTCCTGAATAGCAGCCATTTTTATCAAACGAGTCACTCGGTGTTAGGGCAATGGGTTCAAGTGTCCAGTCCGTTAGATTTTGTGAGGTAAAGTGTCCCCAGAACTTGGCGCCATGAGCGGTTTCAAATGGCAGCCACTGAAAGAATAGATGATAAATTCCCTTCCACTGAATCCAGCCATTTGGGTCGTTCAGCAATCCGGCAGGCGGGGCTAAGTGGTAGCCAGGAAAGTACGGGTCTTCCTTCACGGATTTCCACTGATTATCAACTGCAGTATACGCCTCTAGTTTTAATTTTTCGTCACGATTCATTTAAAAACCTCCATATAAGAAAAGAAGGCCCAGAACGTTCTCCAGGCCTCTTTTTAGTTTCATTATTTTTTCTCAAGCATTTTATCGGTAAAACCAAATAGATACGTTAGGGTAAAGGCTGTTCCGATTGCCACAAGATTAACGAGTATATAGCTGAAGATCTGCTCATTTAAGTATAGCAGGGTTCCCGGGATAACCGTGATCGCCATCCCTGTTGCCTGCAGGTTCAAAATAGAAGCAAGGAAGCCTGAAACACCACCGCCGATTAATCCCATCACAAACGGCTTCACATAGCGCAGGTTCACCCCGAAAATGGCCGGCTCTGTAATTCCAAGGAATGCAGATAGGGCAGATGGGTATGAAAGTGCTTTTAATTTCTTTGAGCTCGTTTTAACCGCAACAGCTAATGCAGCCCCGCCCTGTGCGGCGATCGCACCGGTGATAATCGGGTTAAATGGGTTAAAGCCAAGTCGTTCCAGGAGCTGGATTTCCAGGAAATTAAAGATATGGTGTATACCAGTCACCGTAATGATCTGGTGAGTAAGACCAATAACTAGACCGCTCAAGCCAAATGGCAGATCTAGAAGAAAGTTCATCGATGCAAAAATACCGTTTTCTGCAGCGTGAAGAATTGGTCCAAGCACAAACAATGACAACATGATCATGATAAGCAAAACAAGAAACGGCGTTAAAATTAAATCCAATGCTTCCGGTATTCGTTTTCTGAGTGCTTTTTCAAGCTTAGCACCAACCAGACCGGCAAAAAAGGCTGGAAGAACAGAGCCCTGATAGCCGCTCACTGCAATAAAGCCAAAGTAGTAAAGGGGATCAGCAGCACCCTCAGCCACTGCCCATGCGTTAGGAAGGGCAGGAGAGACAAGCATCAAACCAAGGACGAGACCGATAATCGGTGTCCCTCCAAATACCCTGAACGCTGACCAGGCAACAAGCGCCGGCAGGAAGGCAAATGCTGTATCCGTTAAGATTTCTGTAAAAAGAATTAAGTTTGTCGGCACACTGTCAGGCGTTAACCCAAACCAGCCGAGTACGGTTTCCTGAAGAATTAAACCCCTGAGCCCCATGAAAAGTCCTGTTGCAACTAGAACGGGGATGATTGGAACAAAGACGTCACCGAAGACGCGGATTGCACGTTGAAAGGCAGAACCCTGTTTTGCGCTTTCTTTTTTTATATCAGATTTTGTGCTTCCTTCAACTCCGAGTTCTGTAACAGCTTCAAATACCCGGTTTACTGTGCCTGTGCCAAATATAATCTGGTACTGGCCGGAGTTGTAAAAAGCTCCTTTTACTTTCTCGATTTCTTCTATTGCTTCTGCGTCCACTTTTTCACGGTCGTGAACCATGACCCGTAATCGTGTAGCACAATGGGCAATGGACTGAATGTTCTCCTGTCCGCCAAGTGCGTGTATAACCTGCTTCGCTATTTCAGCATAACCTGCCATTGATGTATCCTCCTTTTTGTATGTGGTATCGATTCCATACAGGTCACAAAAACATTGGTAATCACTAAAAAGATAAATGTGGTATCGATTCCATAAACCGATAAAAAAATTTGTGAACTATAAAGCATCTTAAAGGGACATGCTGCCTCCTGTCTCCTCCTTGATCAATTAATGCCTGGAGCAGAGTGAAACAAAAAGGGAGGCTGCTGATTTTTAAAGAGGCTTTACTGAGAGTCCCATGCATCCGACTACTCCATTTCTTAAAAATGTAAGCGGTTGTATGTTACCTCAAAAGAATAAGGAGCATGTGTGGAATCGATTACATGTCCTTTGTTGATTTGTACTATACACTATCTCTTTTAATGAGTCTATAGCTTTGCACAAATTTTTCTTTTGGCTTTTTTTTCTTCATTTGTGCAAGCAGCAGCTGGGCTGCTTTTTCACCGGCGTGTTTATTAAAATAGTCCACAGTGGTTAGGGCAGGGGTGACATATTTAGAAAGTGTTGAAGCTCCGATTCCTGCTATGGCAATGTCTTTTGGGATGGAAAAGCCTTGCTCTCTCAAGTATTCCATCGCACCAATCGCCATTCTGTCTGTTACGCAAAAGATGGCAGTGGGCAGGTTACTGGCGCTGTTTTTAATAATTTTTTTTGCGCATTCATAGCCTGATTCGATACTGAAATCACCTTCCTGTATCCACTCATTATGGATTGGAAGTTCATTTTTTGCCATTGTATCAAGATACCCTTCTTTGCGGAGGCCTCCGACTGAAGGGTCCTGTTCACCAACACCGATATAGGCAATTTTTTTATGCTGGTGACTAATCATCATATTCGTCACATCAGCTGCAGCATGGTAATCATCGTAAAGGATAGAGGTCACACCCGGAAGGTCCTGGCCAATTGAGATGAAGGGAAGATCTGCAGTTTGGATTGCCTGGGTCAGATCCTCATTTATATTTGTAGCAAGCAGGATAATCCCATCAACTTGTCTGCTCTTAAGCAGACGGATAAATTCTATTTCCTTTTCTTTATTCAACTCAGTATCAGTTAAAAGAATTTGATAGTCTTCTTTTGAAACGACTTCATTAATTCCGCTTACAACACGGCTAGCTGTTTCTGTGCTGATTTTTGGAAGAATCACCCCGATAACACCGGACTTTTTCGTGCGGAGTGATTTTGCAGAAAGGCTTGGGGTGTAACCTGTTTCTTTTACCAGCTTCAAAATTCTGTCGCGTACGTCTTCACTCACATAGCCTTTGTTATTCAAAACTCGGGAGACGGTTGTGCGGGAAACATTCGCCATTTTTGCAATATCATTAATCGTTGTCATTCAAGCGCCTCCCTCACATAATCTATCGCTATTTTAGGGTAAATTCTAAAAAATGTCTATCACTTATAAAAAGGGTCGTTCATTTTATCAATGTTTTATTTAGAAAAAACCAGATTATTGAAGTGGTTTAAAGGGTATTAAAAACGATATGAAGACAAATCAGCCAGCAACAAAAATTTATAATGAGGTGAAAAAATGAAGAACAACATATCGATCAATAATAAAATTGGAATGGGTACAGCTCCCCTCGGAAATATGTTCAGGGAAGTACCGGAAAGCGAAGCCCGGGAAACGATTCAGGCAGCCTGGGATCAGGGGGTTCGCTACTTTGATACGGCTCCCTTTTACGGTGCAGGTCTTGCTGAAATGAGACTGGGCGAGGTTCTCTCCTCCTATAACCGTGATGACTATCAGCTGAGTACAAAGGTAGGCCGCCTGGTGCTTGATGAGGAAGAAGAAAAAGAGGGCTTGTTTGCAAATGGCCGGAAGAATAAAATTATTACGGATTACACCGCTGATGGCACAAAATGGTCAATTGAAGAAAGTTTAAAGCGGCTTAAAACGGATCGTCTGGACTTTGTGTATGTACATGATATTTCCCCTGACTTTTTAGGAGATGAGTGGATTACAAAATTTGATGAAGCAAGAAATGGAGCATTTAAGGTCCTCGACAAGCTCCGGGATGAAGGTGTCATTCAGGGATGGGGAGTCGGTGTGAACACGACTGTTCCAATTGAGTTAGCATTGGAGCTTGAGGAAGCACATCCGAATTTAAATCTATCTGCCACTCAGTATACACTTCTTCAGCATGAGCGGGCGCTTGAGCGAATGATGAAGTTGTCTGAGGAGAAAAACGCAGGCCTTGTCATTGGCGGTGCTTTAAACTCCGGCGCCTTAATGGGAGGCGATTATTTTGATTACCAGGAGATCACACCGGAGATCAAGCAGCGTGTTGAAAAGTTTAGCGAAGTAGCTAAAAAGCATGATGTTTCGCTTAAGGATGCAGCTCTTCAATTCTCTACTGCCCATCCTGCCGTGAAAGCAGTCGTAGTAGGCTCTACTCGTCCGGATCGGATCCAGGAGGATTTAAACGCTATGAAAGCTGATATTCCGGAAGCTTTCTGGCAGGAACTGATTCAAAAAGAACTAATATCAGCTTCCGCGCCACTTCCGACTAAACAATTAAATCTGTAATAGGCTGAGAAGCACTAGTATGAAATAGAAATTTAACTAGCACCCTGATTACACGCTGGCATGTGAAATTGTTATCGTGTTAATCAGGGTGTTTTTTGTTATTTTTTATGTGTTCGGGAAAGCTATCAATTGGAAACTCCCGCTTTTGGGCTGATTCGATTCTCTCCAAAAATTCCCTCTAATTGTATTATTTGCGTACTTATCTACAAAAGTGGAGCTTCTAAATTAGCCCCATTCTCTGATAGGAATCACTAGTTATAGCCTATATAATGATGTGTGAATGATTTGAATAGTAAAAAAACGGAGGGATTTTATTGAAAATACCGAAGAAAATTATTGGGATGACGTTAGCTGCAAGCTTAGCAGTCGGCACGGTGGCAGTAGAAACAACGCCTGAAAACGTAGGGGCTAAAAAAGAGAAGGCTAAGGCGGATAACGTCATTGTGCTAGTAATGGATGGTGTAAGCTCCACGACTACCACACTTGCAAGATGGTATAAGGGCGGACCGTTAGCTATGGATGAGATTGTGACCGGAGGCGTTCGTACATATTCAGCCGAATCGGCTATTACAGACTCTGCCCCTGCAGGAACAGCAATGGCAACGGGGTATAAGTCAAATGATAAATTTATTGGCGTTCTTCCGGCAACAGTAAGCTCTCCTGGCGTGGATCCTTCTCTTGCAAATGACCCGTATAAGCCTGTGGCAAATGTGCTTGAAGGAGCACAGGCACAGGGGAAAGCAACTGGAATTATCTCCACATCAGAAATTCAGCACGCCACACCTGCAGCATTTTCCTCACATGCTGAAAATCGCAGTCAATACGACAATATCGCAGAACAGCAGGTTTATCAGAACATGGACGTTATTTTGGGCGGAGGAAAAAGAGCTCTGATGACCCCTGAAGATGACGGAAGCAGACTTGATGGAGAAAATCTTCTAAATGTAATTGAAGAACGCGGCTACGACTTGGTTGAAACACGTGATGAACTGCTTAACTCCAGTTCTGATAAACTTTGGGGAGCTTTTGCACCTGACGAACTGGCCTATGATCTTGATCGTGAAGCTTTACGTCCTGAAGAGCCGACTCTTGCTGAAATGACTGGTAAGGCAATCTCCACGCTTTCACAGGACAAGGATGGTTTCTTCCTATTTATTGAAGGAAGCAAGCCGGACTGGGCAGCTCACGGCAATGATGTTATGGGAATGATTGGTGATGTGCTGGCATTTGACGCAGCAGTTGAAGAAGCACTTGAGTTTGCTAAAAAGGATAAAAAGACAATGGTTGTAGCTGTATCTGACCATGGCAACAGCGGCATTTCGATAGGCAATCAAAACACTTCTACCTCCTATTCCTCACTGCCGGTTTCTGAAGTCATCGATCCTTTGAAGGATGCGAGTATGACCGTTGAAGGAGCACTCAGCCTGCTTGAAGAAGGTCATGTTAATTTAGAGGAAGCAGCTGCCTTATATGGATTGAAAGACTTAACGGCGGAGGAAAGAGAAGCAATTGATGCGTCAGAGGACCTTGAGAAAACCTTTGTTGAGCTGTTGGCTGAGCGGGCAAATATCGGGTTTACAACCGGAGGGCACACCGGTGAAGATGTATTCCTGCATTCCTACGGTCCAGGCAAACCAGTTGGCATGATTGAAAACACGGACATTGCTAATGCAATAGCTGCTGCGTTGGGCTTTGATTTAGGAAAGCTGGATAAGGATTTATTTATTAATGCTGAGGAAGCATTCAAAGGCGAGGCCTTTGATGTACGAACAGACATAACAGATGAAAATAATCCTGTTCTAGTCGTATCCCAAGGAAAAACAACCGCTGAATTCCCGGTCAACAAAAACATCGTTGTAATTAACGGGAAAGAAATTCAACTTAACAGCGTAACCGTCCAAACAAACGGCCAATTCTACATCTCTAAAGAAGCCGTAAAAGCAGTCAAAAAAGGAAAATAAATAAAAAATCGCTCCCCAGAGTATTTGGGAGCGATTTTTTTTATTCGTTAAGAGCGATTCGACAGGTGCCAGGCACCACGCCGGTACCACGCAAAGAAAGACGCAGCGAAAGTAGAAAAATAGATGACAGGAATCGACAAGTGACAGGCACTACGCTTTAATAGTTTAATAATTCATTAAATTGAGAAAACGGTTGAAGTTTAGTAGGCTAGGTGCTTTAATGGAAAAAAGAGAACTTGTCAGATATGTGATGTCTGAAAGGAGAGGGCGGGGGAGTTATGGTTGTTGATAAGATTCCGACGAGGAAGGTGTCTGAAGCGGTAGCGGAAGAGGTCGAAAAGCTGATCGAGAAGGGGACGTTTCAGGCAGGTGAGAAGCTTCCGTCGGTCAGGGAGCTTTGTGAGATGTTTGGTGTAGGGCGCTCCGCTGTACGGGATGCGATTACAACCTTAAGCGGAAAAGGAATCGTTTATGTTAAGCAGGGAGAAGGCACGTACGTTTATGAGTTTGATCCTTCCAGGCTTTTCAATCATACGCTTATGCTTCCGAGTTCAAAGGATATTATTGAATTATTCCAGGTCAGAAAGATCCTTGAAACCGGTATTGCTGAAAAAGCGGCCATTCATCGTTCTGAAGTGAATCTGGAAAGAATGGAGGAATGTCTGAATGATCAGACGGAAAACAACTGGGAGTCAGATTTCCAATTTCATTTAACGCTGGCTCAGTCGACCGGAAATGAGATTTTGATTCAATTCATGCAATTCATTTCAGCAACGATTCAAAAAGCGATGATTGATTTTCATCAGTACATCGGACAAAAGCCAGAGACGCTAAAAAAGATCCACCAGCAGCACCGCGAGATATTCGAGGCTATTCAAAGCCGTAAGCCAAAGGACGCTCATAAAAAAATGGGCGAGCATTTAAGCTTTGTTGAAAAAGAGTTATTAGAGAGCCATGTTTTGCAAGAGGAATCCGAACAATAAACTACTAGATCATTTATTGGAGGGAAGCACATGCTGCTTGCAGAAAATCTGCTGGAGGAGTTAAAAACGATCATCCCACAGGAGCGGATAAAGGAAAAGGATAGGAAGTCTGATCCTCTAGGCAATAGCGGGAAAATAACGGTTTTACCTGTCACAGAAGAAGAGATCTCAGCCGTGTTAGCCTATGCAAATGAGCAGGGTAAAAAGATTGTGATTGAAGGCGGCGGCACAAAACGCGGCTTCGGTGGAGTGGAGGAAGAGGGGGATATCCTTCTTTCCATGGCTGAATTCAAAGGCGTTGTTGAGCACACAGCGGGTGATATGACGCTGACCGTAAAAGCGGGAACCACCTTTAATGAGCTGCAGGATTTTTTACTAGATTACGAGCAGCAGATCTCCCTCGATCCCCCGCTGCGGGAACAGGCGACAATAGGAGGAATTGTATCTGCAAATGAAAGCGGTCCCAAAAGACTCGGATACGGCTCCTCGCGTGACGCGGTAATTGGTCTTCGGATGATTTACCCGGATGGAACCATCATTCGTGCAGGAGGAAAGGTCGTAAAAAATGTAGCGGGCTACGATATGAATAAGCTTTTCATCGGTGCGATGGGCACACTTGGCGTCATCACTGAAGTAACGGTTAAGCTGAGACCAATAGCAAAATACGAAAGCCTTATTCTGCTGAGCTTTGAAGAACAGGATCTGGAAAAGATAAGAGCCTTCTCAAAGGAGCTGCTCGATTCCTCCATTGAGCCGGTGGTCTGCGAATTGCTCAATCCATCCTTATCAAAAAAACTGATCGGTGAGGAACAGTACACATTAGCCGTAAGCTTTGAGGATGTTGAAAGCTCTGTGC
Organism: Jeotgalibacillus proteolyticus; assembly: GCF_002926065.1. Classification (GTDB taxonomy): domain Bacteria; phylum Bacillota; class Bacilli; order Bacillales; family Jeotgalibacillaceae; genus Jeotgalibacillus; species Jeotgalibacillus proteolyticus. The sequence goes on along the minus strand of NZ_PREZ01000004.1, from coordinate 388,773 downwards.
ATTACCAAGAAGAATTTGTGAAGAAAATGAAGCCAGACGGGGCCAAATTAAAGCTGCTGTCAGGTATGGATGCACAAGACTTTTGGCGAATATTTTCTGCGATTGCTCCAAACGGAAATGAAGAAGAATCGTTCGAAGAGGCAGCTGTAAAAATAGGAGCTGTCAACCTCACAATAGTAGATATCATCAAAGAAAGCCGCCAATTATCCAGCTCCTTTTCCGTTTCAGCTGAAGCGCACGGTGGACTTGGTCACGGCATTTCAAGCGTCTACTTAAAAGGAGAAAGCAAGGAATTGCTCAAAGCGATTACTCATTTGAGAAAAACGGCCGAAAGCCTCGGAGGCTATGCCATAGTAAAGCATCTGCCGCTTGCTCTGCGAAAAGAGATCGAGGTGTGGGGCAAAAAGCCTGCGTACTTCTTTTTACTTGAAGGAATTAAAAAGAAGATTGATCCTAAAAGAACACTTAATCCGAAACGATATGTGGGAGGGTTATGATGGTTAAACAAGCTGAAATAAAGGAAAATCCGCCTTGTACTACTCAAAAGAGCTTAAGCAATTATCTCTGGAAGGATCATCCGGATGAAAATAAATGGGCAGATTGCACACATTGCGGGATGTGCCTTGAATCATGTCCCACCTATGAGCTGACAGGGCAGGAACAACATTCCCCAAGAGGTCGCGTTCATTTAATCAAGTCAGTAGCTGAAGGGAAAATTGCAGTCAATGAACAGTTCATGGATCCCGTTTACACCTGTCTTGACTGCCGGGCCTGCACAACAGCCTGTCCTGCAAATGTGGATGTCGGCGGTTTAATTGAAGAAGCACGGGGGCAAATACGCCAGTCCATGCCGCTCACAGGAGCAAAAGGAGCCGTCAGTAAGCTGTTTTTAAACGGAATTTTTCCTCATCAAAACCGTCTTAATTCATTGGGCGGCGCATTAAAGCTTTACCAGAAGAGCGGAATGCAGAAGGTTATTAGAAAATCTAAGCTGATCAATGTTATGCCTAAGCATTTAGTCGAAATGGAAGCCATCATGCCTAAGGTACATATGCCGGTCAAAAAGAAATACAAAAATGAAAGCGTTATACCGGCGAAAGGAACACCTAAAGGGGATGTTGCTTTGTTGACCGGCTGTGTGATGGATGTGATGTTCAGTGATATTAATGAAGCAACCATTAATGTCCTTACCCGAAACGGCAGCAATGTGAGAATTCCGCAAAACCAGACGTGCTGCGGAGCTCTTCATGTGCATGCAGGAGACCGCGATTCAGGAAGAAAGCTCGCCAAACAAAATATCAAAGCATTCAGTGACGCAGAAAAAATCATCGTCAACGCTGCAGGCTGCGGCTGCATGATGAAGGAATACGCTGAGCTGTTCAGAGAAGTTGAGCCTGAATGGCATGACCGCGCTGTCGCGTTTTCTGAAAAAGTAGAGGACGTCTCAAAATACCTTTATGACACAGGCTATGAAAAACCAAAAGCCTCAATTAATAAACGAATTACCTATCATGATGCCTGTCACTTGGCCCATGGGCAGAACGTACGAGAGGAGCCAAGGGATATCCTCCTTAAAATTCCGGGAGTAGAAATGGTTCATATGCCAAATGCAGACCGGTGCTGTGGAAGTGCAGGAATCTACAATATTACCAACCCTGAAATGGCCGGTGAGGTTTTGGAAAGCAAAATGAAGAATGTCCCCGATGATGTTGACATGATTTCGATGGGAAATCCAGGCTGTATGCTGCAAATGGCGATGGGCGTTCAAAAATACGGAAGAAACCAAAAAATCGTCCACACCGTTCAGCTGCTTGATTGGGCCTACCAAAAAGAACGGGCAGAAGAGGAGGAGAACCATGGCAGTGAAGGGAATTAAAACAAAGGACAAGCATATCCACGGCCTTGCTAAGCTTGTTGGCGGTCAGAGAGCCATTCTTTATCATAAAGAGGATCTTGTCGCCTACGACTGCGACGGGTTTACGATTCATAAGCATCTTCCAAGAGCGGTTGTTTTTCCGAAAAACACAGAGGAAGTAGCTAAATGCGTAAAATACTGCGCAACGCATAACCTGCCTTTTCTTGCCCGTGGAGCTGGTACAGGACTTAGCGGCGGAGCAGTTCCGCTTCATAACGAAGTCATCATCAGCCTTGTCCGAATGAAAAATCTGATTTCCGTTGATCTGGAAAACAGACGCGCCGTTGTAGAGCCTGGATTCGTCAATTTAAAGCTTACCAACTCAATCGCAGACAGAGGGTATTATTACGCACCGGATCCTTCAAGCCAGTACTGCTGCACAATCGGCGGGAATGTAGCGGAAAATGCAGGAGGCGCTCATTGTCTCAAATATGGAGTCACAACAAACCATATTTTGGGACTTGAAGTAGTACTGCCAGATGGGGAAATAATCGAGCTTGGGCAAAACGGAATTCCGGACGCCCCTGGCTATGACCTTTTAGGACTGATGACCGGTTCTGAAGGAACGCTTGGAATCGTCACAAAAATCACAGTCAGGATTTTAAAAAATCCGGAAGCGAAAAAAACAGTTCTCGCTTATTTTGATAATGTGACAGATGGCAGCCAGGCGGTTTCTGATATTATTTCTGCAGGAATTGTCCCGGCAGCACTCGAAATGATGGATAAAACGGCGATTGAAGGCGTGGAGGCAGCAGCCTTTCCTGTCGGGCACCCGAAGGATATCGCAGCTGTTCTGCTGATTGAAGTAGATGGAATTGCAGTTGGTATCGATGAACAAATCACACAGATTCTAGATGTGTGCACTGCCAGAAACGTCAGGGAGGTTCGGGCTGCCAAGAATGAAGAGGAGCGTGCCAGATGGTGGGCCAACCGCAAAACAGGCTTTGGTGCGATGGGCGCAATTTCTCCAGACTACCTTGTTCAGGATGGTGTCATTCCAAGAAGCCGTCTGCCGGAGGTTTTAGAACGCATTGAACAAATCAGTGAAGAAACAGGTCTTCGCATCGCGAACATCTTTCATGCAGGAGACGGTAATCTTCATCCACTTGTTTTATTTGATGCACGAATCCCGGGTCAGACAGAAAAAGCAATTGAAGCGGGAAGTGCCTGTCTTCAGGCCTGTGCAGATGTTGGCGGAACCATCACCGGCGAGCACGGAGTCGGTATTGAAAAAAGGGAGGAAATGCGCTTTGTCTTCAAGGATGAAGAAATTATCGCCCAGACAAATATTAGAGAAGTCTTTAACCCTGGCAATCTGCTAAATGCAGGCAAGCTGTTCCCGACTCCGGGGCGATGCGGTGAGGTTAAAAAAGAAATGAAGGAAGCACTTCTTGCCCAGTAGATTCATTATTTTTTAGATAAATCAATTGAAGGAGGAACAAGTGATGGAAAATTACATTAACATTCATGATCTTAAGGTGGCATCGGTACTCTATGAATTTATTAATTCCGAGGCTCTTCCGGAAAGCGGGATCGACCAGGAAGAATTCTGGGCAGGTTTTTCAGAGATTGTAAGAGACTTTACGCCAAGAAATAAAGAACTGCTTGCGATCCGTGAGGAAATTCAAACGAAAATAAACGCGTGGCATCTTGAAAATAAAGAGTTTACCTTTGACTCCTACAAATCCTTTTTAGAGGAAATCGGCTATCTTGAGCCGGTGACAGAGGATTTTAACATTACATCTGACCGGGTTGACGATGAAATTGCCGTGCAGGCTGGTCCTCAGCTCGTTGTTCCCGTTAATAACGATCGCTACGCTATTAATGCAGCTAATGCAAGGTGGAGCAGTCTTTACGATGCCCTTTACGGAACGGATGCTATTTCCGATGAAGGCGGAGCAGAAGCGGGATCAGAATATAATCCGGTGCGGGGAGAACGAGTTATCGAATTTGCCCGGAATTTCCTTGATCAGTCTGCACCGCTGAAGGCAGCCTCTCATAAGGAAGCGGTTCAGTACCTCGTAAAAGACGGAAAGCTTGCTGTAAAACTCAGCAGCGGAGAGGAGGTTGCTCTAGAAGACGGGGAGAAATTCCTTGGCTATCAGGGTGAACAGGAAAATCCAAGTGCCGTACTTCTAAAAAACAACGGACTTCATTTTGAAATTCAAATCGATAGAAACCATCCGATCGGGAAAACGGATGATGCCGGAGTGAAAGATATTTTAATGGAAGCTGCCATCACAACGATTATGGATTGCGAGGATTCCGTAACTGCTGTAGATGCAGAAGACAAGGTGCTCGTATACCGCAACTGGCTCGGGCTGATGCGGGGCGATTTAACCGCTACCTTCTCAAAAAACAACAAAACAGTTTCCCGGACATTAAATCCTGACCGCAGCTATACGTCACCAGATGGAGGAGAACTTACTCTTTCGGGGCGCTCACTCTTGTTTACAAGAAATGTTGGTCATTTAATGTCTAATAATGCCATCCTTGACGAAAATGGTGAAGAGGTGCAGGAGGGGATCATGGATGCAGTCGTGACCAGCCTGATCGGAATGCATACTCTTTTAAGAAACGGCAAGTATCAAAATACGAAAAAAGGCTCCATTTACATTGTAAAACCAAAAATGCACGGCTCAAAGGAGGTTGCATTTGCCAACGAGCTCTTTGACCGGGTAGAGGATCTTCTAAGACTCAATCGAAACACCCTGAAAATCGGGGTAATGGATGAGGAAAGAAGAACTTCTCTGAATCTGAAAAACTGTATTCGCGAGGTAAAGGACCGCGTTGTCTTTATTAACACAGGCTTCCTCGACAGAACAGGCGATGAAATGCATACGTCTATGGAAGCAGGGGCGATGATCCGGAAAAACGAAATGAAATCCTCGACATGGCTGGCAGGCTATGAAAAATCAAATGTCACCACTGGGCTTTCAAGCGGGTTTAAAGGAAGGGCACAAATTGGAAAAGGCATGTGGGCAATGCCTGATATGATGAACGAAATGATGCAGCAAAAAATCGGCCATCTAAAAGCCGGCGCAAACACTGCATGGGTACCGTCCCCAACAGCTGCCACCCTGCATGCGCTGCATTATCACCAGCTCAATGTGACAACCGTTCAGGACGAGCTTGCAAGCCAGAATGTTGATTACAGAGATGATATTTTGCAAATTCCAGTGGAGAAAAATCCGCAATGGACTGCAGAGGAAATCCAGGAGGAACTTGATAATAACGCGCAGGGCATTCTTGGTTATGTGGTCCGGTGGGTTGAGCAGGGAATCGGCTGCTCCAAGGTTCCGGATATCAGTAATGTGGAACTGATGGAAGACCGGGCAACTCTGCGAATCTCCAGTCAGCATATGGCAAACTGGCTGCACCAGGGGATCTGTACAAAAGAACAGGCAGAAGAAACGCTGCAGCGCATGGCGAAAGTAGTGGATGAGCAAAATGCCGGAGATCCCAACTACCTGCCAATGGCTGCTGATTACGAGAACTCCGTTGCATTTCAGGCAGCAAAGGAGCTTGTATTTGAAGGATACGCTCAGCCAAGCGGCTATACAGAGCCCATTTTGCACCGCCGCCGTTTAGAAGCAAAAGTAAAATACGCGATTAAACAATAATTGATTAGGAAAGTGATTGGGAAAAGCAGGACATCCTGCAACAAAGATGTCCTGCTTTCTCTGAACCATTCTTGAAAGGGGAAAACGCGATGAAATTTGTACGATTTAAAACCAGCAGCTTTGAGGTACATAATGGCATTTTAAAGGATGAAAAAATTCAGAAGATAAATGGAGACTTTTTAGGTGGCTGGGATTACGACGAAAAATCTTTTTCGCTTAGCGAGGTTCAGCTTCTTGCACCACTCGAGCCTAACAGCATCATTGGAATTGGAGCAAACTACGTAACGGATGAAAGTGAGCTGCCGGATGAATTGCCTGAGATTCCTGTGTTTTTCTTCAAGCCTAATTCCTCTGTCATTGGGCCTGATGAGGAGATCGTGATTCCTGAAGGAACTGAGCAGGTAAAGTTTGAGTCTGAACTAGCAGTCGTGATTGGAAAAGAAGCGAGAAATGTCTCGGAATCAGAGATTTTAGATTATGTGTTTGGTTATACAGTCGGCAATGACGTAACAGCTCCTGATTTCTTTCATCAGGACGGGCACTGGACGATCGGAAAATCTTTTGATACCTTTACACCGCTCGGTCCTGTGATTGAAACAGAGCTTGATCCTTTTGCGGTTAAAGTAGAAGCAAGATTAAATGACACGGAGAAACAAAACAGCCCTACCTCACTCATGATCGTACCAATTCGCGAAATGCTGTCCTATCTGACTAAGGTGATGACCCTTAAACCGGGAGATGTCATTTTAACAGGAAGTCCTGCAGGAGCTGAGCTGGTCGGTTCCGGAGATGTTATTGCCTGTACAATTAAAGAAATTGGAACACTTGAAAATACCTTTACCTCAGCCAGACAAAAAGCTCAAATTCGGTAGTTTAGCAGTTAGTAATAAGGTTTATGAGAATGCTGCGAAACATGTTTTAGTTTTAGTTAGTGACAACTTATAAGAAAGTTGAGATGATCGGAGTGTAAGGTGGCGACTCTGCGGGATGAAGCGGGAGCTGGAAGAAAGTTAGCTCAAGCCCCGCCCCGCGGAAAGCGTCTACCTGAAAATCATCAATATTTATCTATAGAATAGTTGTAAGCGCATACATTTTGTCTTGTAAAACCAGATTTAAAAATCTGTACAGTACATATTGTTAGTTTGCCCGATGAAGCAATACAAATAAACCATAGCAAATGGGGTGAGGCACGCTAAAAAATGGTCAGCAGCTATAATAACAGGATTTTGCGTTTAATGGATGAAATAGAGAAGCTGCCGGGGGAACTGGGAAAAATCATTTCAAACATGAAAGGGGAAAATGTATGAGTACTGGAATGTTAGCTTTCTTATCACTTTTGCCTATTTTAGCTGTTGCCATTTTTTTAGTCGGTCTTCGGTGGTCTGCCAGTAAAGCGATGCCTATCTCTTATCTTGTTGCGATTGCCCTGGCATTATTTGTGTGGCAGGTGCCTGCAGGAAAGGTAGCTGCAGCCTCCATTAATGGTCTTGTTGTGGCAGGAACCCTGCTTTTTATCATTTTTGGAGCTATCCTCCTTCTGAACACATTAACTGAAAGCGGAGGAATCAAAACGATTCGTCGGGGCTTTACTGATATTTCGCCTGACCGCCGGATTCAGGTCATTATCATTGCCTGGCTGTTTGGTTCATTCATTGAAGGGTCTGCAGGCTTTGGTACACCGGCTGCAGTAGCTGTACCATTACTGGTTGGACTTGGATTTCCTGCAATGGCTGCTGTTGTGGCAGGGATGGTCATACAAAGTACGCCTGTATCGTTTGGGGCAGTAGGGACACCAATGCTTGTCGGCATTCAGAATGGTTTATCAGCCGATGCTGGAATCACCGGCAATTTTCTTGCACTGACGACGTTAATTGGCGGGCAGGTAGCGATTCTTCATATGATAGCAGGAACGTTGATTCCGTTATTTGTGGTCGCTTTGATGACACGATTTTTCGGTAAAAACAAATCGTTTACCGAAGGAATTAAGATATGGAAATTCGCTCTTTTTGCAGCCTTTGCGATGACAGTTCCATATGTAATCGTAGCAAATGTCCTCGGTCCTGAATTTCCATCAATGATCGGCGGGCTTGTTGGACTGGCAGTTGTTGTTATGTCTGCGAAAAAAGGCTTTCTTATGCCGCCAAAAGAAGAAGTGTGGGATTTTGAGGAAAAGTCCAAATGGGATCCTGAGTGGATCGGAGGGCTGGAAATTAAGGATATCACCCATAAAAGCGGGAATATGAGCATGATCCGTGCGTGGACTCCTTATATTTTAGTGGGATTGTTTCTCGTGCTGACCAGACTGACCTTCCTTCCTGTACAGGGATGGATGCAGTCCTGGACCGTTCAATTTGAAAATATTTTTAATTCCGGCATCACATCAAGCTTTCAGCCGCTGTATCTGCCGGGAACCATCTTTATTATCGTTTCACTAATTACGTATTTCCTTCACGGCATGAGCTTCAGCTCGTATAAGCGTGCATGGAGACAGTCAGGGAAAACGATGATTGCAGCATCTACCGCACTTGTCTTTACCGTTCCAATGGTCCAGGTATTTTTAAATTCCGGAGGCGGTGCAGCCGGGTATAGTCAAATGCCTATTGAGCTTGCAAACGGTGCAGTGGCAATGGCAGGAGATTTCTGGCCGTTCTTTGCGACATTCATCGGCGGATTAGGCGCCTTTATCGCTGGAAGCAATACGGTAAGCAATATGATGTTTGCCCTGTTCCAGTACGATGTAGGCTCACAAATGGGCGTAAATGCCACCTGGATAGTGGCGCTTCAGGCTGTTGGAGGAGCAGCGGGGAATATGATTTGTGTGCATAATGTCGTTGCAGCCTCTGCTGTTGTGGGGCTTGTTGGAAAAGAAGGCGCGATTATTCGAAAAACATTGTTTCCCTTTTTCTATTATGCGTTGCTAACAGGGGCAATTGGTTATTCGATCGTCTGGTATGCTGAAAAAGGAATCTTTAACCTTGGAACCTTTGTTGCTGCATTTATTGCAATGGCTGCAGTTTATGTGATAGCAACAAATAATAAGCGTGCTAACTCTCTAGCAGTAACGCCTCCAAAGAATGTCCGTATTGCGAAATAAGCACAGAAAAAGCCGGAGTGTTTCTTCTCCGGCTTTTTTACTGCTCGCTTTTCTTTAGGTAATCAGCGAATAAAAGATCAATTAAAAGCATGAGTGTGGATCTCGCTGTTATGTCATAGCCTGCTAATGCTGCTTTTTCAACCGTCATGCTTAAATTGGCTTTTACAGTCCTCCCTAGAGAGGAGTCAGCTGAGTTGGTTATCGCAGCTGTATCAACAACTAAAAAGGAAAGCTTTTCTGCTGCCTGGATTAATGTTTTCGTTTCACCGCTTGAGGAAATAAAAAACACAAGATCCTCCGGCTTAACCATATTCGGAAGTAAATCGATCATATGGGACTCATACGTATAGTGCGTCTGTTTGTTCGTCTGCATTAAAAGCTTGCTGAAATATTCCGCCATCATCTTCGACAATCCAACTCCAACCACTATGACACGCTTTGCCCGGTAAATCTTTTCGCTCAGTCTTTCAAGCTCATGAGGCTGAATCGTGTCAAAGGCAGTAATAAACTCCTCTTTGTATAGCTCGATCGGACTGCTATTTAACAGGGCGTTTGTATAATCTTTTTTCCTTAGTAAATATTTAAGCTCGGAAAACCCATCTAAACCAAGCTTATGGGACATCCTGACGACCGTAGTTGTGCTGACATTATTGACTTTAGCAATCTCAGTCAGCGAAAGTCCAGATGCTTCATCAGTATGCTGGTCGATGTAGTACAGCACTTGTTTTTCAGTTGGTGTCAGATTAGCCAGGCTGTTGGCAAATTGATCAAGAAATTTCCCCATCCCTTTTCCCCTTTTCCATCCATTTCACCTCATAGTATAGCATTAACTTTTTCAAAACCTCTCATGCTCAGATGTAATTCAGTACAAATGTACAGACTCTGTACAAAATGATCCTGTCATTTCATGATAAAACAATAGTATAAGAACATGTAAGTGTTTTCATACTTAACAGACAGGAGTGACGAATATGAACCTTAGAAGCATGACCGAGCCGGATCTGGTTTTGTTTGATGTACATGCTCAATCAAAGGAGCAGGTAATCAGGCAGCTTGTTTCGGAATTAAATAAAAAGAAATACCTGGAATCTGAACAAACTTTTCTGGAAGCGGTTTTACACCGTGAGGAAATTTCGCCGACAGGACTTGAAAGAGGACTGGCAATCCCTCATGGAAAGTCAGTAGCTGTTAAAAAAGCAGCATTCGCTGTAGCAAGATTAGCATCACCTCTTGAGGACTGGGAAAGCATTGATCCTGCAAATAAAGTCCAACTTGTCTTTTTAATTGCCATACCTGAAGGAGAGGCTGATACCACCCATTTAAAGGTGCTATCTACATTAAGTACAAACCTCATGAAAGAGGGCTATTTAGAGGGGGTGATGTCTGCCTCTACGATCCAGGACTTCCTTGTAAGACTGGATGTAACGGAAGAAACGAAAGAAGAACAGGCACCTGAATTCACGAAAACGGTTGTTGCAGTAACAGCCTGTGCTACAGGAATTGCCCATACCTATATGTCCGCCGAAGCACTTGAAAAAGCGGGACGTGAGCTTGGAATCAGGGTAATTGTAGAAAAACAGGGAGCTACCGGAATAGAGGACAGGCTTTCACCTGAGGAAATCAAGCAGGCAGATGCAGTCATTTTTGCCACTGATATTGCCCCAAAAGAGAAGGAACGCTTTGCAGGCAAACCATTTATTCAAACGCGAGTAGCAGAGCCCTTGCGTCACGGGAAGGAACTGATCCAACGATCCCTTGAACGCCCGGATGGTTTAGTGGAGAAAGGCGAAAATGAAGATTCTTCACCTCAGTCTTCAGGCGGCGGATTTTTTAAGGATGCTGTGCAGGCAGTTATGACAGGTATTTCTTATATGATCCCGGTCATCGTAGCAGGCGGTCTGATGATGGGAATTGCAAAACTCGGGGCAATGCCATTTGGTCTTGTAAATGAAATCGGAAACCCAGAATATGCAAGCCATTCCAACGAGCTATTTGTCATCCTGCATCATTTAGATAAATTCGGGGGCCTAATCTTTAAATTTATGTACCCAATCTTTGCTGCCTTCGTTGCTTATTCATTAGCAGACAGGGTTGGGTTAGTCGCAGGGTTTATAGGAGGAGCCTTCGCAGGAGGTCTTCACCATACGTTTTGGGGAATTGAAGAAGGGATTCCATCAGGATTCTTAGGTGCCCTATTCCTTGGATTGACAGCTGGTTATATCGCGCGGTTCTTAAACCGAAATATTCGCTTGAGTAAGAACTTCCAGGCAATGAAACCAATGTTTTTAATCCCTGCAATTAGTGTACTATCCATCTTCTTTTTAAATTTCTATCTTGTAGACCCGGTCTTCGGGGGCTTGAACGTTGTCCTTCGCAACTGGATTGAATCAGCTCAGGGTACAGGAGATGTTGTACTGGCTTCTATCATTGCTTCAGCCACTGCCTTTGATTTGGGCGGGCCGATCAATAAAGCTGCAGGAGCCATCGCAATCGGTCTGGCAGCGGATCAGGTTTATCCGTTGACTGCCCGTGTTCTTGCCATCGTCATCCCGCCAATCGGGCTTGGTCTTGCAACTGTTATTGATAAATATGTTGTTGGAAGACGCGTGTTTGATGCAGACCTTCGTGTTGCAGGAAACACTTCCTTGCTGCTTGGATTCATCGCCATCAGTGAAGGAGCGATTCCATTTATGCTGCGCAACCCGTTAATTACGATCCCAATTAATATTATCGGGGCAATCCTAGGTGCTACAACAGCCGTCCTATTAGGCGCTGTCCAATGGCTCCCGCTCCCGGCAATCTGGGGCTGGCCGCTGGTAGAAAACCTATGGGCCTACCTGCTCGGCCTCATAGTAGGTGCCGGCTTCATCGCCTTCGCCAACATCTTCATCCGCTTTTCCATCATCAAACGAAAAGCAAAGGCTGAGATGAACTATTAGATTATGTTGAGATAAGCTCATAACAACACCAGCTGCATTAAGAGGTATTTATTCATAACACATTAGTTTCAAAGAAGCGAAAAAGTTATCTAGGAGTTGATTGGAGTGTAAGGGGCTGACTCCTGCGGGAGGAAGCGGGAAGGCTGAGATCCACTTGCGCAGCAAGTTAGCTCAGCTCCCGCCCCGCGGAAAGCATGCCCCTGAAGCGGAAATCAACACGCTGTATTAAGAGGTATTTACTCATAACACATTAGTTTCAATAGGAGTTGATTGGAGCGTAAGGGGCTGACTCCTGCGGGAAGAAGCGGGAGCTTGAGATCCACTTGCGCAGCAAGTTAGCTCAAGCCCCGCCCCGCGGAAAGCATGCCCCTGAAGCGGAAATCAACACGCTGCATTAAAAAGTATTTACTCATAACACTCAAGCTTCAAAAGTACCAGCACGACACAAACCAAATAAAGGGGGTGCATCAGCATAGATGCTCCCTCTTTCTATTACCTGGAGGTCTCACACATGAAAACCAAAAAAGTCTACGTCGTACCACACTCCCACTGGGACCGCGAATGGTACTTCACCATAGAAGATTCCAACCTGCTGCTTGTAGAAAACATGGACCGTCTCCTTGACGTTATGGAAAAAGACCCGGACTACACCGGCTATGTATTCGACGCACAATCCTCCATCCTTGACGAATACCTGAAAATCCGTCCTGAGGAAAAACAGCGCTTATCTGCCCTCATCAAGGCTAAGCGTATTTTCGTCGGTCCCTGGTATACCCAGGCAGATTCTCTTCTCGTCAACCGGGAATCACTCATTCGCAACCTGTTATACGGCACACGCATAGCAGAAAAAATGGGACACAGCATGAATATCGGTTATCTTCCAGACATTTTCGGACAAAACACGTACCTTCCGTCTATATTCAAAGGATTTGATATCGACTATAGCGTGCTTCAGCGTGGAATCTACACCGACCAGCTAAAAGAAGATCTAAACTTCATCTGGCAATCCCCGGATGGGCAAAGCGTAAAAGCAAACAACATCTATTTTGGCTATGGTCCAGGCAAGTTTCTCTCCTCTGATGATGACTATATGGATGAGCGTCTTTTGCCTATTTTAGAAAAAATTTCAACGATGAACAAAAGCACCGACCATTTACTGCTCCCTGCAGGCGGAGACCAGGTTCTTGTGCGCGAGCATTTTCCTGAAACGGTTAAGCAATTAAACCAAAAAGATTCAACCCATGAATATCTTCTATCAGACTATGAAACGTTTATGGAAGAAACCTTTGCGGAAGGCCATTTTGAAAATGTGATTGAAGGAGAGCTTTTGGCACCTCAGAAATCACGCATTCATAATACGATCCGCTCTCAACGCTATGATATAAAGAAGCTTAATGCGATTGCTGAAGAAAAAATCATTTACCATCTTGAGCCTTTAGCCAGTATTGCTTGTACCTTGGGATTTCATTATCCCGACAAGTGGCTGGATGAAATGTGGAAAATGCTGTTTGATGTCCATGCGCACGATAGCATTGGCGGCTGTAATTCTGATGATACGAACAAGGAAATTGTTAACCGTCTTAAAAAGGTTATCCGTCTGGCGGACGGCTGCATGAATTTGCTTAAGAAGCAAATGACAGAGGCGATCAGCAATTCCGTAAAAAAAGACACGCTCTTAGTATTATTTCACCTTCTTCCAGTTGGCTTTAAAGGCTTAAAGAAAGCGGTGCTATTTACAAAAGAAAAAGAATTCTCAGTAACAAATTTAGACGGAAAAGAAATCAATCTCGATATCATGAAACAAGAATATATGAGCGGCGGGAAAACCATTGTCGTGACAGCTGATGGCGAGAAGGAAGTGGACGCTCCCGGCTATTACCGGAGCGAGGTTCTCTTAGAGGTTACACTTCCTTCAATGGGCTATGAAACGTATGAAATAGTCCAAACCAGCGAATCCAATCCTACCAAATTGAAAGAGCTTGAAAAGAAAGAAATTGCAAATGAGCACTTCCGTATTTATGAGGAACAGGGAGTTCTTCAGCTGAATCTAACGAAAATGAATAATACAATTTCAGATTTCCTTCGCTTTGAAAACACAGGAGATGCAGGGGATTCATATGATTACTCTCCTTTACCCGGAGATGAACCTGTCTTTACGAGCAAGCTTCTTTCTGTCAAAACAGAAGCAGGAAGCCAAACAGAACGGATGGAGGTGACCCATAGCCTGAATCTTCCACACGATCTTGAAGAGCGTAAAGAGAATAAAGCCTCAAAGGACCTAATCATTAAAACCTTATTTGAGCTTCGAAAGGGAGAGTCCTTTGTACGCGTTCAACACGACATTAACAACGAAATAAAAGACCATCGATTACGCGTGATGATTCAAACATCAATCAATCATCCTGACAATTCATTCGGCGACCAGGGCTTTAGCATGATCCAAAGACCGACCGTCAATCCCTATATGACTGAGTGGAAAGAGCAGGGCTTTGCTGAAGCGCCGATGCCAATTTATCCACTGGAAAACATTGCGGGTGCTGCAAATGAAAACGTAACGGCTGCTGTTGCTACAAAAGGAATCAAGGAGTATCAGCTGCTAAGAGAAACAGGTGAGCTTGCCTTGACCTTATTTAGAAGTGTTGGCCTCCTTGGAAGAGATAATCTTGCATGGCGTCCAGGGCGGGCATCAGGCATCAACAATAAGGTTGTAACTACACCTGATGCACAGATGCTTGGAGAAATGACGTTTGAGTATGCGATTTATTTCTCACCCACCTATAGCGAGCAGGACCTATATTCGTTCGTCAATCAGTTTAATGAGCATACCGCAACATATCAAAAGCAAGTCCTAAACTCGTTTGAAGAGCGATTGGACCGTTTTGAAATTCCGTTTCCGGTTGACATGCTCCCTTCAAGCTTTCAATTACTTGAAGCAAACAATAGTGAAGTGTTTTTCAGTTCGTTAAAAAAAGCGCATGATGACCATTCACTTATCCTTCGATTATTTAACCCGGGTCTTAAAGACCAAAGGGTTGAATTAACCAGTAAAGCCCTTCAGTTGATGGAGCAGACAGCGCTGAACGAAAAAAGCCAAGCATTAACTAATCAGTCAGTAATAATTGAACCAAAAGGATATGTCACACTTAGGCTTAAAGGGAAGGAGAACTATTTATGAACTTCACGCAAAAAGCGGAAATGCTATTAAAAACGATTTATGGAGAAGGATATTCTCCCCTTTATAAAGAAGAGATAGTAGAGGCTGTTAAAGGGTGGAAACAAAGAAAGTGGAGGCAGCCTTCTGCGCTGTCTCAAAAAAATGTTTACTTAATTACCTATGGGGACAGCATATGGGAGGAAAATAAGCCGGCTCTATCCACATTGAAAAAATTTCTAAACACGTATGCGCGGGATGAAATATCAGATGTCCATCTTCTTCCGATGTTTCCATATACGTCGGATGACGGTTTCTCGGTGGTGGATTATCTTACCATTCACCGGGATCTTGGGAGCTGGGATGAGGTTGAAAGCCTTTCAGCCGATTATCGTCTTATGTTCGATTTTGTCGCGAATCATATGTCCAAGTCCAGCAGCTGGTTTCAGGGATACTTAAAAGGCTTGCCTGAATTTGAGCATTATTTCATTCCAAAAGAAGAAAGCTTTGATGCAGCAAAGGTAGTTCGGCCCCGCACCTCTCCTATTTTTCATGAATATGAGGGGGGAAAAACAGACTGGACCACCTTTAGTGAGGATCAGGTAGATGTAAATTTCAAGCATTTTCCCGCTCTTTTAGAAATGACAAATATCCTTCTCGAGTACGCATGGCGGGGCGGGAGCAGTATCCGTCTTGATGCAATCGGCTTCTTATGGAAGGAATCAGGCACGACATGTATCCATCTACCTCAGACGCATGCGATTATTCAACTTTGGAGAGTTATTTTGGAGGAGTTAGAGCTTAAGACCCTTTTAATAACCGAAACAAATGTCCCGCATAAGGAAAATATCAGTTATTTAGGCAACGGCAAAAATGAGGCTCATCTTGTCTATCAATTTTCCCTGCCGCCTCTTGTTCTGCATAGCTTTACCACACACAATACGACAACATTAACAAACTGGGCAAAGACAATCGAGAAAATATCGGACCAGGCTACGTATTTTAACTTTTTAGCGAGCCACGATGGAATCGGTATGCGTCCAACTGAGGGAATCCTGACAGATAAAGAGCGCCATTCTTTAGCAGATAAGGTGCTTGAAAATGGAGGACGAGTTTCCTATAAGAGCAACCCTGATGGAACAGAATCTCCATATGAACTGAATATTAATTATATGGAAGCCCTTATTAATAAAGAGGAGGACGCAACGGAGGATCTTCAAATTCAAAAAATGCTTGCTGCCCATTCTGTGCTCTTTTCAGTGATCGGCGTTCCGGCAGTGTATTATCATTCCTTATTAGGGTCTGGAAATGATGTAAAGGGTCTTGAAGAATCAGGCATAAACCGCCGGATTAACCGAAAAAAATTTCAATACGAGGAAATCGTCGGAGAGCTTCAGACCTCTTCAAGAAGGCAAAGAGTTTTTGAAGGAATAAAAAAGCTTATCCGTGTCAGACAAAAGGAAGCAGCACTCAATCCTTTTTCAACGCAGGAAATTGTAGAGCTTCACGACCAGGTATTTTCATTAATCCGAAGAAACGAAGAAACAGAAGATGCTCTATTATTCATCGTTAATAGTGGTAATACTCCTGTTCAGGTTGAACTTCCTTTTAATGGTGAAGATCTTTGGAGCGGGGTTCAATGTGACGGACAGATTGAGCTTTCGCCGTACCAATTTGTATGGATTAAAAAATAAAGCAGGTGAAAAGAGTTGAAAATTGTTCTGGCACCAGATTCATTTAAAGAAAGTATTACGGCAATTGAGGCTTGCGATGCGATTAAGGCTGGATTTAAAAAGGTTTTTCCTGATGCCGAATACGTGTCGGTTCCTATCGCTGACGGAGGAGAAGGTACTGTCCATTCGATTGTGGCAGCAACTGGAGGAGAGATCATAGAGACTCAGGCAACCGGTCCCTTAGGTGGACAGGTCGAGGCGTTTTATGGACTTACAGGAGACAGAAAAACGGCTGTCATCGAAATGGCTGCTGCATCAGGGCTTCACCTTGTGCCAAGAGAGCTTCGTAACCCATTGCTCGCTACCACCCGAGGGACAGGGGAGCTTATCCTTCATGCGTTAGATCTTGGGGTCGACCGGATTGTATTAGGGCTTGGCGGCTCAGCTACCAATGATGGGGGTGCAGGTATGGCTCAGGCGCTTGGCATAAGATTGCTGAATGAAGCTGGAATAGAGCTTCAGCCGGGAGGAGCAGCATTAAACAGCTTATCCTCAATCGACATCTCAGGAATGGACGCACGCCTGAAATCAGTCAAAGTAGAAGTAGCTTGCGATGTAACGAATCCTTTAACAGGACCCAAAGGAGCCTCGGCAATTTTTGGTCCGCAAAAAGGCGCGAGTGCAGAGATGGTTGACATACTGGATGCTTCGTTAAGCCGATATGCTGCTGTCATTGAGCGGGATTTAGGGAAAGGAGTTAATGAGCTCCCTGGTGCCGGTGCAGCAGGCGGACTTGGAGCAGGAATTGTCGCCTTTTTAGAAGGAGAGCTTGTCAGCGGAATTGATTTGATTCTTGATGTCATCCGTTTTGAAGAGCTCGTTAAGGATGCAGCACTTGTTATTACAGGAGAAGGAAAAATCGACAGCCAAACCATTCACGGCAAAGCGCCAATTGGTGTAGCAAAAAGAACTGGAATGGCAGGCAGCGCATCCGTCATTGCAGTTGCCGGCTGTCTTGGAGAAGGCTACGAAGCAATATTTGACCATGGGATTGACGCTGCCTTCAGTGTAGTAAATGGCGCCTGTACATTGGAGGATGCACTAGCAGAAGGTGCAACCAATGTTGAAAAAACGGCTGAGAACATCGCAAGGCTATGGGCACTTGGGAAAAAATAAACCAAAGCTTCCAGACTGAATTAAATAGTGGGAGGATATCAGTTGACTACTGCATATGTAAACTGGGGAGAGTCGAGGGTTAAGTTAACATGGGAGAAAAACAGCCTGCTGCCCCAAAGGGACTTAATTACAAGCGTTCACGGCTTTTGTTTTTTCGACGACCAATTGTTATTGATAGACTTATATGATAGGGGATGGGATTTCCCCGGAGGCCATATCGACCCTGGTGAAACAGCAGAAGAATGCTTTAAACGGGAAGCTTTTGAAGAAGGATACGTTGAAGGAGAATGTGAATTAATAGGGTACATCATCGTCGACCATACCGAAAACCCTCAATGGACGGAAAGCAGCCCATACCCTAAAATTGGTTTTCAAGTGTTCTACAAAATGAACATAACAAAACTGCATCCATTCCAAGGCCAATACGAATCAACCAAGCGCATCTTCGTAGACCCCGAAGAAGTATCCTCCTATTATCCAAACTGGCATTCTATTTACCAGGAAATAATAGAAAACGCAAAAAAATGTAGACCTTCTTAACAAGAAGGTCTTATTTTTATTCTGTAAAACTATTTACCGGGAAATAATTTGTCTGTTCACTTCTTTAATAGATTATCAGGTAAGGAGATTAACTTCCAAATTAATAGGTTTTCACCTATAACCAACTAAGTTCAAATCAAAAAATAAGATACCCAGGAGTTGATTGAAGAGGAAGGGGCTGACTCCTGCGGGAAGAAACGGGAAGGGTGAGATCCATTGGCGAAGCCAATTAGCTCAGCTCCCGTCCCGCGGAAAGCATGCCCCTGCAACGAAAATCAACATGTTAATTAAAAAGTTTTTCACTCATAACCTGCTAAGTCCAAAGCAGAAAAAAATTACCAGGAGTTGATTGGAATGGAAGGGGGCGACTCCTGCGGGAAGAACGGGAGCTTGAGATCCACTTGCGACAGCAAGTTAGCTCAAGCCCCGTCCCGCGGAAAGCGTCCCCCTGCAATGGAAATCAACATGCTAACTTAAGAGGCATTCATTCCTAATTAGTAGAAAGCATTTTTTATTAATAATTATCTGAAAATGGAGAACAATCCTAAAATTATCATTTACAAGAATAATAGACTATGATAATTTGTTACTTAACGGAATCAATAAAGAAATTGTCCGTAATTAAAAACAAGGAGTGAATGCCTTATGGCCGATTCAAATAGAACCCCAAAAAGAGGGTTCTTCGCAAAATTTCTTGATTTCGTCGAACGAGCAGGAAACAAGCTCCCTCATCCATTCATGCTTTTTATCTATCTTGCACTCGGAGTCATCGGCCTATCCTGGCTGATCAGCTTATTCAATATCTCCTTTGAACATCCGGGAACCGGAGAAGTCGAACAAATCAATAACATGATCTCAGCAGAAGGTCTTGAATACATTCTCTCCTCCATGCTCGATAACTTTACAGGCTTCGCCCCATTAGGCTTAGTACTGGTTATGATGTTTGGTATCGGGCTTGCCCAGCGCGTTGGTCTAATTGAAACCTTTATGAAAAAGACCATATTAAATGCTCCAAAAAGCCTCGTTACCTACGCGATAATCGCTACCGGAATCATGGGGAACCTGGCATCAGATGCAGCATTTGTTATCGTGCCGCCGCTTGCCGCGATGATGTTTTATGCTCTAGGGCGCCACCCTCTTGCCGGAATGGCAGCAGGCTTTGCAGGTGTTGGAGCTGGCTTCACAGCAAATATAATTATCACAGGAACCGACGCACTGCTTGCTGGAATTTCAACTGAGGTTGCGACAACGATTAACGCCGAAGCAGCCGTCACACCGTTGGACAACTGGTACTTTATGCTGTTTTCAGTTCTTATGCTGATGTTTGTTGGTGCGTGGATTACTGAAAAAATAATAGAGCCTCGTCTTGGCAAATATGATCCTTCTCTTGGGGAGGACGATGTGACAAATCAGCAGCTTGAGGAAATTACTCCTGAAAAAAATCGTGCACTGCGAAACGCAGGTATTGCAGGGCTGCTCTATTCTATATTGATTGCTTTTATGATTATTCCATCAAACGGAATTTTAAGAGGGGAAGACGGAGGGGTTGTTGATTCTCCTTTCATAGCAAATATTGTTCCTCTTATTCTGTTTTTCTTTGTTATTGTGGCAGTTGCATACGGATTAACCACAAAAGTAATCAAATCAACGAGAGATGTACCTGAATTTATGACAGATGCAATGAAGGATATGGCAGGCTATATTGTCTTGATCTTTGCAGCATCTCAGTTTATTGCCTATTTTGGCTGGACAAATCTCGGAGCGTTTATCGCCGTAACCGGTGCAGATACACTTACAAACTTAAACTTCACCGGTATGCCTGTTGTTGTTGGATTTATTCTGCTTGCAGCCATTTTGAATCTGTTTATATTCAGCGGATCAGCTCAGTGGGCACTAATGGCGCCAATTTTTATCCCTATGTTTATGCTGCTTGATTACAATCCGGCCTTTATTCAACTGGCTTACAGAATTGCGGATTCCACCACCAATATTATTACACCGCTCAATCCGTATGTGCCGATGGTTTTGGCCTTTATGAAAAGATACGACAAAAATGCAGGCTTTGGAACATTGTTTTCGATTATGCTGCCATATACGCTAATATTCTTAATTTTGTGGATCATCATTTTTGTGGTGTGGACAATGCTTGGGATCCCGATTGGACCGGGAGTCGGGATGCGGTAGGTAGTTCACGGGAAGAGTCTGGGATATAACACTCATTTAGAAACGAGAGGTAAGCGCAGTGAACCGGACGAACTAGGCTGAGACACTCATTTGTCTCAGCCTCCTTTTCTCGTTTCAAATCTAAAACTAACGAAGGAGACGTTTTACCATGCTGTCTTTTAAAGGACAAGGAAAAAGTATTAAACAAACGGTCGTAAACTATCGAAGACATTTTCACCAATACCCAGAGCTTAGCAGGGAGGAGTCGGAAACCTCTAAAACCATTCAGGCGTTCCTAAAGGAAGAAGGGATCTCTTTTAAAACCGGCTTTGCTAAACATGGCGTTCTTGGAATAATCGAAGGAAAAAAACCCGGCAAAACAGTTGCTCTTCGTGCGGATATTGATGCTCTGCCGATCGAAGAAAAAAATAATGTGTCTTATGCTTCCAGAAAAAAAGGCGTGATGCATGCATGCGGACATGATGCACATACAGCCATGCTTATGGGCGCAGCCTCTCTTTTGAATCGTCATAAAGATCAGACTGCAGGGAAAGTGCTTCTTGTTTTTCAACCGGCTGAAGAAATGGGCCCGGTAGGCGGTGCTTCCGAGATGATGAAGGATGGGGTGTTTTCTGAACATCAGCCAGACGCTATCTTTGCTCAGCATGTATGGCCTGACTTAAAGGTTGGAGAAGCAGGTGTGATGGGAGGACCCATCATGGGCAACTCCGATCAGTTTACCGTAACCATCCAGGGAGCTGGGGGCCATGCAAGTATGCCGCATCAGGGAAAGGATGCAATTGTCATTGCAGCCCAGGTGATTACTCATCTTCAAACCATCATCAGCCGAAATGTCGACCCCATGGAATCAGCAGTACTGACTTTTGGTGAAATCCATGGGGGAGACCGCTATAATGTCATCCCAAGCAGTGTTACCCTCGAAGGGACAGTGCGAACGAATAATGATGCTATAAAAGAAAAGGTAAAAGACCGTTTTAAGAAAACAATTTCAGGTCTTGCAGATGCGAACGAAATTGACATTACACTTGATTACCGCGACGGCTACCCTGCTACAGTGAATTCTCCGGAATGGGAGGAGCCGGTCCGAAAAACAGCTCATGCCATCTTAGGTTCTTCCTCTGTGCCAAACGTGAAGCCAAGCCTTGGGGGAGAGGATTTTGGACGATTTCTTAAAAACTACCCTGGTCTATATTACTGGCTTGGAACGGCTCTGCCGGATCGGGAAGTTCAAAAGCCGCTTCACGATGCAGAGTTTGATATCGATGAACGAGCGCTGGTGTTTGGAACAGAATTAATGGCGCAGCTTGCCTATGATGCGCTAACCCGATTGAATGGAGATGGTTCGGAATGAATGCAGATTCCTACGCTGAAGCAATGTATCCGAAGATGAAAACATGGAGAAGAGAGCTTCATCAGTTCCCTGAAACCGGCTGGACTGAATACGTCACGACCTACCGGATCTACGAGATTCTTAAAGAGCTTGATTTTACGCTTTTCACAGGAAAGGATGCGATCCATTCATCTTCAAGAATGGGTGTTCCAACGCAGGAAGAGCTTGGTGAAGCGGTAAAAAGAGCCAAAGAAGCAGGGGCAGACGAAGCCTTTTTATCCAAATTAGAAGGAGGGCATACCGGTGTAGTGGCTGTTTTGGATACTGGAAAAGCTGGTCCTCACACCGCTCTGCGCTTCGACATTGATGCACTGCCTATTCATGAAGCAGAGGAGGCAGTGCATTTTCCTGCAGAAAAAGGTTTCTCCTCCTCCAGAAAAGGCGCGATGCACGCCTGCGCCCATGATGGCCATACTGCCATTGGACTGGCGACAGCCTCCTTTCTTTCACGTCACAGACAGGAGCTGAAAGGGAAATTTACTCTTTTGTTTCAGCCTGCCGAAGAAGGAAGCAGAGGAGCAAAATCGATGGTAGACAAGGGCTGGCTGGATGATGTGGATTATTTTTTAGGAGGACATATAGGAATTGAAGATTTGCAGATTGGGCAAATTGCTGCAACTGCAGATCAATTTCTGGCTACCACTAAATTTGATGTCCGCTTTCATGGAAAAGCTTCACACGCTGGGAAAAGACCTGAGGAAGGGAAAAATGCCCTGCTTGCGGCAGCTTCCTGTGTTCAAAGTCTTTTTGCCATTTCTCCGCATTCAGGCGGTGCCACCCGTTTAAATATTGGTACGCTTACAGCAGGAAGCGGCAGAAATATTGTTCCGGATCATGCAATCTTTACAGGAGAAACGCGCGGCGAAACGAATGAATTAAATGAATATGTATTTAGTGAGGCAAAACGAATTATTCATTCCTCGGCTGATTTGTGGCAGGTAGAGGCAGAACTGATTGAAGCGGGACACGGCACAGCAGCCAGATGTGATGACATTTTTCCTGAGCTTGTGAGTCGTGCAGCAAAACAATCCTCTTTCCTGACAGAGGTTCTTCCCGTCATAGCGCTCGGTGCTTCAGAGGATGTGACCCATATGATCAACAGAGTGCAGGAAAAAGGAGGCAAGGCCACCTACATGATATTTGGTACTCCTTTAAAGGAAGG
This sequence comes from Jeotgalibacillus proteolyticus, assembly GCF_002926065.1. Lineage (GTDB taxonomy): Bacteria > Bacillota > Bacilli > Bacillales > Jeotgalibacillaceae > Jeotgalibacillus > Jeotgalibacillus proteolyticus. The sequence continues at coordinate 365,926 of NZ_PREZ01000004.1, read as the reverse complement.
GCATCACCACCCTCGATTTGATTTTAACGAAGAGGTGCTAAAAACGGGTCTTCTTGCTTTTCTTACCGTGCTCATTTATATGCAAACAAATGAAAAGGAGTGGTCTGAATGAAGCAATGGCTTAGTGATACACTTGCAAAACTAAATTTAGTCGACTCAATGAATCAGCCTGAAGGATTTACACGTTTAAGCTACTCAAAAGAAGAATGGAAAGCAATGGCCGTTTTTCGTGAAATAGCAGAGGGTCTTGACCTTGAGGTGCACCAGGATCAGGCTGGCAATATGATTGCAAAGTGGGTTCCCGAAGGAGTATCTCAAGATTTACCTGCTGTCGCTGCAGGGTCCCATTTGGATACAGTTACAAACGGTGGAGGGTATGACGGAGCAGCAGGTATTTTATGTGCTCTGGCAGCAGTTAAACATTTAAAAGACAATCATTTTTCTCCAGCCTGTCCGGTTGAAGTGATTTGCTTCGCCTCAGAGGAATCAGCGCGTTTTGGCGTTTCTACAATTGGCAGTAAAGCAATGTCTGGTATGCTTGATCTGCCTTCTTTAGAATCTGTTACTGATCAGGAGGGCATAACTGTAAAGGAAGCGGCAGAAGAAAGAGGACTGAATTGGGAACAGTTTAGGAATGCAGAGCGTTCTCAGGAAGAAATTGCCTCTTTTATTGAGCTGCATATTGAACAGGGGTTAAGAGTTGAACAGGCAAAAGCCGACTATGGGGCTGTTACAGCAATTGCCTGTCCAATAAGGCTGCTTGTGACAATAGAAGGGAAAGCTGGTCATACTGGCACCACACCGATGGGTTCAAGGCAGGATGCACTTGTTGCTTCTGTCCCTTTAATTGACTTTATTTCAGAACGGGCTTTTGAGCTTTCTGCAAAATCAAGTTTGCCTATTGTTGCAACAGCTAGTACGATTGAGGTAAAACCGAATGTCATGAATGTCATTCCTGCAAAAGCAGAGCTTGGAATTGATATCCGAAGTGTGGATGATCAGCTTAAAGAACAGCTGGAACAGGAAATTCTCGAAAAATGCAGAGAAATAGAAGAAACCCGTAATGTAACGATTTCCTCTTTAAAGCTTGTCCACAATCCTTCTGTATTCTTAGATCAAATGGTGCATCATGCACTTGTTGATGCCGGCAGAACTGAGGGGTTTACGCCATTCACTCTTGAAAGCGGTGCGGGTCATGATGTCATGAATATGGCGAAGAAATGGCCGTCAGGACTGATCTTTATTCCTTGTGAGAACGGCCTCAGCCATCACCCTGATGAAAAGGCAAGTTTGGAGGATCTTTTAAAAGGAGTTCTAATTATAGCAGCGTATTTACGAAAAGAAACAGGTGAATAAAAATGAAAATCCGTTTAGGAGCAGTTGGTCCGGAGGATTCAATCGAAAAAATTGAACGAGAAGCAGCACAATTCGAGGACCTGATAATCATTCCCTTTTCATATGAAACCACAGAAGAGACGAAGGAGATTATTCAGGAAAATAAAAGCAAGGTAGATTTCTGGTTATTTTCAGGTCAAGCCCCTTATTATTACGCTCAATCACTTGGTCTTATCCAGGAGCATGAAGCGGGCTATCCCCCGTTGTATGGATCGAGCCTTCTTGGAGAGTTATTAAATGCACAGTACAAGCATGGAGCGATCATTCCAAGTATCAGTGTTGATACGATAAGTACAGATGAAATGGACTCTTTTAGAAGAATGGTCCCGCTTGATGAATTAAATGTTTATGCTCTTCCTTATGATGGCTACCTGCCTTCTGAGGAGATTGTCCGTTTTCACGAGAAGCTTTATTTTGAAAATAAGATTTCAGCTGCTTTTACAGGGATTCGCTCTGTTTATCTGGAACTAAAAAAGCGTGGGGTTCCCTGTTACAGAGTTATGGCAACTGAGCTTGCGATTCAACTAACGATTAAATATATCAGAGAACAGCTGCACTCCTCCTACTACCGGAAATCCCAGATTGCGATTGTAGGGATCGAGCGGATTTTAAATCCTGCACAATCTGAGGAGGATTATTATTCCTATAAGATGAAGCATCTAGATTTGGATATGAAGAGACTTATTCTTCATTATGCAGAAAGGATAAAGGGTTCTTATGTTCAAATCGGAGATGGCTTGTTTTCTATTTATACGACGCTTGGCGAACTTGAGCTGCAGACATTTGAACCATTGTTTGAGCTGCAAAATCAGTCTCTTTTACAAACAAAGCTGCCTCTAAGAGCAGTTGTGGGGTACGGAAGAACAGCGATGGAGGCAGAGCAGAATGTACGGCAGGCTTTTCTGGAGTCAAAAAAAACGAAGGGTCAGGTTGTCTTTTGTGTGAACGAAGATAAAGTGGTTCATCAAATAATTGAAAATGAAAAGGCACTTACCTATAATCAGCGTCAATGGGGGGAGGAGTGGCTTGCTAAATTTAAAGCAGCCCGCATCAGTCCTTCCATTGTATCGAAGCTGCAGTCAATTTCAGGTTATTATAATAAACAGATGGTAACGTCTAAGGACATAGCCACATGGCTCAATAGCACGGAGCGTAATGCCAGAAGAGTGCTTACAGCATTAGAGGAAATGGGTCTTGCACAGGTGAGCGGAGAGGAACAGCCCGGTCAGCGGGGAAGGCCGCGAAGATTTTATACTTTGTTATTTTAAGTTTGTTAAATAAAAATGATAAGCTTACTCCTTATTTAAAAGTAAAACTCTAGTGAATAAATAGTTCTGAAAGTAGTTTATGGATTGAATAATTTTACAAAAAAAATAATTTAATAGGCTTTACTTGATGAAAAATAGTTGTATACTATAAATATCTTAGTATCGATAAAGAAGGCAAACCATTTGAAAGATTGGGACGCAAAGCCTCGGGTCTAAGGTGTAATTACGCTATGGTAGCCGGGTTGCCGATGTACAGGTGAATTGTATTTTGGAGGCAAAAAGATGAATAATGTGCTGGCAGCTGTGGGTTGTAGCGAATGAAGAAACTGAGATACTGGCTGGATTGCCGATTTAAGAAAAAACATCGTTATAATTTTTACACAGATCGCTGCATTGTTTGTGGGAAAATGAAAAAAAACTCTTAAATTCAAGCTCCTCATCAGCTGAGGAGCTTTTTCTTTTTGAATGAGAAAGGGCACCTTTTAATGGAACGCTTTGAATTCTAGTACATATAATAGAGAAGATTCAATCTAGTATATTATTGTTTTGGATATTTATAGAGTAGAAAAGGCTTTAAGGTGGTTATGAATTGAGACAGAAAAGAAAGAAAAGAGAAAAAAACAGAAAGATTAAAGGGGCACTGCTTCGCTTAATTCCATTTATTTTGTTTTGCGGAACAGTCTGGTATTCTTCCTCGCAGCCTTATGAGGATCAAACCTTGATTCCGTTTTTAGAAAGCGCATTATCAAAGGAATACTTTCGTCATTTGCTTGAAGGAATTCAATTTACTTATGGAGGAACTGCAGTGAGTATCGATGCCCTGGGATATTCCGGTTTTATCGAGTTTTTTATTAGGAAATCTGCTCATCTATCAATTTTCTTTTTAATAGGATTATTTTTAAGCAGCTTTCTCTATTATCTACTAAGAAGATTGCGGCTATCCTCTCTTTGTACTTTCCTGTTTATTGTGATGTTTGCATCTCTGGATGAATATCGGCAGTTTTTAACGGGGGGCAGAACACCGCTGGTTGAGGATGTTGTTCTCGATACAATCGGAGGTATTCTGGCAATTGGAGTATATAGTTTGTATCGAAGTTTCTATAAAAAATAAAACGGGAAAACCTTTCCCGTTTTTTTATTGGTTGAGAGCTCTTTTTACAGCGTCAGTCAATATGTCTACTCCATGAAGCAAACACGATTGATCGAAGGTCATGCTTGGATGATGCAGACCAGGAGTAAGGTCAGCCCCTAGTGCAAGCATTGCTGCTTTTAAATTAGTTCTTTCAATAGTATAGAAATGAAAATCATCACTGCCGGGAGTTGTAATTGGCTCAGCTAAATTCTCTTCGCCTCTAATTTCCCGAATTGCAGCTGACAGTATTTCCTCAGCTTCCCTTGAAACCTCTGCTCCAGGAGTATAGTCAATCCATGACCCTTCTATTTTTACCCCATATAGTGTCTCAATAGAATCTAATTTTTTTTGAGCCAGCTCCTTTAACGAGGTTAAGCCGTGATTTGTCTGGGCGCGGAGATCCAGGCTGAATTCAGCAGACCCGGGTATGATATTCGGATTTTTACTGCCTGCACTGAACCTTGTCATTTTGATGGAATGCGGGAGCATGGGTGAGAGACTTAGCTGGTTGATATACGAATTTAAAGCCATTCCAATATCAATTGCATTCACTGTGCATTGCGGGCGTGCTCCGTGTGCATCATCTCCTATTATTTTACCCTTGTAAAAAATTGCAGCGCCATGGCGAAGCGATGGTGCTGCTTTACCAATCTCCAGTTCATCCTTTGGTCTCAAGTGTACCCCAAATAAATAATCCATATCATCTACAAATCCTGTTTTTACGACTGACAGGGAACCGTTTCCCTGTTCTTCAGCAGGCTGAAATAAACAACGCACCGTTCCCTGTAGACTTGTTTCTATCCGCTTAAGATTAAGAAGTACACCAATAGCGATGGTCATATGTGCATCGTGGCCGCAGGAATGATTAGCCTGCATTTTACCGTTTAATTCCTGGAAAAGTGCATTGATGTCTGCACGGATGCCGACAACCGGTTTTCCCGATCCTACTTCTGCAATGAGACCCGTATGGTCGGTGAACCGCTCTACATAAATGTCATGCTCCTTCAGAAACGCTTCAATATATTCAGTCGTATTCTTTTCCTCCCAGCTAATTTCAGGAATTGAGTGCAGTTTTTCAAAGATTTCCAAGAGTTCCATTGAATATTCTCCCTTCATGTGTTGATAAGAAAAAAGAAAGCTGCAATATAAGCAAGAAGAGTATGCAAGCCGGCAAGCAAGTAGAGCCAGGAGCACGGATTCAGTGAAAAAAATTACCTTAGTAAAAATTTAGTAGTATTCCCAATATTACTAGTATAGCAGGTAAGTCCACATTTTGAATAATGGTTAGAAAATGGGGGGGAATACATTTGATCGGTTTTACTTCAATGGAAAGTGGTAGTAAAGTAGATATAGAAAAGATGAAAAATAAACTTATAGGTGTTGATTACGGATGAATAATGCCATATTACCTGACAGCCGGTATCATTCCAGGTTGGGGTGGCAAATGCTCGGGTGGCTGCTTATGGCTCAAATTTTAGTAGCATTAGTAGGAAGAGGCGTAGCTCCGCTATCTCCGTTAATTGCAGAGGATTTAACCTTGACTAACGCTCAGGTCGGACTTCTTCCATCCGCACTTTTTGCCGGACAAATGCTTGTCAGTATCCCCTCCGGACTCCTTGTCGATAAAATGGGAACTAAAAAGCTGCTTTTCATTGTCTGTCTTTTATTAGGACTTTCATACTCTGCGGCATCACTATTTTCATCCTATTTTGTTATTTTGCTTTGTATTGTTATTGGGGGGATGGCATATGGAACCATGCATCCGGTAACGAATAGAGGTATTTTATATTGGTTTCCCCAAAGACAGCGTGGAACGGCAATGGGAATTAAGCAAATGGGCATTACTCTTGGCTCTGCGCTTGCGGCCGCTGCCCTGCTGCCATTAGCAGCTGTATGGGGCTGGCGGCCGGCACTTTTAGCGGCCTGCCTGGTATTAATTGGGGCAGGAGCTCTCTCCTATTTAAACTACAAAGAAAATCCGCTTCAAAAAAAAGAGAGCGTAAGTGAGCCGGCGTCTATTCTTCATCAGATTATGGAAGTGGCTAAATCCCGCTCGCTCGTTCTCATCAGTATCGTTGCCTTTATTATCAATGGCTCCCAGATGAGTTTGAATGTGTACATTTTATTTTATGTAGGAAATGAGCTTTTATTTGGACTAGGAATAGCAGGGACAATGTTTGTTCTCTCGGAAGCGGGTGGATCGTTCGGAAGAATTGTTTGGGGCACAGTAAGTGATAAATTTTTTGGAGGCAGGCGCGCTCCTGTTATGTTTATTCTTACTCTGATGGCGTTTGCCGGTTCGTTATCCATGCTCCTATTGACACCGGAAACGCCTGTATGGGTGCTTGCTGTGGTCATTTTTCTTCTGGGTTTTGCCGTCTCTGGCTTTAATGGGTTGTGGATGAATATCGCTACTGAACTCACTCCTCCTCAGACAGCGGGGCTTGCGAGCGGATTCAGTCTAACCATTGGTTCAATGGGTGTCATTATTATTCCGCCTGTTTTTGGCTGGATAGCTGATCTTAACCAAAGCTTTACTGCGTCTTGGATGTTTATGGCCGCGGTGATGGCTGCAGCTGTTTTCTTCCTCGGGCTGTTAAGAAGGAGAAGGTCGTTTTAGGCTTTTACTCGACAATGGTCGAATAGGTCTTTTATGATATAATAAAGAGATCTGATGAAAGTTATTGCACTAATCCCTTTTATAGGTAAAAATGTAGTAAAAAGGAGGCGGCTTTTTGAAAGATCAAGAGTTTCTTCTTACAGTCCATTATTTAGATGAAAAATATTCGGTAAAAGGCACACCTTATGTGATTGAACATCATGTGAAAAAGCTTTTACAGGACCTGCAGGAAGAAAAGGGAGAGGTCCAGACTGATAAAGAACTTAAGATTCAACTTAATACATATTCTCCTGCTAAAAACGAACCCTCCGATAAATTTGAAGAAGAAGCTGAAGCAAAGAAATTAAAAGCGCTTTTAGATGATGTTGAACCAACTTCCGAGTGGCTGGTCGTTTTGACTTTTATTTATTTTTTAACACATTATCAAAAGGAATTACTTGTAACTGCGAAAGCGATTAGCGGCCTTTATCTGACTTCGTCGCTTACACCTCCGGGAAATGTCCACTTATCTATTTTTCAATGTGTTAATAAAGGCTTCCTTCAATTGATCGGTACCTCTGACAGTCAGCAGACTTATGAAATCACATCGCTGGGCACAAAGCATATTGATGATCGAATAAGCTACAGCCAAAAATCGAGAAAAGAAGATAGTGAGATTTATTATGAAACCGAGGAACAGAAAAGTAAGGTAGAGAAGTTTTTGCAGGAGATCTCCTCTGTCGAATACGAAAAAATAAAGAAAACAAAAAACTTTGAAGACCAGGTACTGCTCATTATTTATTACTTATTAAAAAAAGGTATCTCAAAACAAATACGAGCACTTATGATTTATCAAATTCTTGTGCATTTAAACTGCTACAAAGGTGCACCGCGCTCCGTGCAAACGACATTGAGCAGGGCAAGACCGCTGGTAAAGAAAGTAAAGCTCAATAATAAAATTTATTATAAGCTTACTGAAGAAGGAAAAAACCATATTGAAGTTCGTGTGCTGAAAGCAAAATAAAAAAAGCCCCAGCTGAAAAAAATGCAGCTGGGGCTTTATCATTTAAATATCTAAATGCTCTTTTAATGCTGTTTGAACTGCTGTTAATTCTTCTGCTGGTACAACATAATAATAAATTCCGTCAATCCGCTCGCCAGATCCATTTTGAATAGAAGTCTGTTCGAAATTAGAAGCTGCAGACCGGTATTCACTTTGAATATCAACCATCTGTTTAAAGGTTAGATTTGTTTTAATATTGTTGCCAAGCGCATCAAAAATATTGCTGAAATTCCAAAGAGAATTCAGGCTGGCACCTTCTCTGACTACACCCTGAATTATCTTGCGCTGACGCTCCTGACGGCCAAAGTCTCCGTTAGGATCTTCATAACGCATTCGTGAGTAGGCAAGGGCTTCATGGCCGTCCAGTTTAAGCTCGCCTTCTGGGAAGGAGTACCCTCCAGAATCAAATGAAAAATTATTATCCACAGAAACTCCGCCAACTGCGTCCACAATATCTTCAAAGCCTTCCATATTTACCTGCAGATAATAATCAATCGGAATATCAAGCAGGTTTTCTACTGTATCCATTGTCATCGGGATACCGCCGAATGCATAGGCGTGATTAATTTTATCCTGCGTACCTCTGCCAACGATCTCAGTTAATGTATCACGGGGGATGCTTAATAGCTTAGTAGACTCTTCATTAGGATTAACCGTCATGACGATCATAGTATCGGAACGGCCGGCATCGTCCTCACGTTCATCGACGCCAAGCACCAGTACAGAGAACGGATCTTTTTCATTAAAGTTCACCTGTTCACTTCTTTTGGTAGAAATGTCACGGTCTATAGGATTGTGCATTTTGTCAGTGGCGCTGTTTAATGATTGATAAATGGTAAAAAGATAAATTGCAAGACCTACAAACAGGATGGAGAACGAGATCAGCACCCATTTTAGCCATTTCTTTTTCTTTTTTCGACTTTTTCTATTCATTCATTCTGTCCCTCATTTCAGAAATATCTATTAATAAAGATAGCATGTAGCACTTGAAAAAGGAATAACACAAAATAAAAATTTAAGAATTAATAGACAATAAAATCTTTTTTCTAGGTGTTTTACAGCCCTTAGATAATGAATTTTATAGGAAAATTTACTCGGTTAAGTAATTAATTCTGGATACAATGAAGTGAAATGGTACATTTTTCAACCTATAATAGAACATATGTTCGAAAAATGATATAATGAATGTGCAGCAGAAAAAGCGGTAGGCTACTTCCCAAGGAGGGAGGTGGTATGGGTGACAGTATATGAAGCTGTGAGTATCGTGGGACAATACAGCATCATTGCAATCAGTGTCCTTACACTGGTCGTGACATTAATCATCAACCAAAAAAAGAAATAACCGTCCCCCCTGGCAAGGATTACGGTTATTTCCCAATAATCTGATTCCGAGTCAGCCGTTTTATTAAATGCTGCTGCGGAAGTGGGGGGTACACATACCCCTCATTTTTCACGTATATATCTACTATAACTTTTTTTATAACGAAAATCCATGACAAACCATTTTACATAGCAATTTTTACTGCCAGCCGTTTGAAATATGCCGTACCTTCACAACACCTTCTATTTTTTGAAGCCGATTCAGGATATCTGTCTCGTGCTCCTCAGAAAGCTTGTTATCAATGTCAATCATTGTGTATGCCCACTCACCCCGGCTGCGGTTTAACATATCAGCAATATTGAACTCCCGCTCTGCAAGGAGGGTGGAGAATTGGCCAACCATGTTTGGGATGTTTTTGTGCATAATGGTTAGTCTCCCCGGTGATGTCAATGGAAGGCTGACATTCGGCAGATTAACAGAATTTCGTATATTTCCCGTTTCAAGAAATACTTTAAGCTGTCTTGCTGCCATTACTGCACAATTTTCTTCAGATTCTGTTGTTGAAGCGCCAAGATGGGGGATTGCTACGACGTTTTCAACACCAAATAGATGATCATTCGGGAAATCGGTAATGTATTTACCGACGGTGCCATCTGCTAAAGCCTCCGTTAAAGCTTGTTCGTCAACAAGCTCACCCCGTGCAAAGTTGATAAAATGAATTCCCTTTTTCATCGCACGGAAGGCTTTTGCATCAATAAAGCCAGTCGTTTTTTCAGATAAGGGCACATGAATGGAAATATAATCACAGGCAAAAAGTAATTCCTCAAGATTATGAACCCGCTGTACATTTCGTGAAATCGTCCAGGCTACATCAACTGAAACAAAAGGATCGTATGCCATAACATCCATATCAAGTGCAAGTGCATCATTAGCCACGATGGACCCAATATTGCCGAGTCCTATAACCCCGAGCTTTTTCCCGCTGATTTCATGACCAATAAAAGCCTTCTTATTCGCTTCTACTTGACCTGCTACATTAGCGGTGCCTTCTAATGAGTTCGTCCAATGAATCGCATCAAACAGATTTCTTGCACTGGCTATCAGACAGGAAAGTACCAGTTCCTTAACCGCATTGGCATTTGCACCAGGTGTATTAAACACAACAATTCCTTTGGACGTACAATCTTCTAATGGAATATTGTTAGTGCCTGCACCGGCTCTTGCGATAGCTTTAACCGAATCATTAATTGCCTGATCGTGTAAAGAGTGGCTTCTAAGTAAAATAGCATCCGGTGATTCGGCGCTATTGATGGTATATGAGTCTTCAAATAAGGAAAGTCCTGCTTCAGCAATCTGGTTATAGGTCTGGATCTGATAGGTCACAGTTTGAGTCCTCCTCTGCCAGGTGTGGCATTCGTTTTTTGTTCAAACTTTGTCATCGCATCAACTAGTCGTTCAACGCCATCATATGGCATCGCGTTATAAATGCTTGCACGCATGCCTCCTACGGAACGGTGCCCCTTTAATTCAACCAGTCCCTGAGAATCAGCCCATTGCAGAAAAGCTGCGTCTGTCTCGCTGTTCTCGGTTTTAAACGGAATATTCATTAATGAGCGGTCCCGTTCTCTTACAGGTGAGAAAAATAAAGGCGAGCTGTCGATTGCCTCATATAGAAGTGAAGCTTTTTTATGATTGCGTGCTTCTATTTCTTCAATACCCCCAAGTGACTCAATCCATTCAAGCACCAAACCGACCATATAGATACCGAAAGTAGGAGGTGTATTATAGAGAGAGTTTGCCTTAGCGTGGGTAGCATAGTCAAGCATCGTGGGAATTTCCTGATCTGCTTGACCAATAAGATCCTCGCGAATAATTGCTAAAGTTACTCCGGATGGACCAAGATTTTTTTGCGCACCCGCATAAATAAGGCCATAATCCTCAACATTAATTTTCTCAGAAAGAATACTTGAGGATAAATCAGTAACCACAGGGACCGATCCGAATTTAGGAACCTCAGTAATTCTAGTTCCTTCTATTGTATTGTTACCTGTTACATGAATATACGAAGTTGCCGGTGACACGCTTGCATTAGTTAATGAAGGGATAGATCTGAAGGCATCTTCTTCAGAAGAAGCAAGGATTCTTGTTTTTCCGACCTTTTTCGCTTCGGCTAATGCTTTTTTAGACCAGGATCCTGTAATCAAATAGGCTGCTTCGTGATCTTTTTGTAATAAATTTAATGGAATCATAGAAAATTGTAACGAAGCCCCCCCTTGTAAAAAAAGAATTTTGTAGGAATCGGGGATATTTAATAATTTTTTCAGGCGATCCTTTGCTTCGTGTAAAATACGTTCAAATGTTTTTGAACGGTGACTCATTTCCATGACAGACATTCCGGATTGGTGGGTATTAATCAGCTCAGACTGCGCTCGCTGCAACACTTCGAGCGGAAGAGCAGAAGGTCCTGCGGAAAAATTTACTACGCGATCCAATGTCACTCAACTCCTCTAATATTCTCCAAACCCTAGTAAACTTTGAAAATTCCTTCACAAAGATAGGTATTAGTATAGTTCTATGAAGGACATGTGTCAATGAGGGGAAAACAGATTACCATGTAATCTAATTGTTACCACATTCTAACTCTCTTGATATGCTCTTGAAATCTATAGATGATAGTATAGGGATTGTTAGTGAAAAGGAGGGTTTCATTTCATGAAAAAACAAATTGTAGCACTAACTGCAGTAGCAGCACTGACAGCTGGAGCAGCTGGTCAGGCATCAGCATCATCTTCACACACAGTACAAAAAGGAGACACGCTGTGGGCGATTTCTCAAGCCAACAATGTCACGGTTCAAGACCTTAAAGACTGGAACAGCCTATCATCTACTATTATATATCCTAGCCAGGAACTAAAGGTTAGCAAAAAAGAAGAAGTTAAAGAAACATATACAGTCGTTAGTGGTGATACATTATTCAATATTGCTAAAACGCATGGTATCACATTAGAGCAGCTTGTAAGCTGGAATGGTTTATCCAGCGATCTTATCTTCCCTGGTGATGAGTTTGTAGTGTCAGGCGGCACTGCTCAGGAAGCAGTAGCAGCTCCTGAAGCAGCAGCACCAGCTCAGGAAACAGCAGCACCAGCCGAAGAAGCAGCACCAGCCCAAGAGGCGGCACCAGCTGAAGAAGCAGCAGCGCCAGCTGAAGAAACAGCAGCAGCTCCTGCAGAGTCAGCACCGGCAGAACAAGCACCTGCTGAAGCTGTTCAGGAATTAACTGTAACAGCAACCGCTTATACAGCGTATTGTAACGGTTGTTCAGGAACAACGGCAACAGGAATTGACCTGCGTGCCAACCCGAACCAAAAAGTTATCGCTGTTGACCCTAACGTGATTCCACTTGGATCAAAAGTATGGGTTGAAGGCTATGGTGAAGCAATCGCTGGAGACACTGGCGGAGCTATTAAAGGCAACAAAATTGACTTGTTCATTCCTTCTCAGGACCAGGCACTAAATTATGGTGTTCAAGAAGTACAGGTTAAAATTTTAAATTAATAGGCTGTTAATATAGAGTCGTTTCCTTCGGGAAGCGGCTTTTCTTTATTAAGTGATAAGATTGGAAATTGTAAAAACCTAACGATCTTCTTTAAATTGGTAAGCATTATTTCTTTATCTTTATCATAAAATATATGATAATATAATTAAATAACTGAATATTCCTAAAATAAAAGACAGGGGGAGGGTACTATGTTGCTGACGATCAAGATGATGAAGCCTTTTTATACACTGCAAGAAGGAAACGATCTCAAGCTCGTATTCGCATATCAATATTTCTCCGTCATCAAAGGAAAAGAAGTGTACCAATTTATCCCCGTTGAGGCAAATGAAATCCGCATTGATTTAAAAACCAAACAAATAGAAAATTTAACGGATATATTTGTATTTCAACGAGGCACCCGAATTTTTCGAATCCCATTATTCCAGCTTCTTCAGATTTCTGATTTAGTAGACCATTTAAAATCCATAGTAAGCTTCTACGTGCAACAGGTTAAGTCTGAGGAAGAGGAAGAGGCGGTATGTGAAGAAATCCTGCTCCTTGAGAAACAAAATCTACACCGTCTCATTGATAAAGCACTACTTAAAGGAAACCGCGAACAGTTTATGGAATTGACCGATCTGCTTAAACTCGAGGAGGCTGCTCACTAATGCCCTGGATGCTAATTTTGTAACCACCGTTCCTTTTAGTAGGGAGGTGGTTTTTTGTGTGAGCTGGAAGGGAGCGTGGTCACTTCGGTCATATAAACGCGGACAAATTAGAGGAGGGTTTGGACAGATTAAGGGTGTAAATGGACAGATTAAATGAATGCTTAAGTTTGATGTAATCGGAAATTGGTGGTGGAGGAAGTATTAGGTCGATCTTAGAAACCTGTTAACAGAGAAAAGCTGAGCTGAGGAATAAACCCAGCCCAATAGCCAATCGGGAAATATGGTAAATCATTAAAAATTTCATTGAAAACATTTTGATTTTAAAGTTAAAGCAGGTATTCCCTAAACGGATAATCTTTATATTTAAAAAATATCTCAATATAAAGATAACGGAAATAAAAAAATACATATGAATTGACAAAAAAATGCCGCCTGCGAAGCAGACGGCCAATGAGAGGGTATTGCTGGGTCATTTCATATTCTTATTGTATGGTACATTTTGCTGTGAGTCTATTGGGAAAATTGTAACGTCATCGGATCGGAGGATGGATAACTTTGTCACCAGCTGTTTCAAAAGTATCTCCTGAAAGGTGTTTTCCAACATCACTCTTAGTTGAAGATGACGCAAATCCGCTAAATGCCAAGACCGCTCCTAAAGAAAGAGTTAACAACAGTTTACAAGCCTTTTTCATTATAAAATCTCTCCTTTTCCTCCAGTATTCTCCACTGTTTATAGTAGTATCCTACCTTGCTTAGATCCCCTTTATTATCATAGTGGTCAATAATCCTGGTAATGATCGTCTTTGCCTCGTCATGATGACCATTTTTCAATAAGAAGGGGTAAAACCATTTTATCGCATATTTAGTTGCTTCGACTTGGGAAAATTGACTTTTTTTATAGAAAACGGAGTAGTAATAATAATATTTATATTCGTGTTTAAGGCTTAGATTATGAAGCTCTTCAAGTCGTTCCTCCCATAATTTGGTGGTCAAGTTTAATTCTAACCCAATTTCCAGCCATCCAAGCAGCGCAGTCAGGTATTCTTCTGAATCATCGGGGAGGATAACCAATGCTTCTTCTATCAGTTTTTTTGCTTTATGATAATCCTTTGAAAGAAGAAAGCACCTTGCATAATTTACAAGTATATGAGGGTAAATGCTATCCCGATAAAATAACCTCGCATTTCTCATCATAAGCTTGTAAACTGATTGGGCTTCAGAAAATAACCGCAGCCTCATATAATTAATGCCTAAAATCATTTGTGTATGAATAAGCCGTCTCCAATTACATTCTTTTTCATAAATTTCAAAGGCCTTTTTTCCATAAATTACAGCGGCCTCGGGTTGATTATTTTGACTATAAGCCAATGAAATTTGATAGTATGCTTCGGCAGTCCAGAAACGTCCAAGCGGGAGGGGATTTTCTAAAAATTGTTTATTATATTGTATAGCACCTTCACGGTCTCCCTCAATGAGCATTTTGGTGGCTTTAAAAAAGGTATAAATATTCTCTTCAATAGGAGTGAATGTGGTTTTTATTCGCTGAAGAATACTAAATATCGCTTTCTCCTCTTCTAACATCTCTTTCCACCAGTAATACCGGAACAAATAAAGATGATATAAATTTACAAAATCACTCGTTTCAATATAATCTTTATTGTCCACTATCTCTTGATAGATGATGTCAGCCTGTTCTTCATCGGTTGCAAAAATTGCCTGGATAAATTCAAGTAAAATTTCCTGAATTTCATTCATTCGATGTTTTTCATCTTCCAGGCGAAGACCCAGTCTTTCAAGAAGCATATTTAAGGTTTCTTCATTTGCTGTGTACATATTTGTCTCGATTTTGCTCAAGTGGGAGGTGGAACAGATGCCTTCTGCAAGCTCTGTTTGTGTGATCCCTTTTTTAGTACGGTAGTATTTTATGATAGACCCTACGTTCATCTTTGATCGGTCCTTTCAGAAAAATAGTGCAGCAAGCAGTTCTTGCAGGGGTCTTTATAAATTCGTCAAAGTTTATCTATTATCCTGCTTTAACGAAAAAGCTGTTCCAACAATCGATATCGGATCGGTCGTTGAAACAGCTTTTTATAGATCTTAATAAAAACGCTTAAAGCTTTCAAATTTTGATTTCCAGTAGCTGTTGCTTAAGCTGGTTACGATAACACCATTGTCATTGGCATGTACGAATTGATTGTTTCCGATATAGATACCTACATGGGAAATGCCTGCCTTGTATGTATTTTCAAAGAAGACTAAATCTCCGACCTGCGGGCTGCTTACTTCGTATGAACGGGCATGCTGTCCTTCAGCATTTGTACGGCTGATATTGTAGCCTGCCTGCTTGTATACATAATAGATAAATCCACTGCAATCAAATCCAGCTGGGGAAGATCCGCCCCATGAGTATGGTACTCCGAGATGACTCATGGCTACATTAACAACTGAGCTTGCAGAAGCTCCTCCAGTAGAAGGGGTTGTTGGGGCAGGAGATGATGAACCCGATCCCTGTGCTGGTGCCGAACCGCCTTTTACAGATAACTTTTGACCTACACGGATTAAATCTGAAGAAAGATTATTCCATGATTTAAGATTCGCAACTGTTACTCCGTAGTTTAAAGCGATTCTTCCGAGTGTATCGCCAGATTTAACTGTGTAGCTTGTGTCTGATCCGCTTGGCTGCGAAACATTTGACGCAGGTGGTGCAGCAGGGGTAGTGGCTTGAGCTGTACCACTGACGCGTAAACTTTGACCCGGATAAATCAGGTGGCCTGAAATGTTATTCAAGCTTCTTAAAGTTGCGAGTGTCATATTATGTCTTTGAGCGATCGCCCCGAGTGTATCGCCTGATTTTACTGTATATGTACTAGAGCCTGTGCTTGGTGCCGGTGCTGAAGATGAAGATGAACCTGAGCCAGAGGTTGAGCTTGCTGAAATCTTTATAACCTGATTTGGATGAATTAAATCTGATGAAAGATTATTAAGGCTCTTAAGATTTGAAACTGTAGTGTTGTACTTGTTAGCAATTTTCCAAAGATTATCGCCTGAGCTTACCTTATGTGTGCTGCTCGCTTCCGCTTCTGAATCAAAGCCGAAAAAAGAGGTTAATGCTGCTGTTGTTGCTACTGCAAATAACGTTTTCTTCATTTTCTTTTTCACTCTCCTAAAGGGTTAATTGGATGAAAAATAGTTAACTAGATTTGTTCCCCAGGTTGTATGACCAAGCTCTGTAGGCTCATCATCTTCAGTTAAATAGTTTTCAAGTTCGGGATCATCTGTTGAAGGCCAATCTGTCCAGTGATTTAAATAAGGTATATTATTTTCTTCAACTGTTTCTCTGACTGCCTCAACCATTTCAGGGTAATACGTTGCATTTTGAAAAGGCTGAGATGGAAAGGCGAATAAAGCGCTGTCAGGGTAAGATGTCTGAAATTCTTCTAAAAATAAACGAGTGTAATAGACCTGGTCATCAATTGATAGTACTCCTCCATCATGGATGGTTGGAAGCTCATATAATACGATGTCCTGATCCTCCAGCGAAATACTTCCTTCATCTAATGAAGTAAGCTGGTCCTCAGAGGTCCCTTCATAAGGAATAATAGAATAATTAAGAACTACTCCACTATAATTAGAAGTTAAACCCTCTTGAAGCAGTGTTGTCCAGTTTTCATCTAATAATAAACTGGATTCCGTGGCTATAATAGCAATATCGACAGGTTCATCAGTTTCTTGACTGTTCAGCCAGATTTCCTGAACATGCTCAGGCTGGTTTGCGATAAGTGCCGATAGACCGGTGTCTTCTTCTGAGTTATTGTCAGTCGATTCCTCTGAATCTGTGGATTCGACACTCTCACTAGTAGATTCTACCACAGTTGGTGACAAACGGTGAATATCTTTCTGAGAGTTTACCCACGCCCGGTGGCCTAAAATAATAATAATGACAGTAATAATGATGCTTAGGATAAGCATTGATTTCTTAAACATATAGGTTAAAACTCCCTTGCTGCATGATATAAAAGATACATTTAATTCATGCTAAATATTATATAAGATATTCAATCCAAATGGTAGTTCAAATGTAAAAGTTTAACGATAGTTGAAAAATATAAATCTATTTTTTCTTCGCTGTGATATAATGGGGTGGTTATTTTTATCTATGTCAGGAGGAAATACCCGTATGGAAGAAACGATAAGTTTAAAGGAATTATTCAACACACTTAAGAAGAGAATGGCAATGATTATCACCATTACGTTACTTGCTGTTTCCATTAGTGCGTTGGTCTCTTATTTTTTGATTACACCGGTTTATCAGTCTACAACTCAGCTGCTTGTCAACCAGGAACAAACTGAACAGCCGAATTTAAATGTCTCAGATATTCAAGCAAATCTTCAGCTAATAAATACATATAATGTGATTATTAAAAGCGCCAGAATTCTTGATAAAGTATCTGACGAAATGGATGGGCAATTTACAGCAGGTCAATTAAACGAAAAGATCACCGTACAAACAGAGCGTGATTCTCAGGTAGTTAATCTTTCTGTACAGGACCCGGATCCATACGTTGCTGCTGATATAGCCAATAAGACGGCAGCTGTTTTTCAGGAAGATGTAGTAGGGTTAATGAGTGTCGATAATGTAAACGTCTTAACGCCTGCTGTTGTCACACCTTCACAGTCGCCTGTAAGCCCTCAGCCGTTTTTAAATATGGCAATCGCTTTGGTTGTCGGGTTAATGGTTGGTGTAGGAGTTGCCTTCCTGCTTGAGTATTTGGATAACACGATTAAAACAGAGCAGGACATTGAAAAAACATTAGACCTGCCAATCTTAGGTGTTATTGGTCAAATTACTGATCTGCCAAGCGGAGACATCTCACCTGGAAGGTCCCAGGCTACCGAAGTGAGGAGTGAGCGATATGGCAGCTAAAAAGAAGCCAAGCAATTTAAATATCAAAAAAAGAAATCTAATTACTCAATATAATCCTAAATCAGTTGCGTCAGAGCAGTACCGTACAATCCGGACAAATATACAGTTTTCCGCAATTGAAAATGAAATCCGCTCTATAACTGTTACGTCTTCAAGCCCGGGTGAAGGGAAGTCAACGACTGCTGCAAATTTAGCGATTGTTTTCGCACAGCAGGGGAAAAAAGTGCTGTTAGTGGATGCAGATATGCGAAAACCGACCGTGCATTTTACCTTTAATATTATGAATACAATCGGCCTGACTACCGTGCTGACCAGACAGTCGGAATTAGTTAAAACCGTTCAAAAAACAGATATAGATAATCTGGATGTCCTGCCTTCCGGACCTGTTCCGCCAAATCCTTCAGAGCTTTTATCTTCAAGGGTTATGAGCCGTTTCTTTGAAGCAGCAGAAGATGTATATGATCTTGTAATATTTGATACCCCTCCGATTCTTGCAGTTACGGATGCACAGATTCTTTCTCATCAATGTGATGGCACTATTTTAGTTGTACGTTCAAGAATTGCAGATAAAGATAAAGTTGTAAAGGCTAAGGAGCATATGATTTCAGCAAAAGCTAAAATTCTTGGAGTCATTTTGAATGACAAGAAGATGGAAAGTAATGATGAATATTATTACTATGGAAACAGCTAAAGGGAGGCACGCAAATGATTGATATTCATTGTCATATTCTTCCGGGTGTAGATGATGGTCCGCAGAAACAATCAGATACCTTTGCAATGCTGGCCCAGGCGATTGAAGATGGAGTGACCGATATCATCGCCACTCCCCATCACCGAAACCGCAAGTACGTAAATGATAAAAAGGATGTCCTCGCAGATGTGGATAAACTTAATTCCTTCATTAAAGAGCATCAGCTGCCAATAACGGTGCATCCCGGCCAGGAAGTTCGGATTTACGGTGAAATTGTGGAGGATGCACAAAGAGACGAAATTCTCACTTTAGCAGGAACAACAAAGTACGTGCTTGTGGAGCTTCCATCGAGTCAGGTGCCTGCTTATACAGAGCGTGTCCTCTATGAAATGATGGTAGCAGGCATGATACCGATTATTGCCCATCCTGAAAGAAACTCTGCTATTGTGGAGGATCCCGGGAAGCTATTCAGATTGATTAATCAGGGGGCTCTTTCACAGGTAACTGCTGCTAGTGTAGCGGGAGATTTCGGGAAGAAGATTCAGCGTTTCTCCATGGAACTTCTTGAGCATCACCTTGCTCATTTCATGGCATCTGATGCCCATGATACAGAATACAGGGGCTTTGCGATGACGAAAGCATTAAAAGCACTTCACCATGCCCATGATCATGATTTTGGTGTGCTGGAAAATGCGGCTAATCTTCTAAAAGGAGATCCGTTGTTTCTTAATCCTCCGGTGGAGATAAAACCTAAAGGATTTTGGTCGAAAATATTGTCCAGATAATAAAGATAAGAAAAACGACATTCTTGATTTAAGTCTAAATCGTCTTTCTTTATAAAATGGGTGGATCGTCACCTTCATTTTATTAGAAAGGCGTTTTTCTATGGGAAAATTTATTAGGAAAAAAAAGGTTCATCGACTATTAAATAGTAATCTTCGAGATACCGGGAATCCTTTCAAATATTTTACTTTTTAGTATACGGAAGATTAATTGAATAATTTATAATGGTAATGTAAGATGGTAAAATGAATCTAACAGTATTTAAGATAATTAGGTTCTTACAAGCTTTAACCGTATAAATAGGGGTACATTAAATAATAAATGAAGAAGTATGAAAAAATCTTATTAGAGGTGATATAAAATGAAAACCGTTTTAACATACGGAACCTTTGATCTTTTGCATTGGGGACATATTAATCTTCTTAAACGTGCGAGAGAATTAGGCGATGAACTAGTTGTAGCTGTCTCAACAGACGAGTTTAATAAACTGAAACACAAGGATGCTTACCATTCATATGAACACCGTAAACTAATTTTAGAATCTATTCAGTATGTGGACAAAGTAATTCCTGAAAACACATGGGAACAAAAGGTTCAGGATGTTCTGGATAATAATGTTGATATTTTTGTAATGGGAGACGATTGGAAAGGGGAATTTGATTTCCTTAAAGAATACTGTGAAGTGGTTTATTTAGACCGTACAGATGGGATCTCCACCACAAAGATTAAAAAAGATTTGTTAATAGGAACAAAAAATGCATGATTACCGACGTCATTAAGACGGTATACCTATTTATATATAAATTTTTCTTTTCCATTTTCAAAGTGCTCCCGATTAAAAGAAAAGTAGTTATGTACGTAACTTTCAGACAAAACGCTTATTATATTATTCGTGAGCTTTTATCAAGAGAAATTGAACTTCCTATAGTTCTTATTTGTAATAAGGCATCATATAGAAGATTAAAAAAATTTGAGAATAATAATGTGAAGTTAATTTTAAATGACAATAAACTATTATTCTTTAAGAAAATTTTTCATTTATCAACTGCGAAAATAATAATTGTCGATAACTATTTTCCATTTCTTGCTGCCACCAACTTTAAAAAAGAGGTCGAATGCATACAGATATGGCATGCTGCAGGCGCAATAAAGAGCTTTGGACTGCCTGCAAATAATACCCATACACGTACTAAAATTTCGATTAAACGGTTTCACTCTGTTTATAACAGATTTGATAAGATCGTGATTGGTTCCGATGAGATGGGGACTATCTTTAAAAAAGCCTTTGGCTTAAAGAAGGATATTTTTCTGAAGACGGGGATTCCCAGAACGGATTTGTTTTATTTGGATGAAAAAAAAGAACAGTTAAAATCCGCCTTTCTTAAAAAATATCCAATGGCTGCTAAAAAGAAAATTATTCTTTATGCTCCAACGTTCAGAGATACAGAAAGCTATGATTATAAACTTGATATCCCCTATCTAAAGAAAAAATTAGGGGATCAATATTATCTTATCGCAAAGCTGCATCCCGTAACAAAGCAAACGATTATCGCGCCGGATGAAGTCAGCGACTTTTTTAAGCTCATTGATTCTCCATATGATGTTAATGAGCTTTTACAGGTTACTGATATTTTGATAACGGATTACTCTTCAATCCCATTTGAGTTTTGTATATTGGAAAAGCCGATGGTGTTTTTCCCATATGATTTAGTAGAGTACTCTGCTGAAAGAGGACTCTGGATGGACTATGAAAGCTTTGTACCGGGACCTGTCGCGAAAGATACTGAATCACTTGTGGATAGGATACAAAATATCGACAAGCTATTTGACCGTCAGGCTGTAAAAGAGTTTAACGAAATATGGAATAAATATTCCAAGGGCCAGTCTTCAAAAGATTTTGTTGATTATATAATGAAAAGGCTTGATGAAAACCAGGTGATTAAACATGAAAGATAAGTTGAAAAATGCTGCCAGAAAAGTAGTGGGAAAGCTATTCAGGATATTATTTAAAGTTTTTTCCCGTTTTCCACGAAATGAAAAACTTGTCATATTTGAAAGTTTTCATGGTAAACAGTATAGCTGCAACCCAAGAGCCATCTATGAATATATGCTGCAGGAAGATCTGGATTATGAAATGTATTGGAGTATGAATAAGAAGGATGCAGTTAAATATAAAGGTGAGAACCTGCACGTTTTGCAGCGGTTCAGTTTACAATGGATCTACAAAATGGCAACTGCTAAATACTGGGTTATAAACGCCAGACTTCCTCAGTGGATAGAAAAGCCCAAAGGTACCGTTTATTTGCAGACATGGCATGGTACTCCTTTAAAAAAGTTAGGGCAGGATATAACAGATGTCAAGATGCCTGGTACGACTACGGAGAAATACAGGAGTAACTTTATAAAGGAATCTTCTAAATGGGATTATTTAATTGCACCGAATCTTTACTCTAAGGATATTTTTAAACATGCCTTTTCTTTTAAAAAAGAAATTATTTTATCCGGCTATCCGAGAAATGATCTTTTGCACAAAAATAACAATCTTAAAGAAATAGACCTTCTCAAAACAAAGTATGGTCTTCCTTTAAATAAGAAAATAATCCTTTACGCTCCTACATGGAGAGATGATGAGTATCTCGAAGTCGGGAAGTACAAATTTTCTTTAAAGCTTGATCTGGAAAAAATGCAAAAAAAATTAGGTGAAGAATATATCATCCTGACAAGAATGCATTATCTGATAGCCGAATACCTGGACCTTTCGCAATTTAAAGGTTTTGCTTATGATGTATCAAACAATGCAGATATCAGAGAGCTGTACTTGATTTCAGATCTGTTAATAACAGACTATTCCTCAGTATTCTTTGATTATGCAAACCTTAAAAGACCTATTTTATTTTTTGCTTATGATCTTGAAAAATATAAAGATGAATTAAGGGGCTTCTATTTTGATTTTGAGAACTTAGCACCAGGTCCTATTGTAGAGACCACTGATGATCTGTTAAAAGAAATTGGTGAAATTACTGTTGCTGATTCTCAGGATAACCTGGTTAAAATGAAGCGTTTCTTCGATCAATATTGTTCACTTGAAGATGGATATGCATCAAAAAGAGTCGTTGAAAAGTTATTTAAATAAAAGAAACACACTCAGTATTTGTTTCTAAATAGAAGGAGATGTAGTATGGCAATTCTTGTTACAGGCGGAGCAGGATACATCGGAAGTCATGCGGTAGTTGAGCTTTTAAAAGAAAATTATGAAGTTATCGTCGTTGATAATCTATCTAACAGTAAAATTGATTCAATTAATAGAGTAAAGGAAATAGCAGGAAAGGACTTCCCTTTCTATATATGTAATTTAAGCAATAAGGAAGCACTGACAGATATTTTCCGTGCACACTCTATTGAGGCGGTCATGCATTTTGCTGGGTTAAAAGCTGTAGGGGAATCCGTTTCAATCCCATTAAAGTATTATTATACCAATATCATAGGAACGTTAAACCTCTGCGAAGTGATGAAAGAATTTAACGTTAAGAAACTCATCTTCAGTTCTTCGGCAACTGTTTACGGAAACCCGGAAATTGTACCGATCAAAGAGGACTTCCCTTTATCTGCTACGAATCCTTACGGGCAAACCAAACTAATGATTGAAAATATCTTAAAGGATCTGCATGTGTCTGACCCAAGCTGGAGAATTGTGCTGCTGAGATATTTCAATCCTATCGGTGCGCATGAAAGTGGTAGAATTGGGGAAAATCCTAATGGCATACCGAATAATATCATGCCATATATTACGCAGGTTGCTATTGGAAATCTAGAAAAACTATCTGTTTTCGGCAATGACTATGATACAGTTGACGGGACAGGAGTCAGAGATTTTATCCATGTAACTGATTTGGTTAAAGGCCATATTAAAGCTTTGGAGTATACACAGCATCACGAGGGAATCGAAACGTTTAATTTAGGAACCGGTCAAGGATATAGTGTATTGGATCTAGTCAATACGTTTAAAGATGTAACAGGTCAGGAAATCCCCTATGTCATTACTGAAAGAAGACCTGGAGATATTGGTGTTTGTTATGCTGACCCAACAAAAGCGGAAAATAAATTAGGCTGGCGAGCAGAAAAGAACCTTTTAGAAATGTGCCAGGACTCTTGGACGTGGCAGTCTAAAAATCCTAAAGGTTATTAAATGATCTATCGTTAACAGCGAAAAAGGTGAAAAAAATGTTTATGATTTACAAGGAGATGTGGAACAGAAGAAAAATGATCCACACTCTCTCCTTACAGGAAATGAAGAGAGAGTATGCGGGAACGGTATTAGGTGCTTTTTGGGGACTTGTAAACCCCTTAATGCGAATAGCTGTTTTCTGGTTTGTCTTCAGTGTGGGAGCAAGAGCAGGCGGGCCTGTTAACGGAGCTCCCTTTATTGCATGGCTTTCGATTGGGATGGTAGCCTGGTTTCTTCTGAATGATGGGTTTAAATTATCTCAGAAATCGTTTAGAAGCAAGAGGAATATAATAAAGAACACACCATTTCCCATATCAATTTTACCTGCTGTGCAAATTGCGTTTGCATTTTATACCCATCTAATTTTACTGGTTGTAATGTTAGTCATCACAGCTATTGGGTTAAAGTCTATCTCATTTTATTGGCTTCAAATCCTTTATTACGATTTTGCAGCTTTGATGCTCTTAATTGGACTGGGGGCTGTTACTGCTCCTATTGTTGCTGTCAGTAAAGACTTTGGCCGTTTCCTGGATACTATTTTAGTTTTCCTTTTTTGGATGACTCCGATTTTCTGGTCTATAGAGAATTTAAAGGGTCTTGAACAATTATGGTTTATCGAATATATTGTTAAATTAAATCCGTTCCACTACATTGTACAAGGGTATAGAGATTCTGTTTTTTATCAGGTAGGATTTTGGGAACAGCCAGTCTACACTCTTTACTTTTGGGGATTAGTTTTTTTCTTGTTGATTTTAGGGAATTATTTATACAAACGTATGAAACCAATATTTTTGGATTTATTATAAAAGGGATTTTATGTGAAAGGCTGATTTAGGATGGAATATGCAGTCAGCGTAAAAAGCTTATCAAAAAAATACAAGCTCTATACTGATAAATGGGGACCCATTAAAGAGGTTATATCGAAAAAGAAACTTCATAATGAGTTCTTAGCGTTAAATAATATTTCATTAGACTTTCCAAAAGGAGAGTCTATTGGCGTTTTAGGGAAAAATGGATCAGGTAAATCAACGTTGCTGAAGATTATTACAGGTATTGCTGAACCCTCTAACGGAAACGTTGATGTCCGGGGCAGTCTTGTGTTTTTAGATGTAAGCTCAGGTATTGACGCTGAGTTAAGCGGATACGACAATATTTTCATGAAAGGTACACTTCTTGGGTATTCAAGAGAAGAGATGCAGGAAAAGCTTGATGATATCATCGATTTCTCCGAGCTTGAAGAATTCATTCATCAGCCTGTTAAGAACTATTCATCCGGTATGCGGGCGAAGCTGGGTTTTGCAATATCAGTGAATGTTAATCCTGATATTTTAATCGTAGACGAAGCTTTAGCAGTGGGAGATTCAATCTTCAGGGAAAAATGCATGAAAAAGATGAATGAATTTAAAGAGAAGGGTAAGACCATCATTTTTGTCAGTCATGATAAAAATGCTGTTGAATCCTTCTGTTCAAAAGCTGCCTGGATCCATAAAGGCCAGCTTGTTATGTACGGCGAATCAAAAGAGGTTTGCAGAGACTATCAGTTGTTTATGAGCGGGAAAAGAAGTATTGAGTCCATAAAAGCAGAAAAAACATTAATAAATATGGTAGAAGAAGTGAAAACAGAAGGGCAATATAACAGTAAAATCAGGATTAGTGGAAAATTATATGAAAACAGTACTAATTCTTCTGAAGGATCCTATAGAATTAAGCTGATTAATAATCGTACCAGGCAGCATGTAACAATACCGATTGAAAGAAACAGGTATAATGGTGAGGATTCTGAAATTCCAAAAGAGAGGCTTTCAACTGCCGGATTTACAGCTTCAGTGCAGCTGGAAGAGTATTCTCAATTTCTTTTACCTGATAACTATAGTTTTTATATCCAACTTTCCCAAGATGGAAATTGGGCAGAGGTTCCATTATCAGCAGGAAAAGAATTTAGTGCTGTCCAGCTGGATTCTTCATTACCAAAATTCCGTACTGAAATAATTACTCTCAATGATCAGCTTTCAATTAAAGTTGAAAACCATAAAAAGTTAAATGAACAAGTAAATAAAATCTGGTATGAAGAAAATTATTTATGCCTTGAAGGCGTAGCTTACGTAAAGGAACTAGAAACAACTAAAGAGTCAGATGTCTCTTTAAACCTGATTTTAAAAAATAAGGAGACATATGAGTCCAAATCCTTTAAAGCTACTATGCTCTATACGAAAGAAATTACTGATAATAGCTCATTAAATCCTGAGAAGAAAAATTATGATTATTCACATTTCAGCTGTAAGGTATGTTTAGATGATCTGGGCGAGGGTGAACTAGAGGCTTACTTCCACTTTGAGCATCTTTCAGGGGCAGAGATTTATGCTTCTGCATGGGCGTCTCTATTCCAAAACTACGATACCGCCCTAAGAGAGATTGGACATAAAACGGCTGAAGTGAAAACAGTAAGCAAGTATTTAACTATTGAGTTGAAAAAGAAATAAAAATGGCTTTTATATAGGGAAAAATTAGCCGGTTTAGTTTGCCGGCTTTTTTAATAGGAAAGCTAATTTAAGGGGTAAAATAATGGAAAATAAAAAGGTTGTATTTGTTTTAAATGAATATAATGGGCATGGCGGTGCACAGCGTGTTGCAGCAATTTTATCAGAAGAATTTATTAAAGACGGCCATGAGGTTTCTATCTTAAGTATAAACGAAAGTAAGGATGAAGACAGTTACTTTACTAATGAAATACCTGTAACGGTCCTGCACGAGGATAACTATCGTGCGGGACTCCCTAAGGAGCTTTCTTCAAATTTAAAAGCTTTCCGGTTAAATACGGTAATGAAAGAAGTTATCAGAAGAAAACAACTGGAAAAGCGTCGTAAGGATGTAAAGAAATACTTTGAGCAATTTGGTGACAGTGATGTATTTGTTATTGTCGTCCAGGTTTGGGGAATGCAGTGGCTTGAAGAAGTGTTATATAAAAAAAATATCCATATTATCGGGCAAAGTCATGAAAGCTATGCAGCAGGAAGATTTACTAAACGCTATAAAAACATCCTAAAATATTATCGCCAGGTTTCAAAATTTCTCTTGCTCACTCAAAAAGACGAAGAATCCTTCCAAAACGAAGGTTTTCAAAATACAGGGATGATTTACAACCCTACTCCATTTAGAGACCAGGTAGATCCAGAGAAATTGTTTAGTAATAAAGTGTTAGTTTCCTCAGGAAGATTGGTCGAAGGCAAAGGCTTTGACGTTCTTATTGAAGCCATCTCTCTTATAAAAGAAGAATTAGGGGAGTGGAAGCTCCATATCTACGGAGACGGTCCTGAGCGGGAATCGCTGGAGAATTTAATAAAGATTCTTGAATTAGAAGATCATGTATTTTTAAAAGGACAAACAAACAATATTGAGGAATCATTAAAAAAATCCAGTATTTTTGTCTTAACATCAAAGGCTGAAGGTTTGCCTATGTCGCTTATTGAGGCTCACTCATGCGGACTTCCTTGTATTTCTACAGATTGTGCACCGGGTATAAGGGAAATCATTATTGATTACAAGACCGGATATATTACACCGGTTGATGATGCTCATTTAATTTCCCGCCATATTCTTAGATTGATACAAAACCCGGATGTCTTTAATCAATTTAGTAAAGAGGCATTTCAAAGCAGTTTGAAATTTGACCGTTCTGTAATTAAAAAACAATGGTATGAACTGTTTGAAGAAGTTGGAGGCTATAAAAATGACACAATTAACCAATAATCAACGCCCTAAATTATCTGTCGTAGTAATAGCTTACAATAATGAGCTGTACATTGATGAAGCTTTGGAATCCTTATATCACCAGACGCTGAAGGATATTGAAGTAGTAGTGGTTAATGATTTCTCTACAGATAATACAAAAGAACTCATTGATGAGTATGTTAAGGATAAGCCGAATTTTAAAGCTATCCATTTACAAGAAAATAGCGGAGGCTGCAGCGTGCCCCGTAATACCGGGATCGAAAACTCTACTGGCGAGTACGTAATGTTTTTAGATGGGGACGATTGGTATACGGTAGATGCTTGTGAAAAAATGGTGGAGGCAATCGAACGGACAGGTTCTGATTTTGTTGGGGGGCAGGTAATCAGAACGAACAATTATGAAATTTGGTATCATAAGCAAATTTATTCAAAAGAGATTATTAATACGAATATTCGTGAATTCAGCACTTTGTTTTATGATAGTTTATCTGTAAATAAAATTTATCAAAGATCATTCCTGGATAAAAATAACCTTAGATTTCCTGAAGGCATTCATTACGAAGATATCGTTTTTACAGGAAAAGCTTATTTCTTAGCAGATGCGATCAGTTTTATTCCTGAACCTATTTACTATTGGAGAGTAGTGGAGAATGCAGAAGACAAATCCATTACCAACAGAAGATTTGAATTCGATAATTTTAGAAACAGAATTGTCGCCCACCGGATGTTCGATGAATTTTTAAGAGGCAAAGGTGATGGAAGATACCAAAACCATAAAAACAACAAATTTCTTCGTCATGATTTAAAGTTGTATGTAAACGATTATGATGAGTTTGATGAGGAGTATAAAGAGCAGTTCCATCAATTAATTCATGAATACCTTCACGAGGTAATGGATGAGTATGCGTTTATCAATCTCCCTGAACGAGAGCGAATTATTTATTATCTATTATATATCGATGATAGAGAAGCTTTTCAGGATTATATTTCTTACCTTAACGGAGAGGAAACCAATCAGTTCAGAATTAAATTTGAGGGCGGAGAATATTATTTTGAGGCTTCCGTAAGCAAGCCAAATTCAAATAAGTTTCTTTCTATTTCCTCTTTAAATATAGAGGCTGAATTAACGGATATACGAATCGATTCAAATATGCTTTCGTTTACTCCGTACCTATCTGTCCCTGGGATCAATCCTCAGGAAGTGCACTTTGAGTGGTTACTTAAAAATAGACAGACGGGACATGCACTTAGAAGTAAAAATAAACAGACGGTCAAGCTTTTATTGTTAAATATGGAAGCAGGAAATTACTATTTGTCTCTCCATATGCACCATCAGGGAAATATACACCGGAATGTAATAAAGAAGCAGCAGCTTGAGAATTTTGCAAACGAGGAAGTCGAGAATTCAAGATTTAAACTTAGATTGTTTGTAAATCATAAAAATACTTTTGGCCTTAAAGTTCTCCCTAAGAAAACGAAGGATAAAGTGAAGTTGTTTATCCTTAAAAGAAAGAAACAAAAAAAATCTCAAAATTTATTCGATAAAGAGAAAATCAGTCAATTGTATTCAAAGCTGCCTCTAAAATCGAATTGGATTCTTTTCGAAAGCCATATGGGAAAACAATACAGTGATAGTCCAAGAGCGATCTATGAAGAGTTAGTTAAATCAGGGAGAAACTATAAATATATCTGGAGTCTTGAAAACCCTGATCAGGTTGATATTCCAGGGCCTGCAATAAAGGTTAAAAGAAATTCAATGAAGCATTTCTATTATTTAGTACGATCAAAATTCTGGGTTGATAATCAGGGACTGGCTCACCTTGCTCCAAAAAGAAAAGATCAGGTTTACCTTCAAACTTGGCATGGAACACCTTTGAAGAAAATGGGCTTTGATCAAAAGAAAAGACCCGATCGAAACGAGATAGCCAAGTTAAAACGGCAGACAGATGCGTGGGATTATTTTGTTTCTCCTAATGCTTATAGTACTAAAATATTCAGAAGAGCCTTTAGATATCATGGAGAAATACTGGAAACAGGTTATCCGCGAAATGACTTATTGCTGAATACAGATGAAAACTATTCAATTGAAATGAAAAAAAGGTTTGATATCCCAGTTGATAAAAAGCTTATTCTGTTTGCGCCTACTTTTAGAGATTGGGATGAAAATTCATATCAGAAGGCGATATCTGATATTCATGTGTTAAGTCAGAAGATAAATGAGGAAACGGTCATTTTGTTAAGGCTGCATTACTTGTTGTCTTCTAAAATTTCACAGACAGACCTGCCGAAAAATGTCATTAATCTTTCAGAACATGAGGATATTCAGGATCTTTATAAAATATCTGACATACTCATAACTGATTACTCATCTGTTATGTTTGATTTTGCGATATTACAACGTCCTATCATCCTCTATTGCTATGACCTGGAACAATACCAGAGCAGAAGAGGTATGTATCTGGAACTGGAACAAGAGGGCCCAGGTCCGTTATGTACTAATTTAGACGAGGTTATTTATTATATTTCAAATCCAGCAGCACTGGAAAGCTATAAAAAACAATATGAAAAATTTCATGAGGTATTTTCCAGTCTTGAGGATGGGGCAGCCACTCGACGGGTAATCAATAAGGTATTTGATTATTAAAGAAAGAAGACGAGGTGAGCCGAATGGCGAAGGTAACGATCATTGTCCCCATTTATAATGCTGAAAAATATTTAGAGGAATGCTTAGAATCAGTTATTAATCAATCCTATAGGAATCTTGAAGTTATTTTGATTAACGACGGTTCTGAGGATAAAAGCGTTGAGATCGCAACTTCTTTTGCAGAGCGGGATGATCGTTTTAAGTTACTTATGCAATCGAACCATGGACTCGGCTATACAAGAAACAGAGGTGTAAAAGAGAGCAGCGGAAAATATATTTTCTTTTTAGATTCTGATGATGTAATACCTAAAAAGGCAATAGAGGCTCTTGTTACTAAAGCAGAGAAAAGTGAGGCAGATATAGCCGTAGGTAAGGTCCTGAGAAAGAATCAGCAAAGGAGCTATATACCTGTTCGACACCTTGAATTTAATTTATATGCAAAACCTGAAGTGACAAATGTCCACTCTCAAAAACACTTGGTGCAGGACAGTATTGTATGCAATAAGCTTTGGAAAACATCCTTTGTAAAAGAGCATAACCTGTTATTTTTGGAGGGGAAATATTACGAAGATTTATTATTTTCCCTGCAAGGACAGGTTTTAGCTACTCGGATTGCCATAATTAATGAGACAGTCTATTACTGGAGGCTTCGGGAGGACACGGAAGAGCTTTCCATTACTCAGGAGCAGATGAAACTGCAGAACACACTGGATCGCTTAGAGGTTTTGAAGCTGTGCCATAATTGGCTAAAAACAGAAAATATTGATGGTCTTATTCAAAGAGAGTATGAGCTTAAAGGTTGTTTGGATGTTATTAGGCTTCACGCCGAAAAATACTCTCTAGTTCATAAAGAAGACAGAGATGTATGGTTTGAGGAAGTGAGTAACTACCTCCTGAATCTTCAGGAAACTGTTGTCACTAAACTGAGTGGTAAAGAACGGCTTTTTGCAGCTGCAATTTTTAAAAATAGTCCGGAGGATTTACTGCTCTTATCTACAGTTAAAAATAATTTAGAGAATAAACAAATCGTTTACGAAGCTGATCATACGCTCTATGTAGACGGCGTGCAGCAGCGATATTCTCTAAAGGGTGTATTTAAACCTGAAGCAATTATTGAAGCGGTTAATGTAAATCATGATGAGCTGATGTTAAGTATTAAGGTTATGAATCCTAAAATGATTAAGCCTTTTACAGCTTCGTTAGTCGGAACAAGCAGGCAGGGAAAATCGCGAATAAGGATAGCTAACTTTAATTGTAATAAGGCGAACGATATGCTCATATACCCTTATTCACTTCAGGAGGTTAATGTTTCTTTATCAATACAATCCCTCCATCAATCATTCGAGGGTTTAATAGGGGAATATGATTTATTTATAGAAATTGAATCAAAACGATCTGCCAGACTCCGTTATTTTGATCTTGAAAATAAAAAAATCAAAGTAAGCACTTCAAATCGAGAATTCCAGATTTATAGGACCAATCGTGGAAATGCTACCATTACTATAAGAGAAAAGACAGTCTATTACAGGTTCAGAAAGCTTATGGCAAAGATAATTAAACGATAACGGCGGTAAGCAATCTATCACGGACCATCAAGTCATGCCGAAGTACGAAGCCTTTTTAAAAGAATATAAATCAATGTCCAAAGCTGAGCAAAAAGCGTTCAGAGAAAAAGGTGCAGACCTGCAAAGCGAATACAATCCAATAGCTTAAAAGATATTAAGGTTCCCGACAATGCAGGATATTTGATCCTTGCATTTGTCGAGAGCCTTTTTTTATCAATAGGAATGCTATAGTATAAAAATAGATAACCGATCAAAGCAGGCAGGTGAAAAGATGTTTTTTCAAAACAAGAAAAAGAAATTAACTAGTAATAATGATGAGATAGAAAACAAAAAGGTTAAGGCCCGGAAAGACATTCAGCAGCTGGTTGAACATGTTTCAAGTCATTATAGCCATAAATCTGTTATGGAATCCTTTCATTTTCTTATTCAAAAAAAGGCCTTTATTTATCATACTGACCACCTCTACAAAGAAAACCTTTTAAAAGAAATTATCATTTTTAGAGAGTTATACACAGCACTGCAAGTAGATCTTCATCGCTTATTGAAATGGAACAAATTTAACGATAAAGAAGACCTCAATAATCATATAAATGAAACAAAAAAATCGATTGTTAAAAATACAGACATCTACCTAAATACTTATTACGATGAGTATTTTCATAAATACTTTTCCAATGATAGAGGAGTTAAAGGAATTGAAAGTGAATATCTGGAGAGAAAGCTAAAGGTTTCTATGTTGCATGATTTATTGCTGCATGTTCTCCAAAGCAGTTCAAGCAGCAGTTTAAGTGAAATTGAGCTGTCCGGTAAGTGGCTGGTTAACGAAATAATAATCGAAATAGAAGTAAAAGCAGATACCATCTTATACATGAACATGAAATAATATGTAACTTATTGTAATAATATAGTACCTTTATCACCATTTTGAAAAAGATGTCACAATATAGTATAAAATACTGATAAAATTCTCCTTATGAAACTATTAAAGAATTAAGGAGAGATGTCAGCATCATGAAGAATGTTTTTCACAAGGTTTTACTGTTTCTTACCGTTTCAGTTTTAGTGTTTTCGAGTTTAGGTACGGCTCAGGTATCGGCCAGTACCCCTTTTACTGACGTCAGTTCTTCAGACAAAGAAATTATTTATCTATATGAACGTGGGTTTATTAATGGTACGTCTAAGACTACATATAGCCCAGCTGCTCCAGTTACACGTGAACAGGCGGCGACCATGATCGGACGGGCATTAGGTTATGACGGAGCTCCAACAAAGACATCCTTCCCGGATGTTAAAGCTAACGGGTACAGTTCCGGGTACATCCAGGAAGCAGTTAAAAATGGCATTATCACAGGTGATTCTGATGGGACTTTCAGACCGTTAGATACAATGACACGTGGAGAAATGGCGTTCTTATTAAGCAGAGCTTTTAATTTATTAAAAACCAGCTCCGTATATTTTACGGATGTTAAAGTAAATACGAATGCTAACAGTCAGTATACTGCCATCAATAAAATTGCCACATTTGGCATTACAAATGGAACAGGCGGAGGCAAGTATTCTCCTAACCTCGCAGTAAATCGTAAGGACTTTGCTGCCTTCGTTGCAAGGGGGCTTAATCCCGATTTTAGAGTCGTTTTTCAAAATGCAAAGATCGAGGAAATGACTGTTACGACAAATGATTTAAACGTACGTAAGGGACCTGGGACGAATCATGCATCCATCGGGAAAGTTCATACCGGTGCGAAGGTAGAGGTCTATGGCTACAATGGCACCTGGGTTTATGGTAAGTCCGGCAATTTGACAGGTTATATCAGTATGGATTATCTGGCTAAAGCCGGAGAGGTAAAGAGAATCGTAGTAATTGATCCAGGTCATGGCGGTAATGATCCTGGTGCAGTAGCTAACGGTTTACAGGAAAAAGATGTTAATCTCGATGTTTCCAAGAGAATTAACACCCTTTTACAAGGGAAAGGGATTTCTGTTCTCATGACAAGAACCACAGATGTGTTTATTTCCCTGGATGATCGGGCAAGCTTTGGTGTTCGCAATGGAGCAGATGCTTTTGTAAGTATTCATGCTAACGCTGCAGGTTCATCCGTCAGCGGGTCAGAAACCTTCTATTCAGCTTCAACGGATCAGCGCTCTGCTGACAGTAAACAGCTGGCGACATTTATTCAAAACAGGCTTTATAAAGCAATGGATCACCCTAATAGAGGCGTAAAGGATGCTCAATTCCGGGTAATTAACTCAAATCCTCTTCCTGCTGCTTTAGTAGAGCTTGGATTCTTAACCAACTCTTCAGATGCTCAAAAGCTCGCAAGCAACACATATAAAGATCGTGCAGCAAAAGCAGTAGCAGATGGAATTGAAGATTACTATAATTGGAAGCAAAGCAGATAAATAATTTAAAAGAAAAACGGATTTTGCAATCCGTTTTTCTTTATGTGTTATATAATAAAATCATTACGGGGGAGGGGAAAGGATTGGCAAAAAAGCTTTTATATGGATTACTAACCATTCTATTGATTTTTGTCAGCAATAGTCCGGAAGAAGCAAGGGCAGAATCAGTCAATGAGGACCAGGAAAAAATCATGATTACCTTTGAAGAGGAAATAGATTATGAGCTGTTAGATGAAATGGGTGCTGAAATACATACAGAGCTTTCCACTATTTCTACAGTCATTGCAACCCTTCCGGAATCACAGACTGTGCGGGCAGCAGGTGAAAGCTCCATCGCATACATAGAAGAGGATCAAGTTGTGGAAGCAGCTGCACAGGCGCCAAGCTGGGGCTACAATCATATTAAAGCACCAGCTGCAAAAGCTGCAGGATACACTGGCAAAGGAATAAAG
Organism: Jeotgalibacillus proteolyticus; assembly: GCF_002926065.1. Lineage (GTDB taxonomy): Bacteria > Bacillota > Bacilli > Bacillales > Jeotgalibacillaceae > Jeotgalibacillus > Jeotgalibacillus proteolyticus. The sequence continues at coordinate 331,529 of NZ_PREZ01000004.1, read as the reverse complement.
ATTGCGGTTGTCGATTCAGGGATTAATAGAACACACCCGGATTTAAAAATCGCCGGGGGAATTTCGATCATTGAAAACAGTTCTCCCTACACTGATCCTACGGGACATGGAACCCATGTTGCCGGAATTATTGGTGCTTTGGATAATACTATAGGCGTAGTAGGAGTAGCACCTGGTGCAGATATTTATTCTGTAAAAGTATTATCCAGTACCGGCCTTGGAACGTTAATTGATGTAGTTGAGGGGATCGACTGGGCGATTAAAAATGATATGGACATCATTAATTTAAGCCTGACAACTCAATCAAATTCAGAAACATTGCGAAATCTATTAAATGAAGCCAATAAAAAAGGATTTACCTTTGTAGCTGCAGCTGGAAATAATGAAACGAATGCAACTATTACGGATGTTTTATATCCTGCAAAATATCCATCTGTTATTGCCGTAGGTTCAGTATCGAAAAATAATACCCGATCGTATTTTTCTTATTACGGCCCTTCATTAGAAATCATGGCCCCAGGAGAAGGAATAAACAGTACGGCAGTAAATGCCAAAACAGAAACTCAAAACGACTATGGTATTTCAAACGGAACTTCAGTTGCCACACCGTTTGTCACTGGTGTTATCGCTCAATATATGGAGGCCTACCCTCATCTATCGCATTCACAAATTAGAGGAATTATGAGAAATAGCGCCATAGACCTTGGACCAACTGGAAGAGATAATCAATTTGGCTATGGGCTTGTACAGCCGATTCAATCTAAAGCAGCCCTTTTTCCTGATCTGAAAAATAATGTCTGGTATACAGAGTCGATAACGGGAATCTTTAATGAAGGGGTGGTGACCGGGTTTCCAGATGGGACCTATCGCCCTGATGCTAATATTACAAGAGCGGAAGCCATAACGATGATTGGAAGAGTATTAGAGCTAACAGAATCGAAGCAGGAGAACTTTTTTAAAGATGTTTCAAAGGATTCTTACGCTTTAGGATACATTAATGCTGCGTATAAGCTCGGCTACGTAAAAGGAATTACTGATGGTGTATATGGACCGGAAGTGAACATCAAAAGGGGAGACATGGCCCTTATTCTGCAGAGAGCATTTGGCCTTGAAAGCACCGGAGAGAAGGCATTTACAGATGTCTCATCTAATGAATATTATTATGATGCAATTCAGGCAGCCTATGATAATAACATTATTCAGGGCCGCCCGGATGGTTTATTTTACCCGCAAAATCCAATTAACCGTGCTGAATTTGCCGAGATGCTTAATAAAGCCATAAAGGAATAACCGAAATAAAAAAGACATGAGTTGAAATGGCTCATGTCTTTTCTGCTTAAACGAGTAATTTATTATTTTTTGCGTCATTTTTAATCAGCATATGTGTTAGCAAATAGGTGCAAATTACGATAAGCAGGGTTCCGATGGCTACATATAGCCATTCTGTTGCTGAAAAATAAAATAAAGAGGTTAAGCTATTATTTACATATCTTATACCCAGGGTGCCGACATAAGAGATAAGGATCCCCGTTCCCATCCCAAAAACCACCCAATGCATCTGAGGATTTTTCTTTGTTTTAATAACAAAAAAGCCTGCGATCATCGTTGCTAACGGTAAAAAAACAAGCCAGTCATAAATAGCCAGCATTTCGTCGGAAGCATTTCCATACATCGCTGACCCATTAATAATGAACCTTACAATTGTTATAATAAACAGTCCTGCACCAGCACCAATCATAGCTCCGCTCAGGTTAATCCTGTCATGAAAAAAGTAAAAATAAACTGGTAAGGCAAATAAAAGTCCCAGAAAGATCGAAAATAGTAAGAGCGGAAACAATAAATCAAACTCATAAGGCAGAAAACGATAAAACAGCTCCTGAACGGGATCTGAGCTAAAAAAAACATAGATAAACATTCCTGCCAGAACAGTGGCTCCTCCGCTGTACAAAAGTTTTGCTAACCGATTCCACTTCATGTTAAGCCCGCCTCCTGCAAAGTTATCTTACCAAAAGTATATCAGCTTTTTACGCATTTAAAAGATAAATAATGGAAATAAAAAAACGGACCTGAAAAGTATATTCTTCAGGTCCGTTTTTTTTAATGATTAATTGCCCGGTAGATAAAAGCAGAATACTCTGCTCTTGTCGCATTCGCATTCGGTTTAAATGTACCATCTTTATATCCATTGGCAAGATTGCTTGAAGCTACCTGCTTAACAGCTGATTCTGCCCAATGGCCGCGAATATCCGAGAAGGTTGTTGAGCCGTTAGATGCCTTTAATGCAAATGCACGTGTTAGCATCGCGCTGATTTCTCCGCGGGTAATTTTTGCATTAGGTGCAAAAGCCCCGTTCCCGCGTCCGCTCACAATTCCAGCCTGATGTGCAGCATTAATATAACCGTTAGCCCAATGTGAGCCTGGTACATCCTTAAAAGCTGAGCCGGAAGTCTGCTCAAGCTTCAGAGCTTTCGCGATCATGGTCGCAGCTTCTGCTCTTGTGACAGTATCATCGGGTTTAAATTCACTATGCTTATATCCAGTAACTATTCCCTGCTGACTAAGAGTTCTTATTTCTGCTGCTGCCCAGTGACTGCTTTTAACATCATAATATTGTCCTATTGGAAGATCCGGCTTTGGCTTAGCAGGCTCCTTTAAAATCCTTTTAGCTCCTGCATATTTACTTCCCCAATAATAGGGATCATTAATATTGTCAATTTTGACACCTGCGTTTGCTGCTGAAATAAATTCATTATTTCCTATGTAAATACCAGCATGAGAAATGCCTGCTTTATATGTGTTTTTAAAGAAAACCATATCACCTGGCTGCAGATTTGCTTTTGATACCGAGGTACCTACATTATACTGTGCTGCTGAACCGTGAGGCAGAGAAACGCCTAGCTGGTTGTAAACATACACTAAAAATCCTGAACAATCGAAGCCCTTTGGGGTTTTACCTCCATAAAGATAGGGGGTTCCAATGTATTTTTTTGCGATATTAACTGCTTGTTGTCCTTGACTGGCGGCTGATGATGTTTGTGGGGGTTGAAGCGCGAGTGCTAACAAAAATGCGAGAGTGACAATGAGTGTTTTAGAAATAACCTTTTTCAACCAATTAATCCTCCTGTAATCTACTAAAAGTACCAATATTTATTACGAGATTCATCGTAACACATATAAACATTAAATTATTTTACGATTATATTTCAAACATTACTGAATAGGTTTTCTGAAAATTAAATTAGATTATCCTCTTTAAACTGTTTATTTTTTGAAGTATTAAGAATCTATAAGACTATAAAAAATAGATATTCAATTATTTAAATGAGGTTATAGTCACTTCCTATTTATCTTCCGGCTTCTTTAATAGGTAATAAGAATCATTTAATTGGATGTAATTTTACTGTAATATGATTAATGTCAGATTTTTTAAAAAATACTAATTTTCATAGGAGGAATGAGTAGCTTGAAAGTATTGAAGAGAAGTCTGCTTTTATCATTAGTCTTTTTGCTTTTCTTTAGCAGCATGGCCATGGGGGCCAGGCAAGAGCTTCCTGAAAAGCCGGACAGAGATAATTTTCCATTGGAAATCACAGAAGACCCTGATAAAGATCTCAGGATTATTGTAGAGCTGAACGACGCTCCTGTCATTGAGAAGGCAATTAAGAAAGGGATTTCCCTTAAAGATCTTTCCAAACAGGAACAAAAAACAACTGAAGATGATCTGATTGTAAAACAGGCTTCAGTACAGCAGGCAGTACAAAAGGTCTCACGGGATATAGAAATTATTAATGAATTTACTACTGTTGTTAATGGATTTAGTGCAACAGTTAAAGCGAAAGATGTTTCCGCTATTGAAAAAATCAACGGCGTAAAAGAAGTACATATTGCAACTGAGTATGAACGACCGGTAGTTAAGCCGGAAATGAAATATTCCAAGGAATTAATTGAAGCACAAAGGGCCTGGAATGATTATGGTTATAAAGGAGAAGGAATGGTAGTAGGGGTTATTGATACCGGTATTGACCCTTCTCATAAAGATATGACAATTAGTGAAGGTACTGAAAATAAGCTGTCAGAAAGTGCGGTTAATAAGAAAATAACCGATCTGCAGCTTAAGGGTGAGTTTTACACTGAAAAAGTACCTTACGGCTACAACTATATGGACAATACAACCGAGATTAAAGATATTGGAGCGGGAGCCTCTGAACACGGTATGCACGTAGCCGGAACGGTAGGTGCAAACGGGAATGACGAAGAGGGAGGTCTTTCAGGAGTAGCTCCTGAAGCCCAACTATTGGCATTAAAGGTGTTTGGAAATGACCCGCTGATGCCTTCCACCTTCAGTGATATCATCATTAAAGCCATCGATGATGCCATTAAAATGGATGCAGATGTTTTAAACCTCAGCTTAGGAGCCACAGCGGGGTTTGTCTCTGCTGATGATCCTGAGCAGGAAGCAGTTAAAAGAGCAGTTGACAGCGGAATTATGGTGTCGATCTCAGCCGGGAACTCTGCGCTTCTTGGAGATGGATTTGACGCTCCTTATGCTTCAAATCCTGATTACGGCGTAAGCGGATCACCTGGTGTTTCCTATGAATCACTCCAGGTTGCTTCACTTGAAAACACGTATATTGATATGGATGCTTTAACCTATGATATTGACGGGGAAACCGGCACTGCTTCATTTTTATCTGCAAGTTCCGTACATCCAAATGATTTTGTTAAAACAGAATATGAGCTGGTAAATAGCGGCTTGGGAACAGAAGCGGATTTTGCCGGTAAGAATTTAACAGGCAAATATGCATTAGTTCAGCGGGGTGGCATTACGTTTGTTGAGAAAGCCATGAACGCTGAATTTGCAGGAGCAGAGGGCGTCATTATTTATAATAATCAAGACGGTGTATTAAATATGGCGTCTGATCCTTCTATTACAATTCCTCAGCTTGCCCTGTCTAAAGCAGATGGTGAACGCCTGGCCTCAGCACTTAGCAACGGCAGCACAGTAAAAGTCAATTTTAATGGAGAGACTATTACGGTAATGAATCCTCAGGCAGGAGCCATGAGTGATTTTACTTCCTGGGGGCTTACGCCTAATCTTGATTTTAAACCTGAGATTACAGCTCCAGGCGGAAATATTTTATCTACATTAAACGATAATGAATACGGAGTAATGAGCGGTACTTCAATGGCAGCCCCACATGTTGCCGGCGGTTCAGCTCTGGTATTCCAGCGTGTGGATGAAGAATTTGGAGCAGAAACTTCCGACAGGGTAAACCTTGCGAAGAATCTTATGATGAATACATCAACACTCGTTTATGACAGTGAAGATTTTCCGGTTTCACCTAGACGACAGGGAGCAGGGTTAATGCAGCTGCATGCAGCACTCAGCACACCTGCAGTCGTGACTGAAAAAGAAACTAACGAGGCTAAAGTGGCTTTAAAAGAGATTTCAGGAGATTCTTTTGAGTTTACTCTTTCAGCTCAGAATTTATCGGATGAAGAAGTTAAATATGATGTTGCTGCAAATATTCAAACGGATTATTCACAGCAAGGGTATGTCTACCCTAACGTATGGGGAGGTCAGGAAATTCAGGGAGCTGCCATCTTAATTAATGGGCAGGCTGAAAATACTGTTAGTGTACCAGCCGGAGGATCTGTTGATATAAAGGTTGAAGTGGATCTTTCAAACGCTGCTGTAGAGGGCGGCAGTCCTGAAGAAATATTTGAAAATGGCTATCATGTTGAAGGATTTGTAACATTTACTGATCCAACTGATACAGTGGTTCCATTACATGTACCATATGCAGGGTTTAAAGGAGATTGGACGAAGGCGCCTGTCGTCGATTCGCCACTATATGATGATACTTCTTTTTATGGAATCACAAGCCTTCTTTCTGGTGATACACTGGAATTTTTAGGTCAGAATATTTTTGATATTGCGAATTTGACAGTTGATCCTGAGAAAGTGGCATTTTCTCCAAACAATGATAAGCATTACGATACTGTTCTTCCTGTGATATCCTTCCTGAGAAATGCGAAGGAATTCAAAGTAAATGTAACTGACAAAGATAAAAATGTATTAAGAACGATCCGTTCAGAGAAAAACGTCCGTAAAAACTTTTTTGACAATGGGTCGAGTCTTGAATATACATTAGACCCTTCCTTTGCTTGGGATGGAAAAGTAAACAATAAAATCGCAAAAGAAGGCCAGTATTATATCGAATTACTTTCGAAGGTGGACTACCCGGGAGCTGAATGGCAAGCTGTTCACTTACCGGTTAAAGTTGACGTAACACCACCGGAAATTGAAGCATCACTTGATTTTGAAAATCAAACGATTACCTACCAGGCACAAGATGCCGGCGTCGGTGTTCAATATCTGGATGTTCTTGTTGACGGAACAAGTGTGATTACAGAATTTGTATCACCTCAAGATGATACTTTTGCTTTTAAAAAGAAAGTGAAAGAAAATCAAAAAGTGGAAATCGTAGCTTACGATTACGCAGGTAATAAAAAGAGTGCTGTTGTGCAGGATGGAGGAGACAATCTTGTTCCTGAGCTTTATGTCTTGTCACCTGCACCTTTAGAGGTAACGAGTGAAAAAACGGTTTTTGTTGAAGGATTCGCAACAAGTCCATTAGGTGTAGAATCCATTGAGATTGATGGGAAGAAAGTTGAGCTAGAGGAATTTGATGGAGAAGTTTATTTCTTCGAAGAAGTAACCTTTGAAGAAGACGGTGTGCATGATATCCAGATTAAAGCCACAGGAAAAAATGGCAAGTCTGTTGAAATTGCACGTAAATTCCTTTTGGATTCAACTGCTCCTGTATTAGAGGTTCTTACCAAAGTACCGGGAACTGTTGGAGCAAATGAACCAAACCCGAAAATTGATGTAAAAGTGGCAGATAACTTTGATGAACTAAGATTTCATGTAAATGGAAGCGAGGTTTTTGCCAATTCGTTTGACGAACCATTTGAAATGCGTTCAATTGAAAAAGTAATTGAGGGCATTGAATTACCGCTACAGCCTGGTGTAAACCGTATTGTGCTTGAGGTATCTGATCTGGCAGATAACGTTACGCAAAAGACCTTAACCATTTATAAAAATGCTGAAGGAGATGCAGGCAACCATCTGACCATCGGCTATACTGATGAAGAAATTGCACAGCTAATTTCTGAAGCGGATGGAGAGGATATTGAATTAGAGATTCCTCTTAATGCTGAAGGAAAGCTGAGTGCCGATGTTAGTCTTGGAGAAGGCGCTCTGAAAGATCTTGCAACAAATGAAATGAATCTCTGGATTGGTTCTGGTGACAAAGGCGTCTACATTCCTGCAGAGGTTATTAAACAAGATTTGCAGGGGAATGTTGTGCTTACGCTAAAAGAAAGTAATTCCCTGGGCAATAATGCTAAGGGGCTGACTCTGTTATCGCCAGTCGTAGCATTTGAAGCGAAAGTAAACGGAGCTGCAGTGACAGTTACGTCAGAACCGCTAACGTATGTACTTCCTACTGATCTTTCTAAAGTGAAGGATGAGCGAAAGGTAACAGCTGCTTATGTAAATTCTCTTTCAGGTAAATGGGAATATGCAGGCGGTTTAGAAGAAGACGGAGTTTACGTGTTTAATACTCAGTCGTTTGCATCAGTAGCTATTGTGGAAGGCAATAAAACCTTCTCCGATATCATGAAGCACTGGGCAAAGGATGAGGTAGAGGTATTAGCTTCACTTCTTATCGTCAATGGACGTACAGATACAACCTTCGTTCCTAAAGGTCAACTGACACGGGCTGAGTTTGCGGTATTGCTTGCGAGAACACTTCAGCTTCCGACAAGAGAAGCAGCTGGATCGTTTACGGATCTACCTGCATCTCATTGGAGTGTTCAGGGAGTAGAAGCAGCAGCAAGAGCCGGCATTGTAAACGGTATGCCAAATGGATCGTTCCAGCCGAATGCTCCAATCACACGTGAGCAGATGGCAACAATGATTATGCGTGCGGTTGAGTATCTGGATCCTGAGCTTGTTGAGGAGATTGATGTCTCCGATTACGAAGGTCATTTCAGTGATGAAGCAAAAATCGCTCCTTATGCGAAGGAGTCAATTTATCAGGCAGTTGAGATAGGGCTTCTTCAAGGGCTGCCAAACGGTTCATTTGCACCGAAGAATAATACGACCCGCGCTGAGTCGGCAGTTGTAGTGTACAGATTTTTACAGAATTAATAAATGATAAGAAGCCTGCAGGAATTTCCTGCGGGCTTCTTTTTTGTGTTTACTGTTTTTTTTACTGCCTCTTATTTTGAAATACAGGTAATAAAACCTATTTAAAAGAATTAATAAAGAAATAATTGTTAAGATTACTAGAATATTGACGATATAAAGATAGTGTTATGTATTATTTTGTAGAAAAGGGAGGAAATAATCTTAAATGAAGAAAATTTTTATTGCAGCTATCGCGTTAATGTTGATTATGTCACTTGTAACCCCTGGAGAAGCCAGTGCGGCGGATGATCTGACAGGGCATAAATATGAAGAACAAGTTAGAAAGTTAATGGAATTGGGCGTTATACAAGGGGACGATAAAGGTAAGATTGAACCGGATAGAGATGTAACGCGTGCAGAGTTTGTTAAAATGGTTGTAGAAGCATTTGAAATAGGAAAGGCAGCAGAAGGAGCAGCTTTGAGTTTTTCTTCAGCATCTAATCAACTTGATTTTAAAGATTTGAAGGCAGGAGCCTGGTATATTGGACCGATTACTGCTGCTGTAGAGGCTGGAATAACAACCGGGTACCCAGGAAATCTTTTTAAGCCTAGTGAGAAAATTACCCGTCAAGAAATGGCTTCTATGGTCTCTCGTGCACTTACAGCAAAGGGGATAAATGTAAAAGCTGAAGACACAGCTGAGTTATCATTCAGTGATTCCAACAGCATTCATCCTGCACATAGGGATAATGTGCGAATCCTGACACACCATGGAATTATGAACGGGAATACAGATAATACCTTCAAACCATTGGATAATTCTAAACGCTGGATGGTGGCGCTTGTTATGCTAAAGGGAAGAGATGAAGTATTTCCTCCTCAAAATTTGCCGTTTCAAGCTTCTACAGTTCTAACTGATTCCACTAAGGTAGTAAGGCAGTTTGAAACCTTTGCTCAGGCCAAGCAATATGTTCAGTCTACTAACAATGTGCATGCAGTTGAGGCAAACAACAAAGTTATATGGATGCAAAGCGGAATTGTTGCAACGAACGCCTTTACAGAGGTTTATCATACTCAAAACTTCCAATGGGCGCCAGGCGGCCAATTTAGACCGTATGTAAGCTCAAACACGGAGATGAAATATCTGGATTCAACCGATCAGTTTGTAAAGGTTGAGCTTGCTGGAAAAACAGGATATGTAAAACCGGAAAATGTAGTGTTAATACCGGATGGAATGAAAAAAGGCCAGTCGTATTACCGTGTAGCGAATGGCAATCTTGAGCATATTTTATATAATCATTTTACTGGTGCCTATGTTTCAACAGGTGCAATTGGAAAAGCTCCAGCAGGGCTTAGTCAGGGAGTAGAGTATTTTAGCTGGGACGGTGCAAACTTTACTACTAAAAATGGACAAAAAGTAACAGAATCCCATCAGTATTTTAATAAACTGCCATTGCATACCGTCTCAAATTATACGGCTGCAGAGCTGGATAAGTATTTAAATGACAAGTTTCCTTACTACAATCAGACTGCCTATGGCAAAAGATGGACGACAAGTCCTCTAGTAGGAAGCGGGAGGTTCTTTAAGGAAATGGAGCAGAAATATAAAATTAATGCTCTTTACTTAATGTCCCATGCAATTCATGAAAGTGCCTGGGGAACAAGCAAAATTGCGCAGGATAAAAATAATTTGTTTGGTTACGGTGCAGTGGATTCAGATCCATACCGTGGAGCTTATACGTATGCTACTTTTAGAGAATCAATTGAAGATGCAGCGCAGCGTGTGAATCAAAATTATCAAACCGTAACAGGAAGTTTTTACAATGGTTCAATCTTAGGAAATAAAGCCGCCGGAATGAACGTGCGTTACGCTTCAGATGCGTATTGGGGAGAAAAAATTGCCGGTCATATGTACCGGGCTGATGTTCATTTAGGAAGTAAGGACATCAACAAAAAAACACTTGGCATAACAACAACGGACGGCTTGAATTTCCGCAGTGGAGCAGGAACGTCTCATTCAAGTCTTTATAAGCTGAACGAGAATATCCCTGTTGTCATTAACGGCAGCCAATCAGTTAGCGGTGTCAATTGGCACCGGGTCCAATCAGAAAATAAATTGTATGCAGAAGCCTTCGTTTCTGGTCAATACATCAGAATGCTTCCTGTAGCTAAATAGGTAAGATTACCTGCATAAAAAGAGTACTGCGTTAAGAGTTTTAGCTCTTTAACACAGTACTCTTTTTTTATGATATATTATGAAAAGATATTTACCTATATGCTTTAAGGAGAATAAAAATGGCAAATAAATTTGTTTCGATATTGGGCGTACCGTTTATCAATACGACGATGGATAAGTTTATCGACCTGGTGCAGAACCATATTCGTAAGGAAGAAAAAACATTTGTAGTTACAGCTAATCCCGAAATTGTAATGCATGCTAAAAAGGATGATACATATAAGAAGTATTTAGATAAAGCCCATTATATTACTGCTGATGGGATCGGAATTGTAAAAGCTGCTAGTATTGTTGGAGACCCGCTGCCTGAAAGAGTGAGCGGGTATGATGTGATGATGAGGCTTTTAAAGGAAGCAAATGAAAAAGGTCAGCGCGTCTTTTTTCTTGGAGCGTCAGAGCATGTTCTTAAAGAAACAGTGGCAAAGACTGAAAAAGACTACCCGGGAATCGTTATTGCGGGCAGCCAAAATGGTTTCTTTGATTGGAAGGATCCGTCGCTGGCTAATAGGATAAAAGAAGCAAAGCCTGATTTGGTCTTTGTTGCTTTAGGTTTTCCTCGTCAGGAAACATGGATCGGTCAAAATCTTGACCAGTTTGAAAAAGGGGTTTTTATCGGGATCGGAGGCAGCTTTGATGTTTTCTCAGGGAACGTTAAACGGGCGCCTGAGTTTTGGCAAAAGCTTAATCTTGAATGGTTTTACCGCCTGATTAAACAGCCATCCCGGTGGAAGCGAATGCTCGTTCTTCCATTATTCGCATTAGTCGTGATTAAAAATAAGGCAGCAGGAAAATAATGAAAAATACATTTATTAAAAGTACCATTATTCTTTCTATTGCAGCATTAATCTCAAAAGTTTTAGGGAGTTTATTCAGAATTCCTTTACAGAATATTGCCGGGGATGAAGTTCTTGGTATCTTTACGTTAGTGTATCCAGTTTATATGGTTGCTCTGACACTGTCCGTAGCAGGAATTCCTATTGCGATTTCCAAGTTAATTGCAGAAGCCAGAGCAAAAAATGATGCAGAGAAGGTCAGAGAAATCTTTCTTACCTCCAGTGTACTAGCTTCATTATTTGGTCTGCTCAGCTTTATACTCATCTATTCGTTTTCCGGCTACATAGCGGAGGTTCTTGGAGGACCTTCCACCCGTTTAGCATTAATTGTTGTAACAGGGACACTCCTCATTGCCCCTTACATGGCTGTTTACAGAGGTTTCTTTCAAGGCCATGGAAATATGACGCCAACCGCATTATCTCAGGTTTTAGAGCAGTTTATCAGAGTAGGCTTTATTCTGGCTGCTGCTTATCTGATGGTGAACCGCCTTTATGCCAGCGAAGACATTGCCGGCGGCATTATGATCGGGTCTATTATAGGCGCTGCTGCTTCTCTCATTTACCTGAGAATCTCTTTCGTAAAATCACAGTATCGTGTGCAAAAAAGCGGCAAGGCTTTTAGCTGGCCTGTCTTTAAGAAACTAAGTAAAACCATCTTAAAAATTTCAATACCCATTTGTATAGGAGCTATTACAATGGCTCTTTTAAATCTTGCAGACTCAATTTCTGTTCCAACCGGTTTAAAAGCTTACGGAAATACCGAAGCTGACATTAACTCACTTTATGGAATTTATGGTCGGGGATTGGCGTTGGTTCAAATTGTTACGGTATTTGCCACGTCAATCGTTCTGCCTTTAATTCCAGCTATTTCTGCAAAAATAACCAAAAAGGATTCTTTAGGTACAAAAAGGATTATGGAGGATACTTTTTTCCTGACTCACCTGATTTCCTGGCCGGCAGCAATAGGATTATTCGTTTTAACACTCCCAATTAACTTAGCGCTATTTGGAGATTTTCAGGGAAGTAATATTTTAGCGGTTATTTCTTTAAGCTCTGTTTTTACTTCTCTAACGGTCCTGAGTACAGGAATTCTTCAAGGAATCGGTAAAGAAAAAATGGCAGCCTGGATTATCATGGGCGGCGTACTGGTTAAGCTCGGTCTTAACTTTTTCCTTGTTAACTCAATTGGCTTAATTGGAGCGGCCATTTCTACATTGGTGGTTTATCTGCTGATCTTCTTCACGAATCTTTATTTTATTGGAAAATATGAAAGCTTTTATTTTGTATCCAGAAAAATAGTCGTTGTTATTGTTTCTTCTATTATCATGGGAGCAATAATAGGCATACCAATGTTATTTTTAGAATTTGGGGATTGGTCCCGGTTAGCTGCATTTGGCTATTTGGCGATATCCGCGGTTATTGGTGCGATTATTTATTTTGGATTACTGATAGCAGGCAAAGCTGCAGACAGTAGTCTCTTAGCCAAGGTCCCCGTAGTGGGAAGGTTTTTTAACTGAGTAATCTTCTAAAGCGATTAAAATTAAGGGTGTGTAATTAATTGAAAAACAAGCTAATAGGGATGGGAATTATCCTTCTGGCGTTTATTCTCACGATTCCTTCAGTTTACCAAAGAGTCCAGGTCGAAGAAGCCAATAAAACATATGAATATATAATCCCCTTTCAGTTAGTAGAAAGCTGGCTGAAAACAGATCCCACATTGTCTGAAGACGATGTATATGCCGGTTTGTCAGATGCGGGTATTCATTCGATTAGCCTCGAACCCCAGACGATCCGTTCACTTGAGCAAAAAGGGCTGATATCAGCAGTTAACTCAATTAGAATGAGAGAGCACATTATTCTTAATCAGCTTGAGAAGCTCGATGATCCAATCTTTACTAATGGATTATTTGTTCATCCCGAAAATGGGTTTGAATTCGAAGAAGTAGCTAATAAACTATTTGAGGAAGTGCGGCCAGTTTCAATTAATGGGGTCGAGTATATTTTCATCCCTGGAAGCCAGGAACAAATATTATCCACAATGATCGGCTATGACCAGGAAGCAGTGGAGACTTTGTCAGCACAAGGGTTTAATACCGTTTTACGGCTGACAAATCTGACCGATGAAGTACAATTAAATCTTATTGTAGATGAACTAATTTCATTAAAAGCCGATAATAGAAATAAAGTATTATTTACCGGCCAGCAGCTTCCAGGCTATCCAGAAACGGAAAAATTGAAGACCTATGCCAATCAGTTAAGCGATGCAGGTTATTCATTAATGTTTATTGAGCTTGCAAAACAGGCAGGATTTACTGAAATGGCCTATACGATGGACCTGGATGTAATAAGGCTGCATAGCTTAAGTATCAATAGTGGCGAGCGTTCTATTAATTCCGAACGGATCATCAGAGCTGTAAAGGAACGAAATATAAGGGCCATTTTCCTCAATACGAGTATCGCAGATGCTGGAGAGGCAATTGAAGAATTAAGTGAAATTACCTCTTCTGTTCAGGATGGACTGCCAGACTTTTATCAGGCTGGGGAATCTTCAACCTATAAAAAAATAGAAGTGGCAAAATGGCAGATTATAATGGCTTTGATAGGGTCAATTGCCTTTTTGGCTTCAGCAATATCATCTATTTTTCAGCGGAGAATACTAACTTTACTTACAGCTGGTTCATTATCAATACTGGCACTGGCTTATGTGGTCTTAAGTCTTCCTATTATTTTAAAGCTATTTGCATTAATGATGGCAGTGGGAGTTCCTGTTTATGCCATTATGCTTAGACATAATCCTCAGGAAAAATGGTATTTGGTTAAGGCGTACCTTAAAGCTGTTGGAACTACCTTTATTGGGATCTGGTTTATTATTGTCTTGCTAAATGGAAACCAATTTATTCTTGGTATTGATTCCTTTAGGGGTGTAAAAGCTGTTTATATTATTCCAATCGCATTTGCCTCTGCCAATGCTATCTGGTGGATTATTAGGGACCATTTGCAAAAATTGTTGAAAATTGATGTGAAATTTTTAAATATTAACGTAAAATACTGGCATCTATTAATTTTTGTTGTCATTATGTCGGTGTTTTATTTTTATCTTGGCCGAACGGGCAATTCTGGATCGGTTACAGAGCTGGAGCTTCAGGCAAGGGTGTTTTTAGAGAAGATTCTTTATGTAAGGCCAAGAACAAAAGAGTTTCTAATTGGGTTCCCATTCTTTGTCCTAGCTTTGTATGTAGCTAAGTCAAATAAAAAGTTGGGTTATTTCCTTCTAATCCCTGGTGTAATTGGCTTTTTATCAATGGTTAATACCTTTACCCATTTACACATTCCGCTGTCGGTATCATTGCTAAGAAGTTTTTATAGTGTAGTCTTAGGGTTTTTAATCGGATTAATCTTCATTTACTTATATAAATGGCTGATGAAAAACGTAGTCATCCGTATTAAAGAGAGGTGGCAGACTTGAGATTAGTTTTATCAGGATATTATGGCTTTGATAATGTTGGGGATGAAGCGATTCTCTACGCCATTATTCAATCGTTAAGATCAATTGAACCTAAAGTGGATATCGTCGTATTATCGAACAATCCCGAAAAAACAAAGGAGCAATACGACGTTAAAGCAGTAAACAGATGGAGCATAAGGGAAGTATCCAGCGCAATTAAGCATTCTGATGGATTAATCAGCGGCGGGGGAAGCCTGCTGCAGGATGAAACAGGATGGAAAAGCATTCCTTATTACACAGGTATCATGAAAATAGCCCAATTTTTAAAGAAGCCAGTTTTCGTATATGCACAGGGAATGGGTCCATTTAAGAACAGGGTAAATAAGCTGATCGTTAAAAGCACGCTAAACCGCGCTTCCATTTTGACTGTTAGAGATGAACAGTCAAGACAGCTTCTACAAAGTATTGGTGTAAATCGTGCTATACAAATTGTGCCTGATCCGGTTATCAGTTTAAATCCCTTTGAGTTTTCCAGCCCATGGATGGACCAGCACAAGGCTCCAAGTAAGTCTGTAACGGTCTCTATAAGAGATTGGCCTTCAGATTCGAATTATATGGAAGAGGTTGCTCTTTCGCTGGACGAACTGGCTGCTAGAGGGTATCAAATCATTTTTATTCCGATGCATGGCAAGCATGATCTGGAAGCTTCAAAAACCGTACAGGGAATGATGAAGCAAAAAAGCTTAATAGCTCCTCACGATTCGACAATACAGGAGAAGATGGCGGTTATTAGGGAATCAGATATCTTACTGGGAATGCGGCTGCATGCCTTAATCTTTGCAAGCGTCGGTTATACTCCGTTTGTAGCGCTATCCTATGACCCAAAGGTTGATTCTTTTGCTTCAATTGTACAGCAGAAGGTAGCAGGGAATGTGAATATAAACAATTGGTCTCACCATGATATTGTTTCATCAATTGAGATGATTAATGACCATTACGGGGAAGAAGTGGATAAACTGAAGGCTCTTGTCTCTCCTCTTCAGCAAAGCTCTCTTCATACAGCCAAGGACGTAATTGTAAAATTAACGTAAAGGTCGAAACTAAATTCACTTATAAACCGTCTATATAAAGGGTTAACGTAACACAAAAAGAGGAATAAGTAGGTAACCCACTCAAAATAGGCAATATTTCATGTTTTTTAGAAGCCAGTCCTAATGTATGCTATACTTTGTGGAAAAGAATCGTCTTTTGAAATGATTAACATACATGTATTGACGAAATAGAGGATAGGCTATTGTTAAGGAGGACCAATTGATGACACTTGAATTCGCGCTAGTGCTCTTATTATGTTTAATCAGTTCGGTGCTGTTAACACCGGTAGTGAAGAAATTCGCTGTCCGTGTTGGCGCTACTGATGCACCAAATCATCGTAAAGTCCATAATAAAGTAATGCCGCGTTTGGGCGGTCTTGCTATTTTTATTAGCTTTTCCATAGGGATTATAATTATGCGTCCAGCTGGGGAGGATACCTGGCCGATTATGATTGGTGCACTAATAATTGTTTTAACCGGCGCATTGGATGACCGTTTTCAATTATCTCCTAAAGCAAAGCTGATTGGACAAATTACTGCTGCCTTAATTGCAATTATTTGGGGCGGCGTGCAGGTAGAGTTTATTAATTTACCGTTCGGAGGAAGACTGGAGTTTGGAATATTCAGCATTCCGCTCACTCTACTGTGGATCGTTGGAATTACGAATGCCATTAATCTGATTGATGGATTGGATGGCCTTGCAGCCGGCGTATCAACAATCGCTATTTTCACCATTTCTGGAATGGCGATTATAATGGGCGATGCCTATGTAGCGATCTTCGGTTTGATTTTAGTTGCAAGTACGTTAGGGTTTCTCTTTTATAATTTTCACCCGGCTAAGATCTTTATGGGGGACACAGGAGCTCTTTTTCTTGGCTTCATGATTTCCGTTCTGGCCCTTCTCGGGTTTAAAAATATTACAGTTATCTCCCTGATCATACCGGTTTTGATTCTTGGTGTACCAATTTCAGATACCTTCTTCGCGATTGTAAGAAGAATTTTGCATAAGCAGCCCATTTCGGCTCCGGATAAGTCTCATTTGCATCACTGTCTGCTTAATGCAGGGTTTACGCATAGAGAAACCGTAGTCATCATTTACGGAATCGCTTCAATGTTCAGCTTATCTGCTTTCATTTTCTCCCAGTCCACGATCTGGGGAGCGATCGTCGTGATCGCCGTCGTTTTATTCTCGCTGGAGATTATTGTAGAAAGTGTTGGATTGCTGGGGAAAAACTACCGCCCAATATTAAATCTTGTGCGTGAAAAAAAATCTTAGGAAAAAATATTTATTTATAGAGAACTTGCTTAACCTGAAAGTCACAGGGGAAGCAAGTTTTTTTGTAGGTCTATTTTACAAAAAGAATAAACTTTCTTAATGATTTTATGCTAATATATGTAATGAAATGCTTTTGCAACCATTTTCTCCTGATTAATGTTTAAAAGAAAGGGTCATTTAATGAAATTTCCAGCAGACCAAAACATATTGATTATTGTACCGGCATATAACGAGGAAAAAAGTATTAGCTCTACTTTGTCCCAGCTTTCAGAAATAAAGGAAGAACTTCCAGTGATTGATGTATGCGTGATAAATGACGGCTCAAAGGACAATACTTCAAAGATTGTAAAACAATATCCAGATGTTATCCTAATTGATTTGCCATTAAATCTTGGCATCGGCGGCGCTGTCCAAACAGGCTATAAATATGCCCACCGCCATGGATACAGCATCGCGATTCAGTTCGATGCAGACGGCCAGCATAGTGCAGAGGATTTAACGAAGCTCATTCAGCCGATTATGGACGGAGAGGCTGACATGGTGATCGGCTCACGATTTGTTCAGAAGACATCTTATAAGGGAAGTCTCGCAAGAAGAATAGGAATCTACTACTTTTACCTTATTTTAAAAGCTTTAACAAAGCAAAGTTTTACGGATCCGACCTCTGGTTACCGTGCAAAAAATGCAAATGTAATAAAGCTTTTTGCGAATCATTATCCAAAAGATTACCCAGAGCCTGAAGTACTTATCCAGCTTTACAAGAAAGGGTTTAAGAGCAAGGAAGTTACGGTCAACATGAATGATAGACAGGAAGGAGAATCTTCCATTACGCCTCTTAAGACCATCTATTATATGGGGAAAGTAACACTGGCTATCTTTATGCAAAAAATTGTTAGGAGTAAAACGATATGAGTATTACACTGGTTTCCTTTTTTATCATCTTTTTTTTCTTCCTGATTGTTATTGAATCAGTGAGGAGAGGAATCCTTGAAACAAAGTATTCAATTTTATGGATTATCGTTTGTATTGTATTGGGTGTTATGAGCTTAGCGACTGATTTTTTGGAGCAGATGGCATATTTGCTCGGAGTAGTCTATGCACCAAGCCTGCTGTTTCTATTTGGTTTGATTGCCAGTCTTATTTTAATTTTCGATCTGACAAGGAGAATATCGAATTTAAATAGCAGATTAATAGCCTTAACACAGGAGTATGCTTTATTTAGAGAGGAATCGAATAAAGAAATGACTAAACAAGAAAAAGAGAATGAACAATGAACTTTGTCCTTTTAACGATCAATGTATTGCTATTAGTCAGCGGTCAGGTACTTTGGAAAATTGGTATGAATCAGCTTGGAGAATGGAATTCAGCAATTTTTATCAATCTGATTAAATCCCCTTATATCATAGGGGGAGGACTTATTTATGTTTGTGCAACGGTATTATGGCTGTATATCATCTCCAAAATGCCTTTTAGTATTGCTTATCCTTTTCAAAGTTTAGCGTATGTATTCGGGATTTTTCTGGGTTACGCACTATTTAAGGAAGTGGTTACACCTACTCAATGGGCAGGTGCTGCTGTTATTGTGTTTGGTGTGTATTTAATTGCGAAGTGACAGGAAAAGGGAGAGTTTGTTTGTGAACACCAGAAGGAAAAATCTTATTACTTCTTATCTTATGATTGGTATTTTACTTTTTTCAGGATTTAGTCAGCTTTACTTGTTAGTAAAGCATCCAGGGACAAATTTTATTCAGACTCCGCCAGAGGAAATTCAGCGTATGTTAAGTGAGGCAGAAATAAGCGAATCACAAGCCAGGCTGATGGAGCATACGTGGGAGTTTGGCAGTAGAGATGCGTATCTTTATGCGAAGATGACCAATCAATGGATTGAACATGGCGTGTACGGCTTTGACAGCTTAAATACCGGGGAGATTGAAAGCAATGCTTTTGTAACACCAGGATTTCCTATTTTGCTTGCCGGTATTTTCAGCGCTGCCAACCTGTTTAATGCTGATCAAATGCTTTTTGTAAAGCTTTTTAACATGCTGTTAAACCTAGGGACAATTTTCCTGCTTTATTTATTGAGTGCAAGGCTGTTTAAAAATAAGTGGATGGGGATTACAGCAAGCCTTCTGTATGCTTCTTATTTTTCACCGCTCCACTTCTTTAGAACAGCTTTGACCGAAGTGCCTGGAATCTTTACTTACTTGTTGGCCTTTTACTTATTTTTACTTGCTTATGAAACGAATAAAAAGAAATTTCATTTTCTTTTTGCTGCGGTATTTTGCTTTGGTTTGCTAATACGTCCAATTTTAGCGCCAGTTGTGCTGCTTTTGTATTTAGCTGTTATTATTAAACATAGAAAATTCTACAAAGAGTGGGTTACCATAGGCTTAATCTGGGCTCTGGGTTCTATTCTTGTCATTGGACCATGGGTTGTACGGAATTATCTTCTTTACAGAGAGTTTGTTCTTTTCTCGACCCATTCAGCTAACAGCTGGTATGCGGGGAGCAATCCTTACAATCTCTTTGATTTCTCAGATTATTGGAGAGAGCGGGAATCACTTGGGATGGAGACAAAGGACTTTGCCTTTATGAAAATCAGGGAAGGATTTCAGAATGAATTTAATCTCTGGTTTTCCTGGTTTACTGTAGGAAAAACCTACGAGCTTTTTAAAATTCCGGATGCTATTTACTTTTATCGGCACTGGACCTTGCCGTATTTTAAGCTTCAGCATGAAATCCTGGTTATAATTGGGTTTTTAACAGCTTTTCTTGTAAGGAAAAAAGAAGTTCTGGCTGTCGCTTTAATTCTATTAACCTATTTAATTTTTTCAAATCTGTTTCTTACCATACCAAGGTATGGCTATTATATTATTCCTCTTTTTTGTATTTTAAACGGCTATGCATGGGTAACAGTTATCGAAAAGATAATCTTTTTTGCAAGAATGATTCTGACTCAAATAAAAACTGCTATATAAAAACAGCGCCAGGTAAACTCCTGGCGCTGTTTTTGCTTAGTTTAATTTTGATTATCCAGTGACAAGTCCGTTGTTGTCTCGGATTCAATAAGTCCTAAGTGAACCTGAAGTTTTTCCTGCAGTGACCAAAGCTCGTACTCATCAGGACGATAATAATAAATGCCCTCTATATAAGTTTCCTCTCCGTAAAGGGAAAGGTTATTTACGGAAAGCTCAGAGTTGGCCGCATAGGAAATGAAAGATTTCATTTCGTCAAAGGTTAAATTGGTTTTAAGGTTTTGTCCAACAGCCTGAATAACATCACTGTATTTTGAAATGGAAGAAATGGAAGTGGATTTGTCAAGAATCGCTTCAATGACTTCCACCTGTCTTTTACCGCGTTCAATATCACTGTCATAATGTCTGGTTCTTGCAAAGGCAAGTGCTTCTTCACCATCCAGTGTCTGAATGCCCGGCATAAGGTGAATAGCATTCTTTTTATCCCGTGAATCTTGTTCCTTAAGCTCATAAGGTACATTTACTTTCACACCGTCCAATGAATTTACAACATCAATAAATGCATTAAAATTCATTCGCACATAATAATCGACAGGGACTTCAAGAAGAGACTCGACTGATTCCATAGCAGCCTGCGGTCCGCCAAAGGCGTGAGCATGATTAATTTTATCTTTGTAGTCGACATGTGGAATATAAGCAAGTGTGTCTCTAGGGATACTGAGCAGATTAATCGATTTTTCTTTGTTATTTAAGGTTGCAAGAACCAAGGCATCCGTTCGACTATTGTCAGATGTAAACCCATTTTCTTCCCTTTTTTCACTGGCATCCACCCCCATAAAAAGGATTGAAATATTATCAAAATCGGGATCGGGGATATTCTCGCGAAGCTCTGATGACTCACGATTTAAATTATCATATGAATCATTAACAGCACTTTCTGCCTGTTTAAAAAGATGCGTACCGTACACAACAGCAGTACCTCCAAGAATAAATAAAGGGAGTACCATAAATAATAAAAAGCGTTTTCTCATTCTTTTACGGGCTGTTTTCTTTCGATAGTTGCTTCTATTCATTTAATTGCTCCTTAGACATATTATTCAATAAATTTAATAGTACTAGAATTTGACGAAAAAAGCTAGATTTCGTCAGAAATCTAGCAAATGGTTTTTCCCTTTACTCAATCTGGTGTCCTTTCAAGGCGCTCATTTAAATAATTCATTACCGCTTCCGGGCGCCTTTGGGCAAATTGACGGAACATATCAAGTTCTGCTTCCCACGTTTCAATGGAATTTATATTTTCCCAGCGACTGATCATACGCGGCATTTCACCGCGAATCTGCCCAGAGAGAGAATTGATGGTTTCAATTACATTTTCAGGAGCAAACTCCTCATCAAGCAAGCCTTCCATAATGGAGATTAACTGAGCGTATACTTCCTCGTTTTCCAGTAATGCCCTGATTAATTCAGTTGCAGGGTGGTCTCTTAGAAGCCAGTCCAGTGTGTTATCATTTATCGTCTCTTCAAATTCCCCGTTTAGGGCAAAGCCGAAGTCTGTATCATATAACAGCCATCTCCACCGGCCATCCTGACCATAAGGAGCTTCTGGAGTATAGTCTGTTTTCTTTCTCCACATGGCGGTATTATTGTATAAAGAATCGGTGTTGCCAAAATATACTTGATAAGCAAAGTACTCCAGGTAATTCTCAACATCCATTTGAGTATTCACATAATCTAAATTCTCTTGTATCCGTAGATCATTATTCATTGCATATTCCACTAGGGAAGTATAATGCTGCTGATCACCTATCAATCCCTCATCAATTATAAAGCCTGTAGCATTGGTTACGTCTGTTCCCAGCATAACAATTTCCTCTGCATTCAAATTATATTTGGTTTCCAG
The DNA here is from genome assembly GCF_002926065.1 of Jeotgalibacillus proteolyticus. Classification (GTDB taxonomy): domain Bacteria; phylum Bacillota; class Bacilli; order Bacillales; family Jeotgalibacillaceae; genus Jeotgalibacillus; species Jeotgalibacillus proteolyticus. The sequence goes on along the minus strand of NZ_PREZ01000004.1, from coordinate 309,576 downwards.
GTATTCGGCACTGTATGCCTCTCGTAAATTTTGAATGCCCCAATACTCACCGTTTAACAGGACGATGACAGGCTGATAGTTTTGGGTGTCTACATTCCTATCTTTAATTAATTCATGCATTAATGCATCTCTTAAATAGGTTCTGCCCCAGTCGTTTCCTGAGTTGCGAAGCATGAGCCGGTTAAATTCGACATTGGCATCATCCTTAAAAAAAGGATAATACATTCTGCTTTGACCGTAATCACTTCTCGAATACAGTCTCAGGCTTTTTTGAGGGTGCTCTCTGCTGTAGCCGCCGTGAATCCGAATCCCTATATTTTGTGAGTATTCAAGAGCTCCATCCTCTGAAAAATACTCTAAAGTGGCGGGTCTTTCCCATTCGTCCCCTCGTTTAAAATAGTTGCCATCTCTAGTGTCCCGGGTATTCTCATAATAAATCCCAGGGACATAAATGCCTCTTTCTTCATTAAATAGTCCTTCTGGATCTGTTGTTAGAGAGACAACAGGCAGTTGAGAGGAGGAAAAAAGTGCATCATTTAAAATATATGAGCGGGTTTCCACTTCACTCAGAGTGCGGTTATGATAGACAGCTGCCCTAATAACGATTCCTTCCAGGATTTCTTCTCTGGTAAACTGAAAAGGTTCCCTGAAAACAGAAGTACCAATATTAGCTAAAATATCATTATCATTAATAAGTGACTCTTCAAGTACAATTGGCTCAGTATAAAGCAAAGAGGCCGGGGTAGGAAGTGAACCGTCCAATGTATAATAGATCTTCGCTTCTTCAATACTGCTTTCCATACTTACTGCAGTCCCTGAATTTATTACACCGCTTTCAGCTGATAAAACAGGAGGCGGAGGGGATAGCTCAAAATCAATATCGTTTATCGCTCCTATAATGGTTTCAAGCGGCATATAGTCTTTAATCCCATTCCCGGTTAGATAAAGTCTTTCAGTAATAGCCGGAAGAGAGGCAAGAGGATTTACATCCTTAATTTGGTTATTACGCAGATTTATATCTGATAATTGAACCAATCCCTGTAATGCTTCAACTGAATCGATTTGATTTCCACGTGCATTTAAATAAGTTAATGTTTCAGCAGCTGATAGAGGAGAGATATCCCGTATTTGATTATCGCGAATGGTCAGGTGCTGAAGCTGAGGAAGATCACTTATAAAGGAAACGTCAGTAAGAACATTACCCTCTAAATCAAGACGGGTAATTCCGCTGCTTTCAAAGGAAATAGTGGATAAGTCATTAAAACTAAGGTCGACTATTCTTAAATTTTCAAGCTGCTCGATACCATCCATTTCCGTCAGTAAATTATTCGATAAATTTAACACTTCTAAAGAACGGAAATGTTCAATTCCTTTAACGTCAGTAATTTGATAATTTGATAAGTCCAGTTCAGAAATATCCTTCACTTTGTTTTTATCGAAGGTTCCGGCTGCAATGCCAAGCTCCTTTTCCAGTGCGTCTTCAAAAGCCGTATCAATCTGAATTGGTTCTTCAGCAAGAAAATACATCCCTGCCCAGAATATAGATAAAAAAATTAGTAACAAAAATGGTAAGACTCTTTTCATAAATCCTCCAAAAATTTTATTCTATCAAACGACAATTCAAATGATCAATTGAAAGTCTTGATAACTATTAGTATACTATAACAGACGAAAAAAATTTACATTACCGTAATATAATTTACAAAAAATCAATAAAAGGAGCGGAAACGTGGCACAGGAAATTTTCAAACGGTATGAAATAAAATATCTGATCCCATTTAAGCAATATTTGAGTCTCCGGGAAAAGCTTCTTCCCTATATGACATTCGATACATATGGCAACCCGGAAGGAAAATATAATATTGTAAGCCTCTACTATGATTCTGATGATTACTCGATTTATTATGAAACCAGGAACAAGCTTCGCTTCAGACAAAAGTTGCGCCTGCGCATTTATGATCAGGCAGATTTAAATAGTACAGCCTTTTTCGAAATTAAACAGAAGTTTAAAAACGTAGTAAATAAGAGACGAACCTCCATTCCTTTGAATGAAGCCTACGCGCTTTCGGATCTGGATTATGATGATATAGATTTTGCAGCCTTCAATGCATCCAACCCCCAGATCCTTAAAGAGGCTATGCACTTTAAACAGCTCTATCAGCTAAAGCCGGAAGTCGTGGTAAGCTATGACCGTCAGGCATTTTCAGGAATTTATGAAAAAGATCTGAGGGTAACCTTTGATTATAATTTAATGTGCAGAAATCATGATCTTTCCATCGAAAACGGTCCTCAAGGCTTGAATTTTGTGGATCCCGGTATGGTGGTATTAGAGGTAAAGGTTTCAGAGACAGTGCCATTTTGGCTTGCACGTCTTTTAAGTGAGTTTGATTGCTCAAAGCAAAGTGTCTCAAAGTTCTGTACAAGCATTGATTTAATGCTTGAAGAAGAGCAAAGAAAGAATAAACAAATAAATTAAATGGGAATTGGTGCACAGAATGACAACTTTATTAAATGAAATTCGCCAGCTGGCAGATGTAACCTCGAGATTAACGGTCCTTGAATCATTTGCTGCGATCATTTTAAGCTTTATTTTAACAACCATTATAGCTTATTTATATAAGAAGACTCATACAGGAGCACGTTACTCTCAATCATTTGTTCAGACCATCATCATTATGGGGGTAACTGTTTCTGTGATCATGATTGTGATCGGGAATAATGTTGCAGTAGCGTTTGGACTAGTTGGAGCGTTTTCCATCATCCGCTTCAGAAGCGCGATGAGCGACCCGAAGGACATTGCGTTTATCTTTTTTGGCATGGCTGCAGGAATTTCCTGCGGATTAGGGTTTTATATTCTGGCCATTATTTTTACCGTTTCCTTATCTATTATCATTTTATTCCTATATTTTATCGATTTCGGGAAAAGTGGATCTTCCAAAAAACGTCTCACTATTACAGTGCCGGAGAATCTTCATGATGAAAATACCTTTGATAAAATTTTGGATCAATACTTGAAATCATATGATCTGCGCTCTATTGAAACGACAAATTTAGGCACAATGATCCAGCTTGTTTACATCGTTCAAAATAAAGAAAATGTGAAGGATAAAGAACTGATGGATGAGCTGAGAAAAGTTAATGGGAATTTAAAGGTCTCCGTTAACTACCTTAGTACAGAGGTATATTAGTCATAATAAAATTTTAAAAGGCGCCATTTCATTCCATTAGGAGGGAAATGACGCCTTTTTTTACGTTTTCAAACAAAAGGAAAACCATAATATAAATAACAAAACCACCATACTAAATCTCTGTTTTATATAGTAAAATGGTAGTACTTAGTTTAAGTTCCAGTATTTTATTTTTCCTATCACATGCGGTTTTGAGGGGGCTCAAGGATGGATAACATGAAAGAGCAGCTGATACAAATGAGGCTGGACCAGTCAAGGCTCATTAAGCAATTTGATGACATGGTAAAAGAGTATGAATCAAGCGATGTACTACAGGAAAATGAAGCACTGCGTAAAAGTGATGCTGATTATAAAAGAAAGCTTCACGAATTAAGCGAAAAGCATAGGCAAATGGAAGTGGAGAACCGGAAGCTGCGCTATGCACTCCAGGAGCAAATGTTCGATGAAAAACGGAATATCATTAAAGTTTCAAAGCTAAAGCTGAATACGTACTTTGCGAATACAGTAAAAACGGAAACCAACCGTCTAACAGCACTCGAAGAACAATCAAAAAGAGAAATTCTTCGGCTAAAGCAGCGAACTGCCCAATCAGTACAGAACGAGAAGCAGGAAATCCTGTTAAAGATTGAACAGTTATCAAAAGAAATTAATGAGAGCATTAAGAAAGAACGTGAACTGGCGGTAAGAGAGCAGCAAAATGTACGGGAAAGGTACTCAAATCAATTTAACAACCTCGCTGAAGAAAACATGAGTGAAGAAATCATCCAAAAACGGATGCAGCAAAACCAGATTGAAATGAAGATCGGGTTAAACTGGATCAATAAGCTTGGGATCCTATTAATTATTATCGGTGTGGCAGCTGCGTTCAGATACTCCTACAGCAACTGGTTTAATGATTATGTAAAAGGAGGACTGTTCTTTGTTGTCGGCCTTATCATGCTTGGAGGAGGGGAATGGCTGCACCGCAGGAATAAGCAGGTATTTGCTCTCGGCGTTATTGGCGGAGGGATTTCAATCCTCTATGGCTCCATTTTCTTTAGTTACTTCCTGTTAAAGATTATTGGACTCACTCCTGCCTTGCTTTTATCAATTTTAGTAACCGCACTGGCCGTATTCCTGTCACTGCGCTATCAGTCCAGAACTATTATTTCGTTTGGCCTGATTGGCGGGTATATCCCTTTTTATTCCTACTTATTTGCTTTTGGACTAGAAGGCTATGCTGTTTACACGGCAATGGCTTATATACTGATTTTGAACATGTCTATTTTATTGATATCATTTAAGCGTCAGTGGAGCATTGTTCATTATCTAAGCTTCGTATTAAATATTCCATCACTTCTCGTGCTTATTTTAATTTCGGCGAGTTCTATTATTTCTTTGCTTTATTCTATCCTGATCTTCTGTCTTTATTTAGTGCTGACCATTGGTTATCCATTTGTGTATAGGGTAGCGATCAAGTGGATGGATGTTGCGCTATTGGCAATGAACACGTTCTTCAGCTTTCTTGTTATTTACTTCCTATTTAACGAGCTTGGATGGGATGATTTTGAAGGGTTGTTAGCAGCAGCATTCTGTGTGCTTTATTTTGGTCTTGGCCGATTTGTTGAAACGAGAATGAATAAGCAAAAGATGATGATTGTTCTTTTTTACGGGACGTCCATCACATTTGCTGTCCTCGTTATTCCGTTCCAGTTTGGCGTCCAGTGGCTGTCGTTAGGGTGGTTAGTAGAAGGGGTTGTAATCATGCTTTACGCCAACCGCTACAAGCTTAAGGTTCTCGAAAGAGCAGGGTGGGGAATTTTTACTTTAACCCTTTTCACCTTCCTGATAGAATTTCTCGAGAATTTACTCTGGCCTGTTGAGTTTTTCCACTTTAAATACATGGCCATTATGGCAGGGCTTATCATTGTTATGGTGTATTACGCTCTGGATCAGAGAAAAAGAGACAGCACAGAATTATTCAGGGGATTTTCAACGTTTATTGCAGGGTTTAAATACTTTACGCTTGTAAATAGTTGGATTTATCTTCTGCACGAAAGCAATTATCTCTACGATCAGCAGGTAGCCATCACATTTGACCAATACTGGTTTTATAAGTGGATGCTGTTTGCCTTTATTACGATGGGTCTTGGATACGGATTAAAGCAGATTCCTTTGCTCTATGACCGCATTGTGAGCTATTACTGTCTTCTTTTATATGGGCTTGGAAGCTTGATCGGATTAGTCGTTACTTTTACAATCCCAGCCTTAGAGCCTGCGGCAGCGCAAAATACCTTCCTGAATTACTTAGCACTCGTGATTCTAATCGGATTTAATGTGCTGATCTTCTTAATTGGAAGGGATCTGCTAAGCAGCTATATACGAGAGAAATATCATAATTATGAGCTTTACCCGACGATTCTTTCTGTTTATTTCCTGGGGGTTCTTACAGCCTTTTTAAATGTGCAATTTCAGCTTGGAGATGCAGGATTTGTTATTAGCTTAGTCTTTCTTGCTGTAGCAGTAGCCTATATTTTATATGGCTTTAAATATCGTTATGTCTATATCCGGCGTATCGGGCTCGGATTGTCTCTGCTTTCGACGGGCAAATTATTTCTTTTAGATCTTGCTTTTCTTACTGAAAGCAGTAAGATTCTTGCTTACTTCTGCTTCGGTTTAACACTGCTTGGAATTTCGTATATTTATCAAAAGGTTTCAAGCCATCAGAAGGAAATTGAAGACAAAGAGGAGAAAAACTCAGAATAAAGAACACCCTCACGAATTTTCGTGAGGGTGATTTTAATACCTTTATCTTTTTTACCAATCGTTCTCAAGTCCGTCCTCCTGATAGAGATCTTCTTCTCTTTCATGAAGGTCAGTTTCAGGATATTCTTCCGTACCGGATGGGTCCTCGTAGGATGGATCCGATTCAGGATCAACCATTTCATCAGAAGGAGAAGCGGGCAAGCCTAAGTGCTCGCGAAGCTTGAGTTGCAGCTCACTAAGCGATTCTGGCTCAGGTTCATAGTAATATACGCCATTATACGTCGCGTTATCACCGATAATCGTCTCCATTTCGACAGAGAGATTTGAATTTGCTGCATAGGATATGAATGATCTCATTTCATTAAAACGCATATTGGTCTGCATATTATTTCCGACTGCTTCAATGACATCAGCATATTTATTGATCGAGCCGACTGAAGCTGCCCGGTCTAAAATCGCCTGCATAATTTCAAGCTGACGTTCTCCTCTTGCAAGGTCGCTGTCATACGAACGCGAACGTACAAAAGCCAGTGCTTCCTCACCATCAAGCGTTTGTCTGCCTTCTCTTAAGGAAATAGCGTCTGTTGAGTCATCAGAATTCATTTCTTCCATATCAAATGGAACATCAACCTGGATGCCATTAAGGGCTTCAACCACATCCATGAAAGCGTAAAAGTTCATTCTTACATAATAGTCAACTGGAACATCCAGCAATTCTTCTACTGCTTCCATGGAAGCCTTAGGACCGCCGAAAGCATGAGCGTGATTAATTTTGTCACTATAGTCCACTTCAGGAATATAAGCAAGGGTATCACGGGGGATGCTGGTTAATTTAACCGTTTTATCGTCATTATTCAGTGTAGCAAGAATCATGGCGTCTGTTCTGGCGATATTACCCTCAAAGCCCGGACTCGAGCTTCTTTTTTCGCTTTCATCAATACCCAGAAACAAAATAGAGACGTGATCAACATCCGGGTCTACGATTTCCTCTCTTTTTTCAGACTGCTTCCTGTCTAGTTCCTCGTAGGAGTTGTTAGCTACTGCTTGCGCTTTAACATATAAATATCCGCCGTAGCCGATAGCTGACAAGCCGAGCAATAGGATAGGAAAAAGAACCCAGAGAATTCTTGTGCGTCTCTTTCGTTTATTTGTCTTTTTTTTATGCGATTTTCTATCCATTGGATTTGTGGCTCCTTTGTTCATGTATTTCCACGGTACCTGTATATATCCTTATTTCTCCATGATGTGAACGATTACACATAGTGGATAGGAGATAGGCAGATGTCAAGCCCAAACCCTATTCTATACTTTTTCCTCATTTCATTACAATGAAACTTTGATTACAATTTAAAAATTGTCGAAATATGCTGAAATTTTTTCCTCTCTATACAATTGTTCCCCGATTTCAACTGAAGCCTGCCCGTTCGTCAGCTCAGTTATCCAGCTTGTAAAGGATTCAGTTTCATCCTCCTCGACAAACGACTCAATCGCGACATTTTCAAGATAAGAAATCTCTTTTAAAGGATAACTAGAATTACGAATTTCATTTTCGACCTTGCCGAGCCAGGTGTAATCAATTGTAGTAGTTACGAGTCGGTTAAGACGTCTTTCCACTACTCCTGCAGCATTAATGCCCTCGGTAGCAGATCGCCCATAAGCTCTGATCAAACCGCCTCCGCCAAGCTTTATACCGCCAAAGTAACGGGTGACCACGATCGTTGTGTCTTTCAGCTTACGTTTTTTCAGCACTTCAAGGATAGGCACACCAGCAGTACCGGATGGCTCTCCGTCGTCGTTCGCTTTTTGAATAAGATCATGCTCACCAATCATGTAAGCTGAGCAATTATGGTTGGCAGCAGGGTGTTTTCTTTTTATGTCCTGTATAAATTCAAGAGCAGCTTCTTCCGTCTCTGTCCGTTTTACGTAGGTGATGAAACGGGACTTTTGAATAGTGATCTCATTTTCTCCATAGGGGGCAACAGTATGGTATTTCTTTAGCATATTTAAAACTCCTTATCATATCGAATAGTCGTAATTTATTACATCATTATAACAATAAAGAACAAAAATCGTCATAAGTTGCGGAAATGAAAAGAAGGTGAAATGTCATATGCGCCAATTGTAATGCAACTTTAATATCGTGACCTTTTACCGATGATATAATAGTTAAGTAAAGTTTCTTTGATATGCGCAACAATTATTATTTTGAAATAGCAATAAAACCTTTATATTCCGACATATACTGCGTTTAAAACATATTCTTTTCAAAGCTTCCTTTTTTTCGGTTTTAACAGTATAATTTTTAAAAAGACGATGTTAGTAAAGGAAGGAGTCTGGATTGTGTCCGCAACTACTTTAGATTCCCAAATGCTTGATATTATTCTGGGTAAAATGATCGATACCGTGGACCAAAGTAAATCAGAAATCTTTGAAATAGGTGAACAAACTCGTAATGATTACGAAAAACTTGTGCGGGAGCTTGGAGAAGTACGGGAAAAATTAACCTCAGTCATTTATGAGGGGGATGAACTCGAAAGACGATCCATTCTTGCCAGGAAAAGACTTGCAGAAGTCAGCCACCATTTTAAAAATTTTTCTGAGGAGCAGGTCCGGCAAGCCTATGAGTCTGCTCATGACCTCCAGATTCAGCTTTCAATAAACCGCCAGGAAGAAAAACAGCTGCGAAACCGAAGAGATGAGCTTGAGCGCCGCCTGCAAAGTATGCTTGATACAATTGAACGGGCAGAAAATTTAGTGAATCAAATTTCTGTTGTCCTGGCATATTTAAACAGCGATATAAAGAAAATGGGTGCAGCTTTGCAGAATGCTGAGCAAAAGCAGGAATTCAGCATTCAAATTATTGAAGCACAAGAGGAAGAGCGCAAAAGACTTTCCCGGGAAATACATGATGGACCGGCTCAAATGATCGCCAATGTCCTCATGCGTTCGGATTTGATTGAACGGGTTTATAAAGATAAAGGAGTAGAACAGGCTTTTCTTGAAATTAAAAGTCTTAAAAAAATGATACGCTCAGCTTTATCAGAGGTCAGAAGAATCATCTATGATTTGCGCCCTATGGCATTGGATGATCTTGGATTAATTCCGACCCTCAGAAAATACCTTAGCTCTATCGAAGAGTATAGTAATGGAACTAAACTATCATTCATTCAAATAGGAGAAGAATCCCGCTTACATCCAAAATATGAGGTATCTTTATTTCGTCTTGTCCAGGAATCTGTCCAGAATGCACTAAAGCATGCGAAAGCGTCAGAAATTACTGTAAAAGCAGAGATGCATCCCAGCCGTATTACCATTGTCGTAAAAGATAACGGAAAAGGCTTTGATACTGCTGAGAAGAAAAAAGGATCCTTCGGTCTAATCGGGATGAGGGAACGGGTTGAACTGTTAAATGGAGAGCTTTCCATTTTGTCAAAACCCGGCTCCGGAACAATGATAATGATAAAAGTGCCGCTATAAGGATTTCATATGATCAAGGAGGAAAATGTACATGACTAAAATCGTAATTATTGACGATCATCAGCTATTTCGTGAAGGAGTAAAGCGCATTCTCGATTTTGAAGAAACATTTACAGTAGTTGCCGAAGGGGACGATGGATCTCAAGTAAATGATCTATATGAACAATATAATCCTGATGTGGTATTAATGGATATAAATATGCCTCAAGTAAATGGAGTAGAAGCAACTTCCAAATTATTGGAATCTTACCCTGAGGCAAAAGTCATTATCCTATCTATTCATGATGACGAAAACTATGTTTCTCATGCACTAAAATCAGGCGCTTTAGGCTATATGCTAAAAGAAATGGATGCTGATGCACTTATTGAAGCGATTAAAACAGTGACTGACGGAGGCTCTTACTTGCACCCGAAGGTTACAGTGAACCTTGTAAACGAATTCCGACGGCTGGCAGAAGCAGAATTCACAGGCAACTTTCAACAGATAGAGGTGCGCAGACCACTGCATCTGTTAACGAAACGCGAATGTGAAGTTCTTCAAATGCTTGCTGACGGTAAAAGCAACCGGGGAATTGGAGAAGGCCTGTATATTTCCGAAAAAACAGTTAAGAACCATGTAAGCAATATTTTACAGAAGATGAATGTAAATGACCGCACCCAGGCAGTTGTTACTGCGATTAAAAATGGCTGGGTAGAAGTAAGGTAACGTACAAAAATGTAACGAAGCCCAAGGAGCAATTCGCTCTTTGGGCTTCGTTGTGTTTTAAACTAATTGCCCGGTTGGTGCCGGCTAAAATGCCCGAACCTTCCCTCCTTTGCCGAAAATGATCCAGCTCATCGGCAGATAACTGAAGGCTAATCTGACAATTCCCCAGCTTCCAAAGAAGGTTACTAAGAAAGTAATCAGCTGCCAGCCGTGAAAGGTTAATGGGTCTCCACCAGGCAGCAGCATTCGTAGAAATAAAAGAAATAGCGGATGAATTAAATAAACCCCGAAGGATACAGTTCCAATTTCATACCAAAACTTTCTTGAAATCCTGGAGTGCTGAAAATTCACTAAATGCGCCGCGATAAATACAACCAAACAAGCAAATAAAGCATAGGTGCTCCAGGCAAATTCGATCATTCTGCTTGAAAATACTGCCTGGTTTGTTCTGATCAGATAATACATTCCCACGTAAAAGCAAAGCATAAATCCATAGCCTGCAAATAAGGTTGATACACGCAGGAAGTTTTTCTTCCAGTTACGGAACCAATCAAGCACCTGTTCATAATAAACACCTAAAAATGCCCCTAAAAAGTAAAACATAAAATAAGAGAGGGCAATGGAGCCCTTCAATTGAATTTGAAAGTAGTGGGCGTTTAACAGAACCCAGGTCCATTGAAGTACAATTCCGATGACAATCGAGTATTTCCTTATAAACCGTACCTTCTTAAATAAAAGAAGCAAAAATGGGAACAGTAGATAAAACTGAACACTCACAAACACAAAGTATAGATGTGAATAGGCTTTACCGGTTGCAAGCTTGGATAAGAAATCCTGGATTAAAAAAGAAAAACCGGCAAAGCTTCCGTTTAAATAGATATTTATGCAGTAGTAAATAAGAGAAAATAAAAAGTATGGAACTAAAATATAAAGCAGTCTTTTTTGATAGAACTTTACAAAAAGCTTTGTTGTCAGCTCTCTAGGGTAATACGTGTAAAACAAAATGAAGCTGCTTAAAAAGATAAAAGTGGGTGTTCCAAGCTTCCCGGCAATATTAAAAAAATTATAGATGAGCAGCATGATGGAGCCTTCGCCGCTCCCCCCGACTCCTGTAGAGGAGGAATGCACAGCAAGCACCGCAAATAGGGCAAATGCCCGGGCGAACTGTACTTCATTTAAATGTTTTCTGTCCAAATTCAAATTCTCACCTGGCTTTCAAAGCTGATTAATATGATAAACATAATTTTATTCTAACCAAGAGTAAAGATTAGATGAGGAAATTTAATAAAAGCAATAAAATCCTGTAATAAAAGACTTATAAAAGGAAAAAATTGAATCTGACCTGCAGATTCAATTCAACAGAAAGTACCTATTTTCTTCTTCGTGCAAAATCAACAAATTTAAACTTGTCAAGACGGTGCCGTGATTCTGTATATTGAAAAATGGTCGTGTCCTCAAGATGAACAAAATTTTTCACCAGCACAATATGGCTGTAGCCTTCAAGATCGAGCAGCACTCTGTCTTCCTCTGTAGCAGATTCAACCGTTATTTCTTTTTTTGCATAAGAAATATTTAATCCTAAATGGTTTTCCAAATAGGCATAAATGGAGTCACTACAGATTTCTTCTGTTAAAGAAGGAACTTGAGATTGCAGCAGCCAATCCTTATCAAGGATGACACGCTCGCCCTGTATTGTTCTGGCACGAACAATTTCCCAAACAAGTGCGCCTTCGTCACATTCAAGCTGTGAGGCAAGCTGTTCAGGCGCCTCGTTCAGCTCGAGCTTATGGACATCTGTTTTAATGTCGCGACCCAGCGACTCCTGAAGCTCCTTAAAGCTTACAAGACCGGAAACAGGAAACGTCATTTTACTAACATCCAGCACCAATGAGCCCTTACCCTGCATTTTTTGTATAAATCCATTTTGAGAAAGTAATGTCAGCGCTTTGCGGATGGTTTCACGTGAAGTGGAAAAGCGTTCACAAAGCTCATGTTCAGATGGCAATAGCGTATTTGATTCATAGACGCCATTTTCAATATCCTTCGACAATTCTTGAAAAATGTTCAAATATTTATTGGTTGTAGCCATATAAGATCACCCTATCTTATTGTATCATAAGTGGGGGAAGCATCGCGGACATTACCTAAGATCATACGATCAACCTAGATACACTCGAAGCAGAAAGGACGGTCCACTTATGAAAAACACTTTTAAAACAGCGATAGGCGCCGGCTTACTCGCTTTGATCCTGGCAGGGTGCAGCAATGATGAGCCTGCGCAAAATCAAAACAGCGGTACTGCAGACGATGGCGAATCAGGTCAGGGGATGGATACTCATGCCCAGTCAGAGCAATCAGAAGGCAACGGACATTCAGAAATTGGATTTGAAATGGATCCAAGCGGAGAAGTAGAAGAAGCAGAAGGTGTTCCGGAGGAAGAAAAAGAAGCCATCTTAAACACCTTCGATCAATACATCGAAACATTTAATAATGAGGACATAGAAGGATATCTTGTACTGCTTTTAACCGAAGAAGGATATTTTAATGAAGAGGAAGAACGAGCGGCCCTGGAGGAAGTGTTTGACTCCTTTGATGTAAGCAGGGAAGTACAATTAAAAACAGTAAATGAGTACAAAGATGAAGAAGCCCATGTCTATTCAGACCTGCTTATAACGACCGTTGATCCAGCCAACGGAGCAGAAGTATCACGCACTGGCCGACAAATTACTGTCATGCATAAAGTAAAAGACGAATGGAAAATTGCATCCATTCATTTTATGGCTAATCCTCAGTGAGGTACTATTTATATCCACATTAATAAAACACCTTGCCCGCTGAATGCTTCTTACTAAAAGGAGCTGGCGGACAAGGTGTTTTTTAAAAACTAGTCGCTTTTAAGCATATGAACACAAAATATATCACTTTTTACGGCAATTTTTACATACCTTCAAAGAATCCTTCTCTTCAGTAAGATGGGTATAGAGAAGCTTTATCCCGGTTCGTGTACAAAGAGGACATTTACCTCTTAAAGCAGTGCCATTTTTTTTAGCGATTCGTTTAATATGCTTTCCACGATTGCTTTTTGCCATAATTGCATCCATCCCTTTATCCGAATTTCAAATCCTTCTTTATTTAATGACGAAAAAAGGAATAGAGAGTAGGCGTTTGTCTAGAGGGTGAAAATTTTTATTACCTTTGAAAAGCAAATTTCAGAAAGCGGTATTGACAGCCGATCCTAATAGTAATAGTAAAACTCTAAATCTATCAAAGTAATCATAAAAAATTTCAAAAAACAAAATAACTTCCCCAGGAGTTGATTGGAGCGGAAGGGGCGAACTCCTGCGGGAAGAAGCGGGAGCTTGAGATCCACTTGCGCTAGCAAGTTAGCTCAAGCCCCGCCCCGCGGAAAGCATGCCCCTGCAGCGCAAATCAACACGCCTCATTTAAAACGAATTTTCTCATCACTTCAAAATAGTCGATGTGGATATGGATGTTTTGCATTAACCCTGTAAATCAACGACCCCAATAAAAGAATTCGCTTCTAACATTAAAACTTCGAAGCAGTAAATTCCTTACCAGGAGTTGATTGGAGCGTAAGGCGGGAAAAAGCGGGAAGGCTGAGATCCACTTGCGAAGCAAGTTAGCTCAGCTCCCGCCCCGCGGAAAGCATGCCCCTGCAGCGCAAATCAACATGCCCCATTTAAACTACTATTCTCATAACATCCAACCTCCGAAGCACCAACACAATTTTAATCAGAGTTGATTCCAGCCAAATAAAAAACCTCCCAGAAATTAACCCTGGGAGGTCACACCTTACTTCTTCAAATAAAACACAATCGACTCATATGGCCGAAGCTCATACTCATCCACCGAACCATTTACATCTCCGTAATTTTGAATCAGCACTTCCTTCTCGGGATAACCCTCAAACCGCTCCTTCACATCATCAGGAAGCTTAAACACAGCCTTATCAGCATAAAAATTATTCACCACAAGAAGAGACCCTTCATCCGTATTCCGCGTATAAGCAAAAATCGCCGGATCATCCTCAAGCAATAGTTCGTAATTTCCATCTGTAATCACATCATATTCCTTACGAAGTCCGTTCAGCTTTTGATAATAATAGAAAACAGAGTCCTCATCCGCAACGGCTGCTTCTGCATTAATCTCCTTATAATTATGCGCTAAAGGAATCCACGGAACCCCTGTTGTAAACCCGCCATTTTCCTCACTGCTCCACTGAACAGGAGTTCGTGAATTATCACGGGATTTTTGATTTAAAATCTTAAGAATCTCTTCTTTCGGTACTTCATTTTCCATCATATATTTATAAATATTTAACGACTCAACATCACGGTATTCTTTTATCGAAGTGAAATTCGGATTCGTCATGCCAAACTCCTCGCCCTGATAAATATAAGGCGTACCCTGCATCATATGGATCGTTGTCGCAAGCATTTTCGCTGACTCTACTCGGTATTCTTTATCATTACCGTAGCGGGAAACAATTCTCGGCTGGTCATGGTTGCACCAGAACAGGGCGTTCCAGCCGCCGCCTTCATGCATCCCAATCTGCCATGTAGATAAAATGTCTTTCAGCTTTAAGAAATCAAAATCCGCTGTTGTCCATTTTTCACCGTTAGGGTAATCAACCTTTAAATGGTGAAAATTAAAGGTCATGCTTAATTCCTCGCGTTCCGGGTTTGAATACTTGATGCAGTGGTCAATGGTTGTTGAGGACATTTCACCGACTGTCAGCAAATCATGCTTGGAGAACACCTCTTTATTCATTTCATGCATGTATTCGTGAACCTTTGGACCGTCTGTGTAAAACTTTCTTCCGTCGCCATCTCCGTCTTCGTCGGGGAAGGACTGGTCCTTTGAAATTAAGTTAATAACGTCTAAACGGAAGCCATCTACGCCTTTTTCTGCCCAGAAATTCATCATGTCGTATAGCTTGCGTCGGAGTGTTTCATTCTCCCAATTTAAATCAGCCTGCGTGACATCAAAAAGGTGGAGGTAGTATTGTTCTGTCTCATCATCATACTTCCAGGCATTGCCGCCAAATTTAGATTCCCAATTGGTTGGAGGGCCGCCGTCAGCATTCGCATCCTTCCAAATATAAAAATCACGGTATTCGTTATCCTTCGATTTTCGGGATTCAACAAACCACTCATGCTCTGTAGAGGTGTGATTGATTACGATATCCATAATGATTTTAAGGCCGCGTTTGTGCGCTTCCTCTAGCATACGGTCAAAATCCTTCATGGTCCCGTATTCATCGTGAATATCAAAATAATCACTGATGTCGTAGCCATTATCGTTTTGAGGAGATTTGTAAGGAGGTGTCAGCCATAGAACATCGACCCCAAGCTTTTGTAAATAATCAAGCTTTTCTGTAATACCGTTTAAGTCACCTACACCATTTCCCGTAGTATCGTTAAAGCTTTTCGGGTAGATCTGATATACGACTGCTTTTTTCCACCACGATTGTTCCATTGAACACACTCCTATCATTTTTGTTGTTTTTAAAAGCTGAGCTATAAACAAAGCGTTCGCGAGTAGTCAGCGAACGCTTTGTGGTTTTTAGTCGTCTAATTGGCCTTTTTTAACGAATAAGCCGTAAAGTAATGTCAATACGAATGGCACGATGATAACGATTAACATTCCTATAAAAAAGATAAGCCAGAACTCCTGATTGATCGAAATAATTCCAGGAACACCGCCGACACCAATTGAATTAGCCAGTACAAAGTTTGCTCCAAGCAGTAAACCGCCAATAGCAGCACCGATTATGGCACAAACAAATGGGAATTTATAGCGAAGGTTTACCCCAAATAGGGCAGGCTCTGTTACACCAAGCCATGCTGAAATCCCGGATGAGCTGGCAAGACCCTTTAGCTTTTCGTCCTGCTTTTTAGCAAAGAACGCAAGAACAAATACTGCAAAGGCTGCAGAACCCTGAGCGATATTAGAAAGAGCTAAGATCGGCCACAGGAATGTTCCATTAATATCACTTGAGATAAGCTGAAGATCAACCGGCAGGAACGTATGGTGCATCCCTGTGATTACGAGAATTCCATACACACCGCCATAAATTAATCCACCTAACCAGCCAAAGTTATTGAAGATCCAGATAACACCGTCTGCAATAGCTGTACCAGCTGCAAAGGTAAGTGGTCCAATGGCAATAAATGCTGCAAGAGCTGTTACAAGCAATGCTACAGGTGCCACGACTAAAAGCTTGATTGAATCATGAACCTTGCGATTTAAGAATTTCTCAATTAAAGAATAAAGGTATGCGGCAAACAATACCGGCAGCACCTGACCCTGGTAGCCGATCGATTCAACTGTTAGACCGAATAATGACCAGGTAGGGACTGTTCCCTCTTCAACTGCACCAGGATAATCATAAGCACTTAAAAGTCCCGGATGTACAAGAACCAGTCCAAGCACAATCCCCATTAATGGGTTTCCGCCAAAGCGTTTAACAGCTGACCAGCCGATTAAGGCAGGCAAGAAATTAAAAGCAGCACTGGCGATAATACTGATGACTTCTGCCAAATCAGCCCACTGTGGGTACATGACGACAAGTGAGTCATCTCCGAAAAGATCTTCCACTGTTAAAACATTATTTAATCCAAGTAAAAGACCGGCTGTTACGATTGCTGGTAAGATGGGAATAAAAATATCAGCAAGCAATTTAATAAGGCGCTGCAGGGGGTTCATTTTTTTCGCTGCAGCATTTTTCACATCTTCTTTTGAAACTTCTTCAATACCTGTTTCCGCTGCAAGGACCTTGTAAACCTTGTCCACAAGACCCTGACCAATAACAACCTGATACTGTCCGCTATTTGCGAATGACCCTTTAACAATATCAATAGACTCGAGCTTCTTTTTATCAACCTTGCTGTCATCGTGCAGCACAAAACGTAGCCGCGTTACACAATGGGTCGCAGAGTCGATGTTTTCCTGTCCGCCAATTGCCTCAATAATCTGGCGGACTGATTCTTTATTTACATCGCTCATCTTTTATCCTCCCGTAACCGTTTTCATTCCCGTGCCAAAGTGCCGACTATTTATCTATTCCCTGCTTTTAAAATAGTAGTCCCTAAAACCTTAAGAAACAGCGCTTTCATTTACAACCCAATCATATACGTGTATATACAAGTTGTCAACGGTTTAGTTTGAATTCAAGATGAACAGAGTGTGAATACTTTTCTTGGGATTTCCAAGTATTGTTTGGGTGCTGTTTTTGAATCGGCTATATATGATTCATTTTTTACAAGATAAACTGATGCAATCGCATCATTTTTGGGCTAAAATAAAGAGGTATGGCGGGAGGGGGATTTCCCGGGTGAAACACAAGGAAGAGGAAATTTCAACGTGGAGATAGGATGGTTTAATGAAAACGGCGATTGTAACGGATAGTACAGCATATATACCAAAAAAGCTTCGGGATGAGCTTTCCATTCATATGATTCCACTTAGTGTCATCATTGGGGGAGAGACGTATCAGGAGGAAGTGGATCTGACAACTGATGATTTTTATGAATCTGTCCGTGCAGAAAAAGATCTTCCGACGACATCTCAGCCGCCTGTGGGTCAGTTTGCAGCACTTTTTGAGGAGCTTTCGGCAGACTATGATGAAATTGTCTCCATCCATTTATCCAGCGGCATTAGCGGAACTTTCTCCGGTGCAGTTCAGGCGGGAGAAATGGTGGACGGTGTTCGGGTGTTTCCGTTTGATTCAGAAATATCCTGCATGGTTCAGGGGATGTTTGTGCTTGAAGCGGCTGAAATGGCGAAGTACGGCTGCTCAGGACAAACGATTATTGATTATTTAACTAAATTGAAAAAGACCACAAAAGCATACTTTATGGTAGACAGTCTTCAGCATCTTCAGCGGGGAGGCAGGCTATCAAATGCCCAGGCAATCATTGGAAGCCTGCTGCAGGTAAAGCCGCTGCTTCATTTTGTTGATACAAAAATTGAGCCGTTCGAAAAAATCCGCACGCGTAAAAAAGCGATGACCCGAATGGTCGAGCTTCTTTCAGAGGATGCAGCGAAATACGATCAGCTTCAGGCTGTTATTATCCATGCTAATCGCGAGGATGAAGCGCATGAATGGAAGCATGAATTAGAACAGCAGCTACCAAACGTAACATTCCGTATCAGTCATTTTGGACCTGTGATCGGAACTCATTTGGGCGAAGGGTCTATGGGGCTTGGCTGGATGGAAAAGGATGCTAAATAAGAGAGCGGCAATTGCCGTTCTCATTCTTAATTAAAAGGAGGCCTTTATGCGACAGATTTCCACTCAATCTCGTGAGCTTGGTTCAGTACTAAGCGGCAAACAGCTTCTCAAAGATGAAATCCTTCAGCAATTCCCTTCAAACGAACTCCACTATTATCTTCAAAAAAACTTCATTGAGCTCGTTCCTTCAATTGTTAAGAAAAAATATACGTATTCTTGTAACCGATGCTTTAATGATCAAAGCTATTTATTTTACGAACATCCCTGCACACGTTGTGAAAAGCTCTGTGTTTATTGCAGAAACTGTATCAACATGGGAAAAGCCTCCACCTGCAATCCGATCGTCAAATGGATTGGACCTCCTGTAATGCCCCCGGAATCTCCCTCAGAACCTATTCTTCAATGGAATGGCACTCTTTCAAAGCCCCAGGAAAAAGCCTCTCATCTACTTGCCCGATCAGTGAAAACCAAAACTTCAACACTCGTCCATGCGGTTTGCGGAGCAGGGAAAACAGAAATTCTTTTTCAGGCTGTTGAAGCGGCACTTGAAACAGGAAAGCGGATCTGTATTGCAACGCCAAGAAGGGACGTTGTCCAGGAGCTGTTTCCACGTTTTCAAAAAGCATTTCCGACAACCACTATTCAGGCGCTGTTTGGAGGGAGTGAGCATAGAAACGACGGGGCGCACGTAACCATTTCAACCACTCACCAGCTTTACCGCTATCAAGATGCCTTTGATGTGATGGTGATTGATGAAGTGGATGCGTTTCCGAATACGGCAGACCTGACGCTTCAGCGAGCTGCCAAAAACGCTCAAAAGCCGGATGGGACATTAATTTTTTTAACTGCTACACCTACTCAGCCCATCCTTTCACAAGTTAAAAAAGGAACGCTTCAGTCAGTCAAAATCCCTGCACGCTACCACGGCTGCGCAGTGCCTGAACCGAAAACCAAATGGATCGGAGACTGGAAAAAAGCGATTGAGAAAAATAAGGTTCCCTATTCTTTACTACAATGGCTAAAGCCAAGAATTTTAGCAAAAAAGCCTGTACTGCTCTTTTTACCTGATATCCCTTCGATGCTGAAGCTTGAAAAACTGCTGACTCCTTACACACCAAAAATTAAATCTGTTCATGCAAAGGATCCTGACCGCGGTAAAAAGGTAGAGGAAATGAGGAAAAAAGAAATCAACCTTCTGCTCACCACGACTATTCTGGAGAGAGGGGTGACTTTTTCCAATGTAGATGTTGCTGTATTGGGTGCAGAGAAAACCATTTTTACTGAAAGTGCACTTGTTCAAATCGCAGGAAGAGCGGGGCGTGATCGAAATTTTCCAGAGGGGGATGTAACTTTCTTTCATCATGGTCATACAGAAGCTATTCTGAAAGCCCAAAGACATATTCAGCAGATGAACAGGGAAGCAAGAAAAGCAGGCTTATTGAAGGCGGAAAAAGCATGAAACGCTGCATCTCATGTCATGAGCCCATTCTTTTAGAGATGCGGTGGAGTGATCTGTTTACAAAGCAGACCATTGACCCTTTATGCAGCGAGTGCAAAAGCGTCTTAAAGCCCATTGTTCCTGATCGAATCTGTTCAATTTGCTCACGGCAAATGAACGAAAAAACATATGCATGCAGTGACTGTAAGGCCTGGTCAGCGCATCCTCTCTACTCTGATGTGCTGCATTCCAACCGCTCCATTTATCTTTATAGTGAAGAGCTTAAAGAGCTGATCAAACGCTTTAAATATGATCGGGATTATTATCTGGGCGCCTGCTTTTCTATGCAGATTAAAGAGGCCTTAAGCAGCATGGCACCTTACGATTTCCTCGTTCCCATCCCTATGCACCCTGCAAAAGAAAAGAAAAGAACCTTTAACCAGGCAGAGGCACTTCTTGCTCTTTCTGGTCTGCCCTGTCATCATCTTCTTATAAGAGCCGAAAGCTCCTCATCAGCTCAGGCACAAAAAAACCGGCATGACAGGCTCCTATCTCAAAATCCATTTAGCTCAACCAAAAAACTTAACAATCAGTCGATCGTGGTTATTGATGATCTATATACGACCGGCACAACGATCAGGCATGCTGCTTATGCATTAAAGCAGGCAGGTGCGGGAAAGGTTTCTTCCATAACAGTTGGAAGATAAAGAAAGGATGAAAATCCTATTTTAATATCGATGATGACGTTTTTAGATTATAATAAGAAAAAAAGGCACAAGGAGAGTACGAATGGAAGAGTTACGAAATTGTTCCTCCTGTTTTAAGGTTTATTTTTTTAAGGGTGTAATTGATATGTGTTCTGAATGTCACGCCGAAGAAGAGGCTTCTTTTAAGCAGGTATTTTCCTTTTTAAATGAAAATCCTCAGGCAGGGATCGATCAGATTGTTGAAGCTACAGGCGTAAAGGAAGATCTGTTGTTTAGATGGGCAAAAACAAGACGTTTTCAGGCATCTCACTTTCCCGGAATCGGCTACCCGTGTGAAAAGTGCAGCACAAAAATTAATCAAGGAAAGCTTTGCTCCAGTTGTATTGAAGACATTAACCGTGAGCTGGCGATTTTTGAAGCAGGGCGTAAAACAGTCTCTCCTGCTCCTGAAAGGAAAACAACGTATTTTTCAACTAGAAGCAATCGTAAGAGATAAAATAAATAACAGGCGCATGGGACTTTCATTCTAATTTCCCTATGCGCCTTTACTTTTTTAAAAAGCAGCCGATATAGTGAGTAACAAGCAGCCTTATTTAAGAAAGGAAGCAAGGTGATTCGACGATGAAAATTAATTCAGTAAACAGTGCAAATATTAACCCATACAAACAGCAGCAAACGAAAATTGACCAGATGAAAACGCAGCATGTTCAGCAGGCAGACAAGGTTGAGATTTCAACCAGGGCAAAGGAAATGCAGGAAACAAACCGTATCCAGACAGAACGTAAGGAGAAGGTTGATCAGCTGAAGACAGAGGTTGAAAACGGAACGTATAAATTAGAGCCAAACCGAATCGCAGCAGATCTGGCTAAATTCTTTCAGAAATAAAGCAGTGAGGCTGCAATTCCGGTGCAGCCTTTGCTTATTTCAAGATGCTCTTAGTTGAGCTCTTTTTTTTGGAAAAAATATTTTAGGTGCTTTAACAGGAGGTGCAAAACCATGCAGGTACATAATCAACAGGGCATCCTATCTCCTCTTCCAGGAGGCGGTTCTTTTGCTTTAAACACAGGAGGAATTTATAAGGCCAAGGTAAAAGAAACGCTGCCAAACAATGAAGCGGTCCTTGAGGTCTTAGGACGTGATGTAAAGGTGAAGATGGCAGACAGTCTTTCAGGAGAAGGGAAAATAGCCGTTGAGATTACCGGGACAAAGGATGGTTTGCCTGTCGCAAAGGAAGTGACAGCTCCTAAAGGCGCAGAGACGAAGCCGGCTTTAAACCAGACAATCGCAGAGGGGAAACCTATGTCCTCTGATTTAAAATCTGCCTTCGATTTTTTGCAAAAAAAAGGGGTCACACTGGACCGGAATGGACTAAACGAGCTTAAGAGCTTTATGGAGAAGAGTGAGGGAACGGTACAGGAGAAACTCGCAACGGTTGAAGCTGCTGTTAAAAAGCAGCTTCCTATTACGTCCAAAGTTCTGCATGCTGTTCATTCTGCGCTGCATGGCGAGTCATTTGGACGAGCGGTCGGCGAAATCCTGAAGGCTGAGGGAATCGAACCGTCGCAGCAGACCAGATCTTTACAGGACTTAGGAAGTGTGAAATCAGTGACAGTTTCGTCCTCTTCTGCTATAGAAGCTGACTCATTAGAAGCGATTCAGCAGGCGATCAAGCTTGTGGCGTCTAACCCTGATTTGAAACAGGTGCTTCAGTCTATTCAGCAGATTCTTTCGGATGGTGATGTAACTGATAAAGGGAAAGCCTCCATTCAGCAGGCAGTACAACAGGCAAATGCTGCAATCGAAAAGGGGCAGGAGCTTAAAGCGCGTTCACTTTTAATGAGCGGGCTTCAGGAAGCAGGTGCCGGTCTAAAGCCTGCTATGGCAGAGGCGCAAAGCAGCTATCTTTTTTCAGAAGAGCTTTTATCCGCACTCCCGGCCCAGTCAAAGGACGTCATTGTGACAAAAATAACGGAAAAACTCTCTCAGGCAGCGATTGATTTTAAAGGTATCCAGCGGGATATGCTCCGCAATCTGAGTCAGCTCGAGAGTCAGGCAGGAAGGCCTCTCCCTCAGACGAAGCCTCTACTTGAAGCGACAATCAAGATGCTCGATAATGCGATTTTAAAAAGTGATTTTATGCTTTATACCGATATGGATACAGAAAAAAAGCTGCTAAAAGCCAGCTCACAGCTTGCAGAAGCTTCAAAGCTTTTAGGAAGAGGCCAGCTGGCAGAAGCAGGCAAGCTTGTTGCTGAGATAAAGGGCGTTGTGGAGAAAATTCAATTTAAGCCTGCTGAGGTTCGTGTGCAGCATATGGTATCAAAAGAGCTGCTTCTAATGGATGCTCCATCTTTAACCAAACAGGCTGCGGCATCAGTAGCTCAGTCGCTTGAGCGTGTTCAAATGGAGCCAGGCGGACGAAACCTTTTCGAACATATCCGCAACATGGGTCTGACTCAGGAGCATGACATTTCCCATTCTCTTTTAACAAAAGGCAAGCCGCAGGAGGAATTAAGCTCCTCTTTAAAAAGTCTGCTTTTGCAAATGGTCCAGTCAGATGCGGAAGCAGGGATGAAGCAAAAAGGAGACTCAATTCTCAGCCAGCTGACCGGACAGCAGCTATTAAGTAAAACTGACACCTCAGGCCTGCAGAGCATGGTCATGTCTATTCCTTTTCTTTTGGGCGATAAAGTAGAAGGCTTTAAGGTGTTCCTTCAATCAAAAAACGGTCAGCAGTCAGTCGATTGGAAAAATTGCAGTCTTTACTTTTTATTTGAAACGAAAAAACTGGGTGATGTAGGAATCGCTTTAATGGCTGTTGATCGCACGCTTTCAATTAAAGTGAAAAATGACAAGCCGGGCTTTGAAGAGAAAATGCAGCCGCTGGCAAATGCGGCTAAAGAAAGGCTGCAATCGATTGGCTATGAAATTGGCAGCATTCAATTTACGAAGCTTTTAAAAGAAAGCAACGCGCAGCAAAAGGATGAAGCAAAGCCGACTAAGGTAACCCGCGCTGCGATAACTGAGAAAGGGTTTGATTTTAGCGTATGATGCCAAAATATTTTAACCATGCCGCTTACAAAAAATTAAACGGCCCCTCTGCGGCTGTTCTTAAATATGATGATGAAGGCGGACCGCCAAAGGTGGTGGCGAAAGGAAACGGTCTTCTTGCTGAGCGGATCATTGAGCTTGCAAATGAGCATGATCTTCATCTGGAGGAGAATGAAGGACTGCTTTTAAGTCTTCTTGAGCTTGATCTAGGCGACAGCATTCCTCCGCAGCTTTATACCGTCATTGCAGAAATGATGATTTTCATCGAAGAAATGGACAAGCGCTATTAAATGAAGCGGTAAAATAGCCGATAGGAGTAATAGGCAGGAGGAGAAGCGATGAATTTTTTAACTAAAGAGCTTATTTACCAAAAGTCGTCTCAGGAATTAACCTCACTTTTATATGAAGCTGCAATTATTAATTTGCAGGATGCTATTACCTTTATAAATAGCAAGCAGTTTATTGAAGCAAACGAAAAGCTGCAAAAAACAAATGACATCATCAGGCGGCTGGGAGCGGGGCTGAACTATGAGTCCGGCATTATCGCAGACCAGCTTGATGCTTTATATAATTACATAGCAGAAAAGCTAATCGAAACGAATTTAAAAAAAGATGCTGTCTTAGCTCAGGAGCTGCTGACGATTCTTGAAGATTTATTTTCTTCATGGAATGAGGCTCAAAAAGCAGCAGGATCAGTAAACCGGGCGATCAAAAAACCTGGTACGCTTTACGAAAAACAAGTGATGGTTCAGGGAACCGGCCATTATGGCACGGAAGAGAGGAAGTAGAAATATGAGAATCAACCATAATATTCAGGCGTTAAATGCCTACCGAAATTTAAATCAGACGATGGGTGCTACTTCAAAAAGTCTTGAAAAGCTTTCTTCCGGGCTTCGCATTAACCGGGCGGCCGATGATGCAGCAGGCCTTGCCATCTCAGAAAAAATGCGCTCACAAATCCGCGGTCTTGAAATGGCGGAACGCAACACACTTGATGCGGTTTCATTAATTCAAACAGCAGAAGGAGCGCTTTCATCTGTTCATGATATTCTTCAGCGCATGAGAGAGCTTTCCGTTCAGGCAGCTAATGGCACGCTTGAAGGGCAGGATCGTCAAGCGATTCAAACGGAAATCAATGAACTCACCCTTGAAATTGATCGGATTGCTGATACAACTCAATTTAATCAGAAAAAATTGCTAAGCGGCTCAACAGCAGCAGATGGCCAGCTAAGCGTCAAGTTCCAAATCGGCAGCAATCAGGACGAAATGCTGACGCTCTCACTCAGTCCGATGGATGCTTCGAAGCTTGGAATTGGAAGAACTGCTGCAGACGCACCTTCAGCTCCAGGCACTAATGCTGTAAAAGGAGTCAATATCGGAACAGTTGAAGCGGCATCTCAGGCGATCACAACCTTTGAAAATGCCATCCGTCTTGTTTCAGAGGAGCGTTCAAAGCTTGGTGCAATTCAAAACAGACTGGAGCACACGGTAACGAATCTTCAAACTGCAAATGAAAATCTTACATCTGCTGAATCCCGTGTACGCGACCTTGATATGGCGAAGGAAATGTCCGCCTTCACACGAAATAATATTTTAAACCAGGCAGGACAGGCAATGCTTGCACAGGCAAATCAGCTGCCGCAGGGAATTTTACAGCTGCTTCAATAAAGCATCAGGTTGGGGAGGAAACCGTCCATTAGGTTCTTCCCTTTTTACAATTAATAGATTAAGAGCAGGCAAGGTGGGGATTAGATGGAAATACAGCGAGTGTCAAAAACGGGTCCGGCCAATAGCATTCAAAAAACAGAAACAGCGAAGGAGTCTGTTTCGTTTACTGAAGTCATGAAATCAAAGCGCGGGGACGTATTGATTGAAAAAATGTCTACAATGGCAAAGGATGTTGAACAGCAGGGAAAGGTTCTTGCTGAGTCGAGATCGATTGATGACCTGAAAAAATATAAAAAACTCGTGAAGGAATTTATGGAGGAAGCCGTGGGCAATGCCCTGCAGCTAGAGGATCAAAGAGGCTTTAACCGAAGAGGGCGGACAAAGGTATACAAAATCGTAAAAGAAATTGACCAGAATTTAGTCCAGCTGACAAATGAAGTGCTCAAAAAAGAAGAAAATGGTCTCACGATTCTAAGCAAGATCGGGCAAATTCAAGGCTTGCTTATTAATGTGTACACATAATTAATCCTGCATGATTAACTTGAAAACGGAGATTTATTGCCGATAAAGAAAGAGAGACTTTATTACGAATAAAAGAGGGATGGCAGATGACAGGACAACCGCTCATTCAGGTGCTTGATAAAACGCTGAAGCTGCATAAAAGCCTGCATCAGCTGGCACTTAAAAAAACTACTATTATTAAAGAGGGAGATATTTCCCGATTAAATGAGTTAATGAAAGAAGAACTGAAGCATGTCAGCGCGATTCAGATGCTTGAAGGCAAACGAAGCGGGCTTGCATGTACGATAACCGGAAAAAAGGAGAGCACCTTAACGGAGTGCCTGCCGTTTTTACCTCAAGGGGAGCAAAAGGAGCTAAAGCTTTTGCAGGGTAAAATGGAAGAGGTCCTTTCCGGACTAAAAGAACAGAATCAATTAAACCAGCAGCTGATTGAGCAGTCGATGCAGTATGTGTCGATGAACCTCCATCTCCTTATGCCACAGGCAGAATCCCAGAGCTACAGCAGCCAGGGACAGGAGCAGTCAGCGGATCATATAAAACCTATTTTTAATTCAAAAGCGTAAATGAACGATAAAAGGAGGGTAAACCATGAGCTCAACTTTTCACGGACTGGAGGTCGCCAGACGTGCGCTAAACACGCAGCAAAGCGCCCTGCACACGACAGGTAACAATATCGCAAACGCCAGCACGCCGGGCTATTCACGCCAGCGGGTAAATATGACTCAGACATCAGCTTTATCGATCGGCGGAATGAACCAGTCAATCACTGCCGGACAGATCGGAACCGGTGTTCAGGCAGGGTCCATCCAGCGGATACGGGAAAGCTTTCTTGATGATCAGTTCCGAAATGAAACCACAAAGCTTGGATACTGGGATGCAAAAAGAACATCGCTTAGCCAAATGGAGGATGTTTTGAATGAGCCTTCATCCAATGGCCTTTCAGCTGTGATGGGCGAGTTTTGGCAGTCTCTTCAAGATCTTTCGGCAAATCCTGAGAATACAGGAGCCAGAGGAGTAGTTCTTGAAAGAGGACAGTCTGTGGCGGATACCTTTCATTATCTTAGTGATTCATTGACTAAAATCCAGCAGGACATCGGCAAAGAAATCAGTCTTGGCGTTCAGGGCGTAAACTCTCTGCTTGAACAAATCAGTCAGTTAAATAGTCAGATTAAAAGCGTTGAGCCACGCGGCTATCTGCCGAATGACCTTTATGATAAACGGGATGCGTTAGTGGACGAGCTTTCTCTCATGATGGATGTAAAGGTTACGAAAACACCGGCTGGCGGCAACAGCTCCTCTCAGGCAGAAGGAATTTATACGATTTCAATGCTTGGAGGGGATGGCAAGGAATACGCGTTAGTCAACGGGGACCGCTTCAACAAACTCGGATTTGCAGGCCCTGACGAGAAGCTTTCTGTTAATACGCCAACGCCTATCACCTCCATCCAATTTTTCAACAGCAGCGGCAGTCCACTTACGACATCTGTACCGATTGCAAATGAATCAGGTAAAGTAACCTTTTCACAAGGAAAGCTGTTAGGAATGATTGAATCCTATGGCTACAGCTATACGAATTCAGGCGGTAATGAGGTAAACAAGGGAATGTATCCGGACATGCTGAATGATTTAGATAAGCTGGCCTTTACGTTTGCGAGTGTGTTTAATGAGGTGCATGAAAAAGGCTATGATCTTAATGGAGAAAGCGGAAAGCCTGTATTTATCCTTAATGGCAGCACGTCACAGGGAGCAGCAAAAGCGATTCGTCTTGCTGATCTTGACACCCAGGACATTGCTGTATCCATGACCGTAACGCAAAATGGTACCGTTCATGCAGGGAACGGTCAAAATGCATTGAATCTGGCGAATATTCCGAGCATGCTTCTATCAAATGGCGTGATTTCTCTCCAGGGAACAGCCGACACCATTGATTTAAGTAGCTATGGACTCGGTCAAAATGGATCTCTGAACTCTTTTTATGAGGGAATGATCGGACGGCTTGGCGTAAATGCAATGCAGGCAAACCGGATGACACAAAACAGTTTGCTGTTAAGCCAGTCTGTGGACGAAAAACGCATGTCGGTTAGCGCCGTTTCTTTGGATGAAGAAATGACCAATATGATGCAATTCCAGCATGCCTACAATGCGGCAGCACGAAATATTACAATGGTCGATGAAATGCTTGACCGGATTATAAACGGAATGGGCTTAGTCGGAAGATAAGGAGAGTGAAAAAAGATGCGCGTAACGCAATCGATGATCGCAAGCAGTATGCTGCGTAATTTATC
Organism: Jeotgalibacillus proteolyticus; assembly: GCF_002926065.1. GTDB lineage: Bacteria > Bacillota > Bacilli > Bacillales > Jeotgalibacillaceae > Jeotgalibacillus > Jeotgalibacillus proteolyticus. The sequence goes on along the minus strand of NZ_PREZ01000004.1, from coordinate 281,532 downwards.
TCAAAGCTTTGATCGGATGGGGACATTGCAGGAGCAGGTTGCCAGTCAGAAAAAGATCAACCGTCCATCCGATGATCCGGTTATTGCCATGAAGGGTGTTACCTACAGACGCAATCTTCTTGAGATCGAGCAGTTTAAACGGAATTACGGCGAGGCGTATAACTGGACGGAAAACTCTGATGCTGCACTGGATAAAACCGGCGGCGCTATGCAGCGGATCCGCGAATTAACCGTACAGGCGGGAAATGATACATACGACGCTGAACAACGAAAATCCATCAGCGAGGAAATCCGCCAGCTGAAGGAGCATATTGCCGAGCTTGGCAATACAAAATTCGGTGATAAGTATTTGTTTAATGGAACGAATACGCTTGAGAAGCCTATCAATCTCTCTCATGAGCCGGCTAAAACCTCAACAAATGCTGAACCGGTTCAAATAGAACTGTCTAAAGGGATTTTTGTTTCGGTAAATGTAAATGGGGGGCAGATCTTTTCCCCTGAACTGTTCGAGGATCTTGATGCGCTGATTGGAGCATTAGAAGATCCTGAATCGACCGGCGAAGACATTGGCGGCTATTTAAATCAATTGGACGGTCATATGAACAACATCACAAACACCCGGGCAAATCTTGGTGCAAGACATAACCGGATCGAATTGATGGAGGTTCGTACAGGTGAGATGGAAGTAATCTCAACGAAAATCATGTCCCAAAATGAAGACATTGATTTTGAGCGGACTGTAACAGATTTAACCGTTCAGGAAAGCATTCACCGTGCTGCTCTTTCCATAGGCTCACGAATCATACAGCCCTCTTTAATCGATTTTCTACGTTAAAAATGATCAGAGGTGATTCACATGCAAATCACACAGCTGCGCATGCAATCGAGTCCTGCAATTCTTGGCATTAATCATACAGAGTCTTCGCAATCAATCCGTCAGCCAAAAGCAGAGCTGAATCTTCAGTCGCCTAAAGCAGAAATGAGTATCCGTTCTCCGAAAGGCATTCTGACGATCGACCAGTCACAGGCCTGGGCTGCAACAGGGCTAAAGCCAACGTCACAGCAGATTGCTGACGAGGCAAGAAAAGGAATCCAGGAGGCCTATGCCGGGACGAGCAGGAGAACAAGAGAAGGAACGCAGTTAATGGAGATTGAAAATGGAGGAAACGCAGTCAGCCGAATTGCCAGGCAGAGAAGCGACCTACCCATGAAATTCTCCAATATAGGGTTCATTCCGCCTCCGGTTAGTGTTAAATTGAAGTATCAGCCAATAAAACCTGATATTCAAGTAACCCCGCAAAAGGTCCAAATGGATGCCCGCGTGCAAAAGCCTCTTATTCAGTATCAGCCAGGTACGGTTTCATTTCATATGAAACAAAAGGAATCACTTGAGATCCATGCGATTAATCTGGAAATCTAACAAAAAAGGAATGGAAGCTATGAGAACGCTGCAAACAAAATACCACGGTCCTGTGGAAGCTGCAATAGAAGATGTATGGCGCTTTGAAGCAGGGATACCGGGCTTTCTGGACGAAAAGGAATTTATCTTACTTGCTTTCCCTGAAAACGAATTATTTCATGTGCTTCAATCCACTACTACTCCAGGACTCGGCTTTGTCGTAACAAATCCGTTTACCTTCGTCGGCGATTATCAATTTAAGCTTGAGGATGCCACCGTTACAGCACTCCAGCTTGAAAAGCCAGAGGACGCAATGATTCTCGTCATTTTAAATGTTCAGGAGCCTTTTGAAAAAACAACAGCCAATCTGCAGGCGCCGGTTGTGTTTAACACCGCAAACCAAAAAGCAAAACAAGTAATCTTAACAAGCAGTGAGTACTCAACACGTGAACCCATCATGCATCAATCGCTGAAAGGAAGTGAGTGAAGCATGTTAGTATTGACACGTAAAACAGGTGAAGCAATAAAAATCGGCGATGACATCGAAATCACGATCGTCAGCACAAACGGCGACCAGGTGAAGCTTGGCATCGACGCTCCGAAGCATGTGGATATTCACCGCAAGGAAATCTACCTGAGCATTCAGGAGGAAAACGAGTCGGCTTCAGTTGGGGTTGCGGATGTGTTTAATTTATTGGGTAAGAAGTGAGTGTGCCTTGAGGATGAGGCGCGCTTTTTTTATTCGAAGGGTAAAGCCGGTTCACTGCGCTTCAGAGGGCGCTTTCCGCGGGGCGGGGCTTGAGCTAACTTGCTAGCGCAAGTGGATCTCAAGCTCCCGCTCTATCCCGCTGGAGTCGCCCTCTTCCGCTACGTTCACCTCGTAATATCTATATAAATCCCTTTCACATTTATGTCACAGGACTTTTATGATAAAAGTCCCGGTAATTTAAATAATTTTTTCTCTGAACCTATTAACTTCTTTCAAACCTCTCCGATATTAGAAGTGTAAGCAAAAGGAAAGCGGCCGCTTCTCACTTGCTCAAAAAACTATACTTATCGCAAACAAGGATGTTTGCGACAAATTCAGGGAGGAAAATACTCATGATTATCAATCACAATATTGCTGCTTTAAACACTCACCGTCAGTTAGCAAATGCTAATACTGCTCAAGCTGGTTCAATGGAGAAATTAGGTTCAGGAATCCGCATCAACAAAGCAGGCGACGACGCTGCTGGTCTTGCAATTTCTGAAAAAATGCGCGCTCAGGTACGCGGTTTGGACATGGCTTCTAAAAACGCTCAGGACGGAATCTCTATGATCCAGACTGCTGAGGGTGCTTTGAACGAAACTCATGACATTCTACAGCGTATGCGTGAACTAGCAGTTCAATCTTCAAATGATACGAACACGGATATTGACCGTGGGGAGCTTCAAAAAGAAGTAAATGAACTGGCAAAAGAAATTACACGTATTGCTAATGATACTGAGTTTAATACTCGGAAATTGCTGGATGGTAATTTTGAAGGGAAATTTCATATCGGAGCTAATGCTGACCAGAACATTTCATTAAGCATTAGTGGTATGGACTCTCAATCACTTGAGGTAGGTGTATCTTACACTGTAGGTACCGATGGAGATACTATCACATATGGAGCTGATAATGAGGTAGCTACGTGGCAAGATGCTATCGCGGTTGGAGATGATGTGGATGGAACTACTGCAACAGAAGCTTCAGTAGCTGGTTATTATAGCACTTCCAACGAGTTGATTTTAGCTTCTTCAGATAAATTAGTGGAAGATGCAGAAGGGTTTACTGGAATTAACATTTCTTCCCAAGAAGCTGCTAACTCAGCAATCACTACAATCAACTCAGCTATCGAAACAGTATCCGCTGAACGCTCAAAACTTGGTGCTAACCAAAACCGTCTTGAGCACACAATCAACAACCTGAATACATCTTCTGAAAACCTGACAGCGGCTGAATCTCGTATTCGTGACGTTGACATGGCGAAAGAAATGATGAACCAAGCGAAGAATTCAATTCTTGCTCAAGCTGCACAGGCTATGCTTGCACAAGCAAACCAGCAGCCACAAGGTGTTCTTCAATTACTACGTTAATCTTTTTAAAGGAGCGGCCCTCGGCCCTCCTTTTTTTATGCCATGAAATAACTATTAATGTTCTTAACCTAGTAAGATGTTCTTGATTATCCAAAAATCAATTTAATTAAAAATAGGTATATATAACAAATTTAGGTGAACGAAGTGGAAGGTGGCGACTCCAGGGGGAGGAAGCGGGAGCTTGAGATCCACTTGCGAAGCAAGTTAGCTCAAGCCCCGCCCCGTGGAAAGCGTCCACCTGAAACGCAGTGAACCGGGTCTAATAGACTTAGGCAAATTTTTCATCTATAAATAATAGTAATAAACCTCTTATAAACCCTACTAACTATTCAACATCCCACGCATAATGCCGATATAAAAGAAAAGAGAAGAGGGCTGGTGTCATGATGGAAAAGGGTATTCCTTCCCTACACCCGATTGATCTTTCTTCGCGTCTATCACCACAGAATACTGCCCCTGCTGCTAAACAGACCCGAACAGTAAATGAGGAAGTGGAGCTTTATCATGGCGCTGCCTCTTCATCACGGATCGATAAAGATAAGGCAGATAAAATTGTTAAAAGTATGAATGAAGTTCTTTCAGCATCTCCATCACCAACGCATATTAAATTTGAATACCATGAGAAATTAAATGAATACTATGTGACCGTCGTCGACGAGCGGACACGTGAGATCGTGCGGGAAATTCCGACGAAACGCATGCTGGATTTGAACGCCTCTATGAAAGAACTACTAGGCATTATCGTAGATAAGAAGAGCTAAAAGGATGTGAAAGAGTATGGGTATGAGAGTACACGGATTAGCAAGCGGAATGGATGTTGACTCAATTGTTAAGCAAATGATGAATGCAAGCCGCATACCGCTTGATAAGCTTAATCAGCAAAAACAGTATATGGAATGGCAGCGGGATAATTACAGAGATTTGAATCGGAAGTTAAACGATTTCAGCAATCTCGTTTTTGATACAGTCCTGCGTCCCGCGACCTTTGCTCAAAAAACGGTTACGACTACTTCAAGTGATGTCTCAATAAGAAGTCTCACTGCAACTGGTGACATGAGTGGAACGATACGTGTCAGTCAGCTTTCGAGAGCAGCGAATATGAAAAGTGCTGAAGATCTCAAGATCGACCCTGCTGCGAAGCTTGATTCAAAGGTAACCGGAGAGCAGACGATCACCATCCAGACGATAAATGCGGATGGGGTCTTGGATCCTGAAGGCTATACCTTAACCTTTGACCCTTCCAAGGAATCACTGAATTCAGTCATTGATAAAATCAATAAAAACTCAAATGTAAATATGTTTTATGATTCGTTTACAAAAGCAGTTTCTCTGTCCTCCAAGCAAAGCGGCAGAGCATCCGGTGATGTTGAAATTAAGCTGACAGGTGACTTTTTTACAAATACCTTAATGCTTGATGAGGATAATCGGACGGCTGAAGAAGAAGGACGGGGACTAGCCGGACAAAATGCAAAATTCACTTACAATGGGCTTGAAACCGAGCGGCTGACAAATAAGTTTCAGCTTAACGGGTTTGAATTTACACTTTCAGAGGCGACAAATAAGGATGTCCAATTCAGTTCCTCGCCAAATACGGAAAAAATCCTGGAATCCATCGTTAAATTTACGGATGAATACAATAAACTCATTGAAGAAATTCAAAAGATGACGAAAGAAGTAAAGTACAGAGATTTTCCTCCCCTCACTGATGCTCAGCGCTCAGAACTTACAGAAAAAGAAGCGGAAATGTGGGATGAAAAGGCAAAGAGCGGAACACTAAGAAGCGATCCTGTTTTAAACAGTGCACTTTCCAAAATGAGACAGGATTTATATAGCACGGTTTCAGGACTTGGCGGAGCTTCGCAATTAGCACAGATCGGAATTACCACTTCGAACAATTATCTGGACGGCGGTAAGCTGGTCATTAATGAAGATAAGCTAAGAGCAGCGATTACAGAAAATCCTACCTCTGTATACGATCTTTTTGCGAAGGACAGCACAAATAAAAGCGAGCAGGGGCTTGGCAGAAGATTAAGAGAAACGATCGCCTCGACCCGAAACGATATTATTACAAGAGCGGGTCGGGATACGAGTGCAGGAACTTCCTACACACTTGGCCGCAACCTCGAAAACATGAACGATCAAATTAAACGGTTTGAAAACAGATTAACTACACTTGAATCCCGCTACTACAAGCAATTTACGGCAATGGAAGTAGCGATTCAAAAAGCTAATTCACAGTCTGCTTATTTAATGAATGCATTCAGTAGTGGAATGTAATGAGGCAAGAAAAGGAGTGTCAACATGGCTGTCAATAACCCATATGCTGCATACCAGCAAAACAGTGTAACAACAAAAAGCCCAGGCGAGCTGACCCTGATGCTGTACAACGGCTGCATTAAATTTATCAATCAGGCAAAGCTTGCGATTGAGGATGAAAATATCGAGAAGAGAAATGAATCTATCCAAAAGGCACAGAAAATCGTCCAGGAATTTATGGTCACCTTAAATATGGATATTGCTGTATCTGAAAACCTTCTTGCAATTTATGATTATGTGAATCGCCGGTTAATGGAAGCGAATATTAATAATGACCCTGTGATTTTAGATGAGGCTGAGGGGATGATGACAGAGCTTCGCGATACGTGGAAAACGGTTATCCATACCCAAAGACAAAAGCAATTTGGAGCAGGAAATCACGCATGAGTGCGGTAGAAGAATGCCTTCTCGTGACAAAAGCGCTCTATACCGTTATTTTAAATGGATCGGAAAAACCAGGAGACGAATGGGTTGCTCAGATGAATGAGCTTTTTAACCGCAGGGAAGCAATCCTGCCTGCCATTAAAGAGCCCTTCACAGACGAGGAAAAAGAAATGGGAAAGCAGATCATTACGTTAAACACACAAATCGAAAAAGCGCTGCATAAAAATCGCAATGAGGTACAAAGTGAAATGGGGCATTTACGCTCCAAGAAAACCAATATGAAACGATACATTAACCCATACGACCAGGTCGATCGTGACGGAACATTCTATGATAAAAGAAATTAACAAGAGAAACTAAAAAAATTTAAAAACGTGAGGTGAACGAAGCGGAAGATGGCGACTCCTGCGGGATGAAGCGGGAGCTTGAGATCTACTTACTGCAAGCAAGTTAGCTTAAGCCCCGCCACGCGGAAAGCGTCCATCTGAAGCGCAGTGAACCGGATAAAAGAAGGTGAGACCCAATTGAGTCTCACCTTCTTTTCTATGTTACTTCTTCTTCTTATTCCGCTTCGCTATTTCCTCAGACACCACAAATGCCAAGTCATCATTCTCAAACATCGCAAGAACTCCCATCACTGTATCATCCGGAATCTCACCTGCTTCATCCTTTGGAACAGTCAAATCGATGGCATCCTTTAATTCCTGGTTCTCCGCCTGGTTAGGATAGGCATCTAAATACAATTCCTTCGGATCCAGGTCGTGGTTCACGCACCACTGGGCGAATACGAGAATCATCATTTTCTCTTCACGCTGGTAATTCTGTATGATGAAATCTTCCATCTCTTTACTCATCGAATTCTCCTTTAAGTTTAGTAGATTCAGTATAAAGGATACTCACAGTAATTTCATTGTTAAGAAATTCTCTCTTTTTTCGGTCAAAATCAAAATACATTCCCTACTATTCGAATAATCTCTCATCTGGTAAAGTTAGAAAAAAAGACCTTATGGGGACTGGTGTAGATGAAAGCGCATCTTGCAAAATACAATACACTCCGCAATCAGATTCTAGTTGTTTTTTTAGCGGTAATGACCATCGTCCTGTCGTTTGTCGCAATTATGACGTATCATTTTGGCGGCACACTAATTAAGGATAATGCAGAAATACAGCTCCAGCAAACAGCGGTCCAGGCGTCAGGGAGAATGGACACCTTATATAAACAGATTGATTTGTTAACGACACAGGCTGCCACAAATCCAGCGATCCAGCAGCTTTTATACAGACTGGCGGAAGGAGAAGAGGCGACATTTCAGCAAAGGCAATCTCTTTTAACGATTGGCAATACGTTTCAGGCCTATTCTGACGGCATCCAGTCGTTTGAGCTGTACTCTGCTCAAAACGAACGGCTTTTCCCAATCGATGATACGAGCCTTCTTGACCGGGTTGACTGGAAATGGGTTGAAGAGGCGGAGCGGGCAAAGGGGCGGCAAATATGGGTGGGCAATGATCCGGATTTTCCGGATTCTCTCTTAGCTATTCGCAGAGTCAGCCTGGTAGATCGGAGCTTTTCAAGCGGAGGCTATTTAGTGGTCCGGATTGATCCAGCTTATTTTAGCTTTTCAGACGGAACAAACGGAAACGCTTCAGAAGACTATAAAATTTTACTCGACAGCAATGATCAGGTGATTACTTCAAATTATGACGAGCCGATTTTACCCCTGCTGAATCAGCATAGCCAGACGGTTCAAATGAATGGACAGGATTATATTCTTGTGCAGGAAACGTCTGCTATTACGGGCTGGAGGGTAGCGATTGCAACACCTGTTCAGGCATTAACTGCTGGAACCTCCATTTTAGGCACCATCATATTTATCTCAGCTGCATTAGGTCTTGTCATCTTTTCGATCTCCTCCTATCTTTTTTCAACCGTGATTACGAATCCTATTCAAAAGCTGACGAAAACGATGAAAAAAGCAAGAGAAGGAGAGCTTTATCCGATTACGGCTGATCCTTCAACAGCAGAAATAAATGAATTGAACCTTTCCTATAATCAAATGGTTGAGCATACGAATTATTTAATCCGGATGGTGTATGAAAAAGAGCTGATTCGAAACCAGGCGGAGCTTAAGGCGCTTCAGGCGCAGATCAATCCCCACTTTCTCTTTAATACGTTAAATGCCCTGTACTGGCTTCTTGAGGATAAAGAGGAGGAAGAGCTTGCTGATCATGTGCTCGCAATGTCCGAGTTATTCCGCTACACGATCAGCGGACCGAAAAAGGATGAGTGGGTTACACTGAAAACAGAGCTTGATCATGTGGAGCGGTATATGCAGCTGATGAAGATGCGGGTAGGAAAACGTCTTGAGTGGAACATTTCGCTGCCGAAATCCTATGAATCTGTCAAAATACCAAAGCTGATTATACAGCCGATCGTAGAAAATGCCATTATGCATGGGATTGAAAATAAACCCGGTAAAGGTCATGTAACGATAACTGTCGTGCCATCCATGCGCTCAAGCAGCTTAATTCTTTCAGTAGAGGATGATGGACCGGGTATGCCAAAGCATGTGCTGCGCGCGATCCAAAATTCGATGGAGACAGAAGGGATCTCTTCTGTCAAAGGAAATGGAGTGGCGGTGGCGAATGTACATAAGCGGCTGAAGCTTCATTTTGAAGGGCATGAAAATAATGGACTTGAAATAAAAAGTGAGATGGGAAAAGGGACATCTGTTTCGTTTGAATTACCCTATTTCACAGGGATGAGGAAGTTTTATGAACAATAAGGTCATTATGGTCGTTGATGATGAAGAAACAACCCGGAGAGGCCTCAGGAAAACGCTGATAGTATGGTCAAATGGCCGCTATGAGATTTTAACAGCCTCAACAGCTGGGGAGGCGCTTGCACATTCTGGAAAAACAAAAATTCATATTTTAATTACGGATATTTGCATGCCGGAAATGACGGGACTTGAGCTTGTGAAAGAAATGAAAGAGTCGGGCCAGCAGCCTGTAACGCTTATGATATCCGGGCATTCCCAGTTTGAATTTGCTCAGGAGGCGATAAGACTTGGTGTGTTGAATTATCTCGTTAAGCCAGTATCAAAAGCAAAGCTGATCGAAGCGGTGGAAGAGGCACTCGTGAAGGAAGAATCCATTGAACGGGCCGGTATTATCGAAAAATCAGCTGACCTGACGCTGCTGCAGGTAAACCGCGAGCAGGAGCAGGCGAAAAACCCTGTAAAGACTGCGTACCGCTATGTAGATGATCATATTCACCGCCAGATTTCCTTAAAGGAAGTGGCAGACCATGTGCACCTGAATTCAAGCTATTTCAGCGTCCTTTTTAAAGAGCAAGCCGGTTTAACCTTCAGTGAGTATGTAACCAGAATCCGGCTTCAACATGCCAAGCAGCTTCTTGCTGCAACCGGGCTGCCAATCGCACAGATTGCTGAGGAATCAGGGTATCAGACAGCAAAATACTTTAATAAGATTTTTAAAGAATACGAGGGCATGACTCCGGGAGCATACCGCAAGTCGTTAAGGTGACAGAAAATTCGATCTAAAGAAAGTGGAATTTTCCCCAATCACCGTGACCTTACGGGAAGAATTGCACGGTGCTAAACTTAAAGCAGTTCTACTAAACAAAGGGGGAAACACAAAGATGGGAAAGAAAGCGCATACATTACTTGTTGCAATGCTTGCGGTCTTCATGGTTGTGATGGCTGGATGTTCATCGTCAAACGAAGCGACCGGGGATTCAGGAAGTAACGGGGAAAAAACGATAAAGTTCATGCACTTATGGCCAACGGGAAGTGCAAAGCAGCATAATCTTATTACTTCAGATATTATCGCAGAATTTGAAGAAGAAAACCCAGGCATCAAAGTTGAAACAGAAGTGCTTGAAAATGAGCAATATAAAAATAAAATTAAGGTGCTTTCTTCATCCAATGACCTGCCTGACGTAGGAGTTACATGGGCAGCTGGCTACCTTCAGCCATTTGTTGAAGGAGAACTGTTTGCACCGCTTGATGAAGTGTTAAATGACGGATTGCAAGATTCCTTTGTAGCCGGCACAACTGAAGCGTATGCAATCAACGACCAGACGTACGGTTTGCCGCTTGAGCTGAATATTGCACCTGTTTATTACAATAAAGCCATCTTTGAAGAATACGGTCTTGAAGTTCCTGAAACATATGAAGAATTTCAGGAAATCGTGAAAACGCTTACTGATAATGGTGTTGCACCAATTGCACTAGGAAACAAGGATCGCTGGACAGGATCTCTTTGGTATATGTATTTTGCAGACCGTTTTGGCGGACCTGAAGTGTTAACAAGCGCAATTAACCGAGAAGGTACATTTGAAGATCCTGCTCTAGTAAGTGCTGCAGAAGAAATTCAAAAGCTTGTCGATAACAATGCGTTTAACCGCGGTTTCAATGGACTGTCAAATGACGAAGGGAAATCTGAATTTATGAACGGTAAAGCAGCCATGTACATGATGGGTACGTGGGAGCTGCCTAACTACACGACAAATGAAGATGTTCCTCAGGAGTTCCGCGACAGCATCGGATTCTTTAAATTCCCAACTGTAGAAGGCGGGAAAGGGGACGTTGACAGCTTTGTAGGCGGACCGGGAGTTGGATTGTTTGTGGCTGAAAACTCTGATGTACAAGAAGAATCTAAAGCATTTGTTAAATTCTTTGTAGAAAAATGGGGCGAGCGTGCAGTTACAGAAGCTGGTGTCATTCCAGCAACAAAAGTGGACACAGCATCTGTAGATCTACCTGACATGTATATCGATATCCTTAACGAACTGAATAACGCCAGCAATCTGACTCTTTTTGCAGATGTTCAGATGAGTGCAACCGTTGCTGAAACTCACTTGAATCTGATTCAATCTTTGTTCGGCAAGGAAGTAACACCTGAAGATTTTGCCAAACAGCATGAGGATGCACTTTCGAGAGAATAGGCAAAGGAAAACGGAAAAGACATATCTGCCTGTTTTGATATGTCTTTTCTTTATGAAATTTTTGATCAAAGTTTGTACCTAAAGAAAGGATTGACCGATATGGACAAGGCGATGTCTAACAAAGGCGTCATCATGCTTTACATTTTTCCTGCCCTGTTTCTTCTCCTCGCGTTAATTTATATTCCAATTGTTCAAACCGGCTATTTCGGGCTGATGAAGTGGAACGGGATGGGAAGCAAAGAATTTATTGGACTTACCAATTACTCGCGCCTGGTTCAGGATTCATTGTTTTGGAGCAGTGCCTACCACTCATTTTTACTGGCGCTCTTTTCGGTATTAAGCTTAGTCGGCTACCTTATGATCTCTGTTGTGCTGGCCGGGAAAATTAAAGGAGCGGACATTTTACGAAAGATTTATTTAATTCCAATGCTTCTCGCCTCTGTTGCAATCGCCCAGCTTTGGATGAAAATCTATCATCCGACAAACGGGATTCTAAACAGCATGCTGATGTCAATTGGCATTGAAGAGCCGCCGATGTGGCTGGCTGATCCCAACCTGGCCCTTTTTGCGATTTTTATTCCGATTATCTGGCAGTATGCAGGATTTTATATTTTGATTTACTATGCTGCATTAAAAAACATCCCGGAATCACTTATAGAGGCTGCGCGGATTGACGGGGCGACAGCATGGGACATTGCCTGGAAAATTAAGATTCCGCTCATTATGAACGTTATTAAAGTAACGATCGTACTGGCGGTTGTCGGTTCATTAAAATACTTTGATTTAATTTATATTATGACAAACGGCGGACCGAATGGTGCCAGTGAAGTAATGGCTTCCTATATGTACGGTCATGCTTTCCGCGGCTTTGACTTTGGTTATGCAAGTGCGATCGGATTCTTTTTATTAGTTATTTGTCTGGTTATCACATGGATCATCCGTAAAGCAACAGCAGTAAAAGAAGAAATTCAATATTAAGGAGGCTCTAAGAATGAGAAAAGAAATTGTGGAAAATCATGAGCCTGCAGCACCCCCAACCCAGCCAGTAAAGAAAAAACAGGTAAGGAAAAACGAAGTACGGAGCTCAAACGGCTTTGGCTACAAAATCGGTCTTGCATTGATTTATCTCCTATTAGGTGTTGTCGCCGTGTTTCAGATTTTTCCGCTCGTCTGGCTGTTTCTGTTTTCACTGAAAAATAATCAGGAGGTATTTGAGCTTTCGCCTTTTGCCATTCCAACTAATCCGAAATGGGAAAATTACGTGAATGTGTGGACAGAGGGAAATATCAGCCAATACTTTTTAAACAGTGTTTTATACACGGCCTCATCCGTTATTTTAACGGTCATCCTTGCAAGCATGGTGACATTTGCGATTACTCGGATGAAGTGGAGATTGAGCAGCCTCGTTTTAGGATTATTTATGGTTGGGTTAATGATTCCGATTCATTCCACCTTAATTCCGCTGTTCAGCACTTTTTCATCTCTTGGTCTGATTGACCATCCGCTGTCACTCATTTTGACCTACACAGCGTTTAACCTTCCAATCACGATTATGATCCTGTTTGGTTTTTATCAGGTGCTGCCACGTGAAGTGGAGGAAGCGGCGATTATGGACGGCGCATCCATTCACCGGATTTTCTTCCAGGTGACGCTTCCGATGACGGCTCCTGTCATGGCGACTGCAGCGATTATCAATATGATTTATAACTGGAATGAATTTGTTTTTGTAAACACCTTTATTAGCTCGGATAATTTTAAAACCCTAACGGTGGGAATCCAGAACTTCATCGGACAGTACATGACTGACTGGGGAGCGATTGGCGCCACGTTAATGATCAGCATTATCCCGATCCTGCTTGCTTTTCTGTTTTTAAGCAACCGGATTGTTGAAGGGATATCAGCTGGTTCAGTAAAAGGATAACTTGCAGCGAAAGGATGACGGACTTTGAGCAAAAATGAATTTTTTAATGCCCACCATTCTCCAATTGGGGCCTTTTCAAGCTTTACGCTTGGCTTTGGAGGCAGCGGGGGAGGATTTGACATCGAGCTTGGCCGGTCGCCAAGACAAAATATTTATATTGGAACTGAAACCCTTAATAAAGAAGGGACATATGAAGCTTTTCCTTTCTTTGATGCGGGGGACGATGAAGAAAGCAAGCGGTATGATATTGAAAATCCGGATCCCGATCAAGATAAACCTAAAATCATTTTTCCTTTTGCAAGAGAGAATGTAAAAAGAGATTTTCGTTTGGGAACTGATACGTGGAAAGCAGGGGACCTAGAATTTACGATTTTTACGAAAGCAGAATCCGTGCCTTCACCTGATCATGCAACTGATGAAGAAATGAAAAGCGTCATCGCCCCTAGCGTCATCGCACAGCTGACGGTTGATAATGAGACAGGAACAAAATCAAGACGTGCTTTTTTCGGCTATCAGGGAACCGATCCTTATACTTCAGTACGGAGGCTTGATGACACATGTGATGGAATTGCCGGGGTCGGACAGGGACGTTTTACAGCTCTTGCATCGAAGGATTCAGGCGTACGCTCTGCCATGCATTTCAGCCTCGAAAACATTTTAACGACGCCGTTTGAAGAAAACTGGGCATTTGGCTTAGGACCGGTTGGTGCCTTAATTATGGATGTGCCGGCAGGTGAGAAAAAGACTTTTACCTTCACGCTGAGCTTTTACCGTGGAGGCCTTGTAACTGCAGGGATGGATACAAGCTACTGGTACACAAGACTGTTTTCAAACATAGAAGAAGTCGTTCAGTATTCGCTTGATCATGCTGAGGATTGGATTGAAGGGGCAGAGATAGCAAACAGGCTCGTTGACGAAGCGGAGCATTTATCAGAGGATCAACGCTTTATGATGGCTCATTCGATCCGAAGCTATTACGGCTGTACTCAGCTGCTTGAGCAGGACGGAAAGCCTTTGTGGGTTGTCAATGAAGGCGAATACCGGATGATGAATACATTTGATCTAACCGTCGATCAGCTCTTTTTTGAATTGAAAATGAATCCGTGGACGGTAAAAAATGAACTTGATTTATTTGTGAGCCGCTACAGCTATGAGGATGAGGTTCGCTTTCCGGGTGAAGAGAAAGTGTATCCGGGCGGCCTCAGCTTCACACATGATATGGGTGTTGCCAATACCTTCTCAAGACCGGGATACTCCTCTTATGAGCTCTACGGCTTAGATGGCTGTTTTTCTCATATGACCCATGAGCAGCTTGTGAATTGGGTGTTATGTGCAGCCGTCTATGTTGAGCAAACCGGGGATCAAGCCTGGCTTGATGAAAACCTTCCTATTTTCGAACAATGTTTTCAGAGTATGTTAAACCGGGATCATCCAGAGCGGGATAAACGAAACGGGGTTATGGCCCTTGATTCAACCCGTGCAATGGGCGGAGCAGAAATCACCACCTATGACAGCCTGGATGTGTCATTAGGCCAGGCAAGAAATAATTTGTATTTGGCAGGGAAAAGCTGGGCAAGTTATCTCGCTTTAGAAAAACTGTTTAACGAAAATGATCGCTCAAACCTTGCAGAGGAAGCCGGAGCTCAGGCAGTGAAATGTGCTGCGACCATTGTTGGTCATGTAACGGCAGAAGGCTATATTCCCGCTGTCATGGGGGAAGGAAATGATTCTAGAATCATCCCGGCAATTGAAGGATTAATTTTCCCTTATTACACAAATTGCAAGGAAGCGCTGGACCCGGAAGGTAGATTCGGTGAATATATCCAGGCGCTTAAGCATCATTTTAAAACGGTACTAACGAAAGAAGACTGTTTGTTTGAAGACGGCGGATGGAAAATTTCCTCAACAAGCAATAATTCATGGCTGAGTAAAATTTATCTCTGCCAGTTTATCGCAAGAGAGATTTTACAGGAAGAATGGGATGAAGCAGGAGCAGAGGCAGATGCTGCTCATGTCAAATGGCTGACCCATCCGACATTATCGGTTTGGAGCTGGAGTGATCAGATTATTGGAGGAGAAATTGCCGGCAGTAAATATTATCCGCGCGGCGTTACCAGCATTCTATGGCTTGAAGAAGCAAAATAAACAATAACAGAAGGTGAGAAGATGCAGGAGGGCGTAATCGGAGGATTTTATCGTGTTTGTGAATGGATCATGAGGCTCGCATTTGTAAATATCCTATGGATTGGCTTCACGCTTTTAGGAGCTGTCTTTCTTGGGATTATGCCAGCAACGGTTGCGCTGTTTACAGTGATCAGACAGTGGCTGATGAAAAGAGAAGGAGTGCCTGTTTACGCCCTGTTTTGGCGGACTTATAAATCGGAGTGGCTAAAGTCAAACAAGCTTGGCGTGCTTATTTATCTGGGCAGTCTGCTTCTTTATCTTGATTTCCGGTTTGTCTTTTCCGTACAAGGGGAGATGCAGATGCTGTTGCTTATTCCATTCATTGTGCTGCTTCTCCTTTTTATGCTTATCCTGCTCTATATCTTTCCTGTTTACGTTCATTTTGAGCTGCCGGTTGGAAGGCTGCTTCACCACGCTTTTTTAATTGCCTTCGCTCAGCCATTCTGTACCTTTTTTATGATGGTAAGTACAGGGGCATTCGCAGTGGTGTATATCATTATTCCAACACTAGCTCCCTTTTTCGGTGCAGTTTCAATCGCCGTCTGTCTGATGGCAAGCGGCATGTACGGCTTTCAGCGGGTGGTGAACAGACGTGCGGTTGCTGGACAGTAAAAATAGTGTCTCTTCTAAAAGGAAGTAATGAGTGGTGGAATGCTTTAGGCAGGAATTGAATTACAAAATGTTACGAAAAAGAAAGAAGTCTACATTTTAATTTAGTACTCGTTTAAGAAAAAAGAGGTGAGCGGAGTGGAGGATGGCGACTCCTGCGGGATGAAAACGGGAGCTTGAGATCCACTTGCGCAGCAAGTTAGCTCAAGCCCCGTCCCGCGGAAAGCGTCCATCTGAAGCGCAGTGAACCGGAAAAGGGACTGAGACAAAAATTTGTTTCAGTCCCCTTTTTGTGCATGAATTCATGAAAATTCCACTCAAACTTTTTATCTACTTTCATTGCCGAATAATAGTTTAAAAAGACTCGGAATTACCTCTCAGCAAGTTTAATGATACATATATCGACAAAAATCTACTTGCATGCTTTCTTGTTAGTAGTATTCAAAACTGTTCCAATATTATGAAAAGGTGTACACTCAAGCTAGTACACGAAATAATTTATCTTCATAACTTCTAAAAAATAGTCAGGAGTGGTGTGAATGCATTATCGTCAACTGGGAAATACAGATATCCGTGTAAGTGAAGTCAGCTTTGGAACGTGGGCTATCGGCGGTTCGTGGGGCTCAAACAATGATGAAGAATCGCTGCGGGCGTTAAACTACGCCATTGACCGAGGAGTGAATTTCTTTGATACGGCTGATGTATACGGAGATGGTCACAGTGAAGAGCTGCTTGCAAAAGCAACGAAGGGCATGAAGGACCGTATCTACATTGCGACTAAATTCTGCCGTCAGGGTGATATTCACGATCCAGAGACGTATTCAAAGGAACGTGTACGTGACTATTGCGAAGCGAGTTTAAAAAGACTTGAGCGTGACAAAATCGACCTTTACCAGATTCATTGTCCCCCTATTGAAATTTTAAAAGAAGGCAGCGTATTCAATGTATTGGACGAACTGCAGGCTGAAGGGAAAATTAAGCACTATGGCGTCAGTGTAGAAACCGTGGAGGAAGGCCTGCTATGTCTTGAGCATTCAAATGTGAAAAGCCTCCAGGTAATTTTTAATCTATTCCGCCAAAAGCCTATGGAGGAGCTCTTTGCACAAGCGAAAAAGAGCGGAGTAGGTATTATTGTCCGTCTGCCTCTTGCAAGCGGCTTGCTGACAAATAAATTTTCAAAAGATCATCAGTTTGAAGAAGACGATCACCGCCGCTTCAATGAAAACGGTGAATCCTTTAATGTAGGAGAAACCTTTGCAGGACTAGGCTTTAAAAAAGGAGTAGAGCTTGCAAGCGAGCTTCAGTGGATTGCTGAAGGCAGAGGGAATATGGCAAGAGCAGCCCTTCGCTGGATTCTCGATCAGCCGGAGGTAACATGCGTGATCCCGGGCTTTAAAAACAAGCAGCAGGTCGAAGAGAACCTTCAGGCAATAGAAGTTCCTTCCTTCTCAGCAGAGGAGCAAAGAAAACTTAGTGAGTTTTATCATCAGAATGTAAAGCAGCATATTAGAGGCGGCTATTAAAAGAAACATATACTTATAAGAGTAAAGCTATTTTTAAAAAGGCTTCACTAGGTGAACAGAGCGGGTGTGGCGACTCCAACAGGATATGACGGCAAGTGTCCACCTGAAGCGCAGTGAACCTGATTAAAGACCCCAAGACAACCCAGTCTTAGGGTCTTTTTTTGACACCAAACCCCTTAGTGTGACATTAATCGCTAAGTTCTCCAATATTTTTTACGGAAAAATTATAAAACTTTTACGCTTAGGCAGGAGATTCTCGGGGTAGAGGAGAAATAGGTAGTATAGCTTTAGATTAAAGGAGGAGTTTACATGTTGAACTACAATATCCGAGGCGAGAATATCGAAGTAACTCCAGCAATCCGCGACTACGTGGAGAAAAAAATTGATAAGCTAGAGCGTTATTTTAATGATACACCTGACGCAAACGTTCATGTAAATCTAAAGGTTTACAATGATAAACAGACGAAGGTGGAAGTGACTATTCCAATGCCGAGATTAACGCTGCGTGCAGAAGAGCGTCATGAAGAAATGTATGCTGCGATTGACCTGATTTTAGATAAATTGGAGCGTCAGATTCGTAAACACAAAACAAAAGTGAACCGTAAATTCCGTGAAAAAGGAAATGAGCCTGAATTCTTTGCAACGACGGTTGATCCTGAAAACGGAATTGAAACGATTGAACCAACCTATGAAGATAATGATGAAAATGAAATGGACATTGTCCGTACGAAAACCTTTAATCTGAAACCAATGGACAGCGAGGAAGCTGTTCTTCAAATGAATATGCTTGGCCACAGCTTCTATGTATTTACAGACGCTGAGTCTAACGGAACAAACATTGTTTACAAACGTAAAGATGGAAAATACGGCTTGATCGAAACAGAAGCCTGATTCAACATACACTTACTTAATCAAATCGCTCCCTTTTAGGGAGCGATTTTTTTAATCCAATCCCAATGCATGTTACAATTAAAGGTATCAAGGAAAAAGGAAGTGCCTAAATGCAGGAAGTTGGAAGAAATGAACCGTGCCCATGCGGCAGCGGGAAGAAATTCAAAAAATGCTGTGCCAGCAAAAAGGTTGTATCGATTCATACGCTTCTCGTTACAGAACAAATGGATCTGCAGCTGCAGTTTTTAAATGAAGTGATGGTGCCTAAGCAGGGAGATTTTAAAGAGGACCTTACGTATATACTTGATAAAGTTACCCCCACGTTTGAAGAAAAACAGTTCCTTACTGTCTACTCAACGTTTATGTTTGGATTAAGTTCTCACGGTAAAACGACTCACTGGTCTCAATTTTTAACGGACAAAAAGGAAGCAACAGAAAGACCGCGTATGCGGGATCTTATGCAGCACTGGCATGAACCAAAGCCGGTTCTGGTTGAAGTGACATCTATGGATGAAAGTACAAGGGAAATCGCAGCAAGAGATTTGCTCGATGACAGGGAATATACGATCATCATGCCTGAATTTCATTCCTGGGCAGAAATAGATTTTCTATTTGCTGTACTGCTGCCGTTTGAGGATAAATGGGTACCGTATGGCTTTATGTTTCCTTCCATTTACCGTAAGGACGAGCGCGATCTGCTAATCGACCGCACGTCAAAGCTGGATATTGAAGGAGAGGACCGGTCAGACTGGCTTACAGTGAGCAGAATGGTCCAGATCATTAACGCTATTGTAGAACGGGAACAGGAAATACCTGACTGGATGAGCCAAATGACCTCTGAGGTTCCGAGTGAAGCGCAGCGGGAAGCACTTCAGTTTTTAAAAGATTACTGGGATGAACGTGGGGATGAAAATCTGTCTCTGATTGCCTGCCATATTGCGGCAAGGTTCTTCTCTGAGAATGGCGATAAAGTCCGCAAGCCGCAAAGCTATTTGGCCGCTGTGTCTTATTTAACTGCCCAGCACGCCACTGATTCTCCGCTTACTCAAAAAGGAGCGGGTGAAGGCTTTGGTGTAACAGCATCAAGTGTTTCTTCAACGGTGCGGAAAATGGAGAAATGGTTCCTTGAAGAGCTTAACGCGCTCCAGGAAGAATCCAAATAAAACTGGGTTCACATTTTGAGAGATTCTGTATAACTTATCTTGGTAAATGAAGGGAAAAGCGTACAGCAATGTATGCTTTTTTCTTTAGCTAGGTGTGCAAGCAGGATTCTGCATAGAATTTTTGCAAGATTTAAACTATAATAGACCAGTAGATTGTTATTCGGTAACCGAAATAGTACATAGACTTACAGAACGAGGAAAAAGGAGCGTACATACTTATGACTACTGATTACTTGTATCACCCGTTTCCATCTCAACGCCAGACCGTTTTTGCTAAAAGGGGAATGGTCGCTACCTCACAACCGCTCGCAGCTCAGGCGGGACTTGAAATTCTTCAAAAAGGCGGCAATGCAATCGATGCGGCTATTGCAACAGCAGCTGCCCTTACAGTTGTTGAGCCCACTTCCAATGGAATAGGCGGAGATGCGTTTGCTCTTGTGTGGGCAAAGGATAAGCTTCATGGTTTAAATTCAAGCGGACCCGCTCCAAAAAGCATTTCAATCGAAGAAATGAAAAAACGCGGGCATGAAAAAATGCCTGTATTCGGAATAGAGCCAATAACTGTTCCAGGCGCGCCTGCTGCGTGGGCCGAGCTATCTGAGAAATTCGGCAAACTGCCTTTTGATGAAGTGCTGGCACCGGCAATCAGGCTGGCAGAGGAAGGGTATCCTGTATCTCCAGTCCTTGGAAAGTACTGGAATGGAGCTGCTAAGAAATTTAAGGAAATATTTAAGGGTGATGTCTATCAATCCTGGTTTGATACATTTATCAAGGACGGGAGTGCGCCGCAAATAGGGGAAGTCTGGGCCTCACAAGAACATGCTTCAACACTTAAAGAAATCGCAAAAACAAAGGCTGAGAGCTTTTATAGAGGAGAGCTTGCAGAAAAAATAGATTCATATATTAAAGAGCATGGCGGTTTTCTCTCTAAAGAGGATTTAGAATCATTTACGCCTGAATGGGTAGAGCCGGTGTCGGTCAATTACCGTGGCTATGATGTGTGGGAGATCCCTCCAAACGGTCAGGGCATGATCGCATTAATGGCATTAAATATTGCGCAGGGCTTTGAATTTAATGAGTTCCAAAGCGCTGAAACCTATCATAAGCAAATCGAATCGATGAAGCTTGCCTTTACAGACGGGAAGGCATTTATTACAGAGCCTGAGGATATGCCGATTTCAACCGAAGAGCTTTTATCCTCCGCCTATGCAAAAAAGCGCCGCGAAGGGATTGGCGAGGAAGCAATCAATCCTCAGCCGATGGAGCTGCCTAAGGGCGGAACTGTTTATTTAGCTGCAGCAGACGATGAAGGCAATATGATTTCCTACATCCAAAGTAATTATATGGGCTTTGGCTCTGGAGCCGTCGTGCCGGGTACAGGAATCGCACTTCAAAACCGCGGACATGATTTTAGCCTGGATCCCGAACATCCTAACGCATTAAAGCCGGGCAAAAGGACGTATCATACTATCATTCCAGGCTTTCTAACCAAGGATGGCCAGGCAGTCGGCCCGT
Source organism: Jeotgalibacillus proteolyticus (assembly GCF_002926065.1). Taxonomy (GTDB): domain Bacteria; phylum Bacillota; class Bacilli; order Bacillales; family Jeotgalibacillaceae; genus Jeotgalibacillus; species Jeotgalibacillus proteolyticus. The sequence continues at coordinate 260,540 of NZ_PREZ01000004.1, read as the reverse complement.
TCGGTGTAATGGGAGGCTATATGCAGCCTCAGGGGCATTTACAGGTTATTTCAAATACGATTGACTTTGGCTTACATCCACAGGCGGCACTTGATGCACCGCGCTGGCAGTGGTCACAGGGGAAAACGGTTCAGGTTGAACCATCGTTTCCAAACCATCTTGTTCAGGCGCTTGTCAGAAAAGGTCATACCATTGATGTTACAACAGATGGCGGGCCGTTTGGGAGAGGTCAGATTATCTGGCGCGATCCAAAAACCGGTGTCCTATCAGGGGGCACAGAATCACGCACGGATGGCCATATTGCAGCCTGGTAAATGGAATCTTTAAACGGAGTTGAGCATCATGAGTGAAAAAAAGAATCATCAGGCTGGTTTGTTTTCAGCATTTTTTCGGGTTGGTATTTTAGGGTTTGGAGGAGGTCCATCTTCCATTCCGCTTGTTCATAAAGAAGTAGTTGAAAAGTACAAATGGATGGATGACAAAGAATTCTCAGATATTTTGGCACTTGGAAACGCCATGCCGGGACCGATCGCAACAAAAATGGCAGGCTATATCGGCTACCGGGTAGGGGGCATAGCAGGACTTTTAAATGCACTCCTTGCCTCAACTCTGCCGACTGTGGCAGCGATGATTTTGCTGTTAACCACTTTAAATGCCTATAAGGATCTTCCGTGGGTGAATGGAATGTCCCAGGCGGTTGTGCCGGTGGTAGGGGTAATGCTTGCTGTATTAACCTGGGATTTTGTGAAAAAATCCACCGCAGCTCTCGGGTGGACGGTTGCCGGAATGTTAATTGGTGCGAGTCTGCTTCTGCTTGAGTGGTTCAATGTACATCCCGCCATCCTCATACTAGCTATTCTTGCTTATGCACTGCTATTTGGGAACAGAAAGCAGAAGGTCAAGGCACCTAAAGGAAACGGAGGGGTGCCGAGATGATTTATTGGGAGATTTTCTTAGCCTTCTTTATTCCCGGGATTTTAGGCTATGGTGGAGGACCTGCGTCCATTCCTCTTGTTGAAAATGAGGTTGTCGGGCGCTACGGCTGGATGACCACACAGGAATTCAGTGAGTTTCTGGCTCTTGGTAACTCACTTCCAGGACCGATCGCAACAAAAATGGCAGGCTATGTAGGCTATACTGAGGGAGGCATTTTAGGCGCGGGCGTGGCTCTTTTTGCGACAGTCGCTCCTTCACTCATCCTCATGGTTGCATTATTAGGTCTTATTATGAAATACAAAGATTCACCACGTGTGAAAAAAATGTCAAGTCTTGTCCGCCCTACAATCGCTGTACTGCTTGGCGTCATGACATGGGGATTTTTTTCAGATGCCATTAAAGCATCGGGAAGTGTTCAAACAGCGATACTTGCTGTAATCAGCTTTGTCTTAATGGAACGATTTAAGGTTCACCCGGCTTTTGTGATAGCAGGCGCATTACTTTACGGCGCATTGTTTCTCGGAAGATAAAAAGTGGTATGGAGAGATAGGGCTTTCCGGTGTACTGGAGTGAAAGGATTCTTTCGTATTCGGAAGCTGATGAAAAAGGAGTGATAAAGTTGACGTATTCTATTGTCGGATATGACCCAATTGAAAAAGAGTGGGGAGTTGCGACCCAATCGAAATTTCTCGGTGTCGGCGCCGTGGTTCCATACGCGGTTGCGGGCGTCGGCGCAATAGCGACCCAGTCTTATGCGAACACTACATATGGACCAGAAGGCATCGCCTATATGATGGCTGGAAGCAATGCTGAAGAGACTCTGAAGCTTTTAACGCAGGACGATGAAGATCGTGAGCTGCGCCAGGTAGGGATTGTGGATGGAATGGGCAACGCTGCCACATTCACCGGCGATCGCTGCTTTGATTGGGCAGGTGGATTATCCGGCAAAAACTATGCTATACAGGGAAATATTCTTGTGCCCGGCACAGTAGAGGCAATGGCTGAATCCTTTGAAGGCTCTACAGGCAGCCTGGCAGAACGGCTGCTGGCATCACTCGCTGCAGGCCAGGCGGCAGGTGGCGACTCAAGAGGACAACAGTCAGCTGCATTACTCGTGGTAAAGGAAAAAGGAGGCTACGGTGGATACAACGACCGTTTTATTGATCTGCGGGTTGATGATCATCCGACTCCTGTAGACGAGCTTTCCCGTATTTTCCGTTTACATCAGCTTTATTTTGCCCCATCAAACAAAAACAACATCGTTCCGATTGAGGGGGAGGTAGAAACCAAGCTTGAATATCAGCTTGTCCGTCTTGGTTATAAAAAAGAAAATGTGTCGCTTTCTCATGCACTTCGTAATTATCTTCACACTGAGAACTTTGAAATGCGCAAGCAGGACGACGGGTATATTGATTTAGATGTGCTCGAGTATATGACGCAGTCGTAACAAAATAAAAAGATGCTGAAATCAGATGATGATTTCAGCATCTTTTTTCATTTGAAAGAATCGTGAAATTTTTGTGAGAAAAGAAAATATAAGCCTTTTATTATTCCCTGTCCCGCACTGCGGGCTCCTTGTACTGGTGTACGCTAAATGGTAGAATAGATAAGTATATCTGTGTGGATTTTTTGATTAGCAGCAAGCTTTATTTTATGCTATAGATAAAACGTAACTCAACATGACAGACGACCGAAGAGTAATGGCTTAATGAAAAGCCTAAGATAAAGGAGCGTTAACATGCTTGGAATTTTAAACAAGGTGTTTGATGGAACCAAAAGAGATGTAAAGAAATTTGAAAAAGTAGCAGATCAGGTCGAGGCTTTGCAATCTGAAATGGAGCTTCTCTCCGATACTGATTTACGCGATAAAACAGAGGAATTTAAAAAACGTCATGAGGACGGCGAATCTCTTGAGAGCCTGTTGGCAGAAGCATTTGCAGTGGTTCGGGAATCTGCACGCCGTGTGCTTGGGCTGCATCCTTACCGTGTTCAGATTTTAGGCGGCGTTGCCCTTCATGAAGGGAATATTGCAGAGATGAAAACTGGTGAAGGTAAAACACTTACCTCTACTATGCCGGTTTATTTAAATGCAATCAGCGGTAATGGCGTCCATGTTGTGACGGTCAATGAATACCTGGCCTCACGTGACGCTGAGGAAATGGGCAAACTGTATAATTTCCTTGGTCTGACGGTAGGCCTTAATATGAACAGTCTCACAAAGGACGAAAAGCGGGACGCATATGCTGCTGATATTACTTACAGCACCAACAATGAGCTCGGCTTTGACTACCTGCGTGATAATATGGTTCTTTATAAGGAGCAAATGGTTCAGCGTCCCTTAAATTTCGCAGTAATTGATGAGGTTGACTCCATATTAATTGATGAAGCGAGAACGCCTTTGATTATTTCAGGGCAGGCGCAAAAATCAACCCAGCTTTACATCCAAACAAATGCTTTCGTCCGCAATTTAATTGCTGATGAAGACTATACGTATGATGAAAAAACAAAAGGGGTTCAATTAACAGAAGAGGGGATCAACAAAGCAGAGCGTGCCTTCCGCATTGATAATTTGTTCGATATCACCCATGTAACCCTGAACCACCATATTACCCAGTCATTAAAGGCTCATGTCAGTATGAAGGCTGACTTCGACTATGTCGTGCAGGAAGGCGATGTTGTTATTGTTGACCAATTTACCGGCCGTTTAATGAAGGGCCGCCGTTACAGCGATGGATTGCATCAGGCAATCGAAGCAAAGGAAGGCCTTGAAATTCAAAATGAATCCATGACAATGGCTTCGATCACGTTCCAGAACTTCTTCCGAATGTATAAAAAGCTGTCTGGAATGACCGGTACGGCTAAAACAGAAGAAGAGGAATTCCGGAATATTTATAATATGCGCGTCCTTTCCATTCCAACAAATCGCGAAATTATCCGGGACGACCGGGCTGATCTTATCTTTGCTTCAACAAAAGGTAAGTACATGGCTGCTGTTGAGGATATTGCCGAGCGTCATAAAAATGGTCAGCCGGTACTGGTTGGTACGGTTGCAATTGAAACCTCAGAGATTATTTCTTCTGAGCTTAAAGCAAAAGGCATTCCGCATAATGTCTTAAATGCAAAGAATCATGAGCGGGAAGCTGAAATAATCCTTGATGCGGGTAAACGCGGTGCTGTTACGATCGCTACAAATATGGCAGGACGCGGTACCGATATTAAGCTTGGAGAAGGAGTTACAGAGGTGGGCGGACTTGCTGTTATCGGAACAGAGCGTCATGAGTCCCGCCGGATCGATAATCAGCTCCGAGGACGTTCAGGCCGTCAGGGAGATCCTGGTGTAACCCAATTCTATCTTTCGATGGAAGACGATCTAATGCGCCGTTTTGGATCTGATAATATGAAAAATATGATGGCAAGACTAGGTATGGATGATACTCAGCCTATTCAAAGCAAGATGGTAACACGTGCTGTAGAATCTGCTCAAAAACGGGTTGAAGGAAATAACTTTGATGCCCGTAAACAGCTTCTGCAATACGATGATGTACTGCGCCAGCAGCGCGAGGTTATTTACAAGGACCGTTTTGAGGTGCTGGATTCAGAGAACCTTCGCTCTATAATTGAAAACATGCTTGAAAGTACTGTTGTAAATGCCGTTGACCAATATGCCCCTGTTTTTGAAGAAACGGAAAAATGGGATTTAAAAGGACTTGAAAACTTCATTTTTGCGAATCTTCTTCCTGAAGGCACGATCGTTGAGGAAGATATGACCGGCAAATCAAATGAGGATATTAAAGCGCTCATTTTAGACAAGGTCAAAGCCCGCTATGACGAGCGTGAAGAAGAGCTTGGCGAGCGCATGCGCGAGTTTGAAAAAGTTATCCTTCTGCGTTCTATTGATACAAAGTGGATTGACCATATTGACGCAATGGATCAGCTGCGCCAGGGGATTCATTTGCGTGCATACGGACAAATTGATCCTCTTCGTGAGTATCAGAATGAAGGATTTGCAATGTTCGAAGCAATGCAGGCCTCCATTAACGAGGATGTAACGAAGTATATTATGAAAGCGGAGATCCGCAATAACCTAGAGCGTCAGGAAGTCGCAAAAGGCCAGGCGGTTAATCCTAAGGAAGAAAGCGGAGCAAAGAAAAAACCGCAGCCAGTCCGCAAAACAAATGATGTTGGCAGAAATGAACCATGTCCTTGTGGAAGCGGCAAGAAATTCAAAAATTGTCACGGGGCTGGCCAATAAGCCTCCCTGTTTTGGCTGACCCGGGCCTGTTGACCGGGTCAGCTTTCTTCTGAAAAAAATAAGTTTATAAGGTGGATATCGAAATGGAAATGTTTGAAGTAAAAGCAGAGTTAGAGAGAACAGCTAAGGTTTTAGCGGACTTCAGGGGGTCTCTTTGACTTAGATAACAAGGAAGCTCAAATCGCAGAAATTGATGAACGGATGGTTGAACCGAATTTCTGGGATGATCAGCAAAAAGCTCAAGGAGTCATTAACGAGTTAAATGCGTTAAAAGAAACGGTACATGGCTACCGGGATCTACTTGAAACACAGGAGAATCTTGAATTAACGCATGAACTGTTAAAGGATGAGCCTGACGCTGAGCTTGAAAAAGATATGGTAGCAGAAATGAAGGAATTTATGAAATCACTCGATGAGTTCGAACTCCAGCTGCTGCTCAGCGAACCCTACGATAAAAACAATGCAATTTTAGAGCTACACCCTGGAGCCGGCGGAACGGAATCTCAGGATTGGGGCTCTATGCTGCTGCGTATGTATACCCGCTGGGGAGAAAAACGCGGCTTTAAAGTGGAGACGCTTGATTATCTGCCTGGAGACGAGGCGGGAATCAAAAGTGTTACCTTGCTTTTTAAAGGGCATAACGCTTATGGCTATCTAAAAGCCGAAAAAGGTGTACACCGTCTTGTACGAATCTCGCCGTTTGACTCTTCAGGACGGCGACATACTTCTTTCGTATCCTGTGATATTATGCCGGAGTTTAACGATGAAATTGAGATTGATATTCGTACAGAGGACCTGAAAATTGATACGTATCGTGCGAGTGGAGCTGGAGGTCAGCATATTAATACGACAGACTCTGCCGTGCGGATTACTCACTTGCCAACAAATACAGTCGTTTCCTGTCAGTCAGAGCGCTCCCAGATCAAAAACCGCGATCATGCTATGAAAATGCTTAAATCAAAGCTTTATCAGCTGCGCATTGAAGAACAGGAGCAAAAGCTTGCTGATATACGCGGGGAACAAAAAGAAATTGGCTGGGGCAGCCAGATCCGCTCATATGTTTTCCACCCTTATTCAATGGTAAAGGATCACCGGACAAGTACGGAATCCGGGAACGTACAGGGTGTAATGGACGGGGAATTAGATCCATTTATCAATGCATATTTACGTTCACGACTGAACCAATAAATTTTTCCTTCTATTATATATAAGCACAAATAAATATACATTTTTCAAACACTGTGAAATTACTCCTTCCACGAAATGGACATATATTCATTTCGTGGAAGGATTTTTTTGAGAAAAGCATAGAAATTAACTCATCCTTCCAGCCTTTACTCCTTTACCACAGTGCCGCTCTATTTTACTGATATTCACATAAATCGCCTTTCATGCTATACTCTCAAACGGCTAAGAAGAAATGGCATCAAACACGTGGAAGGATTGAATGGTAGTTATGAAAAAAAGAAACAGGAATGCTCAGCGTTCACAGTCCACGGTAAGGGACTCTATTTTAGATTATCTTTTTATTATCATCGGTTCGGTTTTTGTCGCAATTGCGTTTAATGTATTCCTCCTTCCCAATGGAGTTGCTTCAGGGGGAGTGAGCGGGATCAGTACCATTTTGTATGGACTGTTTGAATGGAGACCTTCTCTCGTTCAGCTTGCATTTAATATACCGCTGTTTATATCCGGTCTGATTTTTCTGGGCTTTCAATTTGGAATAAAAACTGCTGTAGGCTCGTTTTTCCTGCCTTTTGCCGTCTTTTTAACAGAGGGCTGGGAGCCGGCGACTAATGACCCTTTGCTTGGTGCTCTCTTTGGCGGTATCGGCGTCGGGATTGGCCTTGGTATTGTGTTCAGAGGTAAAGCATCTACTGGCGGAACAGATCTTGCAGCTCAAATTATTCATAAATATTCAGGGCTTGGTCTGGGCACTTGTGTTGCGATAATTGATGGATTGATTGTTATATCAGCTGCGATTGTATTTGAAATTGAGTACGGGCTATATGCAATGATCGGTCTATATGTTACGAGTAAAACGATCGATTTAGTTCAAATAGGCTTTGGACGTTCAAAGATGATTTATATTATTACCAATCGCCAGGAGCAAATCAGCCAGGCGATCTTTGAAGAAGTGGACCGTGGAGTTACAAAGCTTTCAGCTCACGGAGGGTATACTGATCACGAAAGACCGATTTTAATGTGTGTGATTGACCAAACAGAATTCTCCAAGCTTAAAAATGTGGTGAAGAGAATTGACCCTCACGCATTTGTAATTGTAAGCGACGCTTCAGAGGTTTTAGGAGAAGGTTTTAAGAGAGCATGATTTTTTGGTATACTGATAAGTGGATGAAAGAATCTTCAGGTATGGATGAGGTGAAGAAATGAAAAAAATTCTGTCAGGTTTTTTATTAAGTACTCTTCTTTTAGCTGCCTGTGGCGGCGGAGATACAGAAAGCTCTGATTCTTCAGCGGAGCAGCTGGACCCTGAGAAACTTTATATGGGGAAATGTTCAAGCTGTCATGGAGGAAATCTGGAAGGCTCCAGTGCTCCCCCGTTAGCAAATATAGGTTCTCAAAAAAGCTATGAAGAAATTTTGGATGTTATTGAGAATGGCCAGGGAAGAATGCCAGGTGGGATGTTAAAGGGTGAACGCGCAGAAGCAGTTGCACAGTGGCTTTCTGAGCATGAATAAGAAAAAAGTTAAAGGAGACTTTTTCTTTAAATGGAAAAAGTTTCTTTTTTTGTTTCACTAAAGAAATATAAATGTAATATAAAAGTCGTTAACAAACTAGTTTAGAATAGTTATAATACTCGTGTAGCAAAAATTCGAGTGTATCCACCGTATTTAGACAATAGCTGTTTACTCCCATTCTACATATTTTTTAGTAGGGAATAATTACTGTCGATTTACACCTCTGAGAAACCAGCAAGATCAAATTTTAAGATTAGGTGAGTATACAAAATGATCCAAATGAAGCAGGTATATAAAAAGTATTCAAATGGCGTTATGGCTGCGAACGGTCTTAATGTAACGATCAACCCAGGTGAATTTGTTTATGTCGTTGGTCCCAGTGGTGCCGGAAAAACTACATTTATTAAAATGATGTACCGCGAGGAAAAACCCACTAAAGGTTCTATTCTCGTAAATAATGTAGACGTTGGTCCATTAAAAAGAAAAAGAGTGCCGTTTCTCCGCCGAAACATCGGAGTCGTCTTTCAGGATTTTAAGCTGTTAAATCGTTTAACCGTCTTTGAAAACGTCGCATTCGCTTTAGAAGTAATTGAAGAGCCACCAAAGATTATTAAAGATAGAGTAATGGAAGTTCTCGATCTTGTAGGGTTAAAGCATAAAGCCCGCATGATGCCCGATGAGCTTTCCGGAGGAGAACAGCAGCGTATATCCATTGCACGCTCAATTGCAAACCGGCCAAAAATTGTTATAGCCGACGAGCCAACTGGTAATCTTGATCCGGAGACGTCATGGGAAATTATGAATCTATTCGAAGAAATTAATTCAAGAGGAACAACTATTGTTATGGCCACACATAACCGTGAAATAGTCAACACGATTCGTCACCGTGTCATCGCGATTGAGAATGGTTTAATCGTGCGGGACGAGCAGCGAGGGGAGTATGGTTATGAAGGCTAGAACAGTATCAAGGCATTTTAGGGAAAGCTTCAAAAGTTTAGTGCGAAATGGCTGGATGACATTTGCATCTGTCAGTGCCGTCACTGTAACGCTTTTACTGGTTGGTGTATTTACAGCACTGATGCTGAACATGAACAAAGCTGCAACAGATATTGAAAATGACGTTGAAATGAACGTTTATATAGAAATAGAAGCAGAGCAGGAAACGATCCAGTCACTTGAAGATGAAATAAGTGATTTATCAGGTGTTGAATCTGTTGTGTATTCATCTAAAGAAGAAGAGTTAACAAGTTTGATCGATAGCTTCGGCGAAGAAATGGCGTTGTTTGAACAAAACAATCCATTAAGAGATAAATTTATCGTAAAAGCCACGGACCCTCGACAAACCGAACGACTCGCGACACAAATTCAAACTTATGAAAATATCGCGGCAGTTGAGTACGGGAAAGGCAAAATCGATCAGCTGTTCGAAACATTGGAAATCAGTCGAAATGTCGGAGCTGTTCTTATCTTCGGTCTTCTCTTCACCGCAATGTTCTTAATTTCAAACACGATTAAAATTACGATAGTTGCAAGAAGAAAAGAAATTGAGATTATGAAACTTGTAGGAGCATCAAACTGGTTTGTCCGCATTCCATTCCTGCTGGAAGGAATCTGGCTTGGTTTAATTGGTGCCATTCTGCCAATTGCTGCTGTTTCAGTGCTTTATTACAACGTATATGAATTTATGCAGCCAAGGCTTGAAAATTCGTTTATTCAGATATTGGAATTTACCCCCTTTATCTATCAAATAAACGCACTTATTCTACTAATGGGCATCTTAATTGGAGCTTGGGGAAGCTTCATGTCCGTACGTAAATTCTTAAGAGTTTAAGAGTTTTAGAACGATAAAATAAACGGATGCTAGATTCGAAGGGAGAACATATTGTGAAAAAGTCTTTACTAAGCTTGTCGATTACTTCAGCATTAATTTTTGGAAGCCTGCCAGTCATTTCAGGTACTGCTTCTGCGGAATCACTAAATGAATTAGAACAAAAACAACAGGAGCTTCAGCAGCAGCGTGAAAAAGTTGGAGGGGAAATTTCCTCTAAAAACAAAAACATTGAAAATGTAATTAGCGAGCAGGAAAAAACAACTGCTCAAATCGTAGAGCTAGATAAAAAGATCTCAAAAACAACTGCTGATATTGAAAGTGTTTCTAAGAAAATTGATGAAACAAATGCTACCATCGATGCGCTTCGTGAAGAGATTGAAATTCTAATTAAAAAGATTGAAGAACGTACAGCTCTTCTTGAAGAGCGTGCACGCGCTATTCAAGTTAGCGGCGGAACAGTCAGCTACATGGATGTGCTGCTTGGAGCAGAAAGCTTCAGCGATTTTATCGACAGATTCTCTGCGGTTAACACACTTGTAGCAGCAGATCGTCAAATCATGGAAGAACAGGCTCGTGATCAGAAAGCACTTGAAGAAAAAGAAGCACAAGTAAAAGAAGAGCTTGCAGCTTTAGAAAACCAAAAAGCAGAGCTTGACCAATTAAAAGCAGATCTTGATGGTCAAAAAGCAGAAAAAAGCAGCCTGATGGCACAGCTTGAAGAGCAGCAAAAAGAGCTTGAAAAAGAAATAGAAAAGCTTCAGGACAAGGATGGAGAGCTTCAGAACATGTCAGCTGATGTTCAAAACCGTATTGTGGCTGAGCAGGAACGTCTTGCAGAGCTTGCACGCCAGCGTGAATTAGAGCGTCAAGCCGAAGAAAAACGCCAGCGTGAAGCAGCAGAAGCTGCTGCAGCGGCAGAAGCAAAAGCGGCAGCTGAAGCAAAAGCAGCAGCAGATGCAGCTTCTGCACAAGCGGCTTCTGCACAAGCGGCTTCTGCACAAGCAGCACAGTCATCAAACTCTTCTTCATCACAGCCAAAAGCACAGGCTTCAACTCCGGCTCCAGCGCCAGCTCAATCAGCGCCTGCAGCTTCTCCAAAGCCGGCAGTCAGCTCAGGAGCTTGGACAGTACCGGCTTTTGGCCGCACAACATCTGAGTTTGGTTATGACGTATTAAACGGAAGCCCACGCTTCCACTATGGAATTGATGTAGCAGGACCAGTTGGAACTTCAATTGTTGCTGCAGCAAGCGGATATGTAGTTGAAGCAGGCTTTAATAGCGGCGGATACGGGAACTGGGTTATGATTACACATAACATCAACGGTAAAACAATTACTTCAGTATACGCTCACTTAAGCAGCCTTGCAGTATCGTCCGGTCAATATGTTGAAAAAGGACAATACATCGGCGGAATGGGTAACACAGGCTACTCATTCGGATCTCACCTTCACTTCGAAATTCACGAAGGCGGATGGAACGGATCAAAATCAAACGCAGTCAACCCACGTAAATATATCTCATTCTAATAAATCAAAAGACCGCCAAACTGGCGGTCTTTTTGTATGTTTTAAAAAGGCATTTACCTATAACTCTCTATAACCGATAGTAAGGTAAATTGTTTAAATAGAAATTGACTAAGCTCCTAAATTCTTATCATTCACCCTTTGAAGAACGAAAACTACTCCATCTCCCAAGTTGATTGAAGTGGAAGGGGGTGACTCCTGCGGGATAAAGCGGAAAGGCTGAGATCCATTGGCGAAGCCAATTAGCTCAGCTTCCGCCCTGCGGAAAGCATCCCCCTGAAACGGAAATCAACGACCCCCTTGAGAGGTATTCACCCATAACTTCAATTATTAAAGCCAGTTAACAAAGGTGAAATAGATATATCTTCTAAATCAATACCATTCACTCTTTAAAGAACGAAAACTATTCCAACTCCTAAGTTGATTGAAGTGGAAGGGGGTGACTCCTGCGGGATGAAGCGGAAAGGCTGAGATCCATTGGCGAAGCCAATTAGCTCAGCTTCCGCCCCGCGGAAAGCATCCCCCTGAAACGGAAATCAACGACCTCCTTAAAAGGCATTCACTCATAACTTCATAACATTCAATCCCAAAAACAACTTTATAAACCACTGCTCTATTTTCCATTTTCCTACGTATACTCTTTCCAATGGGACTTGCTTAAAGGGGGCTTGAGGAAAGTGATGAAATGGATGAGATCAGGCACATGGGCGCTTCTCGTCGGAGGTTTCGGATTCTACCTACTACTAACAAACGGAGGTTTAATCAATGAGCCAGGATTTGAACGGAGTACTCCAGTCACAGCTGAACCGGCTGAAACAAAGAACATTGCTACGCCAGCACCAGACTTCACGCTGCAAAATCTACAGGGAGAAACGGTCAAACTTTCTGAACTACGCGGAAAAACGGTTATCCTGAACTTCTGGACAAGCTGGTGTCCTCCCTGTCGTGAAGAAATGCCCGAGCTGCAGGCCTTCCACACAGAGTACGTGAAGGATCACCCCAATACAGTGCTGCTTGGCATAAATTTAACAAAAGAAGATCACGGCGAAGACAAAATACAAAGCTTCAAAGAAGAAATCGGACTTACCTTTCCTCTCCTGCTCGACAGTGAAGGTCAAACGCAAAAAGCCTATCAGCTCCTTACCATACCAACCACCTTCATTATTGACGAGCAGGGAAATATCAAGGAAAAAATCATGGGACCTGTAACAAAAAACCAGCTCATTAAAGAGACGGAGGGATAAAGCTGCTCGTCCTTCTATATCGGACGAGCACATCATACAGTAGGGTGTAAGTGATTTTTAGAGAGGAGATGAAGAGCTTGAAAAAGTATAATAAGCTGCTCCTGATGATTACCTGCATGGTACTCGGAGCTGCTCTGTTTTTTGCAGTAGAGCATCTTGTCTTGAAAAAAGGAGAAGGACATCAGACAAAAGAAGCTGAAGTAACTGAAACCCTGAAAAAGCTGCAAAAAGCACAAAACCTTATTACAGAAAGCTATGTGGAGAAGGTGGATTCTGCAAAGCTGCTTGATGGGGCCATTCAGGGGATGGTCGCTTCACTAGGTGATCCCTATTCTGTTTACATGGACGAGGAAACCTCTCGTCAATTTGAACAGTCGCTTGATTCTTCCTTTTCAGGAATCGGTGCTGAAGTAACGAAGGAGGGAGAAGATTTTATTATCGTAGACCGTTTTAAAGGGTCGCCGGCTGAAAAAGCGGGGATCAAACCGAATGATAAAATTAAAACGATCGACGGCAAAAGCATACAATCACTCACACTATACCAAGTAACTGCAAAGATTCGGGGACCAAAAGGAAGCAAGGTTCAAATCGGGGTAGAGCGGGGAGACCACGCTAAGGATCTGGTTATTACGGTTACACGTGATGATATTCCAATAGAAACAGTACATAGCAAGAGATTTAAAAAAGGAAATGGCTATATAGGTTATCTTGAAATCACCACTTTTGCAGAGGGTACTGCGAAGGACTTAAAAGAAGAGCTGACAAGACTGGAAGCAGAAGGCATCGATGGCTTAATTTTAGATGTCAGAGGTAATCCGGGAGGGCTTCTCTCAAGTGTGCATGAAGTGCTGGATGAATTTGTAACCGGTAAAAAGCCTTTTATGCATATTGAAAAACGAAACGGAGATCGGGAGCCGCTTAAATCAGTTTTGAAGGAGAAAAAGGATTATCCTATTGCCACATTAATTGACGGTGGAAGCGCATCTGCGGCTGAAATTTTAGCAGCGGGCATGCAGGAGGTGGAGGGCTATCCTTTAATTGGGGTCACTACATTTGGGAAAGGAACCGTGCAGCAGTCCTTTGATCTTGGCGATGGCAGCCAAATGAAGCTTACCATGTCAAAATGGCTGACGCCTAATAAGAAATGGATTCATAAAAAGGGAATAGCGCCTACGCTTGAAGTTATGCAGCCGCCTGTTTTTGAACTCGTTCCACTGCAATCCGCTGTGGTACTGAAAAAAGGAATGAACAATGAAAAAATAGCGGTCCTTCAAAATATGCTGAATGGACTCGGGCTTGATGTAGACCGTACAGACGGCTATTTCAGTGCAAGCACAGAGAAAGCTGTACAGAACTTCCAGAAGACGGTTGGTTTAACTCAAAATGGCGAAGCAAATACGGCCACCTTAAATGAACTTGATAAGGCGATTCAATCTTATAAAGAAAATCCGAAAAACGATCATCAGCTGCAGTCAGCAATCGAGTTTATAACAAAGAACGAGTAAAATTTCTTATATAAGAGTTATCTTGGATTTGATACAATAGGTTTATCAGAATCTTCCTTTCAAAAGGACCATTTGATGTTAAATGGTTCTTTTATTTACATTAGGGACTTTGCTTACACTGAAGCAGGAAACGGAAATAGAAGGGTTGTGTTCGATTTGGTAAACCTATGGATTCAGGAGGCAGGAGAAGGAGCACTTGCGATGCTGCTTAATCCTGTTTTGTATGCTGCAATTGCTGCAGTAATTATTGCCGGGGTACTTCGCGTGAAAAGAGAGCGGAGGGATTTGCGCACTGGAATTGTATCGCCTGCTGTTGAGCTAAAAAGCCTGTTTGGGTTGGGAATTCTAATCGGAATCGGGCTCTCAGCTATTATTTTGGCAGCAGGGATTGTTATTTCTTCTGCCTGGATCTACATTATTAGCGCTTTAATGCTTTTAGGTCTGATCACTTGGCAGTTTCGGGCGCTTTCCCCTGCTTTATTAATACCGCTTGCAGCCGGGGGTTTATATGCGCTGTATTACTTTAACGTCACACTTCCTTCATGGGCGCCTGAACTGCCGGAGGAGGCTGGCCTTATTGGAACCATAAGTATCATCATGGGGCTCCTGTTATTTGCAGAGGGACTTTTAATTACGCTGAATGCGGGAAAAAAAACTTCGGCCCGGTTTATCAGAACTCCGAGAGGGCTAAAAGCTGGAGCATTTTTTACCCAGAGACTATGGCTTGTTCCCTTGTTTCTTCTCGTTCCGATGGGAAGCCTAGAAGGATTAGGCGGCTGGTGGCCGGTATTTACGTTTGGATCTTTCTCCTTTTCACTGATAGCTGTTCCTTTTGTCATCGGCTTTCAATTAACGGTTGTGCACGACCTCCCAGCGCCGGTAATCCGAAAGGCAGGGCAGGAAGTTATATGGCTCAGTACCCTTGTAACGGTACTTGCAATAGCGGGCTACTTTGCACCATACTTATTTATTGCGGCATTTTCTGTAGCTTTTATTGGAAGAATTTATCTTGCCCTAAAATTAAGAGCTTTGTGCAGAAGATCCGGCTACCATTTTATGAACAAGGAGCGGGGAGTCATGGTCGTTGATGTGATCCCTGGCACGCCTGCTGATAAATTGGGAATCGTAAGAGGAGAGCTTGTCAGTAAAATAAATGGTGAGTCTGTAAGAGACGAACGTGAATTTTACAAAGCGCTTCAGAAGAATCGTGTTCATTGCAAGCTGGAAGTACTTAATCACCAGGGAGAAATCCGATTTATGCAGCGTGCTCTTCATGAAGGGCAGCATCATTTATTAGGAATTATAATGGTGGAGGACCGGATGAGAAGCTATACATCTGATTCCGCCTGATTTGAAGGAAAAAGAGACTGTTGGATAGCCGCTTAAAACGGCTGTCGCCAGTCTCTTTTTTTCGCTGATTTAATTTTAAACAGAAAATTCCGCCAAAAAAGGAAGCGGTTTTAAGTGCAGGAGAATCAGCTTTTGTTAATGAATGATTTACACAGATAATATATAACCTACTTGTTCGAACATCAATGGAGTGCTAAGATAGGCTAAATTACATCGAGGCAGGAGAGGATTCTCATGGGAATACACCATTACTTTAAAAGCTTATCTGATATGGAAAAATTATATCGCTGTCCTGGTAAATTCAAATACCATGAACATACGGTAGCTGCTCATTCCTTTAAAGTAACGAAAATTGCCCAGTTTCTTGGCACTGTTGAGGAATACCATGGAAAAAAGGTGGATTGGAAATCACTTTATGAAAAAGCGTTAAACCATGACTATCCGGAAATTTTTACAGGAGATATTAAAACACCTGTAAAATATGCTTCGTCTGAGCTTAACCGCTTATTCAGCGAGGTTGAAGAAGAGATGGCTCATAAATTTGTCACCCAGGAATTTCCGGCTGCATTTCAGGACGTTTACTTAGAAAGATTTAAAGAGGGTAAAGATGATACGCTTGAAGGGAATGTTTTATCTGTTGCAGATAAAATCGATTTGCTTTATGAATCTTTTGGTGAGATTCAAAAAGGAAACCCTGAGCCCATTTTCCTTGAAATCTACCAGGAAGCTCTGACTACGATTATGAAGTTCAGTAACATGAACTCTGTACAGTTCTTTTTAAATGAAGTTCTTCCTGATATGCTCTCCGAAAAATTCATTCCTCATAGTGAATTAAACAAAATTACCCAGAACCTTATTGCAGATGGAGACTGAAAGTCGTAAGATGAAAGCATGGATCGAGGTGGATTAAAATGGGGACCAAACTGCTAATGGCTATATTTGCTCCTGCCCTTCTAGTTATTCTTTTTACACGTGTCACTTACAGCCGGACCATTGCCATGATTCTGACCATTGCCCTTATTGCAGCTTCATCCTACAAAGGCTATGTAGGGAGCTGGCTTATAATAATCGTGGATGCAGCCTCCCTCACCGTAGGGCTGTGGTTTGCAAACCGATACATGAAACAGCATAGCGATAGCATGCGCGGCGTTTCCTGACGCCGTGTTTTTTTATGTATAAAATAAACTTCTTCAGCCATTTTTCCTCATTCATGAAACCGAAGTCGTTTTCCATTCCGGAACATCCAGAAAATACATGCGAATATACGTTCTCTTTTTCTTTCTTTTCATGAATGCCTTGTGGTAAAATTGAATGAGATTTTGTTTAAGTCGATTATTTTGACGTTTAACCCTGTTTCATTCTAGGATAAAGGGTATGAATAATATAGAAGAAGGATAGGGATGAGAAAGGGAGGCATATTCATGGTGCAAGAGTTTGATCTTCAGTCGCATTACCAGCCGGGAGGCGATCAGCCTGCGGCAATTAAGAAAATCGTACAAGGTATAAAAGAAGGCAAAAAACATCAAACGCTGCTTGGGGCCACAGGGACAGGTAAAACCTTTACCATCTCGAATGTCATTCAGGAAGTGAAAAAGCCTACCCTTGTCATCGCACATAATAAAACACTTGCTGGTCAGCTGTACAGTGAGTTTAAAGAGTTTTTTCCAAATAACGCAGTTGAGTATTTTGTCAGCTATTATGATTACTATCAGCCGGAAGCATACGTGCCGCAGACAGATACATTTATAGAAAAGGATGCCAGTATTAATGATGAGATTGATAAGCTTCGACACTCTGCAACATCATCACTTTTTGAGCGGGATGATGTCATCATTATTGCCAGCGTATCATGCATCTATGGTCTAGGTTCACCGGAAGAGTATAGTGAGCTCGTTGTTTCGATCCGCCAGGGAATGGAAATCGAACGAAATCAACTGCTGCGTAAAATGGTAGATATACAATATGAAAGAAATGATATTGCCTTTACACGAGGGACGTTCCGTGTAAGAGGAGATGTGGTTGAGATTTTCCCGGCCAAAAATGATGAGCACTGTATACGGGTTGAGTTTTTTGGGGATGAAATTGACCGGATCCGCATGGTGGATGCACTTACCGGTGAAATTCTCGGAGACCGGGATCATGTCGCAATCTTTCCGGCTTCCCACTTCGTAACAAGGGAAGAAAAAATGAAAAAAGCCATTGCAAATATTGAGGTTGAATTAGAAGAACAGCTAAAGGTGCTGAGAGAAGAAGATAAACTTTTAGAAGCACAGCGTCTCGAACAGCGGACACGCTATGACCTCGAAATGATGAATGAAATGGGTTTTTGTTCAGGCATTGAAAACTACTCAAGACACCTGACATTGCGGGAAGCGGGTGCCACACCGTATACCCTGATTGACTATTTTCCAAAGGATTTTCTGCTTGTTGTCGATGAATCCCACGTTACATTGCCGCAGGTGCGCGGAATGTATAACGGGGACCAGGCGCGGAAAAAAGTGCTGGTGGATCATGGCTTCAGATTGCCATCTGCTCTTGATAACCGCCCGTTAAAATTTGATGAATTTGAACAGCATGTAAATCAGGCTGTTTTTGTTTCCGCAACCCCCGGTCCGTATGAGCTGGAGCATACCCCTGAAATGGTCGAGCAGATTATCCGGCCGACAGGATTGCTTGATCCGACCATTGAGGTTCGTCCGATTGAAGGACAGATTGATGATCTGCTTGGAGAAGTTCAGGACCGGATTAAACGAAACGAACGGACACTTATTACCACACTGACCAAGAAAATGTCTGAGGATTTAACCGATTATCTGAAGGAAATCGGCATTAAGGTTCAATACCTGCATTCTGAAATTAAAACACTTGAGCGGATCGAAATTATTCGGGATCTGCGTCTTGGTAAATATGATGTACTCGTTGGAATCAACCTTTTAAGAGAGGGACTTGATATTCCGGAGGTTTCTCTCATTACCATTCTGGATGCTGATAAAGAAGGCTTTTTACGTTCTGACCGTGCATTGATACAAACAATTGGACGTGCAGCCCGTAATTCAAACGGCCATGTTATTATGTATGCTAACAAAATTACCGATTCTATGCAGCGTGCACTTGATGAAACCGCACGAAGACGTGAAAAGCAGATTGCCTATAATGAAGAGCATCACATAACACCTGTAACCATCGATAAAAAAATACGGGATGTTATTCGCGCCACACATGCAGCAGAAGATACAGAAGAGTATGTATCACCGGCATCAAAAATGAAGAAGCTGTCTAAACAGGAACGGGCTAAAGTGATTGAATCAATGGAAATTGAGATGAAGGAAGCTGCCCGTGCATTAGACTTTGAACGAGCTGCAGAGCTTCGTGATTTGGTGTTAGAGTTAAAAGCGGAAGGATGACCTTTTATGGCAAAAGATCAAATAATTATTCAGGGCGCAAGAGCCCATAATTTAAAAAATATAGATGTAACCATTCCACGGGATAAGCTAGTAGTGATGACCGGCCTCTCAGGATCAGGGAAATCATCCCTTGCTTTTGACACAATTTATGCAGAAGGGCAGCGCCGGTATGTTGAATCACTATCGGCTTATGCCCGTCAATTTCTTGGACAGATGGATAAGCCGGATGTTGATGCCATTGAGGGTCTGTCGCCTGCTATTTCCATTGACCAGAAAACGACCAGCAAAAACCCCCGTTCAACAGTTGGAACGGTTACAGAAATTTATGATTATCTGCGACTGTTGTATGCGCGTGTAGGTAGACCGGTTTGTCCTGAGCACGGCATTGAAATCACATCGCAAACCATTGAACAGATGGTAGACAGGATTTTTGAATATCCGGAACGGACACGGCTGCAGGTTTTAGCCCCTGTCGTTTCAGGGAGAAAAGGCACGCATGCAAAAGTCATCGAAGATATAAAAAAACAAGGCTATGTCCGCATCAGAGTTAATGGAGAAATGATGGATATTGGTGACGAGGTCACATTAGATAAAAACAAAAAACATTCCATTGAAGTAGTCGTTGACCGCGTTGTTGTGAAAGAAGGTGCGGAATCCCGTCTGGCCGATTCGCTTGAAAGTGCACTTCGGTTAGCTGAAGGAAACGTCATTGTTGATGTAATGGAGCATGAGGAAATTAAATTTAATGAGCATCACGCCTGCCCGATTTGCGGATTTTCGATAGATGAGCTTGAACCGCGGATTTTTTCCTTTAATTCTCCATTCGGCGCCTGCGGCGAGTGTGACGGACTGGGATCAAAGCTTGAGGTGGATCTGGATCTGGTTATTCCGGACCGGACCCGTACATTAAAGGAGCATGCCATTGCCCCGTGGGAGCCTACAAGCTCTCAATATTATCCATCCATGCTTGAAGCGGTGTGCAAGCATTATAAGATCGATATGAATAAGCCGGTTAAGGATATTCCTAAGAAGCAGATGGATAAAATTCTTTATGGCTCCGGCAAAGATCGTATTCATTTCCGTTACCGCAATGATTTTGGACAGGTGCGGGAAAATAATATTCAGTTTGAAGGGGTACTGAGCAATGTAGAGCGCCGCTTCCGTGAAACAAGCTCTGAATATATCCGTGAGCAGATGCAAAAATACATGGGCAAGCAAAACTGCCCGACCTGTAAGGGGCACCGCCTGAAAAAGGAAAGTCTAGCAGTAAAAGTGAGCTCACACCATATTGGAGAAGTAACGGCCTATTCAATCGAGGAAGCAAGACAGTTCTTTGAGGACCTTACCTTAACGGAAAAGGAAACCCAGATTGCGAAGCTGATTTTAAGAGAAATCAACGAACGTCTGTCCTTCCTTATAAATGTAGGACTGGATTATTTAACCCTAAGCCGTGCAGCAGGAACATTGTCGGGGGGAGAAGCGCAGCGTATCAGACTTGCAACACAAATCGGCTCTCAGCTTTCGGGAGTGTTGTACATTCTAGATGAGCCTTCAATTGGTCTGCACCAGCGCGACAATGACCGGTTAATCGGCACATTAAAAAACATGCGTGATATTGGAAATACATTGATTGTCGTAGAGCATGATGAAGATACCATGATGGCTGCTGATTATTTAATTGACGTGGGACCGGGCGCAGGTGTGCATGGAGGCGAAATCGTTGCTGCAGGTACACCGAAACAGGTTATGAAAAATAAAAATTCTCTTACAGGGCAGTATTTGTCCGGTAAAAAATTCATTCCTCTTCCTCATGAAAGAAGAAAGGGAGATGGGAGGAAGCTTGAAATTACTGGAGCAAGTGAAAATAACCTGCAAAATATAAAAGTTAATGTACCGCTGGGTGTATTTACCTCCGTTACAGGGGTGTCCGGATCAGGAAAAAGCACGTTAATCAACAGCATTTTGCATAAGTCTCTTGCTCAGCAGCTCCATAAATCCAAAGTAAAGCCCGGAGCACACAAGTCGATTAAAGGAATTGATCAATTAGAGAAGGTAATTGATATTGATCAATCTCCAATCGGACGGACGCCAAGATCAAACCCTGCTACGTATACCGGGGTATTTGACGACATTCGGGATGTCTACGCGACAACCAATGAAGCAAAGGTACGCGGCTACAAAAAAGGACGCTTCAGCTTCAATGTAAAAGGCGGTCGTTGTGAGGCATGCAGAGGAGACGGCATCATTAAAATTGAAATGCATTTCCTGCCTGATGTGTATGTGCCATGTGAAGTTTGCCATGGTAAACGCTATAATCGTGAGACGCTTGAAGTAAAATATAAAGGCAAAAATATTTCAGATGTACTCGAAATGACAGTGGAGGACGGATTGTCCTTCTTTGAGAACATTCCAAAAATCAGCCGAAAGCTTCAAACCATTGTAGATGTCGGGCTTGGTTATATCCGTTTAGGACAGCCGGCTACAACCTTATCTGGAGGGGAAGCGCAGCGGGTTAAGCTTGCATCTGAGCTTCACCGCCGGTCTACAGGAAGATCGCTTTATATCCTTGATGAGCCGACAACAGGTCTGCACGTGGATGATATTTCCCGCCTGCTTGAGGTCTTGCAGCGGATCGTCGATAATGGAGATACAGTTCTTGTGATAGAGCATAATCTTGATGTTATTAAAGCATCCGACTGGATTATTGACCTTGGCCCTGAAGGCGGAGACCGTGGAGGCACGATCGTTGCTACCGGTAAGCCTGAAGACATTGTTAAAGTAAGTGAATCATATACTGGGAAGTATTTAGGCCCGGTTCTTGAGCGTGAAAGAAAAAGAATGGCTGAGCGTATGGCTGAACGCACCGGAGAGCCGGTAACATCATAGTTTAGACAAAACTTACAGGACTGATTGGACGGCTTAGCAGAGGGATGCATATAAGCAGGAGTCAATCAGTCCTTTTTATTTTGATAAGGATACATCTCTGGTGCCTTTTTTTCTCAGCCTCCAGACCGGGTTATTTTTTCTGCTGTCTGATATGCTATAGATAACAGTGTAAGGAAAGTGAAAAAAACGGGGATAATACTCCCGCGTGAAACTTTTTAAGTTTTTCCCCGTATTACCTTTTAAGAACGTTCAAAAGAATTGAAATAACTATTTCGATAGAAGGAGCGTGTCAAATATAATGGAAAACGAACGCAAGCGAATTTTGAATATGGTTGAAAAAGGAACCATTACAGCCACCGAAGCATTAACGCTGCTGGAAGCTTTAGAGAAGGAACCGGGTCAAAAAGCCTCTCAGTCTGAAAGCACCCATTCTCATTCTCATACAAGCAGTCAATCAACAAGCAGTCATTCAACTGACAAGACAGCTGATCAGTCAGGACAGGGTGAAACACATTCCTGGAAAAAAGATTTTCCTTTTAATTTGGATGAGTTTTTCCAGACAGATTCAAAAAAGAAACCAGGTGGACAGCCAGCTGATCGGATCATGGACTTTGTGCAAAATGCGTTTGAAAAGGTCAAGGGTATGGACCTTGAGTTTAATATAGGTCCTTCATTAGAGTTTAAGCATACGTATGAAGTGCAAAATGCTGATGATATTCATGATATTGAAATCAGTGTAGCCAACGGAAAAGTATCAATTCGTCCATGGGATGAAAACTATGTAAAAGCAGAATGCGACGTTAAAGTCTACCGTTCTGAGGATGAGATTAAAGCAAGAAAACAGCTTCAGGAAGCAGTTGTGTTTGCAATTCAGTACAAAAAGCTCCGATTCTTATCCGACCTCAAGATGATTAAGATCGATACTGTTATTTTTGTCCCTAGAAACAGCTATGACCGTTGGGATGTTCGTTTATTTAATGGGAAATTCCAAGGCGAATCTGCTAACGTGAATAAACTCAAAGTAAAAACAGCGAACGGAAAAATTGAGCTTTCAAATATGCTCATGGAACGTGCTGAGCTCGAGACAGCAAACGGAGGCATTGATGTATCAAATACCCGTGCTGATCTGATCGATGCAGAATCGGTTAACGGCAAAGTTTCTGTGGAAGGTGCAATCGATGAGATGGACGTTCAGTCACTTAACGGCAATGTGATTTGTAAAACCTCCAGTAACTCGGCCAGAAAAATCGAAGCAAAAACACTCGCAGGTACCATTAACATATTTGTGCCTGAAGCAGCAAATCTTGATGGAACCCTAAAATCTAATTTTGGCCGGTTTGACATTAACCACCGGGAAATGGATCATGTGGAGGAACGGGAAGAGCTTATGCAAAGAAAGCTTCATTTTACCCGTGAGAAAAATGATGGCTCCAAGCTTTATTTATTCGCAGATGCAAAAACAGGTGCAGTTAGTGTAAAACCATATCAATCAAATGATCATTCCACTGAGTCAAATTCAGAGGAATAAATCAGTTATATAAGAATAAACTATAAAATGATGACCGGTTTCACCCAAATAAGAGAGTGCTGATGAAGTCCCCCAACTTTATCTGCACTCTCTTCATTTTTGATATACTTAAGTGGAGATTTACCGAAAAAATGTATGCAAAGTAAAGGGACGGGGAAATTAAAAAATGAATCTAAAAGCTGTGTTCTTGATATTAACCCTTTTACTAGCCGTTGCGGGGTGTCAGTTTAAATCCAAAACCTATGATGCTGTATGGGTTCAATCCTCAATCAGTTCCCAGGAAACAATTGATTCTGCAGTTGAAAGACTCTCAGACGCAAATATTAAATTTATTATTAATAAAAATGGAGATGTTCTAATCGATGAGCGAGATATGGTCAAGGCAGTAACGTGCTGTTCGTAAGGCGAAATTTGACTTGTTCAGTTTTAATGTCCTAATATGTTTTTAAAATGGGCCATAATGGTATAGACATACATAAGGCATTTAAGGAAAATACAAAGAAGAAGGTGAAGACATGGAAACACTTATTAATCGCACGACCTGGTTTGGACTAAGCGCCATTGGTGCCACCTTTTTAGGTATTAGTGTATTATTTTCATTTTTAGGCTTCTACATAATTGGTGTTGAGATGATGGGGTTTTTTAAATGGATCCTATATATCTTTTTCTTTGGGACAGGCATTATCGGTGCCCTAATCGCATTAGGCGCAATTGCTGTAGGGTTAAAGATGAGGTTTTCTTCAAATGGGGAGACGGCAGAAGAATAAAAAAACGGGTGCAAAATCTTATTGATTTTGCACCCGTTTTTTGTTGATCATTATTTAGACTCCGTAATAAAAGCATCAAATCCAGCTTTCTTTAATTTAGCGGCTAGAACAGCAGCGCCTGCCTGGGTTGAGAAAGCACCTGCCTGTACCCGGTACAATGCATTGCCAGTTTTTTTAGATGCAGAGGTTGCCTCGGATCCTTTAAAGTAAGAAATGATCGCCCCGGCAATTAATTCTCCGCATTTTACCCGATAGTCGGTTGAAGCAAGCAAAGCTTTTTCCTCGCGATTAGTCATAAATCCGCATTCGATCAGAACAGCCGGCATGGAAGATTCCCTCAGGACATGGAAATTTTCTTTCTTTACCCCTCTGTCCTTCCGTCCGGTTCCCTGGATAAGAGACGTCTGTATTTGCTTAGCAAGTGTAAGGGCATTGTTTCCTTTCGTTGAATGGATATACGTTTCAATTCCGCTTACCTCATTCCAGCCTCCGTTTCCAAACGCATTGGCATGAATAGAGATGAAAAAATCAGCACCTGCCTGATTTGCTTTATCCGTTCGATTTTTTAAAGATACATCAATTGTATCGTGATGAGTTTTTAGTGTTTTGAGAGAGGCTTTTTCGAGCTGTTTTATGCATTCAGCTGCCACTGCCCTGTTAAACGCATATTCCCGCATGCCATCAGGACTTCTTTTACCCGGCGTTTCATACCCATGTCCTGCATCAATAGCAATTAATGTCATATAAATTCCCCCTTTTATAATGTATATTGCATATAGCAAAGGGAATGGACACCCTGGTGTCATTCTTTCAGCGATCTCATATAGTGAATCATTTTCCAAAGTGATACAATAGAAAGTACGGAATTAAGCTAGCCGTTACATAATGGATTTTTGTGGGAGGTTTAATCATGGCAAAGGTTACGACTAAAGATATTATTGATCAATTTAAGCTAGAACTCGTCAGTGGGGAAGAGGGGATCCACCGCCCGATTACCATGAGTGATATTTCCCGGCCGGGTCTTGAAATGGCAGGGTATTTCAGTTATTACCCGGCAGAACGTATTCAGCTTTTGGGACGGACAGAAATGTCTTTTTATGAGCTGCTTTCAAAGCATGAGAAAGAAGACCGGATGGCTCAGCTCTGTACAGATAACACACCAGGTATTATCCTGTCACGGGATAGCGATGTACCCCCTGAGTTAATAGAAGCTTCGCGCCGCACCCAGGTTCCTGTTATGAGGACGCCTGTAAAAACAACTCGTTTTTCAAGCCGTCTGACCAATTTTTTGGAGAGCAAGCTTGCTCCATCTACAGCCCTTCATGGTGTTTTAGTTGATATTTATGGGGTTGGGGTACTGATTACAGGGAAAAGCGGAGTCGGTAAAAGTGAAACTGCACTTGAACTGGTTAAGCGCGGCCACCGGCTAGTAGCTGATGACAGTGTTGAGATCCGTCAGGAAGATACTGATACGTTAATTGGAACCTCTCCTGAATTAATTGAGCATCTTCTGGAAATCAGAGGACTCGGCATCATTAATGTGATGACGCTGTTCGGTGCAGGGGCAGTTCGCAGCAATAAACGCCTGACTCTGGTAATCGACCTTGAGATCTGGGATAAGTCAAAGCAGTATGACCGTTTAGGTCTTGATGAAGAAAAGATGAAAATTATCGATACAGAAATCACAAAAATCACATTGCCTGTACGCCCCGGGCGTAACCTGGCAGTTATTATTGAGGTGGCAGCTATGAACTTCCGTTTAAAACGGATGGGTGTTAACGCTGCTGAGCAATTTTCAAACCGACTTGCGGATGTAATTGTTGACGGGGAACATGACGATATTTAATAGGCTTCGGTCGAAAGGAGAAAGAGAATGTTAGGAACAGTTCAACCGATTGATCCAATCGCCATCAGTCTTGGACCCATTAATGTTGCCTGGTACGGGCTGATTATTGGTATGGGGATCATTGTCGGGTATATCCTTGCTAACCGCGAAGCGGACCGGCTTGGAATGCCTAAGGATTTATTTGCAGACCTGCTCATATGGGCGGTGCCGATTGCTATTATTTCGGCCAGAATTTATTATGTTATTTTTCAATGGGATTACTATTCTCAAAATCCAGGCGCTATTATTCAGATCTGGAACGGGGGAATTGCGATACATGGAGCCTTAATCGGTTCTGTAACGACGGCAGTGGTTTACAGCAGACTTAAAAAGCTCGACGTCTGGAAAATTGTTGACATCGCTGCACCGAGCATCATTCTTGGTCAAATGGTAGGCCGATGGGGCAACTTTATTAACCAGGAAGCTCACGGAGGAGAAGTCACGAGATCCTTTTTAGAAGGTTTGTATATTCCGGATTGGGTCATTGATCAAATGTATATCGAGATTAACGGTACATTTGCGTATTATCATCCTACATTTTTATATGAGTCCCTTTGGAATCTTGCAGGACTCATTTTATTACTCGTGCTGCGCAAGGTGAATCCAAGACGCGGAGAGATTTTCTTAACTTACGTCATTTGGTATTCCATTGGACGCGCGTTTGTCGAGGGACTAAGAACGGACAGCTTAATGCTGACTGAGACGATCCGTGTGGCCCAGGCTCTATCCTTTGCCCTAATCGCAGGAGCAGTTGCGATAATTATTTATCGACGAATGAAAGGAAACAAGACACGGTACGCGGATAAACGAAATAACTAGGTGGGGATTAGTTTGACGAAACAAACCTTTATTGACGGCCTGAAGTCAGGCCTTCAAACCACATGGACGCTCGGGAAAATTATTTTTCCCGTCACTTTTATTGTCGTCCTTCTTCAATACACACCAGTACTGCCATGGATTACGCGTATGATCGCTCCTTTCATGGGGCTGTTTGGTTTAAGCGGAGAGGCTGCTGTGCCGCTTGTACTGGGTAACTTTTTAAACCTCTATGCAGGGATAGCGGGTATTCTGTCCCTGGATCTGACGGTCAAGGAAGTTTTTATTCTGGCAGTCATGCTGTCCTTTTCTCATAATCTGCTCGTTGAAACCGGCGTTGCATTAAAAGTAGGCGTTAAGCTTTGGGTCGTGCTGCTGGTGCGTTTAGGACTGGCTGCTGTATCAGCTATCATTATTAATTTAGTGTGGAGCGGCGGTCAGGAAATGGCTCAGTATGGCATGGTTCCTCAGCAGCCTGAAGCAGTTGCCGGTTGGGGATCTATTTTACTTGTTGCGATGGAAAAAGCCGCATTTGGTGTCCTGCAGCTTGCGATCATTGTCATTCCATTAATGGTGGTCATTCAAATTATGAGAGATTTGAAATGGCTTGAGCTGTTTTCTAAATGGATGGCCCCTGTAACAAGAGGGCTTGGTATGAAAGAAAATACGTCGATGACACTTGTAGCAGGTTTAACGATTGGACTTGCTTATGGCGCCGGGGTCATGATTAAGGCAGTAAAAGAAGATGGCGTCAGCAGGAAGGATGCCACACTTGCCTTTATTTTTCTTGTTGCCTGTCACGCTGTCGTAGAGGATACGTTAATTTTTATTCCGCTTGGCATTCCAATCCTGCCATTATTTTTAATTCGAATTTCAACAGCGATCGTCCTGACGATGGTGGTTGCTTATGTATGGAAGCGGAATGACGCAGTAAAAGAAAGGAAGCTTGGCTATGAGCAAACCCATTGATACGGTACTGTTTGATTTAGACGGTACATTAATTGATACAAATGAATTAATTATTTCTTCCTTCATGCATGTCATGGACCACTACTTCCCAGCCCAGTATACGAGAAATGATGTCCTTCAATTTATGGGACCGCCGCTGGTAGAGTCATTTGAACGAATCAACCCCGCAAAGGTAGATGAAATGGTTGATTTTTACCGCGCTTATAATCTTGAGAATCATGATCTACTCGTTACCGGCTTTCCGAAGGTGGAAGAAGCGGTTAAAGAGCTTGCTGAGCGCAATATCAAGATGGCTATTGTATCGACTAAACGGAATGATGTCGTCATTAAGGGATTAAAGCTGATGAAGCTTGATCATTATTTTGATGTAGTCGTCGGGTTGGATGATGTGAAAAATGCAAAGCCGGATCCCGAGCCGCTGCTCCTTGCGCTTAAACGGCTTAACTCACTTCCTGAAAACACAATCATGGTAGGGGATAACCACCATGATATTGTAGGAGGGCAAAACGCAGGCACAAAAACAGCCGGTGTGGCCTGGTCTGCGAAAGGCAGAGACTATCTGCTGAAGTATAAGCCCGACTGGATTCTTGATTCCATGATGGATATCGTCTCTATCATTTCGGAGCCTAAGAAATGAGAAGGACAGAACGCTTTTTTGTAAAAGGCGCAAACTCCTTATGGCATGTCTACAAAACCATTCCTTTTTGGAAGGTAATGCGAAACTTTATCGTTATTCAGACTGCGAGATATACTCCTTTTTTAGGAATGAAGAATTGGATGTATAGTACGTTTTTAGGGATGAAAGTGGGCGAACAGACCTCCTTTGCCTTAAT
The DNA here is from genome assembly GCF_002926065.1 of Jeotgalibacillus proteolyticus. Taxonomy (GTDB): domain Bacteria; phylum Bacillota; class Bacilli; order Bacillales; family Jeotgalibacillaceae; genus Jeotgalibacillus; species Jeotgalibacillus proteolyticus. The sequence continues at coordinate 232,112 of NZ_PREZ01000004.1, read as the reverse complement.
GGTTATGATCGATGTTATGTTTCCTGAAAAAATATCGGTTGGCAAAAATAGTGTGATAGGCTATAACACCACGATTCTTGCACATGAGTACCTGATAAAGGAATACCGGCTGGGGAATGTTGAAATTGGTGATGAGGTGTTAATCGGAGCCAATACAACCATTCTGCCTGGTGTCCGAATTGGCGACGGGGCGATCGTCTCGGCAAGTACCCTGGTCCATAAAGATGTACCTGCCGGAGCTTTTGTAGGGGGAAATCCCATGCAGATTATCCGGCTGGCTGAGGCAGGTCAGCAGGAAGATACAAAGGAAATTGATCCACAATAAAAAGACGGCACTCCTATTAGATAGGAATGCCGTTCTTTTATATTAGATGGCCTTTCGGTTTTCGACGAAAGGTTTTTTTGTGCGGGTTTGCGGGAACGCTTGCAGGACTTTTTGAGAAACAAGCGCTGCAACAACCGCTAAAATTAAATCCTTTGGAACAAATGGAAGCATCCAAAGCCATGCCATCCAGTAAGAAAAACCTTCTGGAGCAGAAAGCCAGATCTTATACGCCGCATACAGCCAGCTTGTTCCAAGAACATAATTGACAACAGTTCCAATCACTGCAGCGGTAAGCAGAATAGGATACGTTTTCTTTTTCTCAGTAATAACCCCTGCAACCCAGGCCGTAGCAATATAAGAAAGTATAAACCCAAAAGTAGGACTAACAAATACTCTGATGCCGCCTGACCACTGCGCAAAAACAGGCATTCCTGCAAGGCCGATCAATGCGTAAATCACCATCGCAATCGGTCCCCATTTCTTTCCTAATAAAAGACCCGCAAGTATACAAACCACGGTTTGAAGCGTAATAGGAATATTCCCAATTACCATAATCGGAACAATTGAAGTAATATTAGCCCCAATTGCCATAAGAGCTGCAAACAAAGAAGCAAGAACCATTCCATGAACAGGTGATTTCACCATAAAAAACCGTCTCCTTTAACGTTATGTACTAGATTGATTATAAAACTCAAAAAGATTTTAAGTCAACCTAATTTTTAAAAAGGTTAACTTAAAAATAGAATTACTATCTAGGAGGCTTGAAAGGTCAAAAGAATTTTTAAATTGAAAACCCATAACACTTAAAGTTCGAAGTTCTTTATTCATTAGTAACTCAGTTGATTGAAGTGTAAGGGGGCGACTCCTGCGGGATGAAACGGGAGCTTGAGATCCACTTGCGCCAGCAAGTTAGCTCAAGCCCCGTCCCGCGGAAAGCGTCCCCCTGAAACGGAAATCAACCAATTTTTAAGAGGTATTAACTCATAACACTTAACGTAACAAGTTCTTTATTTAATATTAAACCAGTTGATTGGAGCGGAAGGCGGGGACTCCAGCGGGATGAAGCGGGAAGGCTGAGATCCACTTGCGAAGCAAGTTAGCTCAGCTCCCACCCCGCGGAAAGCCTCCGCCTCCAGTGTAAATCAGCCAACTTTTAAAAGGTATTCAGTCATAACACTTAACGTACCAAGTTCTTTATTAATCATCAACTCAGTTGATTGAAGTGTAAGGGGGCGACTCCTGCGGGATGAAACGGGAGCTTGAGATCCACTTGCGCCAGCAAGTTAGCTCAAGCCCCGTCCCGCGGAAAGCGTCCCCCTGAAACGGAAATCAACCAATTTTTAAGAGGTATTAACTCATAACACCTAACGTACCAAGTTCTTTATTTAATATTAAACCAGTTGATTGGAGCGGAAGGCATTCACTCATAACCTTCAACCTGTGAAGATTTCAAACTTACACGTTTAAAACAAACACAATAACACATCCTACACATGACAATTTAATGTCATTTCCATGTTATTAAGCCTTAAGGGTTTATCTTTTTGCAAATCTCCGTTACAATGCAAGCTAGGCTTAGAAAAGAAAAATGAATGATCCGAAAGGAGTTTCACTATGAACTTAAAGAAGTTTTTACTTCCTTTCGCTGCAGGAGCATTAGCCTTGGGCTTGGCTGCTTGCAACGATGACGAAGATAAAGCAAATGATGCACCAGAAGATGAAGCAGCTCAGCAACAGGAGCCAACCGAAGAAGAACAGGCTCAGGCTGAAGAAATGCAGGCAAAACTGGACGAGCAGCAGGTTGAAGAAGGTGAAGTTGTTGCTACAGTAAATGAAGAAGAAATTACCGGTGAAGACTATAATGGTGCTCTTGGACAGGTTCAATTCCAAATGCAGCAAATGGGTCAGGACCCAACAAGTGAAGAAGCAGCTGAACAAGTAAAAACACAAACACTTGATACATTGGTTAATCAAGCCATCCTTGTTCAAAAAGCAAATGAAGGAAACCACACGGCTTCTGAAGAGGAAATAAATGAAGAATATACTGCCTTTCAAGAGCAGTATGGCGGTGAAGAAGCATTCAATGAATTGCTTGAAGAACAGGGACTTGAGGAAGAAGTCATAAAAGAATCAATTGCTGACACCATTATCATTGAAAAATATATTGATGAAGCTGTACCGGTAGATGAAATAACAGATGAAGAAATCCAAGAGTACTATGATCAGGCATCTGCATCTTCTGAAGAAACCGGACAGGAAGTACCTCCATTAGAGGAAGTACGTGAAGACATCAAATCATCTCTTGAACAACAACAGCAGCAGGAGAAGCTCATGCAGCATCTTGAAGAGCTTAAGGCTGATTCAGAAATTGAATATTTAATCTAAATGACAAGAAGCACTCTCTATTTTTAGAGGGTGCTTTTTTATTCTTTTTTTCCATTTACATTTAAATCTTACCCCCTTGACGTCATCTTTGAAAATTAGTACACTACTTTATATCTTTATTTTACTACCACATTAGCGAACTAAAGGATTTTGTTTTTAACCACTAACCCGTTGCCGTTTCATGCATTAGGGGTAGGGGTAAGATGACAAGTATGAGATGATAGAAAAAATACCTCCCATAATAGAAAGGGATGTCACATGTATGTCTGAATTATTTATGTTTGAAAAACCCATGGGAATGAGAGATACCTTCCCGCATCTATATAGGATGAAAAAAGAAATTCGATCCTTGGTTGAGCAGGAGATGACAGGCTGGGGCTATGAGTTTTTAGAAACACCGACGCTTGAGTATAACGAGACAGTGGGAGAGGCTTCAGCGATCCTGGAGCAGCAGGTATTTAAGCTGTTGGACCAGCAGGGACGATCTCTTGTTCTAAGGCCAGATATGACCGCTCCAATCGCACGGGTAGCAGCTTCAAAGCTGTTAAAGGACCGCAACCCTCTTCGACTTGCTTACTCTGCAAATGTCTTTCGTGCACAGCAGCGTGAGGGAGGAAGACCCGCTGAATTTGAGCAGATGGGTGTAGAGCTCATTGGAGATGGGACTGTTAGTGCCGATGCTGAGACTATCGCACTGTTAATCTCTTCTTTACTTAAAGCAGGTCTTAAGGATTTCACTATTTCAATCGGCCATATGGAATTTGTTCAGGAGCTCTTTTTGCAGATCGTCGGCACAGAAGAGCGCGCCGAGCAGCTTCGCCGGTACTTATATGATAAAAACTATGTAGGCTTTCGAAAGCATGTGGAATCACTTCCGCTCTCTTCAATCGATAAACAGCGTTTACTGGGCCTGCTTTCAATTAGAGGAAACGGGGAATCCATACTTGATGCCAGATCGCTGATCGAAGGCGCAAGAGGAGAAAAGCCATTAACAGAGCTTCAGGAGCTGATGGGTATTTTAAACGACTATGGATATGAAGAATATATAAATATGGACGTATCACTCGTCAGCCATATGAGCTATTATACCGGAGTTGTTTTTGAGGTATATGCTGACCGGGTTGGATATTCAATCGGCAATGGCGGCCGCTACAATCATTTGCTGCATAAATTCGGTGCAGAGGTTGCAGCTACAGGCTTTGCGTTCAGGCTCGATTATTTAATTGAAGCACTTTCGCCTGAAGCAGCTAAAACTGAGACAGAGCTGATTTTATTTTCATCTGAACGGCGGTCTGAGGCGATCTCGCTTGCAAACGAGCTCCGGACGGAAGGAAAGTCTGTCATTAGTCAGGATGTAACCGGGATTAGTGACGTAGATCGATACACGGCCCAATTTCATGAGGTTCACTGGATTGTGGGCAGAGCAGGAAAGTCAGGTGGGAGAGAATGAAGGAATTAACGATCGCGATGCCAAAAGGCAGGATTTTTGAAGAAGCTGTTGTCATGCTCAAGCGGGCTGGCTATAAGCTGCCCCCTGAATTTGAGGATTCAAGAAAGTTAATTATTGAAGTGCCTGAGGAAAAGCTGAGATTTATCCTGGCGAAGCCGATGGATGTACCGACATATGTGGAGCATGGAGTGGCTGATCTTGGTATTGCCGGGAAAGATGTCATGCTTGAAGAGGAGCGGAATGTTTATGAGCTGCTGGACCTTCAAATCAGCCATTGCTATCTGGCTGTGGCAGGTCTACCGAACACAGTCATGAATGAAGTGGCACCTAGAATTGCCACCAAATATCCTGCCGTTGCCTCCTCTTATTTTAGAGAGCAGGGGGAGCAGGTAGAGATTATCAAACTAAACGGATCAATTGAAATTGCACCGATCATCGGACTGACAGACCGGATTGTTGATATTGTTTCTACCGGACAGACACTTAGAGATAACGGTTTAGTGGAATATGAGCGGATTGTTGATATTACCTCCCGTTTAATTGTCAATCCGGTAAGCTACAGGATAAAGCATCGAAGAATTCAGGAAATGGTTGATCGGCTGGATGAAATAATTTCTGCCGGTTCTATCTCGTAAAGCAGGAACACGAGTCCTTTATCACGAATGGGAAAGGAATAACCACTATGCAAATACGATATCTCTCAGACTATTCCATTCCTCGCCCTTCACTGGATCAGGGGAATGAAGAACAGAAGAAAAAAGTTAAGGATATTCTAGAGGATGTCCGCCGCAATGGAGACCGTGCTGTAAAAAAATATACAGCCATGTTTGATCAAGCGGAGCTCGATGCCTTTTTAGTTACGGATGGTGAAGTGGATAAAGCGGTCAGTGAAGTGGATGAAGAGACCTGGAATGTGCTGCATGAGGCCGCTGCGAATATAACGGCTTTTCATGAGCGGCAAATACAGCAATCCTGGATGACCACGCAGGAAAACGGAACAATACTAGGACAGAAGGTTACCCCTCTTGATGCGGTCGGAATTTACGTACCGGGCGGGACAGCAGCCTACCCATCCTCCGTTTTAATGAATGCGATCCCTGCTAAAGTCGCCGGGGTTAAGCGTGTCGTGATGGTGACACCGCCCGGGCCGGATGGTCTTGTGCCAGGAGGGGTGCTTGCTGCTGCGCGTCTGGCAGGCGTCCGTGAAATTTATAAAATTGGCGGAGCCCAGGCTGTCGCTGCTCTTGCTTACGGAACGGAAACGATAGAACGAGTGGATAAAATTACGGGTCCCGGCAATCTGTATGTAGCTCTTGCTAAGCGTGAGGTATTCGGTGTGGTGGATATTGATATGATTGCGGGGCCAAGCGATATTACCGTTCTCGCTGATCATACAGCTGTGGCAAGAGAAGTAGCAGCTGATTTACTGTCACAGGCTGAGCATGGAGAGCTGTCGCAGGCTAATCTCGTTACGACATCAAAGGAGTTGGCTGAGGCTGTTTCAAACGAAGTGGGGTTCCAGCTGGAGGATCTCCCTCGCAAGGAAATGGCAAGTACAGCTATTAATGAGCATAGTGCCATTTATGTGGCAGAAAGTCTTGATGAAGCGGTTGAAGCAGTTAATCGAATCGCACCTGAACATCTTGAAATACAGATGGAGGATGCGATGGAGGTTGTAGGGAAAATCCGTCATGCTGGGGCGATTTTTGTAGGCCGTTACAGCTCAGAGCCAATCGGCGATTATTTTGCTGGACCGAACCACACGCTTCCAACAAGCGGGACTGCCCGTTTTTCAAGTCCGTTATCTGTGGAGGATTTTGTGAAAAAATCCAGCATCATTGCCTATAGTCAGGCAGCATTTATTGAAAATGCGGATAAGGTTGCGCGCTTTGCAAGATTAGAGGGCCTCGAAGCCCACGCACGCGCAGTTGAATCACGTTTCTCCAATAAAAAATATGATTGATTACGTCCAGGGAGGTTCATCTAAATGAGTGGCAACAGAGAAGCATCATTTCATAGAAAAACAAATGAGACCGATATTAGTCTATCCTTCTCGATCGACGGAGAAGGAAAATCAGCTATTAAAACAGCTGTGCCTTTTATGACCCATATGCTGGACCTTTTCACAAAGCATGGTCATTTTGATGTCACCATTGATGCAAAAGGTGATACGGAAGTTGATGACCATCATACAACTGAAGATATTGGCATTGTACTTGGACAGGCGTTGTTGGAATCGCTTGGGGATAAAAAGGGAATTCGCAGATATGGAAATTCCTTTGTGCCGATGGATGAAGCATTAGCTCAAGTGGTAGTGGATTTAAGCAACCGTCCGCACCTTGAAATGAGAGCAGAATTTCCTACAGACCAGGTAGGAACCTTTGATGTAGAGCTCGTTCATGAATTTCTTTGGAAGCTGGCACTTGAAGCAAGAATGAATCTTCATGTTATTGTTCACTATGGCCACAACACCCACCATATGATTGAAGCCATCTTTAAGGCGCTTGGCAGAGCCCTGGATGAAGCAACCACCATCGACCCGCGTGTCAAGGGAGTGCCATCAACGAAGGGGATGTTGTAAATGATCGGAATTGTAGACTACGGCATGGGAAATTTGTTCAGTGTCAGTAAAGCGCTCGAACGGCTTGAGGCTCCCTATATCGTCAGTGATAATAAAGAACAGCTTGCCCATGCAGAGGCACTGATCCTTCCTGGAGTTGGGGCATTTCGCGATGCAATGAAGCTGCTGAATGAAACCGGTCTTGCTTCTTTTATTGTTGAACAGGCGAAGCAGGGCAAGCCGGTATTAGGGATTTGTCTTGGAATGCAATTACTGTTTGAAGAAAGTGAAGAAAACGGACTTCATACGGGTCTCGGACTCCTTAAAGGAAGAGCTGTTCATTTTGATGGCAAAGATGAAAAAGGTGAAGCCTACAAGGTTCCTCATATGGGCTGGAACAAGCTTGAATTTCATCGGGAATCTCCTCTTACAAAGGATGTTGAAGGAGACCATGTATATTTTGTGCACTCGTATTATATTTCAGGGGAGTCCCCTGAGGCTTTAATTGCCTCTGCTGATTATTTTGGCACGGTTCCGGCAGTTGTTGGGAAAGAGAATGTGTTTGGGATGCAGTTTCACCCTGAAAAAAGCGGCGATTTAGGAATGAGTCTATTAGGGAACTATACACGCTATGTAAAAACGATGGAGGCGATTAAATGAGCTTCACAATCTATCCGGCGATTGATATGAGAGACGGGAAATGTGTACGATTAACCCAGGGAGACTATAACCAGGAAACGATCTATGGGGATTCTCCATTTGATATGGCTAAACAGTTTGTTGATGAAGGGGCAGAATGGATTCATATGGTTGACCTTGACGGCGCGAAGAACGGCAAAAGAATCAATGATGAATCTGTGCTCCGGGTTGTTAAAGAACTTCCTGCAAAGGTTCAGGTGGGAGGAGGCATCCGCACGGAAGAGGATGTTGTTCACTATCTTGATCAGGGAGTCGACCGGGTCATTATCGGGAGTCTTGCCGTTACGAATAAAGAGCTTGTGAAAGAATGGCTTGGCAAATACGGAGACCGGATTGCAATTGGACTGGATGCAAAAGACGGTTTTGTGGCAACGCATGGCTGGATTGAAACCTCAACACTGCGTGCAGTGGACCTTGGACAGGAACTCGCTGATGCCGGTGCCAAAACCTTCATTTTCACAGACATTGCCACAGATGGAATGCTTGGCGGACCAAATGTTGATGCTGTGCTTGAATTAGCGGAAGCAACAGGAGCTGAGATTATTGCTTCAGGCGGTGTAAGTTCGCTTGAAGACCTGCGAATTCTTCAGGCAGTTTCCGGCAGCGGGGTAGCAGGAGCGATTGTAGGAAAAGCAATCTATACGAATAAATTTACTGTGAAAGAAGCGGTGGAGGAGGTCTCGTAATGCTGACAAAACGGATTATTCCCTGCCTGGACGTAAAAGAAGGACGGGTTGTGAAGGGAATTCAATTTCTGGAGCTCCGTGATGCAGGAGATCCTGTCGAGCTTGCAAAGGCCTATGACGAGCAGGGGGCAGACGAGCTCGTTTTTCTTGATATTTCCGCTTCACATGAAGGCCGTGAAACGATGGTGGACGTTGTCAGAGACGTAGCTTCACAGCTTGCGATTCCGTTCACAGTCGGCGGCGGCATCAAGACACTTGAAGATATGAAGCGGCTGCTTCGGGCGGGGGCAGATAAAGTTTCCCTAAATACCTCAGCCCTTCTTGACCCGCATCTGATTACAGCAGGGGCAGATTACTTCGGGTCCCAGTGTATCGTTGTAGCAATTGATGCCAAGTGGGATGAAGAGCTCGGAAGCTGGAGAGTTTATACGCACGGCGGCCGTAATCCGCTTGATAAAGAAGCGGTAGCATGGGCAAAAGAAGCGGTTGACCTCGGTGCTGGAGAAATCCTGCTTACAAGTATGGACAGTGATGGCGAAAAGCATGGGTTTAATCTCGCCCTCACAAAAGCTGTCAGCGAAGCGGTGACTGTTCCGGTTATTGCAAGTGGAGGTGCCGGCCGGTCAGAGGATTTTACCGAGGTATTTAAAGACGGGAAGGCAGATGCTGCACTGGCCGCTTCCATTTTTCACTATAAAGAAACGAGCATTGCAGAAGTAAAACAGCACCTAAGAGAAGAAGGAGTGAATGTTCGATGAAGGATGATATTACGCGCATTCGCTTTGACCAAAACGGCTTAATTCCAGCTGTTGTTCAGGATGCAGACACAGGAGAAGTATTGACGGTTGCTTATATGAATGAAGAATCCGTTCAAAAATCAGTCGAAACAAAAGAAACCTGGTTTTGGAGCCGTTCCCGTAACGAGCTTTGGCATAAGGGAGAAACAAGCGGGAATACGCAGCGAATCGTTGAAATGAAGCTTGATTGTGATCAGGATGCTCTTGTCGTGCGTGTCCTGCCGAATGGTCCGGCCTGTCATACAGGCGAGCGCTCGTGCTTTTATGAAACGTTTTTTCAAAATGATGAAGCGGCCGCAGCAGAACAGCCGGGTTCCATTTTATCAAAGCTCGAAAGGCTGATCGCAGAACGGGATGAAGAACGTCCCGAGGGTGCCTACACGACGTATTTATTCGAAGAAGGCGTCGATAAGATCTTGAAAAAGGTTGGCGAAGAGGCATCTGAGGTTATTATTGCCGCTAAAAATCGTGATGCAGAAGAGTTAAAATGGGAAACAGCCGATCTGCTTTATCACACGATGGTGCTGCTTCGGGAGCAAAAGCTTCCATTTTCTGAAGTTCTGAATGTACTAGAGGAACGGCACAATAAGCCTGCAAAATAATCCTCCACAAACTATATAAAGTTTAATTGAGATGAAGATTCCCGGTATGGGGTCTTCATCTTTTTTTAGCTGGTTACCCATTCAGTCCATTTGATCATATGCTGTTAAATAGGGATTTTTGCGAACCTGAAAATGGAATAAGAGGTTTAAATCTTTTTAAAATGATCAATAGTATTTACAACAGCCCAAACGAAAAATATGCTATCATTGATTAGTTACTACAAGTTCGGAGGCTATACATGAAAAAAGGATCTAAGCAAACGGAAATTAAGGGAAAAATATACCCGTTTCATCCAACAGGTGAAAGTTATTATAGAAGAGGCATGGCTATGTATCAACGTGGTCAGTTAGATAAAGCAATCAAATACTTAAAGCGCGCACATGAACTGGAGCCTGAAGAGCCGATGATTCCTCTACAGGTGGCCATCATTGAAACCGAAATAGGCGAGTTCAGCCAGTCAAATGACCGGCTGAAACATATTCTCGACAAACTGGATTCAACCATGACAGAGATCCATTATTTTATGGCCAATAACTTCGCCCACCTCGGATTATTTCAAGAGGCCTATAAACACGCTACTGCTTATTTGTCCCAAAATGAAGACGGAGAATTTGCTGAGGATGCGGAGGATCTTCTGGAGCTCATTTCGCTTGAGGAAGACGAAGAGGAATGGGATGATGATCCTGCTCAGGATGAGTTAATTATTCATCAGGAAAAAGCAGGGGAAATGCTTGCTGAAGGAAAGTTTAAAGAAGCGATTGAACTTTTGGAGGAAGTGGTTGAACGCTTCCCTGATTACTGGTCTGCTTACAATAATTTAGCGCTTGCTTATTTTTATTTTGGCGAGACAGAGCAAGCCACTGCGCTTTTAACAGAGGTGCTTCATCGAAACCCTGGAAATTTGCATGCACTGTGTAATCTGGCTGTTTTTTACCATTACGAGCAGCGTACGGATGAACTCGACCAGCTAATGGATGCTCTTGAACATGTGCGTCCGTTTTTGTTTGAGCACCGGTTTAAGCTTGGGGCTACCTTTGCGCTTGTTGGGCGGCATGAAAAAGCGTATGCCTGGCTAAAAAGCTTAGTGAAGCGGGGCTTTGAAGGAGATGCCGGGTTTTATTTCTGGCTTTCCCATGCAGCCTGGCACTCAGGTCATGAGAAGGTAGCGCGCGATTCCTGGAAGCGGGTTATTGAAGAGCAGCCTGAAAAGGAAGGGCTTGAGCCGTGGAATGGTCAATCGATTAAAAAAGATGATTCTCTTCTCGAATCCATGTATCCTGAGGAGCGTTTATTTGCACTCTATAGAAACGCAGGAAATAACTCGTTGCTTATTAAAAACAATGCGCCTAGCTTTCTTACGTCAGTGGAAAAGGAATACGTTGACCTGCTCAAACAATTGAATGATAAAAAAGCTCAGCCCAGCGCTTCCGGACCATTATATCGTGCGCATGAAGTGGCAGGCAGACTGAACCACTCATTTGACCCATCCCATCAGCCCCATCAAGGGTTATTTTATATGTGGTTTCACATCGTATTTTATGGAGCAAAGGACAATTATCCTTTCACAAATATAAATGCATTGGCAGCATCGGTTGAGTACTTGTGGAAAAAAATCAAAGCCGAGAAAGTTTCTCAAAAAGAAATGGCGCAAAAATACGATATAAACGTTTCGACTATGCGCAAATACCTGAATGAGCTGGAGGCTTATCTGCCTTAAGCAGAATAGTGGACGGGTTTCCCGTTCTGTCTTACGATAAATATGGATTCATTGGAGTTTGGATAAAGGAGTGTAGAAACATGACTGAAGAAAAAATTTATGATGTAGTAATTATCGGTGCCGGACCTGCTGGAATGACAGCTGCCGTTTACACCTCCCGCGGCAATCTGTCTACCCTGATGCTAGAACGGGGAGTACCTGGCGGGCAAATGGCGAACACAGAGGATGTAGAAAATTACCCTGGTTTTGATCATATTCTTGGTCCCGATCTTTCGAATAAAATGTTTGAGCACGCAAAAAAATTCGGCGCTGAATATGCCTATGGTGATGTAAAAGAGATCATCGACGGCAAAGAATACAAAACAATTAAAGCAGGCAAAAAGGAATACAAAGCACGCTCCATCATTCTGTCAACAGGAGCTGAGTATAAAAAGCTTGGCGTACCTGGTGAAAAAGAGCTTGGAGGACGCGGAGTATCCTACTGTGCAGTATGTGACGGAGCTTTCTTTAAAAACAAGGACCTTGTTGTTGTCGGCGGAGGAGACTCAGCTGTTGAAGAAGGTGTCTACCTTACCCGCTTTGCCAATAAAGTAACAATTGTGCACCGCCGCGATAAGCTACGCGCCCAGCAGATCCTTCAAAATCGTGCATTTGATAATGACAAAATCGATTTTATCTGGAACAGCACAGTAAAAGAAATCAATGAAGAAAATGGAAAAGTCGGTTCAGTAACGTTAATGTCTACTCAGGACGGAAGTGAAACGCCGTTTAAAGCAGACGGTGCGTTTATCTATATCGGCATGGTTCCGCTGACAAAGCCGTTTGAATCCTTAAATATTCTGAACAACGAAGGATATATTGAAACAGACAGCACAATGGAGACGAACGTGCCGGGTATTTTTGCTGCGGGGGATGTGCGCGACAAAACCCTTCGTCAAATCGTCACAGCTACTGGGGACGGAAGCATCGCTGCTCAGGCAGTCCAGCATTATGTAGAGAATTTGAAAGAATCTTTGAAAGTTAGCCAATAAATTAATCTTGTCTATACAAAATTTTATTTAATCGTTACTAAGCTGTAACAGCTATGCAACAATAAAGGGGTATAGTGAATTTGTAAGTAATTAACCCCCTTTAGTATATAGATTACTTTCTGGCATGGACGAACCCGGTCCATGCCCTTTTTTTGTGCTTAAATGAATCACAAATCGCTTTCCCGAATACCAATACAAAAGGGGGAGCGAATGTCTCTAATTGTTTGAAGCATTAAAAGAATGTATAATAAATTGAATGAGCAAATTTGAGCAGGTGATAAAATGCAGCGAATAACGAATTGTGTTTATATACAGGACAATAAAGCCTTGCTTCTTCAAAAGCCGAGAAGAGACTGGTGGGTGGCACCGGGCGGCAAGATGGAGCCTGGAGAATCAGTGCGCGATGCGTGCATCCGGGAATACCGTGAAGAAACCGGGATTTATCTTAAAAATCCGGATATAAAAGGAATATTCACATTTATCATTAAGGATGGAAACGAAGTAGTCTCTGAATGGATGATGTTTACCTTTCTTGCTACAGAAGCTGACGGTGTACAGTTAAGTGAATCACCTGAAGGCATCCTGAAATGGCAGCCGCTTGAAGCAATCCAAACGCTGGATATGGCAGAAGGCGACAGACACATATTGGATTATGTAGTCCACGGCCAGGGTGTCATGTATGGCACGTTTACGTATACCAAGGATTTTGAGCTTATTTCATATCGATTAGACCCAAATTAATGGTTCACAATAAAAGGAGGGGTATTCATGTCTGCAGTTAATGATGTAGAACTCGTAATCATAACCGGAATGTCCGGCGCTGGTAAAACAGTGGCTGTACAAAGCTTTGAAGACCTTGGATTTTTTTGTGTGGATAATCTCCCTCCAGCCTTAATGCCAAAATTTTTAGAGCTGATGAAAGAATCCAATAATAAAATGAACAGAGTAGCCCTTGTAATGGATTTACGAGGAAGAGAATTTTTTGATTCTCTTTTTAAAGCGCTCGATCAATTTAATGAATCTGACTATGTAACCCCTAAAATTCTTTATCTTGATGCTGACGATGACGCATTGGTCAGACGCTACAAGGAAACACGACGTTCACATCCTCTTGCACCGCTTGGTCTCCCCCTCCAGGGAATTGAACAGGAGCGTCTGCTTCTTCAGGATTTAAAAGGGCGGGCCCAAATGATTTATAACACATCAGACCTGAAACCCCGTGAGCTTCGTGAAAAAATTCTTGCCGAATTTTCTGCGAATAAACAGTCTTTATTTACTGTAAATGTAATGTCCTTTGGCTTTAAATACGGTATACCGATCGATGCAGATCTGGTATTTGATGTTCGATTTTTACCTAATCCTCATTATATCGACCATATGCGCCCGCAAACCGGTCTTGATGAAGAGGTCTCGACCTATGTAATGAAATGGACAGAAACACAAAAGTTTCTGGAAAAAACACTGGATCTTTTAACCTTCATGCTGCCGCAGTATAAACGTGAAGGTAAGAGCCAGCTGGTGGTTGCCATCGGATGCACAGGAGGCCAGCACCGGTCTGTAGCGTTGACAGAGGAGATTGCCCGCTCCTTTGCAAAGGATTACCATACACGGATTACCCATCGTGATATAGAAAAACGCAAGGGGAAAACAAGTTGACGCCTAAGAAATCGCAGCAGGGAAAAGTAGTTGTCATCGGAGGGGGAACAGGGCTTTCTGTTCTTCTCCGGGGATTAAAAAACCATCCTGTCGATATTACAGCAATCGTAACCGTAGCAGATGATGGCGGAAGCTCAGGGCGCATCCGGGAGGATTTAAAAATCCCTCCTCCGGGTGATATACGGAACGTTCTTGCAGCGCTTTCAGATGTTGAACCGCTCGTAGAAGAAATGTTCCAGTACCGGTTTGCGAGTAAGAACGAATTAAGCGGGCATGCTTTAGGCAATCTAATTATTGCGGCAATGACCTCCATTACAGGAGATTTCGCTCATGGAATTCAGGAAATGAGCAAGGTATTAAACGTAAGGGGAACCGTACTCCCATCAGCAAATCAGAGTATTCTGCTGTCTGCTGAAATGGAGGACGGATCAGTGATCAAGGGAGAATCCAAGATCCCATTCTCAGGCAAGAAAATCAGCCGGGTTTTTCTTTCACCTGAACACGTGAAAGCGTTGCCTCAGGCGGTTGAAGCCATCGAAGAAGCAGATATGATTGTCATTGGCCCCGGTTCTCTTTATACGAGTATCCTTCCTAATCTGCTCGTAAAAGAAATTGGGAGAGCCGTCATAAAATCAACTGTTCCGAAGGTTTATATATGCAATCTGATGACACAGGCAGGGGAAACACTCAACTATACTGCAGCTGATCATATTCGTGCGCTTTATAAGCATATGGGTGAACCATTTTTTGATTATGTACTCGTTAACAATGAAGAAATTCCGACAGAAGTGAAATCACTTTATGATAAAGAAATGGCAGAACCCGTACAATTTGATGTCGATCGTCTGCACGGCATGGGGCTGAAGGTAGTTTATGATAAAATTATCACTTACCACAATGGCCTCATTCGTCATGATACCGAGCGGGTAGCTGCAATCATTACAAAATTAATGGAAGAAAAACATAAAAGATCTTCTCATGCTTAACAGAGAGAGGGTATAAGGAAAGGCTGGTGAATGATATGTCATTTGCTTCAGAGACAAAAAAAGAGCTGACTCAGATTGAAGCAGCCGACTGCTGTGCGAAAGCTGAGCTTTCAGCCCTTATCCGTATGAACGGATCTCTTTCCTTCTCCAATCGACTGCTTGTCGTTAACATACAAACTGAAAATGCAGCGATCGCCAGAAGAATTTATACATTGATTAAAAAGAATTATTCCATTCAGGTGGAGCTTCTCGTTCGTAAGAAAATGAGACTAAAAAAGAATAATGTTTATATTGTCCGTGTGGTTGAAAGAGCCGAGGAAATTTTACGGGACTTAAAAATCCTTGATGAAGGCGTCGGCCTAAATCACCAAATTTCTCCTTCCGTGCTCGGGAAAAAATGCTGCCAGCGCGCCTATCTTCGCGGAGCATTTTTAGCCGGGGGTTCTGTTAATAATCCGGAAACCTCTTCCTACCATCTGGAGATTTTCACCTTATATGAAGAACATAATGAATCCGTTTGTAATCTTATGAATACATTCGGGTTGAATGCCAAAACGATTGAACGAAAAAAAGGTTTTATTACGTATTTAAAAGAAGCTGAAAAAATCACAGAGCTTTTCAGTTTAATCGGGGCTCACCAGGCGCTTCTTCGTTTTGAGGATGTAAGAATCGTCAGGGATATGAGAAATTCAGTCAATAGACTGGTCAATTGTGAAACAGCGAACTTAAATAAAACAATCGGCGCTGCACTGCGGCAGGTTGAAAATATACGCTTTATTGAGCGGCATGCCGGCCTCAGTATCTTACCGGACAAGCTCCGGGAAATTGCTGAGCTGAGAGTTGCATATCAGGATGTAACGCTAAAGGAGCTTGGTGAAATGGTTTCCGGAGGCAACATCAGCAAATCAGGAATTAATCATCGCTTGCGAAAGATTGATGAGATTGCAGAAAAGTTACGTAAAGGTGAAATGGTTGAAAATTAAGATTAGCCGCTAGATTTTGTGGTAAAGTGAATGAATACATGCAAATTAACGTAGGATACTACCTTTTAAGGGGGATGTTAAATGAAACAACAGAACGTTACCGTAAAATTGAAATCAGGTCTACAGGCAAGGCCTGCTGCACTATTTGTGCAGGAGGCCACCCGCTACCAATCAGACGTCTTTATTGAAAAAGACGGAAAGAAGGTAAATGCAAAAAGCATTATGGGATTAATGAGCCTGGCACTGGGACCCGGCACGACCTTTACATTACTCACTGATGGTAGTGACGAAGACACTGCACTGCAATCGCTTGCATCGTTTGTTGAGGAAGAGCAATAATAATATAAACAGAACCCCGCTAACTCAAGCGGGGTTTTTTTATGAAGGAAGGGGGGAGTTTATGCAGCTTTGCACTCTTATCTTTTTAACTCTCTTAGATAGAAAATTTAATGGCATTCTCCTCATGCTGCATATCATTCTTTTTATTATTGCAATAAGCACATACTCTTTTAAGAAAAAAGAACATAAAAAAGCCGGTCAGCTTATCTTAAGCTAACCGGCTTAGTAAAAGTTATTATTTTGTTTCTGTAATATCGTTTCTTTCCATGATGTGATCAATTAATCCGTAATCTTTTGCACGAGCAGACGTCATGAAGTTATCGCGCTCTGTATCACGCTGTACAGTTTCGAAATCCTGTCCAGTGCGATCTGCAAGAATTTGGTTTAGTTTATCACGAAGGAAAAGAATACGCTTAGCTGCGATATCAATTTCTGTCGCTTGACCCTGTGCGCCGCCAAGAGGCTGGTGAATCATTACCTCTGCGTTTGGAAGTGCATAGCGGTGACCTTTCTCACCAGCTGCCAGAAGGAATGCTCCCATTGATGCAGCCATACCAATACAGATCGTGTGTACCTTTGGTTTAATAAACTGCATTGTATCGTAAATGGCCATACCGGCAGTAATGCTTCCGCCTGGGCTGTTAATATAAAGGTAGATGTCTTTTTCCGGATTTTCTGCTTCAAGGAAAAGAAGCTGAGATACGATGGAGTTTGCTACATTATCATCAATTCCGCTTCCAAGCATAATAATGCGGTCTTTCAGCAGACGAGAGTAAATATCATAAGCACGTTCTCCTCGGTTTGTTTGTTCAATAACTGTTGGAATTAAATTCATCTTAAATCCTCCTTCTTCTCTCTAAATTAAGTAGTGAGATTATGTATTTAATGATACAACTAAGGTCAAAAAAGGTCAAACAAATTGCTTCCTCTTTCCTCCTTAAGCTATTAGTACCATCATACCCATTAATCTATACGTTTAACAAGTGTGAACCATTACATTTAAACTTCGACATTGTGGTTGCATAAGTAAACATCCTGAATTATAATGGTTAAGTGTCGTGAAGAGAAGCGATTGCTTCTATATTATAGATTTCGAGCTTTGGAGGTTTAAATCCTCTATCTGTTTCCGCTTTTTTTATTCGAGCTGTCGGAGCTGGTCGAGTCGCTTCCGCTTTAAACTAGTTAGTCGAGCTACGGAGGGCAACTCCTCGGATCGTAAGCCACTCAACCCAGCAGGCAAAAAGCGCCTGCAAGTGTTGAATGTCTTACGTCTGTCGGAGCTGAACGCCCTCCTTCGCATCCTTTTTTGCCCTCGTGGTGTAATGGATAACACGTAAGATTCCGGTTCTTGAGATAGGGGTTCGATTCCCTTCGAGGGCGTATATACCATTATGTACGTTGTTTTAAATAAGTAGTCATAAAAACCAAAAACGTTGCTATATCAGCGTTTAAGGGGATTATGACTACTTTTTATTTTGCTTAAGAAAGCTACCAGTTCTATTAGGTTTTTAAAGGTTTCTACACATTTTCTACACATCGACGACAGCAAAATGAACATTTAAGCGAGATCTTCTACTAATCGTTCGTTTTCTTCTGTTAATTGCTCCTTTAGGAGGTGGGAATATACCCTGAGGGTTGTTTCAATATCTCTATGGCCTAAGCGCTTAGAAATAAATTGAACCGAATATTTACGGTAAAGCAGAACGCTGCAGTGAGTGTGGCGTAATCCGTGGAAGGTGATATTTTTTATCTCCAGCGTAGAACATAACTTCTTTAGGATCTTATTAACCCATGCATTTGTAATCACATGAGATTTTTGGGAAGGGTTGAAGAACACCAGGTCATTTACATTGGGAGGAAGGTTTTTAAATAATTCTTTGAAAGCAGCCATAGTAGTTTTATCAACGGTAATCATCCGCTCAGAATCCTCGTTTTTCGTTTTGGTCATTCCTCTTCCTTCTTTATAATCCCAAGTCTTATCCACTTTTATCGTGCTTTCCTTGAAATTAAAGTCTTTTCTGGTCAATCCAACAATCTCAGCGAACCTCATCCCCGTTTTTAATCCCAGCAGTATGGCGTAGTACCCCAGAGAATCATTTAAACGCTCGCTGACAGCTTTAAGAAGCTTCGAGTAGTCATTGTAGTCTAAATACTTCTCATCGGGTTTCTTGGCTTCCACAGAGCCAGTTATAGTGACTCCATATGTGAAGTCCTTAGTGATCAGTTCCTGGAATATAGCTTCTTGAACACATGCTCTAATTTGGGTGTTCACTTTTCTCACAGATTCTTTCGCTCGAGTGCGGCCGTAATCCTTCAGGAAATGCACGTAATCGTCTTTTGTGATGTCTTGAAGGTTCTTGTTCAAAAAGTACTGCTCCACCGTATTGAGCGTGTTCTCATAGCGTTTTTTAGTAGCCGGAGAGACATGGCTTTTATGAAGCTTGATCCAGGACTCAAAGTATTCAGGAAAAGGTGTCTTTGCGAATTGCGGGTTCTTGCCCAACATTAGCGACTTTTCTACTTCAGCTGCTGCTATTTGACACTCCTTTTTAGAAGTAAATCCACCTTTACGTATTGGTTTATATTTGCCGTTAATCATCCGACTGACAGTGTATTGATAAGTCTTTCCAATTTTACTTATACTGGCCATAATCTGTCCTCCGTTTTTTAACTATTGTTTATTAAGAATCACTTCGAGCATCGTTTCGATCTTTACTTTTTCTTCATTGGTCAAAAGCCTGTCTTTATAATAGATATCAGTAAACTGTTGGTTGTTAAGAATATAGTGTAGATCAAAAAACCTTCTTTTTAATTCTTCTTTACTGATGGAGTTTTCTTCTTCAATCCCATCTAAATTAAGTTCAAATGTTACAGATACTATCTTTTGGTTTCCCTCTTTATTCTGATCGGGCTCTGTAATGTAGCCTGCCCAAAGCATTAACTCGTGATAATCGACACCTAAACCATTTGAAAGCTTCCTTATTAATTCCGGTTTTGGAGCGTCCCTTTTACCACTCTCCAGCTGAGAAATATATGCATGGGATACACCTGAGCGGTCGGCAAGCTTCCTCATCGATAATTTCTTTTCTTTTCTCATCAACTTTAATTGTTCTCCAAAATAATCTCCAAAATCATCCCTAAAATTAGTCAATGTGTTACCTCCTTGTAAAGTTGTTCACAGGAAATATTATATCCTAGTGGTAACAAAATTAAAACAAGTTTTAAAATAATTTAAATAATGGTTGCAAAAGTTACCGTTCGGTTGTATTATTAGATTACTGACGGGAGGTGCTATTAAATGTTTGTCTTAATAACAAAAATCAAACAAGGAAGCGTTAGACTGCTCATTGCTAAAAAAGGTATGAGTCATAGAGATTTTGCTAAGTCAATTGGGATTTCTCATTCATACCTCTCTCAACTGGTTAATGGTAAAAGAAAACCCTCTCCATCTACTGCTGGGAAGATTGCTTTAGGACTGAACGTGGATTTGAGTGAAATTTTTTTATACAAAGTGGTAACAAAAGATAACCACCGGGAGGTAAAAGAGAGAAGCGTGGAGGTGAGGTAGGAGATGCAGCAATTAAGTGTAAACCTAATAATCCCCATCCCAGAGGACTCTGTGATTATAAGCCGAGTTGAATGGGATCGGTTGAAGGAGAACGAATTGTCAGGAGTGTACTGGACAATGGCTCTGTTAGAGCAACGGACGGGTAAGAAGCGGCAATGGCTGCAAGAGCACATTCTTTATCAGCCTAAGTTTAAAAAGACACTCAGTAAATTCGTATACTATCCCACATCAAAAGGGGACAAGTGGAGTTTTAACGCAAAAGAGATGGCAAGTTTCTTAGATCGCCATTTCACTGAAATCTATAACGGTGCAATTAAAAAATAAAAAAGGAGTGGGACATATGAAAACTGTAAGTAAAGGCAATAGAAGTGCAAACAACGTGGGCGGGGAGAAAGAAGTTATTGACCTGACACATTTTATTAAGGAGTTAAGAAGACTGGCGGAGGTTAAAACAGCTATTCAAGCCGTCGGTACAGAAGGAATAGAAGTATTGATTCAGGATCAAGTGATTACTAAAGAAGAGATTCAGATGTTGAGTATTTTCACAAAGTCTTCTGGAGGATCTACTCATTCCGTCAGCAGTGAATGTAGGGGGTAGAAAGGTATGGGATTTAAAGAGTGGATTGTCCGCTATAAGGACAGAAATTCAAGACGTGGAGACCTGGCCTATGATATCTATCATGATTCTAAGTTCCCTAGAGGAAGCGATAAAGCAGTTTTGCTTAATTACTTAAAGTGGGTAAGACGTGCTCATCCAGACTGCCTGAAAGCCTTTAGGAGTGCGTGGAGGTCATACAGCCATTTCTTAAAAAAATCTTTTGACGGAGAGCTGGTCCGTGAAAATGATCGATTGCATGCAGAAATCCTTGCGTTAAAAGAGCAGTTAAAAAATAGCCAAAAAAAAGAGCCCTCTGGTGGAGAAGGCTAGCTTTAAAAAGAATTGCATCGAGACCATGCAGTAAGCCGGCAAACAATTCTATGAAGCTAATTGTATTCTATATTCACTGAAAAATCAATTATCTGCATAGAAATTTCAGTTGTTTGTTGGATAAAAAGGTTGTGAATCCATGGCAATTATTGATAGTAAAAACGATTACTTGAAAACAGTTGAGAGAATCCTTCCAGGGGGAAAAGTTTTCAAGTTAAAAGGTTATTCAAACGGAAATACCGATTACCAAAAGGCTAAAAGATCCATTGTTAAAGGCTTTACTACTGATGCAGCTGTCCATTTAAATGACAGCCAGATAAAGCAGCATTTAGACCAGGGCGGCTGGTGTGGCATCCTGATACCTAAAGGATCCATTGTCATCGATGTTGACGATCACGGTTCAGCAGAAAAGCTGCAGCAGCTGCTTGAAGGTGAAGGGGTAAACCATCATGCAATTATGACCCCTAATGGCAGACAGTTTATATTCCAGTGCCGGTCAGAAGTGAATAAGGCCATAAAGCAGGACTCGAAGCTGTTTACCACGATAGGAGTCACGGTTGATACAAGAGTGATGAATAAGGGTTACATAGTGATGCCCTCACCTAACACTGAAAATCGAACGATCATTGCTCAAAGTATGGATGGCGCGGACGAGCTGCCTGAGTATTTACTGCCGATAAGGAGGAAAGCCAGTTTAAAAGACGCTAATTATTCGCTGCCGATCCCTTTGCAGGATGGCAGTAGAAACCAAGAATTCTCCAAGTGGGCAGGGTATCTCCGGGCGTGGGAAGTTCCAAAGAAGCTGCTGATCTACTCAATGAAGTTGATTCACCGATACTTTGTTGAAGATCACGGAACCTTTACAGAAGAAGAAGCACGCGCAACCATCCGGTCTGCAGTTAACTGGCAGCCAGAACAACCGGCCTCCAAGCGTCTCTCAGCTGCGGATGATTTCGATGTTATCCCAACCAATATCGGCTATTTCGAAGGAAAGAAGTTCATCCCTCAATATTTAGCAGAAGAGATTATGGCAGAAAAGCCGATGGTCTTTGAAGGGAAGACACTATTCGCTTATGAAGATGGTGTTTACCGGGAGGTTAGTGACTATGTTATACGCAGCTTGTGTATGGAGAAATTGGGAAAAGATTTCCGAAAAACCTATGCAGACGAAACGATTCATTTTATCCAGGTTGCAACCTTCCGTCCAATTGGGGAGAGATCACCTTCTATTGAATTTATTAACGTGAAAAACGGCTTATTAGACTGGCGAGAGGAAAAACTGCATCCTCATACCCCAGATTATTTTTCTACCAGTCAGCTGCCGATCACTTACAACCCTGAGGCTTCTTGTCCTGGTATCGAAAAATTTTTTAAGAGTGTTGTGCCGCATGATGCAATCCCGCTCGTTGAGGAGTGGTTCGGGTACTGCATGCTGCCGACAGCTAAGTACGGTAAAGCTCTCATGTTGATCGGATCCGGTAGCAACGGTAAAAGTAAATTCATTGATCTGTTTGAAGCTTTTATCGGAGCAGAAAACCTTACGAATGTTCCATTACAAGACCTTGAACATAACAGATTTAAACTGGCGAAGCTTTACGGGAAGCTGGCAAACACATCAGCTGATCTCTCAGCAGAAGCTCTCAAGACATCCAGCACCTTTAAGAATGTAGTGACAGGCGACCGGGTGAGTGCTGAATTTAAAGGAAAAGATAGTTTTGATTTTCGACCCTTTGCACGTTTGATATTTTCTGCTAATGAGCTGCCACGCTCGAGTGACTTAACACCAGGCTTTTTTAGGCGGTGGGTGATCATTCCCTTTCCAAATAAGTTCGGACCAGGTGGAAAGCCGGCGGATCCGGATCTACTGGAAAAGCTGACAGTGGAAGAAGAGTTAAGTGGGCTGCTTAATGTAGCGCTGCAGGGGCTCCTTCGTCTTGAGTTTACCTCTGAATTCACTAATAACAAGACAACCGAGGATGCATTGGAGAAATACAGGAAAGAGATTGATAACGTTGTAACTTTTATTGAGGAAAAGTGCTTGCTGGATCCTGAAAAGGTTACGCCAAAGCAAGAGGTGTTTGCTGAATACCAAAGCTGGTGTATGTCGAGTGGCTATAAGTCACTAGGGAAAGTGAAGTTCTACCATCGGTTTGAGGCGCAAGCAGCTGTGATGGAAGTGAGACTTGATAAACAGAGTGAGCGATCTTACAAAGGGGTGGAAATTGTCTCTTTCTTATAAGGATGAGGCAGTTCCGCCAAAGTTTCCGCCAAAGATTAAGGCTTTCCGCCAAAGTTGCGCCAAAGTTAAAACGGCATCAGTCTTACTGCGGCAACGGTTCCGCCAAAACCGCCAATCTTTTTTAACTCCTTAGAAGATTTTAAAGGTTAAGTAGTTAAGAAGTTTTTAAAACTATTAAAAGTTATAAATGGAGTTGAGATTTTCTGGCGGTTTTGGCGCTGCGTTGATATGACGGGATTTTACCCTCGAAAAACCCCTAAATTTTTGGCGCAACTTTGGCGGTAACTTTGGCGCAGAGTTTAGTAACGCTACTGCTGAGAGATGATGGCGAATGATGGCATATTCGTACCGTTTTTGCTGAGAAATGCTGAGATACCAAACGGAACAGCTCGCAAAATTGATTATGGTTTTTCATGGTATTCAAGCAGAAGAGATACCTAGCAAACCCTAGCATTAAAAGGTTCTTAACCATAGTAGAAAAAGGCACTTAACCCTGTAAATGCAACCCTTCCGATTGGTTGTAGCTTTAAAAAAGGTTGCAACGCTAAACCAAAAAGGTTGCAACGCTAAACCAACAACGTTGCATGAAAAAGAGGGGAAAAGTGCTGACCTGGAAGGAGTGATTTGTATGTAGAGCCCCCTAAGAAATACTAAGAACTTCCGAAACGAACACGGTGTGTAAAAACTATCCAGCAGATTCTCCAGAGTAACCAGAACGGAGGACCGGTCTGCTCCAGCAACATATAGAACTGAGGTGATTCTATGCAACAACCTTGTGAGAGCGCCCCGCAGATCAACCTTTATGATGTTAAGTATTTTGCGGCCGCGCCTGCAGAGGCGGAACGGCTTATTAAAAATAGAAATTTATACTTTGAAGCTCTTTATGAAGATATTTCTCCTGCTTTAACTTACATCAATGAGGAAGAAGGAGTCCTCCAAACACGGGGGAATCGTACCGAGAGCATGGCTCTAATGATTATAGATCAAAAGCAGGGATACGATCGGCGGATTAAGTCTTTACAATGGCGTCAGGAATGCTGGGAGAGCGTTTTGGCTGACTTGAATGATGAAGATCGGTTCAAAAGCATACAAGCCTTTCAGCAGGAGATTTATTTTTCAGATAGTGAGATTGATATGCTGCTTGATAAGCTGGCTAAACCTTTTTCAAAAATGCTTGAAGAACGGGAGAAATGTAAGAGGAAAGCTCATCAGGCAGAGTTGAAGAAGTACCGCGAACTAGAAAGCTTGTGGCTACAAAAAGAAGGTAAAAAGCTAACTGATCCCAATGAAGGGAAACGGCAGTACTTCCTAAAAGGCAGGTTTGTGTATTTAACAGAGGCTGAAATAGAGACCTATGAAAACATGATCCAAAAGAAAGCAAATGAAGCAGCATTTGCGTGGGGTGGCTGGGGTCCCGCTCAAGGCAATTAAAAATTAAGAGACAAGAGGAGAATGGATAATGACTATTAATTTCAATACTACAGACATGCAAAATAAGTGGAAAAATCAACTAAGTAACGCTAAAAAGAATTACAAAAAAGAAAGGCTTGTAAGGGAGTATGACTTAATAATTAACGAAATCGATCGGTATAAAGAGAATATTCAGCAGCAGGCAAATGCGCAATTAGAGCGCAATGAAAACCAGCTGAAAAGTATTGCAAAGCCAAAAGAACCGGAACGGAAAAAAGGTTTAGACATTGAGAATGTTCAACTCCTATCCTATTACGCTAAGATCATTCAATCTAAGCTTTCAGTTGAAGCAGATAACCAAGTATCCTTTTTGAAATTGATCGAGGAAATGCGTAATCACAAGGAGGAAGATATGAAGTGGGCCCTACTGGATAGCTACCATGAAATATTAGCAGCAGGCAGAGCGCTTACAACCAGAATTGAAAATCAGATGGACCAGGCGACTGATAAATCAGTTTCAGGAGGTAACTTCAGCAGAGTTGGGATTGATAGTGAAGTAACTTTTGAGAGCAAGTTAAGAGAGCAGTATGTTGCTGTTAAGCAATCATTAAAGGATCCTGCCCAGGTGAAGCGCGAAGAAGAAAACGAGCAGAACAGAGGGCAGATTGAAAAGGATAATTTTCATATCAATATTAGTCTTAGCCAGGCAGTCGATGCTCTAAATAGTACCAAAGCTAATTATCAACGGGAAAAAATCTTTACTGAGGATGAGAAAAAAGGCCATTACTTTCATTAAAAGCCTACAAAACAGAGAAAGGGGGTGGTGCTGTGGGCTGGGAATCAAGTTTAGCTCAATATTATGGGTTGGCCATAGCTGCTCAGAAAGTCGTTTCGGATAAAAGTTCTATTGAATCTTACATTAAGCATCTTCATTACCGAAAATGGACTGATGTCAATGAAAAGATAGCCCGTTCCTTTCTAAGTGTCTTATGTTTAAGTGTTGTGGATCAATATTTAAAAGGTACGTCAATGGAAGAAAACGCGTCTATGCATCAAATCTCTAAAGACTCAGTTGTAGATTATTTGAAGCTTTCAAGCAGAGTGTTTAAAAAAATAATGGAATAACGAAAGGGGACGATGAGAATGGAAACTAAAAACATACTTACGGAAGGAGGTCTATTCCAATGAATCAAGATTTTAGCGCTAAAATTGGAGCAAACATTAAAGAGTTCACAAGAAAGATGCGTGAAATAGATCGAAAGGTTCGAAAGACAGCGATGGGTGCGACAAAGCCGATCGATGCGAATATAAAGAAGTTCCGTGCAAAGCTGGCTGAGGTTGAGGCTTTGTCTAAATCCATGCTCCATAAAGAGGATAAAGAGATAGGCGCAGATATTTCTGAGTTCATGCGAAAAGCAGCACAGCTCATGACGGTTGCGAAAGCGATGGAACGACGACCGATTACAGTTAGAATCCAAGCGAGAATTGAAAACTTCCAAAATAAGTTGAGTAAGATTGCCACAACCATGCGGAGCTTTGGGGAGGTGAGCGCTGCCACCTTCCAGGGAATTGGGATAGCCATATCTTCTGGAATCGTACCAGTCATTGCTACACTGACCTCAAATATCATGACATTGGGTGCCATGCTTGGCACGGTTGGCGGATCCACCTTTGCCCTGGCATCAGCATTCGCCACAGCAGGGATCGGAGCTGCAGGTTTTGGGGCGATAGCCGTCACTAATCTAAAAGGTGTTTTCGGGGCATCAGAAGAGCTTAAAAAGTTGAATGAAAAACTTGCCCAAGCAGACACAGAAAAGCAGCGTTTAAAGATTCTAAAAGACATAGAACAAGTACAGGCAAGCATTAATAAAGAACAGGCCAAAGCTTTAAAAGCAATGGACAACTTAAAGTCCACCTGGTCAGACATTGCAGGTGCCTATCAGAGTGAGACCATCGATATATTTACGCGCACACTGGGCTTGCTTGAGAAGGTTTTAGTTCGTTTAAAACCAATGTTTGCAGGTGTCATGGATGCTGCCATGAACCTGATGAGCAGCTTGGAAAAGACAATCGACTCCAAACCTCTACAGGACTTTTTCAACTACTTAAATAAATCAGCAGGACCAATGATGGAAACCGTCACAAAAGCCGTGGGAGAGTTTGTCCAGGGCGTACTGAACATGATGGTGGCATTCGGGCCGCTGGCTCAAGCAACGGCAGACGGGTTCTTAAAGATGGGTCAGGGTTTTGCCGATTGGGCAGCTGGCTTGTCGGAGAGCAAGAAGTTTGAGTCATTTGTCAATTACGTTAATGAAAATATGCCCAAAATACGGTCTATCTTCAGTGATGCCATACAAGGGATTATAAATATATTTGCTGCATTCGCTCCATCCTCAGCGGATATGATGACAAGTCTCGAGGATATGATGGAGCGCTTTAAAGAGTGGTCAGCTAATCTGTCACAGAATGAAGGGTTTAAGAAGTTTATCACCTACATTCAAGAGAACGCCCCTAAAGTAGGGCAGCTGATCGGAAACATTACTGATTTTCTTGTGAACTTAGGGATCGCTCTGGCACCGATGGGCTCTAAAGTGCTGGATATGGTGAACGGTTTCCTTGAGTGGACCAATGCCATGATGGAAAGCCATCCGATGGTTGGGAAGATCATTGCAGTCGTTATTACGCTCGCAGGTATGCTGCTCGCCATCATCCCGAACGTAATAGCGTTTGGCACTCTGTTTGCTGGGTCCGGCGCCATGATCGCTAAAGCTGCAACGGTTATAGGTTCAGCTGCAACAGTGATGAGTTCAAGGTTTCTCCTGAGTATGGGCTCGATGATCAAATCAATGTATTTGACCACTTCTCAGATGATAATCACCTCAGCGAAGTTTATCGCGCGTTGGGTCTTAATGGGTGCACAAGCACTTATTCATGCAGCAAGAGTAGCAGCGGCTTGGACACTTACAACAGGAGCCGCAATGGCAAGAGCGGTTGCTTTGATGATCGTAGCTGCAGCACAGATGATTGCAAGATGGGCGTTAATGGCAGGTCAAGCCCTGTTACATGCCGCAAGATTCGCCGCTGCTTGGCTCCTTACAACCGGAGCCGCAATGGCACGAGCGGTCGCACAGATGATCGCAACAGCAGCCATATTTGTTGCACGCTGGACATGGATGGCAGTACAAGCACTCGCTCAGGCAGCACGTATGGCCGCTGCGTGGTTTATCGCACTCGGCCCGATCGGATGGGTAACAGCAGCTATAATCGCACTTGCCATTTTAATCATTGCAAACTGGGATAAAATTTCTACCTGGACGAAAAACACTTGGAATAAAGTGTGGACATGGATTAAGGATACGTGGTCCAAAATCAAGGCGGGAACAATTGCAGGAGCACAGGCA
The DNA here is from genome assembly GCF_002926065.1 of Jeotgalibacillus proteolyticus. Taxonomy (GTDB): domain Bacteria; phylum Bacillota; class Bacilli; order Bacillales; family Jeotgalibacillaceae; genus Jeotgalibacillus; species Jeotgalibacillus proteolyticus. The sequence goes on along the minus strand of NZ_PREZ01000004.1, from coordinate 204,349 downwards.
ATCCTTTCGACCGTGATCACAAAATTTGCTTCCATTGTCTCGAACGTATCGTCAAAAATGACCGCTGCGAAAAACTATGTTTCAAATAAGTGGCAGGAAGCGAAGAGCGCAGCACAGTCAAAACTGAGCAGTATGTTGACATCCGTGATATCGTTCTTTACGCGAATAGGTACAAATGTTTCGACAAAGATGACCGCGGCGAAAAACTACGTAACGAATAAATGGGAAGAAGCGAAAAGCGCGGCACGTTCAAAACTTTCTGAAATGCTTTCATCGGTTGGAACTTTCTTTACTAACATTGTTTCAAAAGTACGTGAAAAACTATCAGAAGCAGTGCGGATTGTTGGTCAAAAGATCGGTGAAATGCCTGGTAAAGTGCGAGGGTTTGTCAGTGATATGATCTCAGCCGGTAGTGATTTAGTCAGCGGTTTAATTAGCGGAATAAAAAACATGGGGTCAGCGGCGATTGAATCCATTGCCGGGGTTGTCGGCGGCGTCGTTGACAAGGCTAAGAATCTACTCAAAATAAAGTCTCCTTCCCGTGTCATGATGGAAATAGGGAAGTTTGTCGGTCAAGGTTTAGCAAAAGGGGTAACAGGGACAAGTAAGCAAGTAACAGCTGCCGGTGCTTCTCTAGCATCCAAGATCACGAAAGCTATTCAAGCCAAAACAACGACGTTAAAACAAAAAGCGGCATTGCGTAATGTGCAAAGTTATGCGAACCAACAAATTTCCGTATTGAATAACGTTGCTAAACAGCGGGAATCATTAGCAACAAAAATTAAAGCAGCCGGTGAAAAGCTAAACGATGCGTTGAAAGTACGCAATGACTTTGCAAAATCAGTAAAAGAAAGCGCAATGAGCTTTGCGTCTGTCAGCAACATTGACGCAAAAACGGATCTTGATTTATCCACGCAACTTAAAAATAGATTAGCGGCTATTAAGGCGTTTCAGGCAGATGTAACAAGGCTGCAAAAAGCCGGTTTAAATAATACGACTTTGCGTGACATTGTTGACGCAGGAGTTGAAAAGGGCGGGGCGCAGGCTGCAATGCTTGCTAAATCATCCACGGATATCATTAAGGAAATCAATAACACGCAAGCGGCTATTAATAAGGCATCATCAAGCTTTGGGAATAGCACAGCTAATCAGTTTTACGGTCTGGGCGTGGATGCAGCACAGGGCATGGTTAAAGGGTTAGAATCCCAGGCGAAAGCCCTTGAAGCTTCAGCGAATAAGATTTCACAATCGCTTATCAAAGCAGTTAAGAAAAAACTTGATATCCATTCACCTTCGAGAGTATTTGCTGCACTTGGCAGGTACGTAACGAGAGGGTTGGCTGTAGGTGTTGCAGATCGTGCGAAGGTTGCCATTAAAGCTATTTCAGCAGTAGCGCAAGATATGACAAGGGCATTCGCGCCAAAACTTGCGATGGCAGAGATGCAGGCAAACGCGACGCTCACTACGAACATCAAGCGGGCAGACTTGCAAGGGGTTAAACATTCATTCAGCGCTGATATCAACGAGCTCGATCTCCAGCAGCCGGATACAGTCCTGATGGTTGACGGCAAGGAGCTCGGGAAAGTTGTAGCAAAACCAGTTAAAGAGGAGAACGAAAGGTATGAGAACATGGTACGCATCGGAAGGGGGCGACGATAAGCATTGAATAACAGAAACTGTGGTAACAATATGTACAGAGATAAGCAAACGGGAAAATTTCTGAAAGGCAATCGATTTGCTGTTGGAAATAAAGGAAACAGAAAATCTAAATGGGGAAACAGTAATGCGGTAAAGCATGGATTGTACGAGAACTTAGCAGTTTACTTTCTGACGGAGAGTGGTTTTCTTCAGATAAGAAGCAGAAACGGCGGAGTTTTCTTAATCCCGCCAGAGGCTTTTGAAAATCACAGGTTAGGTATGTTGATCCGTGAAGACATTGCTCAGATCCTAGAGCAAAACGGAATCCGATTAGAAGTTTTAAACTAACTAGCATGATAAGTGGGCTGCTCCTCTATTAAAGGTGCAGCTCATTCTCTGTTTAGTAAAAGGGAGTGTACTGACTGACTAAAAGTCGAAAAAATCATCTGCTCTTATATCTGATTTAATTTCCCTCAAGGCGGCCAATAACTTTTTCATAACCGCCGGCGAAGGGACATAGTTTGGGTCGTTACAGAGTTTACTTATCGTCGTTCTTCCTATACCAGTAGCTTGCCTTAAGTCCTCTTGAGAATAGCCTTGTCTATCAATAAATTTTCCCACTTCACTTCTTTTCTTCCCTAAACCTTCCCAGGTGGTCATAATAAACTCTCCTTCGATTAATTTTGAGAAACTATTTCAAAAAGACGAAAACTTTTTTAATAAATTGATCATAACGGACAAGCGGCCCTCAGTATATTGTTCCAAAGAGGTTGCCAAACATCCTTCCAGAAGGATTTCCAGGCTGGAATTTCAATTAGTCATAGAAAAATGGGCTCTTTATTCAATTCAACATAAATTTAAATTGTCCTTTAAGGAGGAACTATACTTCGTATTGAAAGGGTGGCGCTGCTTAATGATTTTTGAAATTTTATCTTCTGCTGCAGTCGGGGGGTTTGTAGGCTATCAAACACTCAAGTCTAGAGGTATGGGGGATGAAGGGAAGAAGATAGCAAGGATTTTTACTAATTCAGGATTAACTGTGAAAGAAAATGGTCACATCAAAACTGCACACCTCCAGAGAAGTACTAAAAAGGAATGGGGGGTGGAATATGCCTTCCGGATCCCATTAGGACTATCGTTCAGTGACTTCGAGAAGCGCATAGACAATATCACTGACGGACTTAATGGTACGGGAACCTTTGATATACACCAGTTCATAAAAGCGATTAGAAAGCTGAAAATAACTAAGTCAATTCTCGATGATGTAAAGGTTCTGTTGGCAAATAAATCAGTGAAGAAGGAAGTAGAGCTCTCTTACAACGGGCTGTTAATTGTGAGAGTGTTTGAATCGACCTTGCCAGAGCGATATACAGCCGATCAGGCAGAATTAGAGCAGCTTCCTGCTTGGAATATCATTGCTGGACGGACGCGTGATAAGATAGTTCTCCATGATTTTGAGGAACATAGCCATTTAATCGTTGCTGGATCCACTGGATACGGAAAATCAGTATTTCTTAAGAATATCATTACGACATTGGTCCATAAGCAACCAAAGCACACAAGGCTTTTTCTTATGGATTTAAAAGGAGGACTTACCTTTAACCGTTATATTTCCTTGGAGCAAACTAAAGGGGTTGCAAAGACACCAGAAGAAGCATTTGAAATGCTTGAATCTGCTCAAGGTTTAATGGAAGAACGGATGAACCACTTACTAAAAAATCAACATGAAGATGTCCAGGAGGCAAAGATCAAGGATCGTTTCTTTGTCATCATCGATGAAGCTGCTGATTTATCTGACCATAAGGAATGCCAGGCGATCATTAAGGATATTGCTCGTAGGGGCCGGGCTGTTGGCTTTCGCTTGGTGTATGCTACCCAATACCCTACAAATGAGACAATCAGCTCTCAGGTGCGCCAAAATTGTTCTGCGCGTATCTGCTTTCGATTGGGTACAGGTGTGGCCAGCCGTGCAGTATTGGATGAAGAAGGAGCAGAGAAGCTCCCGCTTATTAAAGGTCGGGCTATCTATAAAACAGATCGGATCCAGGTCATTCAAACTCCTATACTCGACTGGACAGTAATCGAAGGGTTAATTAAACCGGATGGAGGGTTAAAAAATGACGGTAAGCAGGTTACAGCGAGAAGAGAACATACTCTTATCATTGAAGAAACTACACTTTCTTAGCCGGTCACAGCTTCAGCAGCTGCATCGATTAGGAAGTGTACGGAATGCTAATCGGATCTTAAAAGAGATGAGTGACTATCTCCATTCATTTCGAGTTAATGAAAACGTCTATTACCTAAGCAAGGAAGGAAGGGACCGTGTGGACTGTGACAGAGTTACACGTAAAACGCTCCAGGTCGAGCATTACTTAATGAGAAATGCACTCTATATCCTCTTTAACTGCCCTCATAACTGGCGCAATGAAGTACGGCTGTCTATCCCCTCTAAGGTTTCTGTCGTTGCAGACGCACTTTATGAAACAACCTCAAACTACTACCTCATTGAAATAGACCACCTTCAAAAGATGAAATCCAATCGTGATAAGGTTGCGAAATATCGTCAGCTGATTGAGTTAAATGTATTCAAGAAAACCCCTGTATTGGTTTGGGTGACAACCACTGAATATAGAAAAAAGGAGTTAATTCGTTTGTGTGAAGGGCTGCAGGTACGGATTTATCTTGCTAAAGATCTTTTATAAAAAGGGGGCACCAGATATGTTTAAAAAAGAGAAGATAACGTCTATGTCTTTTAAAGAATTTATGAATAGCAAGAGGCAGCCGGTTACAGAAAACAAGAAGCAAAGGCAGTTGGCCACCGCCTTGATTGTCGGCTCAGTTTTCCTAACCGCTCTCTTTGATCCCACTGCAGCATCGGCAAATGCGGTTGATGGGATGGTGGCAGAGAAGGTTGTAAGAGCGTTTGACCCCGTAATCCAGCTTGTGCAAGCCTTAAGCTACCCAGTGGGATTAACCATGATGCTCGGTGGTGGTTTATTCATGATGATCGGGAATAGTGAAAGAGGGTTAGCGATGATCCAGAAAGCGGGCATGGGGTACGTGTTAATACAAATGCTTCCTTTACTGATGGATTTGCTTGTTGATATTGCAGGATCTATGTAACCAAAAAAGTCTACTTAAGGGATCTGGAGGCCTTAGAGAACTATTTTCACCAAAGACGCAGGTAATCTTGCCACATTACTACAGAATAGAATTTTAAAGATTTTTATACGGATTATCGGAGTAATGCGATTTAGCCAGTAGGAATATATAGTGGGGTAGAAATTAAAAAGGAAATTCCACCTTCCCTGTCGAATATTGGTTGTGCAGAGGGGGAGTAATTATGACAAGAAAACAATTAACATTGTCTGAACAATTGATGCACTCTACGGTAAGAATCGAATGTGTACTTGGAAACGGATCAATTAGTACAGGAACTGGATTTATTTATTACTATTATTTCGGGGAAGTGTTGTTGGCGTTTATAGTAACTAATAAGCATGTAGTGGAAGGAGCGGTTTCATTTAGAACCAGGATAACCTGTGCTGATGAAGATTTGAATCCTCTATTCAAGGAACATTTTATCTGGGAGACGAGTAATTTTGAAAGAGATTTGGTAATGCATCCAGACCCTGACATAGATTTATGTTTAGTATCAATGATTGATCTAGTTGGGAAGATGTCTCATGAGGGTAGGACTCCTTTCATAAGGAATTTAGGCTCGCAATATATACCAATCGAAAACGAATTGTTCGACGGAATAGAAGATATCACTATGATTGGTTATCCAAACGGATTATGGGATCAAATAAATAATTTGCCAATCATAAGAAGAGGAATTACCGCTACTCACTTAAACCGGAATTATAATGGTAAGGAAGAATTCGTAATTGACGCAGCTTGTTTCCCTGGTTCTAGTGGTTCGCCTGTATTTTTGATAGACGAAAATGGATACAACGACAGATCAGGAAACATTATTATAGGTGCTCCAAGATTTAAGTTATTGGGTATTCTATACGCGGGGCCATTAACCACAGCCGAAGGAGAGATCACTGTTCAAAATATCCCTACCAGAAATGTTCCTATAGCAAGAACGAAGGTGATGATGAATTTAGGTTATGTTATTAAATCACATAAACTAAATGATTTTGAAGCTATAGTTGCAGCTAAATACTTATCAAGTTAATTTCTACAAGCATCCCAGTGTGAGGGGTTGCTTTTTTTATGGACAAAGAAGGTTCGTATAAGCACTCCAAACGGGGTGATTTTTGTTTTATATAGATCAAATACAGAGAGATTGACAGCGAAGGGAGGTTGGTATGCTATAAAACGGAGAGGTGTCAGTAAAATGAAAAAGGATTTGATTTTTACCTGGCTGTGATGAGTATCTTCATGTCTGGTTGGCTGATCATGAAGGCAGTATTTTTTATCACCCACAAATGCTTCCCTTGCTGATGGATTGCAGGATCTAAGTAATCAAAAAACCTCTACTGACTGTTAGTAGAGGTCTCGTTTTGTTGGATTTTTTCCTGGTTGGCCTGAAGCAGCTTGGCTATGTCCGTTTCTAAATAAGGGTATTTCTCATGGAAAAATGAAATCGGCACTTTCCCGCTTTCTGTCCAGTATCCCTGTGCTTCTAGTTCCTTGTTTAAGCGTTGTATCCTGGCATAAGCGGTTCGTACTGTTCCGCATCCAAGTATAGCTTGAACATCTTTCGCATCGTAATAAAGTTTGGTCAGCATCTGAAAATCCTCATCTCTATGTATGTGATAAAGTTAAGTCGACGGATAGATTATAGCAGAAGGGGGTATTCTAAATGAATAAAGAAATGACAGAAGAAGTCTTGGCTCGTCTAAAAGAGGACGTTGAGTATTTTGGTGAAAGCGGATTTGACAATACAAACCCAATTAACCGCCATACATCCGTTTTGCGTACGGACTTAGAAATACTGCTTACTGAATATATTAAATTGAAAAAGATCGTCGATAATAAAGAATAACGACTCTTTTCGCTTCACCCTTTCCGGTATTGTTACTTCGAGTAATAGTTGTCGTATGGACAAATTTATAAAACAACACATTTAAGAGGTTAATTAAAATTCCTTTTTTTGAGCAATTTACCATTCCAAGAGCGAAGGTATTTGTCTTAATTACTGTAGTAACCTCTTTTATACCAAGTTGAACAAATACTAAAACCCTTCAAGCATAAAAATTGAAGGGTTTTAGTATTTTAACTTATATAATCGTATATAGAGTATTGGTAGTTATCTTGTTTCGAGTTATTGCTGATAAAATTATCAAATTCTTCTAATGTAAGTACGTCTGTATATTCCTTCATTATATTAAAAGCTTTAATCTCAAATTCACTATCCATTTCAGTATTATTTATGACAACTTTTATATTATTTACATCCCTATCTTGAAAATGTTGTAAATCAAAAAGGAAGGATTTTATCTCAGTGTACAATCTGTTCTCTTGACGATAGTCAAAGCTTAATGCTTTTATAAAAAGATCTCTTTCGCCTAGCTGAACTGAGAAGTCAAAAGGTGTTTGATTAAATTTATTCTGTATCGATGGGTTTCGATTTACTACTTTGTTTAGCTCTTTTTGAGTAAACATTTTTGAAACCAATGTCTTTACCCTGGCAGAATCGATCCTTTCTGATTTCTTTTTATCATAATATAAATACATATCGAATAAATCATTTATATCGCTCTCCAAAGATTCGGTATGAAGAGATCGTATCTCACTAAATTGCAATTGATTCACAAAGAAAACAGTTTCTGATTGTAAGAAGTCACTACTACTTAAACCAGTTCTGTTTTGGGATAGGATCTCCTTTGAGCTAAATTGAATTTCAAGTGATTCAAGCATAGCTTTTATAAGATCACTTTCAATTTCATCATCGAAATGTTTAATTCTACTTAAGTTTTTTGTCCGAAAGAATTTTAAATACTTATCCTTAGGAATATGAACCACTATTCCAATATTAACAAATTCATCACGTAAGATATCCGGGACGTATCGGCAAACAGCATAGTGCATGATTTTAGGCTCCAAAAGAGATTCCTCCTTTCCAATGTGGACATTGCTCATGAAGTAATACCAACAATGACTCGACATTCTCTATTCTATGCCAAATAAATTCAATTAATGCATTTTTCTCAGCAGTACTCAATTCCCAACCTTCAGGAATTATATCAAAGCATTCCTCAATTTTTGTCTTATCAATGTTGCTCAATCTTTGTAATGCTGTATTAAACGGATTGTGACCATTAACATATTTTAATAAAACGCGATAATTATGTCCATGAAAATCTCTTACTAGACAGAATTCTTCATCTTGTATTTGTCTCAAATGAGTTTCATTCCAAAGAGCACCAATCTTAAAGGGATGACTGTGATCTATGGCAACAATTTCTCTTTCCTTCAAGTCGAATAGTATATTTCCTTTGTTTTCTGTCCTGTCATTATTGTAAATGATTTGGTCGAACAAAATTATTGAGGGGATGTCCTCAGTGTTTTTAGCTAAATTTAGATATGGCTGTTGAATTGAAGGCTGGGCCTTTTTTAAAAAATGACTTCCAAAATGAATCCCTGGCTTCACTTCCATTTCTTGCAGCCTTTCGTCGGCATCTATTACTTCTTGTTCAACGTTAATTAAAGCAGCTTGTGGAATAGGTACTCCCATCATAACAGCAATTTGATAACAAATTATTTCGTTAATTAAAACTTTTATGCCATCTGCATTTTGAGAAAACTTTACAACATAAAATCCTTCATCAGTTTTCATTAATGCCGGTTTTGTTTTTCCATTAGTAAAAAATTTTTCAAGTTTCTGAGCATTCTGAGTTGGAATGTCTACTAAATTCAATTTTGTTCTCACACCCTATCCATAGTAAAACCTTAGTCGACATGTAATGATAAGATTTTACCATAGCAGTGGGTAAATTAGACAGCAATATTTCATTTAATTGGTATTAGCTCTTTCTATTGCCAATGAAAAATTTGAATTACCCTTAATTACATACTATAGGGGCTTTTATTGAGAATTGACAACAATTAGTAATTGTTATACGATTATCTGTACTAAAGTGCATAAAACAACACTCCCGAGCGTATAATATCACATTATCTTACTTATAGGTGGTGTGTTATTTGGGAAAGAAAAGGAGGAAACGAAAAATGTTGGGAGTCACTAAAAAAAGACCTACGGAAACAGCTGTTACAAATTCACATGCAGCTCGTAGCAGGTTGGATAAAGAACGCTACAACATGGACCTTTCTTCCAAGATCGACATTGATGCGTTACTTAAAAAGAAGAATATTAAGCCGCTAAATATTGATGAATCTGGCAGGATAAAAATAGATCATTCTGATCCAACACAAGCAAAGCTTGCTGAGGATTGGCTCCGTGAATAGACCACTTCATGCAGGAGCTATTATTGATACCTATATGGAGTATGGTGGGGGACGTATAGATAATTACGGGCGGGCTGGTAAAAACAGGCCCGCTCTCGTTCTGAGTGTTGATAAAAATATTATGGTGCTCTTGGCAGTCAAAATTACGGGATCAGGACCAACTGAAGACTTCAAAAACAGGATTGAAATAAAAGAGTGGGGAAGAGCCGGTTTGTCCAAAAAGTCTTATGCAGACTTGGACGAAGTCTTGCCAATAACCGGTGATTTTTCAAAACTAAAAGTTACAGGCAGACTCATGACTGGTGATTTTAGAAAGATTCTCCATGCATACATAACTCTACAAAATGAATAAATTCTACAGATTTTCTACACTTTTGTAAATGGAAATACAATTATATCAAGCATTGATCGGTCTAATCAAACTCCCTTCGAGGGCGTATATACCATTATGTACGCACAAAATTAAACAGCTGTCATCAATGAGCGCTAGCCAGTGTTCATTGATGACAGCTGTTTTTTCTTTAAAATGATAACTTTATAATCTCAAGATAATCACATTTAGCTTTTGTAAAGTTGACTGTAGTGGAGGGCGGGAACTCCGGGAGGATTAAGCGGGAAGGCTGAGATCCACTTGCGTTAGCAAGTTAGCTCAACTCCCGCCCTCCGGAAAGCCTCCGCCCGCAACGGAAATCAACCCTCGTATAAAAGAAACACTTCCTAACACAAATTTACTATTACCCTCATCTGTATATAGCCTTAATCTTATTCCTGTGATTGATTCACAGCCTAATGATACACTAGTATATATCAAAATTCTGAAACCATCAGAAACGGGGGATCCAAATGCCAAAAGGACTGCACGGAAGAAAAGTCGTCATCGGCGGCGGACGTAAGATAGAAGAAATAAGCACCTTGATCGAAAAGCAGGGAGGCATTCCGATCAGCCGTCCTCTCCAGGGAACCGTATTTTTAGCAGAAAAAGAAGTAGAGCCTTCTTTAAGAAAACTCGTATACGAAGGAGCCGATCTGCTGATTTTCACAACAGGCATTGGATTTGAAACCCTCCTAAGATTATCAAAGGAGCTTGGTTTTGAAGAAGCATTTTTACATAGAATAAAGCACACGCCGGTTGCATCAAGGGGTTATAAAACGCTGAATGCATTAAGACGTACCGGAATTAAGCCAGTGGCAGTTGACGAAGACGGCACCACCCAGGGCCTCATTAGGGGATTGGAGGGTATCGATTTATCAGGCAAGCACATCATCGTTCAGCTCCATGGGGAATCCGCACCAGCGCTGATGGATTTTCTAAAAAGCAGGGGAGCTGCAGTTGAAACCATTCTGCCGTATCAGCATATCCCGCCCGAGCAGGAAACCATTGACCTCCTCTGCCAGGAACTTTTAGATGGAAAAGTGGATGCAGTCTGCTTTACAACGAAAGTACAGGTACACTCTCTTTTTGCATATGCAAGGGAGAAAGGGATTTCCGATCAAATTTCATACGCCTTAAAAAGTTCCGCTGTTCCTGTAGCAGTAGGGAAAGTAACAGCCGAAGCCCTGCGCGAAGAAGGCATTAATGAATATGTAATCCCCGAGCACGAGCGGATGGGCGCCATGATTGTAGAGCTTTCCAATTACTTTGATCAATAAAATTACTTTACTATTACCAAAAATCTTTTTCGAGATCTTTTCGCCAGCATTAAAATTTCAAAGAACATCATAAAGTACTACGAGTTGATTGCAGCGGAAATCAGCCCAGGTTTTGAAGAAAAATTTTTATTCTAAATAACAGCGCTATTCTTAACACTAAAATTTAGAAGAACATAATAATTTTACTTACGAGTTGATTGCAGTGGAGGGCGGGGACTCCGGGAGGAATAAGCGGGAAGGCTGAGATCCACTTTCGCTAGCAAGTTAGCTCAGCTCCCGCCCTCCGGAAAGCCTCCGCCCGCAGCGGAAATCAACCCCCATTTAGATGAAATACACTAAATTAAAGGAGCGTTCCAATTGAAGGTAGAATTCTACACCCGCCCTAACTGTGGACTATGTGATGAAGCAAAGCTAATGCTTTCACTCGTACAGGAGGAAGTACCATTTACACTTATCGAGCATAATATAGAAGAACGGGATGACTGGACTGAAGAATACGGCTTACTGATCCCTGTGGTAAAAGTGGACGGAGAAGTGGTGCAATATGGAAAAGTGGATTATGTAACGCTTAGTAAACGTTTGCAGAAAATCACTTAACTTTATCGCTTGAAACCTTTAAAAATCCCTGTTATGATGAACCTTGTAGCAGGGATCTTTTTTTTACTCCGAATGGGACATTTTTTGTCTTGCGGGGACAATTTTAGTCCAGCCTGTTAATTTACTTATTAATGGGGAATAGTAAAAAAATAACCACCAACTTATAAAAGGAGCTTTTTTATGCCAGGGTTTATTGACATCCAAAAGCGATTGGTGCCGGACCTGCTGGATGAGTTACAACGTAGATATCACATTTTGCGATCTGTTCGATTTCTGCAGCCTGTAGGGAGAAGGAGCCTGGCTCAGTCTCTCGGTATGACCGAGCGGGTATTGCGGAGTGAAGTCGAATTTCTCAAATCACAGGATCTGCTTCGAATTCATTCATCCGGGATGAGCCTGACAGAAGAAGGGCTTGATATCTTATTGCCGCTTGAACGCTTGATGAATGAAATAGCGGGTATAAACGTAATGGAGGAAGCGGTAAGAGATAAGCTTGGTGTTAAAAAGGTTTTAATCGTACCTGGCAACAGTGACGATTCTCCGTGGGTGAAAGAGGAGCTTGGACGTGCTGCTGTTAAAAGCATGAAAGCATGTGTGAGTGACCGTACCATTATCGCTGTAACAGGCGGTACGACAATGTCAGCCGTTGCTGGAATGCTTACACCGGATTTTGCTTCGCCTGATATGTTATTTGTACCGGCAAGAGGCGGTATCGGGGAAGAAATTCAAAACCAGGCAAATGTTATTTGTGCCACAATGGCTCAGAAATCAGGAGCCAGACACCGTGTCTTATACGTTCCTGATCAGGTAAGCAGGGAAATGTATGAGTCCATTATGAAAGAGCCATCGATTAATGAAGTTATGGGGTTAATCACTTCTGCATCAATCGTTCTTCACGGCATTGGCGACGCTGCCACAATGGCAAAGCGCCGAAATACAAGTGAAGAAGACCTTCAGACGATTTTAGAAGGGGAAGCAGTGGGAGAAGCTTTCGGCTATTATTTCGATGTGCATGGCAAAATTGTTCATAAAGTGAAGACAATTGGTCTTCAGTTAAAGGATCTGGCTTCGATCCCCAACGTTTTTGCTGTTGCGGGAGGACCATCCAAGGCAAATGCCATCCAATCATATTTTAAAGGTGCACCGCATTCATCTTCAACATTGATTACAGATGAAGGTGCAGCAAAAGAGCTTTTGAAAGGGACATCCCTTTTAAAATAGATAAAATTCATCCCCAACATTATTAAGGAGGAACTTATTCATGACAGTTAAAATTGGTATTAACGGATTTGGACGTATTGGTCGTAACGTATATCGTGCTGCTTTAAATAACCCGGAGGTGGAAGTTGTAGCTGTTAATGATTTAACAGATGCAAATATGCTTGCACATCTTCTTAAGTATGATACTGTTCACGGAACTCTTGACGCTGAAGTTACAGTAGACGGAGACGATCTAGTTGTAAACGGTGAAAAAATTAAAGTTCTTGCTGAACGCGATCCTGCACAGCTTCCATGGGGCGACCTTGGCGTACAGGTAGTAATCGAATCAACTGGCCGTTTCACTAAGCGCGCTGACGCTGCGAAGCACCTTGAAGGCGGAGCGAAAAAAGTTATTATCTCTGCACCAGCTTCTGATGAAGATCTTACACTTGTAATGGGTGTTAACGAAGATAAATACGATGCTGATAACCACCACGTTATCTCGAATGCATCTTGTACGACTAACTGCCTGGCTCCATTTGCAAAAGTGCTTAACGACAAGTTCGGCATTAAACGCGGTATGATGACAACTGTTCACTCATACACAAATGACCAGCAAATTCTTGACCTTCCGCACAAAGACTATCGTCGTGCGCGTGCAGCTGCAGAAAACATCATTCCAACATCAACTGGTGCTGCTAAAGCTGTTTCTCTTGTACTTCCAGAGCTTGAAGGTAAATTAAACGGTATGGCTATGCGTGTACCAACACCAAACGTATCACTTGTTGACCTTGTAGCTGAATTCGATCAGGACGTAACTGCTGATCAAGTAAATGAAGCACTTAAAGAAGCTGCTGAAGGCGATCTTAAAGGAATTCTTCAGTACAGCGACGAGCCGCTTGTATCTACTGACTACAACGGCAACACTTCTTCTTCAATCGTTGATGGTCTTTCTACAATGGTTCTTGAAGGAAACATGGTAAAAGTACTTTCTTGGTATGACAATGAAACTGGCTACTCAAACCGTTGTGTTGACTTAGCTGCTTTCATGGCTGAAAAAGGACTATAAAATACAGCCCTGATTTAGAGGAGATTGTTTGGTTTTAACCACTCAATCCTCTATAATAAGAGGGGATTACGGGGAGTGGGGAGTGATCCCCCTCCCTTTTTTCAAAGTACCCCTCAACCCACCATAAGGAGGCCTTTTGCAATGAACAAACAGAGCATGAGAGAAATTGATCTTAAAGGGAAACGCGTTTTTTGCCGTGTAGACTTTAACGTTCCAATGAAGGATGGAAATGTTGCGGATGATACACGTATCCGCGCAGCACTTCCGACGATTCAACATCTGACAGATGCTGGAGCAAAAGTTATTTTAGCCAGCCACCTTGGCCGCCCTAAAGGAGAAGTAGTGGAAGAGCTTCGTCTTACACCTGTCGCTGAGCATTTAGGCGATCTTTTAGGAAAAGACGTTAAAAAAGTGGACGAGGCGTATGGAGAAAAAGCACAAAACGCTGTAGCTGAGCTTGAGGATGGAGACGTTTTGGTACTTGAAAACGTCAGATTCTACCCGGGTGAAGAGAAAAATGACCCGGAATTAGCGAAGGAATTTGCAGCACTTGCTGATGTGTATGTGAATGATGCTTTTGGCGCAGCTCACCGCGCACATGCTTCGACTGCAGGAATTGCTCAGTACTTACCGGCTGTATCGGGCTTATTGATGGAAAAAGAACTTGATGTACTTGGCAAAGCTCTTTCAAATCCTGAGCGTCCATTTACAGCTATTATCGGCGGAGCAAAGGTAAAAGATAAAATCGGTGTAATCGATAATCTTTTGGACAATGTCGATAATCTGATTATTGGCGGCGGACTTGCTTACACATTCTTAAAAGCGCAGGGCTATGAGGTTGGTAAATCATTATTGGAAGAAGACAAAATTGATTTAGCTAATCAGTTTATTAAAAAAGCAGAAGACAAGGGCGTAAAATTCTACATGCCTGTAGATGTTATTGTTGCGGATGATTTTTCTGACAGTGCAAATACCAAGGAAGTAGGAATCGATTCAATTCCTTCTGATTGGGAAGCACTGGATATCGGACCAAAAACACGCGAGCTTTACAGCGATGTAATTAAAGACTCCAAGCTTGTTATTTGGAACGGACCTATGGGTGTATTTGAGCTTGAAACATTCGCAAACGGAACAAAAGCAGTAGGACAAGCCCTGGCAGATGCAGAGGATACATACTCTGTCATCGGAGGAGGAGACTCAGCTGCTGCGGTTGAAAAATTCGGCCTTGCAGATCAAATGAGTCACATCTCAACAGGTGGCGGTGCTTCTCTTGAGTTTATGGAAGGCAAGGAACTTCCAGGCGTTGTCGCTCTAAACGATAAAGAGTAGTCATAACAAGTTGGATCCGTAAAGGTTATCCTTTACGATAACCATAAATATTGTACTAACTAAGAAAGGACGTTGAGTATGCGTAAACCAATTATTGCTGGAAACTGGAAAATGAACAAAACAGCTTCAGAAGCACGATCTTTTACAGAAGAGGTTGCATCGAAGGTCCCTTCTAATGATAAAGTGGAGTCTGTTATTTGCTCCCCGTCATTATTTTTAGAAAGCCTTGTGAATCTTACTTCAGATTCACCTGTAGCAATCGGGGCGCAGAATATGTACTTTGAAGAGAGCGGTGCTTTCACCGGTGAAACAAGCCCGGCGGCACTTAAGGATCTTGGTGTTCAGTATGTCATTCTTGGCCACTCAGAACGCCGTGAGCTTTTCAATGAAACAGATGAGTCTGTAAACAAAAAAACGAAGGCAGCATTTGCACACGGCCTTGTACCGATCGTTTGTGTTGGAGAGACATTAGAGCAGCGTGAAAACAACGAAACAAAAGATTTTGTCGGCGGTCAGGTTAAAGCAGCTTTAGAGGGCTTATCTGATGACCAGGTAAAACAGACGGTTATTGCTTATGAGCCGATCTGGGCAATTGGGACCGGAAAATCTTCTACAGCACAGGATGCAAATGAAGTTTGTGCACATGTGCGCTCAGTAGTTGCAGAGCAATTTTCACAGGAAATCGCTGATGCAGTGCGCGTTCAGTACGGCGGTAGTGTGAAGCCTGCAAACATTAAAGAATATATGGGCCAAAGTGATATTGACGGAGCACTTGTTGGTGGTGCAAGCTTAGAAGCGGAGTCTTTCCTCCAATTACTGGAGGCTGGTGCAAATGACTAAAGCACCTGTTGCCTTAATTATTCTTGATGGGTTCGCTCTTCGGGATGAAGTAGAAGGAAATGCTGTTGCGCAAGCCAGCAAACCGAATTTTGACCGTTACTGGGCAAACTTTCCCCACAGCACACTGATCGCAAGCGGTGAAGCAGTGGGCCTTCCGGAAGGTCAAATGGGCAACTCTGAGGTTGGGCATTTGAACATTGGGGCGGGGCGTCCTGTGTATCAGAATTTAACCCGTATTAATATTTCCATCCGCGACAAGGATTTTTTCTCTATCCCTGAATTTCTTTTAGCGGTTGAAAATGCTAAGCGTCACAACAAACCCCTCCATATTATGGGGCTGCTTTCTGATGGCGGTGTTCACAGCCATTATAACCACCTCTTTGCCTTGTTGAAATTAGCTAAGGAGCATGGACTGACGAAGGTATTTGTTCATGGCTTCCTAGACGGACGCGACGTTGGTCCTACAACGGCATTGAAGTTCATTAAAAACACAGAGGCTCAAATGGATGAGCTTGGTGTGGGAGAATTTGCTTCCATCTCAGGCCGCTATTATGCGATGGATCGAGATAATCGCTGGGAGCGTGTTGAAAAAGCATACCGTGTAATGGTAGATGGTGTTGGTCCGGCCCACGCCTCTGCTATAGAAGGTGTTGAAGCTTCCTATGAAAAAGAAGTTCACGATGAATTTGTAGAGCCTTTTGTCATTGAAAAGGATGGAGAACCGGTTGGCCGTATCCAGGATAATGACTCTGTTATTTTCTTTAACTTCAGACCAGACCGCGCCATCCAGCTCTCAGCCGCTTTATCAGACCCTGGGTTTGACGACTTTGATTTAGGCCGCTACAAGCCGATTGATCTTCAATTTGTGACCTTTACGCATTACAGTGAAAGGGTTCAGGCTGATGTAGCATTTAAAAAAGAAGACTTGAAGAATACTGTAGGGGAAGTGTTATCTGCTAATGGGCTGACTCAGCTGCGCATTGCAGAAACAGAAAAATATCCACATGTTACGTTCTTTATGAGCGGCGGACGTGAGGAAAAATTCCCTGGTGAAGAAAGAATCCTGATTGATTCACCTAAAGTGGCAACCTATGACCTGAAGCCTGAGATGAGCGCTTATGAAGTGACGGATGCGTTGCTTGATGAGATTACAAATGATCGTTTTGACGCGATCCTGTTAAACTTTGCGAATCCGGACATGGTCGGCCACAGCGGCAAGCTTGAACCAACGATTAAGGCAATCGAAGCAGTTGATGAATGCCTTGGCAAAATCGTTGATTTGATCCATGATAAAGGCGGCTATGCAATTATAACTGCCGATCATGGAAACTCAGATGAAGTCAGAACGCTTGAAGGAACCCCTATGACGGCTCACACGACAAATCCCGTGCCGGTGATCGTAACAAAACAGGGTGCTGAACTTCGCGATGGCGGAATTCTGGGTGACCTTGCACCAACCTTACTTGATCTATTGAAAGTAGAACAGCCTGAAGAAATGATAGGCGAATCATTAATTAAAAAATAACTCATATAAAGGAGAGTTTTACATGCCATTTATTACTGATGTATATGCCCGCGAAATTCTTGATTCACGCGGCAACCCAACAATCGAAGTAGAAGTTTATACAGAAAGCGGTGCATTTGGCCGTGCACTAGTTCCATCAGGCGCTTCAACTGGAGAGCACGAAGCAGTTGAGCTTCGCGATGGAGACAAAGGACGTTACCTTGGTAAAGGTGTTCTTAAAGCAGTAGAAAACGTAAATAATGTTATTGCTCCTGAATTGATCGACAGCTTCTCTGTTCTTGATCAGGTTTCAATTGACCAGGCAATGATCGCACTTGACGGCACTGAAAACAAAGGTAAACTAGGCGCTAACGCAATTCTTGGCGTTTCTATGGCAGTTGCACATGCTGCTGCTGACTACCTTGATCTTCCACTTTATCAGTACCTTGGAGGCTTCAATGCGAAACAGCTTCCAGTACCGATGATGAATATCGTTAATGGCGGCGAGCACGCGGATAACAATGTTGATATTCAGGAATTCATGGTTATGCCTGTTGGAGCTGAAACGTTCCGTGAAGCACTTCGCATGGGAGCAGAAATCTTCCACGCACTTCGTTCAGTTCTTCAAGGAAAAGGCCTAAACACAGCTGTAGGTGATGAAGGTGGATTTGCTCCAAACCTTGGATCAAATGAAGAAGCACTTTCAACCATCATCGAAGCGATTCAAAAAGCCGGCTACAAGCCAGGAGAAGAAGTTCTTCTTGCAATGGACGTGGCTGCTTCTGAAATTTATAACAAAGAAGACGGCAACTATCACCTTTCTGGTGAAGGCGTTGTTAAAACATCAGCTGAAATGGTTGACTGGTACGCTGAACTTGCTGACAAGTATCCAATCGTTTCAATCGAAGATGGTCTTGACGAAAACGACTGGGACGGCTTCAAGCTCCTAACAGATCGCTTAGGCGACCGCGTTCAGCTTGTTGGAGACGACTTGTTCGTTACAAATACAACGAAGCTTGCACAAGGAATTGAGCAGGGAATTGGTAACTCAATCCTGATCAAAGTTAACCAAATCGGCACATTGACTGAAACATTTGATGCAATCGAAATGGCAAAACGCGCTGGCTACACTGCAGTTATCTCTCACCGTTCCGGTGAAACTGAAGATGCGACCATTGCTGATATCGCTGTAGCTACAAATGCTGGTCAAATCAAAACTGGTGCTCCTTCTCGTACAGACCGCGTTGCTAAATACAATCAGCTTCTTCGCATCGAAGACCAGCTGGCTGAAACTGGCGGTTACCTTGGAGCGAAAACGTTCTATAACCTGCGCTAATTAGTGCAAAAAATATCCCGATTCTCAGCGCATTCCGGCTGACTGAGAACACAAGAAAACACCGTATCCTTCTCAGGGGATACGGTGTTTTCATGTTGTATTATAAAAGCTTTACCCATTTTGAGCCGGTGTAACATTCACCAATATAATCAGAAGTCTCCGACACAGAATAAGCAGCTGTAGACGCGGAGGCAGCTTCTAATGCTCCCGTTCCAACGACATTTTCTTTTAGATATAAATGACCGTTAACAAGATAACAAAAGCCATTTGCGACAAGATCGACTTCAATGACACCGCTAAACAGTTTGTCCCTTGCTGAAAGCTCAAGAAGCAGTGGTTTTTGGAGTGTATTAATCCAGCCGAGGGAACCATTTCTGCACAGCTTAACAATGACGATTAATGGCACGCTGTAGGAGTTGACGGAGAGAGTCAGCTTTTTCTCAACCCAGGAGCATGAAGTAGCCAGAGAGACAATTTTATCAGGAGCCCTGCATTCTCTTTTAAGCTGTTTAATTGACTTGCCCGAAATTTCTGCTGCTCTTATAAGGGCCTGTTCATGAGTCAACTCAATTGCATAATCGATCTTTGAATTTCGAATGGTCTTTAATTCTTTTTCGCTTAAGGGGCTAAACGGCTGGGCAGGATCAATAAAGGTGTGTTTTTTCTTTTTAGATGCTTCGACTAGTTTTTTAAGCACTGGTAAATGGGAGAACAGAATACTTGTCATGATGATGCCAACTGCCAGTTTCTTCATAAGTAGTTTGCCCCTATTCTTTATGTGTTACTTATATGTATATTCAGGGCATGGTTATTTCAGTATAAGTTTTTGAAAATTGGCTGTGATTTCTGTTTAAAGCGTTTGTTTTCCTCGGGGGTTCAGGGCTTGTGAATATAAATAAAGAGCTAGAAACAAATTCTCTAACTCTTTAGCCCGGCTCACTGCGCTTCAGGGGGACGCTTTCCGCGGGGCGGGGCCTTTCGCTAACTTGCTATAATGCCTTTGACTGCCTCTACATTTCCATTAAACGTTTTTATTACATTGTCAACGAGAATAGCCTGATTCATTGCGCTCACCTCTTCCGACAGAAGTGTCGATCATTTACTGATTATAGTTTAGTCCTATTAGTACGGATTTACAATCGTGGATGTTGTCTTATTATGTTAGATGGGGATAAAGGTTATTCTTCTCCTATTGTGTACAGGGAAGCGCTGTGATAAAATTGATTCATTGTGATGTTCGTTGCAGGAGGTGGGACTCATGGAAACTTTATTAACAGTGTTGTTGGTTATTACATGTATTTCGTTGATTGTTGTTGTATTATTGCAATCCGGTAAAAGTGCTGGTCTATCAGGTGCGATCTCAGGCGGTGCTGAGCAGTTGTTTGGTAAACAAAAAGCGCGTGGAATTGACTTAGTATTGAACCGTATTACAATTGTGCTAGCTGTGTTATTTTTCGTTTTGACGATTTCAGTAGCTTATGTAGTTCAATAATAAATTTGCGTCCTGATCAAATTATTTGGTCAGGCTTTTTTGTTTTTATTAAAAATTTTTGGGTTAAATGATTTCTTGCTCTAAATGTGGGTTGATTTCCGCTGCAGGGGCATGCTTTCCGCGGGGCGGGGCTTGAGCTAACTTGCTGCTGCAAGTGGATCTCAAGCTCCCGCTTCATCCCGCGGGATCAGCCCCTTCCGCTGCAATCAACTTGCAGGTAAACTTTAATGATCTTTGGAATTTGCATGTTAAAGGGTCTCGTATTCTAACACCACTTCTGCTTTGGTTGTGGTAGAGGAATGTACTCTAAATAGGGGTTGATTTCCGCTGCAGGGGCATGCTTTCCGCGGGGCGGGTGCTTGAGCTAACTTGCTAGCGCAAGTGGATCTCAAGCACCCGCTACATCCCGCAGGAGTCAGCCCCTTCCACTTCATCAACTTGCGAATAAACTTAAAATGATCTTCGGAATTTGCATAGAACCAAATTTTGTTTTGAAAGTAAAGGTTATCTGTATAAGTAAGTGGGTTTTTTAGAACTATATAATAAGGATGAAAAAAGGCTGGTGAAGGGGTTAAATCAGATGAATGGCGTTTCGGGCTGTTCTTTACTAAAATAGTAGTATTGATTTGACTATACAGGAGTGGATTATAGATGAAATTGAATTTGCCGAAGCCATTTACATTTGAAGGAGGAAAGCGGGCTGTTCTGTTGCTGCATGGATTTACTGGTAATTCTTCAGATGTGCGTATGCTTGGCCGCTTTTTAGAGAAAAATGGGTATACCTCACATGCACCTCATTATAAAGGTCATGGAGTGCCGCCTGAGGAGCTTGTGAAAACAGGACCTGCGGATTGGTGGAAGGATGTTATGCGCGGGTATGATCATTTGAAGAGTCTGGGGTATGATGAAATTGCCGTTGCAGGTCTTTCATTAGGAGGCGTATTTTCGCTTAAATTAGGTTACACTGTACCTGTGAAGGGTATTGTTACGATGTGTGCTCCGATGTACATAAAGAGCGAAGAAGTGATGTATAAAGGGGTCCTTGAGTACGCCCGAGAGTTTAAGAAATACGAGGGTAAAGAAAAAGACCAGATTGAAAGCGAAATGGAGAAATTCGCCCAAACTCCTATGGAGACACTTAAGGCTCTGCAGGCATTGATCAAGGATGTCCGAAACTCGGTGGATATGATTTATACGCCGACGTTTGTCGTACAAGGACGCCATGACCACATGATCAATATGGATTCTGCTAATATTATCCATGACGGTGTTGAAACGGATGATAAGAAATTGAAATGGTATGAAAAATCAGGCCATGTGATCACGCTCGATAAGGAAAAGGAGCAGCTGCATCAGGATGTGCTTGAATTTCTTGATGGGCTTGACTGGTCTGAAGACAAATAAGTAAGTACCCAATTGCAGCAGAGGAGGGTTTGGCCAATGGATGATAAGACAAAAAAGATGATGGACAATCTGTTAACCTTTATGCGTGAAGAAGCGTATAAGCCGCTAACAGTCCAGGAGCTCGAGGAATCATTTAAGATTACAGACTCGGATGAATTCAGGGATCTGGTAAAGGCACTGGTCGTTTTAGAGGAAAAAGGACATATTGTCCGCACAAGAAGCAACCGCTACGGGCTTCCGGAAAAAATGAACCTTGTACGCGGAAGACTTTCAGGACATGCGAAAGGGTTTGCCTTTTTAATCCCTGAGGAGCAGGGCCAGGACGATGTATTTATTCCACCGAACGAGACCGCTAATGCTATGCACGGCGATACCGTTTTAGTTCGTGTCTCCAAGGAATCGTCTGGAGATCGCCGCGAAGGAACTGTCGTAAGAATTCTAGAGCGTGGCGTAAAGCAGGTTGTCGGGACCTACACAGAAAGTGCGAACTTCGGTTTTGTAATTCCCGATGATAAAAAAATGACAAGCGATATCTTTATTCCGAAAAATGCGAACAAAGGAGCAGTTGAAGGACATAAGGTAATCGTACAAATTACGGCTTATCCTGATGGCAGAAAAAGTGCTGAAGGGGAAGTATCAGCCATTCTTGGACATAAAAATGATCCAGGTGTTGATATTTTATCCATTATCCATAAGCACGGAATAGAAGTAGAATTCCCGGATGAGGTATTAAAGCAGGCCAACGAAGTGCCGGATGAGATTGATCCTTCAGATTTGGACGGACGCCGGGATTTACGGGAAGAAGTAGCCGTAACGATTGACGGGGCGGATGCAAAGGATCTAGATGATGCGATTTCCCTCAAAAAGCTTGATAACGGCAACTACCTGTTAGGGGTTCATATTGCCGATGTCAGCCATTATGTTACTGAAGGCTCTCCGCTTGATGAAGAAGCCTATGATAGAGGCACGAGTGTTTATTTAGTTGATCGAGTAATCCCGATGATTCCTCACCGTTTATCAAATGGGATTTGCTCATTGAACCCGCGTGTGGACAGATTGACGCTTTCCTGTTCAATGGAAATCGATCAAAACGGCGGAGTCGTAAACCATGAAATTTTCCAAAGCGTTATCCGTACAAATGAACGTATGACGTATGGGGATGTTAACTCAATCCTGGTTGATAATGATGAAGCGTTAATTGAAAAATACAAACCGCTTGTTCCGATGTTTCAGGAGATGGAAAAGCTCGCAGCGATTTTGCGCGGTAAGCGTTTTGGACGCGGAGCGATCGATTTTGATTTCAAAGAAGCAAAGGTGCTTGTTGATGAAGAAGGTCATCCAACAGATATCGGCATCCGTGAACGCTCTGTTGGGGAAAAGCTGATTGAGGAATTTATGCTTGCAGCCAATGAGACAGTAGCAGAGCATTTCCACTGGATGAACCTGCCTTTCATCTACCGTATTCACGAGGATCCGAAGGAAGAAAAGCTTCAGAGGTTCTTTGAATTCATCACCAATTTCGGGTTGGTTGTAAAAGGCTCCGGTAATGAAATTCATCCGCGAGCTCTTCAGGAAATCATTGATGATGTGACAGGGCGTCCAGAAGAAATGGTTGTTTCTACTATGATGCTTCGTTCGATGCAGCAGGCAAAATACGATGAAAACAGTCTTGGTCACTTTGGTCTTGCGACAGAATTTTACACTCATTTCACATCCCCGATCAGACGATATCCGGATCTAATCGTTCACCGCTTAATCCGTACGTACCTGATTCATAAAAAGGTTGATGAAAGAACACAGCAAAAATGGAATGCAAGACTTCCTGAAATTGCCGCCCATACCTCAGGCCGGGAACGCCGTGCAGTAGATGCTGAGCGTGAAACGGATGAGCTGAAGAAAACTGAATACATGCTTGATAAGATCGGTGAGGAATTTGATGGTGTAATCAGTTCTGTCACAAACTTTGGTATGTTTGTTGAGCTTCCAAACACGATTGAAGGACTTGTCCATGTCAGCTATATGACGGATGATTATTACCGCTTTGACGACCGTCATATGGCGATGATCGGTGAGCGGACAGCCAATGTGTTCCGTATTGGCGATGAGATCACTGTACGTGTCATCAATGTAAATAAGGATGAACGCGCCATTGATTTTGAAATTGTCGGGATGAAGGGAACACCAAGACGCGAGCGCCGTGATTCCGCAAGAGTCATTCAAAGCGGAGGCCGTGGAGGCTCACGCTCAGGTTCTGATTCTAACAACAAAAAGCCGCGCAAAGGCGGAGAACGTCCTTCTGATGCTTCTTCAGAAAAACGGAAAAAGAAAAAGCAGAAGTTTTATGAAGGAATTCCAAGCAGTGCGAAGAATAAAAACAATAAGAACCAAAAAAGCCGCAAGAAAAAGCGGAAATAATGTATGATGAGCATGCGGCAGTGTACTTTCACTGCCGCATTGCCCGCTAGAAGGAGGAGTCACTTATGCCAAAGGGTTCTGGAAAGGTAGTGGCGCAGAATAAAAAAGCCAGCCACGATTATTTCATTGAAGAAACGTATGAAGCAGGGATTGTGCTAAGAGGCACTGAGATCAAATCAATCCGCAACGGCAGAGTTCAACTAAAAGATTCATTTGCCCGGATCAGCAACGGAGAGGTTTTCTTAAACAATGCCCATATCAGTCCATACGAGCAGGGGAACCAGTTTAACCATGATCCGCTGCGTGAACGAAAGCTATTACTTCACCGCCAGCAGATTAATAAATTAATAGGCGCCACAAAACAGCAGGGCTATTCCATTGTTCCTTTGAAAATGTATTTGAAGGACGGTTTTGCCAAGGTGCTGATCGGTCTTGCAAAGGGTAAAAAGAATTATGACAAGCGTGAATCTCTTAAGAAAAAAGAAGCCACCCGTGAAATGGCACGCGCATTTAAAGATAGCCAGCGATAAGCGAAGTAGTTGAAAAAATCGCAGGATATGGTATACTATTTATAGTCGCAAATGCGGCAATGCAGCTTAAGTTCCCATTTTACTTGGGAATCCCGTACAAGAAAGCAGATCACATCTTCTTTCTTCCTTGATCAAGGGGACGTTACGGATTCGACAGGAATGGTTCGAGCTTAAGTCGCGAGCCGGAGGGATCGTCTTCGTCATCAACGTCAACACAAATAGTTAACAACAAACAAGATTTAGCTCTAGCTGCCTAATACGCACTTGAGGCCTCACCTGTCTATCGCCCATGTAGACCTGAATGAGGCTCACTTATCAGTGGGATACGCTGTTCGGCCACCATCTGAGGTCGACTGAAGAGACCAATCAGATTAGCCACTTGGACGCCTGTCAATCGGCATAAGAGCTGGCGAAATGCGAATAGATTGAATACGCTCGTAGACGCTTAAGTGTGAAAGTTTCTGGACGTGGGTTCGACTCCCACCGTCTCCATATTTAATAATGTGGAGCATCAAAAAGAGTACAATCTGTTAAAACCCTTGCTTATCAAGGGTTTTTTATTTTGTGAAAAATGTATTTGTGTGATCAATCCAGATCTTTGCTTGTGTTCTCTGGAAGTGAGTTGATGTTATTTTTTGTTAAAAAAGGGGATGGATTAGTGTTATAATTCTTCTACTGAATGGAGGGATCCAGTGAAAAGGTTAATGAATCTAACTACGGTATATATTGTGGCGGGCATAATTGCCATTGGTTTTTTATTTATTTTCCCAATGATAGAAACATTAAAGGCTCGAGCTCAGGGCGTAAGTTATTATACAAATAACATTGAAAACTATCACATTAATTCCTACCCAATTGAAGGTGAATACACGGTGGATATTGACATGAATAACCTGGAAAATAATCAAGGAAAAGTGCTTTTTGACGATGGTGAAAACCAAGTTTACGTTTCGAAGGTTATTGCTCAAACTGAAGGCGGGTATGAATTGTTCTTTTCTCCAAGTGCGACTTATCGTACAGGCGGAGCAACAGAAGTTTCAGGTGTGGCATATTCCTATTCAAATAATCGTCTATTAAACGAATTTAAGGCAGACGCAAAAGCCTCCTATAACGATGAGACAATTGAATTAAAGCCTTCTAGTTTTACTCCAGATGAGTTTAGCTTTTATATGGAGCCGCAAGGCGATCTGAGCAGCGAAGTGCAAGAAGAAGTGATAGAAGTGGCAGTTTCAAATTTATATATAAATTATTGGACAAAAAAGTAGTTTTCTTTTAACGCAAAAAAAAGCTGACGGGCAGCTCTTTAATTAGTCCATATATTTTGTAATAGGTTTTGGGTTTGTATGACCTACATACATCACCTCACCATCAAACTCATAGGTAATGAGAATAGTATCCTCTTCGATCATTTTTTCAGAGGAATAATCGATTTCACCCGTTTCACCTGTCGTGATCTTGAAGTTAAATACTCTATGATAGGCTACTTTCTCCGCTTCTTTGGGTATTTCTTCATTTTTATCTATTCTTTCTTCAAATTCCCCCGGTTCCTCGTTCATGATGTATCTGAACCTAAGGGACATTTTAGATTCCATGTTTGTCTCATCAAATTCATCAATCGCCTCTGCTTCATACCAGTCAAAGTACGTATTATTTTTTTCATCATCTGAAAGTGGCAGCTGTTCTATCGCATTTTTTATCACTTCTATTACTGAAGCCACATGTACTTCTTCTCCGGACTGATTGTACACAGTCAGTTTGTCTTCCTCTGTTTCAACGATTATAAATTCTCCCTGTTCAGAATAAGCGATCGCTCCATCCATATCCACATTGTATTTTTGTTCTACTTTAGAAATAGTGGAGGATTGCTGCAATTCAATCAATGCCACTTTAATATGACCTATTCCTAGAAAAGGCAGGATGCAGGCAACTAACGTACTAAAGAAGATGATCGATATCTTCTTTTCCCAGGAAATAGGATTTAAGAACGAAATAATGAAAATACTCGCAACAAAAACCACTAGTACAAAAAAAATTGAAGCAAATACTGAACTTAGCCCCCAGGGATCATTTGATGGGTCGGATGGATATTGAGAATAAAAAACAAATAGTCCCATTGCAAAAATAATGAAAATTCGGAAGAATTGAGTTTTTAAAAGTTTAATAAGAATACCCCCTTTTCAAAAAAATGTATGTATCATTCCTACTTCATTATATCCTTTTAAGATCTTCCTGTTCTTTTATTTACCAAAAAATAATTGGCTGTAATTATAGCTAATTATTCTACTTTGCTGCGGCAGAGAACTAAAATTAAAGAGAGTCTAAGTCTTGACTTTCCACATCCTTCCGCTATAATTTAAAGGAAATTCCGATTAATTTTATAGGTTTTAATGAATTAAGGCAGGTGGAGGTATGTTTTTAACGATTAACAATTTGAATAAATCCTTTATAAATAAAGGCAGCTCAGAGCTTGTCCTTTCAAATATTAACCTAGATGTAAGAGAAGGGGAGTTTGTTTCAATTCTTGGTCCTTCCGGGTGCGGCAAATCAACACTGCTATCGATTGTAGCTGGTTTGACATCTGCTTCAGAAGGAAACATCGAGCTTTCAGGAACTCCGATTAAAGGACCCGGGAAAGAAAGGGGAATGGTTTTTCAGCAGGCGGCCTTATTTCCATGGCTCACCGTTTTGGAAAATGTTATGTTTCCTCTATTGCCTGTGATGTCAAAAAAAGAAGCAGCCGAAAAAGCGAAACACTATTTACAAATGGTTCAGTTAGGCTCTTATACGAATCATTCACCTCATGAAATTTCAGGAGGCATGCAGCAGCGTGTTGCAATTGCACGTGCTCTTGCGATGGACCCCGCTCTATTATTAATGGACGAACCCTTTGGTGCACTGGACGAACAAACCCGTTCACGGCTGCACGAAATTTTAGAAAATATTTTCATTGAAACAAAGAAAACCATTTTATTTGTCACTCATAGTATTGCTGAATCGTTAAAGCTTTCTGACCGGATCGTTGTAATGGGCACTCAGCCTGGAACGATTTTGGACATTATTGAACTGGACTTTCCGAGACCCCGCTCCCAATCCAAGGAAGAACTATTATCTTATGAAGAAAAAATTCAGGCGTTATTAAAATCTGAGATTGATAAGGTAACGGAAAAGGAGCAGAAGCATGCAGCCAGCCGTTAAACGAATCATTTTTTATGTACTGCTTTTTGCTCTCTGGGAGGGAGCGGTTTATGTCTTTGAAGTGTCGCCGGCGTTGCTGCCTGCCCCTTCAGATGTTTTTGTTTCACTTTATGAAGGCTTCAGCAACCGCACATTGATTTATGATCTGGGTGCGAGTTTTCGTAGATTATTTCTTGGACTTGCCATTGCACTACTACTAGGTGTCCTGCTTGGTGTTTTATTAGCGAAATCAAAAACAGCAGATGAAACGCTTGGATCTCTTATCCTGGCCCTTCAATCTGTCCCAAGCATCGTCTGGCTTCCTTTGGCAATCATGTGGTTTGGACTGAATGAAACTGCGGTTATCTTCATTGTTGTTCTAGGAGCAACGATTGTGATGACGATTAATATACGGACAGGAATCATTAATGTTCCTCCGCTCTTTATAAAAGCAGCGAAAACGATGAACTATCGCGGACTCCGGTTATTTACAAAAGTCACGATGCCGGCATCTATTCCTTATGCAGTCACTGGGCTGCGCCTTGCCTGGGCATTTGCCTGGCGGGCACTGATGGCTGGTGAGCTATTAAGTGCAGGTCCGGGACTCGGCTATTCCTTAAGGTTTGCTTCAGATTTTGGCGATATGGCCCGGGTAATTGCCATTATGATCTTAATCATGCTGATTGGCATTATCGTTGATTTATTATTTTTCCAGCGTGTTGAAAGAAAGGTCCTTAGAAAATGGGGACTTGCTACAGACTAATTTTTTGGAGGTACAATTATATGAAAAAGAATTTCCGTTTATTATTCCTGCTTGCAGCATTCACGGCGTTAGCGCTGTCTGCTTGCGGTTCAGACAATTCATCCGGCTCCAGTGATGAAGTGGTTATTGGTTATTTTCCAAACATAGACCATGTTCCGGCAATGGTTGCTAAGGAAAAAAAATATTTCGAAGATGCACTTGGGGAAGATAAAACAGTTACCTACAAAACATTCCCTGATGGCGGAGCATTTATGACTGCCTTAAAAACAGGTGATATAGATGCAGGATTTGTTGGACCGGGACCTGTGATGAACAATTACGCAAATGGTGCAGACGTTAAAATCATTGCAGGGGCTTCATCAGGCGGGACCGTTGTTGTTGCCAGTGAACAAAGCGGGATCGAAAGTGTGGATGACATTGAAAATAGCACCTTTATTACGCCGGGAGTTGGGTGTACACATAATGTACAAATGGAAACATCACTTAAAGAGCAAGGCATTACATCAGCACGGATCGGCGGAACTTTAAAGCATGTGACAGGAAACCCCGCACAATACCAGTCCATGTTTGAGTCAGGTAAAGTGGACCTTGCTGCAGTTCCTGAGCCATGGGCTTCAACACTTGTAGAAAATGGAGCAAAAATCATTGTCGATACAGATGAAATTGCTTACGGCAAAACACTTCCGAACACCGTTTTAGTTACGAGCGGAAAACTTCTTGAGGAACAAAATGAAATGATTCAGCAAATTGCTGAAGCTCATGAAAAGAGCATTCAATTCATTAACGAAAATCCTGAAGAAGCTCAAACGATTGCAATCGACTCAATTGAAGACATCACAAATCAGCGCATGGATGAATCTATTATTGCAAGTGCGTGGGAACGCGTAACCTTCACGTCTGAGGTTGACTCGGATGTTATTCAGGCTTTTGCAGATTCATCATACGATCTTCAATTTTTAAACGAACAGCCTGAATTAAGCGATCTTGTTATGACTGATAGCGTAAAGCTGACCAGTGCGCAGCAATAAGTTTACCCCTTAATAGATCAAAAAAGTAATTAAAAGTGAACATCTAAAAGGAACCGGGTAAAAGATGCTGGGACGACACACATTTGTCGTCCCAGCATCTTTTTTTGATGTTTTCTTTACCCAAAAGAAGAGTATAGACAACCAAAAGGCATGAATAAAAGGAGGAAACGAAAATGGATTCAATCGAATTCTCATATATCACTGTCAATGGTGTGACCCTACATACAGCCACTGCAGGACTGAAAGAGGGACCGCTTGCCATCTTGCTTCATGGCTTTCCAGAGTTTTGGTACGGCTGGAGAAAGCAGATCGAGCCATTAGTAAATGAAGGCTACCGTGTTGTTATACCAGATCAGCGCGGATATAACCTGAGTGATAAGCCGGAGGGGGTCGAAAGCTATCAGCTTAATGTCCTGAGAGATGATATTGTAGGAATAATAAGGTATTTTAACCGAGAAAAATCAGTGATCATTGGACATGACTGGGGTGGAATCGTAGCCTGGCATTTAGCTGCTACAAAGCCTGAGTATGTTGAAAAGCTGCTGATATTAAACAGCCCTCATACCGGAATAATGAAAAAGGGGATAATGAAAAATCCGCTGCAAATCTTTAAAAGCTCGTACATTTTATTTTTCCAAATCCCGGAGCTTCCGGAAAAAATGCTGTCCGCCAATCAGTATAAATCTTTACGAAAATCGCTGACTGACTCCAGCGATCACGAAACCTTTGACGAAAAAGAGCTTAAGCATTATACCAAAGCCTGGTCACAGCCCGAAGCAATTACATCGATGCTGAACTGGTACAGAGCACTACGGTTCGAAGCAGACAGCCCTTCAACGATCGATGTCCCGGTCAAAATCATCTGGGGCTATAGAGACTCTTTCCTCTCAAAGGAGCTAGCTGAAGAAAGCGCAAAGCAATGCACCAACGCAGACATCGTCCTTGTCGATGCAACCCACTGGGTCCATGTGGAACAGCCGGAAATCGTCAACAAGTTTATGCTGCAGTTTCTTTCCGCTCCGTAAATAGGCTTTATTTTGCTCGATTTTATAAAGATTACTCATACATTTAGAGACATTCACTCTTCACAATATAAATTTGAAAAACCAAATAAATTCCCCACCGAGTTGATTGAAGTGGAAGGGGCTGACTCCCGCGGAAAGCATGCCCCTGAAGCGGAAATCAACACGCGATATTTAAAGGCATTAACTCCCTAACACTCCTATTTTAAAGAACCAAACAAATTCCCCACACAGATGATTGTAGTGGAAGGCGGGGACTCCGAGAGGATTAAGCGGGAAAGCTGAGATCCACTTGCTTTAGCAAGTTAGCTCAGCTCCCGCCCTCCGGAAAGCCTCCGCCTGCAACGAAAATCATCCATCATTTAAAGCACACACTCATAACACTAAGGTGAAATAAGAACTTATCCTTTAAATCTCCCCCCAAATGTTATATAATATCGGGTGATGCAAATTAACCGTAACGACTACAACCAACATTAAAATAGATCGCTTTGTCACTGAACTATAACAAATTTGTCTATACTAAAACAGCAGACAAATTCGAAAAGAGGGTTTTATCATGAACAAAACATCCATCTATGGATTAACATCAGACCAGCTCACAGCCTGGCTGACCGAGCGCGGTCAAAAAAAATTCCGCGCAGCCCAGGTTTGGGACTGGCTCTATAAAAAACGCGTAACCGACTTCTCCCAAATGAAAAACGTTAACACCGAATGTATCGCACTTCTCGAGGAAAGCTTCTACATTCAATCCCTTAAAGAAGAAGTCGTACAAAAATCAGAAGACGGCACGATCAAATTCCTATTCAAGCTCCAGGACGGCAACCTGATCGAAACTGTCCTCATGCGCTTCAATTACGGTTTATCCGTATGTGTAACAACACAGGTCGGCTGTAACATCGGCTGTACATTCTGTGCAAGCGGACTGCTGAAAAAGAACCGTGACCTTTCAGGCGGTGAAATCGTTGAGCAGATCATGAACGTACAGCACCATTTAGACAGCATGGGCAAAGACGAACGTGTCAGCCACATCGTTGTTATGGGTATTGGAGAGCCGTTTGATAACTACTCAAATATGATGGATTTCTTCCGTGTCATCAATGATCAGAAGGGGCTTTCAATTGGAGCACGTCATATTACCGTATCAACAAGCGGGCTTGCCAATAAAATTTATGACTTTGCTGATGAAGATATCCAGATTAATCTGGCTGTATCACTTCACGCGCCAAACAATGAATTGCGTACACAGATTATGAAAATCAACCGAGCGTATCCACTTGAAAAGCTGATGCCGGCAATTGATTATTACCTGGAAAAAACAAACCGCAGAATTACATTTGAGTACATTTTGCTTAAGGATGTCAACGATCATAAAGAAGAAGCGATTCAGCTTGCCAACCTGCTAAGCAATAAACGCCACCTTTCTTATGTGAACCTGATTCCGTATAACCCGGTAGATGAGCATAACCAATACGAGCGAAGCACGAAAAAAGCGATCGTTGAGTTTTATGAAACGCTTCTAAAACGCGGCATTAACTGTGGTGTGCGTGTAGAGCAGGGCTCTGATATTGATGCAGCCTGCGGACAGCTTAGAAGTAAACAGATTAAAAAGGATAAAGTAACGAATTAAACGATAAAAAAGCTCAGAGCGATTTCGCGCTCTGAGCTTTTTTGAGTCCTTACCTATTCCAAATTCGCGTGATTCCCATACATTTTCCCGCTATCAAGACCCTGTTTTTCCATAAAGCGCAGAATGAGCGCATCATAGAACACAAGCAGGGTTTGCTCAAACAGCGAGCCCATTGGCTGGATCGTTTTATAATCACTTTCTGACTGATCCTTTGGAGAACCGGGCAATGTAACAGTAAAGGTTGCAAGAGAACCGATCGTTGACTGAGGATAAATGGTTGCAGCAACGATCGTGCCGCCGACCATGGTGGCTTTTTCCGCAATTGATACAAGGCTTTTTGTTTCACCTGATCCTGAACCGATAATTAATAAATCATCCTTTGTAAAGGTAGGCGTAACGGTTTCACCGATGACATAAGCGTCTATGCCCAAATGCATCATTCGCATAACAAAGGCTTTGGCCATAAAACCGGATCGTCCGCCTCCTGCCACAAATACCTTTTTAGCGTTCAAAATTCCATCAACTAATCTCTCAGCCTCTTCGTCAGAAATTAAGCCAACCGAATTTTGAAGTTCTTCACTTATCGTTGCAGCAAATTCTGTTGTCTTCATATCAGGCACTTACCCTTGTTTGATAAGTTCTTGCATAGCTGAGGCTGCAGCTTTCTTATCTTCCTGTCCGGTAATTCCGCCACCAACAATCACGAGGTCAGGCTTAACCTTTATGACTTCAGGAAGGGTGTCGAGCTTTATACCGCCGGCAATTGCCGTTTTAGCATTTTTTACAACATCTTTAATCGTTTGAAGATCTTCAAATGAATTCTTTCCTGCTGCCTGAAGATCATAGCCTGTATGAACACAGATATAATCAACACCTAATGCGTCAATTTCCTCTGCACGCTTTGCAAGATCCTTCACTGCGATCATATCAACAAGGACCTTCTTGCTCTGTTTTTTAGCTTCTTCTACAGCACCTTGAATAGATGCGTCTTCCGCTGCGCCAAGAATGGTAATGATATCAGCGCCTGCTTTTGAAGCCTGGCCGACCTCGTAGCCTGCTGCATCCATGATTTTAAGATCTGCTAGTACTTTCAAATTAGGGAATGCTTCTTTAACCTGCTTTACTGCAGTTAGTCCTTCATTTATAACGACAGGCGTACCGATTTCAACAATATCGATATGCTCCTCGACTTCTTTAACCAATTCGATTGCTTCCGGTATGTTGACTAAATCTAATGCTAATTGCAGTTCCATTTCCGCGTCACTCCTAATAGATTCTTAGTTATAGTTCAAATAAATGAACCATTAGAGCAAGTATACTAGGTACTTTTTTAAATTAAAAATATGCACTCTTAAGGTACATAGTGCTAAAAAGTAT
This sequence comes from Jeotgalibacillus proteolyticus, assembly GCF_002926065.1. Classification (GTDB taxonomy): domain Bacteria; phylum Bacillota; class Bacilli; order Bacillales; family Jeotgalibacillaceae; genus Jeotgalibacillus; species Jeotgalibacillus proteolyticus. The sequence continues at coordinate 170,929 of NZ_PREZ01000004.1, read as the reverse complement.
ACTGTCTGATACAATAGGCTTTGGAGGGATTTAGATGAACCGAATGCAAAATAAGAAGTTTAATTGTGAGAAGGAATTAACTCTTTCTGTGATTGGAGGGAAATGGAAAATGCTTATCTTATGGCATCTTGGCAAGGAAGGGACTAAGCGTTTTGGGGAATTGAAATCACTTATGCCCGGGATTACCCAGAGGATGCTGGTGAATCAGCTTCGGGAGCTTGAACAGGATCAGATTGTTCATCGTGAGGTTTATCCGGTTGTTCCGCCAAAGGTAGAATATTCTCTCACAGTGAATGGGGAAAGTCTGATGCCGATTCTTGACGCAATGTATACCTGGGGAAAAGACTATACAGCGAATGTTGTAGAGAAGAACAGTCAAAAATCCCTGCTTAATTGAAAATATTTTCATTATATAATACGAATCTCACAAAAGAGGTTCGTTTTTTTGTGCCTATTGGTATAATTGACTAACAAGAGTAAAGAGAGTTTTTAACTTTATTTTATTTCGTTAAAAGGAGTCCAGCTATGAGGTATAAACGAAATGAAGCGTTTCGCTTCTCATTTGATCATCCTATTGATGGGCAATTTTCCATCTATGAAATTAATGGGAAAGAGCTTCGTACAGGTGAAGGGAAAATGAAGGTGCTTGATCTTAGCCCAAGCGGTGCCAGAATTCAGTCAGGTCTCAGCATTCCTTTTACCGAGAATCAATCCATTAAAATTCTGCTCCATTTTTATTTAAATGATAGTTTTATGATTTTCAGAGGTAAAATTGTTTGGGGAAAAACAGACAACCATATAAATACCTACGGTGTTCAATTTTTGAATAATGAAAACCTGCAGGAAGAAATCATTAGACAGTTAAAGGTGTATGTGAAAGAACAGTAAAAAATTGAATAAGAAGACAGAAGGCTGTCTCCTCATGCGGGAGACAGCTTTTTTATGTTAGTAAAGTATTAGGTAATGACCTTAACATGATATTTCCTTTGCCTTGGACCATCAAATTCACAGAAATAAACTCCCTGCCATGTTCCGAGCAGAAGTTCGCCGTCCTGGATCGTTAACGTCTGGGCGTGACCGACTGTACTTGTTTTTAAATGGGCCGCTGTATTACCTTCCCCGTGCATGTCCATTTTATGCTCCCATGGATAAACCTCGTCAAGCCGCATCAGCATATCCGTTTTTACATCAGGATCAGCATTTTCATTAACGGTAATTCCTGCTGTTGTATGAAGGGAGGTAACAACAGCAACGCCATCCTCAATGTCATTCTCCTTTAGAAAGCGCTGAATTTCATCCGTAATATCAATCATTTGATCTCTTGAATTTGTGCGAAGATGAAAAGTTTTATGCATCTTATTTATCCTTCCTTTCTATTTTCATTTCTCCTTATCAGTGTAACTCATTGAAATCAAGAACCATATAGTAAGGAGAGAGGTGTCGTGATGAAAAGGCTTATTGATTTTTCATTTTCCAGTATTCTCCTTGTTGTATTGCTTCCCCTATTTGCTCTTCTTTCCCTTTTACTGTATTGCTGCCTGGGATCTCCTATCCTCTTTAAGCAAACACGTTCCGGGCTTCACGGCCATCCATTTGTGATTTACAAATTCAGAACGATGACCAATGCAGTTACGTTGGAAGGTAAGCCTCTTTCAGATAAGGAAAGACTTACCCGCCTGGGGATATTTATGCGGAAATATTCACTTGATGAAATTCCTCAGCTAATCAATGTGTGGAAGGGGGATATGAGCTTTATCGGCCCAAGGCCTCTGCTAATGGAATATATTCCCTTGTATAACCAGAAGCAGGTTAAACGGCTGTTTATTAAACCAGGATTAACCGGCTGGGCGCAAGTTAACGGACGAAACGCTATTTCATGGGAGGAAAAGTTCGAACTGGACGTCTGGTATGTAGAAAATCGAACTTTTCAACTTGATGTAAAAATTTTGTGTATGACCATACTCAGAGTTTTTCAACCGGTTGGAATCAGTCATCCTGCTTCTGCTACGATGAAACGCTTTACCGGATCAAAAAAAGAGCCTTCAGCATAATGTAAAAAACAATTGGTATCTGTAAGTATTTTTTGAAAGAAAGGAAGAAGAAAATGAAAGAAGAAAAATTAAGTTTCTCTCGATTTTTTTCTATTGTATTACAAAGAGTATGGATCGTTATTGTTTTTACAGTGGCTGCAGTTATTGCGAGTGCTTATGTTTCCTACCAGGTAATTGAGCCAACGTATGAATCAAAGGTGGATATTCTGATTGCAGGAAAACAAACAAAAGAAAGTCCCGTTTTAACAGGTCACATCGACGACTCCTTAAAGCTGGTTAATACGTATCAGGATATTATAAAAAGCCCCTATATTCTCAATGATGCAAAAAAACGCCTGCAAAATGACGGTCATATGATTAATTTTGATGAAGATGATGTGTTTGTATCAAGTAAGCAGGATTCTCAGGTCGTTCAGCTGCGGGTTGAATACTCAAGCCCTCTTGAGGCTTCACTGATTGCAAATGCGATTTCCTTCTCCTTTGATCAAAAAGTCCAGCATATTATGAACTTATCTGAAAAGAATTCCAAGGTGTTAAATAAAGCAACTGTAAATCATGATCCTATTTTCCCTCAACCGCTTCTCATTATTGGCATCACTTTTGTATTGTCGTTTATCTTCTCCCTCTGGCTGACATTTGCTGTTCATCGTTTCAGAAAGAACTAAGAAAAAGCCATTCCAGGTCAGTAGGAAAAATTGAAAATGCCTGGTAAGGAGTTTGTAGCGTAATGCCTGGTAGAGAAAATCCATCAAGCCTATTTATTGTTTCAGCGTGTTCAGCAGCCATTAGTTTTATTACGGGAATTTGGATACGAAATATTCTGGGTCCTGAAGAATACGGATTGTGGCTGATCTATTCACTGTTTTTAGTATATGGCTATTATTTGCAGTTTGGGATTTTGGAAGGATTCAGCAGAGATGTACCCCGTGTTTTGGGGCAGGGCAACACAGGTCAGGCAATCAAAATAAGAAGCACCGTTTACACATGGATGTTCCTCTCGTCAGGAGGCTCCATTCTTGGTGTACTTGTTTTACTTGTCCTTCCTTTAACATATACCGAAACGGCTCTAGGCATTATCGCCATGCTTCTTGTCCCGATTCAAAACCTTGTCCTGTTTTATAACCACTATTATTTAACGAGTCAGCAGTTCTCAAAAGTGGCTGTGATCCAGTTGATCATCGGTTCTGTCCAATATGTCATTATGGCGTTATGCGCTTTACTCTTTGGGATTTACGGGCTGTTTTTAGGGGTGTTCATTGGAAGCTTAGCTGCTCTAGTATACAGCAGGATAAAACTGAAACAAAAACCGGCAATGAAGATTGATAAGAAACTGCTGAAAAAAATGCTCGCCTACGGATTCCGAATCACATTGATTGGACTGCTGCTCAGTCTATTTACTACAATGGACCGGCTGCTCGTCTTTACGTTTTATGATTCTGAATCGGTCGGGCATTATGGAATGATCGCTTTTATTTATCAGGGAATCATGGTGCTTCCGGCTGTATTCCACCAGGTCATGTATCCTAAAATCAATTACCATTACGGGTTAACGGGTGATAAGAAAGCCCTGATGCCAATTATTCTTCAACCGACCATTTTGCTGTCTTATGCCAGCCCGGTTTTATTAGGGATTGCATTCTTTGGATTTCCATGGTTTGTCGAGCTTTTAATGCCGGAATTTGTATCCGGTACAACGGCAGCAAGGATCGTTATCGTTGGTTTGTTTTTTTTCCTATGGGCAATGCTTTACGCCCATTATCTGACCGTCGTTCACAAGGAATGGAGTTACTTTAAAGTATTGTGCTGTGGCATTTTGATTAATTTAATTTTAAATCTGTTCATGATACAAAACGGATTTTTCATCAATGGAGTAGCTCTTGGTACTGCTATATCCTATATGGTTTATCCTCTTTTGTTAATGTTTGTTTGTTTTCGGGATATGGAACTGAATTGGAAGGAATACCTGCGGCACTTTACGATTGTTCTGCTTCCATTTGTCGTCATGGTCAGCCTTTTAATCGGAATAGAACAAACACAAATTCATTTCCTGCTTCAAATCGTCCTATATTTAAGCAGTTACAGCATCTTTTTAATTTTATCATCAAGGAAAATTAACTTTTTGCTGCTTCTAAAAGGTCAAAGCTTTCCGCTTCTGGACAAAATTAAAGCCAGATGGAAAAAAACGGACCATTAACAGCTGGTGCAACCTCCAGCTAATACAGTATTCAGCGCCTGTTTAAAATGGGCGTATGAATCTATATCGTCATTATGTCCACCAAAGATTGGTAGGTGATTAAATGCCAAAACTAAGTTTTATGACCGATCGGGTGCAATGGCTTACGTTTATCATTGGCTTAGCTGTATTCAGCGGGGCGCTCGTGGCATTTATCGGTCCCACAGGAGGAATGTATTTTTTAATCGTTTTAGTATCCACTCTAATTGCCATCGCATTTTCTGCTTTTTTTAAACATCCATCATTTATTCTGAAAATTATCTTTTTAGCTGTTTCAGTCCGGATAGTCCTCTTTATTCTGTTAAAGCTTTACTCTTATCAGTCAGGACTGGACGGATTTTTCCCGGGTGATATAGATGCACTTGCGTATCACGGCGATGCGGTTAAAGCGTTGGCAACTCATTCCTGGACGGAGGCTTTGCAAGGGAATTTAAACTACACCATTTTTGTCGCGTATCTTTATAACCTCTTTGGAATTGATATGAATATCCCGCAGCTTATTAATCTCGGGGTTTCAGTTATTATTGTTCCCCTTCTGTATGAGCTGGGTGCACGGGTAGGAGGCGAGAAGGCAGGAACTGCTGCCGCGTTATTATGGAGCCTGTTCCCAAGCGCTATCTTCTGGTCCATTTCTCTTTTAAAGGATGCTTTTGTGGTGGTAGGAATGGTTCTGGCAGGCTTTTTTGTTCTGGCGCTTAGCAGGAAAAAGATTCAGGTTAGTGATTTACTGATTGGTCTAAGCGGGATCGTCATGATCAGCTACATGAGGCCTCAGTTTCTGCTCGCCATTTCGCTTCCGATCGTGATCTACCTTGCTATTCAGTTTTTTAGAGGAAGAAGCAGCTTTCTTCGTAACGTCTTTTTAATTCTTGCAGCTGTAGCGGTCTTCAGTATTACAACTGCAGGAGACATCGTTGTTCAGACCTTGGGAAGTTCCACGTCTGAATCAGGCGTTCAGCGAATTAATGAAATTGCTCTGGATGGCGGCTCAGGAATCCATCTTGTTACACTTTTTCCAGCTGAAGTCCGCTGGCTGGTTCAGCTGCCGTTTTCCATTTTCGCACCATTTCCGTGGCAATGGTTTTCGTTTAGCCAGGCAATTTATATCATGTCAGCCTTTGAAATGCTTTGCTGGTACGTTCTTTATTATTATATTTGGAAAAACCGTGAAGACATTTTCGCTAACCACAACGGAAAAATGATTTTTCTTTATGCATTTTCAATTTTTATTGCTGTTTCCTTCAGCTTGCCAAATATCGGGTCAATCTATCGTTACAGGCTGGCGGCTATGGCACTATTATTACCGCTGATTTTCTTCAAAAAGCTTGGATTCAATAGGAGAGCTGGTTCCACGTGAAGAGAAGAATCTTATTTGTGACCACCATTTCCCGAACAGCAGAAGCATTTTTACTTCCGCATATCCGCTATTTCCTTGATAGAGGATTTGCAGTGGGGGTTGCAGCAAATATGGATGACGGATCGATTGATCAGCTAAAGGCGTTAGGTGTCTGCCTTCACCATGTGCCGTTCAGCCGGTCTCTCTTTCACCCGGGCAATATCAAGGCTTTTTTTAAAATAAGGAGCGTGAGCAAGAATTATTCGATCCTTCATCTGCATACGCCGATTGCTTCTTTTTTAACCAGAATGGCAGCATTGAAACAGCATATCACGATTTACACGGCACATGGCTTTCATTTTAATGAGCAGGAAGGCTTTATAAAAAACGCTATTTTCAAGCTGGTTGAAAAAATAGCGAGCTATAAAACGTCAAAGCTGGTTGTAACCAATACAGATGATTTAAAAGCAGCAAAGGAGTTGTTTAAAAACACATCTATCAGCCATGTACATGGTGTTGGAGTTGATACGGATATTTTTTTTCCAAAAAAGACGACGCCGGGAGAGAAAGCCTTTCTCAAACAGCAGCTAGGTATACTGCCGGATAAAAAAGTCATTACTCATATTGCTGAGCTTAATGAAAACAAACGTCAAATAGATGTGATTGAGGCCTGTGAAAAGCTGAAAAAATCACGTTCTGATTTTGTTTTTCTTCTGATCGGAAAAGGAGATAAGAAGGAGGAGCTTGAAAAGGAAATTAAAGAGAGAGGTCTTGAAAATGAAGTTAAATGTCTCGGCTTTGTCCGTGATATCCCGTCTATTCTAAGCATCACAGATATTGGTCTGCTTGTTTCTCTGCGCGAAGGGCTTCCGCGATCGTTAATGGAAATGATGGCAATGGAAGTGCCTGTCATCGCAACGGACATAAGAGGGATCAGGGATTTAGTTGTGAATGGTCATAACGGCTTTTTAATCCCGGTTAAATCCCCATCTAGACTGAGTGAGTATTGCAGCATATTGCTTAAATTCCCCGCAATTGCAAAACGTTTCGGAAAGCAGGGAAGAAAAAAAGTAAACCAGCACTACGCTTTGCCAATCATTCTTCAAGAAATGGAAGCTGTTTATAACGAATTGCTTGAAGACCTTGAGGAATAAATTTTAATAAAAATTGCTGAAGGGCGGCGGATGACTTGGTGAAAAACCTTATTATATTTGGCTGCGGCGGTCATGCGAAAGTGATAGTGGATATCATTGAGCATCTGCCGCATTTTCGTGTACTGGGAATGATTGATGACAGTCCGAATCGATTTTCACGCTTTCAAGGGTATCCGGTTCTAGGCGATACATCCTCCATTAAAAGCATCAAGGACCCGGTTGATGGCGGGGTAATTGCAATAGGAGAGAACTGGACGAGAAGAAAAGTAGCTGAAGAGATTAAAAAATTTGATCCTGATTTCAACTTCGTCACCATCATTCATCCGACAGCCTACATCAGTCCGCGTTGTCAAATTGGGGAAGGATCCGTCGTAATGGCAGGAGGCATAGTGAACAGCGATGTCATACTCGGCAGGCATTGTATCGTAAATACACTGGGTTCTGTTGCTCATGATTGCATGATGGGAGACTTTTCAAGCGTAGGACCGGGCACACATTTGGGGGGGAACGTCATTGTCGGAGGAAATTCCGCTATTGCCCTGGGAGCGCGTGTTCTTCATGGGGTGACGATCGGTGATCACACAGTTATTGGAGCAGGAGCTACTGTAACGAAGGACTTTGGGGATTGTATAGTGGCTTACGGCTCACCAGCAAAATTCGTTCGTTTTCGTGAGAAAGAGGAGCCATTCTTATAAGCTGGGAGGATTAAGTATGAAAAGAATAATAATGATGAGGTCTCCAAAAGCTTATTTGCCTCAAATTGACGCGTCTATTCGGTATTTTAATAATAAAGGCCTGGGGTTTAAACTGGTTGATTCGGATGAAGCAGACGTCTTTATCCCCACAGAATGGGATGCGATCTGGAGCTTTCCGGGCATCATTTATAAAAATAAATCCATCCCGCAAATCCATGAATACGCTTCTTTATCTACAGGCATATTTCCTGATATGAAAAATAGGATAAAAAGAAGCATCAATACTAAGCCTGCTTTAAGAATTTTTTTAAATGAATTTGTCCAAAAGGGAATGAATTTTTCAGATGGGATCGTTTCACTTCAGCGTGATATGGGAGTAGATGATCTTTTTTTTCGTTATCAGGATACGGTTAAATCCTACGACTGTGTTTATGTTGGAGCCATAACAAAATCACGAGGCATTAATCGCCTGCTTCAGCATTTTAAGAAGCAGAAGGAAAAGCGGTCCCTGCTCATGATCGGAGCTGTTCAGGATGATCTTTTTCTTGAATTTAAGGACGTCAGCAATATCACATTTACCGGAAGTATTCCCTATGAAGACGTTCCGAAATATGCATCTCAGGCTGTTTACGGCATTAATTATATGCCTAATAAATATCCGTATAACCTGCAAACATCAACCAAATTGCTTGAATACCTGGCGATGAATTTAAAGATCATTTCAACAGATTACTTGTGGGTCCAACACTTTAAGAAAAAGCACGGATTGTCCTTCATAACGGTTAATGAAGCGCTGGATAATCTTGATCGTCAGCTGGACAAAAGCGAGCCTCAGCCCCTAAATGAAAAGCTGATTCATTCACTTAATTGGACCAACGTGATAAAAGAAGCAGGAATTGAAGAACAATTAAGTAAGCTGCTTTAAAAAAAGCCTGCTTCCACTCCACTACATTCTTTGTGGTCCAATACAACGGAGGAAAGTGATGTGAATAAAGATGGCGCATAAAAGTGAAAGGATTTATCTTTCTTCCCCGCACATGGGTTCAGCAGAGCAGCTTTTTATCGCTGAAGCCTTCGATACAAACTGGGTGGCCCCGGTAGGACCTCATATTACAAAGTTTGAAGAAGAAGTAGCCTCCTACACAGGTACTGCGGGAGCTGTTGCACTTACATCGGGAACAGCTGCCATTCATTTAGCTCTCAGAGCACTCGAAGTAGGTGTGGGGGACATCGTTTTTTGTTCAACCTTTACTTTTGTAGCAAGCGCTAACCCCATCGTTTATCTTGGAGCTGAACCTGTATTTATTGATTCAGAGCCAATAAGCTGGAATATGAGTCCCCAGGCACTCAAGCGTGCATTTGAAGCAGCCCAAAAAAACAGTGCAATGCCAAAAGCAGTAGTTGTCGTGAATTTATATGGCCAAAGCGCAGACTATGATGAAATTACAAAGCTGTGTGATCAGTATAATGTTCCAATTGTGGAGGATGCTGCTGAATCACTTGGAGCTATGTATAAGGGGAAAGCCAGTGGTTCATTTGGCAGATTCGGCATTTTTTCCTTTAACGGAAATAAAATTATCACCACCTCAAACGGAGGGATGGTAGTGTCAGACGATCTGGACGCCCTCAGAAAAATACGTTTCTGGTCAACCCAGGCAAAGGACAGTACGAAATATTATCAGCATAGTGAAATCGGCTACAATTACCGTTTAAGCAATGTACTGGCCGGAATTGGACGCGGTCAGCTGCTTGTGCTTGATGACAGGGTGGAAGCCAGAAGAAAAGTCTTTAAACGCTATGAAGAAGGTTTTAGCGGATTACGGGGAATTCACTTTATGGAGGAAGCTCCTTTTGGAAGAATGACAAGATGGCTTACTGCCCTAAAGCTTGATCCGGCCATCATTGCTGTTTCGCCGGAAGAAATAATTGAAAAGCTTGAGTCAAAGAATATTGAGGCAAGGCGAGTATGGAAGCCGATGCACCGGCAGCCGCTGTATTTGCACTGCAATTATTTTCCTCATGAAGAGGACGGCAGCGTATCAGATGAATTGTTTAATCAGGGACTTTGTCTTCCTTCCGGCTCAAATTTATCTCCTCATCAGCAAAACAAAGTAATTAGCGCGATTCTGCAGGAAATCATCTAACGTAATCTGCATTCAAATCCCTCTACTTTTCCCCCTTTTCCTCCAGACTTTATCAGGACTAGTGACCGCTCCCTGCACCTTAGGAAAGAAAGGTGATCCTGTGGATATTAAGAAGAAAATACACAATGAAATTGAAAGCTTTACGTGCCCATTTGACTACCGGATTGCTACTGTCGGTACAACCGCTAGGGATTCGCTGTCATTTGCCGTTCTTCCTAGAAGATCTGCTTTAGGCTATGAAGCCATTAATTTTCTTGTTATCAGCCCTGAAAACGCGAAAGAAGTTTTTTCTCTGCTTGATCATCAGGTTCACTATGTTTTTGTGGATATTGAATCTAAAAAAGATATTAAGCTAATGGAAATTGCCAGACAAACAATTCGTAAAGCGCGAATTGTTTCATACAAACCGAATGATACGACGCTTGAAGCAGCAGATCTATTCCTTCGCCATTATTTTAAGGATGACATTGAAGGGAAGAACATTTTGATTTATGGGGCAGGCAACCTGGGCTCGAAGCTCGCTTTAAGGCTTGCTGAGCGGGGGGGCTGTGTTTTTTTAAACTCAAGAAATGAGGAGAAAACGAAGGAAATTATAAAAGTGTTGAATTACCTTCTTCCAAAGTTTACAAATAATAAAATCAATTGGGTGAATCTGAGCGCTGAGCCTGAGGTGCAGCTGGATTGTTTAATTTCCTTTACTTCATCATCACATGTTATTCCTCCTGAGTTTTCACGGTTTTTAAAAGAGGGCGCCTTAGCATTGGATGGGGGGATTAATAACTTTACTCCACAATTTATTTTAAAAGCGGGAGAGCGAAAGATTATTAGCTACCGGCTTGATGTCAGGGCTGCATTTCCACACTCGGTGCTGTTCTTAGTTCCTTATATTCAGGAGTTTTATTCTGCCATCCAGGGTGAGAAAAAGCTGAATGGCCGTACCCGTCTGGTTGCAGGAGGGGTTATTGGAAATGAAGGAGATATTGTAGCAGACCGGATCCAAAACCCTACACAGATTGTAGGGGTGGCTAATGGAGTAGGGGGGCTAAAAGAAGAAAAAGATTATACTGGGGAAGATGTAAAGCATGTTAACAGCCTGCTTCAAGTCATAAAGAAAAAAAGTTAAGCCTCAGCTGTCTGATTAATGAACGGGGTTCATTCATTAATCAGACGGCTGGAGGCTCTTTTTTATACATGCTGCTGAAGCTATGACTATTCATGGTCAGTCAACTGATAGGAAGGGATGATTTCTTTTAGGAGCGACTTAATAACTGATTTTCCCTGATTGAAATCGTTGTTTAGACAATCCTCCAATTTTTTAATTCTCTCCGGCATATTATACGCATGAATATCTACTTGCTGAGCGATAAAGATTAATTCATGCTTTGATGAGCTGTTACCTTCCTCTGCTGACAGCAGTTCCTCATATAATTTTTCCCCTGGACGCATTCCGGTGTATTGAATCTTAATGTCCTTGTCCGGAACAAGACCTGAAAGGGTAATCAGATTTTTTGCCAGATCACTTATTTTCACCGGCTCGCCCATATCGAGGACAAAGGTTTCACCGCCTACAGACAGACCGCCTGCCTGGATGACTAATTGAACCGCTTCGGGAATCGTCATAAAATAACGGGTCATATCAGGATGTGTAATTGTTAGAGGGCCTCCATTTAAAATCTGCTGCTTAAAAAGCGGTATGACACTTCCTCTGCTCCCTAAAACATTGCCGAAACGAACGGCTGCGTAATTGGTCGGGCTATAAGAATTGATGTGCTGAATATAAAGCTCTGCAATCCTTTTCGTTACGCCCATAATGCTTGTAGGATTTACGGCTTTATCAGTTGAAACGAGAACAAATTTTTCAGCCCCGCTTTCATGAGCGCATTCAGCCATAATCCTTGTGCCAAATACATTATTTTTAATTGCCTCAGTCGGATTATATTCCATTAGCGGTACATGCTTGTGTGCTGCAGCGTGAAAGACCACATGAGGCTTGTAATCGTTGAAAACACTTTGGATCCGTTTGCGATCCTGGATATTACCAATGGCGGGATAAATGTTTTGTGATGGGAATTTACTTCTTAATTCTCTTTCGATTAAATAAATACTGTTTTCACCGTGCCCCAAAAGAACAAGCTGTTCGGGGTGAAACTGAGCAATCTGTCTGCAAAGCTCAGACCCAATGGATCCGCCTGCGCCGCTTACAAGTACGGTTTTTCCCTTTAAATAGCTTGCAATAAGCTCTAAATCAAGTTCGATCGGTTCTCTCCCCAGCAGATCCTCCACCTTTACCTCGCGTAAGGTTGTTGTAACTCGACCGTTAATAATATCATTAATTTTCGGTAGAATTTTAACGTCTATTTTATGATTTTTGCACATTGAAACGATCGAGGATATTTCCTGTCCGGATGCAGAAGGAATGGCGATAATCACAACCTCGATTTTAAGCTTTTTGATAATATGATGAATTTCATCTATTGAGCCCGCAACCGGGATGCCGTAGATCTCTGCATGATGCTTATCCGGAGCATCATCAACAAAGGCAATTGGATAAAGCGGGGAGGTAGAGGATTTTCTCAGTTCGTTTAGCACAAGACGCCCTGCATTTCCCGCTCCAACGATCAGCGTCCGTTTTCCGCTTTTATTTCCAGTTTGCTTCATGCTGTAATGCACACGAAAGCATATTCGGATAAAGGAGACGCCAAATACTATAAAAACCCAGCTAAGCAGGAAAACTAAAAAGGGCAGAGAATAACCAGTAAGCAGGCTAAGAGCAAGTTGGGAACCAAAGCAAATGATAAAAGAAATTACCGCTGCTTGAAAAATAAGATAAAACTCATGGTGACTGACAAAACGCCAAAAATTTCTGTAGACATTAAAATAAAGAAAGGCACCAATAAATGTTGAAGAATAAATGACGAATAAGTAGATTGACTCAAAAAAATAATCCATTGGATGGCCGACCAGGAACATAACACTGCTAATAACAGCTAGTAAAATAATGAAAGTATCCATAAGACTTGAAACCACGATCCGATTCCTGCTTTTCAACCTAATTCCTCCATTAAAAATACTGCCTTTTACAATCTCGTAACCTACTTACTTTATATGTGTATTCAAAGGAATTTGTGAGGGATTTATTAGAAAAAGGGCAGATAAAGCTCATGCTTCAAAGCGGGAACAACATGTCATCAAATACTGATGAAACCGCTTTAATTAGCGGAAATATTAATATATTCTGAATTCTATTGCGATTCATGTCACAAGTTAGTATGATATGACATACAAAGTCACGATTTTTCTGATCGTCTGACGAAATTGCATTGAAGAAAGGATGTATATAATGGTAAAAAAGGATATGCGTATTCGAAGCAAGGTAATCAGTGAAGGGGTAAACCGGGTTCCAAACCGCTCCATGCTCAGAGCTGTAGGATTTAAGGATGAGGATTTTAAAAAACCGATGATCGGCATTGCCAGTACCTGGAGTGAAGTAACCCCGTGTAATATACATATTGATCAATTAGCCGTTCAGGCAAAGGCAGGAGCGAAGGATGGCGGAGGCGCCCCGATGATTTTCAACACGATTACAGTCTCTGATGGGATCTCAATGGGTCATGAAGGAATGTTTTATTCTCTTCCAAGCAGAGAAGTAATTGCCGATTCCATTGAAACGGTAGCCAATGCAGAACGTCTGGACGGTGTCGTAGCAATTGGCGGCTGTGATAAAACAACGCCTGCTTGTGTTATGGCAATTGCACGGATGAATATTCCGTCAGTTTACGTTTACGGCGGTACAATACAGCCTGGTAAGCTCGATGGAAAAGATATCGATATCGTTTCATCCTTTGAAGCGGTAGGGCAGTATCAGGAAGGCCTTATCGACGATGAACAGCTGTACAAAGTGGAATGTAATGCGTGTCCAGGCGCAGGAGCGTGCGGAGGAATGTACACAGCCAACACGATGGCAGCAGCAGTTGAAGCGCTGGGCATGAGTATTCCGGGCTCTTCATCAACCCCTGCTATAAATGAATACAAGGAATCAGAGTGCCGTCAGGCCGGGGAGCTTGTTGTTTCCTTGCTAGAAAAGGAGATTTATCCAAGAGATATTATGACAAAAGAGGCTTTTGAGAATGCCATTACAGTCGTTATGGCACTCGGAGGGTCTACGAATGCTATTCTTCATTTACTCGCGATGGCTCATTCTGCTGAGGTTGATTTAACATTGGATGATTTCGAACGCGTACGTGAAAAAGTTCCTCATCTTGCTGATCTAAAGCCAAGCGGTAAATACGTTATGCAGGACCTTTACGAGGTTGGAGGGGTGCCGGCTGTTATGAAGCTGCTTCTGGAACAAGGGATTCTTCACGGGGACTGTCTGACTGTTACAGGAAAAACAGTTGCTGAAAACCTGGAGCTTGCTTCTCCTTTAAAAGAAGGACAGGATATTATCAGACCGTTTAATGAGCCGTTTAAGAAAACAGGTCCACTTGTAGTGTTAAAAGGGAATCTTGCACCAGATGGAGCCGTAGCAAAAATGTCAGGCCAGAAAATCAGCCGTTTCGAAGGGCCGGCACGAGTCTTTGACAGTGAAGATGACGCGGCTAAGGCAATTGAAGAAAACAAGATTAAAGAAGGAGATGTACTGGTCATTCGCCATGTTGGTCCAAAAGGCGGACCGGGAATGCCAGAGATGCTCTCCATAACAGCCATGATTGTCGGACGCGGGCTTGGAGGCAAGGTTGCCTTAATGACAGATGGCCGTTTCTCCGGAGGCTCTCACGGCTTTGTTATTGGGCATGTTTCACCTGAGGCTCATGTTGGAGGTCCAATTGGCCTTCTTAAAGAAGGGGACACGATTACGATAGACAGTGATTCCCAGGAAATTAACTTTAACATATCAGAGTCTGAGCTTGAACAGCGGGCAAAAGCATGGATAAAACCGGCACCTAAATACACTAAAGGCATGCTGTCAAAATATTCGCGCCTTGTGTCTTCTTCATCTAAAGGAGCAGTTACAGACTTGTATGAAGAATAATCCAAATTAAGTTAAATTTAAAGCTGCTGCAGCCTTTCAGGTGCAGCAGCTTTATTTTGTCATGTGATTATGAGCAAGTTCTTGGGGATTCTCAACAATCTATGCTTATATGGTAGTAATGACAATAAAAAGCCGGGAGAGATGATGATGAAAGTACACATTTGGTCAGACTATGTTTGCCCGTTTTGCTACATTGGAAAAAGAAAATTTGAACAGGCTCTTGATCGGTTTAAGCATAGCGATCAGGTTGAAGTGATCTACAAAAGCTTCGAATTAGATCCAAATGCTCCAATGGATGCTGTGAAGGATATGTACGAGACCCTTGCAGAAAAATACCAGATGAGTTTGGATAAGGCGAAGGAAATGACAAGAGGTGTCGCAGCACAGGCAAAAGAAGTTGGGCTTGATTATGATTTTGACAAAATGAAGCGTACAAATACACGTGATGCACATCGTCTCACACATTACGCTTCAACGCAGGGAAAAATGCAGGAATTGACTGAACGTCTGCTAAAAGCCTATTTCCTTGAAGGCAAACATATTGGAAGCCATGATACGCTCGCTCAGCTGGCGGAGGAAGCGGGACTCAATAAAGACGAAGCTGTCCGTGTTCTCTCATCAAGAGAGCATAATGATCAGGTGGAAAAGGATATTAATGAAGCTTCTAAAATAGGAGTAACAGGTGTGCCATTCTTCGTGTTTGGCGGCAAGTATGCTGTATCAGGCGCTCAATCTCCTGATGTGTTTTTAGAAGTGCTGGAGAAGGTTTGGGAAGAAGAAAATGGTTCCGGATTGATTCATGTAGGCGAAAATAATGAGAAGGATAAAGACTGCTCTGATGGGTCCTGCTCTATCTAAAAAAATCCCCCGTATGGCCTGCTTGAAAGCAGTCATATGGGGGATTTAGTTTATTATGAAACTTTATTATGCTCCTTGCGGATATCATCCCAGCACTCTGTATTTTTGATGCCTAGCTTTCCAGGGCTGAAGGTAGGGTCAAGACCATTCCTGCGCTGTGACTCGTAATCTTTTAAAGCTGTTACAGCAATCTTCGTTAATAGAAGGATTCCTATAAGGTTGATAACGGTCATCAGTGCCATAAATACATCAGCAAGAGCCCAAACAAGACCAAGTCCTGCATAAGACCCGAACATAACAAGCGCCATTGTCAGTAAACGATATACATTTACAGCGACTTTGCTTTTCTTAATAAATTCGATATTCGTTTCGCCATAATAGTAACTTCCGATAATCGAGCTAAAAGCAAACATGAAGATAGCAGCTGCTACAAAGATCCCTGCCCAGTCCCCAATTTGAATGCTTAATGAGCTTTGAAGAAGCTGAATTCCTTCAAGCCCGGATGCCTGGTAATCGGTGTTTACAAGTATGATAAAGGCTGTTGCAGAACAAACAATCAGCGTATCAACATATACACCAAGCGTCTGAATGAACCCCTGTTTGGCAGGGTGGCTTACGTTTGCTGTCGCAGCAGCATTTGGCGCACTACCCATACCGGCTTCATTGGAGAACAACCCACGCCGCACACCTTGCATAATTGCAGCACCGATACCGCCGCCAAGAGCCTGTTCAAAACCAAATGCACTGCTGATAATTGTGCTGAAGACAGCAGGGATTTGAGAGAAGTTCATGACGATAACCACCAAAGCAATTGCTACATAAAGAACAGCCATGACTGGCACGATGACACTTGAGAAGTTAGCAATGCGGTGTACGCCGCCAAAGATAATCAGTCCAGTTAATACGGTTACAATTCCGCCGACAATCAGACGGTCGATACCAAATGCACTTTCAAAAGCCAGAGAAATTGTATTACTTTGAACAGAATTAAAGATCAGGCCAAAAGTGAAGGCGATTAACACGGCAAAGATGATGCCAAGCCATCTTTTGTTTAGTCCTTTTTCTATATAATACGCCGGTCCTCCACGATAAGCCGATCCATCACGTATTTTATAGATCTGCGCGAGTGTACTCTCGATAAAGCTTGTCGCACCCCCCAGAATTGCCACAACCCACATCCAAAATACAGCTCCAGGTCCCCCTACGACAATCGCAACGGCAACCCCTGCTAAATTTCCTGTCCCAATCCTTGTTGCTGCACCAATAGAAAAAGATTTAAAAGAGCTGATTCCTTTCATCCCATCAACGACAACTGATTTGTCGCCTAAAACTCTAATCATTTCTTTCAAATAACGAAATTGTACAAAACGGGTAATAATTGTGAAAAACAGACCGGCTCCTAAAAGGCCGCCAATTACAACGTAGGTCCATAAAAAATTATTAGCCCCATCAATTAATGCCTGCATTACCAAATCACTCCTTTTTATTTGAATTATCTGAATATTGAACAATATACACATATTTAAACCTTAAGTAAATAGTAAAATAAGGAAATTGCGTGTGACTAAATGCTTCGTTTACTTTAAATAAGAAGAAAGGTAATTAAAACGTGCAATTTATTGCACGTGAATTTCCAGTCAGATTTTAGCTTTAAGTCAGTAGATTGGACTAATAAATCGTTTGCATTCTCTAAAAATTACCATTAGTAAGTCGAAATATTCCGATTTTTACATGTCGAAAAATTTTTTGAAAAAAAAAAGACGAACCCGAAAAAACGAGTTCGTCATCACGATTAGGACTGAAAAAATGTTTTAATCAGCCGCTGGTATTTTTCATTAGAAAGCTGAAGTGCTGGTTTTCCGGATTGATTGATCAGTTCTTTCGTGTTTGTATCATCAAAGGTGACTGTCCGGGAAAGATAAGAGTGGAAGACGCTCATTGGCTCGTTAATCACTGCGTCCTCAGGGGTTAAATCAGCAGAGTTATTTGTAAGTGAAAGCTGATGCACACCGCTAATGTCAATGATCCATTCCATAACCTGATCATTTTTTGGGGCATGATTATTGGCGATATGATAAATCATTCCCGGATTTGCATAAAGTGCAGCTGCCGTCAAAACATCTACTACATAATTAACAGGCACTACATTATTGGAAGCTTCTCCATTACAAAGAAGGCGAATGCTGCGATCCGAATCGATTCTTCCTCTTATGATGAGCTTCTTTAGCAGCATAATGGCTTTTAAGAGCCCGTATAAAGCAAATGTTGTATCTGCTTCTCCTGTGTTGGAATCACCCACAATAATAGCCGGTCTGAAAATGCTGATCTTCAGCTTTTCACGCTCCTGCCAAACCAGGTGTTCCGCATGGCTTTTGCTTTCTTCGTAATCATTAACAAATGAACGATCAAGCGAATGCAATTCTTCTTTTCCAAAATCCTGCATCCCAAGTGTATAGGCAGTGCTGATATGATAGAAAGCAGGAATATCTATGCTTTTTGCTAAATCCAGCGCATGTTGTGTTCCTTGCACATTCACAAAAAACGTTTTCTCCCGATCTGCAGGGTCAAACGACAAAAAGGCTGCAGTATGATAGAGGATATTAATCTTTCCTTCAAGCTTGTTTTGAACATCCGGATCAATTCCAAGCATTTGCTGTGTTATATCCCCAATAACAGGATGAACCCGGCTCTGCTGCTCTTTTGATATGGATGACATAATTTGATCTTTTTTTTGCGCACTTCGGACAAGCGGGTAAATCGTATGTCCTTCCTCCAGTAGAGAATGAACTAACTTTGTGCCGACAAATCCTGTCGCACCGGTAATCATAATATTCATAGTGATCTCCTTTGTGTCTAAGCTGCTCACATCAGTATAGCAGATGATCTTAAAAACCATAAGCGCTAACTAAACGCTTTTTAGCGGGAAAATAAGGTATACTAAACAGAAGAGGTGAATCAAGTGAAGGAATTTTTATCCCTTGGGATATCTGAAGAATTAAGCAGTAAATTAGAAAAGCAAATGATTTTGACCCCTACACCTGTACAGGAAAGAACGATACCGCTCCTGCTCGAAGGAAGAGACGTATTAGCAC
Source organism: Jeotgalibacillus proteolyticus (assembly GCF_002926065.1). GTDB lineage: Bacteria > Bacillota > Bacilli > Bacillales > Jeotgalibacillaceae > Jeotgalibacillus > Jeotgalibacillus proteolyticus. The sequence continues at coordinate 152,334 of NZ_PREZ01000004.1, read as the reverse complement.
AAGCTAAAACAGGGACAGGAAAAACGATTGCTTATTTAACGCCCCTGCTTCAAAAAATAAACGTTGAAAAAAATGAATTGCAGGCACTAATTCTTGCACCGACCCGGGAGCTTGCTATTCAAATAACAGAGGAATGCAAAAAATTGCAGGATGACGCGGTGGCTTCGTCAGTACTTTCGATCTATGGCGGGCAGGATATGGATAGGCAAATGAAAGCCCTCAAACGGGGTGTACACGTAGCCGTAGCTACACCAGGAAGACTGCTGGATCATCTCCGAAGAGAAACCATTAATCTTTCAACGGTTTCCATGCTAGTCATCGATGAAGCAGACCAAATGCTCCATTTTGGCTTTCTTGAAGATGTAGAAGACATTATTGAAGAAACCGGCACGGATCGGCAGATGGGTTTATTTTCAGCTACTTTATCAAAAGACATTCGAAAATTGGCTAAGCGCTATATGACCAGTCCGGAAACGATCCACATTCGGGACGATTCAAATTTGGTGGAGGAAATAGAGCATTATGCAATTGAGGTAAGTGACCGTGAGAAGCTTGGCGCTTTATGTACAACTATAGATGAGACACGGCCATTTTTAGGCATCATCTTTTGCCGTACGATCAGGAGAGTCAGCAATTTATATGGAGACTTGAAATCCCGCGGGTATCTTGTCGGAGAACTGCATGGGGATCTTTCTCAATCTAAAAGAGAAACAGTAATGAAACAGTTTAAAACCGCCAAGCTGCAGCTGCTTGTAGCGACGGATGTTGCTTCGAGAGGGATCGATATTGAAGGAATCACACATGTCTTTAACTATGATGTACCTGAGGATACGGAAAGCTACATTCACCGTATTGGACGTACAGGAAGAGCAGGGGAGGCAGGAGTTGCTTTTACCCTGGCAGCACCAAAGGACAAAGAGCTAATGCGGAATATTGAGCAGGGCATTCAATACGAAATTCCACGTAAAGAAGTAGAAGTTAATGCCGCTGAATATGACCGGCACGATAAAGGAAACGAATCAAAAAGAAACTCCATGAGTGCGAAAGAAAAAAAAGAAGATAAGATTGAAAAAAACAAAAAAAGACAGCAGCGCTACAGAGGCGGCCACACTGCCCCTAAGCCGGCACTTGAAAAAAGAAGGAAGAGATAAAAAGACACACAGCCTGAAATTAGGCTGTGTGTTTTTTGCAGTTATACGGTTACTAGTAAACTTCTTAATAAATTAAGAGCCTCCAGCTTTTCTGCGGGTGTTGGCTACTTTTTTATGCTGCTGGCTTCTCATCTTCTTTTCGTTTCCCGCTCCTTGAACAGAAGAATTGCTTTGAGAATTTTTTTTCTTATTGGCAAGCTGCTGTTTAACAAGATCCTGCAAGCTTACTTTTTTTTGGTCACTCATGAATCCCACTCCTTTTTATGTAGGTGAAATAAGTATAAATCATTCTGGCTGGCAAAGGAAGCTTCTGAAGTACAGTTGATCACATAGAGAGTTCAGAGCAGCCTGTTTCTTTTTTCTTCACGAATTATTCATTATACTGATCTAAACAAGAACATTCTGCGTTAGCTTTCTAGATGATTATTGAAAACAGGAGATCGTGAGGTGAGAGGTGTTGAAGAAGACAATTCTGTTATCAATGTTAACCGGCTTAATCGTTTTTATTATAGGTTACGGCGCAATTGTTGCAGCTGAAAATTGGGGAGAGCCGGAAGCTTCAATTAATTCAGAAGAAACGGTCGAAGCTGATGCCCTGCCTTCTCCTGATGCTGAAGGAGATGAAATGCTTGGTTCAGTTGAAAATCAAAAGGCAGGGGATTCGAAGGAAGAATTTCCAATCCTTGAACGGGACCGTGAACGCTTTGAAAAATTACTGGCTGAACAGACACCCGAGACGGCATCCATTACACCTGCTGCCATAAGTATTCCCGCTCTTAACATAGAAGCACCTATCATTGAGATGGGGATTTTAGATGATGGTGCAATGGAGGTTCCGGAAAACGTCGATGAAGTTGGTTGGTTTAAGCCGGGAATAAAACCGGGGGACGTGGGAAATGCAGTGCTTGCCGGGCATGTTGACAGCTATGATGGACCAGCAATATTTTTTGAACTGCGCAGCCTCGAGCCTGGTGATGAAATAATTGTAACTGCTGAGGATGGTGAAGCTCTTACCTTTTCTGTTAAGGCATTGGAATCATATCCTACTGATGGGGCGCCAATCAAAGAAATATTCGGCCCCTCAAGCTCAAAAGGACTAAATTTAATTACCTGCACAGGCTCTTTTAATCGTGAGACCGGACAATATCCAGACCGTCTGGTAGTCTATACTGAGCTTGTTGAAGAAGAGGCAGAAGAGATCGAGTATATCCCTTACCCGCCATCTCATGTTGAAATTACAGGGAAACAGCTTTCCTGGCATGCAGTCCGGGATGCTGAGATCGTAGGCTACAGAACTTATAAAGAGCTGGAAGATGGGACAAAAGAACAGGTGAGCAGTGTCAGCTACTATGAACGTAAAAGTATTACGATCGATGATCCTGGTGCAAGCTACCATATTACTTCTGTTTCAATAGATGGTAAAGAATCTGAGGCTGCTGCACCTGGAAGTGAATAATTTAGTAAATACCGTTATTGCATACAAAAAGGAGAAGCCCGCGGGCTTCTCCTTTTTGTTAGTAAAACTAATTTCTTTACTGGTACTGCCCTGATTTCCTTAGCTCTTTTCCTCTTCTTCTGAATCTTAAAAAGACTAGGTAAAGCATTGGTACAATGACCAGGGTCAGCAGGGTTGAAAATGAAATTCCAGAAATAATTGTAATGGCGAGAGGGGTAAATAAAGCATCGCCGCTTACTGCAACTGGAATTAACGCAACAATTGACGTAATAGCTGTCAGCAGTATTGGGCGAATCCTTACTCGCCCTGACTCAATAACCGCTTCTTTAACATTCATGCCATTGCTGAGTCCCTGTTCAATAAAGTCAATTAGGACAACTGAATTTCTAACAACAATACCTGTAAGGGAAACCATCCCCATGACTGCAAGGAAGCTGATTGGAGTCTGTGTAACAAATAGCCCAAGTATTGCTCCTGCTATAGCCAGGTAGACAGCAACCAGAACTAGCAGCGGCAGAGAAAGAGAATTGAATTGGAAAGCAATGAGCACATAAACCAGGAAAACCACGATTGTAAATAAAATAACAATCTCAGAGAAAAAGTCGTCCTGAGCTTCGTTCTCGCCTCCAATTACCAGGCTATACTCATTATTATCCATTGTACCCCTAACAGACTCAACGATTTCTTCCACCTTAGAATCAAGGCTTTCAACATCGCCAGGGAAGGCACGGATGGTTACCGCACGTTCACCATCTTCATGTGGAATGCGCTGAAGCTGCTCGGTTTCCTCAACAGTTACTAATTCATCAAGTGAAACGAAAGAAGGAGGTCCTTCAGGAGGGCCCTGCTGCTGAACAGGAAGCTGAATTGTACTCAAATCGATCTCACTGCCAGCCTCCACACGATCAACCACTACTCTCATTTCCCGTTCTGTTACTCCATCATCAAAGCTGTCCATCGGTATGCCTTCAGTCACAAGTCGAATCTGCTGACTGATGTCCTGAATGGTAATGCCAAATTCATTTAACGCATCACGATCTGGCACATAAGAGAGAGTAGGCTCTTCTGCTCCGATATTATCAATGACTAAATCGACACCTAATTCATTGATTTCCTCCATGACCGTATCTCGGAGGGAAAGTAAATCATCTAGCTCAGGCCCTTTCACTGTAACGGTCACAGGAGCACCAGCCGGAGGTCCCTGCTGAATCGTTTCCATAAAAATAATCGCATCCGGATAGCTGCTTCTTAAGTCATCAGTCCACTCATCAATTAAACCTTGTGCTGTCTGGTTTTCCCGGTCTACCCGTACCGCCAGCTGTCCAGTATAATCTCCGGTTGTATCCAGTGAGCTATTAAATAAATTTGGAAGACCTGTACCGGCAAAAATTGAAATTTCCGTTACACCATCATCCTGATAAAGTGTTTCTTCTATTTCCTGCATCGTGTTCAATGTTTCTTCAAGAGGGGTTCCAATTGGCAAAGTAACATCAATCGTGACCTCTTCACGATCGGCGTCCGGGAAAAATTCGAATGGAGTAAGAACCACGAGCCCAAATAGAGCTGTTGTGAGAATTAGTCCGATAAAAGCTGTGAGAAACGGCTTTTTTGCTGTATTCACAAGCACTTTATCCGCGTAAAAATCAGAAATCCAATTTAAAGGTTTTCCAAGGAGCCCCGGTGAATTCGAGATTTTTTTCTTTGATGTCCGGTAAAAGCTATACCGCATCATTGGTACAAAAACAAGCGCGACAATTGTAGAAGCGATAATGGTTGTAATGAGAACAGTCGGCAGCGCCCGGATAAAAGCACCGTTTCCTCCTGACAGGAAGACTAGCGGTAAAAAGGTAAAGACAATAGCAAGGGAAGAGGTCACAATAGATACCCAGACCTCTTTAACACCTGTTATCACACCTGCCAGAGCTTGATCTCCATTCTTAAATCGCCGCTGGATATTGTCGTTGACCACAATGGAATCATCGACAAGAATTCCAAGAGCGATAATCACTCCAATAACAGAGATCTGGTTTAAGTCGACCCCGGCAAACGGAAGGGGAATAATACCTATTAACACTGATAGGGGAACAGCTAACGCAACAACAATCGCTCCTCCTACAGTCAATCCAAGGGAGCTTGTAACGATAACAGCTAAAACAGCAATAGCAAGCGATAAAAACAAGCCATCAAATATCGTATTAACAAGATTTGCTTGTGAATAATAAGGAACAAGCTCAATATCTGCCGGCAAGCTATCCTCCAGTTCTGCCATTTTGGCAGTTACGGCTTCATCCACGCTTGGAATATCCTGACCTTCATCAAGATATGCAGTAAATGAGACTGCCGGAGTTCCGTCAAATGTAATAAGATCTTCTGTGTCAACAGGAGAAAGCTCAACAGAGCCGATATCCCCGATCGTTACGGCATCTCCATCCGGAGATTGCCCCACAACCACAGCTTCCATGTCTTCTACGGAATCATAGGATTCAATCGCAAGCTGATAAACGGTGCCCTCAGATTCCTGTTTGCCAAGAGGCACGGGGTTGAATTCATTTTGAACGGCGTCAAGTACATCCGGAAAAGCAAGACCATTCTCGCCAAGTTCTTCAGAATCGATGGATAGAATGATTTCGTCAGGCATTATCCCTTTTACGGTAACGTCTGAAACCCCTGGAACTGAAGAGATCTCTTCATCCCAATCTTCCATTAAAGGCTCAAGGTCCGTAAAAGCATCCCGGTTTTCGCTTGTCAGCATATAAGAAACAATCGGAAAACTTCCTCCTGCTTCATCAATTGAAGGAGTGAGGACTTCTTCTGGAAAAGAGGCTGCCGCATCTGAAACCTGCTGTCTGATGGAAGAAAATACTTCCTGCGTGTCAGCTCCTTCTTCTATCGTCACAATAACAGATGAAAAGCCTGCAGCTGATGAGGAGGAGACTTCTTCAATACCTTCCACAGCTGTTAAATTCCGTTCGATAGGATTGGTGACTGTACGCTCCACAGTTTGTGGTGTAGCACCGGGATAAACGGTTGATACTGTTCCGATATTGATTTGTGTTTCAGGAATTTCCCTTTGTGGAAGCTGAATAAAAACCATGATACCTACAATGATGGATAGTACGAATAAGACCATAAATATTTTTGTTCTTTTTAGCATCCACGCATACATTCTGCCGCCTCCTTTGATGTGAGCTTTAGCCGGTTTTAAGAGAGCCATTTTCTCTTTACGGGTTAAGTGATTTTGGTGTTAATTTAGTGGGTGGGGTGTTGCAGTTAAAAGTTCCTGTGGAAGAATTAGTTTACCCTTTCTTTTTCTATTCTTTACGTTTTCGACAGTAGTGTCAAGAATAAGCCGGCTGAGGAATGTGTTTTTTGAGATTATACGGGTGTTCCCTTGTTTTAGAGGCTGGAAACCATGGACGAATGCTGCTTGGATTTTGAATGTTACGGGTGAATACCGATTAAAATGGCGTGTTGATTTCCATTGCAGGGGGACGCTTTCCGCGGGGCGGGGCTTGAGCTAACTTGCTGTCGCAAGTGGATCTCAAGCTCCCGCTTCATCCCGCAGGAGTCGCCCCCTTCCACTGCAATCAACTCCTAGTAGTTTTGTTTGATTCTGAAAAATTAGCATGTTACGGGTAAATACTTTCTAAAAATATCACTCTCAATTAAAAAAAGCCGCCGTGATTTGGCAGCTTTGGTTTATTCCCACTCCACCTGTATAGCTGAGAGGGAAGGGATCAGGTAATCGGAGGTTGCCTGAAGGGTTTGACGCATGCTTTCATGCTCGTGAACGGAAATGCTTTTACAGCCGGCAGCTCTTGCCATCATGGAATCTACAATGCTGTCTCCTACCATGAGGAGTTCATGGGATGGGACGGTGAAGTCCCGGCAGACTCTTTCAAGCATGTCCGGAGAGGGCTTGCCATGGCTTACGACTTCAGGTGTTACAATGAAATCAACTTTTCGTTCAAAGCCTAATAGCTTTAAGCATTCATAGGTCCTTGCGTATTGATCGGAAGTCACAACGCCAATTACATATCCTGCATCTTTTAAATTGGTTAATAGCTCTGCTGCTCCTTCAGTAGGAACAAAGGATTTTGAAATATCCAGTGCAGCATTACTTTCTTCAAGAAGGCGGGTTGCAAGAGCCATGCTTGTGACCCATGGGTTTTTCGTGAGCTGATAGAGCAGAGCGGTAATTGCAATTCTTTCCTCCTGCTCACCAGCAATGGCAAGCATTCCGTGATGGTCGACTTTATCCTTCTCAACCCCCATCATTTCATCCCATGCTTTGGCATGTTTAGAGCCGGCAATTTCAATAAAGCGTTTTTTTCTTTCTTCATTTAATGCCAACCAAAAGGGTTCAGCCTGAAATAAAGTCCCGTCTTTATCAAATGCAATTACTGAAGCTGAAACTGCTTCATCATTTACTTTAATTGTTCTTTTACTCAATCTGAACCTCTCCAATCAAAACAGATTCTTGTAGTTGTATGTATTTTACACGTATTTACCCTGAAAAGATAACGTTATACTTCAAATGAATTCAAAAAAAAACGGCCTATTGGGCCGTTATTTTTGCTCTTCTAGAAAAGAAGTAACCTGTTCAGGTGTTTTGGCGTGAGCTGAGTGAAGATGTGCCAGTTTTTTGCCGTCTTTGAAAATAAGCAGGCTTGGAATGCCCATAACATTATTTTGATCAGCAATCTCAGGAAGTTCATCCTTGTTCAGGGTATACCATTTGTACTCATTATATTCTTCTACAATTTCATCAATGAACATATCCATCCGTCTGCAATCCGGGCACCAGTCAGCGGTGAATTTTACTATAACCGGTTCATTTCCTTCTGTTACTTCATTAAATAAATCAGCATTTTTTATTCCTTGCATCGTTCATCCCTCCATTTCTTTGATCATAATCGTTTTTTAAAAAAATATCAAAAAATCAGTTCAGAAACTTTGGTACGCAGAGGGACCTAAATAGTGATAATGATTCTCAAAGTCATTGACGGATAGACAATTGTCCTCTAGACTATAAGGAGAATAGTTAAAGAAGTCCTGCTTGCGAAGGATCTTTCATCAAAAGATATACGCTTTTGGAGGAAAGGAAAAGGAGAATCAAAGAGTATGCTGCAGACGAATATGTTAACGCTTGGATATGGAGATTCAATTATTATAGAAGAACTGGATTTGAAAATTCCAAAAGGCGAAATTTCTGTCCTGATTGGAGGAAATGGCTGCGGAAAGTCGACATTACTTCGGTCAATGGCTCGCTTACTGAAACCGCAAAGCGGGGAAGTTACGTTAAACGGCAAGGAAATTAACCGTTACTCCACCAGAAAAGTGGCTCAGCAAATGGCGATTCTTCCTCAATCCCCAACAGCGCCGGAAGGCTTAACCGTCCTGCAGCTGGTTAAACAGGGCAGGTACCCATACCAGGGGTTTCTTCAGCAATGGTCAAAAGACGACGAGACGAGTGTTCAGCGTGCCCTTCAGGCAACTGGCATGGAGGAGCTGCAGGACCGATTTGTCGATGAGCTTTCCGGCGGACAGCGCCAGCGTGCCTGGATTGCTATGACACTTGCTCAGGATACAGATATCATCCTGCTTGATGAACCTACTACTTATTTAGATATGACCCATCAGATCGAAATTCTGGATCTGCTGTTTGAACTGAATGAAAAAGAAAACCGTACAATAGTAATGGTGTTGCATGATTTAAACCTTGCATGCCGTTATGCTCATAACTTAATTGCAGTGAAAGACAGAACCGTCTATAAGCAGGGAAGACCTGAAGATGTTATCAGCTGCGATATGGTAAGGCATGTTTTCCATATGAACTGCCAGGTTACTGTTGATCCGCTTTTTGGTACCCCATTATGTATTCCTCACGGGAAAGGGAGATGTATTGTTCAACAGGCCCCTATTACCGCAGCAGCCGCGCAATAGTGTTCAAACCGTCTATTCAGGCGGTTTTTATTTTTAATAGGGGTAATTGCTTACAGGAAGAAAGCTTCAGCTTATAAATTCAAGCGGGAAGGGTGAAAAAAATGGATACAAAAGAACTTAGCAATCAGCTCGAGGCAATGGTTGACAAGTACGCTGAGCTGTTAATAGGGGAAAAAGATGAAGAGTCGGTTGAAAAAATCAGACAGTGGATTCTTTATAATCATATTGCGAAAGCCACGCCTGCTTTGGCAAAGCATTGGAACTCCCTTTATCCTGAAGGGAAAGAAGAAATGAAGAAGGTTGTCCTAGAGATTCAGAAAAAGAACAAGGAATTAAAAGCTAAAGAAGAATGAAGAAGAGGATGTTGATATAGCAATCAATTTAGAAACGCGAGGTGAACGGAGCGGAAGGTGGCGACTCCTGCGGGATGTAGCGGGAGCTTGAGATCCACTTGCTAAGCAAGTTAGCTCAAGCCCCGCCCCGCGGAAAGCGTCCGCCTGAAGCGCAGTGAACCGGACGAAAGAGGTGAGACAAGCATTTGGCCTTACTAATCAAAACTTTTTAGTGCAAAGGCAGTTTAGTCAGGTCACTTTTTGCTTTTTGTGCAGCCTGCTGAAGAGCTTGAGGCGTTTCAGGGGTAAGCGTGTACCAGCCCTGCTGCTGCATCATTTGAAAAAGCTTATGCTGCTGATTTTGGTTTTCACGGCAGATTGATGCCAGCATGTCGTATAAAGGCTGGGTGCTTGCTTCATTTAAAGCTGTGCTATAGGAAACATTCATATGTTTTTCCAAAATCAGAACATCTGTTGACCAGTCCTGCTCTGTCATTGAAGAGGGTGTTTTCATTCCGCCTGCTGCCGAATGGGTAGTTGATTGCTGCATCGTTTTTTCCTCCTTATTGCATCTGCGCAGAAGACTGCGTATTCGATGCCAAGAAATTTGTAATCATTTCATAATGGGTTGAGTGCATTCTGCAGGCAGCTTCAAGCTCTTCTTTTACCTGAGGCGTTTGGCATTGAGTTGCAGCAAAATGAATTTTTTTTGCAGCCAGCAGATTCCATGCCAGAATATCTTCTAGGTACATGGCGTCTTTTGTAGACAATGAGTGAGATTGCATTTTAGTGTAGCCTCCTTTTTTGTTCTCCTTTACGTTTTCCAGAACCGTTTATTTTATACACTTTTATATTCAAATCTTAGGACAAATGATAGAATAAAGAAGATTCGTGTAACGATTTCTTATTTTCTGAATACAGAGAGCGCTTGCAGGATGATTTTTGCTATCAGGGGGTTTATTATGGAACGAGTGATGCGTGACTTCTTTTTGTTCCTATCTAAAAACAAGCCAATGACGAAGGTGGCTAAACAATACGGACTTCGCTTTGGTGCTGCCAGATTTGTGGCAGGCGAAACAGTCGAACAAGCAGTAGAATCCATTAAAGCCTTAAATAAAGAAGGTCTTTGCGTCACACTGGACTGTCTGGGCGAATTTATTGACAACGAGCAGGAAGCTGAAGAGATGACGGAGCTTTGTATAGAAGCGGTCCGTGCAATAGGTGTGTACGAGCTGGACTCACAGCTTTCCTTAAAGCTAACCTCGATGGGGCTTGATCTGTCGGAGTCAGTGGTGCTGGAGAATATGAGAAGAATTATGGATGTAGCTGTAGAAAACAATGTGTTTGTTACGATAGACATGGAAGACTATGAAAGATGTCAAAAGACACTTGATGTGTTTACCCAGCTAAAGTCGGAATACGAAAACATTGGTACAGTAATCCAGGCCTATCTATACCGTACAGAAGGCGATATTGAAGCGTTAAATGCTTTTTCTCCTAATCTTCGTCTCGTTAAAGGCGCTTATAAGGAATCACCTGAAGTTGCTTTTCCGGAAAAGAAGGATGTAGATGAGAATTTTAAAAAGATCATCAAAATGCATCTGCTTAATGGGAATTACACAGCAATTGCAACGCATGATGATCAAATCATCAATTATACAAAAGAGCTTGTAAAAGAGCATAATATTCCTTCAGATCAATTTGAATTTCAGATGCTTTATGGAATTTGTGCAGAACGTCAGCATGAGCTCCATAGAGAAGGCTACAAAATGAGAGTGTATATGCCTTTTGGAACGGATTGGTATGGCTACTTTATGCGGCGTCTGGCAGAGAGACCTGCCAATGTGGCGTTTGTGGCCAAGGGAATTATAAACAAATAGAAAAGAGTCGGCTGGCAAACATCCAGCCGATCATTTTTTGAAAATTTCAAGATCTTTTATTGCGAAAAGATGGAAAATCAATTATCATAAAAGAGTAAAGTAACTCGTATATTTTTTTAAACAAAAAATGAATGAGGATTCATTCAAAAAAAGAATGATTGCTGTTAAACAGCCGCGCCTCATTCGAAATAAAGTCTAAGGAGGAATCAGTTTTGGTGAAACATATTCAAAAAGCTGCCGTTATAGGATCCGGCGTAATGGGTTCAGGGATTGCAGCTCATTTAGCGAATATTGGTATTCCAGCGATGTTACTTGATATCGTGCCTCAATCTTTAACGGAGCAGGAGCAGGCAAAAGGGTTAACGCTTGAGGATAAAGAAGTCCGGAACAGGCTGAGTGAAGGAGCTATTCAAAAGCTTTTTAAGCAAAAGCCTGCACCGCTTTCAGTAAAGGGCAATGCTGCATTAATTGAGGCGGGAAATCTTGAGGATGATCTCGATCGTTTAAAAGAAGCTGATTGGATCATCGAGGTGGTCGTTGAAAATCTTGAAGTGAAGAAAAAGGTTTTTGAGCTGGTTGAAAATCATCGCAAAGAGGGCAGTATTATAAGCTCTAATACTTCTGGTATATCAATCGAAGCAATGGTTGAGGGACGGTCTGAGGACTTTAAACGGAATTTCCTCGGCACACATTTCTTTAATCCGCCCCGCTATTTAAAGCTGCTCGAGATCATTCCAACGCCGTATACTGATCCGGAAGTCATCTCGTTTATGAAGCAATTCGGTGAGGACACTCTCGGTAAAGGCGTCGTACTGGCAAAGGATACACCAAACTTCATTGCTAACCGCATCGGCACTTACGGACTTTTGGTTACCGTGCAGGAAATGTTAAAGGGCGGCTATGGAGTGGGGGAGGTTGATTCCATCACTGGACCCCTAATCGGACGACCGAAAAGTGCGACATTCCGAACACTTGATGTTGTAGGACTTGATACATTCATTCACGTAGCCAAAAATGTGTACGATCAGGTTGAAGGAGAAGAAAAGGTAGTGTTTGATGTGCCTGACTTTATGCTTAAAATGAGAGATAAAGGCTGGCTGGGAAGCAAATCAGGGCAGGGATTTTTCAAAAAAGAAGGCAAAACGATTCTTGAATTAAACCCTGACACAATGGAATACGGGGAACGAAATAAATTGCGCGCAGCTTCTGTTGATCTGGCAAAGCAGGAAAAAGGACTGCCGAATAAAATGAAAGCGCTTGTATATGCAAAGGATCGTGCAGGAGAACTGTTATGGTCTATTCTTTCTCCGGTTCTGCTTTATTCAGCAGAACTTCACGGGGAAATAGCTGATGATATTGTCTCGATTGACCGTGCAATGAAATGGGGCTTCGGTTGGGAGATGGGTCCATTTGAAACCTGGGATGCAATAGGCATTGAGCGGACCGTTGAAAAGATGAAGCAGGAGGGCAAAACTATTCCTGCGTGGATAGAAAATATGATTACTGAAGGCCATACCTCCTTCTATAAAGAAGAGAACGGGGATCAGTTCTTTTACCATAATGGAAGCTATCAGCTCACAGAAGAAAATGAAAAGGCAATCAATCTGAAGCGGTGGAAGAAAAAGAACGGGATTATCAAAAAGAATACGGGCGCGAGTTTAATCGACCTCGGTGACGGTGTTGCTCTTCTTGAATTCCACTCCCCAAGCAATGCAATTGGAATGGATATTATTCAAATGGTCAATTTTGCGGTTGAAGAGGTTTCGAAAAAATATAAAGGTCTCGTAATCGGGAATCAGGGCAAGAATTTTTGCGTAGGGGCCAATCTTGGCATGATTTTAATGGAAGCGCAGGATGATAATGTTTTTGAAATTGAAATGGTGGTCAAGCAATTTCAGCAGGCAATGATGAAATTAAAGTACAGCTCATTTCCTGTAGTCGCCGCTCCATTTGGCATGACACTCGGCGGAGGTGCGGAGGTATGCCTGCCGGCTGATTATATCCAGGCTTCTCCTGAAACGTATATGGGGCTTGTAGAAGTAGGCGTTGGACTGATTCCTGGCGGTGGAGGCAATAAAGAGCTTTATTTAAATTACTATAACAGTCTCCCAAAAGGTGTTGACTTTGATCTGCAGAAGGTGGCAAATAAAGTTTTTGAAATGATTGCAATGGCAAAGGTTTCAACCTCCGGGGCAGAAGCGAAGGAAAATCACTTCCTGACAGAGGCGGACGGAATAAGTGCGAATGGAGATCATCTTCTGTATGATGCCAAACAGGCTGTTCTCCATCTTGCTCAGCATTATGCACCGCCGGTCAAACAGCAGGTGCCGGTCGTTGGAGAAACAGGTTATGCCATGCTTCTTCTTGGGGCGCAATCAATGTACAGATCAGGTTTTATTTCTGAACATGATTTAAAGATTGCTAAAAAGCTGGCCTACGTGATTGCAGGAGGAAAGGTGCCATTTGGAACAGAGGTGGATGAGGAATACCTGCTCACACTCGAGCGTGAAGCCTTCTTAAGTTTAATACAAGAGCCGAAGTCACAAATGAGAATGCAGCATATGTTAATGAAGGGAAAACCGCTGCGTAATTAAGTAGAGACCACATTAAAGTTTAAGGGGGAGCACAATGCGTGAAGCAGTCATAGTAGCCGGTGCAAGAACACCGGTAGGAAAAGCCAAAAAAGGATCTCTTGCAACCGTGCGTCCTGATGATTTGGGAGCACTTGCTGTAAGAGAAACATTAAAACGCGCGGGAAATTACGATGGAGATATTGATGACTTAATCATCGGCTGTGCGATGCCTGAAGCAGAGCAGGGCATGAACATGGCAAGAAATATTGGCGCACTTGCAGGACTTTCTCACACAGTTCCAGCGATTACGGTTAACCGTTACTGCTCATCGGGGCTGCAGTCCATTGCGTACGGTGCAGAAAGAATTATGCTCGGCCATGCGAATACCGTAATCGCAGGCGGTGCTGAATCGATGAGTCTTGTTCCGATGATGGGGCATATTGTACGCCCTAATATCCGGCTTGCAGAAGAAATGCCAGAATACTATATGAGTATGGGGCATACGGCAGAAGAGGTAGCAAAAAAATATGGAATTACACGTGAGGATCAGGATGCATTTGCGGTAAGAAGTCATCAAAAGGCAGCGAAGGCACTGGCTGAAGGGAAATATGACGAAGAAATCGTTCCGGTTGAAGTAACGCTTCGATCGGTAGATAAAAATCATAAACTGCAGGAGCATACTTTCAGCTTTTCCCAGGATGAGGGAGTGCGGGCAGAATCAACCGTTGAATCACTTAGCAAGCTGCGTCCGGCATTTTCCCGAACAGGTTCTGTTACGGCAGGTAATGCCTCGCAGACGAGTGACGGTGCTGCAGCAGTAATGATTATGGACCGCGAGAAGGCAGAATCCTTGGGACTAACGCCTATCGCAAAATTCCGTTCGTTCGCAGTTGGTGGAGTCCCGCCGGAAATCATGGGAGTTGGCCCGGTGGAAGCAATACCAAAAGCTTTAAAGCTCGCAGGTTTATCTCAATCAGATATTGATTTGTTTGAACTGAATGAAGCGTTTGCTTCTCAGGCAATACAGGTCATCCGTCAGCTTGGGCTGAATGAAGACATCGTGAACGTAAACGGAGGGGGGATCGCGCTTGGACACCCTCTCGGATGTACAGGAGCAAAGCTGACTTTGTCCCTGCTTCATGAATTAAAAAGAAGAAAGCAGCAATTTGGTGTAGTCACGATGTGTATTGGCGGGGGCATGGGAGCCGCCGGTGTTTTTGAAATGATCAACTAAAACATCAAAGGGGAAAAGGGAGGAAATAACGATGGCAAACGAAACAACATCCATGATTAAGGGCGGTAGCTTTTTAATTGAAGATATTGAAGCTGCACGTATGTTTACACCGGAGGATTATACAGATGAACAAAAAATGATCGCAAAAACAACAGAAGACTATGTTCTAAATGAAGTAGTTCCACAGGTAGAGCATATTGAAAACCACGAGTTCGACCGCTCAGTTAAGCTGTTAAAATCAGCTGGAGACCTTGGGCTTCTTGGAGCAGATGTTCCTGAAGAATATGGCGGTCTTGGTCTTGATAAGGTAAGTTCTGCCTTAATTGCAGAAAGAATGTCACGCGCTGGAGGATTTTCGATCACACACGGCGCCCATGTCGGAATTGGATCACTTCCGATTGTCTTATTTGGTAATGAGGATCAAAAACAAAAGTATCTGCCTGCGTTGGCTACAGGAGAAAAAATTGCTGCTTATGCTCTGACAGAGCCCGGATCAGGTTCAGATGCACTTGGCGCAAAAACAACGGCAAAGCTCAATGAAGCAGGTACACATTACGTCCTGAACGGAGAAAAACAGTGGATCACAAATGCAGGCTTTGCTGATGTATTTGTTGTATACGCTAAAATTGATGGAGAGCAGTTTTCCACCTTTATTATTGAGCGGGAGTTTCCTGGTGTTTCTGTTGGGGCTGAAGAGAAGAAGATGGGTATTAAAAGCTCATCTACCCGCACATTGATTTTATCTGATGCCCAGGTGCCGGTTGAAAATCTTCTCGGAGATGCCGGAAAAGGCCATATTATTGCTTTCAACATTTTAAATATTGGGCGCTATAAGCTGGGGGTAGGGACAGTTGGTGCTTCTAAACGCGCACTTGAGCTTACAATTAAATATACAAATGAGCGTCAGCAATTTAAAACGCCAATCTCTTCTTTTAATTTAACGAAAGAAAAGCTTGCAGGTATGGGAGCTAAGCTTTATGCCACAGAAAGCTCTGTCTACCGTACAGTAGGACTTTTCGAAGACCGCATGAGTCAGCTTTCTGATGAAGAAATTAAGAATGGAACAGAAGTGGCAAAATCAATTGCAGAGTACGCTATTGAATGCTCTTTAAATAAAGTGTTTGGTACAGAGACGCTCGATTATATTGCAGATGAAGCGGTACAGCTGCATGGAGGCTACGGCTTTATGCAGGAATACGAAGTAGAGCGCATTTACCGTGATTCAAGAATTAACCGGATCTTTGAAGGTACAAATGAAATTAACCGCCTTCTCGTTCCAGGTACTTATTTACGTAAGGCAATGAAGGGCGAACTGCCGCTTTTCCAAAAGGCACAGGCGCTTCAGGAAGAGCTAATGACGATGATGCCTGAGGAGATCAGTGATGAGCCTTTAGCACAGGAGGCTTATCTGGTTAAGAATGCGAAAAAGATTGGTCTTCTTGCTGCAGGCTTAGCTGCTCAAAAATATGGGAAAGCCCTTGAAGCAGAGCAAGAGGTGCTGGTAAATATTGCTGATATTGTTTCTCTTGCGTATGCAATGGAATCGGCTTTACTTCGCACACAAAAGGCTGTTGCGAAAAATGGAGTTGAAAAGAATCAGCAGAAAATCCTTTACACACAAATCTTCTGTCAGGAAGCATTTAATGAAATTGAAGCTCATGCAAAAGAAACGGTTATCGCTGTTGAAAGCGGAGATACACTGCGTATGATGCTTTCCGCTCTTCGTAAATTTACCCGGTACACTCCGGTTAACCTCATTCCGAAAAAGCGTGAAGCAGCTGCGAAATTAATCGCTGCAGAGAAATTCACCGTGTAATACGATTTTTATCACAGCCTGACGGGGTAAAACTCCGTCAGGCTTTTTCTTTTGACATACTAAACTGCAGAAGTTATTATGTTTAATAGATTAAACGTTTAAAAGTTTAAACTAATAAACAATTCAGGAGATGATTAAATATGACCGTTTTAATTACAGGTGCATCAAGCGGAATCGGCGAGTCACTGGCAGTCAAATATGCGATGGAAGGACATCCGTTGATTATCACCGCAAGAAACAAGGATCGGCTGGATGTGTTAGCAAGCACGCTGATCAAGCGGTACGGTGTAGCTGTTACTGCCATTGAAAGTGATTTATCCAGTAAAGGTTCAGCTTTAAAATTATTCAATAAAATAACGCAAAGCGGATTAACAGTAGAAGTTCTCATTAACAATGCTGGTGTGGGGTTGTTTGGGGAGTTTCATAAAACAGACATGGAAAAAGAAGAAGCCATGATTCAATTAAACATAACCTCGTTGACTGAGTTGACTAAATTATTCGGCAGAGAAATGGTTAAAAAAGGGGAAGGTAAAGTCTTGAACATTGCGTCTACTGCGGCTTTTTTCCCGGGTCCTTTAATGAGTGTATATTATGCTTCAAAAGCGTATGTAAAATCCTTCAGTCATGCACTATCAAACGAATGGAGAGAGCACGGGGTTCAAGTATCGGTATTATGTCCAGGACCAACTGGCACAGGATTTAAGGATGCGGCGGAGCTTGGGGATTCAAAATTATTTCAAAAAGGAATAATGTCTGTGGAAGCAGTGACCGAGCATGCCTATAAAGAGTTCACTGAGGGTAAAGAAGAGATTATTCCGGGTGCGATGAATCGTATTCAAACACGTTTTGGAAAGTTCATTTCCAGTAAAAAAGCGGCTTCCATTGTAAGAAAAACGCAAGAACGAGTATAATATTGTGTATGAATAGAGGTGACAGCTATGGGAGAACAAGCCATGGAGCAATTACGTGCATGCATTCCATTATTTCAGGCATTAAGTGACACGTACCGCCAGGATATTATCTTGCTTCTGACAAAAAACGATACAATGACTGTGAATGAAATTACATCTAATTTAACCCTTTCCCGTCCTGCCGTTTCCCACCATTTAAAAATACTTCGTGAGCAGGGCATTTTAAAAATGGAACAGCAAGGGACCCAGCGTTACTACTCTCTTGCTTTTGAGGATGCAATTGAGCAGTTAAAGCAATTAATTATTACAGTAGAAGATCGTTGTTACTGATCTGCTGATTAATCTATAATAAATATGCACTGACACAGCGATAACAACTAAGAATGAGGTGGTCAAAATGGCAATTACGTATTATACCTATCCTAAATGCGGAACATGCAGAAAAGCTAAAAAATGGCTTGATCAAGAAGGTGTACCTTATGATGAAGTAAATCTGACAGAAGCTCCTCCCTCAGCATCAGAGCTCAAAAGCCTTTATGAAAAAAGCGGACTTGATATTAAAAAATTCTTTAACACTAGTGGTATGAAATACCGTGAGCTTGGCTTGAAGGACCGGCTGTCTTCCATGTCTGATGATGAAAAGCTTGAGATGCTTGCCTCAGACGGAATGCTCATAAAGCGTCCATTAACAACCGATGGCGAAACTGTGACTGTCGGCTTTAAGGAATCCGAATTTGAGGAGTACTGGAAGAATTAATCCTAAGTGAAACATTCCTTGTATTCAGGCTTTATCTATGCAAAAATGAAAGTGTAAAATGTACGCAGATTGAAAGTGGAGGGAATAAAATGAGTTCACCTAAAGAATTACGTTATTCTGAAGAGCATGAGTGGGTAAAAGTAGAAGACAATAAAGCACGCATTGGCATTACTGCATTCGCACAGTCCGAGCTTGGTGATATCGTATTTGTAGAACTTCCGGAAGTAGGCGATGAGCTAAAAGCAGATGAGCCTTTTGGCAGTGTGGAATCCGTTAAGACGGTTTCAGAATTATATGCGCCTGTAAGCGGCAAAGTTGTTGAAGTCAATGAAGAACTTAGCGACAGCCCTGAATTTGTCAACGAATCACCATTTGAAAAAGCATGGATGGTTGTTGTTGAACTGGCTAACCCTGACGAAGTAGAAGAGTTAATGACTGCAGAAAAATACGATGAAATGACCCAGGAAGACTAAGCACTACATACCGAAGCCGCTGTCCTTATTTGTTGGACTGCGGCTTTTTTGTCCCCAGCCGCTGCTCCGTATGCATCTTTTTCAGCAGAACTACAAATAATAAAGGATAAAAGCCTCTTTCTAGTGGTTGCTGTTTGCATTTCTAAAAGAAACAAGCGAAAATAAAAGCAGCATCATATACTACTAATCATTGGATCAATAACGCAAAATTTGACCACTATTGGATGATAGGGTGTGAGTCAGGATGGATGACGGGTATGATAAAGTCATAATTGTAGAAGGAAAGTCTGACAAGCGGAAGGTTTTGCCGCTTATTCGGGAATCGGTTGATATTATTTGTACAAATGGGACCATCAGCTTTTCAAAAATGGATGAATTGATTGACGAGCTGTCCAACCGGGACGTTTATATTTTAGTGGATGCAGACGAAGCGGGAGAAAAGCTTCGCAAACAGCTTAAAAGAGAATTCCCCGATGCTGAGCATTTATATATTGACAGGGCTTATCGCGAGGTAGCCACAACACCTTCAAAATATTTAGCTTCACTGCTTTTAAGTGCCAACATTGATGTGTATACAGAGTTTCTGGAAAAAAGGATGAATTTATAAATGATTAATGAATGGAATCTGGAGCATTTAAACGATAAACTGGATAATACGCAAAACACCGCATTGTATTTGTATACACCTATGTGTGGAACCTGCAAATTAGCCGGTCGGATGCTTGAGGTTACTGCTGCTGCCTTAAACAGCTATGATATAGGAAAAGCGGATTTAAATTTTGTTGAATCGCTTGCTGAACTTTATCAAATCGAAAGTGTGCCCTGCCTATTAATCTGGAAAAACGGGGAACTCACTGATAAGATTTATAAGTTTGAATCTGTACCTAATCTATTTGACAAACTGCAAAGTAATCTTTAAAGGATTAAGGCTTTGCAGAGTAGTTTGAAACCCCCTAAGCATCAAGACAATCCTGGCGCAGCATCACCGTTAAAACCGTCTTTAATGGCGGTTTTTCTTATGGAGTTACTTTCCATAAAACATTTATTGTTGACAGGAAAATTAAACACATGATACTATGACTCTCGTACTGTAAAAACGCATGAGGATGTGCATTCGCTCCCGGCGTAATAAATTTAATATTCGATGCTCTTATAGAGAGTGGTGGAGGGATGTGCCCGATGAAACCCGGCAACCGACAGTCTATGACTGGAAAGGTGCCAATTCACACAGGTTAAACTAACCTGGGATATGAGAGAAGGGACGTTACTTTTCAGCGCCTTTCTGCTTATATGCAGAAAGGCGTTTTTAATTGCTGTTTTACCATAGCATG
Organism: Jeotgalibacillus proteolyticus; assembly: GCF_002926065.1. Taxonomy (GTDB): domain Bacteria; phylum Bacillota; class Bacilli; order Bacillales; family Jeotgalibacillaceae; genus Jeotgalibacillus; species Jeotgalibacillus proteolyticus. The sequence goes on along the minus strand of NZ_PREZ01000004.1, from coordinate 132,474 downwards.
AATAAGAGAAAGAAGGTGATGGTGTGATTTCCATCTCAAATGCAAAAAAAATATTTAAGACAAGGCATGGAGAAATAACCGCAGTGGATGATGTTAGTTTGTCGATTCACGAGGGAGAAATTTTTGGAATTATCGGCTATAGTGGTGCCGGCAAAAGCACATTAATCCGAATGCTGAATGGACTGGAATTACCGACATCAGGAACCGTTGATGTTAACGGGAAAGTGATATCAGGGATTAATTCCAGAGACCTGCGGAAGGCAAGACAAAAAATAAGTATGATCTTTCAGCATTTTAATTTGCTATGGTCCCGAACCGTGCGGGAAAATATAGCCTTTCCTCTTGAAATTGCAGGTATCAGCAAGAGCGAAAGAACAAAAAAGGTAGAAGAGCTGATCGAGCTAGTTGGACTTGATGGGCGAGGAGATGCATACCCCTCCCAGCTAAGCGGCGGACAAAAGCAGCGCGTTGGCATTGCACGTGCCCTTGCCAATGATCCGGAGGTTCTGCTCTGCGATGAAGCGACTTCAGCACTTGATCCTCAAACGACAGATTCTATCCTGGAATTACTGGTCGATATAAATAAGCGTCTCGGGCTGACAATTGTTTTAATAACGCACGAGATGCATGTTATCCGAAAAATTTGTCATCGTGTAGCAGTAATGGAAGCAGGACAGGTTGTCGAGCTTGGGGATGTTTTGGATATTTTTAAGCAGCCTAAGGAATCGATTACAAAACGATTTGTCCAGCAGGTAACAGAGCCTGAAGAAACAAAGGATACGATCGAACATTTGTTAAATGAATACAAGGATGATCTGGTTGTAAAGCTGACCTTTGTCGGGGAATCAGCAGAGCAGCCCGTTATTACAAATCTAATTCGCTCTTTTGATATTCAGGTAAATATTTTGCAGGGGAAGGTTTCGCAAACCCAAAACGGAGCATATGGAACACTGTTTCTGCATTTAAGAGGAAATTCGGATGAAGCCAAAAAAGCTGTTAACTACCTCGAACAAGCCTCCGTTGGCGTGGAGGTGATTACAAATGATTGAACAAATTTTTCCTAATGTGAACTGGGAAACAATGTGGGAAGCAACTTATGAAACGATTTATATGACAACCTTATCAGTAGCTATAACAGCGGTCTTAGGGATCCTGCTCGGACTCTTACTGTTTTTGACTTCTAGAGGTAATATTTGGGAAAATAAAGCGGTCTATGTGATTACAAGCGTGCTCGTAAATATTTTTCGCTCCATTCCCTTCATTATCTTAATTGTCCTATTAATTCCTTTTACAAGATTTTTGCTGGATACGATCAGAGGGGCAAATGCAGCATTACCGGCACTTATAATTGGAGCAGCTCCATTTTACGCTCGGATGGTTGAGATAGCCTTAAGAGAAATTGATAAAGGGGTAATAGAGGCAGCCCGTTCTATGGGTGCAAGTATGAGTACGATCATTTTTAAAGTGCTGCTGGCCGAATCAAAGCCTGCCCTTGTTTCAGGGATCACTGTCACAGCTATCGCATTAGTGGGTTATACGGCTATGGCGGGCGTGATTGGTGCAGGGGGGCTTGGAAACCTGGCGTTTCTCGATGGATTCCAGCGCAGCAGAGATGATGTAACATTAGCAGCAACGATCATCATTTTACTTATTGTGTTTGTTATTCAGTTTATCGGTGATTTCTTTACCAATCGTCTCGATAAACGTTAATAATACTAACTTAATTAAAAGGAGAAATCATCATGAAAAAATGGTTAACAGGAACAATTTCAGCAGCAAGTATATTGGTTTTAGCAGCATGCGGGTCTTCAGAAGAAGAAGCTTCGATTAGCGGTGAATTAGATCCGGATAACCCGGTCGAACTTACAGTCGGCGCTTCTAATGTTCCCCATGGAGAAATTTTAGAAGAAGCTCAGCCTCTTTTATTAGAAGAAGGAATTGATTTGAAAATTGAGACCTACCAGGATTATATCCTGCCAAACACTGACCTGGACTCAGGTGATATAGACGCTAACTACTTTCAGCATGTGCCTTACCTTGATTCCGTTTTAGCAGAAGAAGGAAACGATTATGATTTTGTCAGCGCCGGTGCAATACATGTGGAACCGATCGCTGTTTATTCACAAAAATACGATTCATTGGACGAGCTTCCGGATGGCGCAACCATTCTAATGAGAAATGCAGTAGGGGAGCACGGACGAATTTTATCAGTATTTGAAAAAGAGGGACTTATCAAGCTTGACCCTGAAGTAGATAAAGTAACCGCTTCTTTTGATGACATCGTGGAAAATCCTAAAAACCTGAATTTCGAAGCAGATTATGAAGCTTCTTTGCTCGTACAGCTTTATGAGAATAACGAGGGAGATGCTGTGGTGATCAATTCCAACTATGCAATTGATGCAGGAATCAGCCCGGTAAATGACTCGATTGCACTTGAAAGCCAGGATTCTCCTTATGGAAACATTATTACGGTAAGAAGTGGCGATGAAGATACAGAAGTTATTCAAAAGCTTGTAGAGGTATTACGCTCTGAGGAAATACAAACCTTTATCGAAGAACGCTATGAAGGCTCAGTAATTCCTGTATCAGGTGAATAATAAATAGTAAATGCCCCTGCTTCGCCATCGTGCGAGCAGGGACTTTTTGGTCTTACTTAATATTGAAAGAAAAATACGAATGACTTAGTTAAACCTGCACATATTAACACCATCCTATGTAAAAGAGGTGTTAATAATGGAAGATCAGCATATTCAGGATGAAGATGTATTTACCCTAAAAGAAGCAATTGGCGAGTTAAGTGAAAGAATACCGAATGTGATGAAGCCTTATCATTCTTTCACAGAAGAATGCTTTAAAGAAGGCGAGCTTACCAAAAAAGAAAAGCATCTGATTGCGCTTGGCATCAGCCTGGCAGCACAGGATGAATACTGTGTTCATTATCATGTAACTGGCTGTATTGACAATGGAATTACCCCGGAACAGATCCGTGAGGTCTCTGCAGTGAGTGCAGCTGTTCAGGCAGGAGCTGTAATGGCTCAAGCAGCAACAGAGGTTGAATGGACACTTAATTCATTTGAGGAAAATGAAAATCATTAAAAAATTCCAGAAAACTGGTTTATAAAAAAATAGACCGGGTAAAACAACTGTGTACAATGAAAGCATGCCACGTGAAAAAAAACGAAAAGGAATGATTCATTATCCATAAGATCAACATGGAGTACACAGGTGATATGGAAAAAGCAATGCAAAGTTCTCATGGTGTAGGGTACGAAACTTACATGACAAAGCACGATGTACGTATGGAAGTTGAAATGAGACGTGAAGAGGACTATAAAAAGGAACAGCAATTACTTCAAGAGCTTGATCCTCAGCTCCATAATAAACTATAATAAGTAACAGAGAAGAAAGTCAGTGTTTATTACACTGGCTTTTTTTCTAGTTAAGGACGGCCCTTATTTACACTAAATGAAATTCTCGAATAACAGTCGGTAAATTTGATTCTAGTTTTAATTTGTTATAAGATTAGAATGAGAATAAAGTGAGAATGGGTAGTCCATTTAATAATGCTTAAACGGAGGTAATAAGACTATGGCTTCAACATTAATCATTAAAGATCTTCATGTTGAAATAGAGGGCAAGGAGATATTAAAAGGTGTAAACCTTGAGCTCGATAGCGGTAAAATTCATGTCATTATGGGACCTAACGGAACAGGTAAATCAACACTTGCTGCTGCGATTATGGGACACCCAAAATATGAAGTAACACAAGGTGAAGTACTTCTGAACGGTGAGAATGTACTTGAAATGGAAGTGGATGAACGCGCTCAGGCCGGCTTATTCCTTGCTATGCAGTATCCAAGTGAAATTACCGGTGTTACAAACGCTGACTTCCTTCGCTCTGCGATCAACTCGCGCCGTGAGGAAGGACAGGAGATTTCTCTTATGAAGTTCATCAAAGAGCTTGATAAAAACATGGACTTCCTTGAAATGGATCAGGATATGGCTCAACGTTACCTGAATGAAGGCTTCTCAGGCGGAGAGAAAAAACGTAATGAAATCCTTCAGCTGATGATGATTAAACCGGAATTCGGGATCCTTGATGAAATCGACTCAGGTCTTGATATTGACGCACTTAAAGTCGTGTCAAAAGGGATCAACAAAATGCGCGGAGAAGATTTCGGCTGCCTTATTATTACACACTATCAGCGTCTGCTGAACTACATCGAGCCTGACTTTGTTCACGTAATGATGCAGGGCCGTGTGGTTAAATCAGGCGGACCAGAGCTTGCTCACCGTCTTGAGGCAGAAGGATATGACTGGATTAAGCAAGAACTGGGAATCGAAGACGAAACTGTTGGCCAAGAAGCGTAACCGTTAGGAGGATAAGTATGACGACTCAAACAAATTTCCAAGTTGATCAGCAAGCGGTAGAGGCTTTTTCAAAAAGCAATAACGAGCCTGGCTGGCTGTCGTCCCTTCGACTGGACGCACTTGCAAAAGCAGAGGATCTTCCTCTGCCAAAGCCGGATAAAACGAAAATTGCTAAATGGAACTTTACTCAATTTACAAATCATGCAGTAGACAGTGAAGTCTATTCTTCACTTGAAGAACTGCCTGAACGCATTAAAACGCTAATTGATGCTGATACACAGAAAAACCTGTACATTCAGCGTAATAACACGCCTGCATATTTAACGATTTCTGAAGAGTTGAAAAGTCAGGGAGTTATTTTTACAGATATTTTAACGGCTGCTAAAGAGCATCCTGAGCTTGTGGAAAAATACTTCATGACTGACGCAGTAAAAGTTGATGAGCACAAGCTGACAGCTTTACATGCCGCTTTAGTAAACGGCGGAGCATTTTTATATGTGCCAAAAAACGTAGAGGTAGCTGATCCGATCCAGGCGGTTTATATTCATGACCACCCTGGCGCTACTCTGTTTAACCATGTATTAGTAGTAGCAGACGATAATAGCTCTGTTACCTACGTCGAGTCTTATCTTGCAACTGATGACATTAAAGAATCTGTTGTTAATATTGTTTCTGAAGTTGTTGCCAAACAAAACGCACGTGTTGTTTACGGTGCAGTGGATAATTTGGCTGCAGGTACGACAACCTATGTAAACCGCAGAGGAATTGCCGGCCGTGATTCACGGATCGACTGGGCTCTTGGAATGATGAATGACGGAGATACAATCTCTGAAACCATTACGAAGCTGATTGGCGATAATTCATATGGTGATACGAAAATGGTTGTGGTCGGAAGAGGCAGCCAGAAGCAAAACTTTACGACGAATATTACTCACTGGGGCAAAAACTCTGAAGGATATATCTTGAAGCACGGCGTTATGAAAGACGCTGCATCATCCATTTTTAATGGAATAGGAAAAATCGAACACGGCGCCACAAAAGCAAATGCTGAGCAGGAATCACGCGTTCTTATGCTTAGTGAAAAAGCCCGTGGTGACGCCAACCCGATTCTTCTTATCGATGAAGATGACGTAACAGCAGGTCACGCAGCATCTGTGGGCCGTGTAGATCCTATGCAGCTTTTCTATCTGATGAGCAGAGGAATTTCAAAGCATGAGGCAGAACGTCTTGTGATCCATGGATTCCTTGCACCGGTTGTAACAAAGCTTCCTATCGAAGGAGTAAAAAGACAGCTGAGTGAGGTAATCGAAAGGAAAGTTCAGTAATGAATGTAAATGAAATCCGCAGACAGTTCCCCATACTCGATCAGGAAGTTAATGGTCATCCGCTGGTTTATCTGGATAGCGCAGCGACCTCTCAAAAGCCGCTGTCTGTGATCCAGACATTAGATGAATATTATAGAGGCTACAATTCCAATGTACACCGCGGCGTTCATACGCTTGGAACAAGAGCAACCGACCGTTACGAGGGTGCACGGGAAAAAGTGCAAAGGTTTATTAATGCTTCCTCAACGGAAGAAGTTATCTTTATGCGTGGAACGACAACTGCCATTAACACTGTGGCACAAGGCTATGGACGTGAGAATGTTAGGGAAGGCGATGAAATCGTCATTACCCACATGGAGCACCACAGCAATATTATCCCGTGGCAGCAGCTGGCAAAGGCAACAGGAGCAGCGCTTAAATATGTTCCTCTTCAGGAGGACGGCACACTGTCACTTGAGGATGTTCGCGAAACGATTACACCAAATACAAAAATTGTTGCTATGACGATGGTTTCCAATGTACTTGGCACAATGAACCCAATCAAAGAAATTACTGAAATTGCCCATGAAAATGGCGCAATAATGGTTGTTGACGGTGCTCAGGCAGCTCCTCATACGAAGGTTGATGTGCAGGCGCTTAACTGTGATTTCTTTGCATTTTCAGGTCATAAAATGGGCGGTCCGACAGGGATCGGCGTATTATATGGTAAAAAGAATCTTTTAAACATCATGGAGCCGATCGAATTTGGCGGGGAAATGATTGATTTTGTTGGCTTATACGAGTCAACATGGAAAGAGCTTCCCTGGAAATTCGAAGGTGGCACTCCGATTATTGCCGGAGCAATTGCACTTGGTGCTGCCATTGATTTCCTTGAGGAAGTTGGTCTGGACGCGATTGAAGAGCATGAACATCAGCTTGCTGCCTATGCGCTGGATAAAATGGCGCCCATTGAAGGCATGACGATCTATGGGCCAAAGGATCCGCAAAAACGGGCAGGGCTGGTTACCTTTAACATGGAAGGTGTCCACCCGCATGATCTGGCAACCGTCCTTGATTCTGAAGGAATTGCCATTCGTGCAGGTCATCACTGTGCACAGCCATTAATGAAGTGGCTGAATGTTTCTTCAACAGCCCGTGCAAGCTTTTACCTCTACAATACTGAAGAGGACATTGACAAGTTTGTGGCCGGACTTTTGAAAACAAAGGAGTATTTTAGCGATGTCTTTTAATAATCTTGATACTTTGTACCGACAAGTCATTATGGATCATTATAAAAACCCGCGCAATAAAGGTGCAATTGAGGATGGAAATGTTACAATTGATATGAACAATCCCACATGCGGTGACCGCATCCATTTAACCCTTGATGTTAAAGACGGTGTGGTGCAGCAGGCAAAGTTTGACGGGGATGGCTGTTCAATTTCAATGGCTTCTGCTTCAATGATGACACAGGTGGTCAAGGGACAAAACGTAGATACAGCTTTGAAAATGTCAGCGATTTTTTCCGATATGATGCTTGGCAAGGAGTACGATGATTCCATCGACCTTGGCGACATCGAAGCCCTACAGGGTGTGGCGAAGTTTCCTGCTCGTATTAAATGTGCAACGCTAGCCTGGAAGGCCATGGAAAAAGGAATTGACCAACAGTAATAAAAAGGAGGAATCACGATGGCGAAGAAAATGCCTGAAGTGGGCGATTATAAATATGGATTCCATGATAAAGACGTCTCCATTTTCCGTTCGAAGCGTGGGCTGACAAGAGAAATTGTTGAAGAAATCTCACGCATGAAAGATGAGCCTCAGTGGATGCTCGACTATCGTTTGAAAGCATTAGAGCAGTTTTATAGCATGCCAATGCCACAATGGGGAGGCGACATGAGCGGGTTGAATTTCGATGAAATCACGTACTATGTTAAGCCTTCTGAAAAAAGTGAGCGCAGCTGGGATGAAGTACCGGAGGAAATCAAGCGTACATTTGATAAGCTTGGAATTCCTGAAGCAGAGCAAAAGTATTTAGCTGGTGTTTCTGCTCAGTATGAATCTGAGGTTGTGTATCACAATATGAAAGAAGAACTTACGAATTTAGGGATTGTGTTCAAAGACACAGACTCAGCTCTTCGTGAGAATGAAGAAATTTTCAAAGAACATTGGGGAACAGTAATTCCTTCCCGGGATAACAAATTCTCTGCACTTAACTCGGCTGTATGGTCGGGCGGATCATTCATCTACGTGCCAAAAGGCGTGAAAGTTGATACACCGCTGCAGGCTTACTTCCGTATTAACTCTGAGAACATGGGACAGTTTGAGCGTACATTAATTATTGCGGATGAAGGCTCAAGTGTTCATTACGTAGAAGGATGTACAGCTCCTGTTTACACAACAAACTCACTTCATAGTGCGGTTGTTGAAATCATTATTAAAAAAGATGCTTACTGCCGTTATACAACCATCCAAAACTGGGCGAACAATGTGTTCAATCTGGTAACGAAGCGTGCTGTATGTGATGCAAACGCCACAATGGAATGGGTAGATGGCAACATCGGCTCTAAATTAACAATGAAATACCCTGCAGTTATCCTTCGGGGTGAAGGTGCTCGCGGTATGACATTATCAATCGCTTTAGCAGGTAAAGGGCAGCACCAGGATGCAGGAGCTAAAATGCATCACCTGGCGCCAAATACCTCTTCTACGATTGTGTCAAAATCCATTTCCAAGCAAGGCGGTAAAGTAACCTACCGCGGAATCGTACACTTTGGACGTAAAGCGCACGGAGCCCGTTCAAATATCGAGTGCGATACGCTGATCATGGATAACCAGTCAACTTCTGATACTATTCCGTACAACGAGATCTTAAATGACAATATCTCTTTAGAGCACGAAGCGAAGGTTTCAAAAGTATCTGAAGAGCAATTGTTCTATCTTATGAGCCGTGGAATCTCAGAAGAAGAAGCAACAGAAATGATCGTAATGGGCTTCATCGAGCCATTTACAAAAGAACTTCCAATGGAATATGCCGTTGAAATGAACCGTCTGATTAAATTCGAGATGGAAGGTTCGATCGGGTAATAGAAGAAGTAAAGGAGGCGAACTTAAAAGTTTGCCTCCTTTTATTTTGTTGAATTGTAGAGGGAGTAAATAAACATTCTTTCTATAGATTAAATCTTTAAGTATTAGTATTTGAATGGTGCTAAAAATGCTAATGGTGAGTAGTAATTCGTTTATTCTAAAGAACAAACATATTCTTAATTTAGTAAATACGAAATGATTATTGCATGGCAGCCGTCAAATTAATAGTTTACTAGAGAAGCAGCAGGGAATAGTTTTGCAATCAATCTTTTACTAATGGGGGAGTTATTTTGAATAAAATGATTGTTATTCCAGTTTTATTTTTACTCAGTTTAATGCTGGCAGCTTGTAACAGTGAAAGTGAAAATGGATCAGATAATGAAGGAGAGTCGAATCCGACCGGCCAGAAAGAAGAGACTCCTGTTGAGGTGGATGAAGAAGACGCAGGCTCTCAGGAAGATGAATCAGAAGAAGCGAACTATACAGAAGAAAATGTAAAAGGAGATTACATAATTTATAGTGAGCGAGCTGATGAGCTTGGTTTACTGTATTATTTCACTCGTACAGCTGAGGATTTGCCACATCAGGAACTTTTACACAGATCATTAGTTGAAAGTGATACGTCTTTACGTAACCTCTTTTCAGCTGTAACAAACTTTGAAGTTCAAGGAACTGCTGCTAATTTCTATTATAACGAGGATGATAATTTAAGCATGGCGTCAACGGAGTCGGAAGAATTTTGGGAGGTCCTGAACGAGTTGGGCTTTAGATTCGGGATTGAAGAATTTAACCTCTTAAACCAGGATGGGGAAAGAGGGCTGACGTTTGCAGAAAATTATTGGGAAGAACCGGTCAAGATTGAACCTGAGCCTAATAGGGGATATTACGTAGTTTCTGCTGAAAATTCGGAGCGGGGTGAGCTTACCTATGTAAGTGCTGCTGTGGCTGGAGAAGAAATATATGATGACAATGGTGAGTTACTTGATTTTGGTCAAACGGTAGAAGCCATGGCTGAGGTTGAGAGCGGCGAACCATTTTACTACGCTGGCATTTTCGAAGGCATGGAAATTGAGGAAGCCATAATTGAAGAGAATCAAGCGATTGTCAGATACCGTGTAAATGATGGAGTACAAGCATCAGAACAGGAACGCATAGACTTTGAACAGGTTCTTCAATTAACAGCACTCGACTTTCAGGTTCAGGGACTCAAGATTGTAAACGAATCAGACAAGATCGTTTCAACTTATCCATTAGTAGAAACAAAAAACGCTGATATGAATGCTGATAGAGAGCAGGAAGAAAGCAGCAAAATGACTGAAGATGAAGCGATAGAAAAGGTTTTTAATTATTTGGAAGCACAGGAAGACGTTAATTTAGATGATATTCAATTAATGATCCAGGATACAGAAGGTAATGAAAATGAATTTACTGTTCAAGCATTTGTTTTTTCAGGGGAAGAAGAGGATGAGGCCCAGATGACAAATACATTAGGGTGGTATTCAGTTGATAAAAATACAGGTGAAGTAGAAGCAACGGATTATTAGAGGAAAGAAGACGAAGCGATAAGCTCGTCTTTTTTTGTATTGAAAGAAAAGCTTGAGATCCACTTGCGTTAGCAAGTTAGCGCAGGGCCCCGCCCCGCGGAAAGCATGCCCCTGCAGCGCAAATCAGCACGTTAAATAAAGACGCATTGTAAACTAAAGCCTTCTCCCATTATCGATCAATTGTATTATGGTACAATGATAATACCTTCAATATGGCAGGTGATAAAATGATTTATGTCGGTTTAACAGGATGGGGTGACCATCCGGATGTATATCAGGCAGGCTCTAAGAACAAGGATAAATTAAAAGATTACGCAGGGCATTTTCCAATCGTGGAGCTGGATGCTTCTTTTTATGCCGTTCAGCCGCAGCGAAACACTGAAAAATGGGTAAAAGATACACCTGACTCCTTTTCTTTTATCGTTAAAGCCTATCAGGGGATGACTGGACATCAGCGCGGTGAAATACCGTTTGACTCAAAAGAAGAAATGTTTTCTGCTTTCGTTCAATCATTAAAGCCTTTCATTGAGCATGGAAAGCTTGGAATGGTTCTGCTGCAGTTTCCTCCCTGGTTTGATTGTCAAAAGGACAATGTAGAATACATACGCTATTGCCAGGAACGATTAACGGATCTCCCACTGGCAATTGAATTTCGAAACCAGACGTGGTATCAGTCTGAATTTAAAGAACAGACTTTAGCGTTTTTAAAATCGAACAGCTGGATTCATACAGTGTGCGATGAGCCTCAGGCAGGTGAAGGGTCCATTCCGATTGTTCCCATTGCCACAAATGATCATTCAACCCTTGTCCGTCTGCATGGAAGGAATTTTCATGGGTGGACGAAAAAAGGCAATGGAGATAAATGGAGAGAAGTTCGATACTTATATGATTATAATGAGCAGGAGCTCGTTGAATGGGTAAACATTATTAAACAGCTGGAAAAGCAATCAAAAAACGTTTTTGTAGTGTTTAATAATAATTCCGGAGGACATGCCGCAAAGAATGCCAAACAGCTGATCAGGCTGCTTGACATTGATTATTCGGGGCTTGCTCCGAGGCAGCTGGATTTATTTTAAGCGTGGAGATGAAAGATGAATGGAATGGGTAATTTTAGTTTTGATTGGACTTGCTGGAGGAACGATTGGATCCCTGATCGGCCTTGGCGGAGGGATTATCGTTGTACCTGCATTACTGTTTTTTGGTTCCACTTTAGGCTTGATCAGTGGTATTACTCCACAAACTGCAGTCGGAATATCGATGGTCGTTATGATTGTTACAGGACTGTCTTCAACACTTTCCTATTTGAAAAACAAAACAGTGGATCTTAAAAGCGGACTTTTATTTTTTATTGGCAGCGGACCGGGGACGATTTTAGGAGCATTGATTAATCGTACATTGACGCTGGATTCCTTTCATTTAACATTTGGTATTTTTATGATTTTTATTTCGTTTATTCTTATGATCAGGGATCGCTTAAAACCAATTAAACGATTCCAGACAACTTCTTACCAGCGTCATTTTACCGATCCGCACGGTACAACCTACCAATACGGTTTTCCGCCTCTGCTTGGAGTACTTATTGCATTTGCTGTCGGGTTTGCTTCCGGGTTATTTGGTATAGGCGGAGGGTCTATTATGGTGCCGGTTATGATCATGGCTTTTTTATTTCCGCCTCATGTAGCCATCGGGACCTCCATGTTCATGGTATTTTTATCTTCTATTACCGGGTCAGCGTCACATATCTTTTTAGGAAATGTAAACTGGCTATATGTAGCAGCTCTTGCGCCTGGAGCCTGGATCGGCGCTAAAGCAGGAGCCGCGATAAATAAGAGTATGCAATCGGATAAGCTGGTGTTAGTCCTTCGAATCTTTCTGGTCCTGCTCGGGATCCGTTCGATCATTGAAGGGATTATGTCATAGTGAAAAAGGGAGGCATATCTCCAGATGAAGGAAAGAATCTATTTTTACCATACGAATGATTTGCACAGCCATTTTGAAAACTGGCCGAGAATAAGGGATTATCTGGCTGCACAAAAGAAGCAGCATAAAGAAAAAGGAGAAGATGTGTTTCTCTTTGACATAGGTGACCATACAGATAGATGGCATCCCCTTACAGAAGGCTCAAAAGGGAGGGAAAACATTCATCTGTTAAATGAGCTTGGGTACGATGCAGTTACTATAGGAAATAATGAAGGTATTACTTTTTCCTATGAAGACTTAAACCATCTATATGATGATGCAAAATTTCCTGTAGTACTTGCAAACCTCTTTAATTCAAACGGACATCGACCGGATTGGGTCTATCCAACCTATATAACACAAACAGCTAAAGGAACAAAGATTGGCATTGTGGCTGTAACTGCCGAATACCCGGCTTTTTATGACCGGCTGGGCTGGATAGTTACACCTGCACGGGATGAGCTGAAGGCACAGGTGCGGGTTTTAAAGAAAAAGGTGGACGTGGTTGTTTTCCTCTCTCATCTCGGTATTCGAGAGGATGAGTGGGTGGCGGAGGAATGCCCTGAAATCGATGTGATTATGGGGGGCCATACTCATCATATTCTGGAGCGGGGGAAGATTCATAACAAAACGCTTATAACTGCAGCCGGAAAGTACGGTATGTTTGTGGGGGAAATAGCGATTGATTTTGACCACACCACTCATACCGTTTCAAATCGAAGTGCTAATCTAATTGATACAGCTGCACTCCCTGCCTCCTTAAATGAAGAAGAGGAAATCAAAGGATGGATGGAGTCAGGAAAACAGCTTCTTTCTTCAGTTGAGGCATCTCTCACTGAGGATTTGCCTCATGATCCTTTTGATTCGTTGTCTCCTCTTGGGTCTGTTCTAGGAGATGCGCTCTTAGAATGGTGTGATGCTGACTGTGCATTATTAACAGGAGGCCTGCTGCTGGATTCGCTGACTAAAGGTCCGGTTACTGCATATGAGTTGCACCGGATTCTGCCACATCCAATTAATCCATGTACTGTTTATTTAAATGGCAGTGAGCTAAAGGAAGTTCTGCGTGAAGCGCAAAAGAAAGAATGGCCGGCTACAGTCGTAAAAGGGCTGGGCTTTCGGGGAACAATTTTAGGAGCTTTCATTTATAAAAATATTTCGTGGGATAACCACCATTTCTATATTCAAAACGAGAAAATTGATCCTGATCGGCTATACAGTGTAGCCACTGTAGACATGTTCACATTCGGTTATTTTTTTCCGCAAATGCAACGGGCAAAAAAAGAGTACTTTATGCCGGAATTTTTACGGGATATATTAAAAAACAAGCTGAAGGAAATGCAGGCGTAATCGGGAAACTCCTTAAATATCCTGTCTCCTGTCTTCAGGGAAGCATCAGGATTTCTCTTCTATTCAGATTATAGGAAAATTGCCCATTTCTTCGCATATAATGAAGCGAAGGAGGGCGTTTTTTGTGAAGTGGAGACCCCGAAATACATTTCGGCCAATACCAATCAGATATGTTTGGCTGCTCTCTATGATTTTATTTATTGGTTTTACCTCACTTGGTCTGCTTATGATTAATACCGGAATTAAGCCTACCTTAATGATTTATGCTGAATCACAAACAAAAAAAATCGGAGCTCTTGTAATAAGCAAGGCTGTTAACCGTGAAGTGGCCAATATAATGGATATAAATGAAATTATTGAAAATGTGCCCACTGATTCAGCAGAAATGGTTACCACTCAATTTAATACGGAAATTATTAATCGTGTTCAAACTGAAACGACACAGCTGGTACAGGCACATCTTCGTGCAATCGAACGGGGGGATACAAGTATTCTTCGCTCATTAACAGATCTCAATATTGAGATTGAGGAATCAGGAGAGATGGAAGGGATCGTTTATACCGTGCCCTTAGGCCAGGCGACGAATAACGCTTTACTTGGAAATCTCGGTCCCAGAATTCCGATCCGATTCCATGCAGTAGGAGATGTCACGTCAAATATAAAATCGGTTATTAGTGAATTTGGGATAAATAATGCATTTGTTCAGATTAATATTCATTTGGTTGTAAACGTTCAGATTATTGTTCCGTTTGCAACCAAAGTAACCACCATTGAACAGGATATACCAGTGGCGATGGGCATGATCAGAGGACAGGTTCCTGAAATCTATAATGTAGGGGAAGGAATGTCCCCTTCCTTAGAAGTACCGCTTCCCACTCCATAATATCTTGATTTAAAAGCAATAGACTGCTATTATAAATAAGTAAAAAGAATAAAACCACATCATAATCCGATGGGGTAGAGGAGCAGCTTTTAAGAGTAGGCGGTGTAAGGATGACAACAATGATCACCGGTGAAAGGGCAAGCTGCCGAAATAATAGCATCAGTCGGGGTGTTATTATTGGGGTTGTCCTGAACAAGGATAACACTCTCATGGCATATCAATTTATGTTATGAGGAGCTACAGATCGTGATGGAGCATACATTCATTACTAACTAACCGGGTAATGGTAGAGACCTCTATCATTACCCTTTTTGTGTTTTCGAACGATATGCCCCAGATACCCTATCAAGATAAAAGGAGGACATTATGGAAGGAACCTGGTTATCTCTTTTACCGCCTGTCGTTGCCATATTGATGGTTATTCTGACAAGGAGAGTTTTATTATCGCTTGGAGCAGGAATCATAACAGCGGCATTGCTGCTTGTTGATTTTTCTCCTATTGGAACCGCTGAGACGTTATGGCTGTCGTTTAGCGGAGTTTTTTGGGAATACGGAGAAGCCGGGGAAGCCGGTGCACTTAATCTCTGGAACATTTTTATCATGCTATTTTTACTTATCCTAGGTGTTATTACAGCATTTATTAACATCTCCGGAGGAGCAAGAGCATTCGGAGAGTGGGCAATGAAACGCGTGAAGACACGTGCGGGAGCTCAAGTGCTGACGGCTTGTCTTGGTATTATCATTTTCATTGATGATTATTTTAACAGCCTTGCAGTGGGACAGGTTGCCAGACCGCTTACCGATCGCCACCGGGTGTCCCGTGCCAAGCTTGCTTATTTAATTGATTCCACTGCAGCACCTGTCTGCGTGGTTTCACCAGTATCAAGCTGGGGCGCTTATATTATTGCTGTAATAGGAGGAATCTTAACTACTCATTCTATTACAGATTACACTCCATTCTCAGCGTTCATGCAGATGGTTCCAATGAATCTATACGTATGGTCGGCTCTTGGAATTGTTTTTATTGTGGCATTCCGTGGCGTTGACTTTGGACAAATGAGAAAGCATGAAAACCGTGCGATTGAAACCGGGAAAGTATATGATGAAACAAAAGACATCCCAGGCGAGCTTAAAAATGACCTGCCTACGAGCAGTCATGGTACAGTTGGTGACCTGATCTGGCCAATCATTGCCTTAGTAACAGGAACGGTTGCTGCCATGATGTGGACAGGCAGTCAGCTTTATTTGGAAGACACCGGCAATTCAGCTACACTCCTTCAAATGTTTGAATACACAGATGTAGCAAAATCGCTTGTCTACGGAGCATTATTTGGTCTTTTAATATCGATCGGTTTCTTCATTCGTCAAATTAACCGGTCAAATAAAATTGGCGGCACTGAATTTTTCCTCGGGCTTAAAGAGGGAATCAAGTCAATGCTTCCAGCTATCTATATCCTGGTTTTTGCCTGGATGATCGTTGGGTTAATAGGGGATCTGGAAACGGGTGAATACCTTGCAGGCGTAGTAGAAGCTGCTGATCTTAATATAGCCTGGCTGCCGGTTCTGCTATTCCTTGTTGCAGGTGTAATGGCATTTTCTACAGGAACTTCGTGGGGGTCATTCGGTATTCTGCTGCCGATTGCCGGCACTATAGCTGCAAGCACAGATATTTCTCTGCTGCTGCCGGCACTTGCTGCTGTTCTGGCTGGAGCGGTATTTGGCGATCACTGTTCACCAATTTCCGATACTACAATTCTTTCTTCAACCGGTGCAGGAAGCAACCATATTGACCACGTTATTACCCAGGTGCCATATGCCGTAACTGGTGCAGTCATGGCTTCCCTCGGTTATATTGTACTTGGCTTTACAGGCAATACCTGGCTGGCTCTGGGCCTGGTTGTTGTGCTCCTTGCCGCATTTGCGTTAATTATGGGGCGTAATCCCGATAAAGCAAGAGTCGTATCAGCTAAAGAAGGTCTGGACAGTAACTAATAGAAAGAATACTGACGATTTAAGCCGCTGGATCTCTCCGGCGGTTTTTTTGTTTTGCTGAAAAAGTGATTTTTTGTATTCATGATAAA
The DNA here is from genome assembly GCF_002926065.1 of Jeotgalibacillus proteolyticus. Classification (GTDB taxonomy): domain Bacteria; phylum Bacillota; class Bacilli; order Bacillales; family Jeotgalibacillaceae; genus Jeotgalibacillus; species Jeotgalibacillus proteolyticus. The sequence goes on along the minus strand of NZ_PREZ01000004.1, from coordinate 115,895 downwards.
TAAGCAAAGTTTGATAAAATTTGTAATCGTACTCTTTATAAAACGAGTAAGCAGAAAGGACTTTAGACCTGCGAGCTGTTTTATTCATATATGTATAAAGTATTTATACCATACCTTTATATGATCTGGATTCCCTTAAAACCAAGAAGTTTTATCGGAGATGTTCTATGCTGCTATAATTTTAAATTTATATTAAATAGTTCTTTTACAATTAGGCACCAAGTGCTATACTATTTTTAGATTATCAGAAATAATCTGAATATATAAAAACTTCTGACGCAAATTGGAAGTTAATTAGGGGGGAAAAAGATGAATCGTCAACAGTGGGGGACGCGTGCAGGATTTATCTTAGCTGCGGTTGGTTCAGCTGTAGGACTGGGGAATATTTGGCGATTTCCTTATGTTGCCTACGAAAATGGTGGAGGAGCATTTTTAATTCCATATTTATTTGCACTCTTAACAGCAGGTATTCCGATTTTAATTATGGAATTTACACTCGGCCATAAATACAGAGGATCAGCTCCGCTTTCATTCTTTCGTGCTGGCGGCAAAAGAGCGGAATGGCTTGGCTGGTGGGGCGTTCTGGTGGCCTTTGTCATTTCTACGTACTATGCAGTAATTATTGCGTGGGCTATGCGCTACACTTTATTTTCATTTAATCTCGCATGGGGAGATGACACCGAATCATTTTTATTTGCCGACTTCCTCAAGCTTGATGTGGCACCAGGAGAAACCGGCGGAATTGTGTGGGGAGTTTTAATCCCGTTAATTCTTGTTTGGGTTATTACGCTTGGGATTCTTCTTAAAGGAGTTAAAAAAGGAATTGAGATCGCAAACAGAATCTTCATTCCAACACTCGTAATCCTATTTTTAATTATTGTGGTTCGGGCGGTTACATTGGAAGGTGCTGCTACTGGTTTAAATGCATTTTTCGAGCCGAATTTCAGTGAAATTATGAACCCGTCGGTATGGGTTGCAGCTTATGGACATATTTTCTTCAGTTTATCTATTGCATTTGCTATTATGATTACTTATTCAAGTTACTTGCCGAAAAAATCGGATATTACAAACAATGCGTTTATTACAGGGTTTGCAAATTCAGGTTTTGAATTGCTCGCAGGGATTGGAGTCTTTGCGGCTCTTGGATTCATGGCAACTCAATTGAGTGTACCAGTTGATGAAGTAGCTTCAGCAGGGGTAGGACTCGCTTTCGTAGTCTTTCCGCAAATCATCAATCAGTTTCCTGGCTTTAACGGATTCTTTGGCGTGCTGTTCTTCCTGTCACTTACGCTTGCCGGGTTGACGTCACTTATGTCGATCACTGAAACCTATGTAGCAGGTGTTACGGAAAAATTCGGCGTCACCCGTAATAAAGCCGTAATTCTAGGCGGCGGACTTGCTGCTACAATTTCGATCCTTTTCGCAACTCAGGGCGGATTATTCTTCCTTGACCTGGCTGATTACTACATTAACCAGTTTGGTGTTGCAGCAGTCGGACTTGTAGAAGTGATCATGGTCGTATGGATCCTGAGAAAAACAAACACGCTTCAGACACATGCAAATCTTACTTCCGATATTCATCTTGGAGGATGGTGGAAGATCTGTCTTGGATTTGTTACACCAGTCGTACTTGGCTATATGATGTTTGGCCTGTTGAAATTAAACATTCTTCAGCAGTTTGATAACGATACTGGAAACTATGAGGGATACAGTAATGCGTTTACTTTGTTTGGAGGAGTCGCAGTTGCAGCGTTCGCGCTGATTGCCGGAATCCTCTTCTCAATTGGTAAATGGGGGAAAAATTATTCTGACTTTAAGGATACGAACTAAGGGGGTTTACACTATGTCAGCAAGTGCAATTGTTATGATGATTATTGGGGTTACCCTTCTATGGGGAGGCTTGGCGGCAAGTATTACAAACGCCGTAGTTAAATCCAAAAAAACAACTTAATCCTAAAGCTTCAAGCCTGCATCCCTGCAGGCTTTTTTCATGCTTAAAATACGCTGTACTGTCTTGTTTTCATCAGATTACTGTGATAAAGTGACAATGATAAACTGTTTACATAATAAGTATTTTGCCTATTGATTTGATACCTCAAACGGTTTCGTACCATGGACCAATTAGATGGGAGAGAAAACAATGAGTACAACAACGAAAGATGGATATTTAAGAAAGCCTGAATGGTTAAAAATAAAATTAAATACCAATGAAAATTACACAGGCCTTAAAAAAATGATGCGTGAAAAAAATCTTCATACAGTATGTGAGGAAGCTAAATGCCCTAATATTCATGAATGCTGGGGGATTAGAAGAACAGCTACCTTTATGATTCTTGGGGATGTTTGTACGCGTGCATGCCGTTTTTGCGCAATTAAAACAGGTCTGCCAACAGAGCTTGACCTGGCAGAGCCGGAGCGCGTGGCAGATTCAGTTCAACTAATGAACTTAAAGCATGCTGTAATTACAGCTGTAGCAAGAGATGATTTAAAGGACGGCGGAGCAGCAGTTTTTGCTGAAACGGTCAGTGCAATTAAAAGGAAAAATCCTTTTACAACAATAGAAGTTCTGCCTTCTGATATGGGCGGGATTTATGACAACATAAAAACGCTTATGGATGCAAGACCTGATATTTTAAATCATAATATTGAGACCGTTGAAAGACTGACTCCAAGGGTCAGAGCAAGGGCTAAGTACCATCGTTCATTGGAGCTGTTAAAGCGTTCGAAGGAGCTGCAGCCGGATATTCCTACAAAATCAAGCCTAATGATCGGTCTTGGCGAGACCAAGGAAGAAATCATACAGACCATGGATGATCTCCGGGCGCATGATGTGGATATCATGACGATTGGGCAGTACCTTCAGCCAACGAAAAAGCATTTACCGGTAATTAAATACTATACACCACTGGAATTCGGGGAATTGCGTAAAATTGCAATGGGCAAGGGCTTTAAGCATTGTGAAGCCGGACCGCTTGTTCGTTCTTCCTATCATGCAGATGAGCAGGTAAATGCTGCTTCCAGAGCGCGCCAGGCACAAGGCGAAAAGACGGAGCAGGCAAAATAATATAATTCAAAGAAGCAGCAGATTAAGCATCTGCTGCTTCTTTTATTCCCTTAATATCCATTGCAGCCGGAGCAAGATCAACCGGATCTTCAGTCATATGTGACCGGCTTTCCTCATCTTTTGTTTCTCCGTTCGCATTTTCGCCTTCATCCACACGGAACCCTTGCGGTGAGCTTTCTCTCATCAATTCAATGGTAGAAGCAATAGCTGTTTCCATTTCTTCATCTGTTAAGTGGGTTTGTGCAAGACTTTCCACATTAACACGTAGAGCAGGATCATCCGTTACGTAAACATGGTACCATCTTGGCACTACTGAAAAAGCATTTTTCTTTACCTGATCAGCCAGTTCATTCCGGTCCATATCATTGTCCGGCGCCACTTCATACGAAATCAATACTTCTTCATCTGTTACAACCGTTGATACATTTTCTATTCCAGGTAAAGAGGCACCAAATCTGCTAATAGCATCTGCCGTTACCTGGCGATCAAAGTTGTATACAATTCCATCATTCTCCCCGTGGTTATCATTAGGATTTGACGCTTTGCTTGAGTAGCCAAAATTGTTTTCTGTCGTAATCATTTCACCTGTATCAGCAGAAGCTGATTGTTCAGGCTTAACGGATGGCGTGTCAGGGACTGAACAGGCAGTCAGTGCGAGTGAACCTGCAAGTAATACAAAAGCGCATTTTTTCATAAACTTCCCCTCCTTCTTTCTAGGATGTCCTTATTCACCTTGTTTTTTTCATAGTAAATCATGGTTTTTGAGGTATAATGGACGTAATAGCTTGTAATGTTAGGGTGGTGTTTTAGTTGATTTCCATTCAGAATCAATCGTATGAAATTGTAGATGAGTATCGCGAGGCATTTGATCAGGAAGCGTTCGAAGGAAGATATAGTGAAATATTACATAAATATGATTTTATTGTAGGGGACTGGGGCTACGGGCAGCTTCGCTTAAAAGGATTTTTTGATGATCATAATCAAAAATCGTCCTTTGACACCAAGATCTCTACAGTAAAGGATTATTTGTATGAATACTGTAATTTTGGCTGTCCTTATTTTGTATTAAAAAAAGTTAAGACAAAAAAATGACCCGCAGAAGGTCATTTTTTTGATCTTCGTTTTAGGGAATGTGTGAACCGGGGACTTGTCTTGGAATGTCTTCGTGCAAGGACTTATTTTCATAATTGAAGGCACTGTAGTAGCGCTGTCCTTCGCGCCAGGGACCTGATTTATTTTTCACTAATGAGTACTTTCCTCTGGGAGACCCGTAAGGCCCTTCCGGTAAGGTTTCCGGTACTAAGTATTCTCTTCCGACTTCAACATTAGAAAAATCACTGTACTCTTCTTTTTTTCCCATCAGCAAAAGCCTCCTTGTCTATAGACTGCCCAAAAAGAAGGGATTTTTACACGAAAATTGTTCCCGGTAAGGAAGCTTGTGCTAAAAGAGCCGTTTAAAAATGTGGTAAACTAATGATGGAAATAAAAGAGCGAATTTATAATGGAGTGAAAAAGGATGTATTTTGTTGATCGAGAAACAATAGAACAGACGCTTGTGTATCTGGAAAATAAAGTGACTTTACTGAACAGTAATCCATCCTGGGAAACACCACTTGATCAGCTGGCTCTTGAAAGAAGCATTCAAATGGTGATTGAAAGTATTTTGGATGTAGGAAACAGTATGATTGACGGGTTTATTATGCGGGATCCGGGCAGCTATGAGGATATTATTGATATCCTGGAGGATGAAAAAGTGATTCAGGATAATATGGCAGCGCCTTTAAAGAAAGTAATTGAATTGAGAAAGCCTCTTGTCCAGCACTATTTAACGATTGATCATCAAAGGCTGGAAGAAATTATTCAGGAGGCTATGCCCGCAGTAATAAAATTCCCTGGCAGTGTAAGAAAATATTTGCTTGATGAGCTTGGCCCGGTCTCGGCTTTTAGAAAATAAATGTTTACTGCTGTATTTAGGAAAGGATGTAGAAGTTGAAAGCTTATAAAGGATATTTAATTGATTTGGATGGGACAATGTATCGGGGAACAGAGCGGATTGAGGAAGCTGTTTTATTCGTAAAAAAGCTTCACGAGCGTGGCATTCCATATTTATTTGTTACAAATAACTCTTCGAAAACGCCAGTCCAGGTGGCTGAGCATCTGACAAAATTCGATGTTCCTGTAACAGAGGAACAGGTTTTTACCACCTCAATGGCAACGGCAGCATTTATTTCCCAGGAAAAGAAACATGCTTCTATTTATGTTATTGGAGGGGAAGGAATCAGACAGGCCCTGACTGAGGAAGGGCTGGAGCTGGTTACAGATTCTCCTGACTATGTAGTGGTCGGTCTGGATAAAGAAATTACATATGAAAAACTGGCACTGGGCTGCTTAGCTGTACGGGGAGGAGCAAGGTTTATTTCAACAAATGGTGACATTGCGATTCCAACAGAACGTGGGCTGCTTCCGGGTAATGGATCCCTTACTTCTGTTATAGCTGTTTCCACTCAGACACAACCTGTTTTTATTGGAAAGCCTGAAGCGATTATTATGGAACAGGCATTAAAGGTTTTAGGACTGCCAAAAGAAGATGTAGCAATGATCGGCGACAATTATGATACTGATATAACTGCTGGAATAAACGTAGGGATGGATACCATTATCGTTCATACCGGAGTGACCACTAGGGAAATATTGCAGACGATGGCAAAGCAGCCTACTTATTCTATTAACTCGCTGTCGGAATGGAATGTACTTTAAAATCGAATTTTTAAAGGGGTGCAAAGCAGATTGAAAAATGTATTTATAACCCGAAAAATTGATGAAAAAGTAATAAGCAGACTTTCAGAGCAATTTAATGTAGATTTTTGGCCGCATGAGGATCAGGTATGTCCAAGAGAAGAGCTCTTAAAGCAGGCGAAGCGCTGTAACGCACTTTTAACGATGCTGTCAGATCAAGTAAATGCTGAGCTGTTGGACCAAGGAGGCGATGATCTTGAAATTGTCGCAAATCTGGCAGTCGGCTACGACAATATTGAGGTTGAAGAAGCTAAAAAAAGAGGAGTAATGATTACCAATACTCCTGATGTGCTGACAGATACCACTGCTGATCTGGCCTTTTCTCTTTTGATGGCGTCAGCGAGAAGAATTGTTGAGTCAGACCGTTATATAAAAGACGGAAACTGGAAATCATGGTCACCATACCTGCTTGCGGGTAAGGATATACATCATAAGACGCTTGGTATAGTGGGGATGGGGAATATCGGCCAGGCAGTAGCTCAAAGAGCAAAGGGCTTTGACATGGACATCCTTTATCATACACGCTCCCGTAAAAAAGAGGCGGAAGAAAAATATAATGCGAAGCACGCTGAGCTGGATGAGTTATTGACTAAGTCTGACTTTGTCCTTTGCCTTGCGCCTTTAACCGAGCAAACCAAGGGTATGCTCGGATCTGAGCAGTTCAAAAAAATGAAGAAATCCGCTATATTAATTAACGCAGGCAGAGGCCCGGTAGTGGATGAGGAAGCACTTATAGAGGCATTAAAAAATGGGGAAATTGCTGGTGCCGGGCTTGATGTATTTGACAAAGAGCCAATCGACAAGGATCATCCGCTTTTGTCGTTAGCAAATGTAGTTGCTGTTCCTCATATTGGCAGTGCCTCAGTTGAAACCAGGTTTGCCATGATGGATCTATGTGCTGAAAATATAATTAATGTACTTTCAGGGAAGGATCCCGTTACGCCGGTAAAATGATTAAAAAACAACCCCTCACAGACTTGTGGGGGGTTTTACCATTATAAGAAGTGGAGTATAAGTGCCACTTACATTATCCGGTTGATTAAAATACTTGCTCTACCTCAACGACACCAGGCACTTCCTCAAGTAAAGCACGTTCAATACCGGCTTTAAGAGTAATCGTCGAGCTTGGGCACGTTCCGCAGGCTCCAAGAAGTCTAAGCTTAACAATGCCATCTTCAACATCCACTAATTCACAGTCTCCGCCATCGCGAAGAAGGAATGGACGAAGCTTATCGAGAACTTCCTGAACTGAATCTTTCATTTCAACTTCTGTCATTCAAATCGACTCCTTTCCTAACATCTATTATAATAAGGATGAAGAAAAAAATCCATCCATCGAGATTAAAACAATGTTATGAAATGAAAGGAAGTGCCAATATTGACAGAAAAACCAGTTACAGTGACCGTTTATGGGGCAGAAACCATTTGCCCGAGCTGTGTAGGTGCACCATCCTCCAAAGAAACCTTCGAATGGCTTGAAGCCGCTATCGGTCGGAAATTTCCCGATCAGCCTTTTACAATGGATTATGTGGATATAAATCAACCTCAAAGCGATGAGAAAAAAGCGGCATTTGTCAGCAGAGTGTTTGATGAGGATTTATTTTATCCCGTTGTACTGATTGGTGATGATATTATCGGAGAGGGAAATCCGAGGCTGAAGAATGTATTTAATGAGTTTGAAAAGCATGGATATAAAGCCAAAGAGGAAGCTTAACTAGCGTCTAATGACTGTCGTTTATTTATATTTTTAAATATTTTAACTATTCTAAATAAAATGATTGAATTATTGCAAGTGGAGGAGCATACTATCAATAAGCTTTACCATTAAAGAAAAAAGGTGATGACATAATGAAAGTGTTAAAAAAAGGCATGAAAATCTTTTTCCTTTCAAACTTAGCGGTAGTTGGTGTACTTATCCTGCTCCCGGCCCTTGTCATTACCGGAGACATAGAGCTGGTCAATCAATTTGTAAATTACCTTACAAAAGAATAATAGAAAAAAAGAACAGCCAATTTTTTATTGGCTGTTCTTTTTTGGCACGGACAGGAGGAAGAAGATTTTTTTGGAGATAAAGGAAGTACTTTTTTGTACTAAAAACAGAACATTTGTTCTATAATAGAGGGAGAGGAGGGAAATCAATGATTAAAAAGCAGCTGTTTCATGCTATGCAAAAAAATCTGGATGTAGAAATGATTTATATCTCAAATACTAATCAGATCAGCCAAAGAAAAATAAAAGTGCTTAAGCTGAATGAACATTCAATGGCTGCCTACTGTTACCTGCGAAAAACTACCCGCACCTTTACCTACAGCAATATTCTTTCCTGTATTCCTGTCATCGAAAAAGAACCACTGGTCATGTAGGTGCGCTGAGGTCATGGCACAGTAAAGAATAAAGAGGCTAAACAAAACGTATGCCACTGCCTCTTTTTTCCGGTGTACTGCGCTTCATACGAATGCTTTCCGTGGGACGGGGCTTTAGCTCACTTAATTTCAGCAAGTGGATCTCAAGCCCCCTCTTCATCCTGCCGGAGCCGCCACCCCCGCTCCGTTCACCCCGTGTTTCTACGATTATCGTTATGTTCTATAGTCTCATCCATAATCATTATCAAGGTCTTTCGATAAAACATAAAAAAACGCTCCATATAAAGGAGCGTAAATTAAGTCATTCTTATCCGTTGTGATACTTATACATCTGTAAAAATTTAAAGAATGGCTTAATATCGCTGTTGGTCAGGTGTTTTGATCAGTTTTTCTTTAAAAAACCTGACAAAACCCTGACATTTTTTTTGATTTCTTTAAAAATCGAGCATCTTTCCGAATTTTTCTTCCATGATGATTGGAGCTTCGATTTTCGCTTGTTTCGTGACATGGGTATAAACCTTTCTTGTGGTCGAGGAATCGGAGTGACCCATCCGATCCATAATGACATCCTGACTAATTCCGGCAGCAGCCATTAAAGATACATGACTGTGTCGGAATTTATGAGGGTTGGCTTTGCCCTTATAATTAATTAGCTTCGCCAGGCGCTGAATACGGTAATGAATAAACCGTGGAGTCCGGGGATTACCTTCATGATTCACCGCAAGGAACTTCCGGGGGTTAAAATCTTTCCCGTTTTTCAATCGTTCCTCTTTCATGATGGCAATCTGTCGTTTGAAAATAAAGGCCAGCCTGGGGCCAAAAGGGATGGTTCGAATTGATTTCTGCGTTTTCGGTGTAGTGATTTCGAATTGACTTGTATTACCGCTGATATTGTACATGGTCTTCGTGATCCGTATCGTATTGGAGGTAAAGTCAATATCATCTTCTGTAAGGGCACAATTTTCCCCTACTCGCATTCCACTAAAAGAGAGCGTATGCAAAAAATAAGCATCATCTTTCAGGCCATCCTTTAAACTTGCCTTTAAAAACTTCTCAAGCAGATCCTCCTCGAAGAACAATTCAAGCACTTCATCTTTTTCAATCTCTTCAACTGTCTTTAATTTCTTAGGCGGCTTTACATAGTCAGCAGGGGAGTTCTTAATGATATCCCAAATGACCGCCTGGCGGAAAATCTTCTTAGCAGCTGCATGAGCATTAATGATGGTGTTTTCTGAGTACCCATCTTTCATCATGGCGTTTAAGACATTTTGATACATCTTTCGGGTGAATGACCTGACATCAATTCTTGATACGTATTTATTAAATCGTTTGACATGATATTCATAGGAATACTTCGTTGAATTTTTTTTGTTTTCGGTTACATGTTTCAGCCAGAGGTCAGCCAATTGCTCAAAGGTAATGTTCGCTTTAGAGCCGGCCACCAATAAACCATGCTCAGTGAGCTGATCGATCTTTTCCTCTACCTTCGCTTTTGCTATCCCTTTATTTTTATCCCTGGCTGATACTCTTCTTCGCTTCCCGGTAACTGGATCAGGCGGGGCGTCCTCCATGCATTCCCATACTACACCTTTTTTTGTTTTCACCTTATTACAGTACATTTATTCACCTCTCTTCTATACATCCATTATCATTTTGCAATAGAAGTGATTATGACGAGCATTCCAGTTGATTTATTATCTAGTGACGAAATATCACTATAGTTCCTTTATTGCAATTTCTTAATTTCGTCATTCTAGTATTTTTGATTGGTCAGCAACTGCTGCATCTGATAGAAAAACTCCTGCTCTTTCTTCATCCTAAGGTATTGCTGCAGTCGTTTACTTGCCAGGTCGTGCTCTACACTAAACGCTTTCGCAATGGCATTTACCGCGTGTGATTCAAACCGTATTCCCTGAATAACTTTTTCTAACATAAAGGTTGGCACACAGGCTTGCTGCATGAAATTTGTTGCTCTCCACTCTTGTAATTGACGGAAAGATAGGGGCATATTTCTTTGACTCCCCACATGAAGGAGTGCGTGGCATAGCTCGTGACAAAAATACCGTTTTTGCTCATGGTCACTGAGTCTTTCATCTAAAAAGATGTAACAAACTCCATCGATCATTAAGCATTTACTGGGGAGGGCTTCATACCTTAAAGCGATTCCTAATCTAGCCGCAACGGTTTCGGGGTCAATTTGACTCGGCTTAAATACATCAATTGACAGGTACAAGTTTTCAATATAATTTTCTAAATCTGTCTTCCAGAGCTTCAAAAGAACCACTCCTTTCATACGAACAAGTGTTCTATTGAAGTATAAAAGAAAACTCCCAAAATTGGAAGTGTAAGAAGAATTTATATAAATAAAATTTGATATGTAAAATAATGGTCGTTTCTTCCTCGTTTTGGAAGTACTCTAACCCGGAACAGTGTTGGAACACCTTGAAGCCTTGACAATAAAGGGCTGAACACAACTGTTAAAACGGAACTTGGAACAATATTGGAACAGTGTTGGAACAGTATTGGAACAATAATAATAAGGTTTAATAAAGTAAATAATGTATTACTACCTCTATAGCACGCGCGAGTTAATTTTTCTTATTCTTCTCCAACATGTAATAAAGACTACGAAAGTGTTCGATTACTTCCTGGTCAGTCTCAGGTAATTTTGAGTACCATTCACCTTCAACCGAGTTTGCAAAATCGAGTATTTTACGATCTTCTTCTGAAAGAGAATTATGAGTCTCATCATTCCCCAATAGATAATCCACAGATACATCAAACTTCTTTGCTATCTTTAACAAACCTTCATGACCAGGCTGGGCTTCTCCGGTTTCATATTTTGAATATGCTTGGCGAGTTACACCCAAGAGATCGGCCATATACTGCTGGCTGTATTTTTTTTGCATTCTCAATTTTTTTAATGTTTCAGGAAACATTGTTCACACCCCGATCTATAAGGCTTTCTAATAAGTATTATAACGCAACATGTAGTTGCTAAAAAGAAAAGTAAAAAAAAGTTGCAACAATTTGTTGACAGCAACTTAAAGTTGCGTATAATAAGAGTTAGAAAGCAACCTAAAGTTGCACAAGAGAGGTGAATACAGTGACTAAAAAACAACTACAGGTTCTCTTGATCAAACAAAGGGAGCGACTAAATCTTTCACAGCAAGAAGTTGCAGACCTTTCAGATGTATCTCGTCAGTTCTACAGCATGGTTGAAAAGGGTGAACGAAAACCCTCAGTCCCGGTTGCAAAGAAAATCGCTGATGCATTAGAGATTGAATGGACCATTTTTTTTGAAGTAACAAGCAACCCTAAGTTGCTTGAAGGGAATGCATGTTAGAAAGGATGTTTCAGTAATGGAATTTTGGCACTTATTATTCATTCTGCCTTTGAGTGTGGGCTTTGGAATCCTTTGGGAGTGCGCTTGTCAAGACGTCAGGAAAGATCGTGAAGCTAATGATTAAAGAAAGATCGCTCAGCAAGAGCCAGGCAAAAGTTTTAAAAGCTATCCGGTCATTCATCCAAGCTAACAAGTATCCACCAACCATTAGAGAAATTGGTGATCTTGTGAACCTGAAGTCAACATCGACTGTACATCTGCATTTTCAAAATTTGAAAGAAAAAGGTTATATCGATTTTGTTGAAAGTCAGCCACGGGCCCTCTGGATCACAGAAAGGGGAGAACAGTATGAATAGCATCACGAAAGTCTTTAACGGTACTGAGCTTAGAATCATCGATCAAAACAATGAACCTTGGTTTGTTGCAGCTGATGTTTGCAAAGTCTTGGATATCAAAAATGTCACTCAAGCCCTTGGCCGATTAGATCAAGATGAACGGTCTATGTTGAACATAGGGCGTCAGGGACTAACAAATTTAGTAAATGAGCAAGGACTTTATGAATTGATCTTTGCTAGCAGGAAATACGAAGCGAAAATATTCAAACGCTGGATTAAATCGGAAGTGCTACCTTCCATCAGAAAACATGGAGCATATGCCACGCCGGAAACATTGGACAGGATGCTCGCTGATCCCGATAACATGATCAAGATTTTAACCACCTTGAAAGAAGAACGCACTGCAAAAGAAACAGCTCAAAGGCAGATCGTCCAGGACCGGCCGAAAGTTGTTTTTGCAGAATCACTTGAAGTATCACCCGACACCATTTTGATAAAAGAGCTCGCTAACCTCTTAAGACAAAAAGGAGTTAATACAGGCGAAAAACGCTTGTACGAATGGATGCGAGAAAAAGGTTATCTCTGCAAGAAAGTCGGAGGGATGTACAACCTTCCTACGCAAAAATCTTTAGACTTGGGCCTCTTTGAAATTAAAAAGGGTGTTCGATCTAGTACCAGTGGTGAAATGAAGCAAACCAAAACAACGAAAGTAACTGGTAAGGGCCAGATTTACTTTATAAACAAATTTCTTGGCAATCAAAAAATTATTTAAAGGGGGTGAAACCATTGCTAAAAGTTGAAATTGATCTTGATCAGTTGCAGGAAGTTATCAACAACGCTGTGGATAAAGCCATTAAGCGCCACGCTTTAAAGGATTCATTACCAGCGCTGCTTACTCGCAAGCAGTTCATGCAGCTACTGGACATTGGAGATACAAAAGCTTCTGAGCTTCTCAACCGAAAGGACTTTCCAGTCTTCCGTGAAGCCGGCCATCCGAAAGTGCCTACCAAGCAGCTATTTGAATGGATTGATCAAAATACCAACTGGGTGCAAAAAAATACATCTTATCTCAATCGAGTAATTTAAGTTTACTCCATATTGAGACAAAACTAAGACGGAAAAAGGAGTGAAAGAAATGGGCAAAGACGTACGTAATAAACGTGTTGGGGAGGTTGTCAAAAAGTACAGAGAACCTAATTACACTCAACAAACTTTGAGCTTGGAAATCCCCATGTCACGAACTGGATTTGCTGAATATGAGCAAGGTTCGGTCAAGATGCCAAATGATGTGGGGCAGAAAGTGGTAACGGTTATCCGAGATCCATTCATGGTGATGGAAATGTCCCAGGCGTTTACGGGAGTGGGCCCGGTCGTTTTAGATGGGCCGCATGTGGATCTACACCGATCCAGTGTAAAAGAGAAGACGATTGAGGAAATGGAAGAGGCTTTAGATAAGCTGAAAAGCTTTTGTTTCTCTAAACCTTTTAATTACATCAGTCATTACGAAGTAGGTTCATTCAAGGACACGATCAAGGAAATGATCGAAGCAATTACAGCTTTGAACCACATGGTAGCTGTTATGTGTAAAGAGTCCGAGTCGGCTGATTACGTGGAAATGTGGAAGGCTCATTACAGGTACTTATACTCTCATGGCTACATCTCCAAAGGGCAGTTTGAAAAGTTCGGTGCAGAGGAGATGCACTCATGATGATCTTGCAACTAACCATCGGAAAGCAAAATAAAAGACCCGTAGCTGTAACTACGAGTCGGGGTTGTTCGCTTATGAAAATCGATAACTTAATTGTAAGTGATCTTCCTCAAAATATCAAGAGGAGGGACCAAGATGGACACTTATATCGCTGAACCACTGGCTCAGGATGCAGAGGTAATTATTGAATTGCACCAATGGCTTGAAAAACATAAAGCAACACTTGCAGGATCACCAGCATTTGATCAACTGCATGAAATTTATGAAATCAATCGTATGAACACGCTGCAGGAATTGAAAGTATATCAAGGGGGACGCGCGTAATGAAAAAAATGAAAATTCTTAAACTTAATCTGCTTAATTTCAAAGGGATCAAGAACTTCTCAGTTGATTTTAATGGTGGTGACGTAAAAATCTTTGGTGATAATGCCACTGGAAAGACAACCTTGTTCGATTCAGTTCTCTGGCTGCTGTTTGACAAGGATAGCAATAACAAAAAGGATTTTGAAATAAAAACCTTAACCGGTGAAGGAAAGCATTTATCAGGTCTGGATCACGAAGTGGAAGCAGTTCTTGAAATCGATGGGAAAGTTACCACTCTGAAGAAAACCTATTCTGAGAAATGGGTCAAAACGAGAGGTAAAGCTGCTAAAGAATTTTCCGGCCATCAAACGGAATACGGAATTGATGGGGTGCCAGTTAAGAAAGGCGAGTACAACAAATTTATTGAAACAATCGCTAATGAAGAAGCGTTCAAGCTTCTAACTAATCCATCTTACTTCAATGAGCAGCTGCACTGGGAGAAGCGTAGACAGACGCTCCTGGACATTGCCGGTGACATTACGGATGCAGAGGTTATCAATAGCAATCAAGCACTGCAGAAGCTATCAAGAATATTAGATACGCGTTCTATCGAGGATCACAGAAAAGTAATTGCTTCTTCCAAAAAGAAGATCAATGAAGACCTTGAGAAGATCCCGGTTAGGATCGATGAGCTGAATAGGGGTATGAACGACAATCAGGAAGACAACGAAGCTGATCTGATCGATGAACTGAATTTTATTACACATGAAATTGATCTAAAGCAGGAGAAGATCAACAGCATTATGAGTGGATCGGATGCTGCTTCCAAAGAAAAAGATTTGATGGTAGCAGAAGGCGAGCTACAGAAGATACGTAATCAGCATGACAAATATACGAGTGATCAAACGGTCCAAGTACAAAAAGTATATTTCGAAGCTCAGCGTTCAAGAGATTCCATCCAGTACAGCATTCAATCTAAGGAACGGGATATTACTCAGAAACAAAACCAAGTAGAGCGAATGGATAAGGAGTTAACTGATCTAAGGGGCAGATGGCACGAAGTTGAAGCTTTAACCTTTGAACATAAAGAACAATGCCAATGCCCTACATGCGGCCAGGCACTGCCAGAAGAAGAGGTGCAAGCTGCACGGGATAAGGCAAAAGAAAACTTCAATCTTGAAAAAGCAACCAAACTTGAAGATATAACTGCTCAAGGAAAAGAAATGAAGAAGGAAATGGAGATCTTAGTTTCTGAAATTGAGCAGATCAAGCAATCAAAAGAGCAGCTTGAGCGTGACTTGGACATTGAATTATCTCACGTTGAGAAGTATGGAAAAGAACTGAATGATATTAAAGCAGGATTGATCAAAGTTGAGGACGTACCGGCTTATCAGGACAAGCAGAAAGAAATTGAATCGATTAAAGCTGCTATTCAGGAATCAAAATCAAAAGCCATTGAGCAGGCATCAGCTGTCCGTGAGGAGATTTCAAAGCTTAGAAAACAATCTGCTGATGTTTCAAGTTCCATGGCTGAATTGAAGCGATCTCAGCAAGATAATAATCGAGTTGAAGAACTGAAAGCCGAAGAACGAGAGCTTTCTAAGAAATACGAGGAGCTTGAGGAAGAACTATTCCTTACAGAAGAATTTATCCGCACGAAAGTTAATTTGCTTGAAAGCAATATTAACAGCTGCTTCGAATTTGCGAGGTTCAAACTGTTCGAGGAGCAGATTAACGGAGGGCTGAGAGAGACTTGCCTTACTACACTTAATGGCGTGCCATATGGATCGGGGTTGAATAACGCAGCTAAGATCAATGTCGGAATCGATATAATTAATACCCTTTCGAAACACTATGGTTTCTCAGCTCCGATATTTGTCGACAACCGTGAGTCGGTAGTGAAGTTAGCAGAGTCAAAATCTCAACTTATCTCTCTAATAGTTAGCAGCGTTGATAAAGAATTAAGAATTGTTAGAGAAAAAGAGGTTGAATTTATCGGATAAAAGTAAAGGGGGTCCTAAAATGCCACAACGCATCGATAGAACTGGAATGAGATTCGGTAGATTGATTGTAAGGCGTTTGGTTGAGGTCAATAAGTATCATCAAGCTAAATGGGAATGTATTTGTGATTGTGGGAATGTCACTATAGTTCATTACTCAAATCTGCATACAGGCACTTCTAAAAGTTGCGGGTGCCTGAAAAGCGAATTGAATATAAAACGAAACACTAAACATGGTCTATCAGGTAGATACGACAAGGACAGAAGAATCTATGTTATTTGGATCCATATGAGAAGTCGGTGTTTAAATGAATCTGATATAGATTACGCACATTATGGAGGTCGTGGAATAAAAATTTGTGAAGAATGGTCAGATTATGCAGTGTTTTATAAATGGGCTAAAGAGAAGGGATATAACCAAGAACTGACAATCGAGCGAATTGATAATGACGGAAACTACGAACCTACAAACTGCCGATGGGCTACTCGTAAGGAGCAAGCGAGAAATAGACGCAGTAACCCACAATTCACATTTAACGGAAAAACAAAAACAATACCTGATTGGGCAGAAGAAATGAATATCAGCTATTCGGCACTAAGAACAAGACTGCATGATGGCTGGTCTATAGAAAAAGCATTAACAACACCAATAAAAAATAATAGGAATGAGGTAATTTAATATGTCAAACCAAAATCAATTAGCAATGGTGAAGAAAGACACAGTGGATGTAGTAGCAAACAAAGTAAAGGAGTTTCAAGAAAAAGGGGAGCTCCACTTCCCGGCCGGTTATTCCCCGGAGAACGCAATGAAATCAGCCTGGTTAATGCTGCAGGAGATCAAAACGAGTAAAGAAAGTGGTTATAAACCGGCTTTGGAATATTGCACGAAAGACAGCATTGCAAACAGTCTACTGGATATGGTGGTTCAAGGTTTGAATCCAGCAAAAAAGCAAGGATACTTCATTGTTTATGGGAAGTCACTCTCTTTCCAGCGTTCTTATTTCGGCACTATGGCGGTAACAAAACGAGTTACGGGCGCAAGATCAATTGATGCAGCTGTAATTTATGAGGGCGATGATGTGGAATACGAGATTCACAATAGCCGCGTAACTGATTTAACTCACAAACAGAAATTTGGGAATCAAAATAAAGAAATTTTAGGAGCTTATTGCACGATCGTCCAGGAGGATGGGTCAACTTACATCGAGGTTATGACCAAAGAAGAAATTGAGAAATCATGGGGTCAATCGAAAATGAACCCTCAAGGCGAGAAGTCGACTCACAATAAATTTCCTCAGGAAATGGCTAAACGGACGGTAATCAATCGAGCTTGCAAGAAGTTTTTAAACTCTAGTGACGATAGCAGCCTTCTGATGGAACATTTTAAAGGAACTGATGAACGCCTGGAAGAAGCCCAGCTTGAGGAAGAGCTTTCAGATAATGCGAACAAAGAAATGCTGGATCTTGAGTATGAAGAGATCCCTGATGAAGAACAAGCACCGGAACCGCAAAAAGAACCGGAAAGAGAGCCTGTTTCATCAGGTGGCCCGGGCTGGTGATCGATATAAAGGTATTAGGCTCGAGCAGTAAAGGTAACGCCTATCGCATTTCAGATGGGCGTACTTCTTTACTCTTGGAAGCTGGCATAAAGTTCCGCGATATCCAAAGAAAACTAGATTTCAAGACTTCTGACTTAGCAGGCTGCCTTATAAGCCATGAGCATGGAGATCATCGGTCAGGACTGAAAGATGTGCTGAGAGCAGGGATTGATGTATATATGTCTCCTGGCACTGCAGAAGCAATCGGCATTGATCATCACCGGGTCAACAAGGTTGAGAACAAAAAGCCTTTCAAGATTGGTACATGGACAGTAATGCCTTTTGATGTGCAGCACGATGTATCAGAGCCATTCGGATTCCTGCTGCAGAATCAAGCAGGGGAAAAGCTACTGTTTGCGACTGATACCTATTACATCAGGTACAAGTTCCAGAACCTAACTCACATCATGATCGAAACGAATTACAGCATGAACATCCTGAAAGAAAATATAGCAGCCGGCCGGGTGCCTAGCATCATGAGAAAGCGCCTAATGCAATCGCATTTTAGTTTGGAGCACGCATTGGACTTCTTTAAGGCTAACGATCTTAGCAAGGTCCAGGAGATATGGCTACTTCATTTAAGTGATAACAATTCGGACGAAGAGTTCTTTAAAAGAGAGGTTCAGAAGGTCACTGGCAAGATTGTCAAAATAGCGAAGTAGAGGAGAAATAACATGCTGAAAAAAGGCGACAAGGTTGTAATGCACACTTGTATTGAAGCTAAAGATCCGAATAATTTAGGTAAGATCTGGACTTGCAGAACAGATGAACAGGAAGTCACTTGGACGGGGTCAAACGTGGTCTGGTTAGAAGGCTTTTCCGGAGCATTCTCAGCTCAGTATTTACAAAAAGTTGATACCAATGAGACCGAGACCTATAAACAAATGTTTCTTGATCTACATTCAAAACTTCAATCTACAGTAATAAACGAAGTCTATAACGATGATCTTGATGTGAATGAGCATGAGTTTAATGTCGATCAGCTCAAAGAAATCGCTTTGGATCATTACCACGGTTAAGAACCATATGGAAGGGTTGAAGAAATTGAAAAAATACAGAGTGCATAGCGAAAATGATTGCTCTTTTAAACTTGACTCACTAGAAGAAGCTGAAAGAATTTATGAAAATTGGAAAGATGACTATATGTGTGAAGGAGTAAGAGAAAGCGAATCATATGTGGAAATTGCAGAAAGTGAAGATGATTTTGAGGATTACAAAGTAATCAAAAAGGTTGTAGCTGTAATTGACCATGATAGACACGAATTAGGCACACCAAAAGAAGAGGGCTTTGATTGGGATTATTGGGCAAAGTGGCTAGAGGTTGTTGAATAGTTCGAACATAAGACCAACTAACTAACAGGAGGCGATCCAGTGACTGGCGGGGCTTTTATGATCAGCAGGGAGATTTTTGACAACGATATATGGGAAGACCCGATCAAGTTACGGATTTTCCTCTTCCTTGTTGGTAAAGCAGTTTTTGCAGAAGAAGGAAAGAGGGTGGCTGGCGTTGATCTGAAAAGGGGCCAGTACCTTCGATCCTATCGAAATTTAATTGAAGACTTATCTTATAAAGAAAACAGAAGCGTTAAAAAGATTTCATTATCGACTCTTCATAGAAAACTGGATGCCCTGGTTAAGGAAGACAGGCTGAAGGTTGAAGAAACACCGCTTGGAACGATTTTCACAGTTGTGAACTACTCAACCTATCAAAACTTTGATCACTATAAAAAACCAAAAGAAGCTGCACCGGTGCAGCAGCCGGAAGAACAACAACCATCGGCTCAAAATGAGGATGCAGAGAAGAACCTGCAGGCACTGCTTAATCGTTTTCTTGAATTGAGGGGTAAAGGGCTCAACTATTCCGCAAAAGACGTAGATGCCGCCCAGGGCATTCTCCAGTATGTGCCGATTGATAAGGCGATTCATTACCTTGAAGAAAAATTCAAGGCATACAAGCCAAAACACAACTGGGATGTAATAAGTAATTTAGAATATTGCGCTGGTTACATCGTTGAATCTTATCAAAATGAACAGAAAATAAGATCCATTCAAGCAGGAGGTGGAAGAAGTGGCAAAAACCATGCAGGAAGTGCTAACGGAGCTCCGCAGCAAGACTCGATCACAGGCGGTAAGGTCGGAAGGTTACGAAGAAAACAAAGTTAAATGCAGCATTTGCCGGGACAAGGCTGTTGTAATCTACCGAGTTCATAAAGATACGGAATGGGAAGAGCGTAAAGCACAGAATGGCAGCTTCATTGAAGTACCAAAAGAAATGGTTCTGGAAGAGGACTTTTTAGCCGGTGACGTGTGCAGCCCTGATAAAGCGTGGGAGTGGAGAACAACCTATTCAAAACGTTGCACATGCATAGAAAACAGTCGCTTAGAACGAATCTTAAAAGCTAGTGAAATTACGGAAGAATTTAAGAAGCTTGGCTTCGGGAATTTCCGGACGGAGGGTAAAAACCCAATCATTCATGAAGCAAAAGAAGCTGCTCATGAGTATTACACCGAGTTTGATCATATTAGGGGCAACAGACAAAACAGCATTGCTCTCCTGGGGCAGCCGGGATCCGGAAAGACTCACTTGCTTATGGCCGTTTCTAACAATCTCATGCAAAAGAAAAAGCTTCCGGTGCTCTACTTTCCATATGTTGAAGGGTTCAACGATCTAAAGGACGACTTCACAGCGATAGAAAAAAAGCTCAAGCGAATGAAAGAAGTGGAAGTGCTCTTCATTGATGATCTGTTCAAGCCAGTTAGCAAGGTTGTAAATGGTGTAAGGATTAAGGTCCCAAGAGCCACAGAATGGCAGATAGAGCAAATGTACGCTGTTCTGAACTATCGGTATTTAAATCACAAACCGATCCTTGTTTCATCTGAATTAACGGTTGATGAATTGGCAGATGTAGATGAAGCGCTGGGTACTCGAATTTATCAAATGTGTAAAGACTTTACCGTCCTGATCCAAGGAGATCGTAAAGAGCTTAACCACCGTCTGGAGGATTAATTATGTGTGAGATTTGCAACGGAGAAGGAGCTACATACAAGGATCATGGTTTCGGTGCTGAAATCATCCCTTGTTCAAATTTAAAGTGCCAGGAGCGCAACCTGAAGGAAGCTGCCATTAAGAAAAAGCTTCGCCGCAAAAGAATTGATCAGGCTTGCAAGCGTTTAGGAATCAATTATGCAGATTTAGGGATGGATGAATTTCATAAGCAGCTGGATGCATGTAAGAAAAAACAAGTTAGTTAAGGGGGGATTCAAATGTTACTAAGACAAGCAGTTACTCGTTCAAATGAATTTATGGCCAGTTCATTCAGACAGGACTTACTCGCTGCAGGAGTCACGGAGAATAAGCAGGGCAAAAGGGTCCAGGACATGGACTACTACGAGCTGCGGAATCTACTGGCAATAACCGCATTATCAAAATAAAAAGAGGTGGTATCGATGAACTTTCATGTTGGCATGAGTGTACAGAACAATGAAAATCGACACTTCGGAATAGTCATGGGAACAGTTACTCAAGGTAAAAACATTAAAGGGTATGTCGTTCATTTCTATGATTCTCGTAAAAAGGAATACTACCACTCTTACACTAAGCCTCACGATTTAGTGCCGGTTAAAGAAGATCATTATATCCACCGCAAACCTATTAGCAGTAAAGAACAGGAAGAAGAATTTCAGGCAATATGCAAAGTCATTGCTTTTCGGATGGATGATACGGCTTGGTTAAACAAAATTAAAGGGGTTGAGGGTTGAGGGATGGCTAAAACCGATTTGACCTTAGAACTAGAAAGAAACATATTTTCTGCAACAAATAAGCAAGGTGTTTTTGGCTGCTTCGAAGTGACAATCGGTTGGTTTGGTTCTGAGCGAGTCGATTTTCTGACTTATGACACTAAAGGTATCTGGCGATGCTACGAAATTAAGGTTTCTGTTTCTGACTTTAGAAGCAAAGCCAAAAATACGTTTTGTGGACATTATAACTATTACGTCATGCCACAAGAGCTCTTTGAAAAAGTAGAAAGCGAGATACCTAAACATATAGGCGTTTATATTAATGGTTTTTGCAAAAAAAGAGCTAAGAAACAGGAATTAATAATCGATGAAGAAGTATTAAAAAATTCATTGATCAGGTCATTGGCAAGGGAATCACAAAAAATATATAAAGCTGATAATCCTAGAATAATCGATGCTATGAATAGAAGGATTAATCATGCAGAAAAAACAATGCAGGAGTACAGGCGACAATACAGAGAATTACAGCACGAAGTTAGAGAAAAATTCGGTGCAAGGTGGTGGGCTTGATGAACCAATCATTCAATAAAGTGAAAGAATTCCAAGAAATCATGCAGCAGCCGGTTGCAGATCAACCAACAGCATTACTGCCAGAGAGGGTTGCAGAACGATACGGATTCATGCGAGAGGAACTAAATGAATTCGCTATGTCAGATAAGCTGGTCGATCAGGTAGACGGGATCATTGATCTGCTATACCTGGCAATCGGAACACTTGTGGAAATGGGAGTAAGACCGGAAGAATTGTTCAATATCGTGCATGAGGCGAATATGAGCAAGCTTTGGGAAGATGGCAAACCAAGATTCGATGTGAATAACGGTGGTAAGATCATCAAGCCGCCAAGCTTTGTACGTCCTGAGCCTTTGCTAGAGCAGGAGATTCAGAGACAAAAGGAGGTCTATGAGGATGCCTTACAATTACAAGCGAGGGAAGGAAACGCCTAAGAGTATAGCCTTTATGATGCAGTATAAGATTGGTCATGCAGTCGAAGTGAAGAAGGGTAAGCGAATCATGATTGATGGCAGCCCATTCATTGTAAAGAGCATTCATAGCGTAGGGATACTAGGTAAGAACGTGAAGGTTATCGGTAAATGTACTCCTTTGGAAGAGGTAACTACATGAGGACCAACAGACCACGACTGAAGATTGTATATAAAGTTGTGCATTGGGTTTACATGTCAATCGACGATCTCATAGTTAAAAGATTCACCAGAATGTGGGACTTGATGGTCAAACACTACAAGATCACCTTTACGGTTCAGGCGTTGATATTTATAAGTTTGCTAGTTTGGGGGTTGATTGAATGAAGCTAGTAATTGGTCAAAGTGGAATAATCTATCGAGCAGATACGCTAGAAGAAATAACGCATATCGACCATGCAAAAGCTCTTATAGAAAGGTTCATAGAAAGAATGAAAGAGTTTACTGAGTCTGTAGTAGTGGTCTTTCGCAATATAATCGACACGATCCTGGATGCATTTAGAGGAATGCAAGGGGTTGCTGCTGACGTATTACATTATGCCGAACTTCACGAAAAGAGATTCAAAAACGAACACATAAGAGCAACCTGGCACATTCCGAAAGATACGAGGATCGCCAGTCAAGTACATCTAAACAAGCCGCGATACCAAGTGAGGAAAATCATTCGTTAGAGAAAAGAAACTCAATAAAATGTGTGAGGAGTGAAACCATGACCTGGGGAATGCCTAACCGCCAATTAAAGAAAGTGGTTTTCGGTTTATCAGAAGCAACCGTAAAGAAGCTAATCACACGGCACCAGGAGCGAGGTTGGATAGTGAAAAGTGATATTAAACCTCACGGGAACGGTGTAGCTTGCTTGATGGTCTATCCAAGGAAAGGAGAGGTTTCATGAACTGTCCAGTATGTGGCCGCGAATTAAAAGATGAAAAAAGCATTGCAAAAGGGATCGGTCCTGTATGTGCAAGAAAGCTCGAGAAGCTAAAAGACAAAGCAGATGAAGATCAGTTGAAAATGGAGTTGAGTTTTGAGGATGAGAAGTAAATACGGCAATAAAAAAGTAAAGGTGGATGATCACAAATTTGATTCCATCGCTGAGGCAAAGTATTACAAGCAGCTGCTTTGGTTGCAAGAGCACAAGGAAATTAACTTCTTCCGGATCCAGCCGCCGTACTTGCTGCAGGAAGCGTTTGAGAAAGACGGCATAAAGCATAGGCGCATTGATTACAGTGCAGACTTTGAGATTCATCATAATGATGGGTCAATTGAGGTAGTGGATGTGAAAACAACAGCGACTATAACAGAAACATTTAAAGTTAAAAGAAAATTATTTGATCGAAAATTTCCTCACAAATTCACGGTTCTTATTTGGGTGCAAGAGCTTAGCCAGTTTATTGAGTTTGAAGAATTTAAGAAGCTCAAAGCCAAAGGAAGGAAGGCAAGAGCAAAGAAGGGGTGAAGCTGATGTGTCGGCATGTGGTAGAGCATAAGGCTGCATCGATTGATTACGAGCCATTGGTGGTCATTCAGATTTTTGAGGAAGGGATTAATAAGCAAACCATTAAGAAATTGAATCGGTATACACAAAAGCGCCGGGTCCTGATCGGGGACCCTGGGCGTTACGAGTTTAAGAGGTGAGGAATTGAAGAATAAAAAGCAGTTGGATCTATTTAGAGAAATTATAGTAGATAACTTTGCCGGAGGTGGTGGAGCTTCTACTGGTATAGAGCTTGCTACAGGGTTGTCGGTTGATATTGCTATCAATCACGATCCTGCAGCTATCGCAATGCATAAGGCGAACCATCCGGAAACTGAACACTATTGTGAGAGTGTCTGGGATGTAGATCCGAAAGAAGTAGTAAACGGCCGGAAAGTGGGGCTGTGCTGGCTCTCTCCTGACTGCAAACACTTTTCTAAAGCAAAAGGTGGTAAGCCGGTAGAAAAGACAATAAGAGGCCTTGCGTGGATCGGGGTCAGATGGGCTGCTACTGTTCGACCCCGGGTTATCATCTTGGAAAATGTAGAAGAGTTTCAAGATTGGGGTCCTCTAAAAGATGGACGGCCGGATCCGGGGCAGAAGGGCAAAACATTTCGATCATTTGTAAGAGCTTTTGAAAGGCATGGTTATAAAGTGGATTTCAGAACTCTAAAAGCATGTGATTACGGAGCTCCTACAACTAGACAACGATTCTTTATGATTGCTAGATGTGATGGGCAGCCTATTACATGGCCTGAAGCTACTCATGGTGATCCTGGAGAAGTAAACGTTCAGCTTGGATTAAAGAAGCCATACAGAACAGCAGCAGAAGTAATTGATTGGTCGCTCCCAGCACCAAGTATTTTCACTCGATCTACTCCATTAAAGGAAAACACTTTGCTGAGAATCGGCAGAGGGATAAAGAAGTTTGTAATCGAAGCTAATGAACCTTATATCGTAAATGATCATGCTCACCTCATTCAACATTACTATACCCACCAGGGGGCTGAAACAAGAGCATCATCACCGGCCGATCCATTAGCAACAATACCTACAGCGAATCGGTTCGGGTTAGTAACTGCATTTCTCACTAAATATTACGGTCAAGGTATTGGTCAGGATGTACAGGAGCCCATTCACACTATACCTACTAAGGATCGTTTTGGGTTAGTTACAGCCTTCATGATGAAATATTACGGCACCAATATTGGGCATGGATTGAATGAACCTTTGCACACGATAACATCCGGTGGAAATAAATTCGGGCTTGTCACTGTAAAAGGAGAAGAATATCAAATAACAGATATCGGTATGAGGATGCTTCAACCACATGAATTATTTAAAGCTCAAGGTTTTCCGCAGCAGTACATTATCGATAAGGATTATAAAGGGAAGCGTTACCCAAAGTCAGCTCAGGTAGCCAGGTGCGGTAACTCAGTACCACCACCCTTCGCAGAAGCTTTAGTAAGAGCAAATTTACCGAATATGTGTGCTGCAGTTCACGAGAATAAGTATCGAAATGTGGCGCAGTAACCGCGCTGTTGAACCATATAGGAGGAGAGAAGAATGTCAGTAGAAGCACACAAATGTAATGTGATTGATTGTAAAGGTTTTATTGTTTTTGAGAATGCTGATTTTGATTATAAGAACCCACCAACGGTCAACGGGATGTATGAATTTGATGATCCCAAATGTACTGAATGCGGTAAAGAATATAAGGTTGTTCCTCATCATGCTGTTATCGCTTTAGATGAACATGAAGATATTGAATTGGTTGAATCGGCTTGCATCACGCAATTTGAAAAAAGAGAACAAGTACGCTCATTTGAAAATGAAATAATGCCATATGAGAAGGTGAAAAAATTCATCCAATTAAGACGATACACTTACTCACCTGAAGAAGTAATTGCACGTTACACAAACTACAAAAACGGAGAATATGTCAGCCATACTATGAAAGATTGTATAAAAAATTTAACGCCAGAATTAGAAAGATTGGCACCATTTTAGTTAAACCGTTCGAATATAAAGCGTGATAACCAAATAATCCATAGGAGTGGTGAAATTGCATAACAACTCTTTCTATCTTTTTAATATGGCAACCGGCCCTAGTGAAGCTGAAAAAGAGCGCATGAGGATAGCAACAAACTATATGAATCGCCGAAAATACGGCAAACATAAAGGACATTTCAAATGGGATTTGGCCGTTTCTTATTTCCGGATGGATAACGATACATTTTTCTCGGTTTGGGGCTTTAACTTTGTACCTGAAGGACGATTATGGGAAGAAGCTAAAGACTATCGTTGGAAATACCTAAATTAAACGAAAAAGAACCAAGGATCACTCCCCGGCTCTCTTAAAAACTCGACACTTTTATTATAGCATGGGGGGATCTTGTGTGAGAATGGAAGAATTAAAGATTGATGGCAAAGGCTACCTTAATATTGATATAATGGAACTAGATAAATGTGCTGTGATAATTGATGGGGGAAAAGCAAAATTAATTAAGTTGCACGAGCACGGAGAGGCGCGGATTATTACTCATCAAGGGAAAGTTAAAAGAGTAAGGTTTGAGGAAGGAGAGGATTTTTAATTTTAGATATACTTTCATGGGAGCTATTGTCTTTTGTAGCCCCACTTCTAACGTTAATTGTTTCTTATATGGTCTACACCTTATATAAAAAAGATATGAATCCAAAATTGTCAGCAAAGCCAACCTTAGAACCTTCAAATGATAACTTTCATAATGCAGATATAGGGGAAATATATTTAGAAACAAAGGATATGGTTGGTTTTCCTAATCTTCCTCATGATCCAAAAATGCTTTCAGTTGAATTATTCAATAATAGTGACCTGCCTGCTACAAAGATTAAAATGAAGTACTCTGTTGTATTTTATAAAACAATACCAACTTTTGATTCTGAGGGTACTGCTGTAAGTCATTCATATATCGAGTATAAAGAAATTAAATCTGTACTAAATTTTGATTATTTAGCCTCACATGATAGTTATTTAGTGAAAATAATGAGGGTATCTGGGGAATTCTCTAGAATAGATATAGTTGTAAAAACACTAAAATCAAAGGAAAGAACTTTTATTAGACAAAGTTTGAGGATCTACAGGTATGAGCACCCTGCATTTGAAAGTCTACAGGATAGTTACGATTACAGATTGTTACTTGGAGTTTCTCCCAATCTCCATGGGGAGGAACATAGAGAAGAGTGATTTAATAGGAGCAATAATGCTTTGTATTCATAATTTAATTGAGTTCGAAAATGAAGTAATTAATCAATGTTATTTTGAATCATAATAAACCTCCTCCCAGCAAATGAAGGACACAGAAGACAAAAAATATTACACATAAATTTTAGGTTAACGGGGTACAATTTGAGGAAGGAGAAGATTTTTAGGTATGAATTTCATTGGCGGTTTATTTAGTGACTCCAACTTTTTAGGAGCCTTAGTTGGTTCAATACTTTCTGGAATTGTAGCTGTTGGAGTGTATGTAATGAATTTAAAAAATATTAGAGATAAAGAAAAAAATAAAGAGAGAATAGATAATTACAAAGAGTTCAAAATTTTAGAATCATGTCTATCTGACCTAAGTAGTTATCTCAAGGAAATAATCGAAGGTTTAAATCAAAACGACTTTGGAATAGTAAAAGCTTACAGTGAAGAAATAATTAGACTGGAACATAGGTTTAACACAATTGATATAAAAAGGTTTGTAACTGAAAAAGAAATATTCCTCCATGCTAATTCAATAATTGCTAATTACCGGTTTTTTAATAATATTTGTACATTATTATTGGATAGAGCATCACAAGGGTTCGAAAATGAAGAGCCAAAAAAGCAATTTATTACGAGTATAAAAAAAATTAAAAGTGGTATGGATGAATCATATTCAAAAATTAGGAAAAGTCTCATAGATCTTAAATATAAAGTTTAATAGTCCCCCCAGCCAACTGGAGGACACAAATTGAGAGCAAATAAAGCTCTTAGTTTGTGTCCTCTTTTTATTTGCAAAAAAAGGAGATGATCTTATGGATGTTACTGCAAACGAAAAATTAAAAGAATTGAAACGCCAATATAGAGAGCTCAATCCTCCAAAGGTGAAAAAGAAGAAAACAAAAACCATAAATAAACCAAAACAGCCGAAGCTTTCTGACCGTGATCTACGAGATTTAATGGGCGTAGATAGACCTACATATAGCAGAAAGCGCGGCGGCTCTTATATACAACGGTGAAGGGGGAATTATTGTGGAGACAAAACAAGTTGAGACGTTCATATACGAATACCACTGGATGAGAAAAGAAGCTGACCGCCTCACATCTCTAATTTGGGGTTCCTCTGAGTCTTATAAAAGTTGGGGTGTCGCTCAGTACGGATTAGAAGCAGCAATGCCTAAAGGCCAGTCCATCCGCAGCGCTGCTGAAATGGATGCTATGGATGCCAGGGATTTACGCTTGTACAATAGGTTTCAAAAGTTCGATGAACATGTTAATGCAGTTGAATCAATTGCTAATTTTGTAGAGAAAACCTTTGATGATCGATACGCTGTTATTTTGGATTGCATGATGGAAGGTATGAGCTACCGATCAATAGCCATGCACTTGGGTGTGAATCGAAACACTATAGGTGAGATGAAAAACAAAATGCTTAACGAGGTGTGCCAAAAATGCCACTTCTTGCAGGAGTTGCAATCATGGAAAAAAACTTCGTAAAATGTGGGTAGGTCGGACGGCTGTTAGGTTGCGCTTTAGCTTATGAGCGCAATCGTAATAAGTCACTTCGTGCCTTGTACAATTTCGATTTTTATAACCCATTGGTATGATTAAAGTTCCTTTTTTTGTGGAATACTTCTCTAAAAAGTGTAGATAAAATGTTGTTTTGTGATACAATTTTTCTAATCAGCATATAGTCTACTCTTGAGGAGGGTGATTGTATGAAAAAAGGAGATGCTAATGTGGGAGCAGTTGCAGACTATGAAAAGAATGTAAATGAAGTTAAAAAAGACCAGTTGTCTGAATCAATTTTAGAATTAAGAGAAATTGGTGCTCAATTAAGAATTGACAATCCTAGAGCAACTTCACCTCAAAGTATTAAGGAAGCTGTTAAATTGGCAAGAGAAATGAGATCAATAACATGAGGGTAATTATTGATACTTCAACACTTATTAACGGATTACTTAACGACGATGATTCACATGCTTGTTATTTAATAAATCGAATTCATGATAAGTCCTTGCAGTTGGTAACGACTGAAGAAATGGCGAAAGAATTAGGTGTATCTCTATTAATCGTCTGTGAACGTGAGGGAAAAGAAGCAAAACAAGCCATTAGAGCAGCCTTGAAATTTGTACATGCTTCTGAAAAGGTCTCTCCAGAACTTAAATTTAAAAATTGTAAAGACCCATATGATGCTATGTTTATCGAGTGCGCTATTGCAGCTAATGTTACTCACGTTATATCTGATGATTACTCACTCCATAGTATTAAAGAATATTGTAAAGATCCTACCGCATTAGCCCAAATTGTAGACATCCAATTCCAAACTCCTGATGAATTTGTTAGACAAATTTATCCTAAACGTCATAAGTTGATTGAAGCTAGAAAAGCTAAAGCAGAATAGGTTTTGTTGAATTGTTGTCGCACCTTAATGGGTGCTTTTTTTATGTCTGAAAAAGCGATTAGCGTGGAAGGGGTGAGGCGTTGGATATCGTTGTAACCATTCCTAAAAGCGAGTATCACAATGATGAACTTGAATCGGTCCATATGAAAGAAGAAGGATTACTGCAATTCTGGACACTTTCCAAAGTACCTAAAAGACTTGCTGCAGGTGATCGAATTTATTTTGTAAAGAATCAACAAGTTGAATCATCCATGAGAGTGATAGACATTAAAACCGACTCCTCAATGCAGTGTGAAACCACTGGCAGGACATGGTCAGGTAAATGTCAGATTGTGATGGATGATTTAAGAGAAGAAGAGTTGCTCAATGTTAGAGGCTTTCAAGGATTTCGTTATAGGTGGTGGTGAGCCTAAAAAATAGATAGGGGATGAGGACGTGAAGTAGATGCCAAGAGCAAGAGATCCTAATAGAGATAAAGCTTTTGAGATATGGAAAGAGAAAAATGGTGACATTACAAATCGTGCTTTAGCTGAAATGTTAAACGTCCCGGAAAAGACAATCAGCGCATGGAAAAGTCGTGATAAGTGGAATGCGGTACTGCAAACGAATGATCGTAGTACTACAATGCGGAAAAAGAAACCGGAACGAAAGAAAAGAAGTGGTAACCCTAACCCGAGTAACCAGTTCACAAAACGGAACAGTACAGCAAGGACTCACGGCTTCTTCTCGAAGTTCCTGCCAGAGGAAACATTGGAGATCATGGAGGCTATGAATGAGTTTTCTGCAGCTGATCTTATATGGGATCAGATACAGATTCAATACGCTGCTATTATCCGGGCTCAGAAGATCATGTTCGTTACAGGGAAGGATGAACTGATCAAGGAACTGAAGAAAACAAAAACCACTAGTACAGACTTTGCTGACACTAAAGAGGAAGAGTGGGAGTTTCAGTTCGCTTGGGATCGCCACGCTTCTTTCCTTAATGCTCAATCCAGAGCCATGAGTGAGTTGCGTGGTCTGATAAAGCAGTTTAATGAATTAGCTTATGAACATGATGAGCGCAGATTGAAGCTTGAGCAGATGCAAACATCTATTGATAAGAACCGCGCAGTGATCTCTAAGTTGGATTCAGATGGAGAAGGCAGTCAAGAGAGCGAAGTGGCAAAAATGCTGCGTAGGATGGCAGGTGTAAAGGATGAGTAACCTGACCCAAAAGCAGCAGGAAGTCTGGAACTGTTATATAGAAGAATCACCTAAAATCCTTGTAGCAAGTGGAGCGAAACGTGCTGGTAAGACGTTCGTGTTCATCTTGCTTTTTTTAATGCATATTGCCAAGTATGAAAATCAAGGGCTCTCATTCATTATCGGCGGCGCAACGCAGGCATCAATCAGGCGTAACGTGCTGGACGATATGGAAGCGATACTCGGTAAAGAACTAAAGCTAGATAAAACAAACGCCATCCGTATATTCGGCAATAAAGTATATTGCTTTGATGGGTCTACTGCAGATGCTTGGAAGAAAGCGCGTGGTTTTACATCAGCCGGGGCACTGCTCAATGAGGGTACTGCACTTCACAACATGTTTGTGAAAGAAGTCATTTCACGTTGTTCCTATCCAGGTGCAGCTACATTCCTTGATACAAACCCTGAGAATCCAGCTCATACCGTTAAAACGGATTACATTGATAAAGACGGCCAGCGATTAAAAAATGGAAAGCTCAACATAAAAGCATTTCACTTTTCGCTGTTTGACAATGATCAATTAGATCCAGAGTATGTCGAATCAATTGTAGCAAGTACGCCGTCAGGTATGTTTACAGATCGAGACATACACGGGCAATGGGTTGCTGCTGAAGGGGTTATATACAAGGACTTCAATCAGCACATTCATTACATTTCGTCTGAAGAAGCCGAAAAGAAAAATTTCGTAAAATACTTTGCTGGTGTTGACTGGGGTTATGAACACCATGGCTCAATTGTGGTGCTAGGAATCGATGATAAAGAATACATCTATTTACTTGAAGAGCATGCCAAACAGCATGAGGAGATTGACTATTGGGTTGAGATTGCTAATGGTGTGAAAGAACGTTATGGCAATATTAACTTCTATTGTGATACCGCAAGGCCTGAACACGTAGTCAGATTCAGGCGAGAGCGCATTAAAGCGAGGAATGCTGATAAAGCTGTTGTGTCTGGCATCGAAGAAGTTGCCAGGCTGTTTAAGCTGCAGAAATTAAAAGTGGTGAAGGATCGTGTTAAGCGATTCAATGAAGAAATCAACCTGTATGTATGGAATGAGAAGACCGGAGAGCCAGTAAAGCTCTGGGATGACGTGCTCGATGCAGTCCGTTACGCCATTTATACAGAATTAAAACCAAAAAGACGTAAAACGGGGTAGGTGAGTTCATTGCTGAAATTCAAGAAGCAAATTGATGAAAATGGCATTAATGAAGAATTGATTCAGGAAATCATATCTGCTCATAGCAAAGAGCGTGAGCGAATGAAGAATTTATATCAGCGTTATAAAGCTGATGAAGACGGTCCGAAGATATTCAAACGATCTGCAGCTGCTTATGATGGCTTTGGTAAGTCGAATGCAGTTAAGCGATTAGATGATAAGGTAAACAACCGTCTGAACAACGCATTCGATGCAGATATCGTTGATACAAAGATCGGTTATTTGTTTGGTCATCCAATCAGTTATGAGGCTGGTAAAGAGAATGAGTCGCTAAAAAAAGTGTTAGAAGAGTTTATTCTTCGAAACAGTGTTGCTGATGCTGACTCAGAGTGTGGAAAGATGGCTGCTATATGTGGTTACTCTGCAAGACTTGTTTATATCGACACGGACGGCTTTGAAAGAATTAAGAACATCGAGCCGTGGGAAACGATCTTTATTGGAGAAGAGATCCACGAGCCTGATTACTCCATTAGATATTACACAATCAATGGACAAACCTATGCTGAATTTTATGATGATTCATACGTTTATTTATTTACTAAAAGTGGTGGTAATTCGTATGACTTAGTTGAAATTGAAGATCATCTGTTTGAGCATAATCCTTTATTCGGCATGGCGAACAATAAAGAGTTGAAAGCAGACGCTGAGAAGGTACTGGCGCTGATCGATGCGTACGACAGAACAATGTCCGATGAATCAAACGAGATTGAACAGTACCGCCTGGCTTACCTGATCCTTAAGGGAATGGGTGCCGATGAAGAAACACTCGCTGAAATGAAGAAGTCAGGCATCTTGGAGATGTTTGAAAAGGATGATGATGCCAGGTATTTAACAAAGGATATAAATGATCAGATGATCGAAAATCACCTTGATCGCCTTGAAGAGAATATCCTGCGTTTTTCTAAGTCAGTGAATTTCTCAGATGAATCATTCGGCGGAACGATTACCGGTCCAGGAGCCCGATACAAGCTGATTGCTCTTGAAAACAAATGCATCACGATGGAGCGTAAGTTTTCAGCAGCACTCAGATATCAGTTCAAGGTGCTTTTCAGCGCATGGGCCAAGCGCAAAGGATTCGCAAAAGAGGATTATTTGAAGGTGTGGTTTGGTTTCAAGCGCAACCTGCCGCCAATGCTGTTAGATGAAGCGCAATCAACTGCTCAGCTTAAAGGTAATGTGAGTGAGCGCACGCGATTGTCATTGCTTACGTTCGTTGATGATGTTGATTTCGAAATAGAGGAAATGGAGAACGATCTTCTGAGGTTTGGTGAACGATTGCCGGATTTAGAGGAGGATGAAGAGGATGAACCAATTACAGATTGAGGATCTCCTGGATAAACTCCTGAAGCAATCGGAAGACGATCTTGAGAAGGTATTCAATAAACGACTGAGAAGCATTCAGTTTCAAGTCTCTGAAATGTTCCGAAAGTATGAGAGGGACGGAGAGCTCGGTTGGACTGAGGTAAACAAGTACGACCGGTTTGCGAAGGAAATGGCGAATATCACTAAAGAATTGACCGGTGATTACCGCATGATCATCCGTGAGCTTCAGAAGTCGCTTGAATATCAGTACGTTGAGGGATATTTGAGAACAGCGTATCTATTGGAGAATTTCGCAGGCTCGGAGATGGGCTTTTCGGTTCCGTCGGTTGAGATGATTAAAAGCGTGTTACTTAATCCAATCGCTGAGCTGACTTTATCAGCAGTTTTACAGCAACACCGGAATGAGATTGTACGAAAAGTAAATATCGAGATTGCACAAGGCATTCAAGCCGGCGAAGGCTATTCTCAGATCGCTAAGAGGTTAGAGAAAACAGTCGGATTCTCCAAAAACAAGGCTCGGCTGGTTGCTCGGACTGAAAGTGGGCGCGTTAGAAGTCTTTCAGGTGAAAAAGCAGAGGAACAAGCTGATAAGTTTGTTGAAATCACCGGGCTTTGGATGAGTGCACTGGACTTCAGGGTTAGACGATCACACAGAATACTCGACGGTCAGAAAACCGATAAAGAAGGTTATTTTCATTACAGAGGATTAAAAGCAAAGGGACCTCACCAGTGGAATGTTGCTTCAATGGATATTCAGTGCAGATGCGTGAAGCTAAGATTGGTTAATGGGTTGATTCCTGAAGTGCGGAGAGGTAGAAACTACGCTGACCCGACGTATCAGAGAAAGCTTGCTGATCGAATTGAGAAGTATATGGCTGATGAGTCGCTGACATATAAACAGGCGCTTAAAAAGGCACAGAAAGAGATTTCACCGCCATCAATGGTTATGGATTACGAACCGTTTGAGAAGTGGAAGGAAAGACAGCCGAAAGCATCTTAAAGGAGTGAATTAGAATGGCTAAATTAGTGATCAAGAAAAAAGCAAGCTCTAAGAGCAATGATGGTGCTGATGACTTCCGGAATGAGGAAGGGTTGTTCTTTAATGATTATCATACAACAGTAGATGGTGTAGAAATCAGGCATTTAACATCATTAAAATTAATGATGTCAACAGATGCGATTAACGAGTGTTCACTTACGTTCTTTGTGGATCATGTAGATGTAGATGCCGATTTTTTGGCTGCTGTTAAAGTGCATATTGAGGAACAAAACAATAGTAAGTTGGAACAGGAAATCGAAGAAATCAAAAGAACCGGTGTCATAAAAAAAAATTAGGAGTGAGCTCAGGTGCCAAAAACAGATATCGACTACCTTAAATCTATCGACAGCACGTTAAAGGATGTGCTAAAGGAATTAAAGCGAGGGAATCCGCAGCCTGAACCTAAACGATTTGGGAAAGTAGAAATTCATAGTAAGGATTTAGCGGATGCCCTAATTCAACTTAATGAGTCAGAAGAAAGAAAAAAAGAAATGCAATGCATGGCCCGTGGCACTCGCTAGGGCTATTTTTTATATCTGAAAGGTGATGGTGATCTTGCTTTTGTACTCAAATACGAAAGGAAAGGTAAGGTGATCCACATCTCGGTTTGCTACTCCGTTATGTAGCTGAATAGTCAATGGAGGTGGTCTTAATGCAGCCCCAAGACGTAAAGAAAATCGACTTAGAGCCTATATTCGATCTTTACCGATTAGGAATGATTTCATGGGACATGATGAAAGGCTTAATAATTGCTGAGTTTAACGATTACCGAGAAAGCGTTCAACTTTATAGAGAATTCATTTGAAGTCCGGTCTTTAAGCAATAGACCTTATAAACAGGCTTATTTATTTTGCACTCTCAGGCTCGTACTGCGGAGGGCACAAGGAGGTACTACCAATGACATTAGAAGAGATCAGAACATGGCTAGAAGCCAATAGAGGAAATTCAGATGTAGCTGCTTATTTAGGAGAACTTTCAACGCCTACTGCTGAAGGAGTGGAAGGGTTCTTAGATACGGAAGCAGGACGCAAGGTTCTTCAACCACGTTTGGACAGTAACTTCACGAAGGGTTTAAACACCTGGAAGGAAAAGAACCTGGACAAGCTTATTGAGGATGAAGTGAAGAAGCGCAATCCGGACAAAACACCGGAACAAATTGAGCTAGAGAACCTCAGAAAAGAGCTTGAGGATCAAAAGAATGAAGCTAAGCGTGAAAAGCTCATGACTTCAGCAATGAAGGAAGCTTCAACAAAAGGATTGCCTACCGCCTTCCTTGATCTATTTGTAACGAGCGATGAAGAAACCACACTTGCGAATTTGAAGCGCTTGGAAGAAACGTATTCTGCAGATCTTCAAAAAGCTGTTGATGAGCGTTTCCAGAAGGGCGGCCGAAAGATTCCTTCAGGTGATCCGAACGATGATAACAGTGTTGGTTCAAGTTTCGCCAAATCAGCCAATGAACAAAGTAAGCCAGCTTCAGCTGGACTATGGGATTAAGAGAGGAGAAATAAATCATGCCATACGTAAAAAATTACGGTAAAACAGAAGAAATTAACTTTCTTGCTAGTGCTAAATTTGTAGCTTTCACTGAACAGGTGAGTGATTCAGATGTAACAGCAAACGCTGAGGGTCGTAAGGTCGTTCCTGCTGGTACTGTTTACCCTGCAAATAATGCAACTGCAAAAGGGATCCTAATCCATGATGTGGATGTCACGGAAGGTCCTCAGCCTGGCTCAATAATGGTCGAGGGTTATGTGATTGAAGCACGCCTGCCAGAAGCGCCATCCACTGAAGCAAAAGCAGCTATGACAGAAATCAAATACCGATAATTAATAATTGATAAGAAAAAGGAGACGATCACATGCCAAACGTTTTAGAACTATTTAATCAAAGAGAGGTACTTACCTACCTTCAAAACCGTCAATTTCCTGCGCTACTTGGTGAAACACTTTTCCCTGAGGTTAAACGTCAAAGCCTTGAATTTGATCAAATCAAAGGCGGCAGCATGATTCCTGTCACTGCAAGCGTTCATGCTTTCGATACTGAAGCAGAGATCGGAAGCCGTGAAGCGAGCAAACAGGCCCTTGAGCTTGCCCTAATCAAGCGTAAGATTCAACTGAAAGAAAAGGACATCATTGCGCTTGAGAATCCACGTAATAGTGCTGAGCAACAATATCTGATGTCTCAGGTATTCAATGACGTTGATCGTCTTGTTGCCGGTGTTAAATCTCGTGTTGAGCAAATGCGTATGGAGGCACTTGCTTCCGGTACGGTAACACTAGCCGAGAACGGACTGAGTGCTGTTATTGATTACGGTGTGCCTGCTGGAAATAAAGAAGCACTTGCAGGAACTTCAGCATGGACTGATAGCTCTTCGGATCCAATTGCTGATTTAGAGCGTTGGGCTGCAGTAATCAACGGATCAGCAACACGTGCGCTTACTTCCAAATCAGTACTGAATACGCTTCTGCGTCATCCTAAAGTGGTTGCTGCTATCTTCGGATCGGGGTCTGGCCGCATTCCAACTCGGGCTGATTTCAATGCATTCCTTTCTCAGCAGGAACTCCCACAGGTTGCTGTATATGATCAAGTTTTCCGTAAGCAAGCAGCAAACGGCACATACACTCAACAGCGTTACTTCCCTAACAACAAGTTTGTTATGTTCGGTGAAGGAACGATGGGTGAAACGATTTACGGTCCAACTGCTGAAGAGATCCGTCTGACTCGTGATCCTTCTATTGATACGAACATGGTCGGCAATGTACTGGCGATGGTGTATGAAGAGAACCTTGATCCAGTAAGCACATGGACAAAGGCGGTTGCTACTGCACTTCCATCATTCCCTGCTGCTGATGAAGTATTCCAAGCTCAGCCGATCGCATAATAAAAATTCTGAGGGTCGCTTTTAGGCGGCCCTATATTATTGGAGGTTACGCAGATGAAAGTGACAGTAAAAGATACAGCTGTTGTATATAACGGCAAGCGATACGAACCTAAAGCGAGTCTTGAGGTAGATGAAAAGCACTTTAATGAGAATCTTTTTTCTAAGAACGAAGCTGCTTCATCACCAAATGATGAAGAAACTGATTACTTTGGTTTTACAGCCGAACAACTTGAAAAGGTTAGCAATGACAAGCTCAAGGCTTTCTTAGATAAAGAGGGAATTGAGTACAAGTCATCTGATAAGAAAGAGGACTTTATCAATCTGATTGTCGGGGAGTGATCTTATGCCACTTCTTGAAGATATTAAAACCATACCAGCCTTTTCAAATGGCAAACATGATAGTTTCTTAGCTTTCATGGTTCCTGCTCTTGAAGAGTGGATTAAAGAATATTGCAATAATCATTTTGAAACTTCGCCAAATGGAGAAACAAAGTACCCGGGCGGCGCGAAAATCTTTATTGCCAAAGCCTGTGAACACAACATGACAAAGGCTGGCTTATCGGGCAGGTCAATGGGAAGCGTGTCATATTCATATGATTTAGAGTTTCCGGAGAGCTTGAAAATGTATCTTAGACCTTATCGAAAGCTGAAGTTTGTCAGACAAAGATAGGAGGTAGAGCAATGATCAACATTGTCGGTCCAAAAGGACAACGCATGAGAGTCACAGAACGAGCTTATAACGAGCTTTACAAAGATAAAGGCTATAAGTCTGTGAGCGACAAACCAACCGTCAAGGAAGTCCAACAAGCTGAAGTGGAGGCGGAAGAAGCCGCTGACTATTCAGCGCAAACGGAAGCAGCATTAAAACGAGTGAAGAATGAGAAATTATCGGCTTTCCTCGATGAAAAAGGCGTTGAATATCAAGAAGATGCCACTAAGAAGGATCTTATTGCGTTGATTAAGGGGTGATTGGCTTGGAAGAATTTCCACATGAAGTCATCATTCAAGTGCATACTGAGCCTGTTTCTGACGGCGGAGGTGGATATCTGCCCGGCACTGGCGGCTGGATGAATGTAGATACAGATGACTTTTTCGGGTTCTTGGACACTCCAACGTCCAGAGAAATCTACGAAGCTCATCAACTGCAGCATCCTTTTGATCGCAATCTCTATTACCCTTACAGGACCGACATAACGCCTAAGATGCGTGTCGTATGTGAGGGAGATATTTATGAGATTGTAAGCAAGCCCATGGATCAGGGCGGCCAGAACGAAATCATGAAGGTTCCTTTGAGGTTGGTGAGTCCTGGTGGCTAGAAATGGTCAGGTTCAGGTAGGTAATAAATTGATGCAGCGTGCTATAAAAGAGTTCGGTGACGAGATTTTAGAGCGAGTCAGAGAGATTGTCCAGGAAACTGGAATGATCATCTATAATAACGCTGTTGCGACTGTTGCTGTCGATTCAGGAGACACTCGTCAATCGATCACTTTTTATAGCAGCTTAGATGGTCTGTCTTGTACAGTGGAGGTCGGGTCTTCGATAGCGATTTACTTGGAATTTGGCACCGGCATCCATGCAGTGAATAACGACGGGCGAAAAACACCGTGGGTATACTGGTCCGATAAATTAAATCGATGGGTATTCACGCGCGGGATGCCAGCTCAACCTTTCTGGTTCCCGGCTGTCGATAAAGGCCGCAGATACTTCTCTCGTGAGATAAAGAAATTGGGGTGATGGAATGCCGATTCAAACAGCTTTATGGCCGGTGCAAGTTGCTTTGTTTCAACGACTCAGCAATGACCCGGTTTTATCATCAATCGTGACCGGTGTGTTTGATTACGTGCCTGATGAGCAGTCGAAGCCTTATGTGCGTATCGGTGAGCCTCTTTCGGATCCATTCTCCAATAAAACGTCTTACGGTGAAGAGGTATCAACCGTTATTCATACCTGGTCAAGCGCTATGGGTAAAAAGCAAAGCTATGACATTATTAATGCTGCAATCAAAGCATTATACGCTCAGCCACTGTCATTAGACGGTGGTTTTTCTATTGTCAAAATGGATGAACCGAGGACGCAGGTCTTTGATGACATTGACGGCAAAACGAACCATGGCGTTATTAGGTTAAAATTCTGGATTAAATAAAAGGAGTGAAGAGAATGGAACAAGGTAAGGATTGGATTTATATTGTGCAAAGTGAAAGTGCCCCATTAGGAGCACCACCTCTTGCTGTAGGACATCAAACAGAAGGAACGTTTAATCGGGGCGGCTCTATTATTGATGAGCAAACTAAGTTCGGACGGGCATTGGGTTATGGACCGAAAGAACAAAGTTTCGAAATCACAGCATATGCAGAGGTTGGGGATTCAGGGCAAACAGCGCTAGAAGATGCTTACGATAACGAGGAGCAATTGAAAGTATGGCGCGTTTATACAAAACCAAATGCTAACGGTGCTCATACAGCATATTTTGCATACACAATCATTGAAAACATCGATGTTTCAGATCCTACAGATGGTTTTGCGGAACTAAGCGTCACATTACCAATTATGCTTCAAGCTCAAAAGAGTGAACTACCTGAGCTTCCAGCAGACCTAATCGCATTCGCGCAATACGGATTCGAAGCGCCAGGAGAAACTACAGGAGCATTCCCTAACCAAACATCAGAAGCACCAGCAGGATAAACCAGAAGGGCGAGAGCATATCTCGTCCTTTTTATTATGAATTTATTTAATGAAAACGGAGGAATCATATATGCCAATTTTAAACGTGAACGGAAAAGACCTTGAATCGAAGGTAACATTCAAATTTAACAGTCTTGCGAAAGAAAAATATTACGGTGAAGACAAGGAAGGGAACAAATCATCTGGCATTAATAACATTTATGAAAAGTTACTTAATTTCGATCATGAAGGACTTATCGGCTTTTGGGATTGTGCAGTAAACCACCTTAAAGAACGTCCAACACGCGGGGATATTGAAGATGCTCTAATGGCAGTCATTGAAAAAGATGACGACACTGAAAAATTATTTAAAGAAGCATTTGAGACGATGGATAAATCGGGTTTTTTCAAACTACAAGCGAAGAAATACTGGAAGGACCTCGAGAAGGCGCCAGAGTTCGCGAAGGACGACAAAGAAAAAACTCAGATCGAAACATACGTGCAAAGAATGAAGGACAGCAGAGACCAGCTTCTAGGGACAAAAAAGAAAACGGCATAGACATGATGAAGGTATATGAGTTATGCGCTCGTTACCTTCAAGTTTATGACGAAGATGTGATCGGCTCATGGACGATGAACGAATACAAAGCCAAATTAAAAGGTGCTCATCTTCGTGAGATCGATCAGCTGGAGAACCTGAGTAAAGGCGCAATGATGAACGCTATAGCTGCTAACAAGAAAGGCACGACAGCCAAGAAGCTGTTTGACGCTCAGAAGGCGCGTAGGGAGCTCGAAAAAGGGTCTCTACAATATACCCGTCAAGAAGTTAAGCAACCATTGGATAAAACACGCTATAACAAGATGAAAAAAGCCATGTCATCCTATCAGATGCCAGTATAAATGAGGGGAGGAAACGCTTATGCATGAAAATTTTATGGCTCGAATCGGTGCTAGAATCAAAGAGTTTCAAGCTAAGATGAAGCAAGTTGATGCCCAGGTAAGAAAAACGGCTATGGGTACTGATAAGCCGATCGGTGCTGATATTTCAGAGTTTTTGCGTAAAGCTGCTTTAGTCGCTGCAGCTGCTAGAGCCTTAGCACGAGACAAAGTAATCATACCCATTGAAGCTAGGGTTAATCGTTTTCAATCAGCAATGGACCGTATTGCTACGACTATCCGTAGCTTTGATACGATCATCAGAAATTCAATAGGAGGATCGTTTCTAGCCATTAGTCCAATAATTGTTCCAATTATCTCCTCAATAACGGGAGCACTCGGAAATCTAGGCGTCATGCTTGGAACAATAGCAGGTTCAACCTTTGCACTTGGTTCGGCCTTCGGGCTTGCCGGAACTGCAGGGATTGGGTTTGCATCCATCATGACCAGCAACCTAAAAAGTGTATTCGAAGCAAATGAAGAGTTAAAAAAGCTTGAAGAAAAAATGGCGATGGCTACGACTGGCAAAGAGAGAAATAAAATCGCTGAAGAAATGGCGCAAATTCAAAACGCTTTAAATGGCAACCAAACTAAAGCGCTTGAATCTATGGAGAAATTAAGCAACATATGGGGCAAGATTACGAAACAGTTCGAGGATCAGTCAATAAGTATTTTTACAGATGCCATGGATCTCCTTGGGAGAACACTTCAAAGAATTACGCCTCTCTTTGAGGGATCATTCAAAGCTGTTGAAAATCTCATGAGCAGCCTGAATAAATCCTTTGAATCTGACAGCGCGGCAGCCTTTTTCGATGTTCTGAATCGTACTGGCGGTCCGTTACTTGAAATGTTAGGTAAAGCCTTCGGAAACTTTGCACAAGGCATAATGAATATGATGGTCGCCTTTGAGCCGTTGACAAAGACAACGACTGAGGGCTTTT
Source organism: Jeotgalibacillus proteolyticus (assembly GCF_002926065.1). GTDB lineage: Bacteria > Bacillota > Bacilli > Bacillales > Jeotgalibacillaceae > Jeotgalibacillus > Jeotgalibacillus proteolyticus. The sequence continues at coordinate 74,255 of NZ_PREZ01000004.1, read as the reverse complement.
TGGCGATGTCTCAGCGCTTTGAGGAATGGTCAGCAGGATTAGGCAAGTCAAAAGGTTTTCAGTCCTTTATCGCTTACGTAGAGGACAATATGCCGAAGATCCGCGCTATCTTTCGGGATGCAATTGCAGGAGTTATTTATTTGTTCGCAGGATTCAGTGGATCCGCATCCGGCATGATGGATAACCTGGTTGATCTGATGGCTCGATTTAAAAAGTGGGCGTCAGATCTTGGTAATAACAAAGGATTCCAAACGTTCCTTGATTATATTAATGAAAGTGGTCCTAATGTCATTCGTTTTATCGCTAATTTGACAAAATTCCTCGTAAATCTTGGAATCGGGTTAGCACCGATCGGATCTTATCTGCTTGATTTAGTTGATCGCTTTTTGGAGTGGTCAAACGCCATGATGGAATCAAACCGCATAATAGGAAACTTAGTTGGAATTGGTTTGGTCATTGCAGGATTTTTACTTGCTATTATCCCGACAATTGTAGGGGTAAGGGTCGCTTTCGCGGGATTAGGCACGTTCATTCTAAAAAGCATTGGTCCTGCCTTCAATTTTCTTAAGGGATTATTTACGAACTTCGGAGCAACCATGGTGAACCTGGGTGCAAGATTTCCGATTCTATTAAGCTCCTTCAACCTATTACGTGCTGGATTTGCTTTATTGGCCGGCCCGATCGGAATTGCAATTGCAGCTCTTTCTCTACTCATTCCGGTATTCATAAGGCTATGGAATGAAAATGAGAATTTCCGAAATGGGATCATTACGGCGTGGAATTTGATAAAAACAGCCTTTCAAACAGCCATCACGTTCATTTCTGAGCTGGCAATGACTGTTTTTGGCGCGCTGTCTACCTGGTGGGCAGAGAATCAACAAACTTTCTATACTGCAGCTAAAAATACATGGGATTTAGTCTACAATTCAATTGTCGCAATTCTAGGATTTATCTGGGAAATTATCGTGCAAATCGCTTCGAGAATCGCTGATTTTTGGGCGACTCACGGCGATACCATTTCTACAGTCGCGAAAAATACATGGACTTTCCTTTATGATACGATTTCTCACTATGTCAAGCAGGCGTGGGAAGTCATCAAGCTTGTTCTGGGCTTGATACAAGGGATATTCCAAGTGGTATGGCCTTTAATTTCTGGGATTGTGCAGGTTGCCTGGTCACTAATTACCAGCATTATCCAGATTGCGATAGATTTAGTTTTTGGCATCATAAGCGCGACAATGTCTGCTTTGCAGGGAGATTGGGGCAAAGCCTGGACAACCATTAAGGATACTGCTTCAAATATCATGGATACCATTGTTAGCACGTTTGAAAATATCGACTTGCTTCAGATCGGTAAGGACATCATCCAAGGTTTGATCAATGGCATTGGGTCGATGGCAACAGCTGTCTGGGATGCTGCTTCAAATGTCGCGGGGAATATCATGGATGCGATCTCCTGGACAACTGACACTCATTCACCATCAAGGGAGACGTTCAAGCTAGGGGTATTTAACGGTCAGGGATTAGTCAATGGTCTAGCATCCATGGGCAGTAAGGTCAAGAATGCTGCTACAGGATTAGGTAGTGCTGTGATTGACAATATTGCTCCAAAACGAAATCTAGCTTTTGACATCGGCATGAACAGCATAGACACCGGCTGGCAGATGGACGAGTTAAAACGTCAGATTGAACAGGAGCTGCAAGTTGATCTTACTATTCATCACGAAGGTACTGGATCAACAGGAACAGGCGGTTCTGATACGACTAACGTCGATAATCGCGGGCTATTCGAAGGCGCGAACTTCTATGTGCGTGACGATCAGGACATTGAGAAGTTAGCTCGACAGCTTCACTTATATAATCAAAAATCAAGGAGGGGATAAGCATTGAGAGAAGATGACGTTTATATTGATGATTATTTATTGCAAGATGACGGTCTGATCATCACGCTGGACTCGGAAGAATCTTTGCTCCCTCCTGTTCGAAATAATTCAGTGACGATCCCGGGCCGCCCGGGTGCTTATGATTTCGGAGGGGAATTTGATGTGAGGCCATTTAACCTGATCTGTGTCAAGTTCTCTGATAGCCATACGAATTTTAAATTCGATACGAGAAAGTTTTCCGGCAGATTTAAGGATCAATACGGAAAGCTAAAAACAGTTAAGCTCAGGTTTGGGGATGAACCAGATAAGTTTTATTGGGTCCGGTTGACTTCTGGTATTCCCATTGAAAAACTCGCAAAGAACGGCCGTTTCGTTCTTCCTTTGACCGCTTACGATCCGGCTGCCTATTCGATCGTTACAAGCGACGAAGTGACATGGGGAAGCACAGAATTAACCTTTGCATCCAGTTATGAGTTCGGGCATATGGGGACGGGAGTAGTCAATGTGACTGCTCCCCAAACCATTAACTACACCGTAACCGGAGATTACTTAAAACCAAAAATTGAAATCACAGGCTCAGCAACATCATTGACCATCTCAGCTAATGGGAGGTCTATTTCTTTGCCTTCTTTTAGCAATGTTACGTGGGTGATTGATGGTGAAATGTACGATGTATTAAAAAATGGTCAAAACGCCATAGGCGAAGTAATAGGTCCATTTAATCCTATTGAGTTTTTCAATGGAGATAATGAACTTCAGATCACGGGAACGGGGTTAAATTTCACATTGAAAGTACCAATTAGAGATAAATACTCATAAAAGGATGGTGGTGGTATATGCCAGCAGAACGCATAGATAAAGGTTGGAGTTTAAATCGGGGCACTGACGAGCTTAATAAAGCGATTGATATTGCGAATAAAGTAGAGGTTGATTCTGCAGTAGCTGTCAATACAGCGAATGAGTCAAAAAATCAATCCCAAAACGCATTAACAAAAGCAGATAACGTACAGCTTCAGTTTAACGAAGTGGTTATTGATGGGGATTCCAGTGTCGAGGCAGCGCAGGCGAGAGTAGATGCTATAGGAAATGTTAATCCTACTTTAAAGGCTAGGTTGGATCGAGAAAGCCAAAAGATGGGTTATATTCGATATGGTAAACTAACTTACCCATCTGAATTTTCACACCCAGGTGTGGATATTTATCGCGATGTAACCGGAAGAATACATCACAACTTTGATCTGAAACAATACTTGATCGGAGACCTAGATATTTATTTTGATAGTGTAAATGGTAATGATACGTTGGGAAATGGAACATTATCGAATCCTTTTCGGACGTTGAATAAAGCAAAGGACACAGCAAAAGTAGCTGCCGAACCCAAAATAATTATTAAAGGATTATCTGAAATTGTTGAGTTAGGTCAATTTAACAAAGGTAATAATACAAGGGAAGTAATGCCGGAAGGTAAGATTATCTCTATTATTCCCTTTAATGATAAAAATAAATTCAAGTTTATTAATGGTAGAAATAGTAACACCTTAACCTGGGTTTCGTCTGATGGTATCTACAAAACGACCCGAAATTTAGTAAGCAACGTTATGGATTTTACTTACTTGGATGTAAATGGCGTTCCAATACCTTTCGAAAAGAAGACAACTCTTGAATTATGTGTTGAAACTCCCTTTAGCTATTATACCAACGGTACAGAATTGTGGGTAAATCGCAATGGATCAGTGCCTGATACAAATGTTTGGGCTATTTTAACAACAGCAAATTACACTTGGGATATATCAGGGAGCACACTATATTTAAAAGATGTTGAATTTTATAGTGGTTCCGATGTTTACGGGAACTGCGATATAAAAGGTAATTTAGCGTCAGTCTTTGTAGGAGACAATGTAACGTATTGGGGTGGTTTAATACACTCTGTTAATAACAACAACGGAGATAACGGTCTGAGTATTGAAGGAGTTGGAAGGGTTTATAACTTTAACTCTAAAGCAACTTATAACGGTAAGGATGGTTTTAACTACCATTACAATACTATCGATCTTGTAGACCGAAGAAAATGCACTGTTTTTGAGTTTGAATGTGAAGCGTATGAACAAGGTAGATATAAAACCCTTTCGAACAATAACGCTACTACAGCGCATGAGGGGGTTACTATTTTCAGGGTTTCTTGCATAGGTTATGACACATATGGGCCAGTATGTGCGGATGTTAATGGATGTAATATATACATGGTAGATTGTCATATGAGGGAATGTTTAGCGAAAGATTTAGGAGTAGGTAGACATGCAGCTTACTATTTCGACAATGTGAATGCACAGTCTAATGGAGTAGCATACCTTGAAAATTGTAGTGGCGGTGGTGTAAGTAATTATGCGATCGGCACAGACAATACCTTTGATATTAAAATTTTAAAGTTTGAAGGTTCCGGACGTATTTTGAATAGTACGTGGTCAAAAATAACACAAGTTGAAGGGATAGTATAAAAAAAGCCTAACCCTTAATGGGTAGGCTTTAATATCCTTTTTCTCGTAATAATTATTGCTGCACAAAACCATATAAGAGGTTCTGTAACGAAGAAAGATGAAGCAGGGATGCTATAAATAATGATTGCTATCGCTGCAAGACTCATAATCATTGTAGTAGAATCAACTGTTTTTATGCTGATCTTCAGTAATTTAAAAAAGAAAATTATCAGTATTAACAAACCAATTAATCCATATCTAAAAAGCATAGCACCATGTAGTAAGTGGATGTTATGAACACTTTCAGCTCCTAATAAAGCTGAGTTTGCTACTGAAGTATCCAGTGTACCTGACATATCCAGAGTACCTCCAAGACCGTAGCCGAACAGCCAGTAAAAAACATTGGAGCCTAATGTGTGGGTAACAGCAGTTACTTCATATAATCTTTGCGAAATGGTGATGTCTCTTGAAAAATCTATTCCCCCGACATTCGGGTTGAATATCTCCATCATCGAGTAAATTCTCATACCCAGTGGAGAAGAAAGTATTTCATAAGCAAAGTGATTTAGAAGGCTATTAAAAGTTAGTATGGCTAAGATTAAAAGTAAAACTGAAGAATACATGAATATAGCTAATAATCCAAATTTCTTTTTGAATATCATGATAAATACCAAAATTATTATCATTATCCCTAATGTCATTAAGGTCGCTCTATTTGAATTAATCGCAATAAGGATGATCGGAATGAGGTTTATAAAAATGAATTTCTTATATCCTAAGTATGATCCATAAAGGAAAAGAGCGAAATAAAAAATAATTAAAGAAACAGACGGCCATCCAAATGCGAATTCTAAAATTAAAATTGCTATCGCAGTGAGCAAGGAAACTTTAATTAAGTTGTTTTTGTTAATATCAAAATGAATGTTTCCAAATCGTGTGAGAAGAAAAATGGCTAGTCCTACAATCAAATATGCTAAATCAGACAAGATGTATGTATACGAGTTGCTATTAATAAATCCTATTAACAAGGAATAAAAAATAACAATTCCAATTGTAGACGTAAACTTAATATCTTCCGAGTAAAATTTAATTTTGTGATTAAATAGGTATAATGGTCCTGCAATGTAAACTGTTCCAAATGCTATCGAGGCAACAAACAAACCTCTTATATACGGAGTTTGAGCGTTCCCTAAAATACCTGCTTGATTTAAAGCTAAAGTCCCTATCAAATTTATAAATATGTATGCCATTAGAAAGTAAAAAAACCAAACTCTTCCTGAGGGGGTGTAATAAAGCATAATAAAGAATTTCCTCCTAAAATTGTTAATGTAGGAACTATTATATACTATTTTCCACTTCAGTAGATGAAAATTTTGTCGAAGTCTTATAATACGAGAAACCGTCGGAGGTATCGGCATGGTATGGAATCAGAAAAAGCTTATTTTACAATAATTTGTGATAAATGCGGTTCTAAGGAAGTTCAGTTAAGCGCAGATACAGAATTCAGCGTCCATGTTCACTGTAGTGATTGCGGATCTTATGGCGTACAGTATGATAATCTTGTCTACAATTCGTAGGAGTGAACATATGGATAAAACTACACTATTCAAATCAATAGAAGGGTTATTCGCTTATGACACAGGGTGTGTAGATTCAGGAATTAAAGATGAATATATAAAACACGAAGTTTTTTCGTATTTGAACAGTCTTTCCGAGAATGGTTTTCGTATTCTTTTGTCTGAATATATAAGAGAGTACTATGTATCTGAAAATGCGATTGCCAAAGGATATGGAATTGAAGATGTTGCAGAATTTCTTAGGTGGTTAAGTGATAATGGTATTGATTTATAAGTCGTAGTAAGAAACGGAGTGATATTGTGCGATTGAGAAAGGGTTATAAGATAATAAATGACCGTGGTCGTATAGGTGTTATCACAGAGTTTGGAAGTAAAAACTCTACTCGAACTGTATCATTCGATGGAATTGAAGGAAGCCAAGACGGATGGTGTTATAGAGAGCAAATAATTGAAGTTTATAAACCAAACGGAGAACGGGTTATTTAAAGCGTAGGAACAAACGGCGCAATAACCAAATAATCAAAATCAAAAGGATTCGGCAAACCGTCGGGTCCTTTTTCTATGGAAAAGAGGTGATACCTTGATCAAAATATTCAACCGTAACATGCAGTTGCAGTCTATCCTACAAAATGCATATGCAATCGGCTATGAGACGCCACTCAATGAATTATGGAGTGCGTCTTTTTCTATGCCTTTAAATGACCCTAAGAACCAATACTGCAAGCCTTTTAACTACGTGGAGGTGTGGGATGGGGATGAACGCATTGAGCTTTTCCGGATCATGCCGACGCTAACCACTAAAAACGAGAATGAAAACTCAGTGTCCTATCAATGCGAGCATGTGCTGGCAACCCTAATCGATGATCTGATCGATGATTATGCCCAATGGACTAACTTTACGACACGTGTTGTCTTAACGGACATGCTGCAGTACCAAGAGGTTAAGAGGTGGGCACTTGGTCGTGTCGCTTTTACCAGGTACTTTCATTACGGAATTGAAAAAGAGGAACTTTATAGCGTTATTATGAGTATTCCGAGACCATTCGATCAGCAGTATCAGTGGAATTTCGATACAACTGTTTTCCCATGGGTCCTCCATTTAGATGCAGCTTCAAACGAGATTGTTGGAGAAGCTCGGTGGGGTAAGAATATTCAAGGAATCACGAAAGAATCTGATCCTTATCCGGTAGCTACTCGTATCTATCCATACGGCTATGGCGAGGGTGTCAATCAGTTAAATATAGAAGAGGTCAATCCCACAGGAAAACGCTACATCGAAGCGGAACCTTCCATCATTGAACAATACGGCATCATTAAATATGTATGGGTGGATCGACGTTTTGAAGTTGCTGCCTCTCTCTATTCAAGTGGATTAGCCAAATTAAATGAACTTAAAACACCTAAAAATTTGTACACCGTCAACGTCGTGGACTTGAAAAAGCTCGGTGATCTTAACCGGTTTGATGTCGGGAAACTCGTTCGAATTACAGATGAGGACCTGGGGATTGTCGATGTTCGTGTAAGGAAATTTAAGAAGTCAGATATCTATGGTGCACCACATGCAATAGAGCTTGAGATCGGCGACAAGTTAGACGATACTGGCACAACTCAGGCTGATCTAGAACGAAGGCAACAGATCAATGATACGTATTCACAGGGAGCAACCAATATTGACAGTCATTCCTATGTAGATAATTGCGATCCGGGTCATCCGGCCGTCATTGAAATCTTCCTTGATGAGGGATTGGTGAATGTTAATACAATGAACTTAACCTTTAAAACAGAAGGTTTTCGATCCTATTCACGAGCGACAGAAGGCGGAGGGGCGAGGGTTGATACCACTAGCTCAGGAGGAGGAACAAGTACATCAACTGAAAGCGGAGGAGAGAGTACACAGACTTCGAGTTCTGGCGGAGCTAACACTGCGACAAGTTCTAGCGGTGGAGGTACAACCGCATCAAGTACCAGCGGAGGTGGAACTAGCAAGTCTACCGATAGTGGTGGAGGAAGCGCTCAAACATCAGGAGGCGGCGGAGATCACCGACACGTCATGTTTCAGACGACTGGATCATCCGGGGGTTCTTCTCAATCCACAGCAGCTACAACAGCTGGGGGATTAACGATTCATTTAGATGGCAATACGCCAACCATGACAAATTTTGAAACCTTATCAGCATCAGGTAATCACTCGCATAGCGTTACGATCCCGTCTCACAGCCATGATTTTTCAACGCCGAATCATTCTCATGATGTCACGATTCCAAATCATACTCATAGTGTTAACATCCCTAACCATACACATAATGTCACGATTCCGGCTCATACACATAACTTTACGATCCCGAATCATACACACAGCATCACGTTGCCTGATCATGTCCATGAAATCGAGCACGGTATCTACCGCTTGAATACAATGCCTTCATCCGTTCAAATAAAGGTAGATGGCAATATCGTTCCGATCAATGATTTAAACGTTACTGACCTCAATATTATCCCATACCTGGCTAAAGATTCAGGCGGTAGAGTCACACGGGGTACATGGCACACTATTGAGATCACACCAAACAATCTAGCCAGGATCAATGCCAATGTGATTTCGCGTTTATTTATCCAGTCGAGATCAGGAGGGAAATTTTAATGAGAGAATGGTTGATTAAAAAAATCATAGGCAACAAGCCGGTTATTGCAAACGTAACGATCGAAGCAACGTTAATCAAAGCATCTGAAGCACATGTATTAGTCCATAAATCGAATATAAGTGAGGTGAAGTAGCATGATATTAGAAGTGAGTACTCACAGTGGAAAAGAATTAGAAATAGAAGTGGAGTCCTATAACGCTACAGAAATGAACCAAAAAACAAATGATCGAGAAGTTGATACGATCGTGATTGGAGATTATATTCTTTCTCGAATTGACATCAAGTATGTTGGTCCAAAAGCGCCTCAAAACACTGAAAATTCGTCAGAGTAATAACCGAATATAAAGTACAATTGTTATATAGACAGGAGGGAGTTTCATGAAGAGAATTTATGCAACTTTAATTGCTCTTTTGGTAATTATTTCGGTTCTTGCAGGATTTGATGATAATAAAAGCACAATAGATTTTGATTCGTTTGCTGTAGGTTTCTATACAGAAATGATAATTGCTGGTGAACATACAGATGAATTAGAAACGCAATATGAACAGTTGAAAGAATATCAATCAGAGCAGGATCAAGAGCTTTATATCGCTCTTGAAAATATGTATATCGCTTTAAATTCTGATGGATCCGCAACGCCTTATCAGCTAGAGGCTATGCGGTTGATAAATAAATAGAGAAAGCACAAGGCGCCCATAGAGGCGTCTTTTTTGTTGAGGAAAATTAAGAGAACTAAAGGGGGAGTTTGATATTGAAAGGAGACGAGGAGAATGGTGCGTTGGGAGGTATTTGCTGTGAAAAGTATTTTAGCTTTAGTTACTGGTTTTACAGTTTATATATCAGGCGTTATTAATGAAGCCACAGTAATACTAGTCTTTTTTATGTTTCTGGATTTTATCTCAGGGATGTTAAGGGGGTGGCTTACTAAATCATTGAATAGCACGATTGGTCTTGCAGGGCTAATCAAAAAATTTGCTGTCATTGTGATCTTAGCCATGACTGCAGGGCTTGAATATTTCTTTATGCATATGGGGCAGGACACAGGGGGACTGATCATCTTAACGGTGAGCAGTTTTTTTATTGTCAATGAAGGGTTATCGATCTTAGAGAATTGTGCGCAGTTGGGCTTACCGATACCACCTATTCTCTATAATTCGCTTGAAAAGTTGAATCGGGATCCATCCGGTAAAGAACAGGCCATAATCAGAGATCCTTTGCTGGATAAGATCGATAAGGCGGTTTTGTTGAAAGAAGTAAAGCAGAACCAGGTAGAGATCGCCAGCCAAGAACTAAAAAAAGAAGAAGATCAAAAAGGAGATGATGTCTGATGAAAGAAGTATTGATTTTCGCAACGGTATTAGCACCAATCGTTTTAGCCGTAGTGGAGTTATTTAAGCGATCTTTTCCCATTTCAAAGAATTACGTTCCACTCATCGCAGTTGCGGTGGGTATTTTTATTGGTTTTGCAGCAAGTCCGTTCAGTGAATTAGATACCGTTTTAAGATTATGGGCCGGAGGTTTTGCTGGTTTAAGCGCAACAGGGCTTTTTGAAATTGGAAATAAGAGATCAGGACTAACAAAGGATGGTGAGAGGTAATGGTAATCTTAAAAGATGTTGTAGATATTAAAGATAAAGGACATGGGCCTAATACGTACCCACCTAGTAAAGGTGTGCCTCAAATGGCAGAGTTTTCATTTAATAATGCTGTAGTTAATCACGCTGCACAAATCCTTGGAAATAAAATTAAGAGTGTAGAAGCTCAATCATCTACTGCTCCAGATGTTCCACTTGTTACAAGAACGAATATTTATAACGCTGCATATAAAGCAGCTAAAGAAGCAATCGGGGCATCCCACCACGCTAATGCAAATGGGAATCCGACTGTTCGAGGGTTTGGCGTTTTCTATTGGTACAACAATCCGCAATCTAAGAAGCTTGCAGAGATGTATCTGGCTGAATATAAGAGAGAGTTCCCGGATCTGCCAATTTGGGGTACCGGGCTCTTTGCTTCTATGCCGGGCTCTTGGACAAACTTCCATATGACACGAGTACCGGATTATCCGGCAGTATTGGTTGAATGGGAGTTCATGACCAATCCTGAAGCACTAAAGCTGTTAATGTCGGATGATTATCGAAGACGATGCGGAAAAGTTGCTGCTAAAGTAACATGCGCTTGGTACGGCATTCCATTCGAAGAAGGAGGAAAAGTTGTACCGATTAAACCGGCTCAAACAGTACAGCCGATTGTCGATAAAACACCGCCCGCAGTTGGTCAGGAAGTTGTGCATTTACCTGCAGCTGCTTCATCATGGAGACTTTACCCAACAAACAAGGCTCCTGTTAAAGGGAATGAAGTGGCTTTCCTTAACCCTGCTAAATTTGGAGGATTATCTTATACAGTTATCGGTCGTCCGCAGGCAAATGTTGTTACGATTCAAACTTCACAATTTGGCAAGGGTAATATTTTTGTGGGACCTGGCACCGGAGCAACATTCTCAAGCAATCAAACTTCTCCAGCGAAACCATTGCCTAAAAAGCGTTTCGTAAAGCTGCCTGCACGATCAGGAAGAGTAAACAATACTTCATGGGCTTTGTATCATCTAAATAAGCCACCGAGACGCTCTCCTGCTTCTAATATTAAATTAGAGCTTAACCCTCATAAGTTTGGTGGACTAGAATATGAAGTGCTTGGAAACCATCCTGATATTGCGAACGTGGTTAAGATCAAGTCCACGCAAGCAGGAGAAGGTTGGATTTATGTTGGCAAGGAAACAGGAACAACATTTGAAACTAGATAAGTGTATGGTATACTAAATCCACACGATACTTACATCTGGTGTACTGGCACCGATGGACGAAAGAAGCCCCTTTACCTTAATTGGTAGAGGGGCTTTTTTATTTGTGTAGAATATGGTAAAATATATTTACAGCACATCTATGCGGATAGGTGTGACTCGTCTAAGCTATCAGACTTTCCGCAGCTGGTAGCGATGGGGTAGTTGCTTACCTTGAGTGCACGCAAAAGTAACGGTTTAGGGTTTGGTGTCCCCTGTTTTTGCCTTAAAACAAAATGGCGCTGGTACATATATGCGAATGCGGCGCAGTCACTAGCTGACCGATCAATTGAGATCAACCGTATATATTAAGCCCTTTTACCTTTAATGGTAGAAAGGCTTTTTTATTTGCTATAATCTTCATGAGGTGATTAGGTGTTTACGGAAGAAGAAATATTGAAATCAATTGAAAAACAGATCCCCGGCATTCTAAAACGTCATAAGGCTATTATCTCCGTTAAACCATTTAAGTCTGAAATAGATGATTACTCTGCAAAATTCGGTTATGAGGTTAAAGATCATGATCGTGTATTTCACATTTACAAAAGGTTCGTATTAACAAACGATGGATACAAATATGATTCAGATTATATTCTTTCATATGAAGTAGGAGGCAGCAGAGGATTTTCTCAAGGCTCCCGTTCGTTTGACGAGGCTTACCAGGTGCTTAAAACATTCCCCTCGGGTACTGCTTATAAGTCCAGTAGGTTTTTCTTGGAGGATGAAGAGTAAGCAAAAAAACCTGACGAAAACCTGACAAAAACCTGACAAAAAAACACGCTCAGGTGAATGAGCGTGAAATAAATCAGAAATTATTAAGCTATAAATGCCTATTCTAAAGGGTTTTGAAGATGTCGGTAAAAGCCTGAGAAACCCTATCCGTTATGATACTTATACATCCAAAGGACACCGGATTTCATCAGACGGGCAATTCTTCCAGTAATGGTTCGGTCGGCAAGGTAAGCAAAGCCATGCTTTTTACCAAGTGAGCCCATAAAACCTTTAAGTTTTATTTTTGGCATTTCTTCAGGAAGTTTGTCGCCCTTCCAGCGTGCCTGCAGCACCTTTACAATTTGCTCTGCCTGTTCTTCAGCCAGCTGAGCGCTAGGGGCAAAAGGCAGGCTTGCGCAGTCTCCGACCACATAAACATGCTCATTCTCAGGCAGATTATGATATTGAGTAAGCACAAGACGCTTTGAAGAATCCTTTTCAGTTGGAATATCACGAACCACTTCAACGGGCTGAATCCCTGCTGTCCATACACAAACATCAACAGGAATAGATTCCTCACGATTATAAAGCATATTAGGCTCTACTTTCGTGATATTTGAATTGCTGACAATTTCCACCTGATTGGCATCAAACCATTTTTTTACATAATTACTTAAACGAACAGGGAAGGCAGGAAGAATTCGTTCGCCTCGGTCAAACAGCTTAATCTCCAAATCGCTTCTGCTTTCTCTGAGCTCACTTGCGAGTTCAATTCCACTTAGTCCCGCCCCCACTACTCCAACAATGGAGCCGGAAGGAAGGTTAGACAGCTTTGAATAGGTTGCACGTGCCTGATGAATGGATTGAATGCTATGTGTATATTCATCTGCACCAGGAACATTATGATACTTATCCTCACATCCCAGGCCGATGACGAGGTCATCATAGTCGACAGAATCGCCGCCCTCTAAAAGCACCTGTTTACTGTTTATATCAATTTTTGTAACCGTTCCATATTTCATTTTAAGGCGCTCATGCTCAGGAAATGATACACGGACCTCCTGATCTGAAATCGTGCCGGAGGCTAATGCATAATACTCCGTTTTTAAGCAGTGGTAAGGCGTTCGATCAATTAAGGTGATTTCTACATCATCTGGCAGCTGGTTTGGCAGTAATCGAAGCAATACCCTCATATTACCGTATCCTCCGCCGAGTAATACTAACCGTTTCATAGGAACCCTCTCTTTGCAATCAGCATTTATTTTACGAAAGCACTTTCAATAAGATGCTTATTCGCACAATACGTTATAACTAAACGTCTGCATATATAAAAAAGTATAGCGGAATAAGGTCCAATGTACAATAACAATAAGAGAATTCCTTCACAAACTTTTCAAGAGTATACCCTATTAAACACAATTCAAATCATTGACTGGGGATAGTAAAAAAGGTAGCATGGAATGGTGTGAGAGGTGAAATAGAACATGAAACCGATTATTGAATTTTGCATCAGCAATCTTGCAAGCGGCTCCCAGGAAGCACTTGAGGAACTGGAAAGAGACCCTAATCTTGATGTCATTGAATATGGATGTCTTGGATACTGCGGAAAATGTGCTGCCTCCCATTTTGCTTTAGTAAATGGCGATGTAGTAGAGGCAGAAACTCCTAAGCAGCTTGTTGAGGAAATTTATATCTATTTAGAGGAAAACCCAATGTTTTAATCATAGAGAAATGGGCCTGACCGTCTACTGGTTGGGTCTGTTTGGTGTTTTAAAGGATATACTGCATAGCTTCTAAGAGAGGGGAGTATACTTCGTTTGAGTGAAGGAACGAGCCTGTTCTCGATTCAAAAGGTTGAGACCATTTGCCAAAAAAGCTATACTACGGTTACAGGAAACTTTTCGGAGGTGTTATTATGGAGCAGGTAATCAAGATCTCTGAAGCAGCTGCGCTTCAGGTAAAGGATATGATGAAAGAAGCGGAAGAGGAAAATTCATATTTGCGCGTGGCTGTTAAAGGCGGCGGATGCAGCGGTTTGTCCTACGGAATGGGCTTTGAGCAGGAAATCAATTCAGACGACCAGCAAGAGCTTCATCATGGAATCCGTGTCATTATTAAATCAGAGGATACCGATATTTTAAAGGGTACAGAAATTGATTATAAAGAATCGCTCATGGGCGGCGGATTCACGATAGAAAATCCAAATGCGATCGCCTCATGCGGCTGCGGGTCGTCATTCCGAACTGCTGCAAAAGCAGGTACACCGGAGAATTGCTAAAGAAATTTATTTACATGCTATGAGAAAAACCTTCCTTTTAAAGGGAGGTTTTTTGTTTGCAATCAACTAGTGAATATGTTTTAATAGATAATAGTAATCATTACGATTTATGTTTTCTAATTTAGTAAAATTGGAGGTTTTATCATGAAACAAGGACAACACCCTGACTATCGTAAAGTAGTGTTCATGGATACAAATAGCGGCTTTAAATTTTTAACTGGCTCCACGCTCCACTCAAAGGAAACGATTGAATGGGAGGATGGAAATACGTATCCCTTGTTTAAGATAGAGGTAAGCTCAGACACGCACCCGTTTTATACGGGCAGACAGAAATTCGCTGACAAAGGCGGTCGGGCAGAGAGATTTAATCGAAAATATAATATGAATCAATAATAGAGGAGGCTTACAGTGGTTGTTCGCTGTAAGCCCTTTTTTGTGTGTAATTTTACAATATATTAGTCATAAACCTGTGAGGATTTCTCAGATATTTTATATACGGGTTTTAATGTTTTTCATAAAGTTGATTTATTTACTTTCTTGTTTTTTTGAAAAAAGTAAACTTATTTTAAAAGCAATAAATAAGACAGACAAAAGCCCTCACCATTCTATATGGCAAGGGCTTAATTTTATAGATGCTCCAAAGCAGGCTTAATCTCACTGTCGTCGCTGTTTTGAATTTCAATTGTCATATTTTGAAGTCCCTCAATTAAGAGTGATTCCACTAATACCGTCGCAACGTCCTCACGGGTAATCGAACCCTTGTGATTAGCCAGGCTTTTGCTTGCGGTAATTTTGCCTGTTGCCGGCTTATCTTCAAGGCCGACCGGACGGATAATTGTATAGTTTAACCCGCTATTCATTAAATGAACATCGGCATTATGCTTTGATTTTAAATAATGGTGGAAGCTTTCATTGTCAGACGCAATTGATGGATCGTCTGCGCCAATCGAGCTTAGCAGGATAAAGCGCTCGATTCCTTTTTCTTTTGCGTAGTCAATCGCCTTAATAGCTCCCTGCTCATCAACAGACGTTGTTTTGTCAGGTCCGGTATCAGGTCCTGAACCGGCTGCAAAAATAACGGCATTCACGTCTTCCATTACATAATCAAATTCATTTTCAAGATCAGCGATAATCGGCCGAGCACCGAGCTCTTCCATTTTAGATGCCTGCTCTGTTTTTCGAATCATAGCCCGCACTAAATGCTGCTCACTTTTGGCAAGCTTTTCTACCACCATGCTGCCGGTTGTACCATTTGCTCCAATAACTAATACATGCATAGGTCATCACCTTTCAGATAAGTGTTTTTTACACTATTACCCTTATGGCGACTGCCTAAACAAACAGGTTATTCAAACATGGACGTACTGTGCATTGGCTGAACACGCGCTTTTGGATCAATAGAAGCTTTTGCATTGTTAACGGCAGTTGGCGCTTCACCAAAACCTGAAGCGATCAGCTTAACTTTTCCGTCGTACGTACAGATATCTCCTGCAGCATAAATGCCGGGTACAGTTGTTTCCATTCTGGAGTTGACAACGATTGAATTTTTTTCAATTTCCAGATCCCAATTCTTAATCGGGCCTAGAGATGAAACGAACCCATAGTTAATTAAAAGGTCATCTAGTTCAACTGACACCTGCTCTTCTTCTCGTCCTTTTTGGAGGACAAGGGACTTAATGTTTCCATCAACAGCCTGATAGCCTACAGGTGTATATGGCGTCATAATATTGACGCTTGAATTCATTAGCTGCTCTACACTGTGTTCGTGTGCACGGAATTTATCTCTTCTGTGTATAAGTGTGACAGACTCAGCAATTGGTTCGAGCATTAGCGCCCAGTCTACAGCAGAGTCTCCGCCGCCGCATAATACGACTTTGCGTCCTCTGAATTTTTCCAGATCCGGTACAAAGTAATGAAGGTTTTTGTCTTCAAAGTCACTTAGTCCGTCAAGATCAAGCTTACGCGCCTGGAACGCACCATTTCCTGCTGTAATGATAATAGTTCGTGTATGATGGATCTCTTCATTTGTAGTAAGCAAAAACGTTCCATCTTCAAGCTTCTCTACATTGATGACCTCCTGATCCAGACAAACCGTTGTATCAAAGCGATCCATTTGCTCTACCAGGTTATCGACAAGCTCTTGTGCTCGTACCTTTGGAAATCCGGCTACGTCATATATATATTTATCAGGGTATAAAGTTGAAAGCTGTCCGCCAAGCTGAGGAAGACTTTCTATAATTTTCACACTTGCCTGACGCATTCCACCATAAAAAGCGGTGAATAGTCCGACGGGTCCGCCGCCAATTACCGTAATATCGTAAACTTGTGTATCTTCTTTCATCTCGATCCCTCCATTAAATGAAACCAGACACCCAAAAAAAGGGTGAATGGTTTGGCCTCTAAGCTAAATTTCACACTGTGTGTATTTTATCATATTCCTTTTTTAAAGCCTACTCCATGCTCATGCCTTTAATAAATTCATACTTTTGGATGAAAAACATTGACAAATTATTCTGATTTCCTTTCTATACCTTGAAAACTGGACAAAAAAAGACTATGATTGATAGAGAGATGAGCTATCCATTCACAAGAAACTAGTTTGCTGTTTTCTTTCGTGAATGTTATCACAAACTTTATAAGATATAGGGCTTCGCGATGGCGCCTCAAACACCATCGCAATTTAATGTAAAGGTGGAAGTGATCCAAGTGAAGAGACCTACAATAGTAGTATTAGGAGCAGGATACGGAGGATTATCCGTTATTACAAAGCTTCAAAAGCTTGTCAGTGCTGATAACGCAGACATCATTCTAGTTAACAAAAATGATTACCATTATGAAACAACTTGGCTGCATGAAGCATCAGCAGGTACTATGCATCATGATAAAGTAAGATATGATATCGGCGGCGTTTTGGATAAAGGGAAAGTTACCTTTGTCAAAGCGAGTGTAGAAAACATCGATACTAAAGGACAAAAGGTAATTACAGACCGCACTGAGATTCCTTATGACTACCTTGTTGTAGGATTAGGATTTGAAGGGGAAACATTTGGTATTCCAGGCTTAAAAGAGCATGCCTTTTCTATTGCAAATATTAAGGCTGCCCGTCAAATTAAAGAACATATTGAATATCAATTTGCTACCTACAGTGCAGAAGAAGTGAAGGACCCTGCGCGCTTGACAATTATTGTTGGAGGAGCAGGTTTTACTGGCATCGAATTCTTAGGAGAGCTTGGAGAGCGTGTTCCTGAGCTTTGCGCGGAATATGACATCGACCCTAAAGCAGTCCGCGTTCTTTGTGTTGAAGCGGCACCAATGGTACTTCCAGGCTTTGATAAAGAGCTTGTAGACTATGCGGTTTCTCACCTTGAAAGCAAAGGAATCGAGTTTTCAATTGGAACACCTGTAGTTGAAGCAACGGCAGAAGGCGTTAAAATCAAAAAAGACGAAGATGTCTTTGAAGAAATTAAATCTAATACAGTTGTCTGGGCAGCCGGCGTTCGCGGAAACCCGATTATTGAAAAAGCAGGCTTTGAAAACATGAGAGCCCGTGTAAAAGTAGATTCGGACCTTCGTGCTCCTGGCTTCAACAATGTATTTATCGTTGGAGACTGCGCATTGATGATTAATCCTGAAAATGACCGTCCATATCCTCCTACTGCTCAAATCGCTATGCAGCAGGGTGCACATACTGCAAATAATATTGCAGCAATGCTTAAAGGAGAAAATCTTGAAGCATTCACACCTGATTTAAAAGGTACTGTATGTTCCCTTGGTGGAGGAGAAGCAATCGGTGAGGTATTCGGACGTAAGATTACCGGTAAGCGTGCAGCTATTATGAAGAAAGTAATCGACAACCGTGCCCTTCTAATCATTGGGGGACCTGGACTTGTATTTAAAAAAGGCAAGCTGAACATGATTTAATAGCTTGATTTTAAAAGAGCAGCTCACGGCTGCTCTTTTTCTATCTCATCAAAAAGGGAGGGGCAGGAGATGAAACAGAAGAGAGGGAGCGTATGGCTGGCTGCTGCAGGACTGGTCGTAAATGACCGGGATGAATGGCTGGTCGTAAAAAAGAAATATGGCGGTTTAAAAGGAGCCTAGTCTCTGCCAGCAGGATTTGTAGACAAAGGTGAGACCGCGGACCAGGCTGCTGCACGAGAGGTGCTCGAGGAAACGGGCATTATTGCTGAGGTAAAAAACGTAATCGGTGTCAGAACCGGTGTGATAGGATCTGAAATTAGCGATAATATGATAATATTTGCTTTAACATGTAAACAGACTGAACAGATCATTAAAGTTCAGGAGAAGGAAATTGAAGAAGCGAAATGGATGTCTGTAGCCGCTCTTAAGAATGAGGTTAAAATTTCTCAAATAATTCCCGCCATGATTGAAAAGTATGGAGCTGGTGGACTAACGCAGCATTCCCTTGGTAATCCGGGAGACCATTTCAATTATACAGCTTACCATCTTTTTTTATGAGCAGCGATTGTCTAATTGTGAACAAATTTCGAAATATCCTTATAGTTCTAAATTTTCTGATAATTAAAGGATAATGAAGTATAGACAAGTTGTATTCGCTTACATGGCTTAATTTCGCCGTATATGACTCTTTTCACCTTCTAAGCTGTCGTGCTATAGTTACTCTCAACCACATTTGAGAGGGGTCGCTTCTATGAAAAAGACAAACAGAAAATCAAGCAAAGCATGTGATTATTGTTCAGGCCTTGGTTACTTCCAGCTCCGTCTGGGCGGATCAGAGACATGTCCTTCATGCGGAGGAAACGGTAAAAAATAAAACAGCCATATTACACTATATATAAGCAGCCTGAATCCCCGGATCCAGGCTTTTTATTTTGCCTAATCACCCCCTTTGTGACAACTACATGAATAAAGACAGGGTACCATTGCACCTGTCACCCAAATAAGGTAGACTGTTGAAGTGAATGTGGAGGTGTGTCGTTTGGGGACATTTGGGATTGCTCAATTACTGATTTCGATGCTGCTTTTTCTTGTACTCTTTTTTGGCATCGGATTTTTATTAAATATGCTGCTTCGGATGACGTGGGTGATGGCCGCTATTTATCCGATCGTAACCATTTTAATCGTAGACGAAGTTCGTTTTATACAATATTTTCGTTCCCCGGGAGAGTCATTGACGTTGCTCGGCGATCGATTTTCTTCTTTAGCAGCGGCAGATATTTTAATATTATCAAGCGGTATGGCAGGTGCAATTATAGCTGGTCTTGTAATGAGATGGCTTCGTGCAAACGGCTACCGGATGTTTTAAAGCTCCCAGGATATGTGGAGCTTTTTTTAGTTGTCAAAAAATTATTGCTTGTTAAGGAATTGCCAATTTACTAGCTTAAAGACCTAGTACGCTTTCTAAAAACCCCACATTTATTCCTCATTCATAGAAAAAAGGATTAGATTCCTTTAAACAGGGGAAAAATCAGTTTGGAAGGAGAGATAAAAGTGAAAAATGCCATTTATATGAAATTATTAACTTTGATTATAATATTTGCATTTATAACCCTAATTCCCTTAAATTCAAAAGCTGAAGTCATGTTCACTTCTACGATCGAGCCTCCAAGTAAAGAGGTAGAGAGGGTAGAGGTGCTTGATGATCAGCTTCTTGGAGACCGGGATCTTTGGCTTGAAACAAAAGCTTTAGCAAAAGAGAGAACATCACGGACTTTTATTGCCTCAAAACTAACTACATCTGATAAGAAAACGGTCCCTGAGCATATTAAAAGCTATCCTGCAAAGACAGTAACAGCTACCGGATATACTGCGGGGGAAGAATCTACCGGAAAGAACCCGGGAGATAAGCTTTATGGCATTACCTTTTCGGGTGTAGAGGTTAAACGGGATACATATTCTACAATTGCAGCTGATCCTAAGGTTTTTCCAATCGGCTCTATTTTATTTATTCCAGGCTACGGGTATGGAGTCGTTGCTGATACAGGAAGCGCAATAAAAGGGGACATAATTGATTTGTATTACGAGACGGTTGATGATGTCTTTAATGAATGGGGCAAGCAAAAGGTTAAAGTTTATGTGGTCAAAAAAGGCGATGGCTCCTTTTCAGAAAAAGAGCTGTTAAACCTGAATGGTAACTAAAAAAGAAGCGTGATTAATTTCACGCTTCTTTTTTATGAGAATTTATTAGGTTTTAAATAGAGCAGGGAGTTCAATTTCTTTATACTGTTCCCGGTGAAGAAGATTTCCGAGTTTCCATATGCCCTCGATCAACCTTGGGGAAGGCCTGCAATAGAGATCCTCTTCCAAAACGTGTATCCGGTCCTCCTGTATAGCGTTAAGCTCACTCCAGCCTGGACGTTTTCGAACGATTTCCGGCTTGACCTTTTCTGTCCTCACACCTACCCATGCCAGACAAATATGGTCAGGCTCTCTTTTTCGTACATCCTCCCAGTCTGTTTGAACACTCGCAAGCTCTATATCCTTAAACAGGTTTGTACCTCCAGCGAGTACACTTACTTCCGTTAACCAATTTACAGCACCTGGAGTAAAGACAGGCTTTGGCCACCACTCCCAATAAAGAGAAGGTACTGAGGAAACATTGCTTGAAGTGGCTTTAAATTGCTCGATCATTTCCTTAAATTCGGTTTGAACATGCAAGGCTTTTCCCCTGCAGCCCGCAGCCTCGCCGAGCGTCAGGAGATCCTGCCCTATTTCCTCGAGGCTCTGCGGATTTAAAACAATATGGGGGATATCCCTTTTTTGAAGCTCGTCAATATTCTTCTCCATCCCTGGTACACTCAGTGAAGCAACCACCAGGTCGGGCTTTAAAAACTCAACCTCATCCATGTCGATAGAAAGATCCGGGCCAAGGCGCGGCAGTGTCTGGACTTCTTTAGGCCAGTCTGAAAAATCATCCACTGCAATGAGAGAAGAGGTCAATCCTAGATAATGAATCAGTTCTGTATTGCTTGGACAAATTGAGATCATTCTCATTAAACTTCACCTGCCAATCATTAAATCGTTAAAATAAAATGAATAAGTAATGTTAGTAAGATTCCGGTTAAACCGCCAAAAAAAACTTCCACTGGCTTGTGGCCAAGCAGTTCTTTCAATTCTTTTCGTTTTTCTTCTTCGTCTTTTTCAGTCCACCCTTTAGCTTCTGAAACGAATTTATTAAAATCCTTCATTAGCTGGTTAATAACAGCGGCCTGTTCACCGGCTTGAAACCGTACACCAGTGGCGTCAAACATTGTGATGATCGCAAATACGGTAGCGAGAGCAAAAACTGGAGAAGACAGGCCTGACTCTAACGCGATTGCAGTAGCAAGCGCAGTTACAGCAGCTGAGTGAGAGCTGGGCATTCCTCCGGTTGAGGTAACAAGCGACCAGTCAATTTTTCTCGTTCCAATAAACTGAATCGGGACCTTTACCACCTGAGCAAATAAAATGGCAAAAAGTGAGGCCCAGAGTGGGAAATTCGTAAATAATTCCATAAAATTGACTGCACCCTTTCTGCTGTCTTGAATCGATTATTTGTGCCATTATATCATAAAAAAGTTTCATTTTTGAGCGAGAGCGTTTTATCGGCAATCGAAATATATTCTGATATTCTGTATAATAAAGGCTGGAGGTGTTCGAAATGAACTGGACAATACATAATCAAAATCCATTGGAACAGACGCATGAATATTTAGTTGCGGGTCTGTGGAATAAAACAGCCAAGCTAGATGGTTTTTTAGAAGAACTTGACCAGCAATTTCAAGGTGAATTAGCAGGGCTCGTGAAGGAAGGGGATCTTTCATCTTCAGTTAGAACCATTACAAAGCTTCCGTCTTTAGGAAAATCAAAAGCAAAGCGAATAATCTTTGTAGGACTCGGTAAGGAAAAGGATCTAACCATTGACGATCTTCGTGAGAGCTTCGGGGTGTTAAGCAAGGAGCTGAAAAAAGCGCGGGTTGCAAAGGTTTCAGTAGCACTGGATACTTTCTTAACCGATGGCATATCAGAGTCAGATGCAGCGCAAGCGCTGGCAGAAGGTGTAGCTCTTGCTGCCTATGAGTTTGAAGGCTACCGGCAAAAGCGAAATCTTCCGGAAGTAAATCTTGAAACGCTTGAAGTGTATTCAAATGCCGATGAGCGGGAATTAAATGCTGCTCTAGAGGTAGGCTATGTTTTAGCTGAAGGAACAAACTCTGCCCGTACGCTTGTTAATATGCCTTCTAATATGCTGACAGCTGCTAAAATGGCAGATTACGCAGCTGATATGGCAAAAAAATACGGCTTTGATTCGGAAATACTCGGCCTTGAAGAGCTGGAAGAATTGGGCATGGGCGCATTACTGGCAGTAAATAATGGATCGGACGAACCGCCAAGAATGATCGTTCTTAAGCATCAGGGCAAGGAAGAATGGACTGATGTAGTAGGGCTGGTCGGTAAAGGAATTACATTTGACACAGGCGGCTATTCCATTAAGCCTAAAGACGGCATTGTCGGTATGAAGGCCGATATGGGAGGCGCGGCTGCAGTGCTTGGGGCAATGGAGATTATCGGCAAGCTTAAGCCGGAGCAAAATGTTGTTGCCGTTATTCCGGCGACAGATAATATGATCAGCTCTAAAGCATTTAAGCCTGATGATGTCATCACTTCTTTAAGCGGAAAGACAATTGAAATTTTAAATACTGATGCTGAAGGACGTCTTGCCCTGGCTGATGGGGTTACCTATGCAAAGCAGCATGGTGCAAACTATATTATCGACGTAGCAACGTTAACAGGCGGTGTAATTGTCGCGCTCGGTCTTGATAAAACCGGTGCGCTTACAAACAATGAACCTCTTTTTGAAAAGGTGCTTGAAGCTTCTGCTGAAGCTGGAGAATTTATCTGGCAGCTTCCTTATACAGAGGGAGATCGCAAAAGGGTACGGAAATCACCGGTAGCAGATTTAAACAATTCTCCGGGAAGAGACGGTCACGCGCTGTTTGCAGGGGCATTTATCGGAGAGTTCACTGAAGGTACCCCATGGGTGCACCTTGATATCGCAGGAACTGCTACAACCAAATCAGCTCATTCCCTAGGACCAGCAGGAGCAACAGGAGCTATGACACGAACGCTCGCTCTTCTCATCGAGCAGTTTACATTAGAGAATAAATAAGTACAAAGTTTTGAATATTAAAGGAAAAAGAAGTACTATTCGCAGCTGAATTGTACTTCTTTTTGTTTAAAGGTTTTTTTCGTAAAATATTGTTTTGAAACAGATAAAGCAATATTTACTTTTTATGGTATTATTTAAACAATAACAGATAGGGACAGCTAACCTATGCAGATTTTTATTCGGTTATGTAAAAGGAGAATTAAATGTTGATAACGATTCAAAAAGCAGTCATTTCAGATGCCCAAAAGCTAACAAAAATCATGAAAAAAACATTTGATGAAGAAGCAAGAAGATGGCAATTAAATCAGGGAATGATCGATTACAATATTCAACCTCCAGGCTATTCTTCAGTTGAAATGACTAAATATATGATTGAAGAATTAGTCTATTACAAAATAATTTATAACAAAGAGGTTGTTGGCGGCATTATCGTGACCATAACGGGTAAGTCCTTTGGACGTATAGACCGTATTTTCGTAGACCCGGATTTTCAAGGGAAAAAAATCGGTTCAAGAGTAATAGAATTAATAGAGGAGGAATTTCCATCAGTAAGAACGTGGGATCTTGAAACATCAAGCAGACAAGTCACTAACCACGTTTTTTATGAGAAAATGGGTTATAAAATAACCTTTCAAACAGAAGATGAATATGGCTACATAAAGAGAATAAAGAGCCCTATTGCTATAGAGAACCTAGTTAGTGATAAGGATTTAACAAATACTCAATATGAGAATTGTGATATGGAAAAGACAGAGTGTTACCAAGTGAGTTTAAAAGGAAGTTCTATTTCTAACAGCAACCTGATGAATACTCATTTCAGTAACTGTAACCTTAGTTATTCAAAATTCCATAACATTAATTTCAACTATTCATCTTACGCCGATTTAAACCTTTCTCATAGCAAGATGAGGTTAGTGACTCTTGGTGGAGTACGTTTTATAGATGCAAATCTTGGGGAAGAACAGGAACCAGTTTCATTTGAACGATGCGACCTTCCAGGAACTAAAATTAGCAACAGTAATCTATCAAACCTCCAGATTACGGATAGTGACATTTCAGGAATGACAATAAACAATATACCTGTAGATAAACTGCTTGAAGTGTATTATCGAGAGTTGAAAAAGTAAATAGTCTTTATAAGAAAACAGCCGCATAGGAATGGCTGTTTACCTATATCTCACACCCCGCAGATAGCATCCGCCTAAGCGCAGTGAACCAGGCGTAAGAAGAAACAGGGCTTGAAGTAAGTGACCTTACATACAAAGGCCTTTATGAATATGTAAATCCCGAAAAAAACGAACGCCATATGATCTTTAACTATTTAGCTAAAAGCTTCAAAGGGAAATTAGTAGAAGACTCTCCTGAAGGTAAACCTATTTGGGTTAAACTCGATCAAGTCCCAAACCTTCCAATGCAAAAGTCCATCAGAAGAAGATTCCCTCTGTTTTTTGAAGAAGGAACATTCGAAATTCAAATCGAATGGGACAATGAAAAAAATCAGGAAGGTCGAGTTAATATAAGAAAAACATAATTATCCCTTTACTTATTAACAGTATAATTTTCAAGCACTAAATTACCTCACCAGAAGTTGATTGGAGTGTAAGGGGGTGACTCCTGCGGGAAGAAGCGGGAAGGCTGAGATCCACTTGCGTTAGCAAGTTAGCTCAGCTCCCGCCCCGCGGAAAGCATGCCCCTGCAGTGTAAATCAACACGCCTCCTTTAGACCCCTACACTAATTAACATCCAAATTTTAATGTAATTACTAAAGCACATCGTACAAAAATTCCGTCTATTTGCTACTTCGTTGACAGGCTAAAGCAGGTTTGTTAAGTTATGATAGTGTTTTATCACGTTACCTGTTTAGCAGACTAAAGAAATCAACAAATAGATTGTGAGGATGATTAAATTGAACGCCGTAATCATTGCTGTATCACTGATGTTAATTTTAAGCCTATTAAGAGTAAACGTCGTAATCGCCCTGGTCATCGGCGGCGTTGTTGGCGGTTTTGCCGGCGGCTTAACCGTTGATGAAATTACCACCGTATTCTCTGCAGGCGTCGGCGGCGGCGCGAATATCGCTTTAAGCTATGCGCTGCTCGGAGGATTTGCAGTAGCTATCTCCCACACAGGTCTTCCTCAGCTGCTCGTAAATAAAATCGTAAAATTGGTTCGCAGGAAAGGGGAGGAGCGCCAGCAGACACTTCCAAAGGTGCTCGTTGTTCTAGTCATCCTATTTATATCCTGTCTATCCCAAAACGCAGTACCTGTGCATATTGCCTTTATCCCTTTATTGATCCCGCCGTTATTGCTCGTCATGAACGAGCTCCAGCTGGACCGAAGACTGATCGCCTCAGCGATTACATTCGGACTCACTGCACCATATATTTTACTGCCATTTGGCTTTGGACAAATTTTTCATCAGACTATTGCTGTCAATATGGAGCTGAGCGGGCTTGCCATTGATTCTTCTACAATCCCGAAAGCGATGCTTATTCCGACAATCGGTATGGTATTGGGTCTTTGTATTGCTATATTCTTCAGCTACCGTAAACCAAGACAATACGAAAATAAAGCTTTAACAGACTCCGATTCACCGGCAGTTGAAAAGCCTATTAAAACGAAGGATCTAATTGCAACATTAGCTGCAATTACAGCAGCCCTCGCTGTTCAAACGTTTATTGAATCAATGGTCTTTGCTGCAGTTGTCGGTCTTAGTATTTTATTTGCAGCTGGAACGGTTAAGCTGCGTGACCAGGATGGTTTAATGACAGAGGGGATGAAAATGATGGCGTTTATCGGTTTTGTCATGATTGCCTCCAATGGATTTGCTGCCATATTAACTGAAACCGGACATGTGGAAGGTCTTGTTGACAGCGCATCAGGTATCTTTGGCGACAATAAGGCGATTGCCGCTCTTTTAATGCTGCTGGTAGGCCTGGTGGTTACCATGGGGATCGGCTCTTCCTTTGCCACCATCCCAATCATAACTGTTATTTTTGTTCCACTGGCGCTTCAGCTTGGGTTCAGCCCTCTGGCTACAATCGCTTTAATTGGAACAGCTGGGGCACTTGGGGACGCAGGATCTCCTGCTTCAGACAGCACGCTCGGCCCTAGTGCCGGTTTAAATGCAGACGGTCAGCACAATCATATCTGGGATACATGCGTGCCTACATTTATCCATTATAATATTCCTCTCATTTTGTTTGGATGGGCTGCTGCACTAATCCTGTAGAGTAGGCTTTTTTCTCAATTAAGCTGATTGCCCAGCCTAATCTTTTCTTTTCACATATGTATATAAGGAAAGAAGAAGGAGGGAGAAGAATGCCAAATTATCCTGTATGGAGTCGTTCAGGGTATAACCAGCGGTTTTTTGGAGCACCTTTTATCGTAGCCCCTTTTTTAGGCGGTTTATTAGGCGGAGCTCTAGGTAGTGCGTTGGTCCGCCCGCCAATATATGGCGGTTACCCTCCATACCCACCGCCATATTTCCCGCCGGGCGGTTACCCATATCCTGGTTACGGCCCTTACCCATATCGTTAGACTCAAGGCTTAACCTCTTTTAAATAGCTCTATTGTTGAATGCTGTAAGCACATTTTTAGTGTTTACGGCATTTTTTTATGGAGTCAATGCTTGATTTTTCCTGTATTACTCCTCAAGATAAAAGAGATAAGGAGAAAGGGAGTGTTTGCCAGTGGAAAAACTCAGTGTAAAGGGAACATTAATCGAAGCGCTTGGCATCGAATTTGTTTCCATTGAAAAAGGAAAAGTAATTGCGACCATGCCAGTAGATGAACGAACCCGACAGCCTTTAGGCTATCTTCATGGAGGCGCCTCTGTGGCGCTTGCTGAGACCGTTGCAAGCTATGGGACGGTTGCGTTAATTGATGCTGAAACACATATTTGCTTTGGTCTCGAAATAAATGCAAATCATATTAAAGCAAAAAGAGAAGGTATAGTTACGGCAACTGCCTCAACGATTCACCAGGGGCGTACTACGATGGTATGGGAAATTAACATCACTGATGAAGATCAAAAACTGATTTGCGTCTCACGCTGCACAGTGGCAGTCGTTGAAAAAAAACAATAATACGTTTACATACATCCTTTCGTGGAATGATAAAACTATTATACGGAAAGGGTGAGTCATATGCCTTGGTCAAAAAATGATTATCCTGATTCATGGAAGAACCTTGATGAAAATGTCCGAAATAAAGCGATTGAGATAGGCAATGCCTTATTGAGAGAAAACTATGAAGAGGGAAGAGCCATTGCCATTGCGACAGACCGCGCGGAGAAATCAGCTCAGGACGACGGGGACCAACCTGTTTTCCATATCAAAGAGCATGATAAGGGTTGGCAGCTGCAGCAGGAGGGCAAGGACAGGGCAATTTTCACTGAAAGCACAAAGGGAGAGCTGGAGGATAAGGCAAAGCCCTACGTAGCTAAACATCATGGTAAACTGGTTATTCATAAGGCGGATGGCTCAGAAGAGCTGACCCTTTATGATAACTAAAAAAAGAAGGATCCCGTTAGTAGCGGGATCCTTCTTTTTCTTTTTCAAATTGTTCTTTTTTGGCTAAATCATCCTGAATCGATTTATCCCATAGTTTAACACCGGCATTATAAGCAGCGCGTGAAATCAAATGTCCACCAACAGGGGCAGTAATCAGAACAAAGAAAATTCCCAGTACGATTCTGGAGTTGAAAAATCCTTCCTCAGTTAAAAAGAAGATCAATGTCCCAATTAATATACACATGACACCAAGAGTCGCACTTTTGGATGCAGCATGTGTCCTGGAATAAATATCAGGCAGACGAATTAAGCCGATGGCTGTTACTACACTGAAAAACGCGCCAATTAATATGAAAAGGATGATGAGAATATCACTTATGTCTGTCACGTTGGATAATCTCCCCTTTCTCTATAAATTTGGAAAAGGCCACTGTCCCGATAAACGCCAAAATTCCAAGAAGGAGAATAACCTCTAAGAAAACACTTGTACGAAGCAGGATGGAAACAAGACCAATAACCGAAATCAAACTGATCCCAAGAGAATCCAGGGCAATAACCCGGTCAGCAGTGCTTGGACCTTTTATTACTCTGTAAACAATCCCAATCATAGAGAGAACCACAGCGATTAAAGCAATCGACACGACAATGTCTAACATTATCGGCTCACCTCCATAATTGCTTTTTCAAAACCATCTTTTATTGATGATACTGCCTGATTTACATCAGGAATATTTAAAGCGTGAATGTAGAGTGTTTCATTATCATCAGAAACATCCATTACAAGCGTTCCGGGAGTTAAGGTGATAAGAAGGGAGAGGAGTGTAATCTCCCAATCCTTCTTTAACTCAGTGTCATATTTGAAAATACCGGGCTTCATATCCATCTTTGGTTTTAAGACGATAAGCAGTACTTCAAAGTTTGCTTTAATTAATTCCCATACAAACATTAAGGTCAGTTTTATAATCGCGACGATTTTTCCCATATAAAAACGTCCACTGAGGAAGCGCCTCATTCCAAAGATGACCAGCATACCAAGAAAATACCCGATAATAAAGTTTGCCAGGTTAAAGGTGCCGGCCATGAACATCCAAAGGAACGCCAAAAAGAAATTTAATAATAGTTGAAATGCCATATCACATTACTCCTTTAGCACTGCGTCTATATAGATTGCAGGGTTTACGAGTGGTTCGACTGCCTGTGTAATAAAAGGTCGTACCGCTTCTGCCCCTACACCATATGCGATAGCGATCAAAATAAGCGCAGCAGCAGGTACCCACAAGCGTGTAGCAAGATGAGCCTTTGCACCATGATACTCTCTTGGCGTTCCCCAGAAGCCATTTGTAAAAATCTTCATTGCCGAATAAAGAACAACTAAGCTTGAGATCAAAATAAGCAGAGGTCCGATCATGTCACCAGCAGCGAATCCGCCTCTGACAATCAGCAGTTTACCGATGAAACCGCTGAGGGGAGGGATCCCTGCCAGTGATAGTGCACCAATGAAATATGTCCATCCAATCCATGGGTAGTCTCTGATCATTCCGCCCATGTCTTTTAAGTGGCTGGACCCTGCTATTGCCATCATAATTCCTACAAGGAGGAATAGAGCAGCTTTGATAACCATGTCATGAAGCAGATAAAAAATTGCTCCCTCAAGGCCATCAGGTGTCATAACTGCCACTCCGTAAAGAATTACACCTACTGCAATGATGATATTGTAAATGATGATCATTTTAACATCACGATAAGCAAGTGCCCCTATCGAACCGATAATCACTGTCAGCAAAGCTAAAGCACCTAAAACAATGTGAACGTAGCCTCCATCCTGATAGAAAAACAAGGAGAAGGTTCTCATGATCGCATAAATCCCGACCTTTGTAAGAAGTGCACCAAAAAGCGCAAGAACAGGAATTGGCGGTGCATGATAGGAACCTGGAAGCCAGAAATACAGCGGGAAAATTGCTCCTTTTAATCCAAACACTATCAGGAAGAAAATCCCTATGACTGAAATAATCCCTGGCTCATTTAGTGCTTCAATACGCTGAGAGATATCAGCCATATTCAACGAGCCGACCACAGCGTATAAATAGGCAACGGCAGCTACAAATAGGGCAGAAGAAATGACGTTGATTAAAACATATTTAATTGATTCACGAAGCTGTCCTTTTTTTCCACCTAACACAATAAGAAGGTAAGAGGAAATCAGGAATACTTCAAAAAATACGAACAGGTTAAATATATCGCCTGTGGTAAATGCTCCGTTTAACCCTACAAGTAAAAACAGCACAGATATATAGAAGAAATAACTTTCGTATTCTCTGTCAGAGTAATAAATAGCATACCATAGAACAAAAAGGACAATGATGCTTGTGGTCAGCACAAGGAGTGCCGAAAGCATATCCGATACGAGCGGTATCCCGTAAGGTGCCGGCCAGCTTCCAAGATTAACCGTCAGAATTCCATTTTGTTTAACCGCAGCAACTAAAACAGCTGAAGCGATAATGGTTGCAATAGCCGTTACAATTGAAATTACCCGCTGGGCTGCAATGTGTTTCGGAAATAACATTAGAATTACAGCTGCCAGCAGGGGAATCAAAATCGGAAGTAAAGGTAAATTAATCATGACTTTCAGTACCTCTCATTTGCTCCATATTATCTGTTCCAAGCTCCTGATATGCTCTGTAAGCGAGAACCAGGAAAAAGGCTGTTACCCCGAAACTGATAACAATCGCCGTTAAAACCAATGCCTGCGGTAAAGGATCTGCATACTCAGAAATATTGTCCATTAAGACCGGTGCTGACCCCGATTTTAGACCGCTCATCGTAAGCAGTAATAAATGAGAGCCGTGACCTAAGAGGACAGTTCCGATAATTATGCGTATTAAGCTTTTGGATAGAATTAAATACACCGCACAAGTGAATAAAATTCCGACTATAATTGACATTAGAAATTCCATTATTCACTCTCCCCTATCGTTTGAATAATGGTCATTGTTATACCTATTACGACCAGGTAAACTCCGATATCGAATAACACCGCTGTGTGAAGAGATGTTTCGCCCAATAAAGGAATATCAAAATAATCGTAAGCATGTGTGAAAAATGGAACGTTGAATAACAATGCACCAGCTGCTGTTAAAACAGCAATCAATAATCCTATTGCGGTCATTCGTTTATAATCAAACGGCAGAATTTTGTTCATCGTTTTAATATCATAGGACAGCAGCAGTAAAACTAAAGCGGCTGCTGTCATCAATCCACCAATGAATCCGCCGCCGGGCGTATAATGGCCGGCGAAGAACAGATGGATTGAAAACAAAATAATTATAAACGAAATGATTTTTGTTACGGTTTGTAAAATGACATCATTTGTTTTTTTCATTCATTTTCACTCCTTACTGCACGAAAACGGATCATTGCATAAATTCCTAGTGCTGCGACACCTAAAACAGCTATTTCAAACAGGGTATCAAACCCACGGAAATCAACTAAAATAACATTTACCATGTTTCCGCCTGCCGCAAGATCATAAACATTCTCAATATGATATTGTGAAATGGATTCAAATGAACGGTAGCTGAAAGATGAAAATGCTAACAATGTAACTGTGAGTCCTACTAATACAGCAAGAAGTGCATTTCCAAAGCGGAATCCCATACGCTCTTCTTTTCTGCTGATTTCCGGTAGATGATAGAAGCACAGTAGGAATAGTGCAACGGAAACAGTCTCAATTACAAGCTGTGTAAGAGCCAGGTCAGGCGCTCCAAAAAATACAAAGAATAGAGCAATAGAATAGCCGACAGCACCGAGTGAAATAAATGACATTAAACGGGTCTTGGCAAACAGGATAGTTATGGCACTTGCCGCAAGAACGATTGCCAGGACCACCTCATAGGGTTCAATCTGTGCCAGATCAGCCGTATCGAACAAAAACGCTCCTCTGATAAAAAGGGTAGCGAGAAGAATCGCAACAAAAAATGAGAAAATATAAACAAGGTAGGTTCTCATGAATCCTGACATTACGCCGTTTGTTAAACGATATCCGCCAGTTTCGCTTCCCGCGAGGCCTTTGTCATAAAAGCCGTTTAGTGTCAAACGCTCCGGAATCCGGTTATAGATCCCCTGCCATTTAGGCAAGGTTGAATATAAAACAATCCCAATTAGAACAACGCCAAGGGTCATAAATAATTCAGGCGTAAAACCGTGCCAGAAGTAAATATTTACGTATACCTCCTGACCAGCATCCCCAAGAGCCGGTAAAATGGCTTCAACAGCCGGCTTAATCATACTGTTTGACAACAAGTTAGGGAAGAAACCAAAGACAATAACAAGAGCAATCAGAATTAAAGGTGAGATCAGCATGCCAATTGGCGCCTCATGCGGCTTCTTAGGAAGCTTCTCAAACTGTGCCTTGCCAAGAAAAGTTTTGTAGACAAGCATGATGCTGTAAACAAACGTAAACACGCTTCCAACCCATGCCAGTACAGGGAACAGATATCCCCATGTATTTAAATTAAATACATCAACCTCAATGATGGAAATCATTGCTGCAAGAAACATTTCCTTACTTAAAAATCCGTTAAATGGCGGAATTCCTGCCATTGAAAAAGACCCAATGATCGCAATTGTAAAGGTGATCGGCATTAACGTAACTAAACCGCCAAGCTTACGTATATCCCTTGTACCTGTTTCGTGGTCCACAATCCCGACCATCATAAACAGGGCTCCTTTAAAGGTTGCGTGGTTAATCAAATGAAAAACAGCGGCAATTGTTGCAATCATATAGATGTTTTCATCGAGATAATCATAGTGAAGAGCAGCTGCTCCTACACCAAGCAATGACATGATTAACCCAAGCTGGCTGATCGTTGAAAATGCCAGGATGGCTTTTAAATCAGTTTTCTTAACCGCATTAAAGGATCCCCAGAAGAGGGTGAAAATCCCAAAACCGGCAACTAGCCACAGCCAAAGGCCGGATTCTGCAAACACAGGGCTCATACGGGCTACCAGATAAATACCGGCTTTAACCATCGTCGCCGAGTGAAGATAAGCACTGACAGGTGTCGGTGCTTCCATCGCATCGGGAAGCCAGATATGGAATGGAAACTGTGCAGATTTCGTGAAGGCTCCAAGTAAAATAAGAAGCAGAGCCGGAACAAACAGCGGGTCAGTAATGAGAGTGCCCGACATTCCTGCGAGCTCCTGAATACTGAATGTGCCTCCCATTAAATAAAGGAGCACGATACCACCGAGCATTGAAAGTCCGCCAAAGACCGTTATCAGCATGGATTTCTGAGCGCCGTAGCGGGAACGCTCCCGATCATACCAATACCCGATCAGGAGGAAAGAAGAAATGGAGGTAAACTCCCAGAACATATATAGCACAATTAAATTATCAGAAAGAACTACTCCAAGCATCGCTCCCATAAACATGAGGAGATAGACATAAAAATTATGAAGGGCTTCTTTCTCTTTTGCCAGGTAGTAAATAGAATAAAGAACAACGAGTGTTCCGATTCCGGTGATCAAAAGGGCAAACAATAATCCGAGCCCATCAACATGAGCGGTAAAATCTATCCCTAAAGAAGGAATCCATTGAAAGGTTTTAGTGACAGTTTGTCCGCCGCCAGTAAGGGGCAAATACTGTATAAAATAAATAAACAATGCTAATGGAACGAGTAATACGAACCATCCTGTGTGAATAGTACGCAATCCCTTAAATAGAAAAGGGATGAAGACTGCCGCCAGAAAAGGCAGTACAATGGCAAGGTGAAGCAACGACAACGAAAATCCCTCCTTAGTAAATCCATTACAATAGATTCCCCATACAGGGGTCTGCACATGTAAATAAGGACTACATTAGTAAGCAGTTCTTATCTGCAAACGCAGTCCTTTGCAATTTGACCAATTTTGTTTACGTAAATAGAAGTATAACGTAAAAATACAATCTGTGCATGTCTAAACGGCTCGATTTAAAGGTCTCTGTAACCTCTTATATATATGAAGAAAGAAAGATTTTTACCAGAAAATATTCATGATTTTGTCGAAATTTGATGAAGTAGTTTGCTGGTGTTCTGCAAATTTTGAGAAAATGCCTTCTCTTCTTCTAAAAAACCCCGTACTATGTAAAAGATAGCAATTGATCATTTTAGGAGACCATAAAAATGAAAAACACTTATCTATCGGGATACTATCCTTTATTTTCAATCTTATTATTCAGCTTAACCTTTTCAGTATACGGAGTAGGAATAAGTCTCGAGCTGTTTAAAGGGATCGGGATCTATGCAGGCATGCGGGAGTTTCTGTCCGATTTACAGCTGAAACTTTTTATATTAATTTTGCTGATGGTTCTTTTCTTTATGCTGTTTGCAGCCTTAAAGCTTATCGCTGAAACGATTAACGAACTGGCGCTTCTCTTTTTTTCAAGAGACCAGGAAGGGGCAGCCCTGCAAAAGGTTCGTGCCGGTTCCTTTATTTATTTTGCAGGGGCATTGATCAGTGTAGCAAGCCTAAAATCGATCATTGGCCTTATTGTCATTTTTATCATTACTTCTTTTATTTATTTTGTGTACTTTGTCATTAAAACAAGTACGACTTTAACGGCAGCCGGGACCCTTGGATTAATCCTGTTTGAACTGATTGTCTGGTCTGCTCTTTTATCTTCCGTTATTTATGTAATTGTCAGGCTGTATAACGGCCTGATGGCGAGCCTTCCGATACTGGAGCAGCTGTAATTAAATGGGTGAAATGAAAAAAGAAGAAGCGGAGCAGCTTCTTCTTTTTTCATTTCATCATATCCCGCCAAATTAATTGAGAAGGGCGGTCCTGCTCGATGCTTTCCATACTCTTTGGAAGGTCATGACCTACCCAGACTCCCGCAGTGAATTCATTTGTAAGACCGATTGTCCAGAAATCAAAAAACTGGTTAGTAGTACCGGTTTTAATGCCCGAATAGGGTTTATTTACATTAGCAGGAATTCCTGTTCCGGAAGTTGCAGCTGCAGATAAAAGCTGCCTCATTTTATCTGTGGTACCCGGCGACCAGATTGACATTGAATCATCAGGCCACTCATATAACAGGCTTCCATCTGAAGCAGTGACCTTTTGTATCGCATGGGACCGTTTATAGCTCCCATCAATAAAGCTTGTATACGCATCCGTCAGCTCAAAAGGAGACATCCCATAGGTAAATCCTCCTACAGCCGCAGCAGCCGTATAATCCTCCTTCACCACCCTGTCAAAAGAGAATGGGGTCAAGGTCTTAAAAGCATCTTCAATACCGGTATGTTCTAAAAGACGCACAGCTGGAGTATTTAGAGAAAGAACAAATGATTTGGAAAGTGAAACCTCTCCATACTGTAAACCGCCATAGTTTTTAGGGCAGTAATCATTTATACAAAAATCGCGTGCATCAATAGGCTGAGAAAGCTCCGGGGAAAAGTGTTCAATGTACGGCGCAAAGACTAACAAAGGTTTTATAGCGGAGCCGGGCTGTCGATATGCCTGAAAAGCACGATTAAAATTATACTTTTGATAGTCTTTTCCGCCGACAATACTCACGATTTCTCTTGTAGAGTTGCGAATCATAACACTAGCTCCATTTATGCCCTCATAAGGAAGACGGCTTTTCAGCGCCTCGGTATTTTTAACCTGTAGTGCAGGGTCCAGTGCTGTATGGATGATCACACCCGATGTAAGGATTTCCTGTGTTCTTTTTGTTAAAGAGTGTTGGAGCTTCTCTTTTTCTTCTTCGGATTCAGACTCAAGGAGCTTCTCCATATAGCCTTCCTGCAGGGCAATAAGGTCTTTTAGCTCAAACTCGACATACGCAGCATAATCAGGATGATCATCTTTATCCTGAAAAACGTCTAAAACAATTTTTTCTGCTTTAACTTGTTCAGCTTCAGTTTCTGTCAGTTTTTTCTCTTCTGTCATAAGATCGAGCAGCCGCTCCTGCCTCTTTTTCGTTTCCTCGAAATGATCAATGGGATCATATTTTCCAGGATTATTAGGAATAGCCGATAAAAAGGCAATTTCTGCATTCGATAATTCGGATGGCTCCCGCTTAAAATAGTACAGGGATGCTGAACGGATCCCATACACTCCATTGTTAAAATAGATATTATTTAAATAGCTGTCTAAAATTTCTTCCTTTGTCATGGACTGCTCAATCTCATAGGCATAAACTAATTCTGTGATTTTACGGCTATACGTTTTCTCCTGTGATAAATACAGGTTTCTTGCGAGCTGCTGCGTGATCGTGCTCCCGCCCTGCTGTATATGAGTAAAGACAAGGTTCTTAACGACAGCACGGATAATAGCACCCGCATCAAAGCCGATATGGTCATAAAAGTTGCGATCCTCGGATAATACAATGATGTCCCTTAAAAAATCAGGTATTTCCTCACTCTCTGCATGAAAGCGCAACTCGTAGGAAGCCTTTGAAAACCGGTTTCCATCTTTATCGAGCAAAAAGCTGGTTTCCTTTGGGAAAGCCTGCTTGTCCTCCACTGTTGCAGCAAGTGCTTCATTTATACTTGTAATACTCTTAAATTCCTGATTAGCCAAAACCCATATAATGATACATAAAGGAAGAAGCAGCGCAATTACTGCATATCCCAAGGTCATACGCATTCATTTTCCCCGTTTCTTTCTTAAGCTGATTGCCGGTCTACCTGAACCATTTGCTTTCTGCTCCACCATAAAAGACCAAATGCACATAAAAATAATCCGCCGGTTACATAAAACACTGCAGAAATTCCGATAAAGCCAGAGACAATACCGCCAAACGTCGGTCCGATTACATTACCGAGAAATCGAAAGCTTTGATTATAGCCAAGAACTTCACCCTGAATGGAGACAGGCGCCGAGTGTCTGATAAAAGCCGTCACACTAGGAATGATGCCTCCGATGGCTATACCGAATAAGAAGCGTAAAATAATTAACTGCCACAGCTCCGTTACAAGTGCTTGAGGAACAATAAAAATAGTGGATAAAATTAATAGGAGAGTCAGTACTTTATCATAACCGATCGCATCACCAAGGCGGCCCCATGACCGCGTAGCCAGAAGATTGCCAAAGCCGGTTGCAGAAAAAGCTAGACCGGATAAAAAAGCAATATTTGAAGCTGAAGTAAGCCCGCCTACATAAAGAGCAAGCAGCGGCTGGATACTAAAATTCGCCATTTGCACTAAAAATGAAAGCACCATAACCGTCAGCAAAAGCCGGTGGCCGGCAATCAGCTGAATTACTTCTTTGCTGGTATAACCAGCCTTACTCTTTTTATCGGCAGTATTTTTCTTTTCTGAAATCCCGACAAGCACCAGTGTAGCTGCTATAGAAATTGAGACGGCTGTGATGATAAAGGTATAGCTGAAGCCAAACGAATCCGCCATTATTCCGCCGATTAGCGGACCTAAAAGGCTTCCTGATACTGTACCCATCTGAAGTGTGCCAAGTGTCCGCCCTGCTGTTTTACGGGGAGTCTGGGAAGAAATCAGTGCTAAGGAGGTAGGGATGAAGCCTGTCACGATTCCCATTAGAAGGCGTAGAATAAACAAACCTTCAACACTTTGAATAAAGCCCATGAGAAAAATACATAAGGCAATTCCATATCCGGTAATGAGTAAGATGGGTTTGTAGCCGAACCGGTCGCCAAACCTTCCCCAAATTGGAGATACAAGAAAAGCGGTAAGAAATGTTATGCCAAAAACAAGACCAGACCATTTTTGGACATATTCACTCGAAAAATCACCCATTGTATCAATATAAAGAGATAAAAATGGGAGAATCATCGTTGCACTTGCAGCAACCAGAAAATTTGCAAACCACATAATTAACAGGTTTTTCTTTTCAATTGTCATAAATGGCACCTTCTTCTAAGAGAAAAACAGCTTTAGTGTAAAAAATACTTCGCTTTTCTAAACAATTATACAGGATCGATTTATGAGCGCAACCGCAGAAAGAAATCAGTTATTGTCGCAAGAAAATTCTGACTTCTATGTTTCATCTCGCCTGAAGCATGATATAATCATTCCTAACCATAAATTCTTAGGCTGCTGCCGGGAGAATCCTATAGAAGATATAGATAAGCGGAGCTTGTGTATAAAAGGAGGACAAGCCAGGGCTTTCGCTGACTGGGAGAAAGGGGAAAAGGGATGAGAGGCACTACGCTAATTTTCATTGACTTTGAATTTTCTATGCCTGAAGGACGCGGACCAAAAGGTTTCTTCCCAGAAATCATTGAGGTAGGACTGATTAGTGTAAAAGATTTCTCTGATACAGATGAATTTTCAAGCTATGTAAAACCGAGGGTGTTTAAGAGGCTTTCAAGACGCTGTAAATCATTTTTAAGTATTTCTCAGGAGGATGTTGATGGGGGGATTACGCTTGCGGCTCTAGTCAAACGCCTGGCTGCTTTAAATAATCAGGGAAATAACAAGGTCATTACCTGGGGTAACATGGATATGCGGGTGCTTAGACAAAATTGTGAACGGGCTGGACTGCCCTTTCCCTTCAGTGGAGAATTTGTTGATTTATCTATGGAGTATAAGCGTTTTTTTGGTGACCGGAATCAAACGGGCCTTTGGAAGGCAGTACAGGAATACGGACGGGATGGGGTAGGAAAGCATCATAAAGCATTGGATGACGCACAGACGACCCAGCATATTTATCATCTTGTTGAAAAGGACAAGCGTTATCTAAACCGGGCTGAGCCTACAACCATTGGAGATCGAATCGACTTATCCAAGCTCCAACAGCTGCTTGTGCAATAATACTTCAGCAAATAAAAGAAGACTCCGGGGAAATCGGGGCCTTCTTTTTTCTTTTTTAAGGAATGCTCTTTAAGGAGTTTTTAAATCCTGAAGCTCATTAACCGTAACAAATTCATAACCCTCTTCTATTATCAGTCTGATAATCTCTTCCGTTACTTTGAGCTCTTCCCCGCTACTATCATACATGGGATGAAGAAGTATAATTGAACCGTTAGAAAGATTGCTTTTTACATATTCTATTTTATCAGCTTCCCGATCCGGTTCAATATTCCACATGATCGTATCCCGGTTGTTTTTAGCCAGGTAGTAGGGAAGGATAAACAGCTTCTTTCCATTAGGCGGGCGAAAATCAATTTCCCCTTCAAATCCGATGCTTTTGATTAATTCATCAGTTTCACTTATCTCCTCTTTAATGAAGGAAGGGGACTTAAAAATCATTCGCTGGTGGGAATAGCTGTGGTTTGCAACCTGATGTCCGGCACGTACAATTGCCTCTGCTTGCGCCCGATTTCTTTCGATTTCGTTTCCTATTAGAAAAAAGGTTCCACTAACCTTATACTCGTCCAATAAAGTAAGGAGAGCGTCCACATTCTTAGTCGGTCCATCATCGAAGGTTAATGCCACTACTTTTTGGTTTGTATCTACCTGATTGGTGAGGGCGCCAAAAAGCTGAAACGTTCTCGAATTCATCAATATATAGTCCAGCTGAAAATAGGGTGAATGAGAGAAATACAATTCCAATCATCCATAAGATCTTCTTCATCTTATCTTGTAAAGTTTAGTGAATACATGAGCTCATATTCTCTTTTGACTCCATTTAACGCCTCTAGACTTTTCTTATGAAAAGGAGAAGCTCCGCTTTCTAGTTCCTCTTCCAGAACTGCTACTGCTTCTTTTAAACTGTCAAAGTAATCTCCCGGCTCTTCTTCATACGGTTTAATCATATTTAGGGGGATGTTCGCCCGTTCATTAAACGACAGAGCCTTCCGTTCATGAAAAAGCGGTACCTCCACTTCATTTGGGTGGTGCAGGTCTCCTTGTTTAGGGTGCTTTTTTACTTCTTTTATCTGAACAACTGCATGAGATTCCTTGAGCTCAGTGATTTGACCAATGTAAGCACCTGTTTTGTAAAATGCTCGTACGATCTGGTCTTTTTTTACCTCTGTCAACTTACTCACTCCTTTCATTTCTTAAGTCCATTGTAAAGGAAACGGATGATTTTTTGTTCTATTTGAGGTAAAGTATTTGATGGAGGCGAATGAAATGAAACTAAGATTAATGAGTATGCTTGTACTATTTTTACTGTTGCTTGCCGCCTGCGGATCCAACCAGGATGAAGCTGCCGATAACACGTCTGCAGATGAAGCATCTAAAGACCAAACGGAAGAAGCCGCAGATCAGTCAGCAGAAGAGAAGAACTCAGAAGAAGCGGCTCAAGTGCCGGATCATTTTCCTCAGCTTGAAGCAGAAGCTGGTGAAAATGAGCCTGTTGTTGAACTAACGACCAATAAGGGTGTTATTTCCATTAAGCTTTTTCCTGAGTATGCACCTAAAGCAGTTGAGAACTTCCTTACACATAGCGAAGAAGGCTATTATGAGGGGGTTATCTTTCACCGTGTCATTCAGGATTTCATGATTCAGGGCGGTGACCCTAACGGAACGGGCACAGGAGGCGAAAGTATTTACGGAGAAAATTTTGAAGACGAATTTTCAGCTTCACTTTATAACTTCCGCGGAGCGCTTTCCATGGCTAACTCAGGTCCAAATACGAACGGAAGCCAGTTTTTCATTGTACAAAATAATGAAGTGAATGACCAAATTGTCGATCAAATGACACAGGCGAACTTTCCTGAAGAAGTAATTGCTGCTTATCAGGAAAATGGGGGAACGCCTTGGCTTGACGGCAACCACACAGTCTTTGGACAAGTCATTGAAGGCTTGGATATCGTTGATGAAATTGCGGCGGTGGAAGTGGATGCAAATAGTAAGCCAACTGAAGATGTAGTCATTGAAAAAATTGAGATAATTGAAGAATAAGAGGAAAGGCTGCGAAAACGCAGTCTTTTTTTATAGAATCGATTACTTAGCAAAAGAGAGGAGATTAATCGGAATGGACCATACAGAATTGCTTAATCGTTATGCAGAGCTTGCTGTGAAAGTAGGGGTAAATATACAAAAGGGCCAGTATTTATGGATTGGGGCTCCTCTTGGAACAGAGGATTTTGTTCGCAAAGTGGTTAGAAAAGCGTATGAGGCAGGCGCAGCAGCCGTTCATGTACAATGGCAGGATGAGAAGATAACGAGGCTTCATTACGATCTTGCACCTGAGGAGGCATTCTCGTATTATCCTGACTGGCTTGTACAGGCTCATGATGAAATCGTTGAAAAAAGAGGAGCCATTCTGCAAATTGAAGCGGAGGATCCGGATTTATTAAAAGGAATTTCTACAGAGCGGATCACCACCTATTCAAAGGTTAAGGCTGAAAAATTAGATGCTTTTTATGAAGCAATTGAATCCGATAAAATCAGCTGGTCCATTGTGGCAGTCCCATCACAAAAGTGGGCTGATAAGGTGTTTCCTGAGCTGCCATTGGACAAAAGGACTGAAAAGCTTTGGGAAACGATCTTTCAAACAGTTCGTCTGTATGAACAAGATCCTGTTTGTGCCTGGCAAAAGCATATGTCTAAACTTGAAGAGAGAGCAAAAGTCCTGACCGAGAGAAACTATGCAAAGCTTCACTACCGGGGGGATGGGACGGACATATCCGTCGAGCTTCCTGAGGATCATTTATGGCTTACAGGGAGCAGTAAAAACCAAAAGGGCCATTCTTTTATTGCCAATATGCCGACAG
Source organism: Jeotgalibacillus proteolyticus (assembly GCF_002926065.1). Lineage (GTDB taxonomy): Bacteria > Bacillota > Bacilli > Bacillales > Jeotgalibacillaceae > Jeotgalibacillus > Jeotgalibacillus proteolyticus. The sequence goes on along the minus strand of NZ_PREZ01000004.1, from coordinate 32,586 downwards.
AAGAAGTGTATACTGTTCCGCATCGCTTAGGCGTGAATGGAGTCGTATCCAATACAAAGCCTCTGGCCTATGAGGGCAATATTATCGACGGCTTCACCCTTACCTTTAAAGAGGGAAGAGTAGTAGACGTTAAAGCAGAAACGGGTCAGGAGCTTCTTGAGAAAATTATAGCGATGGATGAAGGTGCCTGTTATTTGGGTGAAGTGGCGCTTGTCCCCGATCAATCACCCATTTCCATGACGGGCACGCTCTTTTTTAATACGTTATTTGACGAAAATGCCTCCAACCATTTTGCTCTTGGCTCCTGCTATCCAACCTGTATAAAAGGCGGAACGGAGATGAATGATTTGGAACGGGAGGTGCATGGTTTAAATGACAGCGTGGTTCATGAAGACTTCATGATCGGCTCCTCTGAAATGGACATTGATGGGATCAGTCAGGATGGAACGATTGAGCCGGTGTTTAGAAAAGGGAATTGGGCTTTTTAAGGGTTCTATTTGTTTTAAATAGGGATAGATCTTAGCCCCATTCCCGGTTCACTGCGCTTCATGCGGACGCTTTCCGCGGGGCGGGACCCTTTGCTAACTTGCTACGCAAGTGGATCTCAAGCTCCCGTTTCCTCCCGCAGGAGTCGCCGCCTTACGCTCCGTTCACCTCACGTTTTTAAATACTGTCTCCAACACACCTTTAAATTGATCTCTATGTTCTATTATGTTTGAGTTAGTTAACATAACTTCAAATGCAAATCTCTGTTTTCACGAAACGTTCATTCAACCCAAGTTGCGCGTGGGGCTGAAGTTGTTATAATGAAGCGAGACAGACATGCTGGGAAAGGGTGAATATGCATGCTTGATTGGTTTATTTTACAGCTATTTTTATACTTCCCTGAAGATAAATCTGAATATATACCAGCTGCATTTTGGATGATGTTATTTTTAACCTTTACCATTTTGACATTCCGCTGGATTCTAAAAGTGTCAAAAAAACAGGAAGAAAAGACAAAAAAGATTGAAGAAGAGGTTAATCGTCAAAGGCAGCAGTAAAAAACATAAGGTTTTGCTTTATTAATTACAAAAAGGCATGCTCATTCGAGCGTGCCTTTTTGTAATTTAAATTCTTTTAGTAGAGATTGCTGTTCTCATTTTTTCAAGGGCTTCCTGTCCGCTTCCCTTTAATGACCTCATTACGCTGACGTAAAGAGTGTCTACATAGCTTAACTGCGCAATACGCGAGGACAGAGCCTCTGACCGGTAATCAGTTTCATCAGAAAGCGTATAAAGAGAAAGATCCGCAAGCTTGGTGAGTGGGGATTTCGCCAGGTTTGTAATAGCAATGGTTTTTGCACCTGTTTTTCCAGCAACCTTGCAAACATTCAGGATATCCTTTGTAGAACCCGAATGAGAAAGGAAAATAGCACAATCATTTTCCTTCAGCTGTGAGGCGCTCATTAATTGGATATGTGAATCTGACGGCGCCGCAACATTCAACCCAGTTCGGATAAACTTATGATAAGCATCCATAGCGAGGATAGAGGAGCCGCCGCTTCCGTAAAATTCAATTCTGCCTGCATTCAAAATATAATCAGCAGCTTTTTCCAAGCTGGAAGTATCAATAATTTCCATGGTATCTTCAAGTGTTTTCATATTAGAGCGGAACACTTTTTCTGCCAGCGCTTTCGTGTCATCCTCTTCCGTTATTTCATCATGAATATTTTTAATAGGGGTCACAACCTCAGAAGCAAGAGCAATCTTCATTGATTGATACCCGGTAAACCCGATTCGTTTACAAAACCGAAAAATCGTCGAATCAGCCACGCCCAATTCTTCTGCAAATTGAGTAATACTTAAATGGATGATATTTTGAGGATCACGCAAAATGAAATCAGCAATCTTTGATTCCTTCGCACTAAAGCTTGGATAAAGCGACCGAATCTTGGCCAGGCATAAACGGTTATCGATCTTCATAATTCCACTCATTTCCTGTATGGTGTAGTAAGAGTTGTCTGGTATCTATTATAAAATAAAAATTTTTTCATTGAAAGCGATTGCAAATAAAATATTTTTCTTTATAATATCAAATAGAAAGAAAATTATTTCGAAACAGGCAGGTGCTTTTAGATGAAAGTAGGTATGATCGGCTTAGGGAAAATGGGTTTTAACCTGGCTTTACAATTACATCAAAGAAAATTTGACGTGGAAGCGTTCGATTTAAATGAAGAAGCTGTGAAAAAAATTTCCGCAAATGGTATTTCAGCTCATTCTTCTATTACACATTTAATGGAGGCTTTCCCAGAAAGAAAGATTCTTTGGATGATGGTTCCGGCTGGAGAAGCGACCGAATCTGTTTTTCAACAGCTGTTAACTGAATGCCGTGATGGAGATATTATCATTGATGGCGGAAATGCTCACTATAAGGATTCGATCCGCAGAGATGCGATGGCAGCTGATAAAGGCGTTTTCTTCTTTGATTGCGGGACTAGCGGAGGAACAGAAGGAGCACTGAATGGAGCCTGTTTAATGGTTGGCGGAAACAAAGATGTGTTTACAGCCATTGAGCCGATCTTTAAAGAGATCTCAGTTGAAAGCGGTTACCTTCTTACGGGTCCGGCTGGAAGCGGTCATTATCTTAAGATGGTACATAACGGAATTGAATATGGCATGATGCAGGCAATAGCAGAAGGGTTTGAAGTATTGGATAAAAGTCCTTTCCCTTATAACTTTAAAGAGGTTGCAGGAGTGTTTAACAATGGTTCAGTTATCCGCTCGTGGCTAATGGAGCTGACGGAATCTGCTTTTGAAAAGGATGAGAACTTGTCCTCTATTAAAGGAGTTATGCATTCTTCCGGAGAAGGAAAGTGGACAGTTGAAGAAGCGTTGAATCTTCAGACAGCAACTCCAATCATAGCTTTATCTTTAATGATGCGTTACCGCTCACTTGAAACAGATACGTTCTCAGGTAAGGTAGTTGCAGCGCTTCGAAATGAATTTGGCGGTCATGCCGTCGAAAAAAGCGAATAGGGGGTTTAAGATATGTATGGGTCTATATTAATTGTCATTGCAATTGCAGGAATATTTTTATTGTTATATTTAGTAATGGGTGTAAAACTGCATGCATTTGTGGCGTTGCTGCTTGTCAGTTTACTGGTTGGGATAGCCGCGGGAATGCCGCTTGGAGAGATTCTGAGTTCAGTAGAATCCGGGATGGGAGGCACCCTCGGGTTCGTGGCCGTTGTTGTTGGTTTAGGTGCCATGTTTGGCCGGATGCTTGAGGTTTCAGGTGGAGCTGAGCGCCTTGCTCAAACCTTAATCGGTAAGTTCGGAGAAAAAAATTCCCAATGGGCGCTTGGTATTACTGGTTTTATTGTGGCAATTCCAGTGTTTTTTGATGTTGGGTTTATTATTTTGGTGCCTATCATTTATGGACTTGCTAAAAAGACCGGAAAATCTCTATTATTCTATGGAATTCCGCTGCTCGCGGGATTGGCTGTAACGCATGCTTTCATCCCGCCAACGCCCGGTCCTATCGCTGTAGCAACGATTATACAGGCAGATCTTGGGTGGGTAATCCTATTTGGTGTGCTTGCCGGAATTCCATCTATGATTCTAGCAGGTCCTGTTTTTGGTAAATTTATTGCAAAGCGTATTCATGTTACGGTGCCGGAATACATGGAAGTTGAGAAAAAAGAATACGATAAAGACCTTCCAAGCTTCGGCTTGATTGCATTTTTAGTCTTTATCCCATTAATTTTGATCTTGGCCAATACCCTTTCAGGTGTTCTTCTTGACGAAGGAAATACTGTGCGCTCATTCCTTACATTCCTTGGTCATCCATTTGTAGCACTTACAATCGCTACTTTATTAACCTTTATTCTCTTAGGTACACGCCGCGGCTATACGAGAGACGAGGTTCAGGATATTGCGACTAAAGCGCTTGAGCCTGCTGGGATTATTATCCTGGTAACAGGAGCGGGTGGGGTGTTTAAACAAATCCTGATCGACTCCGGTGTTGGAGATGTTCTTGGCCAAATGATGGCAAACTCTGCACTGCCACCTATTATGATGGCATTTGCTATTGCTTTGTTAGTGCGGATTGCACAGGGCTCTGCAACGGTTGCTATGGTAACGGCAGCTGGCCTGATTACGCCGCTGATTGATGCGATTGGTTATTCAGGACCTATTTTAGGGCTGATTGTTATTGCTATTGCTGCAGGAGCTACAGCAGTGTCACACGTGAATGATTCAGGCTTCTGGCTTGTTAACCGTTACTTTGGACTTGATGTTAAAGACACCTTGAAAACCTGGACCGTCATGGAAACAATTATCGGGGTTACAGGCTTCCTGGTTGTGTTCGCAATCAGTCTGTTTATATAATAGAAAAGAAGAACGGACCGGAATAGTATAGGTAAACGTAAAAGAGCTGACAGCAGAAATTGTCAGCTCTTCACTCATTTTTTTTAGGAGGATCGCTGCATGAAACAAACACATATGATCGGTGTTGATATCGGCACAACGAGCACAAAGGCTGTAGTATTCAGTAAAAACGGCGAATTTATCTCAAAGGAAAACATCGAATATCCTCTTTATACACCTCATCCAGGTACAGCTGAGCAGGATCCGGATCAGATTTTTGAAGCAGTTCAAGCGGCAATTCGGGGGAGTATTATTCTTAGCGGGCTTCCAAAAGAAGCCATATCCTTTGTTTCCTTCAGCTCTGCTATGCACAGTGTAATCGCCGTAGATGAAGCAGGAACTCCATTAACAAAGTCGATTACATGGGCAGATAATCGTAGCAACGAATACACAAAGCAGATAAAAGCGCAAAATGGACATGAGATTTACTTAAGAACAGGTACACCGATCCACCCGATGTCCCCGCTTTCAAAGCTTGCATGGCTGCACGGGGAACAGCCTGATCTTTGCAAAAAGGCAGCAAAATTTATTTCAATTAAAGAATATGTTTTCTTTAAACTATTTGGTGCGTATGAAGTTGATTTTTCCATTGCTTCAGCAACTGGAATGTTCAACCTGAAGGAGCTGGATTGGGACCAGGAGGCTTTAAGGATTGCAGGTGTAACAGCTGACAAGCTGTCTGCTCCGGTTGATACAACACATTATCGGCAGGGACTGTCTTTAGCACACGCCTCAAAAATGGGACTTGCTGCTGATACTCCTTTTTTCCTTGGAGCAAGTGATGGTGTCCTGTCTAATCTAGGAGTAAATGCAATAGACAAAGGCTCGGTAGCCGTCACGATTGGAACAAGCGGAGCAATCAGAACCGTTACAGATAAGCCTGTTACAGATCCAAAGGGACGGATTTTTTGTTATGCATTAACGAAGGATCGCTGGGTAATTGGCGGTCCGGTTAACAATGGAGGCATGATTTTCAGGTGGCTCAGAGATGAGCTGTGCCAGGATATTGTAAAAGAGGCAATAACAGAAGGCATAAATCCCTATGATGCACTCACGAAGCTTGCCGATCAGGTTTCCCCTGGTTCCCACGGCCTGCTATTTCATCCATATATGGCAGGTGAGCGTGCCCCAATCTGGGATGCAAATGCAAGAGGGTCCTTTTTTGGTCTCGGTTTAAATCATAAAAAGGAAGATATGGTACGGGCGGTCCTGGAAGGCATTTTATTTAATCTTTACAGTGTCCTTCTTGCTCTTGAAGAACTGATTGGTGAGCCTAAGCGTATTCAGGCTACTGGAGGCTTTGCCCAGTCAGGGATTTTACGCCAGATGATGGCTGATATTTTTGATCAGGAGGTCGTCGTGCCGGAAAGCTTTGAAAGCTCCTGCTTCGGAGCCTGTGTCCTTGGACTGTATGCAAGAGGCGAGATGGAAAAACTTGAAGATGTGAGCAGGCTTGTAGGATCCGTTCATACGCATCAGCCAAATAAGGAGGCCGCTGCTGTGTATCAACAAGTGGTGCCGATGTTTATCCGGTTATCAAGAATGTTCTCCCAGGAATTTGAGAACATCGCCAAGCTGCAAAAAGAGCTTTCATAACAAACAGCAGCCCTTTAGGAAAAAATTCTAAAGGGCTGCTGTTTTATACTTTATGGACAATTTTTAGATCAATTAATCTGTAAATGCCAGCTTCAGTCGTTTGATTCCTTCCCGGACCAGTTCACGTGAACACGCGATGTTCATACGGACAAATCCTTGCCCGCCTTCACCGTATTTCTCACCAGGCTCAAGTGCAAGCTTAGCTTTTTTTAATAAAGCGTCATTTACTTCTTCATCACTTTTTCCTGTCTCTTTAAAATTCAGCCATAATAAGTATGTGCTGTCAGGCTCCATTAAGGAAAGCCCGGGTATTTCTTCTACCGCTTCCCGTACCAGACTCAGGTTACCTTCAAGATAGTTCATCAGAGCATCCAGCCATTCTTCACCCTCTAAGTAAGCTGCTTCCATTGCTGCTATCCCGAATGTATTCAATGTGAAAAAGCCCATTTTGGTTTGCTCTGCCTGAATTTTTTCTCTGATTTCCTGACTTGCTGAAATAATGACAGAAGCCTGCAGGCCCGCCAGGTTAAATGTTTTGCTTGGGGCAGCAAGCGTAATAATATGCTTTGATTTTTCATTATTACCGGCAGCAAGTGCAGCTGGCACATGCTTAGAATGGCTGTAAATTAAATCTGAATGAATTTCATCAGATATAATCAGCACATCATGCTTCAAGCACAGCTCGCTGATTTTGTGTAATTCATCTTTGCTCCAGACCCGTCCTGAAGGATTGTGGGGACTGCATAATAAGAATAATGCTGTATCCTTCAGCTTTTCTTCGAAATCCTCCCAATTAATTTCATAGCGTTCATTCTTCTCTTTTAAAAGAGTAGTAGCAAGCTTTCGGTCATTTAACTCGACCATTTGAAAAAAGGGAGTATAAACCGGTGTCATAACAAGCACCTGGTCGCCTGGCTCAGATAAGGCTCTTATGGCTACAGAGATTGATGGCACAACACCGATTGAATAGAGAATCCAGGCACGGCTGATTGGCCAGCTGTGGCGCCGCTCAAGCCAAGAGACCACAGCATTTCCGGTGGAATCAGGTACAAAGGTGTAGCCGTAAGGCGGCTGCTGCAGTCTTTTTTCCAAAGAATCCAGCACCGGTTGTGGGGGCTTGAAATCCATATCCGCCACCCACATTGGGAGCAGATCTTCACTGCCAAATACCGTTTTCAGCATATCCCATTTAACTGATGAGGTTCCTGCACGATGAATTTTTTCATCAAATTGTTCCAATGAAAATCACTTCCTTTTCATTTTTCTATTCTATGTTATGATAGATTCAGCCATTTTCAAAATGATTAGGTGGGACACATGAATACAAAAGAGATGAATTTTAAATTAATAACCCTTTTACAGGAGTGGGATCCATTTAATAAAGGGGAGGATGCATACGATGCCGAGATCACTGATGTTCTTCAGGCTGTAAGTGACTTTCATCATCCATCTGATCTCGCTAAAAGGATTCAGGTAATTTATGAAAGTGCATTTGAACAATGGATTCCGCTGCAGGAATGCATCAGGATCTCTTATAAACTGTTAGCAGTAAAAATGGAAGCTCTGTATATTTTATAATCGATCCTGGTTCCTAAAAACCGATATTTCCTAAATAAAAGAAGGCACCCGCCACATAAAGTGGGAGGTGCCTTCTTTTATTTGATTTATTTAACTACATTGCGGAAAATAGAAATCATTTTCGCTGCTTCTGCACGGGTGGAAGAGTTAGCTGGGCGGAACTGATCGTTACCGTACCCATTTACAATTCCTGTTTCATAAGCCATTGAGATCGCCTGAAGTGTTTCTGCATCTACTTTTGAAAGATCTTTAAAGTAGTTGGTGTTCTCAGGCGCATAGGTTGTGTCTTTTGCGTTGTTGTAAGCACGGTAAACCATTAGTGCAAACTGTCCTCGCGTTACTTTATCCTGAGGCATAAAGTTTCCTTTGTAGCCGATGATAATTCCGTTTTCATAAGCTGCGGCAATTTCAGCCTTCGTTGCATCCGGTAGTCTTCCAAGGTCAGCAAATGGTGCGTCTGATTCTGCATTAAGACCAAGGCTGCGGACGATTAGTGATGCTGCCTGAGAACGGGTTAGAGAGCTGTCAGGCGCAAAGGAATTAGCGTTGACACCTTTAATCAGGCCACTAAAGTAAAGATCTTCAATATAAACGCGGTACCATTTATTTAATGGAATATCGGTGAATGGCGTTAATGGAATAATACGGCTTTCAAGAGCAGGTGCGACACGATCGAGAGAAGTAATGTGATCGATAAACATCTGGTAATCCATAAATCCAGGCTCACTTACACGCCCTTCATTATAGGCATTTGCAAAAACAGTATAATTATCTCCGCCTTTAGCAGTAAAGACGTTTGTCGCTACTTTATAGTTAGCAGCAGGATCAAGCTTCGTTTTTTCATTGCCTTTTACTACATATACATCCTGAACCTTTGATCCTGCAGCTGCTGCGGGATTAAAGGTAAAGCTCATACCGGAAACGTGCATGAATGCACCTGATTCCCTTGGGTAATCCTTTACACTATGCTCAAGAGCCTGAATAATTTCTGCTCCAGTAATATTCATAATGGCAAGATCATTTCCAAAAGGCAATACAGTCAGCACTTCACCCACCGTAATATCTCCCTTATCGATGGAAGCGCGGATTCCGCCGCCGTTTTGCATAGCAATTACGGTATCAGAATCAATTGATTTCGCTTTTGACAGCATACCGTCTGTAATTAGGTTTCCAAGATTTGTTTCAGATGTACGGACACCGCCTAAGTCACGAGTACCATCAAGGAATACTTCAGCTGTAGCGCCGGTTGATTGTTCTTTTACTTGTTTAATCTTTTCAGCGTAAGGTGCTAACAGTGCAAGTGCCTCTGCATCATCTTCAGCTTCTTCTATCGGGTGCAATTGTGCACTGTAAGAAGCAATGCCTCCATTTTCATCAAAGGATACATCGAGCTGGCCAAGATTGGCATTAGATGAACCTGCTTGAACGATTACAGTAGGCTCCTCATGACCATTGTATACTTCGCCATTAGGCAAAGTGGAATGAGTATGTCCGCCAACAATGATATCAATCCCTTCTACTGCTTCAGCAAGTAAAAGGTCATTGTCAAATTCAGCTGAATCATTAAAACCAATATGAGTTAATGCGACAATTTTGTTAATTCCCATTTCTTCAAATTCAGCAACCGCTTCTTCAGCAGCTTCAATATAATTTGTAAACTCGATGCTTTCAGGGCTTGAAATACCTGCAGTTTCTTCAGTCGTCAAACCGAAAATACCGATTTTCTCTCCATTAACTTCTTTTACGATCCCGTTATAAATTTCACCCGGATTGAATTCCTCTGAATAAGTAAAGCTTTGAAGGCCATCGAATAAGCTATCATTTGAAAAATCAACATTAGCTGCTACAAATGGGAATTCTGCGCCTTTCACAAATTCAGATAGCGCTTTGTGACCATCAGGACTTGAGCCAAGATCGAATTCATGGTTTCCAAAAACCATCGCATCGTATTTCATTAGGTTCATGAATTTAAGATCAGCTTCCCCCTGGAACTCATTAAAGTAAAGTGAACCTGAAAAAACATCCCCTGCATCCAATAGCAGGTTATTTGGATTGTCAGCTCTTAATTGATTAACGAGTGTTACACGTTTAGCCACATCATCCAAGCTTGCATGAGTATCATTTGTATGTAGAATACTCAGATCAAAAACACCCTCAGCAGCTTGTGACACTTGGGGTGGAATCCCAAACATACTAATAGTAAGGGCACTGGCAATTGCAGCAGTACACATCTTCTTTTTCATTCGACACCATCCTTTTTATTTTAGTAGCAGCATTTTTATAGTAGGGGGTTTCTATTAATCTAGTTGACTATTTATGTAAAAATATCGTGAAGAAACCCACTATAAAAATACCGTTACCTGAGAATATAGTAGCACCCATGAAATGATCCAACAATAGAATTAAATGGTAATTACTGCTGGAAAAATCCACTTCAAATGTCGAAAAAGGACATACGAGCCTTTAAAACTAAAGGCTTTTCAGTAAGTAAAAAACAATTTACCCAATAAAAAATATTCAAAATCTTTTTTTAAAAGGGTATAAAAATGGTTCAAAAGAAGCTAAGGGATAGTTGAACACAAAACAAGAGGCTGAGACATACATATGTATGTCTCAGCCTCTTTCCTCCGGTTCACTGCATTTCCGATGGACGCTTCTCCGCACGTTTCTAAAATAAATGATTTTTATCCGAAGTTTTTAAAATTTTATTATTTCAAATGATTGCAAAAAGATAAGGAGTATGGCCAGCGGGGCGAGTATTTTTATTGCATAATACCAAACTGGCATCCACTTTGCCTTAACGCCTGCACCTTTTTGCAGTTCTTCATAGACGTCTTCTTTTTTAAGCTGAAACCCAATAAACAGGCAGATCAGTAATGCTCCAAGCGGGAGACCAAAGCTTGCCGTTATATAATCGGCAAAATCAAAGATCAGGTAATTCATAATGGTAATGTCCGTAAGAACACCAAAGGATAGAGCGCTTGGTATACCAACTACGAAAATCAATGCGCCTGCCAGCCACGTATACTTCGTTCGTTTTCGGTCCTGTCCACGGGAAAACGAAGCTACGACAATTTCAAGTATTGAAAAAGCTGAAGTTAAGGTTGCAAATAATAGCAGCACAAGGAAGACAAACATAAAGATTCCGCCAAAGGCAAGCTCATTAAAGACAGCCGGCAGTACTACAAAGACTAGACCAGGGCCTTCTCCCGGTTCAAAACCAAGGGCAAAAACAGCCGGGAAAATCACAAGGCTTGCAAGAATTGAAATGATTATATTTAACGTTGCAACTGAGATAGTCGACCTTCCCAGATTGTCCCGGTCAGTCAAATACGAAGCATAGGTGATCATCACAGAAACACCAACGCTTAATGCAAAAAATGACTGGCCAAGAGCTAACAGCATCGTTTTTGCGGTGAAATAGCTCCAATCCGGAATAAATAAATAAGCTATTCCTTCTGATGCTCCTTCTAAAGTCAGAGAACGAATGGCAAGAACAACAAAAAGGATTAAAAGTGCAGGCATCATAAATGTGCTCGCCTTTTCAATTCCATTTTGAATTCCTCCGGACACAATAATGATTGTAATAAGCATAAAGATCATTTGAGCGCCTAAAACTTCAATCGGATTAGCGATTATCGATTCAAACAAACTACCATACTGAGCCTGGGTTAAATTGCTTAAACCCCCTGTAGCACTCCTTGCAAGATACGATAATATCCAGCCTCCCACAACGCTGTAAAAAGACAGGATAATAATAGCTACGACCGTGCCAAGGATTCCAATAATGGGCCAGGGAGTTGAAGGCGCAAGTTTTTTAAAGGTTGAAATCGCGTCTTTTTTTCCTCTTCTGCCGATCACAAATTCAGCTAGAAGAATAGGGCCTGCAATTAAAACGGTAAAAAGTATAAAGAAAATAAGGAAAATACTGCCCCCATTGGAGCCCGCCATATATGGAAATTTCCATATGGCACCAAGACCGATTGCAGAACCGGCTGCTGCCAGAACAAATCCAAGCTTTGAAGACCATTGTTGATTACTCATGCAGATATTTACTTCCTTTCATTCACTTGATGATTTGTACATGCTACTATAAATTTGTCGAATTATGAAGGTTAAATTTAATATTTGTCGGAAAATTAATTGTTTTTCTTCTTTTTTTAGAACAATTATGGAAGATTTGGCGATATAATGGCAAATAAAGAGGGGAAAGGAGGGGCTCCTTGTGAGCGAAAGACCTTTACAGCACCGGAACGAAAACAGTAATCCGCTTTTTGAGCTATTTCTTAAAGAATATTCTGCAGCTGCTGAACAATTTTTTCACCAGCTTGGCGCTCATCCCCACGATATCCCCCTTTTAGTGTGTGCAGTTTTTCATGAATTAACGCCTGCATCTGCAGAAACCGCTTCTGAGCGTTCAACAACTGAGCTCTTTCAAACAGCGTATAGTGAGTTTAAAAAAGGATATATACATAAAGAAGAAAGTGAACCTTTTAAAAAGCTGCTGGTTTATCAGGAGGATCAGGAGCTTCATTCAATGATTCAGGAGCTTTCTTTGCCTCAAAGGTCTGCAGTGAGCTTAACGCATTTTCATTCGCTGCCGCATAAAGACGCTGCTGAAGTAATGGCAATCGATCAAAAAGATCTTGAGATTCTTTTAAATGAAGCAGAGAGTGTCTTACGCAAAAGGCTTGCTTGGGATAATGAATACGAATTAACGTATGGCCAGCTTGAGAAGTCCCTCCAGTTTTTAGCGAATTCCTATGCAGCTTTACAGCCATTAACTAAAGCAGAAGACCAGCCAATTTTAACAAAAGCTGAAGAACAGTCAGTAGAGCCTCTAGCAGGAGTGCCGGCAAAGAGCTCGAGATGGTCCTGGGTGCTCGGCGGAGCGGCAGCTATTATTTGTATTGGGTTAATTTTTTCACTTCCTGCAAATCCACAAAAAGCTACAGATGAATTAGAGGCAACTGACGCTGAAGGTGAGGAACAGGAGCCCGTAAAAATCCCTCAGGAAAAGTTAGACGAACTGGAGAATGAGTACCACGAAAAATATACAGCACTTGGCGATAAACTGGGATTAACGGGAGAAGAGCTTCAGCATGTCAGCTTTGCTGTTCAGCCGGGTTTCTATATTGTTTACCTGAAGGAAATGAATAATGGTGAAATGGATGGCGTGCAGGCAACCGAAATAAGAGACTTTTTAAATAATTTTGATATGTACACAGAGCATATGTTTTCAGAGATGACACCACCGCTTAGCAGCACATCAGAAAATTTGAGATTCAATTCGTCCTTCTCCAATGAAGAAGAGGCACTAGCGCAATCTGACAGTATTGCTGACTATCTTCTTTATCGGACACGAGGGCTGGCAGATCTTTATAGTAAAAAATTAAACAAGCTGCAAAAAGATTATATAGAAAAAAATAAGTTTTATTTTAAACAGGACGAAATGCCCGAAAATATCCGAATCATGCGGGAAAAAATTAAAGAAAATGGATTTGACATTTCCTTTGACCATAAAAAATCCTCTTTTACAGTTAAACTCGGTGGAGAAGCCGCTAAAGAAGCCTTAAAAGAACTGCATCCAATCTACCAGGACTATCTATTTGATCCGCCGCCTTATCCCTTTGTTAATAATGGGCGACTGAATATGAGCTATGACGAAGCGCTCAAAGAACTTTTAAAGGCGGAGGATATTTTAAAGCAAGCGCCTGAAAACACGACCATGTATTTCCCTGTGTTATCCCAGCTTGCAACAGAGCATCACCAGTTGATGAAGCATTTTATATTTGGCAGTCAGATTCAGCCTATATTCCAGGATGGGGCAGTAAAAGAGGAGGTTATGGCTGCCTGGGAAAAGATGATTATGCCTGAACATCTAAATGAGTATGAGACAGCCGGAATTGTGAAGGGTTTTTATGACCAGCTGGCGCAGTATGATTTTAAAGAGCAGGAGAACTGGTTTCAATCCGACAACCTTCCTCTTATTTCAAGCATCGAGGTAGATAGAGGCTATTCAGACTATGGCAACTGGAATCCGCTTGAAAGAGTAGAATTAGAAAAATTCGAACAATATCAGTTGTCTCTAAACGATGAGTTGATTGAGGGTTATTCAGCAGATGAAGTAGTGGAATTTTATTTGCAAGCCTTACTCATTGGTGATTCACAAACAGTCTATTCTCTTTTAGCAGATTCCGAAGACCTTCCGTCACCTGAGGAATTTAATGAACTGTCAGGACCACATTTTAAAGAAAAGCAAAAGATCGAAAATCTTAGAGACTATTATCAAATATATGAAAGGGGTCAGACAAATGTTTTTGTACTGAATTTTTATGATGGCGTGACCCGCTTTCTTCATGCTGTTGACCAGAAGGGTGTCTTTAAGATTGTCTACGATGAATACGATTATTTGTAATGGAACCCGGGGAGTGGTTTTTTAATGAATGATTATTATAGAGAAGAACTTAGAAAATTTCTTTTTTCAATTGGGGTGAAAGCAGATTTAATTCATGCAGTACTAGCCGAAGCGGGCAAAGAAGAAAAGCGATTTGAAAGACAGGAGCTTTTTCAAAATGTGATCAACTCGGCAGAGAATCTTCCTTCGACTGTAAAAAATGCAGAAGACCTTTCATATGCAGAGGACAGGGAGTTATTTGCTGAAATGCTGTCTCTTCCTTTTGAGAATAGAACAGCTATTGTTTTGTTTCACTTTTTTAATTTTAAGGAAAAAGAGGTCCGGCAGCTTCTAAGTTGGACAGTGGAAGAAAGTCCGGTTGAAGCTTCTGAACACCTGCTGGCAAAAAACCTTGAAAAGCAGCTTGGATTTGTCATTGGACGAGCTGAACTGCGTCGTTTGGTGAAGTTTATAAATCAGGAGGTTGAGAAAGTTAAATGGAAGATCCCTGATGATCCACTTCCTTCCCCTGTACCCGAAAAGAAGGAAAAATCTCATACCGGAAAAAATAAACGAAACCTTCTCATTTTTGCGGCTGTGTTCTGTGTACTGTTTGTTCCTATACTGCTGTTAAACTTCCCTGGGGATAGAGACGAGGAGGCAGAAGGCTCAGTCACCCTGGAATCTGAGCTTCAAGAACTGGATGAAAAAATCCTTCAGAATGTAGAAAGACTGTCCGAGGAAACAGGACTAACCCGTGAGGAATTAGAGAGAACCCAATTCGCAGGCTACTATTTAGGCATTCATTCCTCTATCCATCAAGAAGCTAACCGGGCTGAGACTGAGGAAGAAATTGCGGCTGTGTTTTCCCAGATCAATTTACTCTCAGTTTTGCGGGAAAATGAAATTCAAACGCCGATGGAACAGCTTATCTCAAGTAGAGATCAGTTAGAAGCTGAAACGGAGGCTGAAATCAGAATGAATGCAGACCAAGCGCTCGAAGCATTTCTTTCATACTCAGATGGAATGAAAGAAATTTATGAGGAAAAGCTAAAAGAACTTGAACCGGAGCTTAGCCAATTAAAGGGAAAAGAAATTGCTGAATTCAGTTTTTCAGATGAAGCTTCGCAATTAATCAGTAAAATTGAAGCAAATGGATTCCAAGTAATGGTCAATCCATCTAATCAGACCTTTCAGCTTTCTCCGGGCGGCACAACGTTTGAAGAAATGACAGAGGGGATCATGACATTCTCATATCTCAATTTACTAAAGGAAATGAATAATTTTCCTTATATCCAAAATAGTGAAACAGCTTATTCATACGCTGAGATCACGGATAAGCTACTCGATACAGATGGGATTTTAAGAGGGCTGCACTATGGAACACGGCTTTCCGATGACCTTTTATCACAAAATTATGAACTGCTAAGGTTTCTTGTAAATGGAACAGCCGACCATCCTATACATCAGGAAGGCAAGCTTCGTGATGAGGTTAGAGAGGCATGGGAAACCCTGACGAGCGATGAATTTGAGGTAGACTGGTCCAATTCTGCGTCTTATGTAGCTATGCTTTATAGAGAATATGAGAAAAATAATTTCGAAGTGTCTGAAGAGATTTATGAATTAAAAGCAAGGCTGACAGCCCCGCCGGCAGCCTTCGGTATGAGGGCAGAACTCACAGTCTTTCCATTGGAGTCTCATTTGCGCTCCAGATATAATATGTATTCTGCATTTCAGGATGACAGAGATCTCAGCGTGCTCACTCCAATTGAGATAGCTGCTTTATACATTAATGCTCTAATCGAAAATAATCATGAGCTCAGCTACATGCTTATGGCGAAAACAGAAAACCACCCGTCAGAAACCGAGTGGGGGGGAAAAGATCTTCTTCAAGTCATCGATATGGGCTATGAAAATATAATTTCAATGAACGTAATCCAAGCAAATGGAAAAGGAGAAGGCCGTACGTGGATAGTCCGTATGACTCACAGTGACGGAATAAAAAAGAACTTCATAATAAAGAATGAAAATCATGTCTGGAAGGTTATTTTCGAAGAACGCCATGTTTCAGGTGAATGGGGCTTTTAAACAACCTTTGATTTATACGTAGACTTATGATATAATCAATAATTGCGTGTAAACGATAAAAATTATATATAACAGGAGATGTTCCCATGTCTACAAATTTCGAAGCAGGACAAGAGCTTAAAGGTAAAGTAACCGGCATTCAGCCATACGGTGCATTCGTTGCACTTGATGAAAACACACAAGGTTTAGTTCACATTTCAGAAATTACTCACGGCTTTGTAAGTGATGTAAGTGAGCACCTTTCTGTAGGTCAGGAAGTTAATGTGAAAATTCTTTCTGTTGATGAGAAAGCTGGAAAGTTCAGCCTTTCAATCCGTGCTACTGAAGAAGCACCGGAAGTAAAGCCGCAGCCGCGCAAAGAGCGCCGTTCAGCTCCTTCAAAATCAGTATCCCACACTGAAGACACAACTGGCTTTAACAGCCTAAAAGATAAGCTTCAGGACTGGATTGATCAGTCTGACATGAAGCGATAAGTCAAAATAAAAGTCCTGAATCAGCTTATAAACTGAATCAGGACTTTTTTTAGCCTCAGCTTTCAACAAGCACAGGCTCTAGGTTCTTTATGGAGACATTAATATATTTTCTGTTTTTGAAGATAAAAGAAACTAATTCCTCATTTTCGAGCTCAGTTTCCCCATCCTCACAATAATCCTCGCCCATGCTATGGACAGTCCAGCGGTTGTCTGATTCGTAATGCATCAGTGTCCATTGCCCATTTCTTTCATGATCTTCAAAAATAAAATAATACTTTTTGCCATCATGATCAAAGGTAAAGCAGGCGTCATAATTACTAATAAAATTCTCAGCATCCTTTTTGGATCTTATTAATTTCATATTATCACCCTTCTTTTTTTATATTAATAGTTAGATTACTAATTTAGCAAATGACGATCTATTAGTGCATTTTCATAGAGGCGAAGAAGAATCCGGCAGACAAAAACGTTATAAGAGCTTATGCTGTAGATTTTTCTATACAGGTTCCTCCTAAAAGTGTTTTTTTAAATTGTATCAAATTTTTAAATAAATCCAATCATTTTCTTTCAAAAAGAGGAATTTTGTGGATAATTAAGTGAAGAAAGTTTATTTTCTGCTGTAATTAAAAATCCGGCTGCCTTCTCAGGCTGCCGGATTATTTTTTTCGAATGACATTATTTTTTTTCAGACGGTATTGAAGGTTTTGTCTGCTCATCCCGAGAGCATCAGCTGTTTTTGTCACATTGTAATCGTGGTATTGCAGGGATTTTTGAATGTAATAGGATTCAGCTTCTCTCAGGAAGGCATCAAGAGTCTGCAGCGCTTTTCCCTCCCGGATCATAAATGCGGAGCTGTCCAGTGCAGGTTTGCTTGCCATAGGGTCATCGAATTTTAATCTGAAGTAATGGGGAAGATGTGTAAAGGACAGCAGTGTTTCCTGGCCCATCGCAAACATGGAGGCCTCCATTACATGCTCAAGCTCTCTGACATTTCCCGGCCAATCGTATGAGGAGAATAATTTAATAATCTCTTCTGTTACCCCCTGAATATTCGTTTGAAATCGAGAATTAAAATCGTCAATAAAATAAGTCACTAGCTCGGGAATATCCTTTTTCCGATTTCGCAGACTGGGCACGAAGATGGTAATTTCACTCATTGTGTAATATAGGTCCTTATCCAGCTTACCGGACTGAATGGCATCTACCGGATCCTCACTTAAGGTTAGAATCGGGTAATAGAGAGGGGAATTAGTGATACGGAGTGTTGCTTTCCAATCCGCAAGCAAATCTGTAAGCTGTTTTTGAAGGGAAAGATCCAGGCTTTCAATATGGTCAATAAATAGTGTGGATAATTCCCTCCGGCCCTTTTTGTCATTATATTCGTTCAGCAATTCATTAAATCTGTCATCAGTAAGTGCCCGGCAGTCAATTGAATAGAATGTATGAACACCAAGCCCTCTTTCTACATGAATACACTGGGCGAGCCGTTCCTTGCCGCTTCCTGCTTCTCCGGTCAGCAAGATCATGCTCTTTGTATTGCTAGCCTGTTTCCCGGCAAAAATCATATCCTCTATCAGAGGAGACGAACCGGTCCAATGGTCAAAGGATGATAATTCAGCCGTGCCAGAAGCGGAGTTGATTCTGAGCTGTTCCCTTGAGGAAACATCCTGGGCAATTTCGATCGCCCCGACTACTTCTCCCTTGCTCCAGATCGGGTAAGTATTATTCAGGGTTGTGATTTCCTGTCCATGGACATTAAAATAGGTCTGTTTTATGTTTAAAATTGGTTCTTTGAGGGTCAATGCCTGTAATAGTGTACTGTTTTCATCCGGAAAAAATTTAAAGACCTCAAGAAGACGTTTGTCGAGAATATCTATGTCCTCCATCGATTCCATAACACGCATTTTTTGATTATATAAAACCGTTCTTCCGTGGGTATCTACCACATGAATTCCTTGCTGAATATAATCAAGCGCCTGAGAAACAAAGTGAATATCGAGAAAATTTCCTTTGGGCATAGCCATAAATAACAGCTCCTTAAAAAACTGAAAAAACAAAATACTTGAAAAATGCAATCATCTTTTGCATTATTATATATGTAAGAGTTTTGAAAGCGCAAATATTTTTTGCGCCTGGCAAATAATAAATTATATAATTATATAGGAGGTTTATTATGATTCCGTACAAGCACGAGCCATTTACTGATTTTTCTGCAGAAGAGAATAAAAAAGCATTCCAGGAAGGCCTAAAGACCGTAGAAGGCTACCTTGGTGAAGAATATCCGCTTATTATCGGCGGAGAGCGTATTGTGACTGAGGATAAAATTGTTTCTTATAATCCCGGCAATAAAGAAGAAGTTGTAGGCCGTGTGTCAAAGGCTGATCAGAAGCTTGCTGAAAAAGCGATGCAGGTAGCTGATGAGACCTTTAAAACGTGGAAAAAGGTAAAGCCTGAAATTCGCGCTGATATTTTATTCCGCGCTGCAGCAATCGTCCGCAGACGAAAGCATGAATTTTCAGCTCTGCTTGTGAAGGAAGCTGGTAAGCCTTGGAATGAAGCCGATGCAGATACTGCAGAAGCGATTGACTTTATGGAGTATTACGGCCGTGAGATGCTTGCAATGAAAGACGGCAAGAAAGTGGAGAGCCGCCCGGGCGAATACAATCGCTATGATTACATTCCTTTAGGTGTGGGTGTGGTCATTTCTCCGTGGAACTTCGCATTTGCCATTATGGCAGGAACAGCGGTAGCTGCTTTAGTAACAGGCAATACTGTATTATTAAAGCCTGCTTCAACGACTCCGGTAGTCGCTGCTAAATTTGTTGAAGTAATGGAGGAAGCTGGTCTTCCAAAAGGCGTGCTGAACTACATTCCCGGCAGCGGTAAAGAAGTGGGCGATTATCTTGTTGATCATCCGCGTACACGCTTTATCTCCTTCACCGGTTCACGCGAGGTTGGTACCCGCATGTATGAGCGTGCAGCAAAGGTGCATCCTGGCCAGGTATGGCTGAAGCGTGTTATTGTGGAGATGGGCGGTAAGGATACGATTGTTGTGGACAAGGAAGCAGATCTGGAACTTGCAGCTCAGTCGATTGTCAAATCAGCTTTTGGCTTCAGTGGTCAAAAATGTTCGGCCTGCTCAAGAGCTGTTGTGCTTGAGGAAGTATATGACCAGGTTCTCGATCGTGTAATCGAATTGACAAAAGAACTTTCCCTTGGTGAAACAAAATCACCGGAAACATTTATGGGCCCTGTCATTGATCAGAGTGCTTTTGACAAAATTATGAGTTATATTGAAATTGGTAAAGAAGAAGGGCGTTTAGTAGCAGGCGGCGAAGGCGACAGCTCAAAAGGCTACTTTATTAAACCGACTGTTATCGCTGACGTAGATCCTAAAGCCCGCATTATGCAGGAAGAAATCTTTGGACCGGTAGTTGCGATCTCTAAAGCAAAAGACTTTGATGAAGCCCTGGATATCGCAAATAACACAGAATACGGGTTAACAGGTGCTGTTATCACAAACAACCGTATGAACCAGGAAAAAGCGCGTGAGGACTTCCATGTTGGAAATCTTTACTTTAACCGGGGCTGTACAGGTGCAATTGTCGGCTATCAGCCATTCGGCGGTTTTGATATGTCAGGGACAGATTCCAAAGCTGGCGGCCCGGACTATCTGACGCTGCACATGCAGGCTAAAACAACATCTGAAATGCTATAAAAACCGGTAAACAAAAAGCCGATCAAAAAAGTAATGAATAGAGCAGGGCTAAAGCTGGCTGCTGTTCGAAGGTTAACTTATGCTTAGTGCCTTTTCTGTTCAGTCTATTCTTTTTTGATCGGCTTCTTTTATAAACTTTTTTGGAGGGATTCTTATGACTAACTCAACATCAATTATTGAACAGACAGAAAAGTACGGTGCAAACAACTATCATCCGCTTCCAATTGTAATTTCTCATGCAGAAGGTGTATGGGTAGAGGACCCTGAAGGAAATAAATATATGGATATGCTCAGTGCCTATTCGGCTGTTAATCAGGGGCACCGTCATCCTAAGATTATTCAGGCTTTAAAAGATCAGGCTGACCGGGTTACACTTACTTCCCGTGCTTTTCATAATGATCAGCTGGCTCCGTGGTATGAAATGATTTGCGAAATGTCAGGAAAAGACATGGCCTTGCCAATGAACACAGGAGCTGAAGCGGTTGAAACGGCAGTGAAAACAGCACGCCGCTGGGCATATGATGTAAAAGGAGTAGCTCAAAATCAAGCAGAGATTATCGCCTGTAACGGCAACTTTCACGGCAGGACAATGACAGCTGTATCCCTATCATCGGAACAGGAATACCAGCGCGGTTTTGGACCGATGCTTCCTGGCATTAATTTAATTCCTTATGGTGACCTTGATGCGTTAAAAGAAGCCATTACACCTAATACTGCTGCATTTTTAATTGAACCGATTCAGGGAGAAGCAGGGATTGTATTTCCTCCTAAAGGCTTTCTGAAGGCTGCGCGTGAATTATGTAAGGAAAACAACGTATTATTTATTGCGGATGAAATCCAGGCAGGTCTTTGCCGATCAGGAAAAATGTTTGCGTGTGAATGGGAAGACGTAGATCCTGATATGTACATACTGGGCAAGGCATTAGGCGGAGGAGTATTTCCGATCTCCTGTGTCGTTGCCAATAAAGAAGTTCTTGGAGTATTTAATCCGGGGAGCCACGGATCAACATTCGGCGGGAATCCAATGGCCTGCGCTGTATCAATCGCATCGCTGGAAGTTTTAAAAGAAGAAAACCTGGCTGAGCGGTCTCTTGAGCTTGGCGGGTACTTCATGGATGAGCTAAGAAAAATTGATAATCCTAAAATTAAGGAAGTAAGAGGAAGCGGATTATTTATAGGGGTTGAGCTCACTGAGCCTGCTCGAAGATATTGTGAGGACCTTAAACAGGAGGGGCTGCTCTGTAAAGAAACGCATGATACAGTCATTCGTTTTGCTCCTCCATTAGTCATTACTAAAGATGAGCTTGACTGGGCGATCGAACGCATCGTAAAAGTCCTGTCTTAATTAGAGATAAAGCTATCGTTAAATTGTGTCATCTATGTTACAATTATGCCGATTCATACTATTGAAATAAAAGAGGGCGAACATCAATCATGGCAGAAAATTTAAATCTTTTTACATCCACACAAGAGGTCATTCGCGAAGCATTGACAAAAATGGGCTACGATGAGTCTGTTTACGAACTGATGAAGGAGCCGCTGCGCTTGCTTACAGTTCGTATGCCTGTCCGGATGGACGATGGCACGACTCGTGTTTTCACTGGATACCGTGCTCAGCATAATGATTCTGTTGGACCTACAAAAGGAGGAGTTCGCTTCCATCCTGATGTAGACGAAGAAGAAGTAAAAGCATTATCCATGTGGATGACATTAAAGTGCGGCATTGTGGATTTACCTTATGGTGGAGGAAAAGGTGGAATTATTTGTGATCCTCGTACCATGTCAATGGGAGAGCTTGAACGGTTAAGCAGAGCTTATGTTAGGGCGATCAGTCAAATTGTAGGACCTACAAAGGATATCCCGGCACCTGATGTGTATACAAACTCGCAAATTATGGCTTGGATGATGGATGAGTACAGCCGAATTGACGAATTTAATTCTCCTGGCTTTATTACTGGAAAGCCAATCGTACTTGGCGGTTCGCAGGGACGGGAAAAAGCCACTGCTCAAGGTGTAACAATTTGTATTGAGCAAGCAGCAAAAAAACGGGGAATTTCTATTCAGGGCGCACGTGTAGTCGTTCAGGGATTCGGCAATGCCGGAAGCTTCTTAGCAAAATTCATGCATGATGCAGGGGCTAAGGTTATTGCTATTTCCGATGCACATGGTGCTATTCACGATCCGAATGGCCTGGATATCGATTATTTATTAGATCGCCGTGACAGCTTTGGAACGGTTACGACGCTTTTTGAAAATACACTGACAAACAGTGAACTGCTTGAAATTGAATGCGATATACTTGTTCCTGCTGCTGTTTCCAATCAAATTACCGCACAGAATGTTGACCGCATTAACGCTTCCATCATTGTAGAAGCAGCCAATGGTCCGACTACCCTTGAAGCGACTAAGCGGCTGAACGAAAGGGATATTCTCCTTGTTCCTGATGTTCTGGCAAGTGCAGGCGGGGTAACGGTTTCCTACTTTGAGTGGGTACAGAATAACCAGGGCTACTACTGGACAGAAGAAGAAGTAAATGAAAAGCTTGAGAAGAAAATTGTCTCTGCCTTCAATCAGGTGTATGACCTGGCCCATAGCAGAAAAGTTAATATGAGACTGGCCGCCTATATGGTTGGCGCCAGAAAATCTGCTGAAGCCTCCAAGTTTAGAGGCTGGGTATAAAAGGAAATGTTTGAGGATACAAAGAAAGGACTGGCGACTGCCAGTCCTTTTTTTTTAGCTTATAGGCGCAGGATCGATATCTCTTTCCTTAGTGCGACTAACTTCTTCGGATGGCTTAAACAGCAAACCAAGATTAATTAAACCGGCGATTCCAACTAATCCATAAATTAGACGTGATAATGCCGCATCTTGGCCGCCAAAAATAGCAGCTACTAAATCAAATTGGAAGAAGCCGATGAGTCCCCAATTTAGTGCACCAATAATTGTGAAAACTAAAGCAGTACGCTGAATTCCGCTCACAATCTTCCCCTCCTTCTTTATAAGATAAAATCAGTATTAGTATGTTGTTCGAACAGAAATTTATACGGAGAATTTCCCTCTAGGAATAGCTTGAAATGAGCATTTTTTTTGCAAACAAATACCTCTTCAACCATAATGAAAAAGAATCATAAGGAGGCTGAAATGAATGGAAAAGTTTACTTTTTATAATCCAACGAAATTAATTTTCGGCAAGGATCAGCTTGAACAATTACAGCATGAAATTCCTCAATACGGTAAAAACGTACTTGTTGTTTACGGTGGAGGAAGCATAAAAAAGAATGGTTTATACGATAAGGTAATGGCAGCTTTAAAAGAAATTGGCATATCCATTTCAGAGCTCTCAGGCGTAGAGCCCAATCCGCGTTTAACAACGGCTGAAAAAGGAATTCAAATTTGTAAAGAAGAAAATATCGATTTTATTTTAGCTGTTGGCGGTGGAAGTGTGATTGACTGCACTAAGCTTATAGCAGCAGGAGCAAAATATGACGGAGAAGCATGGGATCTTGTAACAAAAAAAGCACCAGCTAACGAGGCATTGCCTTTTGGAACGGTTTTGACACTCGCTGCAACCGGCTCTGAGATGAATGCAGGCTCTGTAATAACAAATCTTGACACACAGGAGAAATACGGATGGGGAAGCGCAGTAACATTCCCTAAGTTCTCCATTTTGGATCCTCAAAATACCTTCACGGTTCCAAAGGATCAAACCATTTACGGCATCGTTGATATGATGTCCCATTTATTTGAACAGTATTACCACAATACATCGAACACTCCTGTGCAGGACCGGCTAATTGAAAGTGTCCTTAAAACTGTTATTGAAACGGCTCCAAAACTCGTCGAGGACCTTGAAAATTATGAGCTGCGTGAAACAATTCTCTACAGCGGCACTCTTGCTTTAAACGGAATGCTCCAAATGGGCTACCGTGGAGATTGGGCATCCCATAATATTGAGCATGCTGTTTCAGCAGTGTATGACATCCCGCATGCAGGGGGTCTGGCCATTTTGTTCCCGAATTGGATGAAGCACAACCTTGAGGTGAACGAAGGAAGATTCAAGCAAATGGCCGTTCGTGTATTTGAGGTGGATCCTGAAGGTAAAACAGATAAAGAGATCGGGCTTGAAGGAATCGAACGTCTTCGTGATTTCTGGACAAGCATCGGGGCGCCATCAACCCTGGCTGACTATGACATCTCTGATGAGAAAATTGAAATTATGGCTGATAAAGCAATGATTAATGGTCAATTTGGCAACTTTAAACCGCTTCAACGAGAAGATGTAACTTCAATTTTGACAGCTTCTCTATAAATAGTTGGCTGTCGGGCAAAGAGTGTCCGGCAGTTTTTATACATCTTTACAATTGTATCCGTTTTCAGCACAGAGACTTTCTTGATTATAGCCGGCACATTCGTTAAAGTGAAAGAGGGAAATACATTTAACGGAGGAAAACGACATGACACATATTCGTTTTGACTATTCAAATGCTCTGGACTTTTTTGGAGAACATGAACTGAACTATCTGCAGGACACAGTGAAACAGGCTCATCATTCGCTCCATGAAGGAACCGGAGCAGGAAGTGACTACCTGGGATGGATTGATCTACCTGTGAATTATGATCGTGAAGAGTTTTCACGCATTCAGCAGTCAGCTGAAAAAATTAAAAAAGATTCTGACGTACTTTTAGTTGTAGGAATTGGCGGCTCTTACCTTGGTGCGCGTGCTGCAATTGAAATGCTGAATCACAGCTTCTATAATGCGCTCACAAAAGAGCAGCGAAATACCCCGCAGGTTATTTTTATTGGTAACAATATCAGCTCCACGTATATGCGGGATGTTATGGACCTGCTTGTAGGAAAAGATTTTTCAATCAATGTTATTTCAAAATCCGGCACAACAACTGAACCAGCTATTGCATTCCGTATCTTCCGCAAGCTTCTTGAAGAAAAATATGGAGCAGAAGAAGCGAAAGGCCGCATTTATGCAACCACTGATAAATCAAAAGGTGCTTTAAAAACACTTGCAGACGAAGAAGGCTTTGAAACATTTGTTGTACCTGATGATGTTGGAGGCCGCTATTCTGTTTTAACAGCAGTAGGTTTACTGCCGATCGCTGTAAGCGGTGTTGATATTGAAGCGATGATGAAAGGTGCTGCTGATGCGCGTGATGCCTATAGCTCTTCTGAATTAAAACAAAATGAAGCTTACCAGTACGCTGCAATCAGAAATGTCCTTTACAATAAAGGAAAAACAATCGAAATGCTGATTAATTATGAGCCTGGACTTCAATATTTTAATGAATGGTGGAAGCAGCTGTTTGGAGAAAGTGAAGGGAAAGACTTAAAAGGGATTTTCCCTGCATCTGCTAACTTCTCAACTGATCTTCACTCATTGGGCCAGTATGTGCAGGAAGGACGCCGTGATTTATTTGAAACGGTTGTCAGAGTTGGAAAAGCGCGTCATGAACTAACGATCGAGGAAGCATCAAGTGATTTGGATGGCTTGAACTATTTAGCTGGCGAAACGGTTGATTTTGTTAATAATAAAGCATTCCAGGGAACACTCCTTGCCCATAACGATGGCGGTGTACCGAACCTGGTTGTGGAAATTCCTGAAATGGATGCTTATACATTCGGCTATCTTGTGTATTTCTTTGAAAAAGCCTGTGCGATGAGCGGCTATCTCTTAGGGGTTAATCCGTTTGATCAGCCTGGAGTAGAGGCATACAAAGTAAATATGTTTGCTTTATTAGGCAAGCCGGGATTTGAAGAAAAGAAAGCTGAGCTTGAAAAGCGTTTAAAATAATCAATTACTTTCAGTGAGTAAAAGCAGCTGCTTTTACTCACTTTTTTATTTGCATACCTGTCCTAATATCGGAAAAGCTAAAGAAAAAGGATGGTGAAGCATGATGATTCAAATCGATTCATCTTTAAATGGATACCAAACAACACTGTATAAATTGGAAACAGCCTTAAAGCCAATCGGATTTTCTATTGGCGGGGGGTGGGAATATGATCATGGCTATTTTGATTACCCCTTATCAAAGGAAGGCTGCTATTATTATATCCGTTTGCCGTTTACTGCAACTGAAGGCGAGCTTGACCGTGAAGGAGTGGAGGTAAAGCTTGGTACGCCGTTCTTACTTGGCCATCAATATGAGGATGGAGTCGATAAAGATGGGGAAATAGGAAATATTTCAGCTTCCTTTAACCAGTTTCAATCTCCAAAGGATTCAGATACAGAAGAAATTCCCGAAGAATATGAAAAGCTGGGGATTACGATTATTAAACGTGCAGAACTGGCTGTTCAGGTTAATTGATCCAATGATTCGGTTATAGCACGCCCTACCGTTGCGTTTGATTCAATAATTGTTGAAGCTCCAGCCTTTTTAGCAGAATCCACCTGCTCATGTGTCAGGAGCTCAACAATGCAGGGAATAGTAGGGTGCAGCCGACGGATCATCAGCAGCGTTAAAATCGATTGGGCGTCTGCTGTTTCCTCATCAACATGCTGGTTTGCTGTAATAATGACTGCCTTTGCTGTGGGGACAGAAGCTTTCTTCAATGTATCAAAGTAATATGATTTCCCCTTTATAAATTGGCAAATGGAATATTCCATCATTGGATGCTGAGTCAATGATTCATCAATTAAAACAATGTGCTCTTCTTTATGGTGTTCAAGCAACCAGGAAGTCCTTGAATTCCAGCCAATTATAATCAGATGATTTCGTCCGTGATAAACAGATCTGCCTTCGAGAATTGCCTGCTGTTTTGTAAAAGCAGAACTTGCAATGGTAAAGAAATAACTCGAAATTAAACCGGCACCAAGTAGAATGATCACTACCGTAAGCCATCGTCCGCCAGTGCTTGATGGAGCATAGTCACCAAAGCCAACGGTTGAAATGGTAATCAGCACCCACCAGGCACCGTCGCCGATAGTCGGAAATGTGTTCGGTTCTATAAAATGGATGAGTAGTCCAAATAACCCTACAAACAAACTTATAACAAGAATTAAATACAGCCATCTTGGTATACGCCAAAGCTTTGCCCAGCTCATTTCATCACCTCAGCATTAGTGTTAACCATTTTACGGAAAAAATTCCATTCCGTTAGCCTGAGTGTTGTATCTTTCAAATTTTTATATAGAGGATAAGAGTTAAGTTCTGCAAAAAATCCCTTGTTATCTCTTTAGAAAAATTATATAATAATATTTGTCTTACAAAACTTAAGTGTTATTCTTCTCTTAGGTTATTTACATAACGGGGCTATAGTTCAGCGGGAGAATGCTTCGCTGGCAGCGAAGAGGTCAGGGGTTCGAATCCCCTTAGCTCCATTTTAAAAATCCTTTAACCAATGCGGTTAAAGGATTTTTTATGTTTCGGGTCAATCAATTAGCGAAGCCACTGCGATACATGCTCCACTGTTTCTTCATAGGTTTCTCCTGCAATAGAAGGGGGTGCCGCGTCTTTCATTGGGACAACGATATACTCCGAATTAGATCCCCGAATTACCTGAGTCGGCTCAATAACTGGATTGCTCAATGAAATTCTGACTTTGTCTGCACTTAGTGTTTTTGTAACCTCTACGGAAGCTACTCCTCCTACATCTGTATAATTAAAATTCTGTCCTGAATAAAAGTTTCCGAGAGAATAAAAGACTATAGTATCCTCAGCATCAGGCTGTTTTAATTGATCGATTGGCTGTAAAACGTGAGGGTGATGGCCAAAAATGATATCTACCTGTTCATCAGCAAGCTTTTGGGCCCAGGAGGTCTGATAATCATTTGGCAATCGTTCGTACTCGTTTCCCCAATGCATATGAACCACGACAACATCAGCCATTTCCCGAATCGTACGAACTTCTTCTATCACACGCTCCTCTTCGATTAACGCTACCGAATCCTCAAAGCCAAAAGGGATAGGGATTCCATTTGTGCTGAAGGTATAGGAGAGTACACCGATATCTATTCCTTCAATCTCGATAATACGATGATCATTCCGATCATCTGCATTCTTGAAAGCTCCTGCATATGGAAGTTCAAGTTCATCATAAAGATCAAGGGCATTTATAAGAGGAGGGATGCCCCGGTCAATTGTATGATTGTTCGCAGCGATGATCATATCCACGCCTGCATCTTTTAATGTATGAATAATTTCCTGTGGACTGTTAAAGGCAGGATAAGAGGATAAACCAAATTCTATGCCGCCGGGTATTGATTCCTGATTGGCCATTAAAAAATCAGGAGCGGATAGTAAGGGTTTAACTTGTTCAAAGAAAATGTCAAAATCATAAGTTCCGGGAGCTGTTTTCGCCAGCTCATATACTCTGTCATGCAGCAGTACATCGCCAATCGCTCCAATCGAAATGGTCGATTCCTGTGTAATCCAGGAAGCTGTGTTATCTTTTGTGGAAGTAGTAAGCACGCGAGTTTCATGATTAACAGCAGCAGGCTTTTCTTCCAGATCCGAACAGCTGGTAAGAATCAGCAGGGTTAGAAGCCATAAGGCAATAAATAAATTAAACCTCATTTCGCATCCCCTTTACAGTTTTATAGGTTTATTATATCACGCAACTTCAAAAATCCTCCTAATTAACGGAATTAAACTCCCTTTTTAGGAAGGTGGAGGCAATTATTAGGGTATGCTGCGGCATCTGATTTTCAAGGGCTGATAATCCATTAAAAATACCAGGCACCATTACACAGTTCTGCGTGTGGGGCCTGGTATTAAGGAAAATAAAGTTCTTTTCTCATTAATAGATTCAGCGTTATAATCTTTATAATGCGTAAAAATTAGTTAACGGCTTTCGATTTCTACTCCTGTTACACCGGGTAGTTTAGAAATAAAAAGATAAATGTCTGTTTCGAGTCTTCTAAGATGAACAGATGTGTGCAGCTCTATCATATGTTCTTTACTTTTCATGTCCCTTAAGCGCATTTTATCAACCTTAATTCCATCCTGTTCCAGCTTCTTAACGACAGTACCTACATAATTGGCATCCTGTACAGTAATCTTTAAATACATATCTTTTTCCCTCAGCCTCATGGGACCGATCCACATTAAAAGCACTGGCAGGATCTCAACACTTATGATCAGTAGGATAACGCCGAGAATTGCTTCTACAAAAAAGCCTGCCCCAACAGCAATTCCGATACCGGCTGCACCCCAAATGATTGCTGCAGTTGTCAAACCGGATATTGTATCATTCCCACGATGCAGAATAACGCCTGCTCCTAAAAATCCAATTCCGGATACGATTTGTGCAGCTAGTCTTAAGGGGTCCATTGTGATATTCACTGAATCATCACCGGGGAAGGAATAAGCAGATTCAATGGATACAATCGTTAACAGACAGCTTACGATCGATATCACTAGACTTGTTTTTAATCCAACAGGCTTTCGTTTTAATTCGCGTTCAATGCCGATGACGAGTCCGAGTAAAGCTGTCAGTCCTAATTTAATGAAAACAATCTCATCAATCAAAAACATATCTGCTTCTCCTTTCCATCTAAGTATATGAAGATTAAATTAAAGTTTTAATTTATGTCCGGCCAAAGGAGTCCTTCTCATGCAATCTCCAAAACGAACTGCTTATCTGGCAATATTAATAGGGATCTTAACCGTTTCATTCTCTGCTATTCTTGTGAAACTTTCAGACGCAGAACCCGGTGCTCTCGCATTTTACCGGATGTTTTTCAGTGCGTTGCTTATGGCGCCGGTTTTTTTTCTTTCCTATAGGAAAGAAGTTGCGAAGCTAACAAAACGGGATTGGCTATTTTCAGGTGTTGCAGGAATTTTTTTAGCTTTTCATTTTATTTTATGGTTTGAGTCTCTTCAATATACATCTGTAGCAAGCTCTACTGTATTAGTAACGATGCAGCCGATCTTTGCTTTTGCAGGAGCTTATTTCTTTTTTAAGGAACGCTTTGCTCCTCTTACAATTATTTCTGCAGTAATTGCGATTGCAGGAAGCGTAATTATTAGCTGGGGAGATTTCAGAATTAGCGGTTCCGCACTTTACGGTGATATTCTTGCTTTGATTGCATGTGCATTAGTCACGGCTTACTTGTTATTTGGTCAGGATGTCAGAAAGCGTCTCTCCATTGTAACTTACACCTTTATTCTTTATAGCATCAGTGCGGTAATATTATTTTTATATACCCTTTTTAAAGGAGAATCATTCGGACCTTACCCTCAGGAAGAATGGGTTTATTTTTTGCTTTTGGCGATCCTGCCGACTTTGCTTGGACATTCATTATTTAACTGGTCATTAAAGTGGGTCTCTACAACTGTTATTTCCATGGCTATTCTTTTTGAACCGATTGGAGCTACCATCATGGCTTTTTTCATCTTAAGTGAAGGGGTAAGGCTGACGCAGGTGTTAGGCGGAAGTATTGTAATTTTAGGACTCTCACTTTTTATTCTTGATGGCAATAAAGCCTGGGGAGCTTCTATTCGGGGGCTTCTAGTAAAATACTCGAAAAGAAAATAGGATTCTTCCAAAAAAATAATGAAATGTTATTGCGTTATATTTTTATCCGTGGTATATTATTAATCGTCCTTAAGGGAGCTGAGCAACTTCAGTAATTGAAAACACAGCAAAAAAAGTGTTGACATAACGCCCTGCAGGATGTATGATAATAAAGTCGCCTCAACAACGAAGCGGCAATAAAAACACCTTGAACCTTGAAAACTAAACAACCAAAAACGTCAACGTTAATTCTTGATTTAAATGAAACAAATGAGCTTTTCAAACACTTTACGGAG
Organism: Jeotgalibacillus proteolyticus; assembly: GCF_002926065.1. GTDB lineage: Bacteria > Bacillota > Bacilli > Bacillales > Jeotgalibacillaceae > Jeotgalibacillus > Jeotgalibacillus proteolyticus. The sequence continues at coordinate 1,563 of NZ_PREZ01000004.1, read as the reverse complement.
AGTTTGATCCTGGCTCAGGACGAACGCTGGCGGCGTGCCTAATACATGCAAGTCGAGCGGATCGTTTGGAGCTTGCTCCAAACGATTAGCGGCGGACGGGTGAGTAACACGTGGGCAATCTGCCCGTAAGACTGGGATAACTCCGGGAAACCGGGGCTAATACCGGATAATTCCGGCTCTCTCCTGAGAGCCGGCTGAAAGATGGTTTCGGCTATCACTTACGGATGAGCCCGCGGCGCATTAGCTAGTTGGTGAGGTAACGGCTCACCAAGGCGACGATGCGTAGCCGACCTGAGAGGGTGATCGGCCACACTGGGACTGAGACACGGCCCAGACTCCTACGGGAGGCAGCAGTAGGGAATCTTCCGCAATGGACGAAAGTCTGACGGAGCAACGCCGCGTGAGTGAAGAAGGTTTTCGGATCGTAAAACTCTGTTGTTAGGGAAGAACACGTACGAGAGTAACTGCTCGTACCTTGACGGTACCTAACCAGAAAGCCACGGCTAACTACGTGCCAGCAGCCGCGGTAATACGTAGGTGGCAAGCGTTGTCCGGAATTATTGGGCGTAAAGCGCGCGCAGGTGGTTCCTTAAGTCTGATGTGAAAGCCCCCGGCTCAACCGGGGAGGGTCATTGGAAACTGGGGAACTTGAGTGCAGGAGAGGAAAGTGGAATTCCACGTGTAGCGGTGAAATGCGTAGATATGTGGAGGAACACCAGTGGCGAAGGCGACTTTCTGGCCTGTAACTGACACTGAGGCGCGAAAGCGTGGGGAGCAAACAGGATTAGATACCCTGGTAGTCCACGCCGTAAACGATGAGTGCTAAGTGTTGGGGGGTTTCCGCCCCTCAGTGCTGCAGCTAACGCATTAAGCACTCCGCCTGGGGAGTACGGCCGCAAGGCTGAAACTCAAAGGAATTGACGGGGGCCCGCACAAGCGGTGGAGCATGTGGTTTAATTCGAAGCAACGCGAAGAACCTTACCAGGTCTTGACATCCCACTGCCCGGTCTAGAGATAGACTTTTCCCTTCGGGGACAGTGGTGACAGGTGGTGCATGGTTGTCGTCAGCTCGTGTCGTGAGATGTTGGGTTAAGTCCCGCAACGAGCGCAACCCTTGATCTTAGTTGCCAGCATTCAGTTGGGCACTCTAAGGTGACTGCCGGTGACAAACCGGAGGAAGGTGGGGATGACGTCAAATCATCATGCCCCTTATGACCTGGGCTACACACGTGCTACAATGGACGATACAAAGGGCAGCGAGACCGCGAGGTGGAGCTAATCCCATAAAATCGTTCTCAGTTCGGATTGTAGGCTGCAACTCGCCTACATGAAGCTGGAATCGCTAGTAATCGCGGATCAGCATGCCGCGGTGAATACGTTCCCGGGCCTTGTACACACCGCCCGTCACACCACGAGAGTTTGTAACACCCGAAGTCGGTGAGGTAACCTTTATGGAGCCAGCCGCCTAAGGTGGGACAGATGATTGGGGTGAAGTCGTAACAAGGTAGCCGTATCGGAAGGTGCGGCTGGATCACCTCCTTTCTAAGGAAATGGCCGATGGCT